>NZ_JAYKZA010000001.1:0-485000 GCF_047308065.1 Brucella sp. H1_1004
CATCCTCGCCATCCAGCTCTTCGTCACGCTCATCGAGTTCAAGCTGACGACGCTCGCCGGCTTCGTGCTGATCCCGTTCGGCCTGTTCGGCAAGTCGGCCTTCATGGCCGAACGCGTGCTCGGCAACGTCATCTCCTCCGGCATCAAGGTGCTGGTGCTGGCCGTCATCATCGGCATCGGCTCGACGCTCTTCTCAGAATTCACATCCGGTTTCGGCGGCCAGAACCCGACAATCGACGAAGCGATGGCGATCGTGCTCGCCGCGCTGTCGCTGCTCGGCCTCGGTATCTTCGGTCCCGGTATTGCAAGCGGCATCGTCTCCGGTGGTCCCCAGCTCAGCGCCGGAGCAGCAGTCGGCACTGGCCTGGCCGCAGGCGGCATGGTCGCGCTCGGCGCTGGCGCCGTCGGCGCCGCTGCGTCGGGTGGTGCTGCGCTGGCCGGTGGTGCCGCCGCCGCCGCTCGTGGCGGTGCTGCGATCGCCGGCGGCGCGTCCACCGCTTACAGCCTTGGCTCAGCCGGGCAGGCCGGCGCGGTCGGTGTCGCTTCCGGTCTCGGCGGGGTCGTGCGTGCCGGCGGCAGCGCCGCCGTCTCACCTCTGCGTCGCGCCGCATCGCGTGCCGCCGAAAGCATGCGCTCAAGCTTCAACGCTGGCGGCAAGGCCGCCTTTGAGGCGACAGGCGGCACTTCCACCATGGGCTCGATCGGCGGTGACGCGGCCGGTGATGGCGCCGCTGCCGCCGGTTCCGCGAACGCCGGCGGTCCGCCGGCCTGGGCGCAGCGGATGCGCCGATCCCAGCACGTGACCCATGCCGTCCAGGCCACGGCCCATGCCGTCCGCTCCGGCGACGCCCACGGCGGCGGCTCTTCCATCAATCTTTCCGAAGGCGATCGCTGATGTTCAAACGACCCTCTACCCATTATGGCAAGGCCCCCGAGCCGGCGACGCCCTATCAACGCGCCACCCAGGTCTGGGATGAGCGCATCGGCGCCTCGCGCGTGCAGGCCAAGAACTGGCGGCTCATGGCGTTCGGCTCGCTGATCCTATCGGCCGGGTTCGCCATCGCGCTCGTCGTGCAGTCAGCACGCGGGACGATCGTACCCTGGGTGGTCCAAGTCGATCGCATCGGTCAGGCGCAGG
The DNA here is from genome assembly GCF_047308065.1 of Brucella sp. H1_1004. Classification (NCBI taxonomy): domain Bacteria; kingdom Pseudomonadati; phylum Pseudomonadota; class Alphaproteobacteria; order Hyphomicrobiales; family Brucellaceae; genus Brucella; species Brucella sp. H1_1004. Next base: position 1,139 of record NZ_JAYKZA010000001.1, read on the forward strand.
CCGTCGCGCCCGCCGAGGCCGACTATCGTCCGACCGATCCGCAGATTGCCTTCCACCTAGCGCGCTTCATCGAGCAGGTCCGGAGCATTCCGGCCGATGCGATCATCGTCCGGCAGAACTGGCTGCGCGCCTACGACTTCACGACTGACCGCGGCGCCATGGCGCTCAATGACTACGCCCGCTCCAACGACCCCTTTACACGGGTCGGCCGGCAGCAGGTCGCTGTCGACGTCTCCAGCGTCATCCGCGCGTCCCCGGACAGCTTCCGCGTCGCCTGGGTCGAGCGCCGATACGAAAATGGCCAGCTCGCCGAGACCACGCGCTGGACCGCGATCCTGACGATCGTCGTGCAGATCCCCCGAAACGCCGACCGGCTCAGGGCGAACCCGCTCGGCATCTACGTCAACGCCATCAACTGGTCACGGGAGCTTGGGCAATGAAGCCGTATTTCCGTAAAGCCGGAAACCCGGCTTCACACACACACGTACTCCCGGCTCTCCGTAGAGCCGCATTCCCGGTCGTTCTGCTAGCGGCGACCGCGCTCGCGGGCTGCGCGACCACCAATCCGCCGCCGGAGATTTCCTACGACAATGCGGCTCCGGCGGTGCAGACCGTCGATCCACCCGCGCCGGTCACCGTGGTCGAGCTGCCCCGGCCGCTGCCGCTGCCTGGCCAATTGCAGCGTGTGGAGGAGACGCGGCGTGCCCCGGAGCCTTCTAATCCGACCGCTCGCGTCAACCAGGCAAACGAGGCGGCACGAGTCCAGCCGGTGCGCGACGGCTTCATTAACTCGATGGTCTACCCGTGGACTCAAGGGGCACTTTATCCTATACCGCCGTCGGGCAGATCACCGACATCGCGCTCCAACCCGGGGAGCAGCTGCTGGCGCAGGCCCCGGTGGCCGCCGGCGACACAGTGCGCTGGATCATCGGCGACACCGAGAGCGGATCGGGGGCAACGCGCCAGATCCACATCCTACGTAAAGCCCACCCGCGCCGACCTGATGACAAACCTCGTCATCAACACCAACATGCGCACCTATCACATGGAGCTGCGCTCGACAGAGCGCACCTATATGGCGTCGGTCTCATGGCAGTATCCGCAAGACCAGCTCATTGCGCTGCGCCGTCAGAACGCCGAGGCGCAGGCGGCCCAGCCGGTGGCGAGCGGCGTCGATCTCGCGAACGTCAACTTCCGCTATGCGATCGAGGGCGACCGTGCGCCGTGGCGGCCGCTGCGCGCCTTCGACGACGGACGCCAGGTCTTTATCGAGTTTCCGCGCGGCATCGGTCAGGGCGAGATGCCGCCACTCTTCGTCGTCGGCCCCGAGGGCAACACCTCTGAGCTCGTGAACTATCGCGTTCGCGGCCACCACATGATCGTTGATCGTCTGTTCGCGGCTGCCGAACTTCGCTTCGGCTCCGGCCGCGAGCAGAAGCGCGTCAGGATCGTCCGCACAGACGGGAGGCCGACCTCGTGAGCGAGAACCCGCCCCGGATTGAGGAAGTGCCGGACGACGATGCGCAGCCCCTGACCGGCGAGCCGGTCGGGCCTGCGCCGATGCGGCTGCGGGCCGAACCGCCCCGCGTCACCCGGTTGTCGCGGAAGGTTCTCGCCGGCCTCGGTCTTGTCGCCAGCGTCGGGCTCGGAGGTGCGCTGATCTACGCGCTTCAGACCCGCGACGCCGGTCGGCCGAACGACGAACTCTATTCGACCGAGAACCGCTCGACCGCTGACGGACTGGCCGGCCTGCCGCGAGATTACAGTGGCGTGCCACAGCTCGGTCCCCCTCTTCCCGGTGACCTCGGCCGGCCGATCCTTAGTACCCAGGATCGCGGACAGCCGGTGCCCACACCCGGGACGGCCACGCCCAATCCCGGCATCAGCCCGGAAGAGCAGCGCCGCCTTCAGGAAATCGAGACCGCGCGCACCAGCCGTCTCTTCTCCGGATCGGAAAGCCGGGGCACACCCGCTGCTGCGGGAGCTGCCCCAGCGCTCGCGCCGGTGCCGGATTTGGCGAGCATTGGCCTCGCTCCGCCGCCCGCCACGCCCTCGGCGCAGGACCGGCAGAACGCGTTTCTGAACGCCGCGGCCGATCGCAGGACGGTTGCGCCCGATCGCGTCGCTGCGCCAGTATCGCCGAACGTCCTTCAGGCGGGAGCAGTGATATCCGCGGCGCTGATCACCGGCATCCGATCCGATCTACCCGGCCAGATCACCGCGCAGGTCACCGAAAACATCTACGACAGCCCAACCGGCCGTATCTTGCTTGTGCCGCAAGGCACTCGTGTGGTCGGGCAGTACGACAACAACGTGCAGTTCGGCCAGAGCCGAGTCCTGCTCGTCTGGACTCGGCTCGTCTTCCCGAACGGGCGCTCGATCGTTCTCGAGCGCCAGCCTGGTGCTGACGCTGAAGGGTTCGCCGGGCTGCAGGATGGCGTCGATTACCATTGGTGGGATCTGGCCAAGGCTGCGGGATTGTCGACACTGCTGAGCGTCGGCGCCGAACTCGCGGTCGACAACGACGATCAGCTCGTTCAGGCGATCCGGAACGGTGGGCAGGACACCATCAACGACGCAGGGCAGCAGATTGTGAGGCGTCAGCTCAACGTCGCGCCCACGATCACTATTCGGCCCGGATTTCCCGTGCGCGTTATCGTGACGCGAGACTTGGTACTGGAGCCATATGGAGGTTGATGATGTCGAAGCTTAAGCTAGGCCCCATCGCGGACGACAAGCCGCTTAAGGTACAGGTCGAGCTACCTGCAGCTCTCCACCAGGACCTTGTTGACTACGCCCACCTATTGGGCCGAGAGCAAGGTCAGTCCGCTGTTGACCCAGCTCGGTTAATCGTCCCGATGTTACAACGGTTCATCGCGACAGACCGTGGCTTCGCCAAAGCCAGGCGAACGTTGACGCCGGGGAGCGCCGATTAATCCGTGGTCCCCGCTCTAGAGGGGGTGTCGAAACACTTCAGCAGCAGCGGCAGAGTCGGGTTGTCGTTGTCACTGGAAGAAATTATAGCGGCCGTCGGCGCCCGCGCCGATGGGAGCGGGATCAACGCGATATCCGGCCGGTAGATCACGCTGGTGATGGTCAAGCCGAAGCCCTGTTCGACCATCGTCAGCAGGGTTTCTCGGCTGACTTGTTGGATCGAGAGTTGAACCGCTCCGTCTCCGGCGCCCACCATGCGCCGGAGTATGCCAGCGAGCTCACGCCCAGCGCCATCCGAGCGAACGAGGAAGACTTCGTCACAAATGTCCTCCCACGACAGCTGTGGCCGTGCTGCCAACTCGTGAAGCGGGGACAATGCCACGAACAGATCTGGTTCGCAGAGACGTCGAACTTGGAACTGAGGGCTCTTGCTCGCACTCAGGCTGATTGCTGCGTCCAGTAATCCGCGCTTCACCCCCAAAGTGTTTTCTTCTGAAGTGCCTTCCTCAAGCTTTACCTCGATCGTCGGATGTCTATTTCTGAATGCCGAGAGAATGTTGATGATCGGGCACGCCGGGAACGCTTCAAGCATTCCAAACCTCACGAGCCCGGTCTTGAGTTTCCGCGCGGAGCGGATCTCCGTTGCGGCGTTACGAAGGTAGCGCGCTCCCACCACCGCTTGTTGAAGGAAGCGCTCACCTTCTGGAGTCAGCCCTGCCCCCGCTCGCGTACGCTTGAAGAGAGAAAAGCCAAGTTGGCGCTCAAACAGCTGCAAACGTCGGCTGACGGTGGATTGCGATATCGATAGGCGCTCCGCCGCTCGGCGGAAGCTGCCGGCCTCGGCGACCTGAACGGCGTACTTCAGGTATCGGAGATCAAGAGTCAGGTCGGGCATGAGACCCGTCCGATCATACCGGCGGTCTCATCGGCGAACCGCCTGCGCCCGGTGAGCGGCACCCATGCACGTCCACTTTCATCGAGCCCACCCCCGCTAGCGCCTGGGGAACGAGCACGTCCGTTGATCTCAGATGTGGAATCCGAGCTGAGCCCCTCAATGAGCATGACCATGTCCGAATCTGTCATAGATGCATGCGGCGGTCATACATTTTCACACGCTTGAAGTCTATGCGCGAAGCATATATTCTTGCGGTATGGAGCCTGAGGTCGCCAAGTACCATTTAGGTGCACTCGCGTTGGCGGTTGCAGACAGCATCGCCAGTGTCTCGGCCTCGTTTTCACCAAGCGGCCCGGGGACCGCCGTGATGGTGTTACTCAGCATGGAGCCCGGACTGCCGATCAGCGTTTTGGCTACCTCGATCGGGCTTTCTCATGCCGGGACGGTGCGATTGATCGATAGGCTCGAGCGCGAACAGTTGGTGGAACGACGAAGACAAATCACCGACAGGCGGGCGCGCTTCATTCACCTCACCAATTCGGGGAAGAAGATAACGGACGCCTTGCTCAAGGCACGGGAGCAGGTGATCTCCGAATGTATTTCGCCCCTGTCGCCCAATGACCTCGACATTCTAGGCATGCTGTCGGAGCGGCTCCTTGTGGCAAACGGCTTCGACAAAGATGGCTCGGTCAGCCTTTGCCATCTGTGCGGCTACAGCAGGATCGCGCCTTCCCGTGGTAAAGCTAAGCCGGGGCGCTCGCCACGCTGGAACGTCGCATCAGAAGGCTGACGATATGATCAGGCAGGCTTGAAATAATGGGATCGTTTGCGCTCGAACTTCTTCTATGCGTACTTGCCTTCGGGTTCGGATATGCGGCGAACCAAGGCGGAACCTGTTTAGTGGTGGCCGCTCATGAGTTACACAGAAGACAGCCGCCGAAAATGTTCGTCGGATTTCTCGCAGCGTCGGCAGCGGCAGGCCTGGTTGCGGTCCCGATAGTCTGGACGGGAACACTGGGCGCAACACTCGCACCCTCGACCAGCATCAATTTCCTCCTGCTCATCGGCGCCATCGCCTTCGGCCTCGGCGCACTCATTAATGACACATGCCTGCTCGGATCGCTGGCGCGGCTTGGGGATGGGGAGATGCGACTTCTAGCTCTACCCTTGGGATTAACGATTGGTATCTTGGTTGCCGACCATGGCAGGTTCGGCTACGATTCAACATGGCCAAGCTTAATCTCCAAACCGAGCGCAACAGGCCTCGTTACTCTCCTAGCCTTCCTAGTTGTGCTCGTGCTGGCACTCGTTTTCGTTTCCACGAAGAGCGTTCTGCGAACAAAGCCGGGTTGGTCGTTCGGCGCTTCGATGATTGGACTCGGTATCACTGGCGGACTTCTATATGCACTCTCGCCGGCCTGGACCTTCGGCAGACGTGATTCGACGCGCCCTTCCTCTCAGACATGTCGCCGGCCGGCGAGGTCGCGCTCACTGCGGTGATCTCTTCGATCGCAGGCGCCCTAACCGCCTCCTTTCGCCAAGGCAATCTGCGTCTCCAACTGCCGACAGCCAATGGCATTCTGCGATCTATCGTCGGCGGCACATTGATGGGTATCGGCATCGCGCTCATACCCGGCGGGAATGATGGGTTGATCCTCGCAGCGGTTCCGACTCTTTCACCTGGTGGGATAGTCGCCTACCTTCTGATGACGACGACAATCGTCTTCGGATTTGCAGCGCGTGGTAAGTTATTCCGGCGCTGCCTTTCACGGCCATGATAAGGGCAACAGAGGACTTGCCCTCCTGACATGAGCATTTATCCCGACCGGGAATATCGGCTGACTAGCTCGTATGCCTTTGCAGGCCCTTGGACCATGATGACCACTTCAAAGGCCGCCGGCCCCAGAATCCTGTAGGTTGCATGGTAGGTGTCGTCTCCGCAGGCATAGACGCCACTCGCTTCCAACCCGGTATCCGTCCGCGAGAAACTCAAGCTGAGGAACTGCGTCCCGATATGAGGTCCGTCTGCGAACTCGACGACAACACTGTCCTCGCTCAAGCGATAGCGATACTGCCGGCACGCGGAGAATACTCTGCCATCTGCCAGTGTGAGAATGCCGCTCTCTCGATAAGCGAGCGCGCCTTCGCCGAAACGGGCGAAGACCGCGTCGCCATGCAGCTGAGCGCCTCCGGGCTCGATATCGCGACGGAGCATCCATGCCCCGCGGAGGTTCTGCAGGATTTGCACGCCGCCGTCACGAGAGGACCACAGTCACGAGGGCACAAGCGCCCCTCTGTGGCGGACCGAAGCACGCAGCAGCACGAGGGACGCCGCTAGCAGAACTGCGTCCTTCAGTAGAAACTGCCCTGGTGCAGCCGAAATCGCAGGAAAGCCGCCGGCAGTCTGCTCCGCGACACCTGGAGTGGTGATGAAAAAGGTCAGCGTGATCAGATAGGTCGCTGCTGACATTAGTGCGCCTAGCGCAGAGAAGAGTGGACGAAATGCACCAAGGATCAGAACGAGACCGGTCGATAACTCGATAACGCCGATGAAATAGCTTTGCCCCTGCGTCCCGAACATGCCGAGCCAATTCATGATCGGGCTGTGTTCGATAAACGGGGCGATACCATAGGCCTCGTACGCTGTGAACTTCATCGCGCCGAACCACAGAAATACGATCACGAGAGCCCATCTAAGCAGGCCAAGATCCCTCCGACCGTGCTCGGGGACAAGAAATTCATAACGGTCGAAAATGCTCATCTAAAATTCCTCAACAGTGGTCCCGTGGGAACGTCACGAACGTCGTCTACGTGCTTCGGGCAGGCGTTGCAGTATATGCGCGACGCATATACTAATAAGCGAGATATGTCGAGCGGCTGGTTCGCGCTTCGCTGCCTCACGAAGCCATCCTCATCGGCGATGCCTTTACCCAGCAAACGCGCGACCTTTGCGGGATTTTGACTTGATGGGGCTGGCGCTCCGGGTGGGCCTATAGCCCGTTGGCAAACGTCCAGCCTGTACGGATGGACGCGGCCCTGGACGAGATAACCATGCCCACCGAAATCGTAGCAGCGATCGCCGCAATCCCCGACGTCGTGGAGCACGGACTGTTCCTCAATGGGATTGATACAATCGTGATCGCGCGCGGTGACACGATGGAAGTGCGACGCCGGGGGCAAGCTAGGTCTCGCTGATCTGCACCTGCGCGGCCTGGATGACAGCGCTGACGCGGAGTGATTCTCGGGCGCGACCTACGGCGATTCCGAGCGAAAAGGCTTGCCCTATAGCCGCCAGGTATCAACGGTTCCGCTGCCTTAACGAGCCGGACCCGTTTTTTTCGGCGCGCTCGATCAGTCGAAATCCTCCGAAACCCTTTTAAAACAGGACATTTTCCACAAGCCGCGCGGAGGAAGAGGACCACGGTATGGCTTGCTGTCTATGCTCCGCGCACATATAGATGTGGCAATGGATGGACCTCGAGATCGAAACATTTTCGGGGCGTTCGCACTCATGATCAGCGACGACATCGTTCGCGCTAGTTCATCGCGGGCGCCGGAAGCTGGACCCGCCGCCTCAGCGCTGGCGTTGCTCGCGCACAAGCCCGGGCTCTCGATCCGTATGCTTGCGATCGGGGTGGGCCTTTCACATGCTGGAACTGTTCGCCTGGTGGATAGATTGGTAAGCGAGGGATTGATCGAGCGTAGGGAGCATTCGACAGACGGGCGCGCGCGATCCCTCTATCTTACTCCAACTGGCAAGGTCGCGAGCGACGAGGTCCTGGCCTCGCGCGATCAAGTGATTGCCGAAGGGCTATCGATCCTTAATCCAGACGAACTGAAAACCTTATCGGACATCGCTGAACGCGTTCTCCGAAATCGCTTGGAAAACCTCGAGCAGTCATACCGCATCTGCCGCTTGTGCTGCTACGAGGGCTGCACGAACTGCCCCGTCGATGCCGAATTGCATGAGCGAGGTGTGGACCGCGAGAAGAACGACGACGCGTCAGGAAACTCGCAATTGCGGCGAGCTGGACGACGCTGCTGCAGACTGGCGGGGCTTCGTCAATGTCCGAGCGAGCCTGCCGTCAGCCGCATTCTTTTGGCTACGCGTCAAGCCGGCCGATCGGGCATGGCGGTCTCATTCTAATATGTCGGTGATCGCCCCACTTTTAGCCGCTCAATTGATCGGAACGCGGTTTCGGAAGCGGCCGTTCAAACCACTCGCTGCATTCCCATTTCTCTATGTCCGATAGGTAGTTTCGGGGAAAAGCAGTCGGGAACAGGTTTCGGGAACGCATGCTCCGGCAGGAGCGCAGCGCGCGTCCCACACGCGTTTTCCCGGTAGAGCTTCCCAATCGGCAAAGTGCGGGCCACCTCAGACTGCGAACGCGAAAAACCGCCTGGCTGGTCACTCAAGGCAGGGTAACGACGATTTTCGCTGCGGATACACCCGCCTTCAGGGCTTCCAAGGCAGCCTGGAGCATTTCAAGGCCCTGGCCCACGATCTTCGCCGGAGGGGCGGGGACGAACGTGCGCGCCGCGAGAGCCTGCGGCAGGAATTCGCGGTAGATCATTGGACCAACCTCGTCATCCTTGAGGCTCGTCCCGGAGATGTGCGTCGCCTCGACTCCAAATGAACGCTCGTCGGGCGGGGCCAGCGTCGCTGCCACCCGGCGCGAGCCCTCGCATCTCGCAACTACGGCAAAACAGTCTTTCATGTGACCGGTCGCGTGAAGCGTTCCAGCGAGACTGCGCCCGCGCATTGCCTCAATCACGTCTTCCACGATGGCTGGACTCGAGTGGTCAAGAACCTCGCTTGCACCCAGCTCCTTCAACAGGCCGACGTTGCGCGCCGAAGCGGTGGCGACGCACCTGTAGCCCGACGCCACCGCGAGCTGGATGGCGTTGCAGCCAACGCTCGACGATCCACCCCAGACCAGAACGACCTCTGGACGCGCGGTCGGCGAGTGTAACGGTGGCGCGAGAGCCAACTGTGTCCGTCCGTAGAGCCCGCTTGCGGCGGTGCCAAGGCCAAGCGGGAGGACTGCCGCATCAGCGAAGGCAATGTTGTTGGGGATCGGCGCCGCCATGTGGTCCAGCACGATCGTGTGGTGCTGGAACGCACCCTGCGCAGGTTGATTTACGGTTGTCCCGACCGCCTGTCCGATGACTCGATCGCCGACCTTGAACCGCTCGACCGCGCCACCGACCGCCGCGACCTCACCGGAGACGTCGCTGCCGAGAATCGCGGGATAGTCGAGCCATGGCAAAAGCGCGACGTCCTGCAGAATCCAGTCGAGTGGGTTGATCGCGATGGCCGCGTTGCGGATCAATATCTCGTTCGCCGCCAGATGCGGCAGAGCGGTGACACCGATCCTCAGTGGCTGCCCCGGCGCTTTCTGCCAGGCGGCCTGATTAGTCACGGTTTCGGTCATCATCAACTCTTTCTGTCAAGTATTACAGCTGGGCGTTCGTCTGAGCGGTCCAACCGCCAGGTCGGGCGCACGAAGTGGCAGCTATAGCCCCCAGGATAGCGCACCAGGTATTCTTGGTGCTCTGGCTCCGCCTCCCAAAAGGGTTCTTCTGGGTTGATCTCCGACACGACCGGGCCAGGCCAGCTTCCTGATGCCTCGATTTCCGCGATGGTTGTGAGGGCGACTTCCTTCTGCACTTCGGTGGTGTAGAAAATCGCCGATCGATAGCTCGGACCGACATCGCTGCCTTGTTGCTCGTAGGTCGTGGGGTCATGTATCTGGAAGAAGAGTTCCAAGAGCGAGCGATAGGCGAGAACGGAAGGGTCGAAGGTCACTTCCACTGCTTCCGCATGGCCGTAATGTCTCGCGTAGGTCGGATCAGGCATTTCTCCGCCTGTGTAACCGACACGCGTCGAAATGACTCCCCTGGCTCGGCGCAGCAAATCCTCCATGCCCCAGAAGCAGCCGCCTGCGAGAATTGCTCGCTCTGTCGCGGCCGCCCTATTGCCGGTAGGCGATTGGCTCACAGTCCGTTCGCCCTCCTCCGTGTGCGCCACGGTCAAGCCAGCCTCGCGGGATCCGCAGCCTGACTGGCGCTCAAGAGCTCGGTCTGCACGTCCGAACCCCGGATGAGACTCAGATCGACGGGACACCGATCAGCGATCGCGAGGATCCGAGCGCGCTGATCATCACTCAGCGGCCCATCGAGGACAATGGTGCGGGTGAACCGGTCGGGTGGCATCATGTCCGGCACCTTCTCGTGCTGCACGGTCGTGCTCGCCCGTTCGAGCGGAAAGCCCTTGCGGTTCGCATAGAGACGCATCGTCATCACCGTGCAGGCTGCGAGGCCGGCAGATACGAGTTCGTAGGGAGATAGTCCGGTCCCGAGGCCACCGACCGATGCTGGCTCGTCGGCGAACAGAGTGTGCTCGCCGCTGCGGACCTTGAGCTGGAACGTCCCTGCAAGAGTTTCGGTGGCGACGACGCCCTCCGCAACCTCGATCTGCGGAAGATCCGCGCTGAGTGGTGGGAGAAAGCGGCTCGCCCAAACCGCCACCATGGCCGCGGCGTAGTTCGCGTCCGCGACGTCGGTGAGAAGGTGATCCGCGTTGTCGAGCGAGATGAAGCTTTTAGGGTGCCTGGACGCGACGAAGATGCGCGACGCGTGGTCGATGCCGACCACCTGATCCAGCGGAGAGTGCATGACCAGCACCGGCCGTCGCAGGGAGGCAATGGCCTTCTCGACGTCGATCCCCTCAACCGCCTCAAGGAACCCTCGGCGAATGAGGAAGGGCCTACCGGCAATCTCCACCGAGGCCTCGCCCTCGCTCGCGATGGTGTCCAGATCATTCGGTCCGAAGAGGCGCAAGATATGCTGAAGGTCGGCCGGCGCACCAATCGTCGCTACCGCCGCAATATCAGGCATGTCGGCGGCGGCTACGATCGCAGCGGTGCCACCCAGGCTGTGCCCGACGAGGAGGGACGGTGACATGCCCGCCGCCGCCATCGCATTTGCGGCGGCCCGAAGGTCCTCGACGTCCGACGCGAAGTTCACAGGTTCTCCCGTCCCACCGCCGATCCCGGTCCCGGCGAAATCGAACCTCAAGACCCCGATGCCCGCACGCGACAGCGCGCGCGAGATGTGAACAGCGGCGCGACTGTCTTTCCCGCACGTGAAGCAGTGGGCGAAGATCGCCCAGCCCCGCGGCGTCCCTTCCGGCGGTTCGAGGTGCCCGGACAGCGGAGAGCCAGCCCCACTGACAAACGTAAATGATCTTCCTGCCATGTCCATCAAACCTCCAGCACGCGGCTTGGCGGTTGCGCTCTCAGAACCTTCGACGGAGCTGAGCGGAGCGCACCGCCAACCGGTAATCGTCATCTCAGGCTATCATTTATATGTCTGGCGCATATAGACAAGCCCCTATATCATGATTATATGCGCCAAGCATACTTCTGCGACCTGCGTTCCAAAGGCGGTCTCACGGAAGAGGTATCAGTCAGGCGCGTGGGCCAAAGGACTATGGAACTCAATCAAGTCAGCTATTTCATCAACTTGGCCGAGACGCTGAATTTCACAGCGGCCGCTCGCTTGAGCGGTGTGTCACAGCCAAGTCTGACCCGCGCGATCCGCCGCTTGGAAGATGAGCTTGGCGGGCCGCTGATCTATCGCGACGGGAAGAACAGCCGCCTGACTGGCCTTGGCCATGACGTCGAGGCAGAATTCCGGCGCATGGTGGTCGCGATGAAGAGCGTTCGCAATCACTCGGAGCACTGGGCGATGGGGGGGCACCGCGTGCTGGATGTCGCCGTCGCGCCCACCGTCGGACCAAAGGAATTTACGGCATTCTTCGAGAGCGCATTGGCGGAGATGCCATCCATCGAAATCAAGCTGCACTCGCTCCAGTCGAACGAGGACACATCGGAGGTGCTTTCAGGAAAATACCACGCGTGCATCATGCCGCGTGAAACAAGACCGGAACGCAAGCTGGATGTGCATCCTCTATTTCGGGAGCGCTTCGTGCTCGGCTGTTCTGCAAACCATCCCTTGGCTGCCAACGAGATCGTGCGCGGCGAAGACCTGCTCGAGTTTCCTTTCGTCGATCGCCTGAAATGCGAGTTTCGCGATCGGATCCTCGATCACTTCGCGCGACGGGACTTGCTCATGCGACCTCGCTTTCGATCAGATCGCGAGGACTGGGTGCAACGGGTCGTCGCTGACGGCCACGCCATATGCATTCTTCCGGAACGATCGCCGACCGTGCAAGGCCTCGTCACTCGGCCGATCGACGGATTTGTCTTGGAGCGCGAAGTCGTGATCGCGACAGTATCCGGCTCCACGGCAACGGTCGAGATACGGAACATCGCGCAGCTGGCAGCCCGGTATGAGTGGAACTGAATCACGACGTGAAGAGCTTCGGCGCTATGGAAACTATACGCGCAGCGTATTGGATAAATCTGGGGCGCACTGCGATAGTCGGCGCAATGACTGCAAAGATAAATGACAGTGTGTCGAGCTCTCTAGATTAATTATTGGAGACTATCATGAAGTTTGAGAAGTCACAGGCAGCAGTTGACCGCCTGACCCCCGAGCAACGCCGGATTACCCAGGATTCGGGGACCGAAAGGCCCTTCACGGGTGAGCACAACGACAACAAGGAGCCTGGCATCTACGTCGACATAGTGTCGGGAGAGCCGCTGTTCGCTTCAACGGACAAGTTCGATTCGGGTACTGGCTGGCCCAGCTTCACCAAGCCGATCGTTCCGGCAAACGTGAACGAGGTGCGGGACAGTGCACACGGCATGGTCCGGACGGAGGTCAGGTCGGTACACGCCGACAGCCATCTGGGCCACGTTTTCCCGGACGGTCCTTCCGACCGCGGCGGTCTGCGCTACTGCATCAACTCTGCGTCCCTTCGCTTCATCCCGCGCGACGAGATGGAGTCCGAGGGATACGGTGAATATCTCGATCAAGTAGAGGAGGCTTAACATGCATCAGCGCGCTGTTCTCGCAGGAGGATGTTTCTGGGGCATGCAGGATCTGATCCGCAAGCGGCCCGGCATCATCTCGACCCGTGTGGGTTACACGGGCGGCGATATTCCGAACGCCACGTATCGTAATCACGGCACGCATGCCGAGGGGATCGAGATTGTCTTCGACCCGACAGTGACGAGCTACCGGCACATCCTGGAATTCTTCTTCCAGATCCACGATCCGACGACGCTGAACCGCCAGGGCAATGATCGTGGGCTCTCCTACCGGTCGGGCATCTATTATGTCGACGAGGAGCAGAAGCGCGTCGCCGAGGATACGATCGCCGATGTGGATGCCTCGGGGCTGTGGGATGGCAAAGTGGTGACCGAGGTCCAGCCGGTCGGCGAGTTCTGGGAGGCCGAGCCCGATCACCAGGATTATCTGGAGAAGCGGCCGGGCGGCTACACCTGCCACTTCGTCCGTCCCGACTGGGTTCTTCCAAAGCGGCATGAGGCCGGCGATGTGAGCCCTGCGGCCGGGGCTGCAGCGGAATAGGCTTCGCTGCCGTTAGTGCCGCGCCGATCCGGTTCGCAACCTCCGACGACCGCGTCAATCGACGCGGTCGTCGAACCCGGCCTTGAAGCAGATCATTCCATTCAGCCGCCGTCGCAGTGCCAGGATCCAGATATGACAGACCTCTCCTCCTTTCCCATCACGCAGCGCTGGCCAGCATCTTATCCGGATCGCTTGCAACTATACGCGGCCCCCACGCCCAACGGCGTCAAGGTCTCGATGATGCTGGAGGAGACTGGCCTGCCGTATGAGCCCCACTTCGTCGACATCTCGAACAACGAGTCGAAGGATCCAGCGTTCGTGTCGTTGAATCCCAACGGCCGCATACCCGCGATCATCGATCCGGCTGGCCCTGACGGCCAGCCCATTGGCATATGGGAAACCGGTGCGATCCTCATCTATCTGGCCGACAAGACGGGGCAGCTCATCTCAACAACACCCGCCCAGCGGTACGAGACTCTGGCCTGGGTGTTCTTTCAGGTGTCGGGCGTTGGGCCGACCTTCGGACAGCTAGGCTTTTTCCTGCGATTTGCCGGCAAGGACTATGAGGACAAGCGACCTCGGCAGCGCTTTGTTGATGAATCCAGGCGTCTTCTCGGGGTCCTGGATCACCGGCTGGAGGGCCGCGAATGGATTGTCGATGATTACTCGATCGCGGACATTGCGACGTTTGGCTGGGTGAATGCGCTGGTCGAATTCTACGCAGCGGGCGACATCCTCGGCCTAAGCAGCTATTCGAACGTGCAGGCATGGCTCGAACGCGGGCTGGCGCGACCGGCTGTACAGCGTGGCCTGCGAATTCCTGCGAGGCCTGCATGACCATTATCGCCGCATATTATTACAACGAAGGTAAGCGAGTCCGTGAAATCAGGCTCGATGAGCACGTCGAACTAAACGAGAATCGCTCGGGCTTCTGCTGGATCGCGCTTAGCGAGCCCACCGCAGACGAACTCAGCGCGATCCAGACGACGTATAACCTCCATCCTTTGGCGATCGACAACGCCATGCACCCGCTGTGCCCGCCCAAGCTCGAGGTCTACAACGATGAGTTGTACGTCGTCGCCCAGACCGCCGAGCTGGTCGGCGACCGGATCAGCTACGGCAAGATGGCGATCTTCACCGGTCACAATCACCTTATCACCGTGCGGCACGGCAATGCCGGAGCGCTGGGCAAACTTCGGGAGCAACTCGAGGCATCGCCGACGCAGTTCGGCAAGGGTGTCGACTATGTGCTGCACGCGATCTTGCACCGAGTGGTCGACCAGTATCTGCCCATCTTCGAAATGATCGAGGACGACGTCCTGGCGATGGAGCGACGGTCGCTGCACGATTTCCTCGGGCCAGAAGAGGTGGCGCGAATCTTCGAACTAAGGTCCGAACTCACGCGGTTCCAGCGCACGCTCGGGGCTATGGCCGAGCTGGTGCGAAAGCTCGTTCGCGGCCACTTTCCCTGCATCAGCGCCGAAATGACACCATATTTCCACGACGTCGCGGACCATGTCCACCGCGTGCAGTCCATGGTCGACGGCCTCCTGCTTGTCCTGTCCACGGTCTTCGAGGCCAGCAGCCTTCTGGAAGCGCAAAGGATCGGTGTGGTCACTCGCCAGCTCGCGGCCTGGGCGGCGATCTTGACGGTCCCGACGGCGATCGCCGGAATATATGGCATGAACTTCAAGCACATGCCGGAACTGGACACGCCATATGGCTACTTCGTCGTGCTCGGAGTGATAGCGGTGTTCTGCCTTCTCCTGTTCATGCGCTTCAAGAAGGCCAAGTGGCTATGAGTAACGCACTTCGCGAGCTTCTCCGTCCGCCGAGTCACAGCGCGCTTTGTGCGCGAGCGTGTCCAATCCAGTTCAAGATGAAGGTGCTTCCATGACCTCCCAGGTGACCGACGTTCTAGAAGCAGTCCAGTCATTCATCGCCAACGGCTATGACCGCGAATACCGCGTCAAGGACGGCAATCTCGTCGATCTCGAACTAGGGTCAACCCTCGATGCATGCAGCATTCGCGTCGATGCGGCGTTGCGCCTCGAGAGCGGGGACGACGGCGAAGATGCCTCCAACATCTACGCGATCACCGATCCGGCGACAGAGCATAAAGGCCTGTTGATCGACGCCTTCGACGTGTTCCACGAAATCTGCCCCCGCGACTTGTCCGAGCGCCTTGTGGAGCATCGGGAAACAGCACCGGCAGGTGACCAGGACGCGCCGAGCAAGCACGGACTACGGAAAGTCTACAAGAGCGAGTTTCACAGCGATCCCGAGCGTTACGTTCTGCGCGAGGGCTTTCCAGACTTCCCGCCATGCCCTTTCGGCCAATCCTTCAGCATCCTCGGCTTCGATACCGCCGAGCAGGAATATGTCTGGCTCGTCACGAGCATCATTCGAGATCCTCGGCTGATCAGGGTTCCATACCAGGGCGAAGACGTCATCAGCGACGAATAGCGGTGTCGCTTAGCCGGAAAGGCTGGCCATCCTGGCCCACACATCTGCAGGCTGAACTTTAAGAACATCGAAAATTAGGAGGTGATTATGGACTGGAACAAGGACCACATACGAGAAACTATGCTCTTGCTGGAGACAGCAGCGTTGCACAGCGCTCGCGAAAACTACCTGGACTATGTCTCTACCGCTCGGCTCGATCGGAGCGAACCGATCGAAAACGACGAACTAGCTCAGGCCGAGGTCGCGAGCGACTTCGCTGAAGCGCTCGATGACACGCTCCATGACTACGCCAATAAACTCGAAAAGCTCAGGACGATCGATTTCGGCCCCAAGTTGGCCGTCAACGAAGGCGCTGTCGTCAAGCTGTCCGGCCGCCACTTTGTGATCGCGGTGTCAACGAGCAAGTTTACCTGTCAGGGGCGTGAGCTCATGGGCATTTCCACGATGGCGCCGATCTTCGAAGCGATCGAGGGTGCCCGAGCCGGGGAGACCGTGCAGTTCAACGGCCGGGACCTCACCGTAGAAGACGTGGAATAAAGCCCTCCACCGCAGCCGGCGCGCTAGTGCCGAACGCCCTGCATCTCTTTCTGCATGCATACGGTCACTTGCAGCCGCATTGACCTGGCTCATCAAAGGCAAACTCATGACAACACCTTCATTCTTCATCACCCCCGGATACGGGACGCGCCTGCATGACGCGCTTCATTATTCTCAGGCAATGCGCATTGGTGACCGCGTGGAGATCTCCGGACAGGGCGGATGGAACGACGATCTCGTCATTCCGGAGTCGATTGAGGAAGAGATCGAGCAGGCGTTCAAGAACGTGGAACGGACGCTCGCGACCGCCGGAGCACGCTGGCCGCATGTGGTCCACGTCAATTCCTATCACGTCGGTGGATTCCCTCCCGTGATCAACGAAACAATGGCCAAGCTGTATCGCCACTACATGCCCGACCGCGCTCCAATCTGGACGCAGTTGGGAATCGAAGCGCTGGGGCTTCCAACCATGCGTATCGAAATTCGCGTAACAGCTATCATCGCCTGACCCCGCGGTTCGTGCAGGCGCCGTGCCGCGCTAATCCCGCACGCCCTGCGCCCGCTTCTCCATGCATATCATCGTATCGAGAGATCCGGTTATCATCGGCGTGCTCGGAGAACGGGGGGCCGCCTTGGCCTGGTTGGCGCGCCTCGGCTGCCTGCGGGCGATGGCCAGCACTGCCAGGAGCGTGAGCAACGCCGCCGCATAAAGGAACAGGCCGCCAGGGCCGACGATATTCATTGCAGCTGCTCCTATTAGGGGGCCAGCGGCTGTCCCGATCCCGTTGAGCAACAGAAGCCCGCGCGCGGTGCCGAGTAGCCGACCGGCCGGAAGATCGTCGTTTGCGACGGCGAGACACAACGAATAAATCGGGATGCCAAAGCCGCCGAACAGCGCACCTGCCGCAAGGAGCAGCGGCAGAGGCGCTTCCACCGCCAACGCTACGCCGATGGCAGACGCTGCGGACGCCAGCGCCGCACCGGCGATGACAAGATTCCGGGGCACTCGATCCGAAAGCCAACCGAGTGGCCAATGGAAGGCGAGCGTTCCACCAAGAACCGCAGCCATGAAGGCGGAGATACCGCCCACATCGAGGCCGATGCTCTGGGCAAAGTTCGCGCCCATGCCCCAGAAACCACCGATAGCCAGGCCGGCCAGGAAAGCGCCAGCCGCAGCGAGAGGTGATACGAGGACGAGGTCCCTGAACGCGACCCATTCCTGTTCCACCTGGGCCGGCGGATGACTGGGCAGCAAGGTGATCGGAACCACCGCCGCTGATATCAGCAGCGACACGATGAGGAACAATGTCACGTCGGCGGGCGGTGCGATGTTGAGTAACGCCTGCCCGATTGCCCATGAGCCCATAGAGACAACTCCGAATATCGACAGGAGCTGCCCGCGTGTGGATGGCAATGCGTGGGCGTTGAGCCAACTCTCCGTTGCGAGGATCATGCCCGCGTAGGCGAAGCCGGTAATCAGGCGAAGCGGCATCCAGGCGATCGGCTCCACGAACGCCACATGGAGAAGGGCGGTCATCGAGGCAATGGCCGCGAAGCCGGCGAAGGTTCTGACATGTCCCACGGAGACGATGATCGGTGGCAACACGAGCGCGCCGATCGTGAAACCCGCGAAATAGAAGGACATCATCGCGCTGATCGCGCCGGTCGAGAACCCCTCATGGCCGGCTCTCACGATCAGGAGCGTGCTCAGCAGGCCATTGCCCAGCAGCAGAGCGGCGACGCTCAGCAGCAGCGCCGCCACCGGCGCGAGAACGAGGCCGCGCTTGCCCGCCGACCTCATGGTATCCATCGCCGGGCTCGTTCTCGGGCCTGACTTGAGGGTTGATACTCTGCCGCACTGATGAACTGGTCGAATGCTTCGCACCAGATGACGACCGTGTTGTAGTCACGGACATCGATGCCGGCAGGCACCTCGACGATGAAGCCGTTGAACGTCTTCACATCGCCCACGCGGACTGATCTGTCCTTGATTAGGAGAAAGGCCTCCTTCGTGTCGACGAAACGTGGTGCGAGGTAGAGCTTGTAGTCGGGACCAGGGGCGAGGCGCCCGATATGGGCGATACGGTCGCGCGAGACCCGGATCTCGCCTTCCCCCCAGTGAAGCAGGTCGCTGCCTTTGAGATCGCGGGCCAGACGCCCTGCGTAGAGCGTCTCGGCTGAGATGGTCCGCAAGGCCGCCGCGTCCGGGGCCTGGGGGGCGGTCAGGATCGGCAGCGTGTAGACACCGCCCGCGAAGCCCATGGCGAGCATCGCGAGATGGGTGGCAATCAGGATGACCCAGCGCCGCATCGGTTACACCAGCTCCAGTCCCTTCACGAGCTGATCGGCGTCGAGATGGAAGTCCGAGAATACGATGCGGCCGCCAGCGTCCATCACGGAGAACCAGGGCGTTCCCCGCGTGCGGTAGTCCTCCATGAAGGTGGGAAGCGTCGCGCCGGCAGGTGGCTCGTCCTGACCGAACGCGACAGGAAGCGCATACTTGAGCTGGTTCACGCGCAGCTTCTCGAAGGTGTTCTCATCCGCTCCTTCGAAGACGGTCTGGATCACCGCGAAGCCCACGCCCTTGGCGCTCAATGCACCATGCAACCTTTGTAGCGTCGGAAATCCATGCAAATGGCAGCCACGGCACCAGTGCTGGAAGGCGAAGAGGACTTTCGGGCCGGTGCCGAGATCCGACAGCTTGAGCGGCGCGATGCTTTCTCCATCCGCGCCAATCCATCTCTGCACCCGCAGCTCGGGGGCTTGTCGTTCGTCGACGCTCATCTGATCCTCCAATTCCGATGCAGAAGTCCGATGAGTGGTCGCGTGTGGCGATGGCACGCGAACCTCACCGCCTTGATCCCCTACAGGTTGTAGGATGCGAGTTCGCCGACCGATACCTCGTGGCCAGCCCCGCCGTTCTTCCGTCGGTGTGTCACCGCCGCCCCTCAATGACAAAGGCGCGATAGCGGGAACCGGCAAAACGGTGCGCAGCGATGGTTTGGTAGGCGGGGCTATGATACCAATCACGGGCGGCCTGCATCGTCGGGAACCGCAAAATTACGGCCCCTTCGACGGGCGGCCCCTCCAAATGCTCCATCGCGCCATAAGCGGCGAGAAAGGTTACGTCGTGGCCATCGAACGATGGGCCGACGCCTGCAGAATAGGTTGCGAGTTCTTCCGGATCGGTGGTTTCTTCGCGGGTGAAGACGACGAACGCTTCCATCTTAAAGTCTTTCATAAGGTCGCATCTGCAGGCCACCGCCGCTGGCGATGGCCTTAAAGTCGTCAGGCTGGCAGCTCGAACCCGATTTTCGTGAGTGCCTCGACGCACGCATCCTGATCCTGCTGATAGTTGCCTCCGGAGATGCCGATCCCGCCGATCAACTTCCCGTCTTCCAGGATCGGATAGCCTCCGCCGACAGCGACCATCCGGGGGCGATAGGCCAGCGGCGCCACTTTTGGATCGTTCGAAACATAGTCGTTCCAGACATGGGTCGGGTACCCAAACGAGGCGGAACTCCAAGCCTTGTCGATGGCAACATCGACGGTGAGAAACGGCGCGTCATCAGTGCGCTCGAACGCGCGCAGGTTACCGGTGGCGTCGACGACGGCGACCGCAGCCGGGATGCCGATTGTACGTGCCGCGGCGATCGCCGCGTCGATGAGGGCGACGGCGGTTTCGCGGTTGATCGAGGCGGTGGCAATGGATTTCGTCATGAAATTTCCTTCACCGTGGCGTAATCCGTCCGGCGTTCTTGAGGTTAGAAAAGACGTTCGGCGGTGGCAGTCATCAGAAGCCTTCGAGGACAATCTTGCCTCTTGCCGCGCCACTTTCGATCAGTGCGTGCACCGTCTTCAGATTGGCGGCATTAATTGGCGACAATTTTTCGGTTAGCGTCGTGCGAATTTTGCCGTCGTCCACCAGCACCGCCAGCGAATTGAGGATCTTGCCCTGCTCATCCATGTCGGGCGTGCCGTAGAGCGACCGTGTGAACATCAGCTCGTGGTGGATCGACACTGCCTTGCGCTTGAACAGCATGACGTCGAGCGCCTTGGGATCGTCGATGAATCCGAACCGTCCTTGCGGGGCGATCAGTTCGGCGATGTCGGATGCATGCTGCTCGGTATGCGTGGTCGAGAACACGAAAGCGGGAGCGCCGATGTTGAGCTCGGCAATCTGTGGCGCGAGCGGCCGAGAGTGGTCGATGACATGATGAGCCCCAAGCCCTTTAACCCACTCCTGGGTTTCCGGCCGAGAGGCGGTGGAGATGACGATGAGATCCGTGCGCTGTCGAGCGATCTGGATGGCGATCGACCCGACCCCACCCGCACCACCGATGATGAGGATCGCCGCCGCCGCCCCGGGAACGGGCTTCGTCACGTCCAGGCGATCGAACATGGCTTCCCAGGCCGTCAACGTCGTGAGTGGCAGCGCCGCCGCTTCCGCCCAGTCGAGCGACGCGGGTTTACGACCGACGATCCGGGCGTCGACGAGATGGAACTCCGCATTGGTGCCAGGCCTTATGAGCGATCCGGCATAATAGACCTCGTCGCCTACCGCGAACTGCGTCACGTCGGGGCCGACCTCTTGCACGATCCCGGCCGCATCCCATCCCAGCACTTTCCAATCGCCATCAGCGGGCGGCGTGCTGCTGCGGATTTTGTAGTCGACCGGGTTGACCGAGACAGCCTTCACCTCAACCAGGATATCGCCTCCTTCAGCGACAGGCCGAGGCAGATCAATGTCGACCAGAGAGGCGTCCTCGGCGATGGGTCCCGGAACCTTGTAACCAACGGCTTTCATCGGTGTCTCCAGCTTGCTGTATCCTGAAGTCTTATCGATCAGATCGAAATTTCTTCCGAAATATACTCAGGATTTAAAGATTTCGCGTGTCAGACTATGAAGGTATGCGCGCAACATATCCAATAGCGGTACGACATAGTTTCCATACCTCGGAGCCGGATTCAGAAGTTTATCGAAAATAGCGGTTTATTGCTGTTCGGCGGGTGAGCATCCGGATGGAGGCGATAAGCGCCCAAGCGGTTGAGGAGTCGACCTCTCAGCGGTCGCGTTGGCAGGGGCGATCTCGCCCGCCGGTCTCACACCAACGTTGGCAAGCGACGGCGTCCGCTCGAAATCCGCTGACGGGGATACGCCTGCAATGCCGATTCGAAGCTATCGAAACTATAGCTACAGGGTATTGGGAAATCATACTGGACTGACGCTATAGTCTTCACGCACAACCACGACTCAAAATGGTCCAACACTTTTCTCTACGCTAATAGAGAATCCGGTATTCTGATTTTCAGTGAATTGGCTCGTTCGGCGGTTGTGCGCGCAAAGATCTTTTACAGAATTCTGAACTGAATCAGGTTCTGGTCTGTCGTGACAAGCAAGGGGGTTTCGCTATGGTCACCAGAGGTTTCACAGGCCGCGGTCCAGGCGGCGACCAGTCCGATCGGATTCCGCCGGGTCAGCATCTCGTGGAGAATTTCCCTGTTCTGACGGCCGGGCCAACGCCGAGCGTGGAGCCCTCCGATTGGAAATTCACCGTCAAGATCGGTCCGAAGCCCGTCAAAGTGTGGAACTGGAGCGAGTTCAACGCCCTACCGAAGACCAAGATGACCCGAGACATTCACTGCGTCACGTCCTGGTCCAAGCTGGATACCGCCTGGGAGGGCGTACTCATCGAAGACATCCTTGCAGATGCAGGGCTCGATCGGCCCACCGATTTCGTCTTGGCGCACTGCTACGATAATTACTCGACAAACGTCCCGCTGGCGGATCTGCTCTCCGGGAAAGCGATGGTCGCCCTCAACTATGCGGGCAAGCCGCTTCCCCGCGATCATGGAGGGCCGGCGCGTCTTCTGGTTCCGCACCTTTACTTCTGGAAGTCCGCCAAATGGGTGAACGCGCTGCAATTCACAACGCGTGACGAGGCGGGCTTCTGGGAGCTGCGCGGCTATCACATCTATGGCGATCCGTGGCGCGAGCAGCGATACACCAATGACTGAAAACGGCGCGCAAATCGCGTGGCAGTCATGCGTGATCGACGAAATCGTCCAGCAAACCCCGAGTATCAAGAGCTTCTTCCTTCGGTTGAGCAAACCGTTCGCGCACATCGCAGGGCAGCACGTCGATGTCCGGCTGACCGCGCCCGGTGGCTACAGTGCGATGCGGAGTTACTCGATTGCGTCTTCGGCAATCTCGTTCCCGACGGTCGAGCTCGCTATCGAGCGCCTGCCGGATGGCGAAGTTTCGCCGTTCTTCCACGATGTCGCGGCGATCGGCGACGAAATCGAGCTTCGTGGTCCGCTCGGCGGCCATTTCCTATGGCCTGAACCTGCCATAGACCCAGTGCTGTTGATCGGGGCAGGCTCCGGCCTCGTGCCGTTGATGGCGATGATCCGGCAGCGCCGCGCACTAGCCCAGGTCGTGCCGACAGCGCTGCTCCTGTCCGCACGAACCGCTGAAGACGTTCTCTTCTCAAAAGAGCTTCATTCCATCGAATGCAGCGATCCGGCATTCGCCTTGGCGCTGGCAATTACGCGCGAGAACCCGATCCGCGCATCGGACTTTGCGCGACGGATCGACGGCGTGATGGTCCAAGAAGTTCTGGCCCGGCTTCACCGAAAGCCCACACAAGTATTCGTTTGCGGGTCCAACGGTTTCGTCAACATCGCGACCGAGGGCGCGCTGCTGGCCGGCCTGGACCCCTCCATTGTCAAAACCGAGCGCTACGGCGGCTAGCGGCGCAAGCTACTTCGCGTCCCGCCGATCGTGGACGTGCAGCCCACGGATTAATTTTGGAGATCATCATGAGCCGCTTTGCCGAACCCGTCTTCATTGCCGCTGGCCTTCGGACGCCTTTCGGCCGCGGCGGAGGCGCGTTGGCTGCCTACGATGCCATCTCTCTGTCCGTGCCTGTCGTGCAGGCGATGGCGGCGCAGGCGGAGCCTGATCTCCTCGTCTGGGGAACCGTGATCCCGAATTTGGGCTGGAGCAATATTGCTCGCGAAACCTGGCTTGATGCCAAGCTCAATCCGACTGTTCCGGCGTTCTCCGTCGTCCTGGCATGCTCGACCAGCATGACGGCGACCTTCGCTGCGGCAGGGATGCTGGGCGGAGGAACCGACCTCACCATGGTCGGCGGGTCCGAAGTCATGAGCCGGCCGTCAATCGCCCTGACGGCCGATGCATCGAAGCGGCTCACCGACCTCTTTGCGCAGGATGCGACCGCCGCGCTTGCCGCCCTCCAGTCTCTGACTCCACGAGACTACGTGCTCCCCACAAAGGGCTGGGCAAACCGGATCACCGGAAGGACGATGGGTGATCATATGGAGGAGACCGCCAAGGCTTGGCGGGTCTCGCGCGTCGCGCAGGATGATTGGGCGCTCAAGAGCCACCAGCGGGCAGTCGCTGGTTGGGAACGTGGCTTCTTCGACGATCTCGTGATTTCGCTGCCTGAGCTGGCGCGCGATGCGAACCCGCGCGCCGATACGTCGCCCGAACGGCTGGCCGCACTCAAGCCCGCCTTCGATCGCGACAGCGGGAGGGGAACCCTGACCGCCGGCAACAGCTCACCGATTACGGATGGAGCCGCCGGGTGTTGGGTCGCTACCGAAGCCGGTGTGGCGAGACTCCCGGCGGGCACCCCCTACGCGCGGCTCGTCGACTACGAGATCTCTGCCGTCGATCTCCACACCGAGGGCCTGCTGATGGCGCCCTCCTATGGCATTCCGCGCCTGCTCGCGCGGCATCAACTCAGCTTCTCCGACATCGCACTCTGGGAAATCCACGAAGCCTTTGCAGCCCAGGTCCTGGCGAACGTCGCGGCCATCACCGATCGGGAGTGGGTGCGCGCGACAGCCGGTGTCCAGGCGGCTATGGGCGATTTTGACTGGGACCGCGTCAATCCCAATGGAGGCTCGGTCGCCCTGGGTCATCCGTTCGGCGCTACAGGCGCGCGCGACCTCAGCCAGGCGGTGAAGGAACTTTGGGCCATGCCGCCCGGATCGCGCGCAATCGTCAGCATCTGCGCCGACGGCGGTCAAGGCACAGTCGCCCTCCTCGAACGCGGCTGACGGTAGATCAACGCCATGACAGCGATCCGCTTCCAACTGTCGGAGACGCGATATGACAACTGATGTGCTGCTGTACATCACGAACTGATGCCCGTTCTGCCGCCGGGCGAAGATGCTCCTCGAGGAGAAGGGCGTGCAATGGAAGGAACTCGATATCGAGGCGGATCCGGTTCACCGGCAGGCCATGACGGAAGCGTCGGGTCGAAACACCGTGCCGCAGATCTTCATCAACGGCACGCATGTCGGTGGCTCCGACGAGCTTTTCGAGCTCGATGTCAGAGGCGAACTCGACAAACTCCTGGGGCGCACGCCGCCCGCCATCTGAGGGGGTGCGGCCTTGGGGCAGACAGCCCGCAAGCCCCGTGCCGGTTGATGAATACGAAAGGAGAGTCCGTTGGTCTCAGCTATCTGGAATGACGCCACCATCGCCACAAGCAACGAGACGGTCGTCGTCGAGGGAAACCACTACTTCCCACCGTCGGCAGTCGATTTTGGCCTGCTTGAGATGAGCCCGCACACGTCCGTCTGCCCGATCAAGGGCACCGCGCGCTACTTCCATGTGCGTGTGGGAGACGCGCTCAACGTGAACGCAGCCTGGACCTATCCAGATCCGACGCCAGGCGCCGAGGGCATCCGGGATCATATCGCCTTCTGGAAAGGCGTGGAGGTTGCGTAGCAGGCGGACAGGTGGCGGCCTCAGCGCCATGTGCAAGCGCCCGCGGGACGGCTTTTCCGCCCATCCCAGGCCGCGTCGGCTACAGGGCTCCGCCCCGGACCTTCTCCGCGGACTGGCGCCGAGGGCCTCGGACCCTTGGGCTTCTGTCGAATCAAGACGACTGGATTGAGATGGAGCATGCCGAGTTCGATGCCGCCTTCGCGGAGCTTCCCGAGGGATACAGCGAAGGCGCCTACGAAGGCCGGCGTTTCGGCGTGACTGTCCGGCGATCCGGTGACGGACGTCGCAACAGCCTGTTCGCCAGGGAGTTGGCCGGGACCGACATTGTCAGCTTCAACCTCTATCGCGTTACATCAGATAGAACATTGCTGAAGCCGTGCGAGATGTCCGCCGAAAAGGTCGTCGCGTTCGTGCTGGATTTCCGACCGGCCCCCTGACGGGCAGGTGGAGGTCCCGGCCGACCGGTCCGCCTGCGACGCCCGGCCCCCCAAGACTGCGCATGTCGCTCAAAGGTATCGAAACTATAGCCACCGGCCATTGGACTTCGTCTGGCAATGAATTCATCTTCTATACATCGCCATCCGTGGGGGAATCGGTGCTGGATCCCGTGTAGCCAGATTGAGAAAGTCTAAGCGATGACGAACAACAATGCCTCCGCCCTTCCGACACCTTCTGATCTTGACGAATGCGCGGCGATGACTGTCGCCGACGCTCTGAAGATCATTCTGGCGAACAGCTACGCGATTTACCTGAAGACAAAAAATTTCCACTGGCACGTCTCCGGACCCTACTTCAGGGACTATCACCTGCTTCTTGATGAGCAGGCCGCAGAGATCCTCGCCGTCACCGATGCGATCGCCGAGCGCGCCCGAAAGACGGGCAACACCACCATTCGATCGATCGGCGATATCGCGCGCCACCAGACGATCAAGGACAATGATGCTGAGTTCGTGACACCGCAGGACATGCTGGGCGAGCTCCGCGCCGACAATCTCCACATGGTCGAGTCGTTTCGCCGCGCAAAGGACGTCGCGGACAAGGCGAAGGATAATGCGACGTCCGGCCTGATCGATGCCTGGACGGACGAGGCTGAGCGCCGTGCGTGGTTCCTCTTCGAAATCAGCCGCTAGCGCTTTGCCGGGCAAACCTACGTCAGGATTCACGCCTCGGCGTGGGAGGTGATGATGGCGAAGGCCGGCTTTGGAGGGGGATGCCATTGGTGCACAGAGGGAGTGTTCCAGGCGTTGCGCGGCGTCGCCCAGGTCGACCAGGGCTTTGTCCGGTCGGACGCGCCGGCAGATACCTGGTCAGAAGGGGTGATCGTCACCTTCGATCCATCGGTTATTCCGTTGGCGACGCTGTCCGAGGTGCATCTCAGAACGCATTCCGCTGCCAGGGCCCGCTCGCCTCGCAGCAAGTACCGCAGCGCGATCTACATCTTTGAAGAGAGCCAGCGGCCGGAGGCCGAACAGGCGATCGTCCGCTTCGCCGGCG
This sequence comes from Brucella sp. H1_1004, assembly GCF_047308065.1. Classification (NCBI taxonomy): domain Bacteria; kingdom Pseudomonadati; phylum Pseudomonadota; class Alphaproteobacteria; order Hyphomicrobiales; family Brucellaceae; genus Brucella; species Brucella sp. H1_1004. The sequence goes on from NZ_JAYKZA010000001.1 coordinate 27,730, forward strand.
CGTCTGCCAAGGCGGTGCACACCCTGGTCCTCCCGTTTAAAGGTTTCAGAGCGTCGGACGAGCGTTACCAAAACTACTATCGAACCGACCCGAGCAGGCCCTTCTGCCGCCGCTACATCGATCCCAAGCTGGATCATATCCGACGGCACTTTTCGGAACTGGCGCTCCCTGAAGCGAACCCGACTGTCCGGCAAGTCATCGATAGCGGTGATGGTTCGTAGTTCTAATGCGGCTCCGCGCTGAAGCATTCGACGAGTTCGCGCGCAATGAGACCTTGATTGCCATGCTCCATACGGCGTTCCCCGGAATCGGCCATGTCCGCCGCAACCCTGTCGGATACGCCTGGGTTGCTCTCAACTACACCAACCGCGACCCCAACTGATCATCGACAGCGCGGTGCGCCTATTCGGCCCATCTTCGGACTGACGGTCGGCAGCGTTCCGGTTAAGCGGCTCGCCGCGGAACAGCGCGGTAACGCCCGTAGCCAACCTTGATCAACAGTCCTTCCTCGCACATCCTTGTTAAGTAGCACCGAGGAATGCCGACCTCCGTCAAATCACGGGTGCGGACTTCGCCTAGCTTCTCCGCCAACATCACTGCGCGCTCTCGGAGATTCGGCATCGGCCCGCCGGCAGCGACAATCCTTTCTGCTCTCAGTCGATCACGCTTGCGCATCTTGACGGCGGGCCTTTGGATATGATTGAGGGGAATCGGCAGATCGAAGTTCGCATTTTCACCGACTCCGGCGAGCCACGCTTTTTCCTACGCCATGGCGCGATACTGTGCGCTGGCGTGCGATGTTTCCCTACGCTACGATCCGGTGCGATCCTGTTGGCTTGGCCAGCGCAGGGCCGCAAGAGCGATCGAAGGCAGGCGTAGAATAGCGTTACGTACCGAGCTCGCCCACCCCTTCAGCGCGCCCGTCGCATAATCGGTGGCCATGGCGTGGAAAGACAGGCGATCGGCGGCGCATTTCGGCTTCGCGCCAGCAGCGGTCATTACCGACTTGGCTGAAAGGCGACATTCCGCTCTTCACACAGACTCCCGCTTTCAGTCGAACACCGTAGGCCTTGTCGGCGGGATCGCGGATCGCTGCTGCCCTCTCAGCGATACCGACCGCGGCAGGCGCAGGCCGACATGAACGTGATGCCGGCGCGGGCGAGAGAACGGCGAAGACCTCGTAGGCATGGGCGGTGTGGTCGGGCAGAGGCAGTCTGCCCTATCTCGGTGGGAGCGGTGTCGCCTTGGCAAGGTTCGCAATCAGCGCGGGACGCGTTTGATGGTCGTGCGCGTGCCATGCGGGCTGACCCGGAGCGCTCCGCCAGGACTCGCTAAGCGGGCTGTTGTCCGCCGTGTCGAAGCCGAACTGGTCGTACAGTCGCGTGACCAGCGCCACCGCTTCGGGATAGTCGCTCGACACCGACAGCGCGTGCCGCCCCGGCGTGCCAGCGGGCCGCGCCGACAGCAACAGGCGCGGTGCCTGGATATGCGTGAACGCCCTCGCGACCTTGGACGTTGGCAGCTGGTCCTGCCGCAGTTCGTGCTCGGTCTTCGCGCCGGTATCGACGAGGGCATAGCGCCCGTCGCGCCACGGCATATAGTTGTTGGTGTCGAGCACGATCTTGTTCGCCAGTTGCGCCACGGGCATGTCGTTGACCAGCTTGAGCGGGACCGCGATCACGACGAATTCTCCCGCCTCCGCCGCACCGGCAGCGGTCGCGGCGCGGGCAGGCGGCCCGAGCTCCGCGACCAGCCCGGCCAGGGTTTCGGGCCCCCGCGAGTTGGCGATGACAACCCGATAGCCGTTGGCGATGGCGGCGCGGGCAATCTGGCTGCCGACCTCGCCCGCGCCGATGATGCCGATGGTGGTCATCGGCGCGGGCGAGGTCGGATCAGGCACCGAACGCGCCGTCGATGGTGTGCATGGCGCCCGTAACGAACCCCGCCTCCGGGCCGGCGAGGTACGCCACCATGCCCGCGACTTCCTCTGGCCGGCCGTGGCGCTTGATCGCCATGAAGCTGTGCAGCAGCTCCTTCATCGGTCCGTCCGCCGGATTGGCGTCGGTGTCGATCGGGCCGGGCTGCACCACATTAATCGTGATCCCGCGGGACCCGAAGTCGCGTGCCAGCCCGCGCGCCATCCCTTGCAGCGCAGACTTGCTGAGCGCGTAGGAGGACATGCCTGGAACGGGCATCCGGTCGCCGTTCACCGATCCGATGACGATGATCCGGCCACCCTGGGGCATCTGGCGCGCGGCCTCGACCGAGGCATGATAGGGCGCGTGGATATTGATCCGGAACAGCCGGTCGATTGCGTCCGGATCCTGCTCCAGAGAATCGCCGAAAACACCGATTCCGGCATTGACGACCAGCACGTCGAGCGCGCCACTGTCCTTCACGCGCGCGATCACCGCGTCGCGATCCGCGCTGTCCGTCTCGACAGCGGTGCTGCCCGTTTCGGCCGCCAGCGCGTGGGCCGCGTCAGGCGAACCGGAATAGGTAAAGGTCACCTTCGCACCATCTGCCACAAAACGCCGAACGATCGCCGCGCCGATCCCCCGACTGCCACCCAGCACGAGAACGGATTTCGCCTCAAACACACCCATCGGACTTTCCTTGATCAATAACTTACGACTCGCTACATAAACGACTTGAAACACCCGTCAAGGTATTTGTAGTGGTTCATACAAAATTATCCCGCGCACGCGGCAGACCGCGCCTGTTCGACCCGGACGAAGCGGTCGCGACCGCCCAGCGGCTGTTCCATTCGCGTGGCTATGATGCCGTCAGCATCGCGCACCTGACTCAGGCGATCGGGATAAACCCGCCCAGCTTCTATGCCGCCTTCGGCAGCAAGGCCGAGCTCTACAGCCGCATTCTCGATCGCTATGCCGGTACCGGCGCGATCCCGCTGTTCGATCTGCTGAACGCCGATCGCCCGGTCGCGGAATGCCTCGTCGCGGTGCTGGAAGCGGCGGCGCGGCGCTATGCCGCCGATCCGGACGCGGCGGGGTGCCTCGTTATCGAGGGTGTGCGCTGCACCGACCGCGAGGCACGCGAGGCGGCCGGAACGTTCCTTGCGGCGGCGGAGGAGGCGATCCATCGCTTCGTCGCCGCGCGCCATCCCGAACAGGCCGAGCGCGTGACCGACTATATGAGCACCGTCATGGCCGGCCTGTCCGCCAGCGCTCGCAACGGGCACGATCTCGATCGCCTGCTCGCCGCCGCCCGGCTCGCCGGGGCTGGTCTTGAGCAGGTGGTTCGCGGCTAATCCGCAAGCTCGGCAAAATGACCAGGACGTTATCGACCGGAAAGGTTGGTCGCGAACACCGCGTCGCGCTGCCGCTTCAGCGTTTGCGTGCCATCGGAGTTGGACACCTGGATATGGCCGATGGGCAATGCGCACTCCGCCAGAAAAGACTGAAGCTCCCGGGCATGTCAGCTTATCGTGCGGACGCGAAGCTGACATGCTGAAGGTCCGAAACGAGTCACTAGCGGAACTTGGGTTCAGTGCCGGAAGCGGACACTCCACGCGAGTCGGTCACAAGTAGGCTCGCGGCTCCCGCTCCCGAAAGGTCATCTTTGGAACAGCTCCGAAAGTGAGCTAGCCATCCTGCAAATACTTCGCCCAATTCAGCCGCACATAGTCCGCCATGCCCTGAGCAGGTGCGTACGGCGGGTAGAGCCTCCGAAACGCCAACAGTGCGGCAGCGGGATCTTGCGACCCCAGCGCGTCCGTGTGTTTCAGTAGATAAAGCAACGCAATCGAGGGCGACCGCGAGAGGCCCTGGTTGCAGTGAACCAGCACTTTGAACTCGCCGATGTGACGGTCGATCGCGCCGAGCGCCGTATCCACGATGATAGGCGCGATGAAGCTCACCTGCGCGACATCGACTGGTCTGCCCCCTGAAAAGTGGTCCTCCCTGAATTAGGCTTTCGAGCCTTTGGAGGATTGAGCGATGGCGCAGAAGAAGCACAAGCCTGAAGAGATTGTCTCGAAGCTTCGGCAGGTCGACGTTTTGGTGTCGCAGGGACGGCCGGTAGCCGAGGCGATCCGGGCGATCGGGGTGACGGCATTCACCTATTATCGCTGGCGCAAGGAATTTGGCGGCCTGAAGAGCGACCAGGTTAAGCGGCTGAAGGATCTCGAGAAGGAGAACGAGCGGCTGCGCAAGGCGGTGTCTGACCTGACACTGGAGAAGCTGATCCTGAAGGAAGCTGCGTCGGGAAACTTCTGAGCCCCGCCCGGCGCCGGCGCTGTGTCGAGCACGTCAGAGCCAAGCTCGGCGTATCGGAGCGGCTGGTGTGCCGGGTTCTGGGGCAACATCGATCCACACAGCGCAAGATGCCGATGGCGCGAGCCGAGGAGGCGGCCCTGACCGCCGACATCGTCGAACTCGCCACCCGCTATGGGCGCTATGGTTATCGTCGGATCACGGCCTTGCTGCACCGGGCGGGCTGGGTGGTGAATATGAAGCGCGTCGAGCGGATCTGGCGGCGGGAGGGGCTCAAGGTGCCGTACAGGCAGCCGAAGAAGGGCCGCTTGTGGCTGAACGATGGGTCCTGCATTCGGCTGCGGCCGGAATATCCCAACCACGTCTGGTCCTACGACTTCGTCGAGGACCGCACCCATAACGGGCGGAGGTTCCGCATGCTGAATGTGATCGATGAGTTCACGAGGGAGTGCCTGGCGAGCCGGGTGAGATTCGAACTTTTTGGCCGTCGGTTTACCTTGAGATTAAAGGTGGTGCGGGTGGTCGGAATCGAACCGACACTCCTCTCGGAACCGGATTTTGAATCCGGCGCGTCTACCAGTTCCACCACACCCGCACATTTGCCGCCGATTCTAGCCGACGCTCTCTGCACCTATACTGCACCTAGAGCGAAAAACCGAATATCGCCAGCCTCTTTTCCTTCCTTCTCAACCCCCTGAAAACACGCCGCTTTCAACTCGTCGTGTTTTTCTGTGGATTGGTAGACAAACCACTTTTTGAAGGGAGTCGTGTCTACCGCAGGCGTCGGCGTTGTTGCAGGCCCCACACGTTTCGAGCTTGTCCATCAGCGCCTGTTCGCCCCTATGCTGCTCCTAGCAGTCAGGAAGAACCCGCCGATGTGTACGCTATAGCCCGAAAACACCGCAATGCGTTTCGAAGGGGCTTTCACTATCACCATCTATCATTCTCAATCGCCTCAGCAATGAAGGAGATTGAGAATGGCAAAGATCGAAACTACACAAATTCGGAGAACAATCCGGCGGCAACAGTTGCGAGAGATGGTACCGATGGCCGACAGCACAATTTATGAAATGGAGCAGCGTGGCGAGTTTCCCCGCCGGTTCGCGCTCTCGCCACGTTGTATCGTATGGGACCTGGCCGAGGTCGAGGCTTGGCTCACGGCACGGCGGGCTGCGCCGATCCGGCGTGCCCAACATCCTGATGTTTCCAAGCGTAAATCCCGCCCGGTCAAAGGGCGGGATCCAGTTCCATCAAGGGCATAGCTTGCGGCAAAAGCGCGGGGGCATACTTCCGGCCATCGATCCAGGCGTCAACGGTATCCGCCCACTGCTGCATCATATGCCGACGCTGCACCTCATACTCGGCCTTGTTATAGACGCCGCGCGACGAACGCCCGTCCTCGTGCGCCAGGCACTTTTCGATCCAGTCGCTGTTAAAGCCCAGCTCATTTAGCAGCGTCGATCCGGTCCGCCGCAGATCATGGACCGTGAATGGCTCCAGTGGCAGCCCCTCCTTCTTGGCTCGCTCGACGACCGCGTAGGTGATCCGATTGAACGTCGCGCGAGACATTGGCGCGTCCGCGTCGTACCGGGACGGCAAAAGATATCGGGAGTTGCCGGAGCAGGTCTTAAGCGCGATCATGATGTCTAACGTCTGTCGGCACAAATAGACGTTGTGCGGCTTCGAACGCTTCATGCGCTCCTTCGGGATGGTCCAGACGGCGTTGTCAAAATCGATCTCGTCCCAAACTGCATCCTGCAACTCGCTCTTCCGGACCATGGTGAGGAGGTAGAGCTTCATACCGAGGCGGATCGTTGGCAAAGTCGCAACATGCTCGAGCTGCTTGAACATGATGCGGATCTCTGCGGGCGAGAGCGCGCGGTCCTTCGGCGTAAAGGTAGCGATCGAGGCTGGACCGACGTCATCGGCCGGATTGGCGACCTTCTCGCCGTGCAGAATGGCAAAGCCGTAGATCTGCTTGAGGATATCCCGCACATGGATAGCAGTTGCAGGCGCACCCCGTTCGACGATCTTGCCGCAGTGAACGCGTAGATCATCCGGTGTGATCTCCGTCAGGAGACGATTTCGCCAGACGGGCATGAGTTCGCGTTCGAAGATGGAGCGACGCATCGCGCGCGTGCTGTCGGCCATGGTCGCGTTGGTCAGCCACTTCTCGCCGAATTCGCCGAAGCTCTTTGCTTCCTTGATCCGGCGTTTCTCCCGCTGCTTCTCGATGGCGGGGGACCGCCCCTCGGCGATCGCCCGACGGGCGTCGATGCATAGCTCGCGAGCCCTGGCGAGCGATATTCCGTTACGGGCATATCTGCCGAGATAGACGGTCTCTCGCCTGCCGTTCAGCCGATAGTCGAGCCTGAACGAGATGGCGCCCGACGGCGCGACGCGCACATACATGCCGTCACGATCGGATACCTTGTACATTTTCGCTTTTGGTTTCAAGCACTTGAGTGCTGCGTCGGTCAACATTTCGGGCCTCCTTGCGGAAAAGTACCGTCACGCGGTTTTTGAAGGCCAATGGCGCTGAAAACTATTATATTTCAGTGCGTTAATTCGAAAAAAGTACCGTCATTGGCCTCATTTGACCTGACGGTACTTTCGTTTTTCCGGTTGATCAATGGGGGCGAGGCCCGTCAGCGAGGCCGCCGGACATGATCTATGCCCACCGATAGATGCCGATAGCCAAAGGATAGATTTATTTTTGATTTCAGTAGCTTAGATCGTACCGCAGCGTAAAATCGGCGGCGTTCGGATGGGCCTGAATCATTCCCACTCGATCGTGCCCGGAGGCTTCGAGGTCACATCGTAGACCACGCGGTTAATACCGCGCACTTCATTGATGATACGGGTCGCCGCATTGCCAAGGAAGTTCATATCGTAGTGGTAGAAATCGGCAGTCATACCGTCAACGGATGTGACCGCACGCAATGCACAGACAAACTCATATGTGCGGCCGTCACCCATTACGCCAACAGTCTGAACTGGAAGCAGAACGGCGAAAGCCTGCCAAATTGTGTCGTAAAGACCAGCTTTGCGGATTTCATCAAGATAAATCGCATCAGCTTCCCGCAGGATTTCAAGCTTTTCGCGCGTGATGCCGCCCGGACAGCGGATCGCAAGACCCGGACCAGGAAACGGGTGACGGCCGATGAAGCTGTCAGGAAGACCAAGTTCCTTACCCAATACACGCACTTCATCTTTGAAGAGTTCACGCAGCGGCTCGACCAGCTGCATGTTCATGCGTTCTGGCAGACCGCCGACATTGTGGTGCGACTTGATCGTAACCGAAGGACCGCCCGTGAACGAAACGCTTTCGATAACGTCCGGATACAGCGTGCCCTGCGCGAGGAAGTCCGCGCCGCCCAGCTTGTTGGCTTCTTCTTCAAACACTTCGATGAAGAGCCTGCCGATAGTCTTGCGCTTCTTTTCCGGGTCGCTTTCGCCTTCAAGAGCCTCAATGAAGCGGTCCTGCGCATTCACCAGAATGAGCGGCAGATTATAATGCTCTTTGAACATAGCCACCACATCGGCAGCTTCGTTCTTGCGCATCAAACCATGATCAACAAGGATACAGGTTAGCTGATCGCCAACGGCTTCATGAATCAAAAGAGCAGCAACAGAGGAATCAACGCCGCCGGACAACGCACAAATAACTTTACCCTTGCCAACCTGCTTGCGAATGGCCTCGACAGCCTGCTCGCGATAGGCAGACATCGTCCAGTCAGGCTTTATACCGACGATGTTATGTACGAAGTTCTGAATGAGCTTTGCACCATCAGGCGTGTGCACGACTTCCGGATGGAACTGAACCGCGAAATATTTGCGCTTCTCATCCGAAATGGCTGCGAAAGGTGCATTTGGCGATGTGCCGATAACCTTGAAGCCCTCAGGAAGCGCGGTAACGCGATCGCCATGGCTCATCCAAACCTGATGACGCGTGCCCTTTGCCCAGACGCCAGCAAACAGCGCACTGTCTTCTTGCACTTCAAGGAAAGCACGACCGAATTCACGATCATGACCGCTTTCAACCTTGCCACCCAACTGGGCGCACATGGTCTGCTCACCGTAGCAGATACCGAGAACTGGAATTCCAGTCTCGAAAATCGCCTGCGGCGCGCGCGGGCTGCCAATGTCCGTTGTCGAGTGTGGGCTACCCGACAAAATCACCGCCTTCGGATTGATGCGCTTATAGGCATCTTCCGCAGACTGGAACGGAACGATCTCGGAATAAACTCCGGCCTCACGTACGCGGCGTGCAATAAGCTGCGTGACCTGGCTGCCAAAGTCGATGATAAGGATAGTGTCAGGATTTGCTGTGGTGCTCATGCCGAGCATCTAGATAAAAAGCGGCAAAAATGCAATGGACGAAGTGCCACGTTTCAACAAACAAACGAAGAAACTTGCCCTATACTGACACATCCTTGTCAGGAAGTGTCAGTGCGTCAGCAACAATCGCCGCTTCAAGCGCCTCAACGGCAGTCGCGAGCTTTTCATCAATGACGTGTAGAAACTCGGTCCAATCATCAACATGACGCAACTCACGCGCACCATCTGAAATGCCACGCAGGCCGATCAGATCGACACCATACGCCTGGCACGCACGCAGACACGCATAGGTTTCCATGTCTACCATATCGGCGTCGATGATTTCATAAGCTTTGCCAGACACGATATTCGCACCAGTTGAAAGCGATGCACCCGGCAGACCCGGGATGATACACGGCAAGTCGACGACTTTAGGCAAATCGAGAAAAGGCGTGCAGCCTTTTTCAAAACCCAAAGGTGATGCGTCCATATCGCGATAGCTAACAGATGAAACCTGAAACACCTCTGTTTGAGGCAGGCGAGCCGATCCGGCTGAGCCGATTGACACTACGATGTCTGGAAGCTCGCCTTGTTGTTCAAAGACCGTCAGAATACGCATCAGATTGATTGCTGATTCAACTGGCCCAACGCCGATCATCAGCGGCAAAAACAGCGAACTCAAATAAGGGCCATATTCCGCTTCTGTCGCCATGACGTAAAGAAGACGCTTGTCTGCAATGGTTTTGATCATCTCTGTCGCCCTTGCCCCTGCGCAACCACCCTGTTTGCGTTGCTCGCGAATAACAGCCTTTGCGCGTCGGCAAAAAAGCTTGCCCATTCTGAATGATTACGACCGTATCAGAGCGAATGGCAATTACATTTGTCTGAGATTAAGTATTTCTATGCAGCACACTCACATAAAAACCATCTGTATCTGTCGATAGCGGAGAGAATACACTACCGCGCGAAGGGAAAATGGGGGAAACGATGCCAGCTTCAGGCACAATTGATTGCCAGAGTTGTTTTGGATCTGCTTCAGAGAAATTGCTGTTTTCACCAAGAAAACGTTCCACCTGTCGCGTATTTTCTTCCGCAAAAAGCGAACATGTCACGTAAACCAGTCGTCCGCCGGGTTTGACATAATGCTTTGCAGCATCCAGAACGTCCTTCTGGTCCTGCACGCGACGTTCAAGCTGCTGCTCATTCAAACGCCATTTTGCATCAGGTCTACGCCGCCAAGTGCCAGAACCTGTGCAAGGTGCATCCGTGAGAACGAGATCCATACGTTCTATCAACGGCGCCAACGCATCCAGGTTTCCGTGGATCTGCGTATTGCGAACCCCTGCCCTCTGCAAACGATCATGCATCGGTGAAAGGCGCGCACGCTCAGCATCATAAGCGTGAACCTGCCCACTATTTCCCATGGCTGCGGCCAGAGCCAGGGTCTTACCGCCTGCACCAGCGCAATAATCCAACACTTGTTCGCCGGGTTTCGCACCAGCAAACAAAGCGGCAAGTTGCGAGCCCAAATCCTGTACCTCAAACCAGCCGTCTAGAAACGACTGATCAGTTTGCACATTCGGATGACGACCAAGCGCTTCAATCGGCGGGATACGCAAAGCTTGGTCAAGCAAAGGCGCTTTACCAACGCCCGCCTTTTCCAATGCTTCAATAACCGCTTCGGGTTTTGCCTTCAGCAGGTTAACGCGAAGATCAACAGGCGGACGTGTCGAAAGAGCTTCGGCCTCACTTACCCAGCGATCACCGAACTGGGCTTCTAGCGAAGGCACACACCATTCTGGCACATCAGCTCGAATATGGGCAGGAGCATCCGCAACATCACGGCTTGCCCATGCTTCGCGTGGTGCTGCGTCAAGCGCTTCAGGAGCGAATTTATCGCCGTCGAGCGCTGCGTCAATGGCTGCGAAATCCAATCCACCTTCGCAGACCAGCGCACCATAGGCCAATGCACGGGCGTCATCGCTATGCATACGCCAAGCAATAGACAATTTGCGGCGCAGTGCATCATAAACAATATTGCCAATCACGGCGCGATCACCCGCACCGGCAAAGCGATGCGACGCACCCCAATCCTTCAATGCATCGGAAGCGGGCCGTTTGACCACCTCAATATCGTTTAGAATCTCAATCGCCGCCTGAAGGCGTCCGCCAAGCCGCATTTCTGCTCCTTCATATTTATTACGTCGGGCATAGCCTTCCTTGGTGGGAAAAGGCAATCAGCAAATCGGTTGCAGCGAATTTAAAGTCTTACTGAAATGCAAAAAGCCGGAGCGGGGGCAACCGGCTTTTCACAAAATGAAGAAAATGGGCGGTTATTCCGCTGCATCCACTTCCTCATTAACGGCAATCGTATTGGCCTGATAGCCATGAGCGTTATGAAGCGCCTTGCGAACTCCAGCTTCGTAATCTGGATGTACCAGCTTGAAATGCGCCAACTGACGTTCGACAATAAAGCCCGGCACTCCACCCATCGCTGCTGCAATGTTTGAGAACAAACGCGCCTTCTGACCGTCGTCAAACAGATTGAACAAGGCACGCGGCTGCGAATAATCATCATTGCCGATGCGATGATTGTAGCGATCCGCATCGCCGCTCAGACGCAGCGGTGGTTCTTTCGCAGAAGGCTGCTCAACCGGGCCGTTGAACGAGTTTGGCTCATAATAAGCATCCGGGTTGCCCGTCGCGATGCCGCCATAGGTGTTCATCTGACCATCACGGTGGTAGTGATGTACTGGGCATTTCGGCTGGTTTACCGGCAGATTCTCATAATGCGTACCAAGGCGATGGCGATGGGCGTCAGCATAGGAGAATAACCGTCCCTGCAACATCTTATCCGGCGAATAGCTGATGCCCGGCACAATGTTTGAGGGCGAGAAGGCCGCATTTTCGATCTCAGTGAAATAGTTTTCCGCATTGCGGTTCAATTCCATTATGCCAATATCGATTGGCGGATAGTCAGCATGCGGCCAAACCTTGGTGAGATCGAATGGATTGTAAGGCGTCTTTTCCGCGTCAAGTTCCGGCATGATCTGCACCTGAACTTTCCACTTTGGGAAGTCGCCCTTCTCAATGGAAGTGAACAGATCTTCCTGCGTGGATTCACGCGTACGACCGATCACACGTTCAGCCTCTTCATTGGTCCAATGCTTGTGGCCTTGCAGTGTCTTGAAGTGGAACTTCACCCAGTAACGCTCGCCAGCATCATTCCAGAAGGAATAAGTATGCGAACCATAACCATTGATATGCCGCACGTCGGTTGGGAGACCACGATCCGACATCAGGATCGTCACCTGATGCAAGCTTTCTGGTGAAAGCGACCAGAAATCCCACATGGCCGTTGCCGAACGCAGGTTCGTCTTGGGATGACGCTTCTGGGTATGAATGAAATCCGGGAATTTCACGGGATCACGCACGAAGAACACCGGCGTGTTGTTGCCAACAAGATCCCAATTCCCTTCTTCTGTATAGAACTTCAATGCAAAGCCGCGAACATCGCGCTCAGCATCTGCAGCACCCTGCTCACCGGCAACGGTTGAGAAGCGCGCCAGCATCGGCGTTGTCGCACCCGGCTGCAAAGCCTTGGCTTTGGTATATTTTGAAATATCGCCAGTGATGGTGAGCGTGCCAAACGCCCCCCAGCCCTTAGCATGTACGACACGTTCAGGAATACGTTCACGGTTCTGATGCGTCAGTTTTTCAATCAGCTGATAATCCTGCAATAGAACAGGACCGCGCTCGCCAGCGGTGAGGGAATTCTGGTTATCCGGAATAGGCGCACCAGCGCTTGTAGTCATAATCGGACGGTCTGCCATGGGAATTTCCCTCCTAAAAAAATATATTGGTTGGTCCAGCATTCAGCCTGGCTTGTTGCGTGAACATTATCTGCTGCCTCACACACTGGCTTGGTAACACGTGCAGTTTAGACTTATTCCAATAATAATTTCCAATTGATTTTTATTTCGCAATTGATAGGATTTTCTTATCATGTTTACGATCAGACAAATGCGCTATTTCGATTCGCTCGCTACCACTCTGCATTTTAGAAAAGCAGCCGAGCTTGCGCATATTTCGCAACCTGCGCTTTCGGCACAGATTGCCGAAATGGAAGCCGTTGCGGGCGCACCTCTTTTCGAGCGTTCTCAGCGTAAAGTCATCATGACAGAGCTGGGCCGCGAATTGCTGCCGGGTATTCAAACCATCCTTAAGGAGCTTCATGCACTTGAGGAGATTTCTGCGCAGAGCAAAGGGTTGTTACAAACCCAGCTCCGACTTGGAATCATTCCAACCGTAGCGCCCTATCTCGTGCCAAATCTCATTCCACTACTACGAGAAAAGCATCCGTCATTTCGCCTGCAATTGCGCGAAAGCGTGACAGCGAAGCTGCTGGAGGAGTTACACGCAGGCGAAATCGACGCCATCGTCGCAGCTTTGCCAATAGCTGATGATCGTCTTGCGCATCTAAAACTGTTTGATGATCACTTTCTCATTGCCACCTCCAGCAATGATCAGACAATCCTGTCCTCCCCTATGACACAAGACAATATCGCGCTCGACCGATTACTTTTGCTCGAAGAAGGCCATTGCATGCGCGATCAGGCGCTGGCGGTGTGCTCACTCCCATCCCAACGCCAACTGGTGAGGTATGGCGCAACAAGCATGACCACATTGCTGCAGATGGTTAGTCATGGAATGGGGCTAACGCTTATTCCTGAAATCGCTGTTAGCGCGGAAACACGCAACAATAATATGCGCATTGTTCGGTTTGAAGGCGAGCAGCCAAAGCGAGAAATCGCCCTTTTCTGGCGCCGACAAAGCAAGCGCCGCAGAGACTTCCAGGCGCTGGCAGAATGCATCGTGGAAAGCGCAGGGTCTCTTTTGGTTGACGATGTGGAGCTTACCAACCTGCCATCATAAAAAAGGCGGCCAAAAAGCCGCCTTGATATAGTATAACAGATGGTATGATATTACATACCACCCGGATAGTTCGGGCTTTCGCGGGTAATTGCCACGCCATGCGAATGGCTTTCACGCAGGCCAGCATTGGAAATGCGCACGAAAGTTGCCTTTTCGCGGAATTCTTCCAACGTCTTGGCGCCTACATAACCCATAGATGCGCGAAGACCACCAGCAAGCTGATGCAGAACCGCTGAAATCGGCCCCTTATAAGCGACCTGACCTTCGATGCCTTCAGGGACGAGCTTCAGCTCATCACGGACTTCTGCCTGGAAATAACGGTCAGCAGAACCGCGTGCCATAGCGCCAACCGAACCCATACCGCGATAGGATTTGAACGAACGGCCCTGATGCAGATAGACTTCGCCTGGGCTTTCTTCAGTACCAGCAAGCAGCGAGCCAGCCATTGCAGCAACCGCACCAGCGGCAAGTGCTTTGGCGAAATCGCCTGAGAACTTGATGCCGCCATCGGCGATCACAGGAATGTTGTGCTTGTGGGCGGCTTCGACCGCCGACATGATAGCCGAAAGCTGTGGTACGCCAACGCCTGCAACGATACGCGTTGTGCATATCGAGCCCGGTCCGATACCGACCTTCACGGCATCCGCACCGGCATCAATCAATGCCTGAGTACCGCCCGCGGTGGCGACATTACCGGCCAGAATAGCAACATTTGGATAGGCTTTCTTGATACGTGCAACAGCATCAAGAACGCGCTGCGAATGACCATGGGCCGTATCGACAACAAGCAGGTCGACACCCGCGTCAATCAGGCGTTCTGCGCGTTCATAACCATCTTCGCCAACGCTTGTCGCGGCAGCTGCACGCAAACGGCCCTGCGCGTCCTTGGCCGCATTTGGATTGAGTTGCGACTTTTCCATATCCTTGACAGTGATCAGGCCAACGCAACGGCCCTTATCGTCAACAACAAGCAGCTTCTCGATGCGATGTGCATGAAGCAAGCGCTTCGCTTCGTCTTGATTGACATTCTCGCGAACCGTGACAAGGTTCTCACGGGTCATCAACTCGTAAATTTTCTGAGCAGGGTCAGAAGCAAAGCGTACATCGCGGTTGGTTAGAATTCCAACGAGACGGCCTGGGCCCTTCGCACCGTTCTCGACAACCGGAATACCGGAAATGCGATGTGCCTTCATCACCGCTTGCGCATCGGCCAGCGTTGCATCCGGTCCGATAGTGACAGGGTTCACGACCATACCAGATTCGAACTTCTTGACCTGACGGACTTCTTCAGCCTGACGTTCAGGGGTAAGATTGCGATGAATAACGCCGATACCGCCCGACTGTGCCATCGCGATAGCAAGACGCGATTCTGTGACCGTATCCATAGCAGCCGAAAGAAGCGGGAGGTTTAGTTCAATATCTTTGGCAATACGCGTACGCAGGTCAACTTGCCCTGGCATAACCTCGGAATGACCAGGCTGTAAAAGCACATCATCGAAAGTGAGAGCGAGCGCGCCGGTGGACGATTCCACGATTTTAGCCATTGCCAATTCCTTTACCGGTTTTACTGAATGAGAAAAGTCGCCTCCTCCGGAGATAAATCCGGGAGCTGCGACTGGACTTCATTACGTGTTGAATTGGCACTGGCTGGTAACATGCTTATGACTGGTTGAAAAGTCTTTTACGGACAAGTTTCAGTTACTCGCTATAATTTTTATGATAATTCGCTGAGCATAATTATTTATAACGAGCCCAAAAGGGGCCAAAATGCGAAAATCATATCGACAGCTACCGCTTCTTCGCCGTTCTCAAGCAATGTGGATGAACCCGCGCCTATGGAAACCGCGTCTCGTATTCTGGTGCGGGGCTATTGCAATAGGTTTGATCAGCGTTGCATTCGCCGAAGCTGCCGATATTGCTCAGGGCCTTTTCAAAAATCTTACGAACGGCACTGAAAGCACATGGCGGGCATGGTTACCACTCATCATTACGCCGCTTGGCTTCATGCTTTGCTCATGGATTGCTATAACATGTTTCCCCGGTTCTGGCGGCAGCGGCATTCCACAAGCCATTGCAGCACGACACCTCAACAACCCCGAAGACCGCTCTCTGTTACTGTCACTTAGAATTGCGTTCGGAAAAATCATTCTGACAATTGCCGGCCTTTTCTCAGGCGCGTCCATCGGGCGGGAGGGACCAACCGTACAAGTTGGCGCTTCGATCATGTTGTTATCTGCCCGTATCGGCAGCATGGAACATGCGCGCGGTCTCATCCTCGCGGGCTCGGCTGCAGGGATCGCTGCGGCTTTCAACACGCCACTTGCAGGTATTGTCTTTGCTATTGAAGAAATGGGGCGCGCCTATGCCGCCCGCACCAATGGCCTTGTGCTCTCGGCAGTCATTCTCGCGGGTCTGGCCTCACTCGGACTTGTGGGAAATTATAACTATTTCGGCCTCACGACGGTTACAGTCGGAACGCATACGGACTGGATTCTGGTCGCAAGCTGCGGCGTGATTGGTGGTGCATTTGGGGCTGCTTTCAGTGCCGCTGCGCTCAACCTCACAAAGCGCGTAAGGCGCCGCGTACAAAAAGCACCGCTGCGCAGAACAGTCATGATAGCAGGCATGTGCGGTCTCGCTGTAGCCGTGATTGGCATTGCATCAGGCGGAGCAACATTCGGCACAGGGTATGATCAGGCACGCTCTGCGGTCGAAGGACTTTCGCTCCCGCCTTTCTATTTTATAGAGAAACTGATGGCCGGTCTTCTTTCAATGATCTCGGGTATTCCCGGTGGCATCTTTGCCCCTTCCCTCTCTGTGGGTGCAGGCCTTGGCAGCACCATAGGGCTAATACTAGGCACGAGCGCCAGCCTCGCCGCTGTACTCGGCATGGCGGGCTATTTTGCAGGCGTTGTTCAGGCTCCGATGACAGCCTTTGTGATCATTCTGGAAATGACCGGCAACCACAACAATGTAATTCCTCTGATGTGTGCGTCTATGCTCGGCTATGGAACCGCCCGACTGGTTTCTCATGAGCCACTTTATCATGCTCTTTCCCGCACTTTTGTCGCGGACGTCTTACGTCTTCGTCGTTCTCAAGAGAAGAATATTATTACGGATTGAAAGTTATCTTGGGGAACAAATACTTACAAGCAAATATTCAAAAAAAACACTTGCAGGACTTACAACAATACCTTTCATTAGCCACCCAACATATAGGGTAATAAAAGGTAATCAAAATGTTGGAACTGATGGGCGGAAGCATCACCGATGTACCGGGAATAAAGCTTGGGCATCACACACTTTCTAGACGCCCAACAGGATGCACGGTATTGCTCTGCGAAGAAGGTGCAGCAGCAGGTGTGGATGTGCGCGGCTCGGCACCGGGCACCCGGGAAACTGAACTGCTTGACCCTGTAAATCTTGTTGATCGGGTACATGCGATCCTGCTTTCAGGTGGCAGTGCATATGGTCTCGCTGCTGCAACGGGCGTCATGCGCTATCTCGAAGAGAATGATATCGGTTTTAAGATCGGCAAGGGAGTCGTCCCAATTGTTCCCGCCGCTGTGCTTATGGATTTAGACGTTGGCGATTTTTCGGTCCGTCCAGACGACGAAGCGGGCTATCTCGCCTGCAAAGCAGCCCAAGCAGAAGCATCAGACGAAGGCAATATCGGAGCAGGCGCTGGGGCTTCCGTCGGCAAAATGTTTGGCATGGAATACGCCATGAAAGGCGGTCTTGGCACCGCGAGCTATCAGGTGCCGGGCACAGAGATCATTATTGGTGCCATTGTTGCCGTTAACGCCGTGGGCGACGTTTATGCACCCAACTCAGCACAAATCCTTGCTGGTGCGCGCAATGAAAACAGCAAGGGCTTCCGCAGTATCATGGAGGCAATAATGCAGGGCAAGAGCGTTATTCAATCGGCCGGCGCCAATACGACGATTGGCGCTATTGCAACCAATGTCCCATTCAACAAAGCCCAGCTGAAGAAAATCGCTGGCATGGCGCATGATGGCTTTGCACGAACGATTAACCCGATCCACACAATGTGGGATGGCGATACAATTTTTGCGCTCTCGACAGGCAAGGCTACCGGGGTTGAAGCTGACGTAACGGCAATCGGCGCAATTGCGGCAACCGTGATGGCGCAGGCCGTAGCGCGTGCGGTCGTGCATGCCGAAAGTCTGCCGGATCTCAATCTACCTGCACATCGAGACTATGTGCAGGTAGAAAGTTCTCGATAACCACATAAACATGCAACGATTGAAACGATCTCGAATATACGCGATAGGAAAGGTCGCAGCAGATTAATATTCATTTCAAAAAACAGGTTTGAATACGACATGACAGGCAATTCTCTCAAATTCGGCACAAGCGGCCTTCGGGGTCTTGCAACCGAGCTTAATGGATTGCCCGCCTATGCATATTCACTGGCGTTCGTTGAAATGTTACGGGCACGCGGCGAACTGAATGCAGGCGATCGTGTTTTTGTTGGCCAAGACTTACGCCCTTCAAGCCCCGATATTGCAGCCCTTGCAATGGCTGCCATCGAAGATGCAGGCTTTATTCCGGTTAATTGCGGCGTACTGCCGACACCGGCTCTGAGCTATTTTGCTATGGCACAGCAAGCACCCTGCATTATGATCACGGGCAGCCATATCCCTGATGATCGGAATGGTCTCAAATTTTATCGTGCCGACGGTGAAATCGACAAGGAAGACGAGGCGGCAATCAGCGCCGCCTACGCCGCCCTGCCCGATGATGTTGTTGTACGCAAAGCTGAGAATTTGCCAACAAGCGATCAGGCAATGAACGCCTATGCCGAGCGCTATATTAAGCTATTCGGTGCAAACAGCCTCGCAGGTTTGAAAGTTGGTGTCTATCAGCACTCGTCTGTAGCGCGCGATCTTCTCACGGAAGTTTTAAGCGCTCTGGGTGCAGAAACAACTGCACTGGGTCGTTCGGATGTGTTTGTTCCGGTCGATACTGAAGCGCTGCGACCAGAAGATATATCGCTTCTCGCTCAATGGGCGGGCGAGAGTCACTTCGATGCTATCGTCTCAACCGATGGCGATGCGGATCGTCCGCTTATTGCCGATGAAAATGGGCAATTTGTACGCGGGGACCTCGTCGGTGCCATTACGGCAGCCTGGGCTGACGCAGACACCATCGTAACACCTGTCACCTCAAATACAGCACTGGAGGAATGCGGAAAATTTGCCAGCGTCTTGCGGACCCGCGTCGGTTCACCCTATGTGATTGCGGGGATGCAACAAGCTCTGAGCAAAAATGCCAGCAGTGTCGTTGGTTTTGAAGCCAATGGCGGTTTGCTGCTTGGAAGCACCATTGAGAAGAACGGACATGAACTCTCTGCATTGCCGACCCGCGATGCGCTGCTGCCAATTCTCGCTTGCCTTAGCACGACCAAGGAAACGCAAAAGCCGCTCTCTGAAATTGCCCGAAACTATGGCTTTCGAATTGCCTTAAGCGACCGCTTGCAAAACGTCGCACAAGAAAAAACTGCTGCTTTTCTTTCTGTCATCACACAAGAAGAAGCGCGCTTGCGCCTGTTTCCTTTAACAGACGCGATTATTCGTTTGGAAACAATCGATGGTGTGAAACTGTTTTTTGCATCAGGCAATGCTGTGCATTATCGTGCATCAGGAAATGCACCAGAACTACGTTGTTATGTCGAAGCAGCCACTCGAGAACAGGCCGCAGAACTATTGACCATGGGACTTGAAGTCGCCCGCACAATTACAAAGGAAGCTTGAGAGAATGAGCTTAATTCCAGTTATTATTAGCGGCGGTTCAGGTTCACGACTTTGGCCATTATCGCGTGACGCACACCCGAAGCCGTTCATCGAGTTGCCTGACGGCGGCACGCTTATTGGCAAAACCTATGCGCGCGCGTCGCATCTTGCAGGTGTCGAACAAATCCTGACCGTCACAAACCGCGACTTTCTGTTTTTAACACTTGATGCCTATGCCGCAGCCAATGCACGCAAACTGGAAAACACATTCCTGCTGGAGCCACTTGGCCGCGATACCGCACCTGCTGTCGCACTCGCAGCCCTACAGGCCGCTGCAGCTTACGGCGAAAACGCTGTTTTGCTCGTCATGCCTGCTGATCATTTGATCGAAGACGAGCGGGCATTTGCAGAAGCCGTCAGCAAAGCCAATGCGATTGCTGATACTGGCCGCATAGTAACATTCGGCATCGTACCAGATCGACCAGAAACAGGCTTCGGTTACATTGAGGTGGATGGCTCCGATGTGCTTCGCTTTGTCGAAAAGCCGGATGCAGTAACAGCCCAGTCTTATGTCGATGGTGGTCGCCATTACTGGAACTCAGGCATGTTCTGCTTTCAGGCTGCGACCATGATCACCGCAATGCAGCTTCATGCGCCGGAAGTTCTGGCTGGTGCGAAAGCGGCCCTCGATGCCGCGCGCCGCGGCAACAATGGCGAAACCAAAACCTTAGAAATTGCCAAAGATGCCTTTGCTGCAACTCCAGCTATTTCCATCGACTACGCCGTGATGGAAAAGGCACAGAACATTGCGTGTATTCCCGTTTCTTGTGGCTGGTCTGATATTGGCTCGTGGGCTGCAATGGCCGATCTTATCCCAGCGGATGCTGAAGGCAATCGACTGCGTGGTGAAACCGTTCTCGAAGACACAACCGATAGCTTTGTTCTTTCTGAAACCCGGCTTGTAAGCCTTGTCGGTGTTCATGATCTTTTGGTCGTCGATACACCGGATGCCCTTCTCGTCGCCCATCGTGACAAGGCGCAAGACGTTCGTAAGGTGTTCAACAAGCTGCGTGCGCAGGGTCATGAAGCAGCAAAACTGCATCGCACGGCACACCGCCCTTGGGGCACCTATACCGTGCTTGAAGAAGGCGATGGCTTCAAGATCAAGCGTATTGAAGTGAAACCCGGCAGCCGTCTCAGCCTTCAAGCGCATCACCATCGTTCAGAACATTGGATCGTGGTTTCTGGAACAGCCAAGGTGGTCAATGGCGAGCGCGAAATCCTGCTCACCAACAACCAGTCCACCTATATTCCCTGCGGCTTCAAACATCGTCTGGAAAATCCAGGTATTCTGCCACTCGTTCTGATCGAAGTGCAGAGCGGCGAATATCTCGGTGAAGACGACATTGTTCGCTTCGACGATATTTATGGACGCAGCTGATCGTCATGACGACGAATTAGCGGTTCTTCGCATAAGCGAATCCGCTATAATCGCATCATGACGATCCAGCACTTAAGCGAAACTATTATCAACCAGATCGCGGCTGGCGAGGTGATTGAACGCCCCGCCAGTGTGATCAAGGAACTTGTCGAAAACGCTATCGATGCGGGCGCAACCCGCATTGAAGTCGTGACCGCTGGTGGTGGCAAAACACTGCTGCGCGTGACCGATAATGGTTCTGGCATTCCATCGAACGAACTTTCGCTTGCCGTTTCGCGTCATTGCACCTCAAAACTTACCGATGATGTGAACGATATTCGTGCCCTTGGCTTTCGAGGTGAGGCATTGCCATCGATTGGTTCGGTTTCAAAGCTATCGCTCAAGTCCCGCCCGCAAGATGCAGAGTCCGGCTTTGAAGTGACAGTGAGTGGCGGGCATCTCGAAGGCCCGCGTCCCGCAGCGCTTAATCGCGGTACGATTGCCGAAGTGCGTGATCTTTTCTACGCGACCCCAGCTCGTCTGAAATTTATGAAGACGGACCGCGCAGAAGCGACTGCTATTACCGATGTGATTAAACGAGTCGCGATAGCTTTTCCTCATGTGCGTTTTTCGCTCGCAGGCACTGACCGCACCCCGCTTGAGCTGCCTGCGACAGGAACAGGTGTTGATGCAACGTTAGAACGTATCGGGCAAATACTCGGCAAAGAATTCTCGGATAATGCGCTGCATATTGATGCCGAACGTGACGGTGTACGACTGGTCGGTTTTGCTGGCATCCCGTCATTTAATCGCGGCAATGCATTACACCAATTTGCCTATGTGAATGGCCGCCCCATCCGAGACAAACAGATATTTGGCGCATTGCGCGGTGCTTACGCCGATGTGATTGCCAGAGATCGGCATCCGGTTGCTGTGCTGTTTTTGACAATTGATCCGGCATTGGTCGATGTGAATGTGCATCCAGCAAAGGCAGATGTGCGCTTCCGCGATCCCGGTCTGGTGCGTGGCTTAATCGTTGGATCGATCAAACAGGCGCTGGCACAATCCGGCATTCGTCCTGCAACCAGTGGCGCTGAAGCAATGTTACAGGCGTTTCGCGCTGAAGGGTTCAGCCCACGTCCCGCCGCGCAGAATTATGCCACACATAACTGGCGCACTGCCGCCCCAGCCCTACGCAGTGAGTGGTCGCCACAAACAGCCCACCCGGCACATAAGCCACTCGATTTTGATCATGTTCCGGCATTTCGCGAAGACGAACAGGCTACGATTTCAAGGTTTGCAGCGCCTGCTGCCGACGCGCGCGCCACAATCGCGGACGCCCCGGTTGAGCTGATGCAGAAGCCGCTCGGCGCTGCTCGCGCGCAAGTCCACGAAAATTACATCGTCGCCCAAACGGAAGACAGTCTCGTCATTGTCGATCAGCACGCGGCCCATGAACGGCTCGTCTATGAGGCGTTGAAGAATGCGCTGCACTCGCGTCCGATCCCCGGACAGATGTTGCTAATTCCCGAGATCGTCGATCTGTCCGAAGAAGATGCCGAGCGGCTTGCCGCCCATGCCGAAACTCTCGCGCGTTTCGGTCTTGGGATCGAACAATTTGGTCCCGGCGCAATAGCCGTTCGTGAAACGCCTGCGATGCTGGGTGAGATGAATGTGCAGCAACTCATCCGCGATCTGGCCGATGAGGTTGCTGACCATGATACGTCCGATGGACTGAAGGCCATGCTCAACCATGTTGCTGCGACGATGGCATGTCATGGCTCGGTTCGTTCTGGTCGCCGCCTGAAACCGGAAGAAATGAACGCTCTCTTGCGCGATATGGAAGCAACTCCAGGCTCTGGAACATGTAACCACGGCCGCCCAACATATATCGAACTGAAGCTTACTGATATTGAACGCTTGTTCGGAAGGCGCTAGAGCATGTCACGGAAAAGTGGGAACCGGTTTTCCGATACTGACATGCGTAAAAAAAACGATTAAAGCGTGTAGTATAAATACGATATGCTTTAAGACTTTTCTTGCATCAAGGAACTATAAAAATGAACAGATTTGAATCACCACGCTCTTCCGAAGCTGTCCTGCGCTATCTTGATGGCGATTTTGAAATCATCAAACACGGCTCTTACGTGGTTTGTGCAGTATCGGCGTCTCAGATTCCGCTGGATGAGCTGAAATACTGGAGCGTTGCGCGACAGGAAGCCTATGCGTCCGGTCTTATTTCCTATGAGCGTGAGTTGGAACTCAATCCAGAGCTGCGCAGCCGCAAAAAAAGCTAATATCGCAGACAATCATCAGCGACTTATAAAAACATATTCCATAAGCCTACTCCGGGTATCACGTGGCCTCGCATATGCGACGTCTGGACCGGTCATAAAATAGCGCTGAACACAATTCATAAAAAACGATGGGATAATATCCCACCGTTTTTACATAATACGTCTAGCTTTCCGGAAGTTATGCCGCAAGCGACTCGTTTTCTTCAGTTGGAACTTCCGAGATTGTCTTCAGAACCTGTGAAGCGATCTGGTATGGGCAGCCCTGCGAGTTTGGACGACGGTCTTCGAGATAGCCCTTGTAACCATTCTGAACAAAGGAATGTGGAACACGGATCGATGCGCCGCGATCAGCAACACCATAGGAGAACTTGTTCCAAGGAGCTGTTTCGTGCTTGCCAGTCAAACGCATGTGATTGTCTGGACCGTAAACTTCGATGTGCTCCTGAAGGTTCTTTTCGAACTGCGCCATAAGTGCTTCGAAATAGGCTTTACCACCAACTTCGCGCATAAATTTGGTCGAAAAATTGCAGTGCATTCCCGAACCGTTCCAATCGGTATCACCGAGCGGCTTACAATGAAATTCAATATCAATTTCATACTGTTCGCAAAGACGGAGCAACAAATAGCGAGCGATCCAAATCTGATCGGCAGCGCTTCTTGAGCCTTTACCGAACACCTGAAATTCCCACTGGCCCTTTGCTACTTCAGCATTGATACCTTCGTGATTAATACCTGCAGCCAAACAAAGATCCAGATGCTCTTCCACAATCCTACGAGCAATAGAGCCGACATTCTTGTAGCCCACACCTGTGTAGTATGGACCCTGTGGTGCTGGATAGCCCTGCTCAGGGAAACCGAGCGGACGGCCGTTTTCGTAGAAGAAATACTCCTGCTCAAAACCAAACCATGCATCCGCATCATCGAGAATTGTTGCGCGGCTATTCGACGGATGCGGTGTAACGCCATCTGGCATCATCACTTCGCACATCACAAGCGCACCATTCGTACGTGCTGGATCCGGATAGATAGCGACTGGCTTCAATACGCAATCTGAGCTACGGCCCTCTGCCTGCATTGTTGATGAGCCATCAAAACCCCAAAGCGGAAGCTGCTCAAGAACAGGAAAGGCGTCAAACTCTTTAACCTGTGTTTTGCCACGCAAGTTAGGAGTTGGAGTGTAGCCATCGAGCCAGATATATTCGAGCTTAAATTTTGTCATCGCCTAGTCTCTTTTGTTCAGCGTAATCAACCAACTGCGGACACATCACACTCTTGGAATGCAAATAGTCGCGCTTAAAAAGATAAAAGCAATTTGCGTGCCAGTTTCAAAAAAACGGCAGATGCGCTTTTAAAATAGATTTAAGTTGTTGAATTCCTTCACACCTATTTTAAAGAAGCGGAAACAAGCTTCCCCGAGACAAACAGATCCAATCTATCAAAGCAGCATCCCCGATAGGATCTGCATCAAAAATAGACACATGATTAAATATTAACCATTTCGCGATCACATAGCGCCAGCGGTTCAGATTTGTTTGTCCTTCAACAAAACTTTGTTGCTCTCAGACTTGAGAAAAAACCGCCGCTTCTAGTTATGAGGCTTAAATGCCTGATCCTGTGATCCATCAGTCTCTGAAAGCCGTAATGGTTAGAAAAGTTTAACGTAAGTAAGGATGATACATGACTGCGAATGCGCTTGTCTGGTTGCGCAACGATTTGCGCCTTGCCGACAATCCTGCCCTGCAAGCCGCCGTCAAACTGGATGGCAAGATCACAGCGCTTTATGTGCATGAAACCAATCCGCAATTGCGCGCACCCGGAGGTGCCGTCCTCTGGTGGCTGGAACAGAGCCTCATTTCACTCGAAAAAGCCCTCAACGAACGCAATGTCGCGCTTTGGGTCGCACGCGGCGATGCACTCGATATCATTGAAAGACTGATTGGACAAAACAGCTTCGATACAGTGTTCTGGAACCGGCGTTATGCGCCGCAGGAGCGCGATATCGATGCTGTCGTCAAGTCCACACTGAAAGACAAGGGGCTGAATGTGGAGTCCTTTGCAGGCAATCTTCTGGCTGAGCCGTGGGAGATTAAAACAGGCAGTGGCGGTCCTTATCAGGTCTTTACACCCTACGCCAAAACGCTGCGTCAGCAGGGCGTAAACCGACCGCTCTCCATGTCTGACTGGAAAGCCGAACCATCAACCCTCAAGCATAAGCCTGCAAGCGAAGTTTACAACCAGCCTTTCTGGTCAAAAAAGATGCGTGGCTTGTGGAAAATAGGCGAAGCGGCGGCTATTGATCAGTTATATCATTTCTTCGATGGGGCCATTCTCAATTATGCCGGTGATCGTGATCGTCCGGCTGTCGAAGGCACATCAAAACTCTCGCCACATCTGCGCTTCGGTGAAATCAGCCCGAGACAGGCTTGGTATGCAACGCTTTCGCTGATGGATGAGCATCCGAACACACAAACAGGCGGCGAAAAATTTCTCTCCGAACTGATCTGGCGCGATTTTCATTATCACCAGCTCTATTATCGTCCGGACATCGCTGAAAATGATATGCGCGATACACTGGCTGAGGTTCAATGGCAGAGCAATCCACAAGCGTTCGAAGCCTGGAAACTGGGGAATACCGGCGTTCCGATGATTGATGCCGGGATGCGTCAGCTCTGGGCTACGGGCTGGATGCATAACCGCGTGCGGATGCTGGTGGCGTCCGTCCTAAGCAAAAACATGCAGATCGATTGGCGCGACGGCGAAAAATGGTTCTGGGACACGCTGGTGGATGCAGATATCGCAAGCAATCCGGGGAGTTGGCAATGGGTTGCCGGTTGCGGCATGGACGCGGCGCCCTATTTCCGCGTATTCAATCCTGTTTTGCAAGGCGACAAATTCGATACCGACGGCGGATATGTGCGCGAATGGGTGCCGGAAATCGCGGCATTACCGGATCGTTGGATCCATAAACCCTATGCTGCACCGGAAGACGTGTTGCAGAAGGCGGGTATCGTTCTTGGCAAAACTTACCCACTTCCCGTTTTCAAGGCGCCCAAAGCGGGTAAATAAACCCGCTTACTGCGTCTAAAGTTAAGACAGGACATTTGAACCACGATATCCGACGCAAAGCCACTTCGCACTTTTGCTTGGAAATGCTTTAAAACTTCTGCATCAACCGACGCGCGGCAAGCTCGCTGCGCTTCAGATTTTTATAGATATCGCGCTTCGCAGCATGGAACTCGCTGACCAAACCTTTCTGCGGCGCAATCGTTTCAGCGATTGCGCTCATGCTGGCAGCAATCTGAGCGAGATCAGTTTTCTCAAAAGCGCTAGCGCCCGCGATGCCTGAGCCAAGCAGAACCGGCTCGGCAGAAGACGGCATGGATACTTCCAGGCCTGTCGCATCAGCCAGTATCCGACGCATGAGCGGACTGCGCGCAGCACCGCCACTCACGATTATGGTACGGATTGGAATATCTTTGGCAGTCAGTGCATCAAGAATATCCGCCGTGCCATAGGCCAGACCACAAAGTCCTGCAACGAACAGACAAACCAGATTTTCTCGCGATGCATCGAGCTTGATGCCCATTATAGTGCCGGTCGCATCAGGATCGGCGTCTGGCGCACGATTGCCCAGAAACTCCGGAACAACGTGAAGCCCCTTTGCCAGGAGCGCTGCTTTTGAAAGCTCACCCGCCGCATCGATGGCCAGCTGCTCAAGATAGTCGAGAAGTGAAAGGCCTTTGGCTGCCGCTTCCTTCTCAGCCTCTGCCTTAAAGGGATGCATACCGACAAGATAATCAGTCGCGGCACCGAATGCCGACTGCCCCCCTTCATTGAGCCAAAGGCCGGGCATCATGGCACCCCAGTAAGGCCCCCAGACACCATCCACAAATACAGGTTTCTCGGTAACACTCATCGTGCAGGCAGATGTGCCGATAATGAGTGCGAGCCTTGTCTGCATATCGACGGCGCTGTTCTCATCCGCACTTCCTGCGATTGTGCCGACACCACCGGCATGCGCATCGATGAGCGACGCACCGACCGCGGTACCAGGCACAAGTCCCAGCTCTTTTGCAGCCTGCTCAGTTAATCCTTGCCCCAAAGGTGTCGCGATATCGACAATGTCGGTCCCAATACGGGAGAAGCCTTCATCAGCCAGCACACCGAGGCCAATTGTGCGGAAGTAATCCTCATCCCATCGCTTTTCATGGCCAAGATAAGTCCACTTGCAGACCACCGTGCACAGCGAGCGGGAGTGGCTACCAGTTGCACGATAGGTCAGATAATCAGGCAAATCGAAGAAGAGACCGGCAGCGTTGAACGTATCAGGGTTATTCTCCTTCAACCAAAGCAGCTTTGGTGTTTCCATTTCTGGGGAAATGCGTCCCCCCACATATCGCAAAACGGGATGGGCCGTCGCATTGATACGTTCAGCTTGTTCGCGGGCGCGATGATCCATCCAAACGATGATGTTTTGCTCTGCGTCACCGGCAGGGCTCGCAGGCAATGGATTGCCGTTTTTGTCGAGAATGACCAGCGAACAGGTTGCATCAAAGCCGATGCCTTTGACGGATTCCGGGGCGACATTCGCCAGCTCCAATGCTGCTGCCACTGAGCTGCAAACGGCCTGCCAGATATCTTCCGAAGATTGCTCGACAATATCCGACCCTTGCTTCCACATGCGGATATTGTGCTTGGCACTCGCCAACAACTCTCCATCGCGTGTAAACAGACCTGCCCGCGCGCTGCCCGTGCCGACATCAACACCCAGAAATACGTCCACCTCATGCCTCCCATGCAAGCAAGATGCGCCAAACCGGCGCTCCGTGCAGCGTCTTGGCTACAACATCGGTGAGAAAATCGGAACCGTTTTTTCTGCTCTATTGCAATGGCGCACCGTTGGTGCGCGTTCCGCAAAGCTAAGCTCAGGACCACTTATTTGGGATATTGAGCTGATTCAGTTTCGCTTGAGGAGACTGATTAATGAGTAATCTTCACTGGCTGAGCGAAGGGTAAATGTCACGCCTTTGCCCCTTTTTCCCAAGAGTCACAGACGTCGACGCGTTGATGCCAGGCGTTTTTTTGAGTGGAATTATATTCATTCTTCTTAATGGTTTACGGTGGTGTCACAAGGGGATATTTGCTCAAATACTGGAAGGTTTGTTTTCTAAGTCGTCGGTCGGAAAGACTGTCATGATAGATGCGACCTATTTGAAAGCGCACCGCACGGCCTCAAACCGACGGTTAAAAAAAGGGTGTGGTGGACGCCTGATCGGCCGGACAAAAGGTGGCATGAATATCAAGTTGCACGCCGTCACCGACACGCAGGGTCGCCCTATCAGGTTACACGTAACGGCGGGACAAATCAGCGACTACACCGGAGCTGCAGCCTTAATTGAGACGTTACCGAAGGTCGACTGGCTTCTTGCTGATAAAGGCTATGATGCTGACTGGTTCAGAGAACGGTTAAAAGACGAAGAGATAAAGCCGTGGATCCCGGGTCGCAAAAGCCGCAAAAAGGCTATCAAGTCTGACAAACGCCGATAGAAGCGGTACAATCATATCGAAATCATGATTGGAAGATTGAAAGACTGACGCAGAATTGCCACCCGTTATATTCTGGCTCAAAAAGGT
Source organism: Brucella sp. H1_1004 (assembly GCF_047308065.1). NCBI lineage: Bacteria > Pseudomonadati > Pseudomonadota > Alphaproteobacteria > Hyphomicrobiales > Brucellaceae > Brucella > Brucella sp. H1_1004. The sequence goes on from NZ_JAYKZA010000001.1 coordinate 56,327, forward strand.
ATGAGTCCTGAGCATAAGTTCTCAACTGGTGATCAGCGCAATGCTTCCAGTTCAGCGATACGGGCTGCACTGTCTTTTTCCAGAACGCGCGTCATTTCACGAATGATTGTTTCAGCCAGCACGAAAAGTGCCGCAGATGAATCCCATGCAGACGGCACCGCAATACGACCTGCAAGAACATGACGTGATACTCGTGCGATGGGCGAAAGCCACTGGTCGGTCACAAGGATGACGTCCACCCCTCGCCCGCGCGCCTTTTCGGCCAGCCTCAGAAGACTGTCCTGATAACGACGAATATCAAACACCACCAGTACGTCGCGCTTGCCCATATCAAGCAGACGATCTCGCCATACACTTTCCTGCCCGCCAAGATGAAAAACGTTTGGTCGGATAATGGTCATATGCGCTGCCATGTATTGCGCAATAGGGTCGGTGAAACGTCCGCCGATCAGGTAAACATTGCCCTTTGAGGTACAAAGAGCAGCAACCGCCTGTTTCAGCTGCTTTTCGCCCAAATGCCGGAAGCTATCGCGGATATTCTCAAGCGTATGCTCGACAGCCGGATAGGCCTTGTCCTGCTCTTTGTCCGGCCGCGCATTGCGATGATGTGGAGCCTGCAATTGGGCGGCAAGCTCATCCTGCAAACGAGCCTGAAAATCAGGATAACTCTGGAAACCAAGACGATTGACGAAACGCAAAATTGTCGGAGAACTGACCCCGGCCTGCGCTGAGAATTCAGCAACCGTTTTCAAACCCAGCATAGGATAATTGGCGACCAGAGTTTGCGCAGCGCTTCTCTCTCCCGCTGGCATTGCATCAATCCGTTCATTGATCAGTTCCGCTACTGTGGCACTCGTCTGCACGCTGTTTCCATTCAAGTCTGCCCTTTTCAGATTTGGGCGAAATTGTGTTTGACAAATTATCATAGACCGTATCAAATAATCCACAATAGCGCATAATCTGAAAAAACGTAACATAAGTTACAGCGCGGGGAACAAACAGAATGACGGACGAGCGAGAAAATCGCGTGGCTTCGTGCGCGCCTGTTCATGTCGTAAATGAGGACGGCAACAGCCCTTGGCTGTTGATCTGCGAACACGCTTCAAACTTCATTCCGGAACGCTTCAACAGTCTTGGTTTAAACGCTGACGCACTAACAGCGCATATCGCCTGGGATCCCGGCGCGGTTGCGGTTGCGCGTCGGTTGAGTGCAGGCTTAAACGCCACACTGGTAGAGTCAGGCCTATCCCGATTGCTGATTGATTGCAATCGACCCCTCCATGCCTCTGATCTCATACCGGAGATCAGCGAAACCACTATCATTCCCGGCAATCTCGATCTGAGCGCGAAAGAGCGCACTGCGCGCATCGACCTTGCACATCGACCATTTCACACCTGCGTCGAAAAAGTAATCGCGGAACGCACCAAGCGTGGGTTGCCGTCTTGGATCGCTACCATCCATTCTTTCACGCCGGCCTACCGCAGCGTTTCCCGACCATGGCAAATCGGCATCATTCATGACGAGGATGATCGCATCGCAAAGCCGCTAATTGCAGCTCTTTCGCAAGACAAAAGCCTGAATGTCGGCATTAACGAACCTTACTCGCCAGCTGATCGGGTCTATTACACGCTGGAACGTCATGCGCGTCCACGCAACGCACCCTGCGTGATGATAGAGCTCCGTAACAACGAAATCGCCAGCACCAAAACACAGGCGCATTGGGCAGAGCGGCTTTCTACCATTTTCGCGGCAATCGGAAACGATCTTGTCTCCCAAGGTCAAAGCAACAGATCGAGAGCCTGAAGGAGCGGGAAATGCCCAAGCCAATCAGACTGTTCGTCAAATATGTTGATGCACTGAACTACTATGTCGGGCGTTTTGCGATGTATTTGTTCTTCGTGCTCGGCGCATGTCTTCTTTATTCGACCTTCTCGCGTGTTGTTTTGGGCGTACCCATCAACTGGGTGTTGGAAATGTCGCAATTCTTGCTTTCGGCCTATTATCTGCTCGGTGGAGCTTATGCCATGCAACAGGGCGCGCATGTGCGCATGGACCTATTCTTTGATCGCCTGAACCCGCGAAAGAAGGCGATCACCGATATGATCACCATTCTCTTCATCATCTTCTATCTCGGCGTGATGGTAATGGGCGGCATTTCATCCACCACTTATGCAATCACTTACAACCAAAAAAACTATACGGCATGGGCACCATTGCTCTGGCCAATTAAGCTCATCATGACGGTGGGCATCTTCCTGCTGCTACTGCAATGCATCTCGAATTTCTTCAAGGACTGGGCATTCTTAAGGGGCAAGCCAATAAAAACAATGGCAGGGCCAGCGATTGAAGAAGGGCATCATTTATGAGCTCAGAATTCATCACCCTTTTCATGTTTGCCACCATGATGGTGTTGCTGATGACCGGGCAGCGCGTCTTTGGCGTCATCGGATTTGTAGGCACAATCGCTGCACTTCTGTTGTGGGGCAAGGGCTCTTTCGAGATGCCCTACAACGCCACTTTCGCGGTACTGAACTGGTATCCGCTGATCACGGTGCCATTCTTTGTGTTCATGGGTTACATGCTTTCGGAGTCCGGCATCGCCAGCAATCTTTATCGCATGTTTCATGTGTGGTTCGGCGGCATTCGTGGCGGACTGGCACTTGGAACCGTCGGCCTGATGGTTATCATTTCCTGCATGAACGGTCTAAGCGTGGCGGGTATGGCCATTGGTGCGACGGTCGCCCTGCCCGAACTTTTGAAGCGTGGCTATAACAAGGTCATGGTCACAGGCGTTATTCAGGCAGGAAGTTCACTCGGTATCCTGATTCCACCCAGCGTAGTTCTCGTGCTTTACGCGATGATCGCACGGCAGCCTGTTCTCCAGCTTTGGCTGGCAGGTATCGGCCCCGGCCTTTTGATGGCAGCCCTCTTTGCGATCTATATCTATATCCGTTGTCGTTTGCAGCCGGAACTCGGACCAACCCTGCCAAAGGAAGAGCTTGAACGCATCACATGGGCAGAGCGTATTTCGGTGCTGAAAGTCGGTCTGCTCCCACTCGTCATTTTTGGCGCGATGATGGGATTGTTTCTGACAGGCGTAACCAGCCTTATTGAAAGTTCAGCCGTTGGTGCACTGTTGGCAACTCTGGCAACTCTTTTGACCGGCCGCATGAATAAAAAGGTGTGGGAAACAACAACACTCAATACGCTGACAGTCACCTGCATGTTCCTATGGATCATTCTCGCAGCACTTTGTTTTTCCTCCGTTTATGATGGCCTCGGTGCTGTCAAGGCGATTGAAAAAATCCTGCTCGGCACCTTTGATCTGTCGCCGTGGTCAATCCTTATTCTCATGCTGTTGTCATTCATCGTTCTGGGGATGTTTCTCGATGACACGGCCATGCTGGTGATCGTGGCACCACTTTATATTCCATTGGTCAAAAGTCTTGGGTTTAACCCGATCTGGTTCGGCGTTCTCTACACCATCACCTGCCAGATCGCCTATATTACACCGCCGTTTGGCTACAATCTCTTCATGATGCGGGCCTTAGCACCCAAAGAAGTGACATTGATGGATATCTATCGTTCAATCGTGCCGTTCTTCTTGCTGATGGTGCTCACCATCATCATCCTGATGATCTTTCCGGAGATCGCGATGTGGCTGCCGAACTGGTACATGGGCCGATAAGAGAGGACCGATGAAAAAGATGACGGAGGAACACGCATAAGAATGGTCAAAAGAGCCGGAAAGCGGCCAGACCAGCATGAGCGCATCCCGAAAAGTGTGAAGCGGTTTTCGGATAAAGATGCGCGATAGAACAAAGGGAACATCAAACAACAATTGGGAGAATGGGCATGAGCGAGAATAACAAGCTTAATAAACGTGACTTTCTCAAAAAAGCGGGGCTGACAACCGTGGGGGCGTTAGGCGCCACCACATTGGCTACACCTTATGTACGGGCACAAAGCCCGATCAAGTGGCGACTGCAGACCTATGCCGGTCCAGCACTCGCAGAACACGTTATCAAGCCGTCAATCGATGCCTTTAATAAGGCTGCAAACGGTGAAATGGTGATCGAACTATATACTGCTGATCAGCTTGTGCCGCAGGGCGAACTATTTCGCGCTGTGCAGTCGGGTACAATTGATGCGGCACAGAGCGATGATGACTCGATGGCATCGCCTGTCGATGTGGCGGTTTTCGGGGCTTATTTCCCGTTTGCATCGCGCTACAGTCTTGATGTGCCGGCACTGTTTAACTGGTACGGCCTCAATGAAATCTGGGAAGAAGCCTATAAGGAAATTCCGGGCGTCACCTGGCTGAGCGCAGGTTCATGGGATCCGTGTAATTTTGTGACCACCAAACCAATCCGCAGCGTTGCCGACCTGCAAGGGTTGCGCGTTTTCACCTTCCCGACCGGCGGACGCTTCCTCACCAAGTTTGGCGTTGTCCCTGTGACATTACCTTGGGAAGACATCGAAGTCGCCATCCAGACCGGCGAACTCGACGGCGTCGCATGGTGCGGCGCAACCGAGGCCTACACGGTCGGCTGGGCAGACATCAACAAATACTACCTTACCAACAACATCAATGGTGCATGGGCTGGCTCCTATTTCGCGAATACCGAAAAATGGGAGGCGGTGCCAGATCACCTCAAGACTCTTTTCAGGCTCGCGATGGATTCCTCGCACTATCATCGCCAGCATTGGTACTGGTGGGGTGAAGCGCATTACCGCACCACCGGCGGCAAACTCGAACTCACCACCATTCCAGAATCCGAATGGAAGCAGATTGAAGACGCAGCGCTTGAGTTCTGGGACGACGTTGCCAAGCAGAGCGAACGCAATGCCAAAGTGGTCGCAATTCTGAAGAAATATCAGGAAACCATGCGCAATGCGGGCGCGCCTTATCGCTACAGCTAACAATTGAGGGCGCCGCGCAACAATGCGCAGCGCCCATGATTTTATCCCGTGAGGAGCGAAGCATTAAATGGCCGAACAGTTAACTTTCGACACTCTGAAAAAAGCCGTCGCAAATGACGAGATTGATACCGTGCTTGCATGTTTTGTGGACATGCAGGGGCGTCTGATTGGCAAACGCTTCTACGGACCATTTTTTGTGGAATCCGGGCATGATGAGACCCATGGCTGCAACTATCTTCTGGCTGACGACATCGATATGGAGCCCGTACCAGGCTATGAGGCCGCAAGTTGGGACAAGGGCTATGGCGACTTCGTCATAAAGCCGGATCTCTCAACTCTGCGTCTGGCGCCATGGTTGGAAAAGACAGCCATCGTGCTCTGTGATGTGCTGGACCACCAAGATCACGAAGATCTGGCGCATTCACCGCGCGGCATCCTCAAGAAGCAGCTCGCACGTCTGAATGAGCGCGGCTATCGCGCCTATTTCGCGTCGGAACTGGAATTCTATCTCTTCGATGAGACATATAAAACAGCACGCGCAAAACGCTGGCAGGATATGGAAACCGCCTCTCCTTATGTGCAGGATTATGTCATCCATCTCACCACCAAGGAAGAGCAGGTTCTGCGCGCCATGCGCAATCATCTGGGTGCCGCAGGCATCCCGGTTGAAAATTCGAAAGGCGAATGGGGACCGGGACAGCAGGAACTCAATGTTCGCTATGCAGAAGCGCTGGAAATGGCTGACCGCCATGTCATCATGAAAAATGCCATGAAGGAAATTGCCGAGGCCCATGGCAAGTGCATCACCTTCATGGCAAAGTATGATTATAGCAGGGCGGGAAGCTCCAGCCATATTCACAACTCCATCTGGAGTGCCGACGGTAAAGAACCGCTGTTCTTCGATCCCAAAGCCCCCAATACGATGACGCCACTCATGCGCTCATGGGTGGCGGGCCAGCTCAAGTACGCTGTTGATTACACCTATTTTCTGGCACCCTATATCAACTCCTATAAACGGTTTCAGGCAGGCACATTTGCGCCAACAAAGATCATGTGGAGCCAGGATAACCGTACTGCCGGTTTCCGGCTGTGCGGCGAAGGCACCAAAGGCATTCGCATAGAATGCCGGATCGGTGGAGCCGATCTCAACCCTTATCTGGCCTTTGCGGCGCTTATTGCAGCAGGGCTTAGAGGTATCGACGAAAATCTGGAACTGGAAGATCCATTTGTGGGGGACGCCTATAGCGCGGTTAAACTCAAGGAAATTCCGTACACGCTGCGCGAAGCGACAGAAGCTCTCAAAAACTCGGCATTCCTCAAAGAAGCGCTCGGTGAAAAAGTGGTCAATCACTATGTCCACACCGCACACTGGGAGCAAATTGAATATGACCGCCGCGTTACAGATTGGGAACTGCATCGCGGCTTTGAACGCTATTAGATTATATGAAGCATAGAGGAATTGCCCAATGAGCGGCACGGCCAGAATTATCTCCCCTATCGATGGCTCGATTTATGCAGAACGCGCCTATGTCAGTGACACCGCGATCCATGCGGCGGTCACGGCGGCACGTCAGGCGCAACCCAGCTGGGCAGCCACGAGCATACCAGAACGCGCACGCTACTGCCGTTTGGCACTCGACGCGCTTGCTGCAATGCAGGACGAGATCATCCCGGAAATCGCATGGCAAATGGGGCGGCCAACGCGCTATGGCGGCGAGAATGGTGGCGTTCAGGAACGCGGCCAATACATGATCGACATCGCCGAAGACGCGCTGGAGCCTTATGTTCCAGCACAGAAAGATGGCTTTCGTCGTTACGTAAAGCATGTTCCGCTCGGCGTTGTCATGGTCATCGCACCCTGGAACTACCCCTATCTCACCGCCGTCAACACGATCATTCCGGCACTGATGGCGGGCAACACGGTTCTTCTTAAACACGCCACACAAACACTGCTGACCGGCGAACGCTTCGCGCAAGCCTTCGAAAAGGCTGGTATTTCAAAAGGCGTCTTCCAGAATATCGTTCTTGATCATACGTCTACGGAAAAGCTGTTGGCGTCTGGCTCAATCGACCATGTCAACTTTACCGGCTCCGTCGGCGGCGGCCGGGCAATCGAGAAGGCTGCAGCAGGTACATTCATGTCGCTGGGGCTTGAGCTTGGCGGAAAAGACCCGGCCTATGTATTGCCCGACGTCAATCTCGACCATGCTGTCGCCAATCTGGTTGATGGTGCCTTTTTCAACTCCGGTCAATGCTGCTGTGGGATCGAACGCATCTATGTGCATGAGGCCATCTATGACCGCTTCGTCGATGGTTTCATCGACCTCACGAAGCAATATGTGGTCGGCAATCCGCTCGATAACGCAACCACGCTGGGACCGATGGCGCAGGCGCGGTTTGCCGATCTCATCCGCGAGCAGAAAGCCGAAGCCTTGCGCAAGGGCGCCAAAGCGCACGTCAATATGAAGATTGAGAGCGACACCGCGGGTTCGCCTTATATTGCGCCGGAAGTGCTTACCCATGTCGACCATCAGATGAGTGTGATGCGTGAAGAAAGCTTTGGCCCCATTGTTGGCATCATGAAAGTGCGCAATGATGAGGAAGCGCTGGCATTGATGAATGACAGCATTTACGGCCTCACCGCTTCATTATGGACAAGCGACACGGATCATGCAGCGAGCCTCGGCGACCGCATCGAAACCGGAACTGTTTTCATGAATCGTTGCGATTATCTCGACCCGGCACTGGTCTGGACGGGAGTGAAAGATACCGGCAAGGGTGCTGCCCTTTCGCCCATTGGTTATGGCAATCTCACGCGGCCAAAATCCTTCCACCTGCGCGAAAAAATCTGATCTCATTTGAATCTCTGGAAAGCAATTGACATGACCACTCTGACTGCCAAATGGAATTTTCCGACCACAGTGCTTTTTGGGCCAGGTCGCATCAAGGAACTGCCTGCTGTTCTCAAAGCAGCCGGTATCGAACGCCCATTATTTGTCACAGATCCCGGCCTCGCAAAACTCCCCGTCATCGCTTCCACTCTCGCTATTCTTGACGGAGCTGGCGTCAAGTATGCGGTCTTTTCCGATGTGAAGCCCAATCCGGTCGAAAGTAATCTTTATGCTGGCGTGCAGGTCTTCAACGATGGCAAGCATGACGGCGTGATTGCTTTTGGCGGGGGCTCGGCGCTTGATCTGGGCAAGCTTATCGCTTTTCAGGCAGGTCAGACCCGCGATGTCTGGGACTTTGAGGACATTGGCGACTGGTGGACCCGCGCCGACAGCAATGCGATTGCACCGGTTATCGCCGTACCGACAACCGCTGGCACCGGCTCGGAAGTTGGCCGCGCAGGCGTGCTGACCAATGAATCCACCCATACCAAGAAAGTCATTTTCCACCCGAAAATGCTGCCTGTAACGGTCATTGCCGATCCAGAACTTTCGACTGGCATGCCCCCCTTCATCACCGTTGGCACTGGCATGGACGCACTCGCACATTGTTTGGAAGCCTATTGCGCACCGGGCTTTCACCCTATGGCTGACGGCATTGCAATTGAAGGCATACGCTTAGTGTTCGAGAACCTGCCAAAGGCTTATGCCAATGGCAATGATATTGAAGCGCGCGCCAATTTGATGGCCGCAGCTTCCATGGGCGCCACAGCCTTCCAAAAAGGACTCGGTGCGATCCACTCCCTCTCCCACCCAATCGGCGCTCTTTACGACACGCATCATGGCATGACCAATGCCGTCTTCATGCCCTATGTGCTTGAGCATAACCGCGCGGCAATCGAAAAGCGCATTGAACGACTTGCCCGTTATCTTGGAATTGAAGGTGGGTTTAACGGCTTTATTGATGCAATTATGAAGCTACGCCGCGACCTTGGTGTTCCAGATACACTACAAGACTTTATCAAGGATCTTGATATGGACGAGGACCGCAAGATATTGGTCGCAGAAATGGCGATTGTCGATCCGACCGCTGGCGGCAACCCGATTGAGCTTACCAAAAAAGGCGCGCTCGATTTACTCGATACAGCCCTAACAGGAAAAATCTAATACTTTCGTATTGGCTACACCTGGACTACAGGCAGCGAAAATCAAGGAAAGCTTAGAGTTTTCCCGGAAAAACCGCTGTATGAGCGTTCATATGGCAGCTGACACAGGTAAATCTTTGCTCGGAATAACTTGATTAAGTAAGTCAACTTTAATATCAGGGGCGCGAAATCGTGCCCCTGAGGATGATTATGATCACTAAGAAATTCGCGCTGCTTCTGTCCGCCTGCGCTATTGCATTCACAGCCCCTGCATTTGCAGAAGTGAAGACCATCACCGATGTCATCGGCCGTGAAGTGAAGGTCGATCTTCCTGCAAAGCGTGTTGTCGTGGGATTCTACTTTGAAGACTACATGGCAGTCGGCGGCGAAAAGGCTTACGACTCAGTCGTCGGCATTTCACGCGAAGCATGGGAAGGCTGGGTTCCTGCAAACTGGAACATCCATGTAACCCATCGCCCTTCACTAAAAGACATCCCTGACGTTGGAGAAGTCGAAGCACAGACCTTCTCTGTCGAGAAGGCACTGAGCCTCAATCCTGATCTCGTCATTCTGGCAGACTGGCAGTATAAAGCACTCGTCCTTGACGCAGATCGCCTTGAAGAAGAAGGGATTCCGGTCGTCGTCATCAATTACAACGCGCAGACCGTTGATCGCCACGTTGCATCTACGCTGGTTCTCGGCGAACTCGCAGGGACCGAAAACCGTGCGAAAGAAATCGCTGATATGTATTCCGGCGCTCTGAAGGATGTTTCAGATCGCGTTGCCAAGGCTGGTAAAAACAAGCCAAAGGTCTATGTCGAATTCGGCAACAAAGACCGGCTGAATATTCTTTCACCTACGGCAAAAACATGTGGGGCGCGATGATCCCTGCGGCTGGCGGCGACAATATCGCAGCACCGTTTGTTGAGTGGTGGGGGTCGAACAATCCGGAACAGGTTCTTGCTTCCATGCGACACATGAATGCGCAAACTATCATTCTCGGTGGTATCACGCTGCTTTTCCTGTTTCAGTCTTTGCTTTCGCTAATCCAATTCCTATCCTCACCTGAACTGTCCCAACAGATCCTGTTCTGGCTGTTCGGTAGTTTGACAAAAGCCACATGGCCGACCCTGATGCTGACGGCAGCAGTCACAGCGGTTTGCTGTGGCTTGTTGATGGCCGATTCATGGAAGCTGGCTGCATTGCGCATGGGTGAAATGCGGGCTGCAAGCCTCGGCATCAATGTGCGTCGCTTGCGAATGAAAATTCTCATCATCGTTGCGCTTATGACCGCCACAGCAACAAGCTTTGTGGGTGTTATTGGATTTATTGGCCTTGTCGCACCACACATCGCGCGCATAACAGTTGGCGAAGACCAGCGCTATTTCCTGCCAATGTCTGTGATATTTGGCGCATTGATGCTGTCCGCGGCCTCTGTACTATCGAAGTCGATCATACCGGGAGCACTCTTTCCGGTGGGGATTGTTACAGCCATTGTTGGCGTGCCTTTCCTGCTTTGGCTCATCTTTGCGCCAAGATCGCGGGGCGTATGATGGAACTGAAAAACATATCCATAAAACGCGGCTCGCAAACGATCATATCCAGTGTTGACACACGGATTGAGGCTGGGAAAATTCACGTCATCATCGGTCCGAACGGCACCGGAAAAACTACACTGCTTCGTGCAATGTTTGGGGATCTGCCTTTGGAAGCAGGACAGATCACATTTAAAGACCGGGCGCTTAGTACAGGTATTCATCGAAGCACACGACTGCGCCAGTGGCGTGATACCATCGCCTATATGCCGCAAGACAGTACGACGGATGCAGCTTTGACTGTGTTGGAAGTCGTGGTTCTTGGACGCTCGACAAGCTATCATTGCACATCGATGATGAAACTCTTCATCATGCGATGACACGGCTTGAAGAAGCAGGGATTGCTCATCTTGCCGACCGCAATGTGACATCGCTCAGTGGCGGCCAACGGCAAATGACCATGTTTGCGCAGGTCCTTATGCGTGAACCAAAAGCCATGCTTCTTGACGAGCCTGTCAGCGCCCTCGATCTCAAACATCAGGTGGGCCTCCTTGATCTGGTCAAGCGCGAGATACAAGCGAACAATTGGGTCACTGTCATTGTTCTGCACGATCTCAATCTAGCCTGCCAATATGCAGACAATCTCCTCGTGCTCTCTCAGGGCCGTCTTCAGGTTTCCGGCGCACCAGCCGATATCGTGACATCCGATCTTATTCTTCAGACCTATGGCGTTGATGCCGAAATCCTGCGTGACCGCGCAGGAAATCCTGTCATTCAACCCGTTGTCAAAAAATTCGAACCAGCAATACAAAATCAGGAAGGACTAGTCCTATGAAGTCGATCATCGCGGCTTTTGCATTGAGCCTCATTGCCACTGTCTCTATGGCAGCAGATCACAAGATCAAAATGCTCAATTATGGACAAGAAGGCGGCATGGTTTTTGAGCCGGGATATGTGAAAGCGGAAGTTGGCGACACAATTACATTTATTCCGGAAAACTCCAGTCACTATGTGCAGTCCTTCGCAGTGCCTGAAGGTGTGAAAGCTTGGAAAAGCAAGCTTGACGAAGAGTTTACAGTCACTGTCGATCAGGAAGGCGTTTATCTTTATTACTGCCCGCCACATCTTATGATGGCCATGATTGGCGTTATTCAGGTTGGCAAACCTGTCAACCTGGACGCAGTCAAAGAAAAGTCCGCCAAGCTTCGCTCAAAGCTCGTCATGAAGGGCGAACGTTTGGATAACTACCTGGGGCAAGTATCCGATTAGACGTAAAAAAAAAGCCTGAACCCATTCCGGCTATTATTTTCTTCACTTCGTATAGAGGTCGCGCGACCGCTCCAAATGATGACGCATCGCGCCTTCCGCGCCATCCGCATCTTTCGCGGCGATTCTATCAAGAATTTCTTCATGCTCGACCAGCGTGAAGTTTTCTTTGCCCGTCCAGATCAGCATATGGGTATGATATTCACGCAGCCATGCGAGCATCGCCTCGCTTAAGCCTACAAAAATCGGATTGCCCGAAATCTTCGCAATACGAATGTGAAAGTCCATATCAGCAGAGATGAAAGCATCAGCCTCACCCAGTGATGCGCGCTGCCGATCAACAATTGCTTTGAGATCAGCCACGTCCTGCGGGGTCGCTTTCAAAGCCGCTTCGCGCGCAATGCCACGCTCAAAGAAAATACGCGCATTCTTGAGATGCTCAAGGGAATCAATCGACTGCGCCAACATGATCTTCGCTGTCGGATCAACCTGCTGAAAGATCGACCTTGCAGTGAGCTTGAGAACTTTCGCCCGCTCGCCGTGTGAAATGCTGACAAGCCCCATCTTGGCAAGCGATTGCATCGCCTCGCGGATTGCGGGACGGCCCACGCCAAAGCGTTCCATCAAGACACGCTCCGATGGCATTTCATCGCCGGGCGTAAGCTCACCCGACGTGATCATGTTTTCAAGCCGGTCGAATACCTCGTCCGACAATTTGCGGCGAATAATCGGTTCCACTGGCTTATTCATGCTATCTCACTGCACATTGTCATTCCCCCCTTATGCCTCCTCAGGCTCCGCAAAGAAAGCTGTTACCCACGATGTCGTGAATGGGCTAACAATTTTCCACTTGCAGATATTGGAATACTCATTATACCAGTTCGCATTCGGAGCCAAGCGCTTCAGTCACATCCTTGAAAGCGAGGAGAAACTTTCGAGTAGGTGTGGAGAATAAATGTCGGAGCATTTCTGACATGGGTGGAACACTAAAGCGCATCCCGAATAATTTTGGAACGGTTTTCGGAAAGATGCGCTTTAAAACAAGCAGCGAGCGACAAAAAATCCGATGAATATCTGTCTGACCTATCGCATTGAGACAACCGGCAGCATCGAACAGATGGCAGCCAAGATCGCCAGCGATCAGTCAACCGGCACTTTTGTCGCCCTTCCCGGCGAGACAGAAGAACTTAAAGCCCGCGTTGCAGCGCGTGTGCTGGAAATTCGTCCGCTTGAAGATGCAACAGTTCCAGCCTGGCCAGAACTTGAACCCGGACACGGCCCAATCAAGCGAGCCGATGTTGACATTTCCTTCCCGCTCGATGCGGTCGGCACTGACCTTGCAGCGCTGATGACCATTGCCGTTGGCGGTGTTTACTCGATCAAGGGCATGACCGGCATCCGCGTCATCGATATGAAGCTGCCGGAAGCCTTCAAAAGCGCGCATCCCGGCCCGCAGTTCGGCATTACCGGGAGCCGTCGTCTGACAGGCGTCGAAAAGCGTCCAATCATCGGCACGATTGTTAAACCAGCGCTAGGTCTTCGTCCGCATGAGACCGCAGAACTCGTTGGCGAACTCATTGAATCGGGCGTTGATTTCATCAAAGACGATGAAAAGCTGATGAGCCCGGCCTATTCGCCGCTTAAAGAGCGCATTGCAGCAATCATGCCGCTTATTCTCAATCACGAGCAGAAGACCGGCAAAAAGGTCATGTATGCCTTCGGTATTTCTCACGCCGATCCTGATGAGATGATGCGCAATCACGACATGGTTCTTGAGGCTGGCGGCAATTGCGCCGTGGTCAACATCAACTCGATCGGCTTTGGCGGCATGAGCTTCCTGCGCAAGCGTTCCGGCCTTGTACTGCATGCGCACCGCAACGGCTGGGATATTCTGACCCGCAATCCGGGAGCTGGCATGGACTTCCGCGTCTATCAGCAGTTCTGGCGTTTGCTTGGCGTCGATCAGTTCCAGATCAACGGCATCCGCGTGAAATATTGGGAGCCGGACGAAAGTTTCGTCAACTCGTTCAAGGCCGTCAGCACGCCGCTGTTTGATCCATCTGATTGCCCGCTTCCCGTCGCCGGTTCCGGCCAGTGGGGCGGACAGGCACCGGAAACCTATGAGCGCACGGGCCGCACCACAGACCTGCTTTATCTCTGCGGCGGCGGCATCGTCAGCCACCCGGGCGGCCCTGCTGCGGGTGTTCGCGCCGTGCAACAGGCATGGGAAGCGGCCGTCGCTGGCATCCCGCTCGAAACTTACGCAACGGACCATCCTGAACTTGCAGCTTCATTGGCCAAATTCGGGAAGGGAGGCGAATAATGTCAAACGTACCTCACGACCTTCTTCTGTCTTACTACGGCGACGATCTCACCGGCTCGACAGACGTTATGGAAGCCATGGCTTCCAACGGCGTCGACACCGTTCTATTCATGAATGTGCCGGATGAAGACCTGCTTGCGCGCTTCTCGCATTGCAAGGCGATTGGCCTGGCAGGCACCAGCCGCAGCGAAACACCGGAATGGATGCAGGAAAATCTTACACCTGCATTCAATTGGCTGAAGAGCCTGAACGCGGCAATTGCGCATTACAAGGTCTGTTCAACATTCGATTCATCACCGAAAGTCGGCAATATCGGCAAAGCGGTTGAAATCGGCAAAGCGATTTTTGATCAGGCCTATGTGCCGGTGATTGTCGGTGCACCGCAGTTGAAGCGTTACACATCTTTCGGCAACTTGTTTGCTGCCTATCAGGGCGAAGTCTACCGCATTGACCGTCACCCGGTCATGAGCCGTCATCCTGTTACGCCGATGCATGAAGCCGATCTGCGCGTGCATCTTGCTCAGCAGACAGCGCTTAAAACCGTGCTTGCTGATCTCGTGGCACTTTCGGCCGCCGATGCAGATGATCGCGTAAATGCGATTGTCAAAGATGCCGACGGCATTTTGCTGCTTGATGTCGATAGCCGCGAAAGCCAGTTGCAAGCAGGTGAACAGCTCTGGCGTCTGCGTCCGGATGCTGGCTGGTTCGTTGCTGGTTCGTCGGGCGTTGAATATGCGCTTCTCGCTGCATGGGCCAAAGCCGGACTGATTGGTGCGAAGAAAGAATTTCCGCTTCCGGGCAAAGCTGACCGCATTGCGGTTGTTTCGGGCAGCGTATCCCCGACGACTGAACGCCAGATCCGTCATGCGACGACTTCCGGCTTTACCGGCATTGACCTTAACCCACTCGATCTGCTTGGCGAAAACGGCAATCAAACAATCGAAACTGCCATCGCTCAGGGTCAGCAGGCACTGAGCCAAGGTAACAGCGTTATCCTGAATACAGCACTTGGCCCATCGGCTGATCGCGGTACGGAAATCGATAAGATTGCAGGCAGCCGTCACAAACTGGCGCGCAGCCTCGGTTTCATCCTACGCAGCCTTGTTGAGCGCGAAAAGCTTACCCGCGCCGTGATAGCCGGCGGCGACACCTCCAGCCACGCCTTGCGCGAACTGCATGTCGATGCGCTGACAACACTCCTTCCATTGCCTCAGACACCGGGTTCCCCGCTCTGCACGGCACATGGCACCTATGCCGCCACCAACGGTCTTCAAGTTGCGCTTAAAGGCGGACAGGTCGGTTCTGACGGATACTTCAGCCAGATTCGTGACGGTCTAACCGCTTAAATCTGGAATACTCATTGACTGGTTATACCAGTTAAGCTACCAAAACTACGGGAAGGAATTACAATCATGACAGCTATTGCTCTGTTCGGCGCCGGTGGCAAGATGGGCTACCGTCTGGCCAAGAACCTCAAGGGTTCGCGCTTTGACGTTCGCCACATTGAAGTCAGCGAAGTCGGTAAAGCACGTCTGAAGGACGATCTCGGCATCGATACAGTCGATGTTGATGCAGGCCTTGAAGGCGCAGAAGTCGTTATTCTGGCTGTTCCAGATACCATCATCGGTAAGGTTGCAGCAGGCATCGTTGACAAGCTGAAGCCAGGCACCATGGTTGTTGCACTCGATGCAGCAGCACCATTTGCCGGTCACCTGCCAGAACGCGCCGACCTGACATACTTCGTCACGCATCCTTGCCATCCGCCAATCTTCAACGATGAAACCGATCCTGCTGCAAAGCGCGATTTCTTCGGCGGTATTGCAGCAAAGCAGCACATCGTTTCGGCGCTAATGCAGGGTCCTGAAGAAGCTTATGCACTCGGCGAAGAAATTGCCAAGGTCATCTGGGCTCCTGTCATGCGCTCGCACCGCGTTACTGTTGAGCAGCTCGCAATTCTCGAGCCAGGTCTTTCGGAAACTGTTTGCGCGTCGCTTCTGGTTGTCATGAAGCAGGCCATGGACGAAACCGTTCGTCGCGGCGTTCCTGAAGAAGCCGCACGCGACTTCCTGCTCGGTCACATGAATGTTCTGGGCGCCGTCATTTTTGGCGAAGTTCAGGGCGTGTTCTCGGATGCATGCAACAAGGCAATCGAATTCGGTATTCCAGCGCTGATGCGCGACGATTGGAAGAACGTGTTCGAGCCAGAAGAGATTGCAGAAAGCATTCGTCGCATCACGTAATATCTATCGGGGAGAGCGCAAGCTCTCCCTTCACTGCCTCTTGGGAAATGGGGCTTTAATTGGGAGGAAAACATGAAGTTTACACGTAGGACAATTGCGCGCGGATTTGCGATCGCAGCTCTTTCGGCCAGCTTGGCAGGCGGAGCGGTCATGCCAGCATGGGCAGCAGACCTTATCGCGATCATCACGCCATCGCATGACAATCCATTCTTTAAAGCTGAAGCCGTCGGCGCTGAAGCAAAAGCCAAGGAACTTGGCTACGAAACACTGATCCTCGTGCATGATGATGATGCCAACAAGCAGTCACAGCTCGTCGATACGGCCATTGGTCGTGGCGCAAAAGCCATCATTCTCGACAATGCCGGTTCGGAAGCCTCTATCGCTGCCGTTCAGAAGGCAAAAGACGCTGGTATTCCATCCTTCCTGATCGACCGTGAAATCAATGCCACCGGCGTTGCAGTGTCGCAGATTGTTTCCAACAACTATCAGGGTGCGCAGCTCGGTGCAGAGGAATTCGTCAAGCTGATGGGCGAAGCTGGCAATTATGTCGAACTGCTCGGCCGCGAAGCTGATCTGAATGCTGGCATCCGCTCCAAGGGCTATCACGATGTGATCGATGATTATCCTGATCTGAAAATGGTTGCGCAACAGTCTGCCAACTGGAGCCAGCCAGAAGCCTTCACCAAGATGCAGAGTATTTTGCAGGCAAACCCGGACATCAAGGGCGTTATCGCTGGTAACGACACCATGGCAATGGGTGCATGGGCAGCGCTGGAAGCTGCTGGCCGCAAAGACGTGATCGTTGTTGGTTTTGACGGTTCGAACGATGTTCGTGACTCGATCAAGGCAGGCGGCATCAAGGCAACCGTCCTTCAACCAGCCTTCGCACAGGCACAGATGGCTGTCGAACAGGCAGACCAGTACATCAAGACCGGCAAAGGCCCTGCTGAAGAAAAGCAGCTGATGGATTGCGTTCTTATCAACGCTGACAATGCAGACAAGCTCGAAACCTTCGCATTGAAGGACTAACTCCCAAGGCTTGCAAAGTCGGGAGCGCAAATTTCAAAGTGAGCGCTCCCGACAGTATTTCTTCTATCGGGGATATTCTCATGTCAGTGCTGAAGTCAGCTTCCATTGTCCTGCTGGCCTGCGGCGTCGCGCTTTCGGGCTGCAAAATCATCAAGACGCCAACAGCAGAAGAAGCCGCAGAAGCACGCGGCGATAACTTCAACCCGGATCGCGCGGTTGCGCAAATCTGGGAAAGCAAAGTCGTTCCTTATTTCGCAGAAAAATCCATATCGCTCGGCGAAGTGATGGATGCTGCAAACACTAATCTCGATGAGGCTGGCGAAAAGTACGGCCATCGCGAGAAGCAAGGCAACGCGCCATGGACCTTCGCAACCAAGCTTGAAGGCACTGTGGTTGGCGCGGAAACCAAATCGCGCGCTGCCTATGTCGATGTCGATAGCAATGGCGACGGCAAGGCTGATGCGCGCGTTCAGATCGGGCCGACAGTGCGGGGCACTGCAATCCGCGACGCCCTCAAAATCGTAAACTTTAACGAGTTCCGCAACCAGATCGAATGGGCGCAATTCGGCAAGTCATTCAACATTCTCGTCAATGACTCCATTCTCACAAAGCTCCCACGTGAAGACCTGATCGGTATGAAAGTGACCGCAACTGGCGCTTTCCCAATGCCATCCAAGGGTCAATTGCCGCTCTTCACCCCTGTTTCTATTTCTCTGGAGAAATGATCCATGGAAGCAGAAGCAAAAAACAAGGACGACATCGTCCTCAGACTTGAGGACGTATCCAAGGTCTATTCGGGCATTGTCGCGGTCAAGCGCGCCAATCTCGAATTGCGCCGTGGCTCGGTCAATGTGCTTGTCGGCGAAAATGGCGCTGGCAAATCGACATTGATGAAGATCATCGCCGGCGTTGAACGTCCAACCATTGGCAAGATCATTCTCGACGGCGAAGAAGTATCCTTCGATAGCCCTGCTGACGCGCAAAAGCGTGGCATTGCGATGATTTTTCAGGAACTGAACCTGTTTTCAAACATGTCGGTTGCAGAAAACATCTTTGCCAAGCGTGAAATTACGCGAGGCCTACGCGGGATTGATCACAAGGCGCAGATCAAAAAGGCCAATGAATATCTCGACCGTCTGGATGCGGGCATTGATGCGCGAACCATGGTTGCAGACTTGCCGATTGGTCAGCAGCAGCTCGTCGAAATTGCCAAAGCCGTTTCACTTGACGCGCGCATTGTGATTATGGATGAGCCAACATCAGCACTTTCAGCGGCTGAAGTGGATATTCTTTTTAAGGTTATCGCAGACCTCAAAAGTCGTGGCGTCGCCATCGTCTATATCTCGCATCGCTTGGAAGAACTGATGCGGATTGGCGATTACATCACAGTGCTTCGTGATGGCCAGATTACCGGCCAAGAAGAAATCAAAAACATCAACACGCAATGGATTGTGCGTTCGATGATTGGCTCTGATGCCAAGGATTTCGCCAAGGCTGTCACGCATAAAATGGGCGGCGAAATGTTCCGCGCCGAAAACATCACCCTGCCTCGCGCCATTGGCGGTCTTGCTGTAGACAATGTATCGCTCAGCGTTCGTGCAGGCGAAGTTCTAGGAATTTACGGCTTGATGGGTGCTGGACGCTCCGAGTTCTTTGAATGCATTATGGGGCAGCACGCGCATTCCACCGGCGAGATTTATATCGACGGTAAAAAGATCACCGAGCGCGACACCACCCGCCGCATTCGTCGCGGGCTGGCGCTGATCCCCGAAGATCGGCAGCGCGAGGGTCTGGTGCAAATCTTGTCGATTGCCAGCAATCTGACATTGGCAAGCCTTGATCGTCTTGCACGCTTTTTTCACATCTCACCCAAGCGTGAAAAGCAGGCCATTCAGGAAGCCATCAAAGATCTGGCAATCAAAGCGCCCAACCCTGATTTTGAGGTCACTTCGATGTCAGGCGGCAACCAGCAAAAGGTGGTTATCGGCAAAGCTCTGATGACCAATCCAAAAGTCCTGCTAATGGATGAGCCATCGCGCGGAATTGATGTCGGCGCAAAAGCCGACGTTTTCCGCACCATGCGCAGACTTGCCGGTGAAGGGCTCGCTATTCTGTTTTCAACCTCTGATCTGGAAGAAGTCATGGCGCTCTCCGATCGCATCGCGGTGCTCAGCAATGGGAAGCTGATTGCCATATTTGACCGCGAAAACGCGACGGAAGCCGACATTATTGCCGCTTCGGCCAAGGGCCACGGACATGTCAACGACCATGACCAACAAACAAGGGAACTCGCGTCATGACAGCCAAAACCACGGCAGCCTCTGACCCAACCTTTTCGAGCGGCTCAGCTTTGCTGACGCTTATGAAACTGCGAACCTTCATCGCACTTTTTGCGGTATTTATTTTCTTCGCATTCGCAGCACCAAACTTTCTTTCGGCAGCGAACCTCATTTTGATGTCGAAACACGTTGCGCTGAATGCATTCCTCGCCATGGGCATGACCTTCGTCATTATCACGGGCGGCATCGACTTGTCGGTTGGTTCCATCGTGGGTCTTTGCGGCATGGTCGCTGGCGGATTGCTTATCTACGGCATCGATCTTGGCATCGGCTATACGATGTATTTCAACGTGATCGAAATCTCGCTGATCACGCTTGCCGTGGGTGTAGCCGTAGGCTTCGTCAACGGGTTGCTCATAACGCGGCTTAATGTTGCGCCGTTTATCGCAACACTCGGAACGCTTTATGTCGCGCGCGGTCTAGCGCTGCTCTCTTCGGACGGCCAAACCTTCCCGAACCTCGTCGGTCGTGAAGACCTCGGCACACAGGGCTTCGGTTTCCTGGGCGCGGGCAGCATTCTCGGTCTGCCGGTCTCAATTTGGATTCTGGTCGTTGTCGCACTCGCAGCAGCGTATATCGCGCGTTACACCCCACTTGGCCGACAGATTTTCGCCGTTGGCGGCAATGAGCGCGCAGCACGTATGTCGGGTATCCGCGTTGATCGCGTCAAGATGTTCGTTTACATGTTTTCGGGCTTCTGCGCGGCGATTGCTGGTCTTATCATTTCATCCGAACTGATGGCTTCGCATCCGGCAACGGGTAATTCTTTTGAACTGAACGCCATTGCGGCAGCCGTCCTCGGCGGCACTTCGATGTCGGGTGGACGCGGCACAATCGGCGGCACGATCATTGGTGCCTTCGTTATCGGTATTCTCTCCGACGGTCTTGTCATGATGGGCGTTTCGTCCTTCTGGCAGATGGTCATCAAGGGGCTTGTCATCATCATTGCCGTGGTGGTCGATCAGGCACAGCGCCGCCTTCAGCAGCGCGTAACACTCATGCAAATGGCAAAAGCAGGATAAAAATGGCAGACTTGAATGGCGCTCTCATCGGGTGTGGTTTCTTCGCAATCAATCAGATGCATGCATGGAATGACGTTTCGGGTGCCAAGATCGTGGCAATCTGTGACCGTGATCCTGAGCGGCTGAAGATTGTCGGCGATCAGTTCGGCATCGAACGCCGCTACACGGATGCAAACGCGCTATTCGCCGATGGCGGTATCGACTTCGTCGATATTGCCACCACGGTATCAAGTCATCGCGCTCTGGTGGAACTTGCTGCCGCTCATAAGGTGCCTGCAATCTGCCAGAAGCCATTTGCCAAAACACTTGATGACGCCAAGGCCATGGTGAAAGTCTGCGATGACGCAGGCATTCCGCTGATGGTACACGAAAACTTCCGCTGGCAAACGCCTATTCAGGCCGTTCGCAAAGCGCTCGACAGCGGCGTCATCGGCACACCATTCTGGGGACGTTTCTCGTTCCGCTCAGGCTTTGATGTATTCTCCGGCCAGCCATATCTGGCAGAAGGTGAACGCTTCATCATTGAGGATCTCGGCATCCACACGCTTGATATTGCGCGCTTTATCCTTGGCGATGTCACAAGCCTCGTCGCACGCACCAAACGCGTTAACCCGAAGATCAAAGGCGAAGATGTAGCGACCATTCTCATGGATCATGAAAATGGTGCGACCTCGATTGTCGACGTGAGCTATGCAACCAAGCTCGAAACCGATCCATTCCCAGAAACGCTGATTGAACTTGATGGAACGGAAGGCTCTATCCGCCTTTATCAGGGCTATCGCCTTGAAGTGATTACGTCCGCTGGCACGACAGTTTCCGACGTTTCGCCGGCGTTGCTTTCATGGGCATCACGCCCATGGCACAATATTCAGGAAAGCGTTTTTGCCATTCAGCAGCATTGGGTGGACAAGCTCGCATCGGGCGAGGAAACCTCGACATCAGGTGCAGACAATCTCAAGACTTTCGCGCTTGTCGAAGCGGCCTATGACAGCGCTGCAAGCGGCAACCGCGTTGATATTACGGCGTTGCTCAAATGAGCAGAGTTGATCCCTTTTTGCTTTATGGCACGCGTGAGGCTGAAACTCCGCCAAAACACCTCAAGGCTGGCTTGCTTTCGGTCGATCTAAGCGAAGGCAATCTTCGCACCATTAAATATGATGGCATCGAAGTTCTGCGCGCTGTCTCCTATCTGGTGCGTGATCGGGATTGGGGAACCTACAACCCTACAATTCACGATCTGAATGTCGAGCAAAATGACCACGGTTTTAGCGTTAGCTATCAGGCACGCTGCGAAGGCCCGGATGCAACGCAACTCACTATCGATGTGCGTATTGAGGCTGATAGCAATGGCACACTGACTTTTGACGCCGAGGCCAACACCGCAACCGGTTTTGAAACAAACCGCTGTGGTTTCTGCATTCTGCATCCGATTGTTGGCGTTTCCGGTTCACCTGTCACTGTTGAACATATTGATGGCAAGCGCATCAAAACCCATTTGCCTGATCTGATTGAGCCATGGCAGCCGTTTAAGGACATGCGCGCAATTACCCACGAAGCAATGCCCGGTGTTTTCGCCGAGTGCCGCATGGAGGGCGATACATTCGAGATGGAAGACCAGCGCAACTGGTCTGATGCGTCTTACAAAACCTATGTGCGTCCGCTGGCCCTGCCATGGCCTTACCAGATAGAAGCATCGCAACCTTTGCATCAGCGCATTGTGCTCAACATTCGCGACAGCAGGAAGAATGCTCCGCGCACAGCAGATAGCATTGAACCCGTGCGCATTACGCTCGGTGACGCAAGCGGTACAATGCCCAATATTGGCATTATCATTACGCCGGAAGAAGCCAAAGCAAGCCTCACCGCAACTGATCTGTTGCAGGAGATTGGTCCGCAGGATCTGTTATTTCATTACGATCCGCTGGCGGGTCATGATGGCTTAGCATTTGCCGATTTTGCAGCACTTACAAAGCATCACAAAGGTCGCGTTTCACTCGAAATTGCATTGCCTTGCGAGCAATCGCTCATTGATGAGACGAAGGCCATCGCCTCCGACATGAAAGCTGCTGGTTTTACACCGGATGCAATCATGATTTCACCGGCAATCGACAGACAATCAACACCGCCGGGGAGCGAATGGCCGCGCT
The DNA here is from genome assembly GCF_047308065.1 of Brucella sp. H1_1004. Taxonomy (NCBI): domain Bacteria; kingdom Pseudomonadati; phylum Pseudomonadota; class Alphaproteobacteria; order Hyphomicrobiales; family Brucellaceae; genus Brucella; species Brucella sp. H1_1004. The sequence goes on from NZ_JAYKZA010000001.1 coordinate 79,185, forward strand.
GCCCGCCGCTTGAAGATGTCTATGCAGCAGCAAGAGTAGCCTTCCCGAACGTGCAACTCGGCGGCGGGATGCTGAGCTATTTCACCGAGCTCAATCGCAAACGCGTTCCCGGTGATCTCATTAATTTCGTCAGCCACTGTACCAATCCGATTGTTCATGCCGCCGACGACCTTAGCGTCATGCAGACGCTTGAAGCATTGCCGTTCATCACGCGTTCGGTGCGTGCGATTTATGGCGACAAGCCCTATCGCATCGGACCATCGACCATCCCCATGCGCCAGAACCCTTATGGCAGTCGCACGATGGAAAACCCGAATGGCAAGCGTATTGCAATGGCCAATCGCGATCCGCGCCATAACGGAAAATTCGCGGAAAGCTTCGCTTTTGCCTATGCGATTTCGGTTCTCGATGCTGGTCTCGACAGCCTCACACTTTCAGCACTTACCGGTCCATTCGGTCTTATTGCCGGTGAAGGCGAGCCGACGGCTGCGGGTCATAAGCGGTCATTGTTTAACACCGTGAAAGTGCTGGCTGATTTGGCGGGTAAAAACTGGAAACAATGCCAGTCCTCGCGCCCATCGGACGTTCTGGCAATGGCCGTGGAAGACCAAACCATCTGGCTGGTTAACATCACCCCGCGTGAACAGACTGTGACTGTTCCAAACGGCGAGACGATTTACTTGTCACCCTATGACGTTCGATCAATAAATATCTAAAAAAAACCGGGCGATGGCCCGGTTTTTTTAAATTCTAAATCAGCGACGTTTCGCGGGCTGCTCGCCTAGCGTCATGCCGTGGCGTTTTGAAAGCTCAGCAATAACAAGCTCCAGCTCCTGCGCCTTGCGCGTAGCATCCCAGCCAAACTCAACGCTGAGAATATCAGCAATTGCGGCCAAATTAGCATTCGACAACGCACCGTCAATTGCCAGTGTCGTGCGTCGCAGGACCACGTCCGAGAGATGCACAACCAGCTCATTACGCGCAATCCACGCAATTTCTGCACGGCTGATGCTGTCTGTATCAGGCAGAAGTGTAACGCCAACCTTTGCCTCATCCTGAATGATCGGCAAAGCGGTGGTGCCATAACGCTGCAAAAGTGTCTCGACACGTTCGACTGCAAGCCCGGTTTCCTTGGCGTGTTTCGCCACCCATGCGGCGCGTGCCCGGTCATCAGCCGGGTAATCCTTGCCGCCGCCGATGGTTAGATTACGGGTTGTTTTCACACGCTCGCGACCAAGGCGCTTGAGTACCGTATCTGCCACTTCTTCCGCGAAACCACGAAAGGTCGTCCACTTCCCGCCAACCAGCGAAATGATTGGGAACGGGCGCCATGCATCCGGCTCGATCACCGGTGCAGAATGATCTCGGCTGATCAGCCCCGGTTCAGACGCATTCGATGCCGGTAGCGGACGAATACCGCTATAGGTATAAACGATCTGGCTGCGATCGAATTTCAGCTTCGGCAGCAGCGAACGCAGGCTCTCGATGAAATAATCGATTTCCTTGTCTTCGGCGAAGACCTCATCAGGATTGTTCGCCGGAATATCCGTCGAACCAACCAGCGCAAGACCATGATAATCATAGACAAGGCAAATACGACCATCATCGGCCTCGAAATAGATCATCCGGCCTTTAAGGCCTTCAACCAGTTCAGGATGATCGATCAAAATATGCGACCCCTTGGTGCCACCAATCATCTTGGTTTCTTTACCAAGCGCCGCATTGACATGATCAATCCACGGACCAGCCGCATTGATAACGATCTTCGGCTTAACGGTGAAAGTTGAGCCGTCTGGTCCTTTAAAGCGCACGGCACCATCGCTGGCCGCAACAATCGACGTGAAATTGGCTGCCGCACTATTGGGATTGGCTTTCAGGCCATCGCTAACAAGTTCATAAACCAGACGTTCTGGCTTGCTGACCCACGCGTCATAATAGATGCCACCACCCACAATAGACGGCGTCATGTATGGCATTTCCTTCAAGGCTTTCTTCTTGAAGAGAAAATTGTGCTTTGGCATGACGCGCTCACGTGCGCCAAAATAATCGTAAAGACCAAGACCAATCTTGATCAGCACAGCCCCACGACTGCGCGGGGCAGTCGTTGAACCAAACAGTGTCCGAAGGGCTGCAGTAATACCCTTTGTCCATGAGAAAACCGGAATAAAAGTCGGTAGCGGGCGAACATTATGCGGCGCGTTTTTCAGCAGGATATTACGCTCAACGGTTGATTGCGCCACAAGACCAAATTCACCAGTTTCGAGATATTTGAGACCTCCATGAATAAGACGTGACGGGGCAGCACTGGTGCCGGAGCCAAAATCGCCCTTATCAACGATGAAACAGCTCACGCCCTGTTCACTCAGATCACGATAAAGGCCCGCACCATTGATGCCAGCCCCCAGAATGAGCACATCAACGCCATTCGCTTCGAGCTTGCTTATGCGGGTTTTCATTTCGGCACTGCTTACGAAATCGTTCATTTCACTGTCTTCGCTGTATTTCAATCAGTTAAGGCATCAATCTTGGACCAGATCGGCCCCATTGCTGATGCTATTTCCTTGAACAGCGTATAACGCTTTTCATATTGTTCGCTGCGCGCCGCATCCGGGATATAGGTCCGGCCAATCGCATCCAGATCGCGCGGATCGCTGTAAACATCAGCGAAAACGCCTGCGCCCTTGCCTGCACAAAGTGCGGCACCCCATGCTGCGGCTTCATCCGTATCGGTGACCGTGACCGGCATACCCAGCACATTCGCAAACATCTGTGCAAAGGATGGGCTGCGCGAAACACCGCCCGTCAGGCGAGCAGCAGAAATTTCAAAGCCATCTTTCAAATGATCAACATGGATACGGTGGTTGAAGGCAATGCCTTCCCAGACAGCACGCAGCATATCACCACGTTCCTGCCAACCACGCAGACCGAAAAACGCACCGCTTGCCATTGCACCATAAGGCGAGCCAAACAGATAAGGATGGAACAACGCTGTCGAAGGCTTGGCCAGCGCGGCGTCGATTTCCGGGCGCAGCATATCATGGATCGAGCGGCCAGTTTCTTCCGCTTCACGGCGTTCCGCCGGACAAAGCTTATCGAGGAACCAGTCGTAATTCGCGGTGGAAGCAGGCGAGATGGACATATTATTCCACTCGCCCGCTGCAATGCCATTGCGGCAGAACCAGCTCTTATCGACACGAGGCTCAGACGACAGCGTTTCATTGATCGAATAGGTGCCGGCCACAACCGCAACCGTGCCAACCTTAAGACCACCCACACCGAGTGCCGAAGCTGTCACATCATGCAGACCGCCAACAACCGGCGTTCCCGCAACAAGCCCTGTACGACTGGCGCATTCTTGCGAAACGCCACCGACGATTTCGTCGGAGCGCGACATAGGCGGCAGTGCGTCCCAGAGCGCTTCAAGGCCAAAAAGCTTGAGCGCGTCTTTGGAATAATCCTGTGTTTTGCAATCAGTGAACGAGGTCGAAGCTTCAGTGCGGTCAGTGCCAACTTCGCCGGTCAGACAAAAGCGCAACCAATCCTTACAAGCAATCGCATGACCAATGCGATTATAACGGTCCGGCTCATTTTCTTTGACCCAGGCCAGAATAGCAGAAGGCGCAGATGCGTGTGGCAGCTGGCCGGTAATCGCAATCGACTGATCTGCAACCGCGCTACCTAGCCAGCGTTCGGCAACATCTACAGCACGGCTATCAAGCGACAGGATGCCTTTTCCAAGTGGACGCGCATCTTGGTCAAGCATATAAATGCCGTCACCATGCGCAGTGGTGGCAATCGCGAGAATATCTGATGCCGGGCGTCCGCTTTTGGCAATGGCTTCTGCAATTGCATCGGCTGTCGCATTCCAGAACTCATCCATGTCGCGCTCAACATGGCGTGGCTTTGGAAAATATTGCGGTACACGGCGGCGTGCAACGGCAAGCGTTGTGCCATCAACGTCAAAAATAACGGCCTTGGTAACGGTCAGTCCGCTATCGATTCCTAACAAAGACGGCATAGATGGTATTTCCTGATATGTATGCGCTAAATTCGTGAGCCTTGCGGCTATTCTTTCGTTCCACTCGAGCCAGCAATGACCACATTGATGCCCTGTGCCTGCATGCGTTCAACATGTTCGAACGAAGTCTTGCTATCGACAATCACCACGTCGAAATCCTTGAGCGCTCCGAAATTATGCAAGGCACGGCGCTCGAACTTGGTGTGATCGGTCAGCAGCACGCGTTTTGCTGAACTCTCCAACATCGCACGCTTGGTCTCGACCATTTCCGGCGATTGATGAAACAGAAGATCGTCGGTAATGGCAGCGATCGAGATGAACACCACATCAGCGCGCAGACGACGGATTTCATGGATCGTCATGCCGCCAACAAAAGCGTTGCACCAATTGTAAAACTGGCCACCAAGACCAAGGAGCGTGACGTCCTTAATGTCCCGCACTTCGTTCATCAGGATCAGCGAATTGGTAATGACCGTCAGTGGGCCTTTTTCAGACAAATATGGCACCATCTGGAGAACGGTTGTGGAGTCGTCGAGAAAAATGGCCTGACCCGGCTCTACGAATTGCATCGCGGCTTCAGCGATCAGTTTCTTTTCTTCAGACTGGCGCGCAACGCGATAGAGGTCGCTCGCTTCGATAAGGCTTGTGGGTGCTGCGGAAACAATGCCGCGCGACTTGCGAAACAGGCCGCGGCTAACCAGTTCATCCACGTCGCGATGCGCGGTCATAAGGCTGATTGCGAAACGCTCGGTCAGATCTTCGATTCGAACGGATCCTTCGGACATAATCAGTTCAGCAATTTGCTGGCGGCGAACCAGCTGACGTGCGTGCCTGCTATCGTTGGGCACCTGCTCTGTCAGAAGGTTGTCTATGCTTGCTTTCATGCTTGTAACCATGCCTATCACTCGTCCCCAGCCCGCCAATGTCCTATTGGCCGGTCCCGATTCATAGCCTCGGTACTAAAAATATAAACGGGGCGCAGACTAAACCGCGCCCCATTTTGTCACGTCTTACTGTTCCAGAACGAATGGAGCAGTGTACTTGTCAACATTGTCCTTAGTGATCAGGAAGCAATCGAAAAGCTGCTTTTCCTGGTCAACGCCGGTCTTGCCTGTCTTGATGAAGTTGTCAGCCTGCTTAACAGCAGCTTCCGAGAAAATCGCTACGGGCTGAAGAACGGTGTACTGAAGTTCACCGGCCTTGATTGCAGCAACTGCATCTGGCGAACCGTCGAAACCGCCAACCTTAACCTGATCAAGCTTGCCGGCCTTTTTCAGAGCAGCGATAGCACCGAGAGCCATTTCGTCGTTACCCGAGATAACGCCGATGATGTCTGGGTTTGCCTGAAGCAAAGCCTGCATCTTGTCGTGACCCTGTGTACGGTTCCAGTTCGCAACGTCCTGACCAGCCTTTACGAGGTCTGGGTACTGCGAAAGTACGGTTTCGTAGCCGTTCGAACGGGTGGCCGCATTATTGTCTGATGGCGAACCGAACAGCTCAACATATTTGCCCTTGTCACCAACGCTCTCAACCCACTGCGTTGCACCAAGTGCTGCGCCCTGTGCGTTGTTGGAAACGAGCTGTGCCTTGGCAAGGCCTTCCTGGTTGATTTCAGCATTCACGAGGAACACTGGAATGCCAGCTGCGACAGCGCGCTTAACTGCACCAACAGAACCGTCAGCATTTGCAGGATCAAGAATGATCGCAACCGACTTGTTGGTGATCGCGGTGTCGATCAGGTTGCTTTCGGTGTTGGTGTCGCCCTTGTGGCCGCCAACAACAGCCGAATAGCCGAGGCCTTCAGCGGTTTTCTTGGCGATTTCGCCTTCAGTGTACCAATATGGGTTCGAAGGATCGTTGACCACGATTGAGATCAGACCTTCAGCCCATGCGGTGCTGGCGATAAGCGGCAATGCTGCTGCAGCAGCAAAAAGAACGCGCATACCCTTCTTAAACATGTCTCACTCCCGTAAAAATTATCACTGAGTTGTACCGGTTTCCCGGCGTTTCCATTCCAGTGGGCGAGACTTTTCCGTAATCGCCGTCTTGGAAAGTTTTCGCTACCCCCGAAGAACCGGCTCCGCCCGGAACGGTGAGCGGAGCCTTAGTGGTGTTTAACGTCGGGAATATTGAATGCTGTTGAGCAGAACCGCGAGCACAATAACCGCGCCGGTAAATACGGTCTGCCAGTATGACGATACGCCGATGATCACGAGGCCATCGGAGAGGAAGCCAATCACGAAAGCGCCCAAAAGCGTTCCGAGAATTGTACCGCGACCACCCGTCAGCGCTGCGCCACCAATGACCACTGCAGCGATTGCCGTCAGCTCGTAAGTCGTACCTGCAGTTGGACCAGCAGAGGTCAGCTGCGACGACAAAACCAGGCCAGCGATTGCGGCACAGATTCCCGAAATCACATAAACCGAAATTTGTACGCGCTTGACTGGAACGCCGGAGAGTTCCGCTGCACGTTCATTGCCACCCGAGGCATAAAGCCAGCGGCCAAAGGCTGTGCGGTTAAGCACGACTGCGACGATAATCGCCAGAACGGCCAGTACAAGAACGCCAATCGGCACGCCAAAAAGCGTGTTAAAGCCCAGCCAGTCAAATCCGGTATTGCCGAGTTCAGGACGACCGCCAAGATTGTTGTAGGTCAGACCATTAGTCATCAGAAGCGCTACACCGCGTGCGCAATAAAGTACGCCAAGCGTTGCCACGAAGGCAGGAACGCGCAGATAAGCAATCAGAACGCCGTTGATGGCACCAACAAATGCACCGAGCGCACAGGTGATGATGACGACTGCCCAGACCGGGAAATACAGGATCACGCCCAGTTCTGGAATATTGACGCCCTGCATCAAAAAGCCAGCCACAACGCCTGCAAGTCCCAGTGTAGAACCGACCGAAAGATCGATACCACCATTCAAAATAACCAGCAGCATACCAATCGCAAGCAGGCCAAAAATGGCCACATGCGATGACATGATCAGGAAATTATTGACGGTGAAATAATAAGGCGAAAGGAATGAAAAGGCCGCGATAATCGCGATCAGCGCAAAAAACGCACGGCCTTCGAGCAGCAAATGCACGATGCTGGTTTTCCGCTTCGCCCCACTCGGGGCCGCTTTTTCTTTTGTAGTCGTGACTGACATTCTATCAGTGCTCCATAACTATTTTAGAGCGCATCCCGAAAAGTGTGAAACGGTTTTCGGACAGATACGCGTTTAGACAAAAGCTTAGAGCGCCGATCTGATCCAATCAGATCGAAACGCGCTCTAATGGCCGACCATGGACTCGCCCGAGGCGGCCATGATCTTTTCCTTGGAGACATCAGAGCCGAATTCGGCTGAGATACGTCCACGGTGCATAACAATGATACGATGAGCGATGCTGAGGCACTCGCCGACTTCAGATGTGGTGTAGACAACGGCCAACCCGTCTTTGGCTTTCTCGGCCAGAAGCTTGAACACTTCGGCCTTCGCACCAATATCGATACCGCGGCTTGGCTCATCCAGCAGGATAACCTTCGGCTCAGTCGCCAGCATCTTGCCGATCACGACCTTCTGCTGATTGCCGCCGGAAAGCGAACCGATGGCCGCTTCGCCACCATCCGTCTTGATGTGAACGTTCTTGATCGACTGATCGACGATGTTCTTTTCACGCTTTTTCGAGGTGAAAAGGCCTTTCGTCATTTCACCAATGCTGGCGAGCGACAGGTTACGACCAACTGTCATCGTTTGTACGAGACCATCACGCTGGCGATCTTCCGGCACCAGAACCAGACCCTGATCAATGCGCTGCGCAATCGTCAGACCCGCAACGTCCTGGCCGTTAAGCAAAATGCTGCCCGAACTTGCTTTCAAACGGCCTGCAACGCTTTCCAGTAGCTCGGTACGACCAGCGCCCATCAAACCGTAGATACAAACGATCTCACCAGCACGCACATTGAGCGACATATTATCGACAAGTGCGAAATCGCCCGACTTATCCTGAACGGTCAGACCTTCAACGGAAAGCGCTACATCGCCCCATTCGTATCCGGTGGGAGGCGAACCAAGATCGAAGTTTTCGCCCACCATGTTGCGAACGATCCATTCAAGATCAATGTCCGCGCGTGGGGCGTAAGCAGTCATTGCACCGTCCCGCAGCACAACCGCATGATCGGTGATCTGCAAGGCTTCTTCGAGATGATGCGAGATGTAAACGATGGCAACGCCACGCGCCGTCAGATCACGAATGACCTTGAACAGCACTTCAACTTCGGAAGCACTCAACGCAGATGTTGGCTCATCCATGATCAGAATGCGCGAATTGACCGAAAGCGCACGTGCGATTTCGACCACCTGCTGCTGACCAAGGCGAAGTTCTTCAACAGGCGTCAGCGGATCAATGTCTTCTTCAAGCTCAGCTAGCAATTCGCGTGTCAGGCGCTCTTCTTCGGCGAAGTTCACGCCCGACGCACCGCGAATTTCGCGTCCCATGAAGATGTTGTCGCGAACGTTCATATTCGGCGCGAGGCTTAATTCCTGATGGATGATCGAAATACCACGATCACGCGCTTCCGAAGACGAGTTGAACACAACCGGTTCACCATCAAGAATGATCGTGCCTGATGTCGGCTGAATAACACCCGAAAGAACCTTCATCAGCGTCGACTTGCCAGCACCATTTTCGCCAAAAAGCGTGGTTACCTGACCGCGACGGATTTCAAAGTTCACGCCCTTAAGCGCGTTGATACGCCCATAAGCCTTGGCAACATCGTGTGCAGAAAGAACGACTTCGCCGTGCTTGCCTTCAACTTTGGTTTGAACGGTCATTTTACTTCAAACCCCACCGGCGTAACCAACCAGTTCTTAGGATTAACAAGCTTGAAAACGCCCGTAACGGTCACTGTCTTGCCGACGAGATTATCGACATCTACGCCTTCAAGAACCTGCTTCTTCATCTCATTATTAAGAGCAGAACCAGCATTCTGGAATTCGATCTGGTTCTTAAACTGACCGAATTCGATTGTTCCCGTCGCATCGCGCAGATCAGTACCATTCACTGCCGGGCCAGTCTGAACGCGAATAGCCATACCTTCAGGGAAACCATCGACTTTGATGACATTGTAGTTGGACTTGCGCTCTTCAACCGTACCAGTGAACTTGACAGGGATTACCGGGTTTACGCTGCCAACGCCGTATTTCTTTCCGGCTGCGTCTTTGTCGGCAGCAAGTGCTGTACCAACTTCAACGGCATCGGCTGCGCGTTCTTCAACGCTCGCCTTAACCTTCGGAAACTCTGCCGCACCATAGGCGTCAGGCGAAAAAACCTGCTGACGCACATCGGCATCAGAACCCATCTTTACGACCTTCGTGTCAAATCCAATTGCACCGATAACCACGACCGCAGCGATCACGCTCCAGAGAACAGCGCGACTTGATTTGGCGGGCTTTGGTGTAACTTGATTAGCTTGTGTACTCATTATCAAACGCCTTCAGCAAATTCTGCCGGATTGTCGTTATAGAAACGGATGATGCGGTTAGGCCTATGCAGCCTCATAACTGCGTGGATGATGCGTAACCTTAGCGATCGCGAAATATCGGGAAGCCAAAGGGGCAAAACAAACAGGAGCAGAAATCTGAAACATAAATCCTCCGCATGTTGCCGGCGCCGCCCCTCCGCGTAAGCCTTCAAACAAATATGCCGCTCTCATGATCTATGATAGCAGCATGTTATCAACTCCAATAATCATGTTATAAAGACATATAACTGTCAATCAGGACTTTTTGAAACGTGTTCCATTTTGCACATTTGAACGCCAAAAATACACGCAACTCCGGCGGATTTAAGCATAAAGGCCGACGCGGCTGCTCCATGCTTCACAAAGAGAAGCAATGGGGAGCGCAGCAAGCAACTAAAATAATTAAGCATTAAAAACAGATATTTATAAGATTTCAAGCGCAAGAAGACACCTATATCACCTTGCATTAAGCTCATCCGAACCATGATTTTTTTCGGCAGAATTCGCCTCCATCACCTTTTGGTGAAAAAAAATGCTTATGCACAAAAATTTTACAGACAGACCCGCGTCGTTATGTTATCTCGGCTATACGCGAAAGCCTTTTTTGATTAAAACAATGGGCAGCGAGCGACAAATTTCGTCGCGGGAGGAAATCCAAATGTCCGTCAAGGACCACATTGGGAAAGCGTAATTCAGTCATGCGTGGTCAAGGTGATATAATCATCGGCATCGACGCGGGCACGTCCGTCGTCAAGGCTGTGGCATTCGACCTGAACGGTCGTCAACTCGATTCGGCGGCGGTCCGCAACAAATACGAAACCGGCGAACATGGCGCGGTGACGCAGTCACTCACCCAGACATGGGACGATTGCGCCAAAGCTCTACGCGGTCTTGCAGAGAAAATTCCAAATCTAAGCACCCGCACCGCTGCTATTTCCGTCACCGGACAGGGCGATGGCACATGGCTGGTTGGGCGCGACAACAAGCCTGTCGGCGAAGCCTGGATATGGCTTGATGCACGCGCTGCCAATACTGTTACCAAACTTGCAGCAGGACCGATGAACCGTGCGCGCTTTGAAGCGACCGGCACCGGGTTGAACACCTGCCAGCAAGGCACACAGATGGCGCATATGAACAGTTTCGTCCCGGAACTGCTCGATAATGCGGAAGTCGCCCTGCATTGTAAGGACTGGCTCTATCTCAATCTCACCGGCGTCCGCGCCACAGACCCATCAGAAGCCAGTTTCACGTTCGGCAATTTCCGCAATCGTCAATATGATGATGTGGTTATTGAAGCACTCGGCCTCATTAAGCGCCGCAATCTGCTGCCCGAAATCGTAGACGGTACTCTGACGCAGCATCCTTTGTCCCCCGACGCAGCCGCTGCTACTGGTCTTTTGGCTGGTACTCCGGTGAGTCTCGGCTATGTCGATATGGTAATGACCGCACTCGGCGCTGGCGTTTATTCCGGCACCGCCGATGCAGGTTGCTCGACCATCGGATCAACCGGCGTGCATATGCGTGCGAAGCCTGTTTCCGAGATCAATCTGAATGCGGAAGGTACGGGTTACGTTATCGCGCTGCCAGTTCCCGGCATCGTCACGCAGGTTCAGACCAATATGGGCGCGACGATCAATATCGACTGGATATTGCAGATCGCAGCTGACCTGATGTCGACAGCGGACAAGCCCGTCTCCCTGAGTGATCTGATCCCGCGCCTTGATGAATGGTTTAATGCAAGCCGCCCCGGCGCATTGCTTTACCATCCTTATATTTCTGAAGCTGGAGAACGTGGACCTTTCGTCAATGCCTTTGCGCGGGCCGGCTTTATCGGGCTCTCAAGTCGCGACCGATTCCCAGAACTCGTGCGTTCGGTGGTTGAAGGCCTCGGCATGGCGACGCGTGATTGCTACGCCGCCATGGGCGATATGCCGGCCGAATTGCGCCTGACAGGTGGGGCTGCACGCTCGCGCGCATTGCGCAGCACGCTGTCTGCGGCGGTGAACGCACCTGTGCGCGTATCATCGCGTGAAGAAGCAGGGGCGGCAGGGGCAGCAATGATGGCGGCGGTTGCTATTGGTGCTTACTCCAACATGGAAGATTGCATTGCGGAATGGGTTGCACCGTTGCTCGGTGCTGCCGAAGCGCCTGATGCTGCACAGGCACAACGCTATGCAGAACTGTTTGGCGCCTATAAAGACGCCCGACTGGCTCTAACCCCGATTTGGGACAAACTTGCTGCCGACCGGTAATTCGATGATCGGCTGTAATAACATATTATTTTGCCGGAACTCCGGCATCCGAAGGAGCATGAGATGGCTGAACCGGAAACCTGCGATCTGTTTGTGATTGGCGGCGGTATCAATGGCGCGGGCGTCGCTCGCGATGCAGCCGGGCGCGGCCTCAAGGTTGTGCTGGCGGAAAAAGACGACCTTGCAGAAGGCACTTCGTCCCGCTCTGGTAAGCTGGTTCATGGTGGCCTGCGCTATCTTGAATATTATGAATTTCGTCTTGTGCGCGAAGCGCTGATTGAGCGTGAAGTATTGCTCAATGCAGCGCCACACATAATCTGGCCGATGCGCTTTGTGCTGCCACACAGCCCGCAGGATCGTCCAGCTTGGCTTGTGCGCCTTGGCCTGTTTCTTTACGACCATCTTGGTGGCCGCAAGAAACTTCCCGGCACTCGCACGCTTGATTTGAAGCGCGACCCGGAAGGCACGCCGATACTCGATCAATACACCAAGGGTTTTGAATATTCAGATTGCTGGGTGGATGATGCCCGCCTCGTCATTCTGAACGCTGTTGGTGCCGCTGAAAAGGGTGCAACCGTTTTGACTCGCACGCCGGTGACATCGGCACGTCGCGAAAAAGGTGGCTGGATCATTGAAACCAAGAACCGCGATACCGGCGAAGTGCGCAGCTTCCGTGCGCGTTGTATCGTCAATTGCGCAGGCCCATGGGTTACAGACGTTATCACCAATGTTGCTGGATCAAACTCGTCACGCAATGTGCGTCTGGTCAAGGGCAGCCATATCATCGTGCCAAAATTCTGGGCCGGTGCGAATGCCTATCTGGTGCAGAACCACGACAAGCGCGTGATCTTCATAAACCCCTATGAAGGCGACAAGGCACTGATCGGCACCACCGATATCGCTTATGAAGGTCGCGCCGAAGATGTCAGCGCAGATGAGAAAGAAATCGATTACCTGCTCACTGCAGTGAATCGCTATTTCAAAGAAAAGCTGCGTCGCGAAGATGTGCTGCACAGCTTCTCCGGTGTGCGTCCACTGTTTGATGACGGCAAAGGCAATCCATCCGCCGTCACGCGCGACTATGTTTTCGATCTTGATGAGACCAATGACGCACCACTGCTGAACGTATTTGGCGGAAAAATCACTACATTCCGCGAACTGGCTGAGCGCGGCATGCATCGGTTGAAGCACATCTTCCCGAAAATGGGTGGTGATTGGACTCATGATGCACCACTTCCAGGTGGCGAAATCGCCAATGCTGATTTCGAGACTTTTGCAAACAGTCTGCGTGACAGCTATCCGTGGATGCAGCGCAAACTGGCCCTGCATTACGGTCGCCTATACGGTGCGCGCACAAAGGATGTGGTTGCGGGTGCGACTGATCTAGTGGGGCTTGGTCAGCATTTTGGGGGTAATCTTTATGAAGCCGAAGTTCGCTATCTCGTTGCAAAAGAATGGGCGAAGACAGCGAACGACATTCTCTATCGGCGCACCAAGCATTATCTGCATTTGACAGAAGCCGAACGGGCCGCATTCATCGCTTGGTTCGACAACGCAAACGTAGTTGCTTGAGGATAGTATGGCTTTAACGCTTTCACTTAACACCAATCCGCTCGTCAACCGCTTTGCAGAGCCGGATGATCTGATTGAAACCGTTGCACGCGATCTGCGCCTGCGCGATCTGCAGCTAACACACGAGTTCATCAATCCAAGCTGGCAGGCGTCGACCATTCGTCGCCTGACGCGCGACATGGATAAGGCATTAGAGCGTACTGGCGTCCGCGTAACGTCTGGCATGACGGGCCCCTATGGCCGCCTCAACCATTTCGGCCATCCAGACGCAGATGTGCGCCGCTATTATGTCGACTGGTTCAAAACATTTGCCGATATTATCGGCGATCTCGGCGGAAAGTCGGTCGGCACGCAATTCGCGATTTTCACCTATAAGGATTTTGACAATCCTGAGCGTCGTGAAGAGTTGATTAAGATCGCCATCGACTGCTGGGCAGAAGTTGCCGAGCATGCTGCCGGTGCTGGTCTTGACTATGTTTTCTGGGAGCCGATGAGCATCGGTCGTGAATTCGGCGATACAATCGCTGAAAGCATCAAGCTTCAGGATCGGTTGACGAGCGCCAATATGGCAATCCCGATGTGGATGATGGCCGACATTGATCATGGCGATGTCACCTCATCAAACCCCGACGATTTTGATCCATATGCATGGGCGCGTGCGGTGCCAAAAGTTTCGCCGATCATTCACATCAAGCAGAGCCTGATGGATAAGGGCGGTCATCGTCCTTTCACGGCTGCTTTCAACGCCAAGGGCCGGATTCAGCCGGAACCGTTGCTGAAAGCCTTTGCCGAAGGTGGCGCAGTGGACAATGAAATCTGCCTTGAGCTGTCGTTTAAGGAACGTGATCCAAACGACCGCGAAGTCATCCCACAAATCGCGGAAAGTGTGGCCTTCTGGGCGCCACACATTGACACTGGCGCTGGAGATTTGAAAATATAACTGCAAGAAAACAATAAAGAATCGGGAGCAGGCAGCATAAAATGGCAGATGCAGAGGATTCCTTAGCCCTTCGTGCGGCCTGGCTTCACTTTATTGGCGGAATGACCCAATCAGCTGTTGCAAAACGGCTCGGGCTTCCATCCGTGAAAGCGCATCGATTGATCGCCAAGGCCGTTGCTGATGGCGCGGTCAAAGTGACCATTGATGGCGATATTTCTGAATGTATCGATCTCGAAAATCAACTCGCTGAAAAATACAATCTCGAATATTGCGAAGTTGCACCCGATCTTGGTGAAGACGCCCTGCCCCTGCTCTCATTGGGCAATGCCGGTGCGGAATTTCTGCGTCGTGAGATTGAACATGGCGACCATGAGGTGATCGGCCTCGGCCATGGCCGCACGCTTTCGGCGGCGGTCAGCCACATGCCGCGCGTAACCGCTAAGGATTTGGAGTTCGTTTCACTGCTCGGTGGCTTGACCCGAAATTTTGCGGCCAACCCGCATGACGTAATGCACCGCATCGCTGAGAAGACCGGCAGACCGGCTTATGTGATGCCTGTGCCTTTCTTTGCCAATACCGCAGAAGATCGCGAAGTGCTGCTGGCGCAAAAGGGCGTTACAACTGTTTTCGATATGGGTTGCCGCGCGGAACTGAAAATTGTCGGTATTGGCACCGTTGATGCTCACGCACAGCTCGTCACATCGGGCGTTGTTGATTTGACTGAGATGGAAGAAATTGCTGAATATGGCGCAGTCGGTGAAATGCTCGGCCACTTCTTTGATAAGCATGGTACGCGACTGGATACTAAGCTGACAGCCCGCACCATCGCCGCATCCGTCGAAAACGCTGATATGAGCCGCATCATCGGTTTGGCTGGCGGCCTGTCAAAAGCCGAGGCTATTCGCTCGGTTTTAAAAAGCGGCCGTCTTTATGGGCTGATCACTGATGAGCGCACCGCAAAAGCTCTTGTGGAGTAAATCGCGCCTCACTCAACAAAACATCACAAAGTAACATTTTATATAGATTATTATGTGATTTTGTGATTTAAGATGGCATCAGAAGCAACCACGCTTTGAGATCGGAATTTTCGTGAAACGCGACGAAAGAAGACAGGCGATCATCAATCTGCTGATAGAAAATCATGCAGTTGATCTGGATGATCTTGCTGATCGTTTGGCTGTTTCCAAAATGACCATTCATCGCGATCTGGACGCACTCGAAGAATCCGGCGTATTGCGCAAAGTTCGCGGTGGCGCGACGATGGATCCCGGCTCGCAGTTTGAAAGCGATTTTCGTTTTCGCGTACAGCAGGACAACGAAGCCAAGATTCAGATGGGCCGCGCTGCCCTTGAACTGATTGAGCCCGGCATGACAGTGATGATCAATGACGGTTCAACTGCAGCAGTTCTCGGCAGCATGCTGGTTGAAAAGCGACCGCTCACAGTGATCACCAATAATGCCGTTATCATCGAAAACCTCAAGGGCGAAGCTGGTATCAATCTGATAGCGCTGGGCGGCGTTTTCTCTGCAAAGTTTAATGCTTTCTTTGGTCTGCTGACCGAAGAAGCGCTCTCCAAGCTCAGTGCAGATTTTGCCTTTATTTCCGCGCCCGCCGTCAACGGACGCCTCGTCTATCACATGGATGAAAACGTCGTGCGCACCAAGCGCGCCATGACTGCATCGGCAACACGCACCTGCCTGCTGGTCAATCATCAGCGTTTTAGACGGACAGCACTTCATGTCATGGCCGATCTCGGCGACTTTGATGCCATCATCACCGATCAGTCTCCCGGTGATGCACTCGTCGCCGATCTGGAGCCAGCCGGCATCAAACTAACAATCGCAGAATAGTTTCTGCGAAACCACATTTACACAAGCAGAAAGAGCATTCGAGCATGTCCAAATTCTGGGTAGGTACGAGCTGGAAAATGAACAAGACGCTGGCCGATGCCCGCGTTTTTGCAGAAAAGCTGAAAGAAGCCGATGGTGATCGTTCAGCGGATATTCAGCGCTTTGTCATTCCACCCTTTACCTATGTTCGTGAAGTCAAAGACATCCTGGCCGATACATCAGTCAAAGTTGGCGCGCAGAACATGCACTGGGCTGATCAGGGCGCATGGACCGGCGAAATTTCGCCGTTGATGCTCAAAGATTGCAATCTCGACATCGTTGAGCTTGGCCACTCCGAACGCCGCGCAAACTTTGGCGAAACCAACGAAACTGTTGGACTCAAGGTTGAAGCAGCCGTTCGTCACGGTCTGATCCCGCTGATCTGCATTGGCGAAACGCTCGAAGATCGCGAAAGCGGACGCGCTGCGGAAGTGCTTGCTGAAGAGGTGCGCGGCGCACTTTCCAAGCTTTCGGGCGAACAGAAAAAAGCCGAAATCCTGTTTGCCTATGAACCTGTCTGGGCGATTGGCGAAAACGGCATTCCTGCTTCAGCAGAATATGCCGATGCCCGTCAGGCTGAAATTATTGCTGTTGCTGAAGGCATCCTTGGCCGTCGCGTGCCTTGCCTTTATGGCGGCTCGGTCAATCCCGGCAATTGCGAAGAACTCATCGCCTGCCCGCATATCGACGGCCTGTTCATTGGTCGTTCGGCATGGAACGTGGAAGGCTATCTCGACATTTTGGACAAATGCGCCAAAACCATCAAAGCTAATTAAGGAGCATTATCATGAAAGTAGCAGTAGCAGGCGATAGCGCTGGCGAAGGTCTGGCCAAGGTTCTTGCAGATTATCTGAAGGATCGTTTTGAAGTGTCCGAAATCTCCCGCACGGACGCTGGCGCAGACGCATTCTACGCAAACCTCTCGGACCGCGTTGCATCCGCCGTTCTCGACGGCACCTATGACCGCGCCATTCTGGTTTGCGGCACCGGCATCGGCGTTTGCATTGCGGCCAACAAGGTTCCGGGCATCCGCGCAGCATTGACGCATGACACCTATTCGGCAGAGCGTGCAGCGCTCTCCAACAACGCGCAGATCATCACCATGGGCGCACGCGTTATCGGTTCGGAAGTTGCAAAGACCATTGCTGATGCGTTCCTTGCACAGACCTTTGACGAAAACGGTCGTTCGGCTGGCAACGTTGACGCGATCAACGAAGTTGACGCCAAGTACAACAAGTGCTGATCGCCTAATCTCTTGAAAACAAAAAAGCGGCGGGGAAACCCGCCGCTTTTTTATTAAGGTCTTACTCAGCTTTTAGCTGAACTTTGGGTCCAGCGAACCATCGCGATAGCGCTTAGCCATATCCGATAGCGGGATCGGACGAATAGATTGGGCATGGCCAGCGGTACCGAACTGCTCAAAGCGATCCTTGCAGAGCTTGGTCATCGCAGCCATTGCAGGCTTGAGATATTTGCGCGGGTCGAACTCGCTTGGGTCTTCCTGCAACACGCGGCGGATCTGGCCCGTCAGCGCCATGCGGTTATCGGTATCGATGTTAATCTTGCGCACGCCATGCTTGATACCGCGCTGGATTTCTTCAACAGGCACACCCCATGTTGGCTTCATCTTGCCGCCGTACTTGTTGATAATTTCCTGCAAATCCTCCGGCACCGAAGACGAGCCATGCATAACAAGATGCGTATTTGGCAGCTTGCGATGAATTTCTTCAATCACGTTCATGGCAAGCACGGAACCATCAGGCTTGCGGCTGAACTTGTAAGCGCCATGCGAGGTGCCCATAGCAATTGCAAGCGCATCAACCTTGGTTTCACGCACAAATTTCACGGCCTCATCAGGATCAGTCAAAAGCTGGTCATGCGAGAGTTGACCTTCTGCACCATGACCGTCTTCTGCTTCGCCCATACCGGTTTCGAGCGAACCAAGAACACCAAGCTCACCTTCGACGGAAATGCCGCCAAGATGGGACATTTCACTGACCTGACGCGTAACGGAGACGTTGTAGTCCCAGTCAGCAGGCGTCTTGCCGTCAGCTTTCAGTGAGCCGTCCATCATGACGGAGGTAAAGCCTGCCTGAATTGCGGTCATGCAGGTAGCTGCTTCATTGCCATGATCCAGGTGCACGCAAACAGGGATATGCGGGTAGATTTCCGTGACCGCATCCATCATGTGGCGCAGCATGATATCATTTGCATAGGAACGCGCGCCGCGCGAAGCCTGCAGGATCACCGGCGCATTTGTCGCATCGGCGGCTTCCATAATGGCCAGCGCCTGCTCCATATTGTTGATGTTGAAAGCCGGAACACCATAGCTATGTTCAGCAGCGTGGTCGAGCAATTGACGTAGCGTGATACGTGCCATATGAGTTTCCTCCTGATTAGAGCATGTCGCGGAAAAGTGGGAACCGGTTTTCCGATGACGACATGCGTAGAAATAAAGAACTAGAGCGAACGCGCGTAATATTCGCCGAGCACATCGACTTCTTCCGCAACGCCAAACACCAGCGCGCTGCGCTCGTGATAGGTTTCGGGAACGATATCGAGGATCGGTGTGGAACCGTTGGTCGCCTTGCCACCAGCCTGCTGGCTGAGGAAAGCAATTGGATTGGCTTCATAAACGAGACGCAGACGGCCTTTTTCATAGCCGGGGCGCGCATCGTCTACGTAGAAGAAGATACCACCGCGTTGCATGATGCGATGCATGTCGCCGACAGCTGCACCCAACCAGCGCATATTGAAATTGCGTCCGCGCGGACCGTCTTTGCCGTTGTAGCAATCATCGACATAGGCCTTCATGCCAGCCGAGAGATGACGATAAACGGATGCGTTATAGGCGAGATCGGACGTGCGCTCAGGAAGAGTCACATTCTTGCGGGTGATCTGGAATATACCGCTGACAGGATCAAGCGTTGCAAAGATCACGCCTTCACCAACCGAAAGCGCAAGATCAATCGAGTTGCCGAACGAGACATAACCTGCTGCCAACTGGCGATTGCCCGGCTGCAAAAACGGCTCATCAACATCAGCAGGAAAAATCGAGAAAATGGTGCCAAGTGGCGCACCGAGGCCAACATTGCCTGAGCCATCAAGCGGGTCGATTGCGACAGCAACCAGACCATCAGCTTTGCCCGGAACCGGAAGCTCTGCCTCTTCGGACAGCACCGATGCAGCGCCTGCCGCAATCAGCAATTCTACAAAGAGATTATGTGAGCCAACATCGATGCTCTTCTGCTGATCAGAATCGCTGTTAACGCCAACCAACTTACCCGGATTACCCGGAAGCGAGCCCCGCGCGATGCGACCAGCGAGACGACCTGATCCAGCCAGAATTGCCTTGACGACATTGCTTGTCGCGAGACGCAAGTGATCTTGGGCTGCCCAAGTATCAAGATATTCGCCAACAGATTGGAAATTATTAACATCTGTGTCGCCAGCCAAAACAAGCGGCGCGTAATTACCTACCATTGTCATTCGCCCTGCTCCCGAAGAAGCTGCGTTTGCGGCATGCATTTTGCACGCTGTATTTTGTTAAAAGCGGGGGAAGCTGAACTCATTTACTGGTAATCTCCATACGCATGTCTTTAAGACACGCCTTATTGGGCTGAGACATGCCGGACGTAACACCGTTTTGAGATCATAACAATAATCCCAATAACATTATAACGATTGAAATGTGATCTCGTGTTTTAAAATCATGTTAATTACCGACATGCGACGTCATTTTCGCAAGCGGAAACCACATTGAGACTGAAAACGAGTCACAAAATCATCGAGTGCATCATATTTTATGGAAAAACATGTCGATTATAACATCTCAGCGCATGAGGATTTCAATACGCTTTGAGAAGTTGTCGTTAATTTTAAACCATTGGGCTGAGCCATAATCAGCTTTGGTTTTGATATATTTGTTGTGTCGCCCTAAACACCGCTCGCTCAGCAAGCAAATGTCCTATTCCGACTTGTTCTTATCGGGATTATAGGTGATGAAAAACCGAAAAGATGCCCACAAACCAAGTGCGCCGAACAACATGGCCCAACCGATACTTCCCATAAAAACTTCAAATGCTGCCCAGGCAAGACAGCTACCCGCGATTAAAACCCGCGTCCACAAGGGCCGAAAGCGCGGATCATCAAACTCAAACATTGTTCAACCTTCTTAGTTTGTAACCCGCCGCAAACTCACGAAAATTTGGTGGTATCGGATAAACATCAACTTCAACGTTAGAAGCTATTGACCTACCCTTGAAAAGCATGCCGTGAAAGGGGTAATTTCGCGCCAGCAAGATGACGCTCAGTCAGCGCACGCTCCTCGACAATCGAATATCGGAAACGAAAGAGCTTTGCGGGGCGACCGCCAGTTTCACTATCGCTTTCCCCCGTCTCTTCAACCAAATCTTGCTGCTCAATCAATCGTCTGAAATTCTGTTTGTGAAGGCGCAAACCAGCAAGCGCTTCGACGGTTCTCTGAAGCTGTAATAAAGTGAAGCTATCCGGCATCAATTCAAAAACCACTGGGCGATATTTAATCTTTGCGCGGAGGCGTGCAATCGAGGTCGCAAGAATACGCCGGTGATCGGCAAACATATGCAACCCACTGGGAAAGTCACTGTCGACAGCCTCACGGACAAGACCAGCTTCGTAAAGCAGCTCGTAGCGCTGCAGAACAAAATCCTCGTTCCAGCCCTCACCATCAAGCCCGAACGAAAAAGCAATACGGCGTGAGCGTTGCAAAGCCTGATCGGGCGAAGCCTGCTGCGCCCAGTGACGAAGCCCCTCACTTAGGTCGATCAAGATATCGGGTCGACCTTGTCGATGGTCTTCCCAAGGCAAATAATCATACCATCCACGCCAACTGGCCTCATCCGCGTCTGTATAACCCTCACGAACAAGACCAAGGTAACTGATGGAGATCGTACGCTCACCTGGTTGATGTCTATCACGATCAGCAAACGTATAAAGCTGCTCTAGATAACCCACAGGATGTGCTGTCTCTTTTTGTACCCATGCACGCAGCCCAGCCTGTAATGACTTGTGCTCTATTTCAAATGGGCCTGACGGCAGTGCATGCCCTTGCCGCACAGTCATCACACGCGGTTGTTCCGCTGTAACGGCGGTCAACACTGCAATAAGTTCAGTATGGGCAATATCATACGACAATAATGGCTGCTTTCGTCAAAATGCTCTGACTTATAGTCAACCAAATAGTAAAATATAGTTTTTCAATAGGCTACCGCAGATCGCCCACCGAAACGCAGTTTTCAGTGAACGAGTGTTCAAAACGGATGGTCATGGTGTCACATCAAACCCAAACCATTTCATCGACAATCGTTTGATTGTGCCATCCGTTTTTGCAGCACCAATGGCTTCGTTAAAATCCTTAAGCAATTGTAGGTCGCTTTTTCTGATGCCAACAGCGACGCCCCGACCAAGCATGCTACCCAAATAGTATGGCCCTGTGAGCACGAGCTTTTCATATCCTGGAATTTTAGCTGTAGCGCTTAAAAATGTTCGGGAATTAACAACTGCGTCTATCCTGCCCCCCATCAAGTCCAGAAGAGCTTCTTCACCAGTCCTATATTCTCGTACAGAAAACGCATCCGGGAAATATGCCTGTACAAGGGCATCAGCTACGGCTCCTTTAACGACGCCAACAATGGCTCCGCTCATAGCGGTACGTATTTCTTTCACCGTGCCTCTCGCAATGCTTGGGTCTTGCGAGAGAAACAAAGTTTTGCCGGCTAGCGGCAAATTCTGATACCGCCCTCCCTTGATCGTGGCAAATGCCTGCGGCGTAAGACTGTAGGAATCCGAAAAATCGATAATCTGCTCGCGCGCAGATGTTGCGGTCAAAGCGGCCATGATGACATCAAATTTTCCTGCATTCAGCCCGGTTATCAGGCCATCAAATGGCTGCGCTACGAACGTGCATTCAACTTTCATGTGTTGGCAGAGATAACGGCCGAGTTCAACTTCGTAGCCGTCCAGGGTGCCATCGGGCCGCGTAAAATTGTAGGGACGAAAATAACCCTCCGTGGCAATAAACAGATGCGCCGCAGCAAATGCGTGCTCCGTCAAAACCAAGGATATAAGGCCGGTAAAAACCACAGAAGCAACGCGCTGAAAACGTTTCATCACAAAACCTGAAATAAATAATGAGAATATTTCAGATATTCAGGTGATTTTTACAAACGCAATTTCTTGGGTGCAAAGTAAAACGCCGCCCAATGGGCGGCGTTTCAATAAGTTTACATCGTTCAGATTACGGCGTTACGTCGAAGCCGAACCACTTTTCGGAAAGCTTCTTGATCGTGCCATCAGCCTTGGCTGCTTCAATAGCTTCGTTAAACATCGCCTGAAGTTCTGGCTCGTTCTTGCGAATACCGACAGCCACACCACGACCGAGAATACCGCCCTTGAAGAAGGGGCCAGTCATAACAAGGTCTTCATTGCCCGGCTTCTTTGCTGCATCCGAGAGGTAGGCGAGCGACGCAACCACGAGATCGACGCGACCGGACTTCAGATCGAGATCATGTTGATCGGTGGTCTTGTATTCACGAATATCTGTCGAATCCTTGAAATACTTATCCAGCAGTGAAAGACCAAGCGAGGCGGTCTGAACGCCAACAGTGCGGCCCTTGATTTCAGCCGCAACTTCATCGATCACCTTCTGGGAAGCGGCTTCATCCTTGGCGAGATAAAGCGTTTCGCCTGTATGTGGCAGCTTCGCAAACGGGCTGTCTTTCAGTGTTGCGAATGTCTGCGGCGTCAGGCCATAGGAAACGGTGAAATCAATGGTTTCTTCGCGCTTTGGCGTAGCGGTAAGGCCAGCCATGATAGCATCGAACTTGCCAGCATTGAGTGCTGGAATGATGCCGTCAAAAGGCTGTGCAACCAGCGTGCACTCGACCTTCATACGTGCGCAAAGATCTTTGTAGAGATCAACTTCGTAACCATCCAGCGTGCCGTCTGGCTTGGTGAAGTTATACGGACGGAAAGCGCCTTCCGTCGCAATTGTGATCTTGTCCCACTTCTTGCCTTCTGCATGTGCAGAAGCCGTTGTAAGAACCAGTGCCGAAACGAACAGGGCTTTAAACAATCCCATAGTCTTCATTGGGGTCTTCATTTGACTTACCTTATGACAGTTATTTGCTGACGCGCCTTTTGGCATAGATCAGCAATGTTTGAAATAATCAGGCTGCATTTTCGTGGCTGATAAACTTGCGGAAACGCTCGGATTTTGAATTTCCGAACACGTCTTCAGGCGCTCCGTCTTCTTCGACCAATCCCTGATGCACGAAGACCACGCGATTGGACACATCACGGGCGAAACCCATTTCGTGTGTGACGACCAGCATGGTGCGTCCTTCTTCAGCAAGTCCGCGCATAACGCGCAACACTTCACCGACCAGTTCCGGATCAAGCGCCGAGGTCGGCTCATCAAACAGCATAACCTTCGGCTTCATGGCGAGCGCACGCGCAATGGCTGCGCGCTGCTGCTGACCACCAGACAAATGCGCGGGATAGAAATCGCGCTTGTCCGCAATGCCAACCTTGGCGAGCAAAGCTTCCGCTTCTTCGACACATTCGGCACGCGACCGGCCCTGCACATAGATCGGTGCTTCAATGATATTTTCGATAATGGTCTTGTGCGACCAGAGATTGAAGCTCTGGAACACCATGCCAAGTTCAGAGCGGATGCGCGAAACCTGTTTTTTGTCTGCCGGATAGGCTTCGCCCTTTGAGTTCTTCGCCATGCGAATAGTCTCACCCGAAACAGTCACAGTACCAGAAGTCGGCGTTTCCAGCAGATTGATGCAGCGCAGGAACGTCGATTTGCCGGAGCCGGAAGATCCAAGGATCGAAATCACTTCACCTTCGCGCGCTTCCATAGAAATGCCCTTGAGCACTTCGTTGGCACCGAAGCTCTTGCGCAGATTTTCGACTTTCAGAGCCACCGGTGATATTGGAGACACAAGTTTACTCACGATGATTTTCCTTCGATGGCGGTTTTGACGACGGGCTGGCGCAGATAGGGCGTGAGCTTATATTCAGCAAACATGAGGACACGTGTCAGAATGAAATTTATGGCGAGATAGATAGCGCCCGCAATCACGAACACTTCAATCGCACGATAAGATTCTGCGATCAGCTTGGCGGCTATGCCTGTTACTTCCATCAAGGTGATGATGGAGGCCAGCGACGTCGCCTTGACCATGGAGATCATTTCATTGCCATAACCGGGAAGCGCCTGACGGATGGCGAGCGGCATGACAATACGGCGGAAACACGTGAAGCGAGACATACCGCAGGCTTTGGCCGCTTCGATCTGACCACTTGGCACGGACAAAAGGCCACCGCGGATGATTTCACTGGCATAGGCTGCATTGTTCAAGGTGAGCGCAATGATTGCGCACCAATATGGTTCGCGCAAGATTGGCCACAGGAACGAATAGCGCACTGCCGGAAACTGGCTAAGGCCGTAATAGATAATGAATATCTGAACCAGCAGCGGTGTGCCGCGAAAGACAAACACGTAAAGACGCGCGATCCAGTCGAGAACTGTAACGCCCGAAAGACGCATCAATGCAAAAAGCAAGGCCAGAACCGCGCCAAAGACAATCGAGCTTACCGCAAGTTGAAGAGTCAGCGGCACGCCGCCAATCATCTGCATGAAGGCTTCTGAATAGAACTGCAGGTTCATGATGCCCTCCGGACGCCGCGCGAAAAGTGGCGCTCAGCTTTTTGCAGAATGGTGCCGGAAACCGACGAAATCAGCAGGTAAAGCGCGCCAGCTATGAGGTAGAAGTTAAAGGGCAAGCCAGTCGAGCCAGCGCCGATCTGTGCCTGACGCAGAATGTCCACAACACCAACAACGGAGATCAGCGCCGATTCCTTCAAGGCAACCTGCCAGACATTGCCAAGCCCTGGCAGCGCATGGCGCAGCGCAAGCGGTGCAATGATGCGTCGGAACTTGAGCGCTTGTCCCATGCCGCAAGCAGAGGCTGCTTCAAGCTCACCTTTGGATACCGCCCGAAATGCTCCACGCAGCACTTCGGTATGGTGAGCACCACAGGAAATGCCGATGGCTAGAACGCCTGCAAGAAACGCCGGAAAGCCAATAAAACCTTGCGCACCAAAGAAACGGCCAATCGCTGTGACTGCGGCACTGCCGCCGAAATAGAACAGATAGATCACCAGAAGATCGGGAATGCCGCGAATGATCGTGGTGTATGCATCTGCAACACCACGTAGCGTGCGTCCGCCGGAGATTTTGGCCCATGCTGCGAATACGCCAATGATCGCGCCAAGCAGATAGCCCAAAACGGACAGCGCGACGGTGACGAGGACCGCCATCATCAGCACATAGCCCCAGCCATCAGGCCCGAAGCTCAGAATATCGAGAAAAGCCTTCATAATGCCTCAGGCTGTGTGGGGGATAGGGAAATAAACGTCATCTTGTTTGCCGGGTGTCTCATTAGGCTGGTGCTTACTTATCCGAAACAGGCAAGGCAGGTTGAACATTATCAGGGATCGGATTCACAAAAACAGCACCGTTCAATGTCTTTACATGATCTTGCTTGGCTTTATCGATCTGCTCCGGGTTGCGGAACAACTCTATCGCAGTGCTGCCCATAATCTTCGCCGCATGCGCCATGCCCTTATGCGCCGCAGGCAATTTACCCTGTGCCACCATCTGCCACGAATGCAGCGGCGTACCAATTGCACAAGTTGCACCGCGCATCTGAACCGTTGGAACGACCCAGCTTACGCTGCCCACATCTGTAGAACCAACAAGCGAATTATCGCCCTTATAAGGCTCATAAACACTTTCGCAAAGTGCAATTTCAGCACTTGGTTGAACACCAAAACGGCGAAATGCATCGGAGATGTCTTCTTTGGTCAGCGTTGCCTGAAAGCGCTTCGCGGTTTCGCGATCCTGATCATCAAAAACCGGCGGACCAAGGCGATCAAGCTCTCGCTGCATCAATTGTTCCAGCGCTGGATTGCCAATGAGATTGGCATCACCGCTGACAATCTCGCTTTTGACCGTGGTTTCCGTCATCAAAGCCGCACCGTCGGCGATCTTTTTGACGCGCTCCAGCAGAACCTGCATCTGCGGCAGATCGAGCGCACGGATCAGATAGCGCACGCTGGCTTTCGCCTGCACGACATTGGGTGCAAAACCGCCCGTATCAGTGACGGCATAATGGATGCGTGCGGATGATGGCATATGCTCACGCATATAGTTCACACCGACATTCATCAGTTCCACGGCATCGAGCGCGCTGCGCCCCAGATGCGGAGCGGATGCAGCATGCGCTGCTCGGCCTGTGAAGTTGAAATTGATTTCGTTGCAAGCCAGTGAAACCGGATCATTAACACCCGCAAATGGTGCCGGATGCCAGCAGAAGACAATATCGACGTCATCGAATAAGCCTTCGCGCACCATAAAACCCTTGGCCGATCCGCCTTCTTCGGCTGGGCAGCCATAATAGCGAACCCGACCCTTGACACCATGGGCTTCTAGATAATCCTTGACTGCTGCCGCTGCCAGAAGCGAACCGGAGCCAAGCAAATTGTGGCCACAACCATGCCCGTTGCCGCCAGCTTCAATCGGCTGCTCTTCCGCCACACCTGCAAACTGGCTCAAACCGGGAAGCGCATCAAATTCGCCAAGAATAGCGATGACCGGACCATCTTCGCCCGCCTCACCCATCACTGCTGTGGGTAGCCCTGCGATCCCACGCTGAACACGGAAGCCTTCAGCTTCAAGCTGCGCCGCATGCGCGTCGCTCGATTTATATTCTTCGTAATTCGTTTCAGGGTTATCCCAAACCGTATCGCTCAGTTCGAAATATGCAGCGCTTTTCGCGTCAACAATGTCCCAAATGTCGTGGTGATTTTTCAACTTGGCTCTATCGCTCGCGGCTCATATTTTCGGACTTGCGGGAGAAGAGGCAGGTCAAGGACAGTAAGAAGACCAGGATACAACTCCCCATTTCGCCGAATTTTTATGGCTGAAATGTCTTGTCTGACTTCTATCACAGAAGAGAACGCTCCTCCCGAGCTGTACCTAGAGGTACTCCATATGAATGGCAACAGATATGAGTAAAATTGAACAAAACACACAGCGCAACCAACATTTTGGTTGGCAAAATTATCCATATTGAAAAGAAGCCGCAGACTTTGCAGGAATCAGCTTTACCAAAAAAAGCCGTATGACGGTGTCATACGGCTTTCCAGGTTTAACTAGATCAGGCTTAGAAATCCCAGTCTTCGTCTTCGGTCGCAACAGCCTTCCCAATCACATAAGAAGAGCCGGAGCCCGAGAAGAAGTCATGGTTCTCGTCGGCATTTGGCGAAAGCGCCGAGAGGATTGCCGGGTTGACCTTGCAGGCTTCCGCCGGGAACAGGGCTTCATAACCAAGGTTCATCAGCGCCTTGTTGGCATTATAATGCAGGAACTTTTTGACATCTTCAGTCAAACCGACGCCGTCATAAAGCGCTTCGGTATAACGCACTTCATTGTCGTAAAGCTCCAGCAACAGATCAAAGGCAAAATCCTTGATTTCCTGCTTCTTGGCTTCATCGAGTTTCTCAATCGCGCGCTGATATTTATAGCCTATATAATAACCATGAACGGCTTCATCGCGGATGATCAGGCGAATGAGGTCAGCCGTGTTGGTGAGCTTTGCGCGGCTTGACCAATACATCGGCAGATAAAAGCCCGAATAGAACAGGAAGCTTTCCAGAAACACGCTGGCGATCTTCTTCTTGAGCGGATCTTCGGCGTTGTAATTCTCCAGGATAAGCTGCGACTTCCTTTGCAGAAATTCGTTTTCTTCCGACCAGCGATAAGCATCGTCTACGTCAGGCGTCAGGCACAGCGTCGAGAAGATTGACGAGTAAGACCGCGCATGAACCGCTTCCATAAACGAAATGTTCGACAAAACAGCTTCTTCATGTGGCGTGGAGGCGTCATCCATCAGAGTCACAGCACCGACGGCGTTCTGGATCGTATCCAGAAGCGTCAGGCCCGTGAACACACGGATGGTGAGCTGCTTTTCTTCGGCTTTGAGCGTTTCCCACGACTGAATATCGTTGGACAGCGGCACTTTTTCCGGCAACCAGAAATTGCCGGTCAGACGGTTCCAGACTTCGAGGTCTTTATCGTCTTCTATCCGGTTCCAGTTGATGGCGCGAACCACAGCCGGCTTTTTCGCATTGTCTTTTTTAAACTGCATATTCATTTGTCTCTACCTTGATTGGGATCGCGTGAGATTCTGGCTAAGGCGTGCCGAAAATGGTGGGGTTCGAGAACCGGAGCGCAACGTACATAAAGTACGTGAGCACCGGCTTGCAGAACAACGCCATTTAGAGGCCGCCAGAGCCTAAATATCCGCGATCCTAAAGGGCGCAGGAAACGCAGCCTTCTACCTGCGTACCTTCGAGCGCCATCTGGCGCAGGCGGATGTAATAAATCGTCTTGATGCCCTTCTTCCACGCGTAAATCTGCGCCTTATTGATATCGCGCGTGGTGGCGGTATCACGGAAGAAAAGTGTCAGCGAGAGACCCTGATCGACATGTTGCGTCGCCGCTGCATAGGTGTCGATTATCTTTTCCGGGCCAATCTCATAGGCATCCTGATAATATTCAAGATTGTCATTCGTCATGAAAGCAGCCGGATAATAAACGCGGCCAATCTTGCCTTCTTTACGAATTTCGATCTTGGAAACGATTGGATGGATCGAAGAGGTCGAGTGGTTGATGTAGGAGATCGAGCCTGTTGGTGGAACGGCCTGCAAGTTCTGGTTATAAAGTCCGCCTTCCATGACGGATTTTTTCAGTTCCTGCCAGTCTTCCTGCGTCGGGATCGCAATACCCGCATCTTCAAAGAGCTGGCGCACCTTGTCGGTTGCTGGCTCCCAGACCTGATCGGTATATTTGTCGAAATATTCACCCGTCGCATATTTCGATTTCTCAAAGCCCTTGAACGACCTGCCCTGCTCGACCGCAATGCGGTTGGAAGCGCGGACAGCGTGATAGGCCACCGTGTAGAAATAGATATTGGTGAAATCGATGCCTTCTTCCGAACCATAGAAAATGCGTTCGCGCGCGAGATAGCCGTGCAGGTTCATCTGGCCAAGGCCAATCGCATGGCTTTCGTCATTGCCACGGGCAATCGAAGGCACCGACCCGATATGGCTCATATCTGCAACGGCTGTCAGGGCACGGATCGAGGTTTCAATGGTCTTGCCGAAATCGGGGCTGTCCATAGCTGCCGCGAT
The DNA here is from genome assembly GCF_047308065.1 of Brucella sp. H1_1004. Taxonomy (NCBI): domain Bacteria; kingdom Pseudomonadati; phylum Pseudomonadota; class Alphaproteobacteria; order Hyphomicrobiales; family Brucellaceae; genus Brucella; species Brucella sp. H1_1004. Next base: position 108,671 of record NZ_JAYKZA010000001.1, read on the forward strand.
GTTGAGCGAACCGAGATTACAGGAAATATCCTTGCCGAGATGCTCATAAGACAGATCATCATTGAAGATGCTGGCTTCGCTGACCTGAAGAATTTCCGAGCAAAGATTGCTCATCGTGATGCGGCCGTCAATCGGATTGGCGCGGTTCACCGTGTCTTCAAACATGATATAAGGATAGCCGGATTCAAACTGAATTTCCGCCAGCACCTGGAAGAAGTCACGCGCGTTGATCTTCTTCTTGCGAATACGGCCGTCATCGACCATTTCGCGGTATTTTTCGGTGATCGAAATCTCGGTCATCGGCACGCCGTAGACGCGCTCAACGTCATAAGGCGAGAAGAGATACATATCCTCGTCGTTCTTCGCGAGTTCGAACGTGATGTCCGGGATTACAACGCCAAGCGACAGCGTCTTGATGCGGATTTTTTCGTCCGCATTTTCACGCTTGGTATCGAGGAAGCGCATAATATCCGGGTGATGGGCGTGCAGATAAACCGCGCCCGCGCCCTGACGCGCACCAAGCTGATTAGCGTAGGAGAATGAATCTTCGAGCAGCTTCATCACCGGAATAATACCGGAGGACTGGTTCTGGATTTGCTTGATCGGCGCACCGGCTTCGCGAATATTGGTCAGGCTCAGGGCCACGCCGCCGCCGCGCTTTGAAAGCTGGAGGGCGGAATTGATGGAGCGACCAATCGATTCCATGTTGTCTTCAACACGCAACAGAAAGCACGAGACGAGTTCGCCGCGCTGCTTTTTGCCCGCATTGAGGAAGGTTGGCGTTGCTGGCTGATAACGGCCTGAAATAATCTCATCGACCATTTCGCGCGCATGCTGTTCGTTACCGCGGGCAAGGGCTAACGCCACCATACAAACGCGGTCTTCGTAGCGCTCGAGATAGCGCTTACCGTCAAACGTCTTCAGCGTATAGCTGGTGTAATATTTGAACGCGCCGAGGAAGGTCGGGAAGCGGAACTTCTTGTCATAAGCATGATCGAAAAGATCACGCACAAAATTGAAGGAATACTGATCCAGCACTTCCCTCTCGTAATAGCCTTCATCGACCAGATAACCGAGCTTTTCACGCAGATTGTGAAAGAACACCGTGTTCTGGTTAACGTGCTGAAGGAAATATTGCTGTGCGGCCTGGCGATCGCGATGCAGCTGAATCTTGCCGTCATCGTCATAGAGGTTCAGCATGGCATTCAGCGCATGATAATCCAGCGACGTTTCTGCTGGCTTCTGCGGCTTACTGCCCGATGCAGCAACCGATGCTGGGGATGACTCTTGCTTTTCCGAAGCGACGACCGTCTCGCGCTCACGGGTCAGGGTTGTGTCTGCCGTGTCCAAAATCGTTCCATCCCGTCTTTAACATTGTCAATGTCTTCTTCCGTTCCCAACAGCTCAAAGCGATAGAGGTAGGGTACCTGACATTTTTCCGAAATTATTTTGCCTGCAAGGCCAAAGCCTTCGCCGAAATTGCTGTTCCCGGCGGCGATAACACCGCGAATAAGCGACCGGTTCTCAACATCGTTAAGAAAGCGGATGACCGGCTTGGGAACAGCGCCTTTCGCACCACCACCGCCATAGGTTGGTGTCACAAGCACATAAGGCTCGTTCACCCGCAACAGGCCAGCATCGTCATCATGGTTTTCCAGCGGAATGCGCTTTGAGCGCATCCCCAGACGCATCACAAAACGATGCGTGTTTTCCGAACGACTGGAAAAATAGACGATCTGACCCATAACAAACCCCGGCAGTAGTTGGGGCTTATGCGAGCGAGCTGATCATATCCGGGCGGAACCCGGCCCAGTGGGATTCACCAGCAACAACAACCGGCACCTGACGATAGCCAAGACCCTGAACCAGATCATACGCATCGCTGTCTGCAGAAATGTCGATGACGGCATATTCAATGCCCTGACGATCAAGCGCGCGGGTGGTGGCGGTGCACTGGACGCAAGCTGGCTTGCTATAAACGGTGACGTTCATTTTTTCCTCACTGGGGATAGATTGGGAAGGATTACAAACTGGAACAAAGACGCAAAAAACCGCACGCATTGCAAAATGCGCGTGACAAAAACTATAATTAAGAGGTAGCACGCTCTAAGCGCGCATCCTGTTCTTTAGCCCGTAAAGGGCGGACCAGAACTGGCCAGTTTTGAATTCATGTTCGACATGCTTTTCACCCCGAAGCTTTTGAGGGGATATCCAGGGCGGCAAAAGACGCGGCAAAAACTTTGCCAACATTCTATCACGCACCAACCGACACCCCGCCCGTTGACGTTCATGTTCAAGGCAGGTCTCCTGGCTCACGACTTAACGCCTTTGCCCACCTTCCCGGTTTCACCCAGTGGCATTTGGACATCGGCTAACCGCTTACAGTTGCGGGGGCAGCTACGGCTTAGCCAGATCCATCATGGATATGGTGCACCGTATTCCCATCTTCGCTTCAATTCTCACGAATCGTAAGAACCTTAAACACAAGATATAGTATCTGAAGTTAAAAACTCGTCAACGGATAGACGGATCAAATTTATTTAATGTTGGCTAATTTGAGGCTTGCCTGTGAATAGCAGGGATATCTACCGCTTCTGTCCACAGATCGGCGGAACCTATTAGGGACTGCCCATCTTGTGTGGGATTCGCCAAAGCTCTGCAACCAGATAGCCATCGCTGCACACAATATATAGTGCCATTTCAGGCAGCGGAGCATATCAAGCCAGATGGCAGCTTTGCCGCATTTAGAAAATAAATTCCAATCAAAGACCCAACATTCAAATGGCATTAACAAGATCAATGACTTGGCTGCCTTCACGTCAGACCTCGAATTGAATCGATTGAAACCACCGCCTCTTGAACGAAGGGATAATTTGACAGCAATGCGTTTTATCCTGTATCGATCAGTTAAATCCTGAACATTGTTCAATATATTGAACAACTAAGAAGAGGTCCTCCCAAGCATCTCTTCAGACGACCGGTGCACCGGCTGCATCGGGAAACTGTCGGTCTGGCTTTGCAATACGCGAAAGCCAGACCGGGTGAAACCCAGCGCCTTTGTGCCGGCGAGGTATGAGAGACCTCGGCTCTGGGAACTATGAACAAGGGTGGAAATAATGACTGTAGGTATCAAGCCATTTTCTTTCGACACGGTCGGCTCAATGCATGTCGAGTGGGAGGGCGCAAAGCGTCTCGGCGAAATTCTGGGCGAGCGTTTTTCGGAACGTAAAATCCTCATCGTAACCGACAAGGGCCTGCACAAAGCTGGCGTTCTCAACGAAGCCCTCGCTTCGCTGGAAAATGCAGGCTTCAGCATCAGTATTTTTGATGCCGTTGTTGCTGATCCGCCAGAAGCCATTCTCTTTGAATGTGTAGAACAGGCGAAGGCAGCTGGCAGCGATATTGTGCTTGGTCTTGGCGGCGGCTCATCAATGGATATTGCCAAGCTTGCTGCGGTGCTGATCGTCTCCGAGCAGGAGCTGTCCGAGCTTTATGGCATTGGCAAAGTGCAGGGCACGCGCCTGCCGCTGATCCAGATCCCAACGACAGCTGGCACCGGGTCGGAAGTGACCAACATCACAATCCTGACGACTGGCGAAACCACTAAGATGGGTGTCGTTTCCCGCCAGCTCTATGCAGACTTTGTAATTCTCGACGCCGAACTGACCTGCGGTCTGCCAGCACTTCACACCGCAGCCACCGGCATTGATGCGATGGTTCACGCAATCGAAGCTTACACCAGTCGCATCAAGAAAAACCCGCTTTCTGATGCCTTTGCCCGTGAAGCGTTGAAACTCCTGTCGGCCAATCTCGTTGCAGCCTGCGAAAACGGTAAAGATCGCCATGCCCGCGAAGCCATGCTGCTTGGCGCAAACTATGCCGGTCAGGCCTTCTCGAACTCGCCGGTTGGCGCCGTTCATGCTCTCGCCTACCCGCTCGGCGGCCATTATCATGTGCCACACGGTCTCTCGAATGCGCTGATGCTCGGACCAGTCCTGCGCTTCAACATGGCGGGGGCTGCTGAACTCTACGCAGAGCTTGCAGACCTGCTTCTTGGCAAGTCGGATGGCACAACTAAAGAGCGTTCGGCTGCCTTCGTTGATTATATGGAAGACCTGATGAACCGCTCCGGCGCACCACGCCGTCTGCGCGACGTTGATGTCACTGAAGAAAGCCTCGAAACGCTTGCCCGCGATGCAATGCTTCAGACACGTCTGCTGGGTAACAACCCTGTTGATGTCACAGAAGCTGACGCGCTGGCACTTTATCGCGAAGCATTCTGATCCAACAATCATAGTTAAAAACAGTCTCCCGGGAGAGCAGGCATGAGTGCCGCTCTTCTGGAGTTTTGTTTCGTTTTTTCGGAGTAATATCTTGAGCACTGAACGCATCGACGGTCAGGAGCAGCCATATTGGCCTGCCGGACCGTTCAAAATTCGTCTGCCTTTCGTTCATTATAAATTCGAGTGGCCTGATTATTGTCAGGGTTTGCTGATGTGTGCGGTCGATCTGGCCGCCATTCCATTGATGGCAGAACTGCTGGGCATGCCATTTGAAGTGGCGCTAGCAGTCGTCGTTCTCAACGGCCTATTTTACCTTACCCATCACCTGCTTGGTGATCCGGTTGTTCCGGGTTGGATCACACCAGCCGTCCCGCTTATCATGGCCTATTGCGCTACCTTCCCTGAAGGTCCGGAGCGGGTGCACGCACTTGTTTCATTCCAGATGACATTGGGGCTATTGTCGATATTGATCGGCGCGACGGGTATTGCCAATCGCGTTATCGCGGCCATACCGCAAGCCATTAAATCTGGTATCATCATCGGCGCAGGCTTCGCAGCGGTCATTTCCGTTTTCAAGATCGGTGGGAACTTCGATATTTTCCCGTTCACCATCGCAATCTCAATCGGCCTGTGCTTTTACCTGATGTTCTCGCCGCAATTTGCTCGCCTCTCGCGCAACGGTGGTATTTTCGGCCTGATCGGCAAGCTTGGCATTCTGCCTTGCATTCTACTCGCCGTTGTTATCGCCCCATTGTTCGGCGAAGCCAAATGGCCAGAATTCCAATGGACGATCTCGTCACCTGATTTTACGACACTCTGGCGCGAATATACGATCTTTGGCCTTGGCCTGCCGCCACTCTCGATGTTCTTGACGGCTCTGCCAACTGTGCTTGCAACCTACATCGTTCTCTTTGGCGACGTATTGAAAACCAAGTCAATTCTCGGCGAAGCACAGCTTCATCGCCCTGATGAAAAGATCGACTACAACGCCAATCGCGCACATCTCGTTTTTGGAATGCGCAACACCGGCATGTCTGTGCTCGGTCCTGATGTTACCATGTGCGGACCCGTATGGGCTGCGATGCAGGTCGTTATCTGCGAACGCTTCTCCAAGGGTAAAAAATCTATGCACTCGATTTTCGGTGGTGCAGGGTCTTTCCGCTGGGGAACCAATACCGGCCTGTTTCTGATGCCCATCGTTACGCTCGTGCAGCCGATCCTGGGCGTCGCACTCACCCTGACACTACTCATTCAGGGTTATGTTTCGGTGCGCATCGGCGTGATGGAAGCCCGTTCGCAGCGAGATCTCGGCATTGCCGGTGTTACCGGTGCGGTTTTGGCAACACGCGGCGCTGGCTGGGCTTTTGCAACGGGCGTTGTTCTCTGCCTGCTCATTTATGGCCGCGATTTTTTCAAGGGCGAAACTGACAGCACTTTCGTCAAAGACCAAAAGACGAAGTAAAAACATGAAAAGCCCCTTTCAAGCAAACAGGAAGGGGCTTTTAGAAATTCTCTGCTGACACGGTAAGAAAAAGCGTTAACGTATCCCAGAAAGAGCAAGTTCTAAACCTGCGAATGAGGTCTTAAATGCAAAATTATCAGCAACTGAACCATCATCAAAAATAATACCAACAGAAGCAGATTTTTTGATGGCTGCACGTAAACGTGGACCAACGTTCTGATAGGCAACACACACATTTTGATCACATTTATCTATCTTTACATGCACAATATTCCCACCGTCATCCAGCCCCAGATGAATCATCTTCCCCACTCCCGAATGAGGTGGTGCGCGCAGAATAAAAAAAGAGTGTCCATTCTGACTGGCAGCAAGTGACCAACTAAAAACATTGGCGCCACTACTATCAATAATATTCTGTGTTACATTACATATGCGCAACTTCGTTTTGAGGTTTTCATCACAAATCAAGGTCCAGTTTGGAAATGGCTCTATAATTCGCCGATACTGCCCAAGAGAAACACCTGACGGAACTTGAACATCTGATGGCTTAATTCTGTAAGATGTCTCTTTTGAAACTTGCGTTGTCGTTTCAGTTGCGGAGGCGTTGCCCACGACAAAAAGAGCTGATAACGCCGACAAGCACACCGATAAGATATCAGCTCTCTTAAACATACGACCTCCTTTAGTTGAATGTGTAGCTTACACCGCCACCCATACCCCAATGATGACCGGTATTCGTTGCAGCTACATTAAGTCTAATACGCTGGTTCTCGCTGGTGTAGCCAAGACCCGCAGCGAAGGCGCCCTCTCCACGCCATGCACCACCACCAATGGCCGCACTCAATTTCCCCGGACGATCATCATACCGCAGGGACGATGCAGCGAGGCCGATAGCTGCCGCTTGCCGAGCTTCCTTCTCCACATTGTCAACACGACCTGAAAGCATGGATAGCTTGTCATCCATTCGATGATCCATATCTTTCAACACATTATCCGTATATGACTTGGCGTCTTTTAACGTCTCCGTCGATTTAATGTCAGCATATGAATGAGCGTCCTCTGCCACCTTTTTCAACTGCCGTACATTGGTTACATCCAAATCTGCGGAACCATCAGAAATATTATGAATTGCGACAGGTGAATTGGGATCGCCGCCTACAGGAGTTATGCTATTAGAATTCGTGCCATCGGGGTTAGGATCATATTTGACTGATCTTTTTGAGACATCCTCTAACCCTGCCATTCTGTCACTTAAATTATCCAAACGGTGGTTCACAGCACCGAATGTGTCTCCAATATTGTGATACTCTCGACCGCCAATGTTATAAGTTGGAGCACCAATACTGCCATCAGAGTTAAAAGTGGAACCGCCTCCAAGAAGTGAAGCTAAACCACTGCCGAATGTTTTGAACTGATTATTGACCGTTGTTACTGCTTGATTGGTGGCATAAAGCTCAGAGCCGTTTACTGCGTCTGTTGAATCCTTTCCAATTCTACCTGCCGCAAGATTTGTGAGCGTTCGTTCCTTGCCCTTAGCCCCAATAGAAACTGTACTATCCGGTGCAGAACCTGCGAAGTTATAATCCACTCCATTAAGTTTAGTACCACTTGTAGCTACGGCAGCGGAAGTCTGAGAGCCAGCACCCAACGCAACACTGCCTGGGTTAGACGCATTTGAACCAGTCCCTATAGCTATAGCATTATATGAATCTGTAGACACCGAAGCTCCACTTCCCAGCGCAAGCCCACCGACACTGTCTGCTTTTGCATTCGCCCCAAAAGCGGATGAATTAACTGCGTTTGCTTGAGAGTTGTATCCAAAAGCACTCGCGCCTTGTGCTAAAGCATGAGAACATCCCCCAACAGCTGTGGTAAAGTGGCCAAGCGCCCTTGCAGAATTTCCATCTGCCAACGCGTATGATCCCTCTTGTAGCGATGCAGAATCATTGCAACCTAAATCAACCGCTTCACTCGCTAGAGTGTTAGCTTTAGTTTCACTGACTTGGCCTGCAAAGCCAACACCAATAGGCAGCCCTAGTATAAAGTACGCTCCCCCCAATAGAAGTATATTTCTTGTACGGGCTGTACGGTTATATTCGCATTTAACAAACATGAATCACCCCTTTAATATTAAAAATTACATTTTTATTGAAAACTAATTATTTTGAAAAAAACATGCCAATTTGTTTTTAGCACTTTATAATTTTTGAAAAAATGAATGATAGCAATATATTGCAATCAATAATATGAATCTAATAGGAGTAAAAATTGCGTAGTGAACAATATATTCTTCAAGTATCTATAGCGGTTACTATTTTTGTCGCAGGCTTCGGTGTCATCTTTGGCCTTTTGTCTGGCTCATTTTCTATTGTCTTCGACGGTGTTTACATGTTTGCCGATGCCGCCATGAGCGGGCTTGCGCTTGTTGTCGCGCGTCTGATTGCTTTATCTGCCCTAGCGGAGCCTCCGAGCGGAAAGTTACGAGATCGCTTCACAATGGGATTCTGGCATCTCGAGCCGATGGTTTTAGGCCTCAATGGGATCATGCTGACAGGGGTTGCGATCTATGCGCTTATCAATGCTATTGGCAGCCTTATGCATGGCGGTCGCGATCTCGAATTCAGTTACGCGATTTTTTACGCAATCGTTGCGCTAGTTGCCTGCCTCGGCATGGCTTGGTTTGAAACACGTGCCAATCGTAAGCTGAAGTCAGACTTTATCGCGCTCGATGCAAAAGCATGGATTATGTCAGGTGGCATTACGGCAGCGTTACTTATCGCGTTCTCCATTGGCTATGCGATTCAGGGAACACAATTCGACTGGATAGCACCGTATATCGATCCCGCAGTGCTTGCATTGGTTTGCCTTGCCATCATCCCAATGCCGATTGGAACGATCAGACAAGCGCTGGCCGACATGCTGCTCGTGACACCACTTGATCTTAAACAGCACGTCGATGAGGTTGCGAAACAGGTCGTAGAGCACAACGGCTTTAAATCATATCGCGCTTATGTCGCCAAAGTCGGGCGTGGCACACAGATTGAACTCTATTTCATCGTGCCAGCAGGCCAACCGGCAAAGAAGCTTGAAGAGTGGGATGCATTGCGCGATGAAATTGGCGATGCTCTTGGCGGCGAAGGCCCAAATCGGTGGCTGACGATTGCCTTCACCACCGATATAGAATGGGCCGTCTAATAAGCAACCCATTTGAACGCGTTAGTGAATGGTCGCAAGCACTGTATCAAGGCGTTTCTGAACAGGCTTTGGCTTCTTCGCAGCGACTATTTGCTCAAGATTGCTAGGATTATCACCAATCGTAATCAGTGCGACCATGCCCATTGAGTAATGCGGTGTGCATTTGACAAAATAGGCACCCGGCTCGGTAACCGTCAGTGTATAATTCTCATTGATCTTGCTTTTAAAGGGCTCAACGCCTGCCGGGATCATATCCTTGATCGACTCGACATTGTGGCCCTTATCAATCGGCATGAAGGTGATTGTATCGCCCGGTTGTGCCTTCACATAGGCAGGTTCAAAAACCATCGCGCCAGCCTCGCCTTTATTAAGCATATGAACCTCAAAGTTCTCGGCAAAGGCGGGAACGGCCGTCAGAATGCAGAGGCTCGCGGCGGCAGAAACGATAATCTTGCGCATGTCAATGATCTCCAAAGAGCTAGCTTCGGTGGCATCGAAATGATGCCCTGCAAACCAGCCTGACGGAGCCATAAACCTGTCGTTTCACACTCTCCTTGATTAAGATCAACGGACTGAAAAAATGCTGATCAAAGCTGTCATATAATATTCATTCAGCAACACTGCATCACGCGAATCCATGCTCAGATGTCAATTTTAACCATTCGTTAACTGTGTTTTTTGAGTCACGGACATTGAGACAACGCCATACATCCCCAACTTGATCAGCTTGAATAATCAAATATTTTCAGCACCTTGAGATATGTTTCAAATTCGGCTCGTAAATGTGATCGCTGTTTATGTTGACTATTAACACTTCGTTAACCACAGTTTGTTGCAATTGGTTACATAGCGTTATCACAAGCATAGCATTTGGAGCAGATACGAATTGAAAACAGGTCGGCAGATAGAAAAGCAGTCCCTTAATAAAGGGAACAGCACTGCCGTTTCGCAGATGACCTCCTTTTGGGGTTTAATGCGTGCATACTGGGTGTCAGACCGCTGGAAAGAAGCGTGGGCACTGACCGCTGCGATCTTTATCTTCACAGCCTTTATCAGCAAAACGACGGTTTGGGTTGCTGAAGCTTCAGGCCATTTGATGAACTCCATTGTCAATGTGAAAAGCGCACCGGTTCAGAACCCATTGCTGGCCATTGCAATGAATGCTGGTGTGCTGATCCTGTTGATGCTGGGCAAAGACGTTCTGCTTGTCGGTTTCCGACACCTTCTGTCGACCACCTTGCACCGTAAGTGGCGCAAGTGGCTCAATGATAGTTTTTCTGACGCGATGCTTGATCGCAACCACACCCATTTCCATCTGCAACAGGGGAAAGGCGCAAATCTGCCCGACAATGTAGACCAGCGCCTGCAAGAGTCCATCAAGGGTATGACTGGTGGAGCCATAGGCCTCGTCATGGGTATAGTCGGTGTTGTGCTTTCAGCATTTTTCATCGGCCAGAAATTACTGGAAATATCGACCGAGGTCAGTGGGCTTGAGTTTCTCGGTTCCTATGGCGGCGCCGTTTTGGCCTTTGCCGCGATCATCCTCTATGTACCAATCGGCACTTTCATCGCGATCAAGATCGGTCGACAGCTGGAAAGACTCAACCTCGGCATGCAAAAGGCTGAAGGCTCCTATCGTGGCGAGTGGACGACACTGCTGCGTCGTAGTTTCCAGATTTCTGCCTCCGAAGGCGAAGCTGTGCAACGCTCAGTTAATAAGCGGCTTTACAACGATGTTGACGGCACATGGAACAAGCTCAACCGTTTTGACGCTGCTTATCTCGCGTTCTCTCAGGCTTACGGCTTCCTGTCGAACCGCATCATCGCGTATATTCCGGGCCTTGTGCCCTATATGAGCGGCGCTGTAAGCTTCCGTAATTATGTGACAGGTGCCGAGCTTGTAGCGTCCATGATCAATGATTGTTCGTGGTTTATTCAGGTTATGCCTGCCATTGCCAATCTGCGTGCAAATGCTGGTCGTGTCATGGGGCTGGCACAAGCAATCGAAGCGGTGCAAGAACCGGCAGCTTTTTATGCGCGTTCTGGTGTAAATGGCTTCAATTTTTCCACGCAGCATCAGCGCTTTGGTCTTTCAGTCCATAATCTGGCACTGATGCAGGGGCCAGATACCGAAGTGCCATTCTTGCGTTCAGGCGTAATCAATATCCGCGCGGGCGATTGGGTTTATATGCGCGGTGAATCAGGCTCTGGCAAAACGTCCTTCATTAAGGCACTGAATGGTCTTTGGGCTTATGGCACCGGAAACATCATTTTCCCTCAGAAAACAAAATCTATCTACACGCCACAGGAAGCAAAGTTTCCCAACGTCTCTTTGAAACAACTTGTCAGCCTGCCGGAAGATGAAAACAATTTCAACGATCTCGCTGTCGCTGCTGTGCTTCACGAGGCCGGACTCGGTGAATTTATCCTGCGTATGAATGATGCGGATGCAGATGGCTCTGCATGGGACATGGTGCTGTCCGGCGGTCAGAAGCAGAAGATTATGCTGGCGCGACTACTGTTGCACAAGCCATCGGTAATCTTCCTTGATGAAGCAACCGGCGCGCTCGATCCTACATCGAAGATGCGGTTCCACACAGCGCTTAAAACACGCTGCCCGGATGCAATTGTCATCAGCATCATGCATGAGGAAAAGCTGCCCACGCTCGAAAATGGCGAGAGCGTCTATTCGCACGTGCTGGAAATCCAGAACGGATATGTTTCGCTGAAACCTGTTGACCTTGCTGGAGAGCCATACGTTCCCCTAATCGCAGCAGAGTAACCCACGACAATGAGATTTGCGAATTTTGGTTCATTCTAGAAAGCTTATCCGAACAGCGTTGGCTGCGCGGTAAAAAATACTTACCAGTATATAACCAGATAGAATGATCGGCTCTTCCCGTCGCGTTTATAAACTGTAACATGCGCGGAATAGAGTTTACCGAATCCGACATTCCTCATTAATGGACGCAGCAATGACCTACATTCCAGATCCGAAACGCTATGACTCGGCTGTCTTTCGCCGTGTGGGTCGAAGCGGCTTGAAACTGCCAGCGATCTCTTTGGGCCTTTGGCACAATTTTGGTGACACCACGACGCTTGATCGCCAGCGCGCGATTCTTTTCAAAGCATTTGATCTCGGCATCACGCATTTCGATCTCGCCAATAATTATGGCCCGCCTCCTGGATCTGCGGAAATCAATTTCGGGCAGGTTTTGAAACATGATCTAGCCGCTTATCGCGATGAACTAATCATCTCAACCAAGGCTGGCTGGGACATGTGGCCGGGACCCTATGGTGCAGGTGGCGGATCACGCAAAGCATTGCTTTCAAGCCTCGATCAGAGCCTTAAGCGCATGGGTGTCGATTATGTTGATATCTTCTATTCACATCGTTTTGACGCGCATACACCGCTTGAAGAAACTGCTGATGCGCTCGCGTCCGCCGTTCGGCAGGGCAAAGCGCTTTATGTCGGCATATCCTCTTATTCCGGCAACAAGACCCGCGAAATTGCGCGTCTGCTTGAACAGCGTCAGGTACCACTGCTGATCAATCAGCCATCCTACAACCTATTCAATCGCTGGATTGAAAAGGACTTGCTGACAGCAAGCGACGAAGTCGGCTCTGGCATCATTGCCTTCACGCCATTGGCACAAGGATTGCTGACCAACAAATATCTCAATGGTGTGCCGGAAGATTCCCGCGTCAACCGTCCGGGCGGTCACTTCTTGCAAGAAGCGCATCTGGCGCCTCAAAACATTGAGCGGGCAAAAGCGCTTAACGAAATCGCAAAGCGTCGTGGCCAATCACTGGCACAGCTGGCGCTTGCCTGGGTGCTCCGTGATCCACGTATTACCTCAGCACTAATCGGCGCCAGTTCTGCAAAACAGGTTGAGGAAAACGTTGCTGCCCTCAACAATCTGTCTTTCACAGCAGAAGAGCTGGCAGAAATTGACCGTTATGCGGTTGAAGGCGGCGTCAATCTTTGGGAAAAGCCTTCCCACGACGAAGCGATATAAACAAATATATGAATACATAAAAGGCCGGCTCATACTCGGCCTTTTTTTGATAAGAATATGATCTTCATTGTCATAAGAAAATAAAGCTACTCTTAGCTGATTTTTGAGAAACCATTTTCTTGTTGAACCTATTCGTCTGCATCATCATTCAAAAATGGATTACATAGGCTTTGTTCAGATAATTATCGCCACCACCCCATTTCTTGTATGGGGGATCATTATCTTTGTCCTTTCAAACATCGAAACATCGACCAGAGCGGAAAAGCCGGAACGCGAATTAGCCACAAATAACGAAAATATCGCTGACATCTCTATCATTCCTTATGGTTTAATTTTCCCTTTGTACTATCGATCCTCCGCCCCTCATAATAATTTGGGTTAGCATCCGCATTGATTGCTCATCTCTCTGAATCGATAAATTTCCTTATGGAAACTGCGCGATAATGACATTTTGCATATCGTCAAAATCATATAACGGCGATAGTTAGAGAACGTCGATAAGCACAGCCATACACAAAGGATTTTGCCATGCCTCGCTCTCTCATCGTCTGCCAAGGCCGAGTAGCAGACCGGACGCATGGAGCTATACCGGGTGCATTGACCGCTGCTAATTCACTTGCAAATCGTTATGGTTTAGAAATTCAAATTGCCGGAAAACCATCTTCTGCTAAGAATGATAATTGGAATGTAGCACTGGAGGAAGCGCACGAAACGCTTTCAGAACTCGCACAAGCTGTATCAGCGGAATTTGAAGATGGGCAGCGTCCCATTGTGGTTACCAACACTTGCTCCGCAAGTTTAGCAACCATCCCGCAGGCTGCCCGTCACATCAAAAACCTCGTCGTTTTGTGGATCGATGCGCATGGAGACTTCAATACCCCAGAAACCACAGAGTCGGGATATCTTGGCGGCATGGCTCTTGCTGGCATTTGCGGCATCTGGGATACCGGGCACGGTGCGGGAGTGGCAACCGAACGAGTTATAATTGTGGGCGGTCGCGATATTGATCCCGAGGAACGACGCCTTCTCGAAAATTCAAACGTTAGGATCATCCCCCCATCCGACGTCACAGCACAAACACTATGCGAAGCTATAGGCTCAAACCCAGTTTGGGTTCACATTGACTGGGACGTCATGAACCCGGGATTAATCCCGGCAGCTTATGCGATCGCAAACGGACTACATGTGCAGCAATTGCGAGATGCGTTGGCCGCAATTCCAACATCACAAATCGCGGGCATTGAGCTTGCCGAGTTTGAGGTTCCTGCAACCCCGCAGGAAACAGATCAAGCCGTAGCGATAATCCAAGAAATAACTGAACCGCTTTTCGTAAAAATTTAAGCTGACAAATCACGACACATGCTGCCCAACACGACATGGCAGCATGTGAAGATATCAAACCTGTGATACTTTAGGATTAACCTCTAAGTTTATAAATAAAAATCAATCAATTAAATCGTAAAACAGATCCGAAGCCAGGCTATCGCACACTTAATTCGCACCAGCTTCACCTTGATATTCCTGCAATCTTAAATTAGCACATGCAGCAATACACGCGCTTTTCTATATATTAAGTACAGAATCATCTAGGGCGTGTTGAATTGCGGGCACACATATATGAATTCCAGTTCGGCGCAGTCACAATGGCGCATGCTTGATATGCTGCCTGCCCTTGCTCTCTTCCTGGTGGGTCTAACAGCACTGCTTTACGCAATGCTGTTACCAAGCGGAGAGAACAACACATATGCGGTGTTGATGCAGCCATGGGCAGATATTTCTCAGGTCAGCGCGCTTTTAAACAAAGCAGATGCTCAAATTATATCACTCAACGAGCGGATGAATGTCGTCGTCGTCCACGCGGAGCGTTCAGACGCCATTTCTGCACTTTATAATGCGGGCGCTTGGCTCGTATTTGAACCTAGTCAACTCTCCAGCTGTATCGACCTAGCGGTCACCGGGGCCTAAATCCATGATCATTGAACTTGACGATATACGCAGACGCTTTGCGCGGTTCCTGGTTATCTTCTTTTGGCTTCACGTACCGCTATTCGCAGCGATTGCTTATGCAACAGGAATCTCTGTTATCGGCGGCGCTCTTGCAGCCGCTTTTCTTGCAATCTGCTACAATTTAATGTGGCTGCGCTCAGACATTGCACCAGCGACGCGTTTTCTTTCTGCAGTTGCACTGGTAGCAGAGCCAGCAGTCCTTCTCTATCTCTTGCGTGGCCATATCTGGCAGATGGACATGCATATGTACTTTTTTGCCATGCTTGCACTGACAATTGGATGGTGTGACCGGCGCGCAACCATCATTGCAGCTATCGCGATTGCGTTACACCACCTCGCGCTCGACTACATGCTACCATCGTTTGTATTCCCGACCGGCAGCGATATCCGCCGCGTTATGATCCACGCAGTTATTGTCGCCTTGGAAGCTGCGGTACTTGTCTGGTTTAGCGACATGCTTGTTGATTGCGTTAACAGCATCAGCAAAATGCGCGATGAAATCATGGTGAAAAATGCCGAGATTGAAGAGCGCTCTGCACAGGTTGAGCAGGCCTATAAAGCCAAAGGTATGTTTCTGGCCAATATGAGCCATGAAATCCGTACGCCGCTGAATGCAATCCTGGGCTTCTGCCATCTTATGCAGCGTACAGACATGACAGAACGTCAACGCGATTATCTAAACAAAATTAATGGTGCGAGCGGCTCACTGCTTCGACTGATCAATGACATTCTTGATTTTTCAAAGAATGACGCGGGCAAACTCACGCTGGAGAATCGACCTTTCGAGTTACGGGCACTTTTTGATCGCAAAATGCAGATCACCAGTGCTGAAGCCCGTACAAAGAATGTTTCTGTCAGCCTGCATATTGATGAAGGGGTACCAGAGCGTCTTGTCGGTGATGAGATGCGGCTCGGACAAGTTCTTCTCAACTTGATGACGAACGCCATAAAGTTCAGCGAGAACGGCTCTGTAATTTTACGTGTGAGTGGAAAGACAACGGACGCAGACCATTACATGCTCCAGATCACAGTTGCCGATACCGGTATCGGCATGTCTGAAGAGCAGCAATCGAAACTCTTTAACTCGTTCTCTCAGGCAGATAATTCTACTACCCGTCGTTTTGGCGGCACAGGACTTGGTCTGGTTATCAGCAAACAGATTGCTACACAGATGGGCGGGGGCATCACGGTTAACAGTGCGCCTGGAAAAGGCAGTATCTTCACCGTAACGGCAAAGTTTGGAAATGTGGATCGTAGCCATTCCATCATAGAAAGACCGCTACCACACATCCAGAAGTTGCGGGTGTTGGTAGCGGATGATAATCCGGCATCCCGTGAAATATTGCAGGGAATTTTCGCTGATTGGTCAATTACCGTCGACCTCGTGGCGTCGGGCAATGAAGTTATTGGTGCGCTTGAAACCGCTTTTCAGCGTGGTAAACCCTATGATCTTCTTCTTCTCGACTGGAAGATGCCAGGCATGGATGGTATGGAAACCGTCACCAGCCTTTATGCAAATGCGAAGCTGACAAAGCTTCCTGAAATCGTGCTTATCACCGCTTATGGAAGCGACGAATTTAAAGCTAAAGCCTCGCGTGCAGGAATCGCGGCTTATCTGCCCAAGCCGATAGAAGCTCAACAGATACTCGATACATTGAACGTCATATTCCCTCTCGCAAACGAAACCGCAGCATCTACAGATAGCTTTGGAATGATTGCACCTGCTCTCAGAGGCGAACATATCCTCCTTGTCGAAGACAATGCGATAAATCGTGAAATCGCATACCAACTTCTGAGCGATGCCGGTCTCGAGGTCGACACTGCTGAAAACGGTCGCCTAGCTTGTGAAGCTATTGACCGTGCAGGAGATCATTACGCGGCAGTCTTGATGGATGTTCAGATGCCGGAAATGGACGGACTAGAGGCAACGCGTCACATTCGACGTCAGCGTTCCGCTGAAGCTTTACCCATTATTGCATTGACAGCGCATGCTTATGAAGAAGAAAGGCGCCGATGTGCCGAAGCAGGTATGAACGATCATATCGCAAAACCTATTGACCCAAGCGTACTAATAGGAACGCTTGAACGCTGGATGAAGCCACGTCGCCCGCAATCCTCCGGTTTACTTGTCGCGGAAAGCAAGCCGGAAACGGTACCGTCTGAGCTTCCAGAACGGTTGCCACCCTTCGATCTTGCACGTGCACTCGTTCGTGTAAATGGAAAAAAATCTCTGCTACGACGCCTTATCATCAGTTTCCATGATGACTTCTACAATATTATTGAGGCACTCAAAGACCAAATCGCCGCAGGCGACCTTACTGGCGCTCGTCGCCTTGCTCATACATTGAAAGGCGTGGCGGCATCGCTTGAACTCTCGGAAGTTTCTCGCATTTCGGCTGAAGTAGAGTTGGCAATCGCCAATGAACAGATCGTGGGTATAGAGCCAACACTCATCGCGCTGGATACAGCATTGAAACCTGCACTAGCAGCTGCGGAGAGCATCAAGGATCAAAAGCCAAATACCGTAAAACAGGTAGATATTAGTATATCACAGTCCGACATAAATGCCGCTGTGTTATCTTTGAGAGATCACCTCAACCGTCGAAGCATGCGAGCGCGTAGCAGTTACGATACTTTAGTACAGCTATTCGGTTCATTATCAGATGGCGATGCACAAGCTCAGGCTTTGGCCAATATAAAATCAGCGCTCGATAAGCTCGATTACAAAACGGCATTGCGCAATCTAGACGCAATTTTCCCTGAACAGACAAATCCACCAGAGAGATAAATTCACAGCAGTTAACACCAGAAAAACAAAAACAGCCGTGGTGAACCACAGCATAGTTAAGATCACCGGAGCATAATAATGCCAAATCGTGCAACCGTAATGATCGTCGATGATGAAGTATCAAACATCGAAATCATGAACGCGGTGCTTGAAGATTATTACGAAATCTCTTTTGCAACATCGGGTGAACAAGCGCTCGAAGTTGCTCGCTCAGTTCTGCCTGATCTCATATTGCTTGATGTCATGATGCCAGGCATCGATGGCTATGAAGTCTGCTCGCGGATTAAAAATGATCGCCTTCTTGCGGATGTGCCTGTCATTTTCACTACGGGGCTTGATGATCAGGACGCGGAAGTACGCGGTTTGTCTCTTGGCGCTATCGACTATGTAACCAAACCAATCAATCCAATCGTCTTACGCGCGCGCGTTGCCAATCATATAGAACTTAAACGCTTGCGCGACCAACTGGCCCAAATGGCCGTCACAGATGCATTGACTGGCCTAAGCAATCGAAGGCAGTTGGAAGTTACGCTGGAGGCCGAAATATCGCGTCTGACACCGACAGAAGCTTGGCTCTCGGTCATCATGCTGGATATCGACTTCTTCAAGCTGTTTAACGATACTTACGGTCACCCGGAAGGCGACCGTTGCATCGCGATGGTTGCGGCTGCCCTCACCCGTGCAGTCCACAAGGTCTCTGGAATGACTGCCCGTTATGGCGGCGAGGAGTTCGCATGCGTATTGCCAGGAGCAAACCCAGAGAAGGCCATGGACACAGCACGTGAAATCCAGCACCAAATTCAGTCTTTAAACATTCCGCACAAAGGTTCCGAAATCAGTACCAGCGTTACCGTCAGCATTGGCATTGCATCTGCCCAAACCCAACCGGGAATGGGAGGGGCCTTGTGGCTTCAACATGCGGACCACCAGCTTTATTCAAGCAAGAAAAGCGGACGCAATCAAATCGCACTAACCGATTTTTCGGCATCTGAAAGCATTATCAATAAAATACCTTAGTCACGACTAGAGCGCATCCCGAAAAGTGTGAAACGGTTTTCGGAACAAGATGCGCTCAGAAAACAAAGAGATAGAGCACTTCGAATTATTCAATGAAAACTGGAAACGCTCTAATGGAAA
Organism: Brucella sp. H1_1004; assembly: GCF_047308065.1. NCBI lineage: Bacteria > Pseudomonadati > Pseudomonadota > Alphaproteobacteria > Hyphomicrobiales > Brucellaceae > Brucella > Brucella sp. H1_1004. Next base: position 127,562 of record NZ_JAYKZA010000001.1, read on the forward strand.
TCGAGATGCGCTTTGAGCGGCATATCGTCATGAATAGACACTGTCTGTCGCTCTATCATACGATGTACAACTGGCGGCGCATCGCCTTTATGGAGAGCGATAAGCCTTTCTGATACTTCGGCATCCGACTGCGTGCGTCGCTGATTATGACGCACATATTCCACCCATGTCGGAACATGATAACTTTCGGTCCACGTTTCAGGGTTCTCTAAGTCACGCAACAATGCCCATTGACGCGCTCCATCTCGAATCCTAATTCGTCTTCTTAAAGCCATTGCAGCGAGGAAAGCCTGAACGTCTTCCTGAGCAATTTTATAATCAACCATAATCATAATCGGACCACTTCGGGAGCGTAAATCCAGACGTAACTGTGGCTCGCTGAAGCGATTAAGCGGATCAAGATTAAGCGATTCAAAATCGGGTTGTGGCAGCAAAAAACCAACTAGTGCCCCAAACACCAAAAAGCAGGCTGCAGCCAGCAACGCGCCAGACACACCAAATTCATCAGCAACAGAGCCCCATAACCAACTACCTGCAGCCATGCCTCCAAACGTCGCTGTCTGATAAAGTGCCAACGCTCTCCCTACCACCCATCGCGGTGTTGAAAGCTGCACAGTCACGTTAAAGAGGGATAGTGCCAGAACCCAAGACATCCCCGCTGGCATTAGAAACATGCAGCTTAACCAGACCGTGTGACTGATCGAAAGAAGCGAACAACTCACAGCAAAAGCTACGAATGCTATGCGCACCAACCACTCATTACCAAGCAGTTCACGCAAGTGTGCACTGGAGAGTGCACCGCCGATTGCGCCGATGCCGAAAAAGCCAAGCATTATGCCATAAGTAAGCGCCGTGCCTTGTACAAGGTCGCGGGCAACCAGAGGCAAAAGTGCAAGAATAACGATTGCGGACAAACCAAACAGAAAGCCGCGAAACATCACCTTCAATAGATTTGGCGACATGGCAACATAGCGCAACCCAGCCACCATTGCGGGCCCCAAAGATTCTCGCGGTAAAGTCGATTTAGCTATTTGTGGCTGCCAACGCCAAAGTGCGAGAATAAGTGCACAATAGCTGAAAGCATTAAAAATAAACGCAAATGCGGCGCCAGCTGCTGCAACAATGGCACCACCAATTGCAGGACCTATACTGCGCATCAGGTTGAAACTCATAGAATTAAGTGCAACCGCAGCCGGTAGGTCTGTTCTCGGTACAATATCCCCCATTGAAGCCTGCCAAGAAGGATTGTGCAATGCGCCCCCACAGCCAATCAGGAATGTGAACCCAAGTAGCATCCATGGCGTTAAGACATTGAGATAAGCGCAGGCCGCCAGCGCTGCAGAAATGACGAGCAACATGATTTGAGCCGCCAGCATAATTCGCCGACGATCGAAATTATCAGCAAGCGCTCCAGCCGCAACGGAGAAAATCATAACCGGAAGTGTCGTTGAAGCCTGCACCAACGCAACCATGTCATCTGAATGCGCAATGGTCGCCATCATCCAGCCCGCGCCAACTGTTTGTACAAGACCACCAAGGTTTGAAAACAGAGTTGCAGACCAGAGAGCACGAAAGGTCCCATATTGGAATGGAGCCAGAGGGGAATTTCGTTGCGGCATTCGGACGAACCTCCCTATTCATCCGTCATTCGGGAGCGTTTCGATCATGCTGAATCAGATCAACATATTAGAGCATTTCTAGTTTAGAATGAAACAATAGAAATTATCTATCTCTTTGTTTTTTACGCGCATCTTGTTCCAAAAACCCTTTCACACCTTTCGGGATGCGTTCTAGCTTGCACAGGAAATAGGGATGGATTTTATGCCCTGGTGCTGGCTTCGAAGTGTTTGGTCGACGGTAAATCGTCTCGATGCTCATCTTCTTTATTAGAGTAGCGACATGGAGTGCCCAACCTCAAGCCCTTCTCCTTTCAAAAGCCCCTGCAACGTCCGATTTCCGCGAATGGATATTCCAGATGCAATTCATCGATCTGCCGCCTCAGTGCCAGATCGCCATCCGAGGCAGCGTGCGGTGAATAGTAGACACGGCTACGGCTGCCCCCCGGAGCTTTGCCTGTCGTGCGACCGAAAGCTTGTGAGCGCGGTCGATCATTTCCTTGCGCCCAGAAATCCCGCCTTGGTCTCGTCGCCGAAAACACCGATCACTCCCTCAAGAAGCTGATATTTCCATTGCAATATTGGGCTCGCGTGCACGTCAAACTGCTGGGATAATTCCACTGGCGTATGCTCGCCTTGCAGCGCAGCAAGCGCAACTTGCCTTGAAAGCTGGGCTATGGTTTTGGCGTTGTCGTCTCGTCATGGTATCGCCCGTTTCCAGCATCTAAGCCGAAGTCAGGCAGAATTTCCACTTAGCCTAGTTGGGCAGATTTCCCGAGCCGCTTCGGTGAGCGTTGGGTAACTATCACCAGCCTAAAAATGTAACTGCAAAAACTAAGCCGCATTTCGCGCTTTAAACCGAGCTATAGCTGTATTGATAATGAGATTAATCGCATCCTGGCGATCAAAATCGAGTTCAACATCAAGAATAACAAGCTCTCGCGCGAATGACCTTGGCAAATTTTGCGTCGTTATCAAACGTACCTGATCCTTCGCCGTCGTGATCAGACTGACCCCTAAGTGCCTGGCTCTATCTCTTAATTCTTCGATATCAGCAGCGGTATAGGGATAATGATCGGGGAAGGTTCGAGTTTCGACAATCTCTCCACCTGCCTGCCGGACGCTCGCAAAAAACTTGGTCGGATTGCCAATTCCTGCAAAGGGCAGCCAGCGATTGCCTGCAACTTCCGCCAATGATGAAGGTATCAACTGCGCGTCGTAGACGGGACGCCCGGCCCGCGATGCCTGTCGCACCACATAATCCGCTTCACTTCCCTTGCCGATACGCAAAAGTGCATCGGTTTTGCGCATCTGGTCAGTCAACGGTGCACGCAACGGCCCTGCCGGAATAACCTTCCCGTTACCGATGCCCCGCGTAGAATCAACCACCAGCAGTGCAAAATCGGTATGCAACCGTGCGCTTTGAAAACCATCATCCATAATGATGAAATCACAGCCGCATGCCAGCAATGCCTGCGCTGATTTAAGCCGGTCGGGGCAGAGTGCAACTGGTGCATGACGGGCAAGCAAAAGCGGCTCATCACCAACATGACGAGCACTATCGTTTGACGGGTCGACAATATGAAGCCCTTTGTAATCGCCGCCATAGCCGCGCGAGACGATGCCGGGAGCGAGGCCGCGTTCTTTCGCAGCTTTTGCAAATGCGATTGCAGTGGGCGTTTTGCCCGCACCGCCGACCGTGAAATTACCGATACACAGAACGGGAGCGGCGATCTTTGGTGGTTCTGCGTTGAGAAGCCTGCGACCCGCGACAGCCCCGTAAACCCACGAAAGCGGTGTGAGACTATGCGCACGCCAGTCGGGTTTCCCCCACCAGAAGGGCGGTGCCTCGCTCGCCATGCTCAGATGCCGCCATGGATGAAAGCCGCTTCATTGCGATTTCCCGGCAATTGCGCTTGCAGCACCAATGGCTGAATGAACGGCTCAAGCGAATTGAGCGTGCGGTTAAGCGCACCGCGCATATCTTTAACCGTATCAGCACCCGCACGGATCATCGTTTTCAGGTGCTCGGGATTGTTAAACAAAAAATTAATCGCGCCTGCCAGCATATTGCGATCTTTCACAACACGCGCGCCACCATTCTTGATGAGACGCTGGAAAGAATCCCGGAAGTTTTGAACATTCTTGCCAGTAAGAACAGCAGTCCCCATCATCGCCGGTTCCAGCGGATTGTGACCGCCTTCTTTGGTCAACGAATTGCCGATGAAAGCAACTTCGGTGAGTTGCAAATAAAGACCCATTTCGCCAATCGTATCACCCAGCAGAACATCGGTATCCGCTTCGATCACATCGCCACGGCTGCGCGCTGCAACCTTTAAGCCCTTTTCGGCGAGCATGGCTTCAATAGCGGGTGCGCGGTTGGGATGACGCGGAACAATGATTGTTACGAGACGCGGATAGCGCACTTTCAGCATTTGGTGCACTTCGGCAGCAATTTCTTCTTCACCGTCATGCGTCGAAATAGCGGCCCAGGTACGACGCCCACCAATCTGTTGCTGAAGCGCGGCCAGTGCCTGCGGGTCAGCTGGAGCAGGCGCTGTATCAACCTTGAGATTACCGGAAACGCTGACAGGCCGTGCACCGAGGGTGCGGAAGCGCTCTCCATCAAGTTCCGATTGCGCAATCACATGCGCGAAATTTTCAAACAGTGCCTCGGCCAATTCAGGTCGCTTCTGCCATGAGGCAAACGAACGGTCGGAAAGGCGACCATTAACGAGAACCTGCGGAATATGCCGTGTGCCAAGCGAAAGCACTGTTGCTGGCCAGATTTCAGATTCGCAGCCAATGACCAGATCAGGCTTCCAGTGATCGAGAAAATTATTGACTGCCGGTTGCAGATCAAGCGGCGCATATTGATGAATGACCTGATCACCGAGCTGATCCGCGACGAGTTTGGCAGAGGTTACTGTCCCGGTCGTCATAACAATATGGATACCAGTCGCAGCAATGCTTTCGATCAGCGGGGCCATCGCCACCGATTCACCCACACTGGCAGCATGCGCCCAGATCACCGGACCCTGCGGACGAGCGATAGAGGTCTTGCCATAGCGTTCGCCGCGCCGTGCGCGCTCCTCCTTGCCACGCGAGGCCCGATAGGAAATGTAAGTCCCAATAAAGGGATAAGCGGCAGAGCCGAGCATGCGATAGGCCGACAACATGTTTCGCGCCCACCGTTCACTCATTTACCTGCCTCCAATGCAGCATAGGCTCTATGTGTCGCGTCATTCAGCTGTCGCGTCAGTTCCATGCGCTTTTCTTCCAGTTGTGCCTCATCGGCATTTTCATCCACCCAGACAGGCTCTCCGCACACAATCATCGAGCGCCCGAACGGTAAAGGAATAGTCGTTTTATCCCATGTCTTATGCAAAACATGATTCCGCGAAAAAGCATATGCAAAAGGCATTATTGGTCGGCCGGAAAGCTTGGCCAGCAAAATAATACCCTCGCCCGCCTCCCGCGCCGTGCCATGAGCAATATCGGCAATCATCGATGCCGATTGTCCCTTTTTCAGCGCATTTTTCAATGTCAGAAGTGCGCGTGCACCACCTTTTTTCGCTGAATTTCCTTCACCGCGTCCGCCAGAACCGCGAACGGTGATAAAGCCAAATTTTTCAGCAATACGCGCGTTCAGCTCTGCATCTGCACTGCGCGAAAACATGGCAACCACAGCCAAATCAAGCGGCCGCACGACCGGCGCCATAATATGCTGACCATGCCAGAAAGTTATGATCGAAGGGCTATTCTCGCGCAAAAGAACCTTAATATCCGCAGAGCCTTTGCACAGCGGATTGGTCAGGCGCACGAACTTCAAATAGCCTGAAATTAACTGCACCAGCGCAGATTTAACCACAGCAGAACGCGCAAGCGGGCCGCGAATGCGGCGCCACAAGCGCTTAGCAAAGCCATCAGAACGATCACGCGAACCAGACAAGCGTTTATTCCGCTTTCAGATCAACGCCTTCCGGGTCGAGCAGACGGTGCAGATGCACGATGAAATAGCGCATATGCGCGTTATCAACAGTCTGCTGTGCCTTGGATTTCCATGCAGTCTTGGCCGATTCATAGTCCGGATAGATTCCGACAACATCGAGATTATCGAGATCACGGAACTGAACGGTTCCAAGCTTTGTCAACTCACCGCCAAACACCAGATGAAGAAGCTGCTTCTTGTTGCCTTCGACGCTCATTATAATATCCCTTGAAACTAAATCGTTTGCGGCATGATTAGCTCAATGGCCAATCGGCTACAACACTCAACATTTCCTGCAAAAGGTTTCCACTCGATGCCACCAATGCTCCGTGTTGCAACGTTGGTCCACCATAGTGAAGCGGCTGAGCATCGTGATTGAGCAACGCCCCGCCCGACTCACTTAAGATCAGATCAGCTGCAGCCAAGTCCCAATCATGCGAATTTGGCCGAATGAAGGTGCCAGCAATATCGCCGCGTGCCACCATTGCAATCCGGTAAGCAAGCGATGGCACATAAGGATGGACGATCACGCGGTCGCGCCAGCCTTCCGGCAGTACATCCACCATACGTTTTGCCGAGGCCATCGAGATTTTCTCGCCCGGAGGCGGCAAGCGCGTCTGGATTGGCAATCCATTTTGCGATGCACCAAAGCCTTTGCCAGCTTCAATAACTTCGTTCAGCACCGGGCATTGCAGCACCCCGGCAATTGGTTTGCCATCTTCGACAATTGCGAGACTTACGCACCATTGAGACTGACCATGAATGAAACCGCGTGTTCCATCAATGGGGTCAATCACAAAAGAACGGCGACGCACCGCATCGGCACGATCATCTGTTGTTTCCTCCGAAATCCAGCCATAGTCAGGCCGTGCTTCGAGCAAAACCTGCTTCAAATAGGTATCGACCGCGAAATCGGCTTCGCTAACCGGCGACTGACCTTCTTTGAACCAAACCTCCGGCGACTGGCCGAAATACCGCATGGCAATGCGGCCTGCCTCACGCGCTGCATGACGCAGAAGTTCAAGTTCGTTCTGAATGTCTTTTCGCTTCTCAATTTCCGGCAAGGGTCATGCCTTCAATCACGAGTGTCGGGGCGGTCATGCCAAAGTTCCGGTCAATATCAGAAGCAGGCGTCATGTTGAGGAACATATCTTTCAGATTGGACGCAATGGTTACCTCGCTCACCGGATAAGCCAGCTCACCGTTTTCGATCCAGAAACCCGATGCGCCACGGCTATATTGTCCGGTGATCATATCGACGCCCTGACCGAAGACTTCCGTCACGTAAAAGCCGGTGCCAAGCGCACGAATGAGCGCTTCCGGTGTCTCAAGACCCGGCTCAATCGCAAAATTGGTTGAGGCAGGCGATACGCCAGAACCCGAACGCACACCGCGCCCATTGCCAACAAGACCAAGTTCACGTGCGCTCGACCCGGACAGCAACCAATGTGCGAGTACACCATTCTCAACCATTGTGAGCGGCTGACCTTCAATGCCCTCGCCATCAAACGGACGTGACGATGATCCACGAATGCGCAAAGGATTATCGGTGACATTGATGCCTGATTTCAGAATCTGCTTGCCAAGACTATCGCGTAAGAAACTCGTCTTGCGCGCAACAGACGCGCCATTGATCGCACTTGCAAGATGCCCTGCAATACCGCGCGCCAAACGCCGATCGAACACGACATTGACTGACCCTGTCTTGGCTTGGCGCGCGCCAAGACGACGAACAGCACGTTCGCCAGCACGACGACCAATATTTTCCGGCGTATCGAGATCAGCGAAATGCAGACGCGAACTGAAATCATAATCGCGCTCCATCTTCGTGCCCTCGCCCGCAATAGCAGACACCGAGCGACCAAAACGCGTTGCCGCATATTCGCCAGAGAAACCAGACGATGTGACAAGCACGAGACCGCCCATGCTGCGCGATGCGCCTGCGCCACCCGAATTGGTCACGCCCGCGACCGCACGCGCGGCCTCTTCTGTCGCTAGCGCATCGGCTGTCAGCCGTGCCGTATCAATTTCAATCGCGTCAAAAAGATCGAGATCACGCGGCTGCTTCGCCAGCAGATCAGGATCGGCCAATTGCTCAAACGGATCTTCCGGTGCAACACGCGCCATGGCCACGGCACGCTCTGCCAATTGATCCGGATTGCTGCCTGCATTTGCCGAAACACTGGCAATGCGGCGACCGACGAAAACCCGCAGAGAAAAATCATCGCTTTCGGACGATTCGGTTCCCTCAACCTTACCAAGCCGGACCGAGACACTCACCGAGCGGGCACGGATCACAACTGCGTCAGCATGATCAGCTCCGGCGCGCTTTGCAGCAGCCACCAGCTGTGCCGCGCGATCAACAAGTTTACCCGATGAATTGTCTGAAATCATTGTATAATCCAAGATTGAAATTAACGTGAGCTCCAATAAGAAACCACGCTATGTAACCAGCCGTAATCGGAATTTGCAAAAAACTTATGTCAAATTATTCGACATCGGACTGATTAGAGACATATCGTGTTTCTATATTGCTGAAATCCGATGGCTTCAAGGGAAGCCCTCACATTCTTCGAATTCCAAGAGCATATCATGGTCCCAACTGGCGGAAGTCTCTACTTACAAGCGCTGATGATTCTGGGCGGCGCGATTATCGCGGCTCCGCTGTTCAAACGGCTCGGCCTTGGGACTGTTCTCGGCTATCTCGCAGCGGGCATTGTGATCGGTCCGGTGGCACGGCTCATTTCGGATGGCGAAGATCTGCTGCATTTCTCAGAGCTTGGCGTCGTTTTCCTGCTATTCGTCATCGGGCTTGAATTAAAGCCTTCGCGTCTGTGGGCTTTGCGTCATGCAATTTTTGGTCTTGGTGCTGCGCAAGTCATACTCACAGGGTCCGCCCTTGCCGCACTCGGCATCTACCTTGCAGGTTTGACCACTGAAGCGGCGATCATAATCGGCTTTGGTCTTGCCCTGTCATCGACAGCCTTTGCCATGCAAGTGTTGGAAGATCGTGCAGAAACCAACCAGAAGCATGGACAGCGCGCTTTTGCGATTCTGTTGTTTCAGGATCTCGCAATCGTGCCAATTCTGGCAATCATTCCAGCACTTTCCCCCAATGAGCCATCCCAAGCTAGCGCCGGGTTTCACCTTGCAACCGCTATCGCAGCTATTGCAGCGCTTGTTATCGCGGGGCGCTATCTGATCAACCCGATGTTCCGGATCATTGCCAATACCGGCGCACGCGAGGTCATGATCGCAGCCGCCCTGTTTGTGGTGTTGGGTTCGGCAAGCCTGCTGCAAGCCGCCGGGCTTTCAATGGCCATGGGGGCATTCATTTCAGGTGTTCTGCTCGCTGAATCGTCCTATCGTCATGAGTTGGAAGCGGATATCGAACCATTCCGCGGTATCTTCCTTGGCTTGTTCTTCGTGGCTGTCGGTCTCTCGCTCAACCTCACAGTCATTCTGCAATACTGGCAGACAATCTTGATTGCCGTGCCGATCTTCATGGTCGTCAAAGCGGCAATCACCTATTTGCTCTGCCGCATCTTCCGTTCAAACCACAATGATGCGATCCGCGTAGCTTTTCTGCTACCACAAGGCGGTGAGTTCGCTTTCGTACTTTTCTCGGCAGCTGCAGCAGCGGCCGTCATTTCCAATGCGCTAAGTTCCGAGCTTGTTGCTGCCGTAACAGTCTCGATGGCTCTGACACCGCTTTCTGTAGCGATCGGCTCAAGGCTTATCATCAAAGATAAAACCGAAGACGTCATCGAAGAAAACTTCGAAGGCGCCGGAGCTGACGTTCTGATGATCGGCTTTTCGCGTTACGGACAAATTTCGGCGCAGATATTGCTTGCGGGCGGCATAGACGTGACGGTGATCGACAACTCACCCAATCGCGTTCGTGCAGCCGGGAAATTCGGTTTTCGGATTTATTTTGGCGATGGCACCCGCAAGGATGTGTTGGAAGCGGCAGGCATACGTAAGGCAAAGCTTGTGGCTGTCTGCACGCATAAGAAAGAAATCACCAACCGCATCGTTAACCTGATCCAGTCTGAATACCCCGATGTTCGCCTGTTTGTTCGCTCTTATGACCGTGAACACACGCTGCAACTGCGCGCACAGGGTGTGGAATATGAACTGCGGGAGACTTTTGAGTCAGGCCTATTGTTTGGTCAACGCACTTTAGAGGGTTTGGGCGTATCGGAAGCAGAAGCCTATAACATTCGCGAAGATGTGCGTCAGCGCGATGAAGATCGTCTGCATGTGCAGGCATCAGAAGGGATCATGGCGGGGCGGCACCTGCTCTTTAACAAGCCAGTAACACCGGAACCATTGGTGAAGCCTGCACGCGAAGGACAGCGTATCGACAAGGCTGGTCATGACATGGCTGAAAGCCCACCTTCACCCGCCGTTGCGGCTGAGTAAATCAGGACGTCGCGGCCGCAGACCTGCCACTCAAAACCGTATCCAGTGCCTGTTTGAGTTCTTCTCGAATGGGTGCTGTTTGCGACAGTATCTGCTCGAACTTCAAGAAATCGAGCAGGCCAATCCTTTCCACATTCGGACGCAGGAAAATATGCGGTGGACGGTTGCGAAACTTGTTCTCAATGATGGAACACATGGTGAGCTGGTTCGCCCCCATGACAGCTTCCATCGTGGTCGGCATATAGTCATCCGGCCCAACGGGCGCACCAACAACATCTATGCCGATAACAATATCAGCCTTGTCGAACAGCAAGTCGAAGGGCACAGGATTAAGCAGTCCGCCATCAACAAGAATACGCCCATCGCGACGCACCGGCCTGAAAACAGGCGGGATAGCGCAGGACGCAGCAATCGCTGAACGCAGATCACCCCGTTCAATATTGAGTTCTGTTGCCGCATGAAAGTCTGATGCTGTGATGCTCATCGGAATTTTCAGTTGCTCGACATTTTCGGGCAATGATGCGGGAAGAAAAACGTCTAATATCTTCTCAAGATTGAACTGGCTTACTCGGAAGCCACCTTTGAGAAGTTCCACCCAGCGCTCAGGCCGGGCCTGCCACATGCGACGGGCGACTTCGGAACGGCGATTGAAAATCGCCGCCATATATTCATGAATTTCAACGCCGCTCATGCCATTGGCCATGCCAGCGCCAACGATTGAGCCAATGGACGAACCAGCGATCGCCACCGGCTTAATGCCAAGTTCGTCCAGCACTTCTATAATATGGATATGCGCGATACCACGCGCACCACCGCCGCCAAAAGCGACGGCGATACGCGGTGATGTTGGTAGTGTCATATCCATAAAGCTTTTCTCTCGCCATGTACGCTTAGAGCGTGGCGCGCTTATTCGTATTCACAGCGCTCGCTCTAGCTCCTTGTTTTTACGCATGTCGTCATCGGAAAACCGGTTCCCACTTTCCCGCGACATGCTTTAGGACTGCGCAGGTCCGAAAATCAGAATTGCAGGTTCTGCTTCCAAAAGCTTTTTGGCAATAGCTTTGACCTGATCAAGCGTCACCGCATCAATCAATTCATTGCGCTTGTCGATGTAATCCCGATCAAGGTCCGCCTCCTGAAGGCCAACAAGCGTATCGGCGATCGAGATAGAGGAATCGAGATTGTTCACAGCGTAAGAGCCTTTGAGGTAGCTTTTAGCAGCAGCAAGTTCAGCCTCTGTTGGCCCGTCGCTTGCCATTTTAGCAACCTGCTCGCGAATAATCTTGAGCGATTCCTGCGCTTTTTCAGGGCGCGTAGCGGTCGAAATTGTCAGCGCCGAAGCATGATCACGCAGTGACATCGACGAAGACACTGAATAGGCAAGACCACGCTTTTCACGCACTTCCGCATAAAGACGCGACGTGAAACCACCGCCCAGAATGTGGTTCATCAAATAGGCAGCGAAAAACTCATCATCCTTGCGCGGCACAGCCGGATACACAAAGCTGATCGACGTCTGCGGCATGTCAAAGCTCAGGCTGGTTGTTGTGCCAAGCGCGAGCTTCGCATCAGGCACCGGCACCAATTCTGCAGTGGCTGGCAAATCGCCAAAGACCTCATCAAGCATTTCGCCCAGATCTTTTGCATTGATCGAGCCAACCACACCGACTGTCAGCTTGTCGCGCGCGAAATTCTTACGATGGAAATTCACCAGATCGTCGCGGGTGATTGATTGCAGAGACTTGACAGTCCCTTCATCCGGACGAGCATAGGGATGATCGCCATAAAGCACATCTGCAAATTTGCGCGATGCAATTGTCGATGGGTTACGCTGTGATGCTTCAAGGCTCGCAACGACCTGTTTGCGGATACGATCAATTGCGTCCTGATCAAAACGCGGTTTATTGACCGCGAGTGCGAGAAGATCGGTGACAGGTTTGCGGTTCTCAGCCAACATACGAATACTGCCTGAAACAGAATCCGGCGACGCCGAGAAACTCATTTCTCCGCCCAGATTATCAATGCGTTCCTGAAAGCTGTCAGAATCAAGGTCACCTGCGCCTTCATCGAAAAGCCCGGTCATCAGGTTGGCAAGACCTTCCTTACCCGATGGATCCTGTGAAGCCCCGCCCTTAAACGAAAAACGCATGGATACGAGCGGCACCGAATTATCTTCCACCAGCCAGGCTTTGATGCCTTTGGGTGAAACGACTTCCTGAATCTCGATAGCATTGGCAGGCAGGCTGACTGCCACCAGCAACAACATCGAACCCACAATGGCAGCGACGGCATTTTTCGCACGCAAAATGCTCAATACAACAACCTTACTCACTGGATTGCTCCTTCTGCGCCTTGACCAACCGCATCGCCTGCAGCGGCATTGGGATTTTCGCGGGCGTTTTCTGGCTCAGTATCGGGTGGCAGCAGATAACTGGTCACGGACTGATCTTTGACGAGATAACGGCCCGCTGCATCCTTGATCTGATCAACCGTCACCGATTTGATGAGGTCCGGCCATTTCTGAATATCTTCGATATTCTGGCCAATCGACAAGGTAGAGCCATAGATGCGGGCCATTCCAGACTGGCTATCCCGTGCAAATGTAATCGCTTTCAGAAACCGGTTTCGCGCCTGATCCAGCTCTTCCTGTGTCACACCGTCTTTAATAATCCGCGCAAGTTCAGCATCAACGGCCTTCTCTACGTCTGCCAGGGTCTTGCCATTTTGTGGCGAGCCATAGACCGAGAATGTGCCGTCATCAAGCGGATCGCCATCATAACTCGCACCCGTATTGGACGCGATGCCCTGTTTGACGATCAGTTCCTGATAAAGACGCGAACGCAGTGAACCGCCAAGAATTTCACCAAGCAAATCAAGTGCTGGGGCATCGCCCGCCTTCACATTCGGGAAACGCTTTTCATTGGCATAAGATGGCACCAGCCAAGACATACGGAATGACGGCGTACTCACCCGATCATCATGCAAGGTTACAACCCGCGCTGCGTGTTTCTGCGGCTCCTGCGGGCGCTCACGCGGCAACACATCCGCACGCTTGGGGATTTTAGCCCAGGTTTGCATGACCAAATCACGCACGCGTTCCGGTGTCACATCGCCAGCGATGACCAGGGTTGCATTGTTTGGCGTATAATATTGTTGATAGAAATCAACCGCATCCTTGAGGCTGAGTTTCTCCATTTCCTGCCGCCAGCCGATAACCGGCACGCGATAAGGATGATTATAGAACAGCACGGCATCGGTGTTTTCCATCAGCATGGCTGCGGGATTTGAATCAACCCGCATACGACGCTCTTCAAGGATCACTTCGCGCTCTGTCGTGACGGCTTCCTCATCGAGAACCAAATTGGCCATACGATCAGATTCATAGCCCATCACCATTTCCAGTGCGTCCGGTGCGACACGCTGGAAATAGGCCGTATAATCATAGGACGTGAAGGCGTTTTCCTGACCACCAATGGCTGCGATCTTCGCAGAAAACTCCCCAGCCGGATAAGTCTTGGTGCCCTTAAACATCAGATGCTCAAGAAAATGGGCAATGCCGGATTTGCCGGGCGCTTCATCAGCGGATCCCACATGATACCAGATCATCTGTGTGACGACTGGCGCACGGTGATCAGGAATGACCACAACCTTCAAACCATTTTCCAGCGTGAAGCTGCTGATGTCGTCAGATTTGCTTATTTCCGGAAGAGTTTGCGCTGGCTTCGTGGTTGCGGCTTCGGTGGATACAGCCGGAGCGGGTGTCTGCGCCTGAACAGAAACAGCTGCCAGCGGCAAAGCCAGTGCGAAACCGATTGCCGTAGACAACAATAAGCGCCGGAGTGAGGGGTTATGCACCAAACGACATCTCCAATCAGTTTTCATTTCGCCTATTCAAAAGGCCGAAATGCTTCAAAATCAATATCAAATATCATTGCCTGTCCCGTCTCCGGGGCAGGCCAATTTTTCAGCCTTGCTTCAATTGGATAAGGCGAATGATGGTGCCACCATAATTGCGCTCTTCATGCACAACGAATCGTTCATCCAGCTCAAGCGAAGCTTCAGTTTCCTCTTCAAGCACGATAAGTGCGTCAGGATTAAGCCAACCACCTTCCAGTGCTGATAAAAGTGCTTTCTCGCCCATGCGACGTCCATAAGGCGGATCAGCAAAAATCAGATCGAAAGGCTCCATTGTGCCAGCTTCACCGAGCTTACAGGCGTCACGGCGCAACACTTTTGTCTGGCCCTGCAGGCCGAAAGCTTCGATATTCTGTCGCAGAATACCGCGACCTTCCGCCGATTCTTCGACAAAAACCGCATAGCGCGCACCGCGCGAAAGGGCTTCAAGGCCCAGCGCGCCCGTACCAGCAAACAGGTCAAGAACACGACCGCCATCCACCTTTTCGGGAAAGCTGTGCGCAAGAATATTGAAGAGGCTTTCGCGGGTGCGATCCGTCGTGGGACGGATCGCATTTGTTGTGGGTGTAACGAGCGCTCGCCCGCGGAATTTACCGCCGACGATCCGCACCATTGCCTCCAGGCTTGCCACCGCGTGGCTTTCCATCATTCGACCTATTGCCGCCCGAACCGCCGCGATCTGGTCCCTTGCCGAAACCACCCGGGCCCTTTGACGGACCACGACCTTCACCGGAACGTGGTGCGCCATTGCGGGGGCCAGAAGGCTTACCGAAGCCACGGCCTTCATAACCGCCCGATGATCTTTCGCCGCCCTCCGCCTTCAGTTCAGCGCGCTCGCGCTTACCCGGACGACGCTCTTGCTTGCGGTCATCGCTGCGACCCTCTGGGCGCGGTGTGCGCGGCTCATACCGACCTTCGGAACGCCCTTCCGAACGGTTTTCAAAGCGACGCGGACGCTCTTCACGCCCCTCATCACGACGCTGCTCGCCATCGCCGAAACGGCGTGGACGTGACTGGAAGTCACCTTCACTGCGCGGACCACGATGCGGCGGACGTCCTTCCGAACGGCCCTCTGGACGGCCAGTTGGCTTATCAAAGCGACGTGGACGATCTTCACGACCTTCTTCGCGGCGCTGATCACCATCCTCGAAACGACGTGGACGCGACTTGAAATCACCATCGGAACGGCTTGCGCGCTCACCACGTGCCGTTGCGCGTGCTGCTTTTTCCGCGGCTGCTTTTTCGCCTTGTGGACGTGCACCAGACGCCATCCAGACATTCACACCGCCGCGACGACGCGGTTCAATCTTGTCGTCTTTCTTTTCTTTTGGCTTGCGGCGTTCGGGCTGACTGGAAATCCACTCGCGCTGCGGACGACGACGCTCCTCTTCCGGCTCGCGCTGTTCCATCTCACGTGCAGTACGCCCCTGAACGACCGCGTTCGAGAACTCATTGACGATTGGCGCATCAAAGTCAGCACCCGATTCTTCAACAAGCTTTTCGCCAAGCTGATCGCGCAGAATACGACCGCGAATTTCGCGCACGCCGCCTTCCTCGAGATCGCCAAGCTGGAAAGGACCGAAGGAAACACGGATCAGACGACCAACGGTCAGACCAAGCGCACCAAGAATATTCTTAACTTCGCGGTTCTTGCCTTCGCGCAAACCAATCGAGATCCAGACATTGGCACCCTGCTCGCGCTCGAGCGTCGCTTCAATGCTGCCGTAGAAAATGCCGTCGACTGCGATGCCATTTTTAAGCTCATCAAGCTGCGCCTGCGTAACCTTGCCGTGGGCGCGCACGCGGTAGCGGCGCAACCAGCCCGTTGAAGGCAGTTCAAGAACGCGCGACAGCCCACCATCATTGGTGAGCAACAACAGACCTTCGGTGTTGATATCGAGACGGCCAACAGAAAGCACACGTGGCATTTCTTCTGGCAGCGCTTCAAACACAGTCGGGCGACCTTCGGGATCGCGGTTGGTCGTCACAAGACCTGCAGGCTTGTGATAGAGCCAAAGACGTGTGCGCTCAGCCTGCTTCAGCTGCTTACCATCAACTGTGATGACATCCGTGCGCTTGACGTTAACAGCCGGTGTCGAAAGCACTTTGCCATTTACGGTGATACGGCCAGCCGCAATCATCGTCTCAGCTTCGCGACGCGAAGCGATGCCTGCACGCGCTAAGCGCTTGGCGATGCGTTCACCGCTATCTTCACTGTCCTGCCCATCACGCGGTCCAAACTTGCGCGGAGCGCGACGGTCATCGTCGCGGCGCGGCCTGTCTTCGCGGAAGCCACCTTCACGAGGCTGGTCTTCGCGAAATCCCGGACGACGCTCACCGCGTTCACCACGCGTACTGCCCGAACGTTCACCACGATCTCCGCGACCTTCGCGTCCAAATGGAGGACGTCGACCGCCCTTATTGTCGTCTTCTGTACTCATCTGATATTAGCCTCTCAGCAGCGCCGCCGTGGTGTCTCTGGCCGCTGGGGGCTGGCAAAGGACGGTCCGGTCAAGAGCGCTGTATAAATCCGTTCGCAAATCGGTTTTGATTTCGTGACTTATGCAGTAACAAATCGCTCATAAGCTTGCGAGCGAAATTTCCCTGTACCGGCCATGAAATGAGGTTGGATTGAAAAAGGTTGCAGATATTTCATCCCAAAACGGCGCTACGTTTATGGATATTGCGCTTGAAGAGGCAAAATCTGCCGCCACTCGTGGTGAGGTGCCGATTGGTGCTGTACTCGTCCATGACGGAGAAATCATTGCACGCGCCGGCAACCGGACGCGAGAATTGAACGATATCACCGCCCACGCCGAAGTGCTTGTGATCCGGCAGGCCGGTGAAACGCTCCAGTCGGAACGGCTTATCGACTGCGACCTCTATGTCACCCTTGAACCCTGCGCGATGTGCGCAGCCGCAATCTCATTTGCACGTATCCGCCGTCTTTATTATGGGGCCGCAGACCCTAAAGGCGGCGGAGTTGAATATGGGCCGCGCTTTTATACGCAGCCCACATGCCATCACATTCCTGAAGTCTATACCGGTTTCTCGGAAGAAGACTCTCAGACCCTACTCCGGGAATTCTTTCGCGAGAAACGATGAACCAACTTAATTAGTTACGCGATGTCCCGTCATGTGCCGCAGCGTGTCATCACGCAGCACAAAATGATGAAGCAGCGCCATAATCACATGACCAACAATGATAGCCAGCAAAATCCAGCCCAAAAGGCCGTGAGCAGCATTAGCGGGAGCAGTCAGGGCCGCATCCTGAACACCAGTTTTCGCAAAAATTTCTATACCTAGAAACGAGAACCCACGGCCATTGCCATAACTGCGCAACAGCGCCAGCGCAGGCACGACGAACATAAGGGCATAAATCACCAGATGGCCAAGGCCTGCAAACTTGCCAGTCAGCCCCGCATGATGCGGTCGCCGGGAATAATTGAGTACCCCCCAAACACCCCGGAAAAGTAGCAGAACCAAAAGAGCAAACCCGACCTGAAAATGGGTTGGCCAGAAAAAATTATAAAATAAAGTATCCTTAGCGAATATGCGAAGAATGGTTGAGGTGAACTGCCAGACAAAAAGTGCTGCCATAGACCAGTGGAAGCAACGGCTGACCAGCCCGTATCCGTCAGGAGTGTCCCAAAAGCGGTTTGATTTATACATAATAAGCACCTTATATACCAAAAAGAGCAGGCTATGGCCCTGCCAGAATGTTTTCCTTGATTGAAATCAAATATTGTTTATGAAAACCGACATTAAAAATATTTAATGTATAAAAGTCATCAGCACTGACATCCTAATTTATTATATTCGTTCAAGTATAATGAAAATCAGCCGGAAGAGTTAACTTCCGACTGACTAACTTATAACAGATGATGATTTATATAATCAATTCCAAGGCAGCATATCGCGCCAGCTCTTGCCACCGCCACCAGCGGCTTTCTTGCGCTCGCGCTCTTTCTGAGCCTCATCCTGTCCAAGCTCACCTGCAGATGCAGTAGACGCTGGCTGACGATAAGCCAATGGCGGTTCACTGAGGTACTTACGCGTCGAGGATGAACCCTGAGCCTGCTGCTCCCGCGCTTTTTTCAACTCTGCCACACGAGCGGGGTCTGCAGTCGGTGTCCGCGTCGCGAATTCTTCACGACGGCTGCTACCACTTGGAAGGTTGCCTGCATTGCTGGCAATCGGCGCATCCTGTTCAATCGGCGAAACAAAGTTCGGATTGTCGCGATTTGCAGTGATTTCATCACGCAAACGCTTGCGACGCTGTTCCGGTGATTCTGGCCATGATGGATCACCAGCACTCGCTAGACTCTCTTGCGGCGCTGGCAGAACACCCTTATCGCCTTGTGCCGGACGCACAAGATCAGGACGCGGCTTATAATCAATACGCTCTTTTTTCTTGCCCTGACCGAAGCTAGCCATATTCGACATATCGTCGAGAAGCTGAGCACTCGCTGTTTTGTCGGTCCCGTAAGTCGGCGACGACACGCAGCCTGACAGTGCGAGACCCGCAACCGCCGTCATCAATACCAGAACTCGTCCTTCAATCTTCATAAGCGCCACTTCTTTTACGCCTGTCGATTTTCTCTATGCCAGAGGCGTTTTCACACCTCTGCCTCAGAAAACCGGCAACTCCAAGGCAGATTGCAAGTTTATCTCAAAGATTGCCTTTTACATGAGAGCAACTCGACGGGCAATCGTGATATTAACCGCCATTTCACCATGACCTCACTTTATAAGGCAAGCCTTATGGTGAAAAGCCCGGAACCTCAAACGATGGCCGGGCTTTTCATCATTAAACTGAAAGCTTACCAAGAGCTTTCAATTCGCGCAGTGCAACTGCGTCACGCGCCGAGACTTCCGGGAATTCCGGATCAGATCCGACATCTGTCGTATAGCGCCATGAGCGTGCACATTTTTCACCTTCCGCACGCACAGGCACCACAGCGACGCCCTTGACATCATCAAGCACGAACGCTTCGGCCGGCGCTGCAGCATCGGTAAGCGAGATGCCACTCGTGATACAAATTTCAGCAAAATCCAAGCCGTCAAGCGAATCGGCCAGGCTCTTATCAGCAATGTAAACGACCGGCGCCGCTTCGAGTGAAGAACCAATGCGCTTGTCTGCGCGTTCCAGTTCGAGCGCACCCGTAACGACGCGACGGACATTGCGAACCTTGCGCCACTTTTCAGCCAGCACATCATCGCGCCATTCGCCAGGAGTGGTGCGGAACTGCTCCAGATGCACCGAAGCCGCGTTCGGATAACGATCAAGCCATGCTTCTTCCGTGGTGAAAGGCAGCATTGGTGCGAGCCATGTGGTCACACGATCAAAAATCGCACGAACTGTCTGAAGGGCAGCCTTACGACGGGAGCTCGACGGCGCATCGCAATAAAGCGCATCTTTGCGGATATCAAAATAGAAAGCCGAGAGTTCGACATTCATAAAATCGATCAAAGCGCGGGAAATACGCTTGAAATCAAACGCGTCATAACCGGAACGTACAACTTCATCAAGTTCAGCCAGACGATGCAGCATCAGACGCTCAAGCTCAGGCAGATCCGCATGCGGCAGTGTTTCGCCTTCATCATGGGCAAGCGTGCCAAGCATCCAGCGGATCGTGTTACGCAGCTTTCGATAAGCGTCGATATTGGTCTGGATGATGCTCTTGCCAAGGCGCTGATCTTCCCAATAGTCGGTCGTCATGACCCACAAACGCAGAATATCGGCGCCGGAATCCTTGATCACGTCCTGTGGCGTCACAGTGTTTCCGAGTGACTTCGACATCTTCTTGCCGTTCTCATCCATGGTGAAACCGTGGGTAACAACAGCATTGTAAGGCGCACGGCCACGCGTTCCGCAGCTTTCTAGCAGCGACGAGTGGAACCAGCCGCGATGCTGATCCGAGCCTTCCAGATAAACATCGGCAGGCCATTTCATGTCCGGACGATCTTCCAGCGTGAATGTATGCGTCGAACCCGAGTCGAACCAAACGTCAAGAATATCACGAACCTGCGTCCAGCTTTCATCAGCACGGTTGCCAAGGAAACGCTCACGTGCGCCATCGGCAAACCATGCGTCAGCGCCTTCCTCCTCGAAAGCTTCGAGAATGCGCTTATTGACGGCATCGTCCTGCAGGATATTGCCTTCATCATCGGCAAACACACAGATTGGCACGCCCCATGCGCGCTGACGCGAAAGCACCCAATCCGGGCGGCCTTCGATCATTGCGCGCAGACGCGTCTGACCAGCAGCAGGTACGAAACGAGTTTCCTCAATCGCTTTCAACGAACGCGAACGCAGCGTGGTGCCATCGCCAAGGTTCTTGTCCATATAGACAAACCATTGTGGCGTGTTGCGGTAGATGATCGGCTTCTTGGAACGCCACGAATGCGGATAAGAGTGCTTGAGACGTCCGCGCGCAAACAGATTGTTATGCGCAATCAGCTGCTTAATGACAGATTCGTTCGCATCACCCTTTTTGCCGTTATCGTCGATAACGCGTGCGGGACCGCCTTCACGATCAGGGCCAAAGCCCGGAGTGTCCTTGGTGTAATAGCCGTCATCGCCAACCGGGAACGGGATGCTTGAATCAATCCCGCGCGCTTCAAGTTCACGCGCCGCATCCATCCATGCTTCAAAGTCTTCGCGGCCATGGCTCGGTGCCGTGTGTACAAAGCCCGTACCGGCATCATCGGTGACATGATCGCCAGAGATAAGAGGAACCACGAACTCATATCCACCGGCAAAGCCTTTGAGCGGATGATGGAGTGTAACTGCGCCCAATTCTTCGAACGACACATCCCGTAAACGCTTGAATTCAAGCTTCGCCTTCTTTGCGCATTCTTCAGCGAGCTTATCGCCAAAGATCAGCTTTTCTCCGGCCTGCGGGCCGAAATCATTTTCAGCAGCAACGACTTCATAAAGGCCATAAGCAACGCGGTTTGAATAGGAAACCGCACGGTTGCCCGGAATGGTCCATGGAGTCGTCGTCCAGATAACGACCGAGCTCCCGGAAAGATCATTCGTTCCTGCGACCGGGAACTTAACCCAGATCATATCCGACTCAATGTCGTGATATTCAACTTCAGCTTCTGCCAGCGCTGTACGTTCGACCACCGACCACATAACAGGCTTTGAACCGCGATAGAGCTGGCCGGAGGCTGCGAACTTCAAGAGTTCGCCTGCGATGCGGGCTTCCGCATGGAAGTTCATCGTGGTGTAGGGATTTTCAAAATCGCCGCAGATTGCGAGACGTTTAAACTCTTCAGACTGAACCTTGATCCAGCCAGCTGCAAAATCACGGCATTCCTTGCGGAACTCGTTGATTGCGACTTCGTCTTTGTTCTTGCCCTGCGCGCGATATTTTTCTTCGATCTTCCATTCGATCGGCAGGCCATGGCAATCCCAGCCCGGCACATAATTCGAGTTGAAGCCGCGCATCTGGAAAGAGCGCGTGATGACGTCCTTGAGGATTTTGTTCAGCGCATGGCCGATATGGATATTGCCATTTGCATATGGAGGGCCGTCATGCAGAACATAAAGCGGACGGTCTTTCGCATCTTCGCGTAGCTTCTTGTAGAGGTTCATTTCCTCCCAGCGCTGCACAAAAAGCGGCTCGCGAGCTGGCAAGCCTGCGCGCATCGGAAATTCGGTCTGCGGAAGATTGAGCGTCTTGGAATAATCGATCTTGGCGGTCGTGTCGGTCATTTTATCATTTGCCTGTAATCCCGCACGGCAATGTGGCGGGTAAAAATGCTTGAATATTTAGAAAGTTGCGAGGCATAGCCGGTCGTTCCCGGACCTTCCTGCCATGCATTGCAATTCACGCAACGCCATCAAGGCTTAGAGGAAGGCCGGGCCAATAATTCGTATGGCCGCAATAATTTGCCGAAAATCCGTCATCATGAACACGCTTTTAGCAATGACCTTCGCAGGAATAAAGAGGCAGGGCGCAATAAACTTGCAGCCCTGCCCCAATAAACTTCACAGATTGAAAACTTTACAGATTGGCTTAGTTTGATCAATCCAGCGAGAAATCGAAACGATAAGTCGCAGATACGCCGACTGTAAACTGGTTCGGTGAACCATGATCTTTCACGATGCTGGAGTTTTTGGCTTTATCCTGAAGACGATTATATTCTGCAAAAAGACTCGTATCGATCTTGTCAGTTGCGCGCCAGGTAACAGCACCTCCAACGCCGACTGATTCCCAACCGCCGCCCGGGCGATATTCTTTCAGGCCAGAAGCCACAGCTTCTTCAGCCGTCACACCATAGTAAGTGCGCATATAATCTTTGGAAGCAAAGGTTGCGCGCGGGCCAGCCGAAATGCGCACAACAGGCGTCACGTCATAAAACGCATCCGCCGCAATATCAGCTACAACGCCCTTATGCGCACGGATACCGTGGCGCACCTCGCCGCGAACGCGCAGCCAGTCGGTTGGATAGACATCAACGAAACCACCGGCTTCACCACCAAATTTCGTTTCATGCAGACCGTCAATATCGGTATCTCGCTTGAACATCAGCTTGCCGACTGCACCGGCACGGAAACGATCCGTATCGATGAAAGCAAAGGCCGCATTGTCATTGCGCGATGAAAAACGCTCTGCTTCACCCTGACGGCCAAGAGAAATCAATGGTTGTCCTGAAAAGCGGTACTTGTTTGATCCCTCAAACTTCGGCGCAATCATTCCGGCTGCGCCGATCTTGAGATACCAATCGCCCGACCATGGATATTTACGGGCAGGCTTCACTTCCTGAGTCACATAAACATCTGTCTGCTGCATATCTGCGGCAATGACCGAAAGAGGACCAACGAACAGTGCGGCGCCTGTAACAAAGGCGAGAGAGACAATACGCGTCACATGAAACTCCGAAAACAGTTCCCCATAAAATTTAGGGATATTTATTACTGTTGAACGGAATATGTAAAATTAAACTTAAATCAAAGGTAGAAACATCAGCACATATTTATCCAAGTGTTGCAAGTAAACACTAATATGCTGGAAATGACAGAAGTCGATCCAGTTCTGACAAAGGTTTTGCACCCGCCAAAATCGCGTGTGATTCTTCTTCGTCGCGCTTCATCTGCGCAATCAGCGGATCAAGACCATCGAATTTCACTTCACCGCGCAAATAGCCGAAGAACGACACTTCAACGATTTCTCCATAGAGATCGCCGGTGAAATCAAAAACAAAGGTTTCAAGCAGCGGCTTGCCATCGCTTGCCACTGTTGGACGTCGGCCAAAGCTGGCAACGCCGTCATGCAGTACGCCATCTGCTCGGCGGAACCGCACAGCGTAAATACCGTGCTTCAGACTGACATGATCGTCGATCACCATGTTGGCGGTTGGAAAACCAAGGGTGCGGCCAAGCTTCTGACCATGGATGACTTCGCCACTCACACGATAGCGATAACCAAGCAGACCCGCCGCCTCTGCCACTTCGCCAGCGCATAAGAGCGAGCGAACACGCGTCGAGGAAACGAGGTTGCCCCCCTCGTCGCTAAATGCATCCACAAGAGATACGCTGAAGCCCGAAGACTGGCCAGCTTGCTCCAAAAATTGCGGTGTACCGCGCCGACCTTTACCGAAATGAAAATCGTAGCCAGTCACGACACGGCTGGCATGCAGCCGATCGACGAGGATATTACGCACAAAATCCTCAGCGGACTGGCCCGAGAACTCAGCCGTAAACGGCTGCTCGACCACGGCGTTAAAACCCATGAACCGAAGGATTTCCGCTTTTTCGGCAGCATCAGTTAACCGCTCGACCGGCTCATCAGGCTTAAAGAAACTGCGCGGATGCGGCTCAAAGGTCAGCACCACTGCGGGCAAATTATCGCGATCTGCCAATTCCAGCGCGCGTTCAAGGACAGCCTGATGACCGCGATGAACACCATCGAAGTTGCCAATCGCCACCACGCAATTACGCAGCGTAGGCGGCAATGCATCTGTTCCTGAAAGACGCTGAAAAGCAGATTTTGTCATGATCGAAGCAGATTCTCGAAACAGGTATCAGACAAGAGCATAAAGCGAGGCGATTGGAGAATGTCCATGTTTTTGCAGGAAAGCAGTCATTCTCTCGAGATCAACATTCCCATCCAACGTATAATCGGCAGCATGAACGCCCCCGGAAATATAGAGTACGTCAAGACCGTAATCCGCAGCGCCCTTTACGTCTGTCAGCACACCATCGCCGATGCCCAGTATACGGGACTTATCAACGGGACGACCACGAATTTCCTCGACCGCCTTTGAAGCCGCTTCATAAATCGGACGATGCGGCTTGCCGGCAATTAGTGTGCGACCGCCGAGCTGGCTATATTCACGCGCCAGCGCACCCGCGCACCAGATGAGTCGCGGACCGCGCTCAACCATAATGTCGGGATTTGCGCAAATCAGAGGCAGGTTGCGTGAGCGAAGGCGTTGAAGCAATTCCGCGTAATTTTCTGGTGTTTCGGTTTCGTCATCATAAAGTCCGGTACAGACGACACCAGCGGCTTCAAACTCTTCGACCAGTTCGACATCGAGGCCTTCATAGATCGCCAATTCGCGCTCGCTGCCGATATGGAAAATCTTGCGCGGGCCTTCGACAATCAGATCGCGGGTGACATCGCCAGATGTAACAACACGGTCGTAGGCGTCTTCCGGCACGCCAAGCAGCGTCATCTGTGCGATCACGCTGCCAAACGGACGCGGCGCATTGGTAACGAGAATAACCGTAATGCCCTTGGCGCGCGCGCGCTTGAGTGCTGCGACCGCAGTTGCAAAAGCCACTTCGCCATTGTGCAAAACACCCCAGACATCACAGAAGATCGCATCATATCCATCCGTCAGATCGTCCAGGCGTTCAGGCAGCTTCATTGTTTTCCTCAATATGCTGGGTCCGGCCTCTTGCCGGTTAAGTCGGACAATGCGCAAGCGCACCATGCGGTTTCCTCTACAAGAATGAGCCCGCTCTGTCACCACGCTTGCAACGCTCTGCGT
This sequence comes from Brucella sp. H1_1004, assembly GCF_047308065.1. NCBI lineage: Bacteria > Pseudomonadati > Pseudomonadota > Alphaproteobacteria > Hyphomicrobiales > Brucellaceae > Brucella > Brucella sp. H1_1004. The sequence continues at coordinate 152,519 of NZ_JAYKZA010000001.1, forward strand.
CCAAATGAACGGATTGTGTTCAATCCTGGCCTTCCCCCATCAGGCTTGACCGGGCACAGACATCGTTAACCAAACTGACCGATTCCTGACCATAACCCTGCAAGTAGCCATGGGTTGGTGGATATTTTTCCGCCTGCCTTGCCACACGCCAGTATAGTCCCCACATGCGACGCCATCGGGCTTTCACAGCGCGAAATCTCCATTAAGCAAAAATTATTTTTTGCTTTCGTCAAAAAACGGCAACGATCCTTGACAAAGAATAAGACCAATTCTATCTCTTGGGTACGTTAGCACTCAGATAGATCGAGTGCTAACAAGCGCGGATCGGTTCGATCCGTTAACAGGGTTCAACGTCTATAACACCAAGGGTTATACCATGGCTGATATCAAGTTCCGCCCGCTTCATGACCGCGTCGTCGTTCGTCGCGTTGAATCGGAAGCTAAGACCGCTGGCGGGATCATCATCCCGGACACCGCTAAAGAAAAGCCACAGGAAGGCGAAATCGTCGCTGTTGGCGCTGGCGCTCGTGACGAAGCAGGCAAGCTGATCGCTCTCGAAGTGAAGGCTGGCGACAAGGTTCTGTTCGGCAAATGGTCGGGCACAGAAGTTAAGATCGGCGGCGAAGATCTGCTGATCATGAAAGAATCCGACATTTTGGGCATCGTTGGCTAATTTTTCGGGCTCGCGCCGGTATCGGCGAAGCCAGAGTTTAGTTACCGCCTGAATTTCAATTCACCATAATCTGACCGGGACATTTCCCAGGAGAGTAAAATGGCTGCTAAAGACGTAAAATTCGGTCGCACAGCGCGCGAAAAGATGCTGCGCGGCGTCGATATCCTCGCTGACGCTGTTAAGGTAACGCTCGGCCCTAAGGGTCGTAACGTTGTTATCGACAAGTCCTTCGGCGCTCCACGCATCACCAAGGACGGCGTATCGGTCGCTAAGGAAATCGAACTCGAAGACAAGTTCGAAAACATGGGCGCACAGATGCTGCGCGAAGTTGCTTCCAAGACCAACGACACTGCTGGTGACGGCACGACCACTGCGACGGTTCTCGGCCAGGCTATCGTTCAGGAAGGCGCAAAAGCTGTTGCTGCCGGCATGAACCCGATGGACCTGAAGCGCGGTATCGACCTCGCAGTCACTGAAGTTGTTGCAAACCTTCTCGGCAAGGCCAAGAAGATCAACACTTCGGAAGAAGTTGCTCAGGTTGGCACCATCTCCGCTAACGGCGAAGCCGAAATCGGCAAGATGATCGCTGAAGCGATGCAGAAAGTCGGCAACGAAGGCGTGATCACGGTTGAAGAAGCCAAGACCGCTGAAACCGAACTCGAAGTCGTTGAAGGCATGCAGTTCGACCGCGGCTACCTGTCGCCATACTTCGTCACCAACCCAGACAAGATGGTTGCTGATCTCGAAGACGCATACATCCTTCTGCACGAAAAGAAGCTTTCGAACCTGCAGGCTCTTCTGCCAGTGCTCGAAGCTGTTGTTCAGACCTCGAAGCCACTCGTCATCATCGCTGAAGACGTAGAAGGCGAAGCGCTTGCAACGCTCGTTGTCAACAAGCTGCGTGGCGGCCTGAAGATTGCTGCTGTTAAGGCTCCTGGCTTCGGCGATCGCCGCAAGGCAATGCTCGAAGACATCGCGATCCTCACCGGCGGTCAGGTTATCTCCGAAGATCTCGGTATCAAGCTTGAAACCGTTACGCTCGACATGCTCGGCCGTGCGAAGAAAGTTTCGATCACCAAGGAAAACACCACGATCGTTGACGGTGCAGGCCAGAAGGCTGAAATCGACGCACGCGTTTCCCAGATCAAGCAGCAGGTTGAAGAAACCACTTCTGATTACGACCGCGAAAAGCTTCAGGAACGTCTTGCTAAGCTCGCTGGTGGCGTTGCAGTTATCCGCGTTGGCGGTGCAACTGAAATCGAAGTTAAGGAAAAGAAGGACCGCGTTGACGACGCTCTGAACGCAACCCGCGCTGCGGTTGAAGAAGGTATTGTTGCTGGTGGTGGTACTGCTCTGCTCCGCGCTTCGTCGCAGATCGCTGCTAAGGGTGCAAACCCTGACCAGGAAGCTGGCATCAACATCGTTCGTCGCGCTCTGCAGGCTCCTGCTCGCCAGATCACGACCAATGCTGGTGAAGAAGCTTCGGTTATCGTTGGCAAGATCCTTGAAAACGGCTCGGACACCTATGGCTACAACACAGCCAATGGCGAATTCGGCGACCTGATCAAGGCTGGCGTTGTTGACCCGGTTAAGGTTGTTCGCACCGCTCTGCAGAATGCAGCATCGGTTGCTGGTCTCCTGATCACGACTGAAGCCATGATTGCTGAACTGCCTAAGAAGGATGCAGCTCCTGCTGGCATGCCTGGCGGTATGGGCGGCATGGGCGGCATGGATTTCTAAGAAATCCATCCGAGTATTGCGCAGCACAGGCGACTTCGCCTGTGCGGCCGCGACAATACGGCTTGTAAAAGAAAAACCTTCGGTCTGGGCCGGAGGTTTTTTTTATGCCTTTTTTAAAACTCGTCACTTCTTCACACAGCAAGTGACGAACAAGATTTAAGGTATAAAATTGGGAGAAAAGCAGTCTTCGATTGCTTTTCTTACATTGTGTAACTCTTTGTGATTTATAGAAAATTTACCTATCGCAGGCTTTACTAAGGAAGCTGCGATTATTTTAGCATTTTCTGATTTACATTCTGCAGTTTTCATGGTCAATCGCTATCGATACGAGATGGACTTCCTGTTTGCCCCCGCACTTTGGAAGTCCTGTCTCAGGCAACAGGAAAGGCAGGCGCGAGCCTGCCTTTCCACTTTTACACTATAAGGCTCATCGACTGCTCATTCCGCAGCTTCAGCCTGATTATAATCGCGGCCCGACGCACGCGCGTCATAACGCACCCGCGCCATCATGACATGCGCTTCATTGGCAATGGCCCATTCACCCAAAGCACGGACAGGCTTCAGCAAATCGCGGCCCAGATCGGTTAATTCATATTCCACCTTGGGCGGGATCGTCGGGAAAACAGTTCGCGAGACAAACCCGTCCCGCTCCAGATTCCGCAGCGTTGTCGTCAGCATTTTCTGTGAAATACCATCAACTGTGCGGCGGATTTCATTAAATCGCATTGGACCATTGCCAAGATAACTCACAACCAGAACTGTCCACTTATCACCCACGCGCGACAAAATATCGGTCACAGCCCTGCAAGCACTGGTTTCCTTGAAGTCACCGGGTTTCATAAAAGTGCCTCCTTGCGCTATATCCAGTCACCAGTATAGCCTCAGTTTCCATTGGTTACCATCAAAAAGGAAACACCCATGAGCAAGCTAAAAGTCGCTGTGATTATCGGCAGCACCCGTGAACAGCGCTTCTCGCCTGTATCGGCAGAATGGATCGCGAAGGTTGCCGCTGAACGCCCTGAGTTCGACGTTGAAGTTCTCGATCTTGCCGATTATCCGATGGGCTTTTATGGCGATAGTGCAACGACAACCGCACAGGCGGAGACCGCCGACAAGTGGAAAACCAAGCTTCGCGCGTTCGACGCTTATATCCTGACTGCTGCCGAATATAACCATGCGCCGACGGCGGTTCTGAAAAACGCCATCGATTATGGTGACTGGATTCAGAAGCCGATGGGCTTTGTCGGTCATGGCGGCGTTGGTGGTGCACGCGCGGTTGAACAGCTGCGGATGATCGCAGTTGAGATGTCATCCATGTCGGTCAAGACTGGCGTCCATATCCTGTTCCCGGACTACCTCGCAGTTGTCAAAAAGGAGAACACGCTGGATGACTTCCCGCATCTTGCTGAAGCGGCCAAGAACATGCTCGATCAATTGGCATGGTGGGGCCATGCTTTGAAGGCCGCTCGCCTCGGATAATTAATTGATGACAAGCCGGGCTATCCCGGCTTGTCGCAATGCCGTTTCGCCCTATGATTATCTGAACTTAACTGAGATTGGATAATCATATGCGCAAAGAACTACCGATAGCGACTGCTCCACAAGATGGTCGCAAAATAACCGTGGTCTGGATCGATGACGACGATCAGCGCAATGAGTCGGTTGGCCAGTATCGCTCGCTCGATAAGCTGAAAGCCGGCGGCGGTGACTGGGATGAAACGGACACTGGCTGGTGGATTTTCACCGATAGTAAGACACAGCAAAAAGTCGAGCCGACTGCGTGGATTTCGGAAACCGATGACGGTGATGACGACAGCGATGATAACTAGATTTTGATACGGTATAACACTCAATAAAATTTGACTTTTATAATCATATTTTATCAAATGGTTACGTGTTAGAGCGCATCCCAAAAAGTGTGAAGCGGTTTTTGGAAAAGATGCGCGTTAAAATGAAAATTTAGCGCATATTTCGATCTGATTAAATCAGATTGAAATATGCGCTAAAGCGTTACCATAGATGCATTGCGTAGCCCATAATTTCCCAATGCTGTTATTCTCGAATCGACAGATAGGCGCTTCCTACCTGAAACCAGAGCCGGAGACTGAAAATGACTGCCACGCGTACCGAAACAGATACGTTCGGACCGATCGACGTTGCCTCGGATCGTTACTGGGGTGCGCAAACTCAGCGCTCTTTGCAAAACTTCAAAATTGGTGGCGAGCGTATGCCCCTCCCCCTCGTCCATGCATTGGGCGTTGTGAAGCGCGCGGCAGCTGAAACCAATATTGCGCTTGGCAAGCTTGATCCGGTTCTGGGACAGGTCATCGCCGTTGCTGCTTCAGAAGTGATTGAAGGCAAGCTTGATGATCATTTCCCGCTGGTTGTCTGGCAAACTGGCTCTGGTACGCAGTCGAACATGAACGCGAACGAAGTTATTTCCAATCGAGCAATTGAGCTTCTGGGCGGCGAGCTAGGTTCGAAAAAGCCAGTCCATCCCAATGACCACGTCAATATGAGCCAGTCTTCGAATGACACTTTCCCGACTGCAATCCATATCGCGACGGCGGTTGAAACTGTTCAACGCCTCTATCCTGCTCTGACACGCCTCACCAAAGCGCTCAAGGATAAGGAAGACGCGTTCGAGCACATCATCAAGATTGGCCGCACCCATACTCAGGATGCAACGCCGGTCACACTCGGTCAGGAATTCTCTGGCTATCGCGCAGCACTTGAATATGCGCGTCATCGCATTGAACAGTCGCTCGCCGACGTTTTCCTGCTGGCGCAAGGCGGCACCGCAGTGGGTACCGGCCTCAATGCACCGAAGGGCTTCGATACCGGCTTTGCCGATGCAGTGAGCGAAATCACTGGCCTCAGCTTCAAAACCGCGCCAAACAAGTTTGAGGCTCTTGCCAGCCATGGTGCGCTTGCAAATTTCCACGGCAGCCTCAACGCGCTGGCCGCTGATCTCTTCAAAATCGCAAATGATATTCGTTTCCTCGGCTCTGGCCCGCGCTCGGGCCTCGGTGAACTTTCACTGCCAGAAAATGAACCCGGCTCATCGATCATGCCCGGAAAGGTTAATCCGACGCAGGCTGAAGCTCTGACAATGGTTGCAACACAGGTCTTTGGCAATCAAACAACTGTGACGGTTGCTGCAAGCCAAGGTCATTTCGAGTTAAACGTCTTCAAGCCGGTCATTGCCTATAACGTGCTGCAGTCGATCCGAATTCTGAGCGACGCCATGGTTTCCTTTGCAGATCATTGCGTGGAGGGCATTGAAGCCAATGAAGATCGTATCAAGGATCTTCTTGATCGCTCGCTGATGCTCGTCACCGCTTTGGCTCCCGCCATCGGCTACGACAATGCCGCCAAGATTGCGAAGACCGCACATAAAAACGGTACGACCTTGCGCGAAGAAGCATTAAAGAGTGGGCATGTCTCGGAAGAAGACTATGAACGTCTTGTCCGCGCAGAGAAGATGATCGCTCCGGAATAACTGTTCACGATAATCGAACAAACTGTCGAGGAATATCTATCTTTCCTTGACAGTTCTAACCGTTTAACTCGTAGCTCATATTCATTTGGAGATACCAACAATGTCCTCGATTACTCCTCAGAGCAACGGTCTTGCGACGCTCGTCGCACGCGTCTTCCTTTCCATCCTGTTCATTCTCGCTGGTTTCAGTAAGCTGACTGCGATTTCCGGCACAGCTGGTTATTTTGCTGGCCTGGGTCTTCCGGTTCCAACTGTAACAGCTGTTATCGTTGGTCTGGTTGAGTTTGTCGGCGGTCTTGCCATTCTTGTCGGTTTCCAGACCCGTATTGCTGCTGCAATCGTTGCGCTGTTCACCATCGGCGCGACACTCGTTGCTCACATGAACTTCGCCGAAGGCATGAATGCTCTGATGGCGCAGAAGAACCTCGCCATCGCTGGTGGCCTTATCCTTCTCGCACTGCAGGGCGCAGGCTCGATCTCGATCGACGCAAAGCGTGGCTAATTCCCGCTCTCATGCCTGACTTTGAAAAGCCGTGCTTCATCAGCACGGCTTTTTAGCATCAGCCCTATCAAGACACAGAACTGTTACTTGAGCTGCGGTAATATTGCGTCGGGCGAACTTGTAAGATAATGCAACCGCCTATTTTCATTTTGATAGACCTGTCTTGCTCCCAGACAAGTCTCATAACTTAGCTTGTAGAGAAAAAATGGCCGTTTCCCCCACAACGAACAGTCAGCCTCGTGCTGCTACCCATCAGGGCAATAATTACAGCTTTGCACTTGCCAGCCTTACCATGCTCTTTTTCATGTGGGGTTTTATCACGTGTCTCAACGACATTTTGATACCACACCTCAAGGGCGTTTTTCAGCTCAACTACTTCCAGTCGATGCTGATCCAGTTCTGCTTCTTCGGCGCTTACTTCATCGTCTCGCTGCCTGCTGGCGCACTCGTGAAACGCATCTCCTATAAATGGGGTATTGTGACCGGCCTGGTGATTGCAGCCATTGGTTGTGCGCTGTTCATTCCAGCGGCATCCTATCGCGTTTATGGACTTTTCCTCGGCGCGCTTTTCGTGCTGGCTTCAGGCGTCACGATCCTTCAGGTGGCCGCAAATCCTTATGTCACTATTCTCGGCAAACCTGAAACAGCGGCCAGCCGTCTGACGCTGACACAGGCCTTCAACTCTCTCGGGACAACCGTCGCCCCATCCTTCGGCGCACTCCTGATCCTGTCTGCAGCCACCAGCGATGCGGCAAGCTCTGCACAAGCAGATGCCGTTCAGTTCCCTTATCTCATGCTCGCATTGGCTTTCGCAGTTCTTGCAATCGTTTTCGCGATCCTGAAGCTACCTGACGTTCAGGAAGAAGAAGCGGTCCTGACCAAGGAAGATGGCTCAGCCTGGCAATATCGCCATCTGGTCTTGGGTTCGATCGGCCTGTTCGTCTATGTCGGTGCAGAGGTCAGCGTAGGCAGCTTCCTCGTCAACTTCCTCAATGATCCCAATGTTGCGGGTCTGGCAGAGTCTGAGGCGGCACATTACGTTTCCTATTTCTGGGGCGGTGCAATGCTCGGACGCTTTATCGGTGCAATTGCCATGCGCTATATTGATGACGGCAAGGCGCTGGCTTTCAATGCGCTCGTGGCCATCATCCTGCTGCTTATCACCGTTGCAACCACAGGACATGTCGCGATGTGGTCGGTTCTCGCAATCGGTCTATTCAACTCGATCATGTTCCCGACGATCTTCAGCCTGGCGCTGCATGGTCTTGGAAAACACACCAGTCAGGGTTCGGGCATTCTGTGTCTGGCCATAGTGGGTGGCGCGATCATCCCACTGATTCAGGGCGCGCTGGCAGATAAAGTCGGCATTCATCTGGCATTCCTGATGCCAATCATCTGCTACATCTACATCGCCTATTACGGCTTGATTGGCAGCAAGCCGAAAAATTAAAACAAAAAAGCCGGTCTGAATCTCAGACCGGCTTTTTAAATTCACCATTATACTATTAGCCAGCCAAACCGTTGCGAATACGCGAAACAACCTCCGCCACTTTTGCATTGGCTTCACTGCGACGTGCTGAAACGAGACAAGCCTGCGAACGCAGGATAATGCCATCTTCCAACACTTTAAGCTTGTTTGCAGTCAGCGTTGAGCCGGTCGAGGTAATATCGACAATCATATCTGCCGAACCCGCCGCAGGCGCGCCTTCGGTTGCACCCAGACTTTCAACGATGCGATAGACCTGAATACCGTGCTTCTGTGAGAAGAACTGCTGTGTCAGACGCCAGTATTTCGTGGCAATGCGCAGACGGCGACCATGACGCTGGCGGAAATCGGCAGCCACATCATCAAGGTCGGCCATGGTCGTCACATCGCGCCAGACTTCAGGCACAGCAACCACAACATCCGCATGGCCAAAACCAAGCTCTGCCTCAATCGACACGCGCTCATCGGCATGGGCGAGCGTTTCACGAACAAGGTCTTCACCCGTCACGCCCAGATCAACGCTGCCATAGCCAAGTTCACGTGCAATTTCCGACGCCGACAAAAACAGAATGTCGAGATCGTTATCACCATCAACCCGCGCGCGGTAATTGCGCGAGTCATCTGGCAGAACAACCTTGTATCCGGCCTTTTCCAGCACGGCGAGCGTCTGCTCTTTCAGCCGTCCCTTGGACGGAAGTGCGAGCGTTACAGTCATGATTGTTCTCCGCTCAGTGCCTCGAGCCTGTCGAGCCAGATTGAAAAACCAACGCCCGGAATGTTTTCGGAAGCACCAAGCATGGTCAACAGCCGATCGTAACGACCGCCACCGGCCAGCACCTTATCTTTGTCGCCGCCCGCCTGACGGATTTCATAAACAAGGCCCGTATAGTAATCGAGCGGACGTCCGAAAGACGCATCGTAGACAATGTCTTCGGCAGGAATACCGGCTGCAATGATCGCATCCGTGCGCGCTTCAAACTTTTGCAGGACAGCGCTCAGATCAAGCGCATTATCAGCAGCAAAAGCGCGCAGTGTAATGCTTGCTGTTTCGAGAGAAACGCGTGTCGAAAGAAAACGCTTCAGCACATCGAGTGCAGATGAAGTGAAACGGGCCGCGGCCAGATCTTCCTTCTCGATCAGACGTCGGGCGATTTCCGCAGGTGTGCGTCCCGCGCCCGGCGACATGCCAGCTTCGAGCATTTCTGCTTCCAGCATACGTGCCAACCCTGCCTCGTCCCCTTGAGCCACAAGCCCGGCCAGATGTTCCGGCAACGGGTCAGTACGCTGTTCGCCAGTCAGCTCGGCTAAAGCTGCTTCCATTGTACGGGAATCGCCAAAGGCACGCAGCAGCTTTTTACGCCATCCTTGCGGAAGCCCCAAGGCTTTCAGCATACCTGCAAAAACGGACTGATCACCCAGCACAATTTCAAGCTTGGCATTGGGCGCTGCGGCATGAACACAGGCCAACGCATCAGCAATCGAACGCGCGTCCGATACTGCTTCGTCTGTTGCACCGAGATCCTCGATCCCTGCCTGAAGAAACTCAGCCGCGCCATCGCGACGCTGACGAAACACCTCACCCAGATAGGCATAACGCTTCGGGGTTGCTGCATTGAGCGCAATGTGATTGCGGCAGACCGGAATGGTAAACTCCGGGCGCAGGCAAAGGCTGTCGCCATTTTCATTTTCGGTGAGAAAGATACGGCGACGCAAATCTTCGCCCGCCATGTCCAGGAACGGATCGGCAGGCTGGATCAGCGGTATATCGACAAGCTCAGCTTCACTGGCATCAAGCTGTCCGCGAAGCGTCGTGAAGACCAAAGATGTACGTTGACCGACCATATTATCCGTCACTTCGACTGTTGTGCGCGATCGCGAGCTTGCGCATCTAGGATTTCGCGCACTGCCGCAACGATCCCCTCTTCCTTGACCGTGACCTGCGCCGGGCGGCTTTCGCGCCAGGTTGCATTGTCTTCGATCTCGGCAGAAATGCGCTTGCCTTCAATCAGATCTTTGATCTGAACTTCGCCAGCCTCACGCTCTTGCGAACCTTGAATAATCACGCACGGCGCATCACGACGGTCTGCATATTTCATCTGCGCCTTCATGCCGGAACCGCCGACATACATTTCGGCGCGGATACCAGCCTGACGCAGATCAGAAACCATCTTTTGATAGCGCCCAAGGCTTGCAGCGTCCTTGTCCATGACCAGCACGACGACGGGACCAACAACATCGGACACATCAAGCTTGCCGAGATTTTTCAGCGCCGTCATCAGGCGCGAAACGCCGATGGAGAAGCCGGTTGCCGGAACGGGTTCGCCACGGAAACGCGAAACCAGACCGTCATAACGACCGCCGCCGCCAACTGAGCCGAACACAACCTTCTGGCCATCTTCGTTGGTGACATCAAACAGAAGCTCGGCTTCAAAAACAGGGCCGGTATAATATTCGAGACCACGCACGACCGAAGGATCGATCTTCACGCGACCTTCATAGCCACCAGCGTCGAACAGAGCTTCCATATCGGAAAGCTCTTTCACGCCTTCTTCGCCCTTAGCGTTACCAGCAACAACAGCCTGCAAATTGGCGATGGTTTCAGCACCGGTTGCGCCACCCGCAGCGGTGAAGGCGAGAACCTTTTCCACAGCCGCATCGGACAGTTCAGCGCCCTTGGTGAAATCGCCGCTCTCGTCAAGACGGCCCTTGCCCAGCAAAAGACGAACGCCTTCAGCGCCAAACTTGTCGAGCTTGTCGATGGCACGCAACACGTTGAGGCGCTTGCCAGCATTCGCATCACCTTCAAGGCCGATGGCTTCGAGCACACCATCGAGAACCTTGCGGTTGTTGACGCGGATCACGTAATCGCCGCGCTGAATGCCAAGGCGTTCAACCGTGTCGGCCATCATCATGCACATTTCGGCATCAGCCGAGACATTTGGCGCGCCAACCGTATCGGCATCGAACTGCATGAACTGGCGGAAACGACCTGGACCCGGCTTTTCGTTGCGGAACACCCAGCCATTGCGATAGCTGCGATAGGGCTTCGGCAAGCTTTCGTAGTTTTCCGCCACGAACCGTGCTAGCGGCGCAGTCAGATCGTAGCGAAGCGACAGCCACTGCTCGTCATCATCTTGAAACGAGAATACACCTTCATTCGGACGATCCTGATCGGGCAGGAATTTTCCGAGTGCATCGGTATATTCGATAAGCGGCGTTTCCACAGGCTCGAAGCCATAAAGATCGTAAACTTCGCGGATGGTCGCGGTCATCTTTTCGGTGGCGCGCAGATCATCCGGCACCCGATCGACAAACCCACGTGGCAACCGTGCCTTCATCTTGTCCGCTTTGTCGGCCATTTTTCCCGCCTGATCACTGATTTTGTTCATATTACGCCAGAAAAAACCGGCAAATTCATTGCCGGTTTCCTACCCCATCAAACGGGGTGCGGCAAGTGCAGGAAGAGCTTTAAAAAGACGCGCTTAACGCGTGGCGATGGCAACGGCCACGCCAGCCATCATTCCGGCGCAGGTGCGGTTGGCGATCTTGACCATGCGCGGGGTGCGCAAAAAGCGACGTGCCTGCACGGCCAGCAACACCCATGCATTGTAAACAACGGCCAGAACCATGAACATAACCAGCAACAATTCGCCCCAGCCGAGGATCGAAACGCCGGTTAGATCAATTACAGTCGGCAGGATGGCAACATAGAAAACCATGATTTTCGGATTGCCAAGCGTGATCGCCAGAGCGCTCAGGAAAAGGCCGCCTGCCTCATTGCGACGCGGGATGATTGCGTCATTGGTAAGATCGTTAACAGGCGCAAACCACATTTTCCAGGCGAGATAAGCCAGATAGACGAGGCCAGCATATTTAAGCACGAGAAAGACTGTGTGGAAATTCTGCGCCAGCGTTGAAAGCCCCCAGACAGCGAGTGACAACCAGACGGCATCACCGATCCAGAGTCCGACCATGAAGGGAAACACGCCCTTATGGCCACGGCTGATAACGCGCGCGACCAGCGCTCCAATGTTTGGACCCGGCGTACCGGCTGCAACCATCAAAATTCCAGCAAAGACTGCCAGCGACGCCAGATCCATTTGTTTCTCCTGTCGCCGCTTTCTGCCAGAAAAATAATGCAAACGCAATCAACGCCTAAGGACGCTCAAACGACGTTCTTAAGTCTTCAATATAAGGGCGGCAATGGCAGCCTTCGATGTGGTCATTCACCAGCCCCATGGCTTGCATAAAGGCATAGACTGTTGTCGGCCCGACAAAAGACCAACCACGTTTTTTGAGGTCTTTGGAAATACGCGTTGAGGTCGCCGTTGTTGGATTGGCAATAAGCGTCGGATAATCGACCACGGCAGGGCGATCCTCCGCACCCGGTTCAAACGACCAAAAGTAAGCGGCCAGAGAGCCTTTTTCCTTCACCAGTTCAATAGCACGATTTGCATTGTTGATGGTGGAAACGATCTTACCGCGATGACGCACTATGCCCTTATCAGCGAGCAGACGTTCAATATCCTTATCGTCATAAAGTGCGACACGATTGAAATCGAAGCCATCAAAGGCTGCGCGAAAATTCTCACGCTTGCGCAGGATCGTCAGCCACGACAGGCCAGACTGGAAACCTTCAAGGCAAATCTTCTCAAACAGGCGATGATCGTTCGTAACAGGCACGCCCCATTCATTATCGTGGTAAGCGATATAATCAGGCAATTCGCCCGGCCAGAAACAACGCATTTTACCGTCTGCATTGACGATCAAGCCAGTCTTTTCCTGCACTGTATCGCTCATGTCTGCCCCCTGAACTTTCATCTTCTCTTAATCATGTCGCGCAACCTTGCGCTAACCACAACCACAATTTGAAGGTGTCTGTCGAACCAGACGGCCCAAAATTTACCTTTATGATTCCATTGCTCGGCACAATAGCCTCATGAATTTCGGGTTCGTACTCCTGACAGGACATGTCAGGGATATGAAGGGCAACAGCGTCAGCGCGAATGCAGGACGCAGAATAGACGGATTTGGCTTATGAAACCACGTCATCTGCTTTTAATCGGATCAATTGCGGCAATCACCGTTTCTATCGTCACGACCAGCATGGCTTTTGCCAATGATCGTTATGCAACCCAGCCGCCGGTTCGGGTCGACAATGAAACATCACAGCGCTGGCTCGCACAGCTTGGCGGCCCTGCTGTGCGTGTGTTGCCTAAGACCGAGCCTGCACTGCCACAAAAACGCACCGTCGTTAAAAAGAAGCAAGCGCCTGAAGCGCGCATTCAGAATGTAAGCCAGCAGCGTCCTGCCGCTAACCCTGCAAAGGCTGTGGGCAAGAAGCAACATCTTGATCCAATGTTCCTGCCACAAGTGGTCTCTTATTCCGGCGGTGAAAAGCCCGGAACCCTTGTCATCGATACCGGCAAGCGCTTCCTTTATCTCGTCGAAGGCAATGGCCAGGCGCGGCGCTATGGCATTGGTGTCGGGAAACAGGGCTTTGGCTGGAAAGGCACACAAAAAGTAAGCCGCAAGGCCGAATGGCCGACATGGACACCACCCAAAACGATGATCGAGCGCGAACGCAAAAAGGGTCGCATCCTGCCAGCCCAGATGAAAGGCGGGGTGAACAATCCGCTTGGCGCACGCGCCTTGTATCTCGGCTCAACGCTTTATCGTATCCATGGCACCAATCAGCCATGGACGATTGGCAAAGCCATGTCTTCGGGTTGTTTCCGCATGCGTAACGAAGATGTGAGCGATCTTTATGGTCGCGTTCCCGTCGGCACACGCGTGGTCGTTCGATAATTAAAACCCTTTATGGATCGCAAATTCAGGCCGTTGTCGCATTAAGTGACAACGGCCTTTTTGTCATCGAATTGAAATTTTTGGCGTTTTTAAAGGAAAAGCGTCCGCCTTAACGCACAAAGGCAGACGAAAGGTCTTTCACTTTTCATGCGAACACCCATATGCTGTGCAAGCAAAATGAAGAGTATATATGCAAGAGGGAAGGACTGAACATGACCGTACCGGTGGTAAAACTGAACGACGGCAATCATATCCCACAGCTCGGTTACGGTGTCTGGCAGGTTGGCAATGACGAGGCTGTCACGGCTGTCAGCGAAGCGCTGAAAGTAGGCTACCGACACATTGATACTGCTGCCATTTATGGCAATGAAGAAGGCACCGGCAAGGCAATTAAAGAGTCCGGCATAGCCCGCAAAGATATTTATCTGACGACAAAGCTCTGGAATAAAGAACAGGGTTACGACTCGACGCTCAAGGCTTTTGACGCAAGTCTCAAGAAGCTCGACACGGACTATGTTGATCTTTATCTGATCCATTGGCCGCTGCCATCCAAAGACCTGTTCATGGACACATGGCGCGCTTTCATCAAGATTAAAGAAGAAGGCCGCGCGAAGTCGATCGGCGTATCCAATTTCCAGACCGCTGATCTCGAGCGCGTTCTGAAAGAAAGCGATGTTGTTCCGGTTATCAACCAGATCGAACTGCACCCGCAGTTCCAGCAGGACGAGTTGCGTCTGTTCCACAGCAAGCATGACATTGCAACCGAAGCCTGGAGCCCACTCGGCCAGGGCACTATTCTGGAAAACCCAACACTGAAATCCATCGCTGAAAAGCACGGGAAATCAGTCGCTCAGGTCATCTTGCGTTGGCATATCGAAACCGGAAATATCGTCATTCCAAAGTCGGTCACACCTGCACGCATCAAAGAAAACTTTGAAGTGTTCGACTTCAGCCTCAATGGCACCGACCATGACGCGATCACCAAGCTGGACAAGACAGACGGTCGTATCGGACCGAACCCAGCGACATTCTCGGTGGTATAACGGAAATGAAAAGCCCGGCAAATTGCCGGGCTTTTTTCATCGCAGAAGTTTTAAACTCCCCGTTAGCGAACGCACCCATTTCGTTGGGCCAGCGATCCCCACCCCGTCAACTGCTTCATTCGCCAACTCCTTTTTGGGGAAAAGGGCTTCATACTCGGTATAAACATGCAGCGAGCGCGCAAAGGCGGGGAAGGCCACAACAGCCTGCCGCTCTTCAAAGCCTGCTGCTTTTAATGCGATGGCCCGAATCGTTTCCGCATCAGCCTGAAGAATTGGCACAGGACGATCCGAGCTGATGTCGATAGCAACGCCCATTTTATCGACCAATTGTCGGGCAGCAATGAAGGGCAGCTTTGCACCCAGACCAATCGAAATCGCGCCGACTGTATTGGCGATCAGCCCCAACGGCAGTTCTGGATTAACAATAATGGCGAGGCGAAGATCTTCTTGCATGACGGCTCCTGAAATAGAGATTTCTCACAGAGAAATACACCGCATCACGAGGTCAATCCTGCCTATCTCTCCCGCTTAGGATAGTTTTATGGTAGACCTTACCATAATAAGTCGACTTTAAGGTAAATTCATATGAACACGCTCGATCCGTCTGACATCAGGATTCTCGAAGCCTTACAGGGTGACGGTCGCCTCACAAATCAGGCGCTCGCAGATCAGGTCGGCATGTCCACGTCTCCAAGCTGGCGCAAAGTTCGCAAACTGGAGGAAGAAGGCGTGATACGGGGTTATCGCGCCACGCTGGATCGCAAGGCAATCGGCCTTGGCGTTCTGGCTTTTGTCCGCATCAAAATCGATAGTCACAGTGAAGCGGAAGCCGAACAGTTTGCGGCTGAACTGATGGGCCTTGATGAAGTCATCACCTGTTACAGCATTGCTGGTGACGCAGACTTTCTGCTGCAAGTCGTATCGCACGATCTCGATACCTATGCCGATTTTGCCATGTCAACGCTGCGCCGCTTGCCCCGCATCAAGGAAATGCAGACGACTTTCGTGCTGAAGGAAACGAAAAGCTTCAAGGGCTTTCCGCTCAAACATGCCCGGTCAATGAAGGCTGGAACCTGAAAGCACAACGGGCTTTGGCCCGCCATAGGCCCAGTCCAGCAATTCAATCGTGTGCACAATCGGCAGCTTACTGCCTGTTGCAATCTGCGTCATACAACCAATATTGCCGGTCGCAATCAGATCGGCTCCGGTCGCCTCAATATTCCTGACCTTGCGATCGCGAAGTTTGGTCGCGATCTCCGGCTGCATAATATTATAGGTGCCCGCAGAACCGCAGCAAAGATGGCCTTCCAATGGCTCTTTCACTGTGAAACCCGCTTTTGAAAGCAGGTCTTTCGGCTGACGCACAATCTTCTGGCCATGTTGCATCGAGCAAGCCGAATGATAGGCAACCGTCAGCACCTTCGGCTCTTCGGGCTGCGGCAGTGTGATGGTTGTCAGATATTCGGTAATATCCTTGGCGAGCGATGATACAAGCGCAGCCTTATCCTTATAGGCCGGGTCGAGCCGCAGCATATAACCATAATCCTTGATCGTCGTTCCACAGCCCGACGCTGTCACGATAATTGCATCAAGACCGCCCGTCTCAATCTCCCGCGTCCAGACATCGACATTGTGCCGTGCCTGATGAAGCGCCTGTTCTTCGCGTCCCATATGGTGCACGAGTGAACCACAGCAGCCTTCATCCTTTGGTGCCACCACTTCAATGCCAAACCGATTGAGCAATCTCAGTGTAGCAGCATTGATGTCGGGATTAAGCACGGGTTGCGCGCAGCCATTCAGGATCGCAACACGCCCGCGCTTTTCGCCCTTGGCCACACTTATTGGTAGAGGATCAGCTTTGGCGGGAAGATTTTGCGGTGCGAGTTCGAGCATGGCTGCGATAGGCTTTAAGCTCGCGTTTTTCCGCATAAGCGGAGCAAATGGTCGCCCGAGTTTGGCGAGCTTGAGTGCCATCCGAAACCGGCCCGGATAGGGCAGAACCTGCGCCAGCATCCCGCGCAGAAAGCGGTTCATAAATGGACGCTTATAGGTCTTTTCGATATGCGCACGCGCATGATCAACCAGATGCATATAATTGACGCCCGATGGACAGGTCGTCATGCAGGAAAGGCACGATAGACAGCGATCAACGTGGCGCACGACTTCTTCATCCGCCGGACGTCCGTTTTCGAGCATATCCTTGATAAGATAAATGCGTCCGCGCGGACTATCGAGTTCATTGCCAAGTGTCACATAGGTCGGGCAGGTCGCCGTGCAGAAACCGCAATGCACGCATTTACGCAGGATTTTATCGGCTTCGTTGACACCGGGTTCGAGCAATTGTTCGGGGCTGAAATGGGTCTGCATGGCTCACGCTCCCGCCTGCTCAGGATACATACGTCCCGGATTAAGAATGTTCTCCGGATCAAACTGATGTTTCAACCGCTGTGAAAGTGCTGCAAGCGCTGCCGGTTGCGGCTCAAAAACATCGATGTTGGCTCGCACAAATTCCGGTGCGCGTATCAGCGTTGCATGACCGCCGCCATATTTGGCGATCAGCTTCCGCAGCGTGCCGGCTTCCGGCTCGGCCTCCATTCGCATCCAGATCAAACCGCCCTGCCAATCATAATAGGCATCAACGCCTGCATGGCGACGAAACTCGTCAATCATGCGCCAGCCTTGCAACGGTGCCATTGAAACACGCCAGACCACACGATTATCGCCAGCCTGCGCATAGGGCAGCACATCGCGAACTTCTGTCCAGATCTGTGTCGATTGAGGCTCATCAATCACGTCGATTGCCCCTGCCCCACCTAACAGAGCCTGTAATTGTCTGCTTCGATGTGCGACGGATGGCGCAAAGCCTTCCAGCCTCAGAATGGTTGCAGCTTCCCAGCCAAGCTTGCCATCGAGAAAACGATTGGCGACAGTGGGCGGCAAATGAGCGCTGGATGCCACTTCTTCGCGCGATCCCATCGCCATAGCCATGACGCGAGCGGCCTGCTCGTCATCCAGCCCGCGAACAGCAAGCGTCACAGAAGTCTCAGGCTTGGGCAGAACCTTAAATGTAACTTCCGTTGCCACGCCCAGCGTACCCCAGGAATTGGCCATGCCTTTGGAAAGATCGTAGCCGGTGACATTCTTGACGACCCGCCCGCCGGATTTGAACAACTCGCCGCGGCCCGAAACCACCCGGACGCCCAAAATATGATCGCGCGCAGCGCCCGCCTTCAACCGACGCGGCCCCGAAAGATTGGCAGCCAACACACCGCCAATTGTGCCGCGACCTGCTTCACCACCAAGCAGCGGACCATAATCTATCGGTTCAAAATGAAAGCATTGGTGGCTTGCCGCCAGCAATTTTTCAATTTCGGCAACAGGTGTACCCGCCTTCGCCGACAGCACCAGCTCATCCGGCTCATAAAGTGTTATGCCTGAAAGCTGCGACACATCCAGAACATGGCCAGCCTGCACCGGGCGACCTATTCCACGCTTTGAGCCTTTACCGATAATCTCCAGCGGCGTTGACGTACCGAGTGCCCACTGGACCGCCTCGACGACACCCGATTCATCCTGCGGTATTAAGGTATTTGCATCAGTCATTTTCATAACCACAGATCAGAAACGCGGAAGGTCGGGGAAGGCCAGCTCGCCGCGATGCACATGCATACGACCAAGCTCGGCACAGCGGCGCAATTGCGGAAAGACCTTGCCGGGATTGAGCAGGTGCTTGGCATCAAACGCACATTTCACACGCATCTGCTGGTCGAGATCGATTTCGTTGAACATTTCCGGCATGAGATCGCGCTTTTCGATACCCACTCCATGCTCGCCCGTCAGCACGCCGCCAACGTTCACGCAAAGACGTAAGATATCGGCGCCGAAATCTTCCGCAGCCTCCAGCTCTCCAGGAATATTTGCATCATAGAGAATGAGCGGATGCAGATTGCCATCACCTGCATGAAACACATTGGCGACCCGAAGCCCGTATTTTTCGGATAACTCGCGCATGCCGGACAAAACACGCGGCAGTTCTTTGCGTGGAATAGTCCCATCCATACAGAGATAGTCCGGCGAAATACGCCCCACCGCCGGGAAAGCCGCTTTACGACCCGCCCAGAAAGCAAGTCGCTGTTCTTCCGACTGCGACAGGATGCAGGTGGTCGAGCCATTTTTAAGCGCAATGCTCTCGACCGCTCCGATCAAATGGTCAACTTCTATCGGCGGCCCATCGAGTTCTACGATCAGCAGTGCCTCGACATCAAGCGGATAGCCCACTCTGACAAAATCTTCGGCTGCGCGAATGGCAGGCCTATCCATCATTTCCATGCCACCAGGAATGATCCCTGCGCCGATAATATCGGCAACGCATTGCCCCGCCTGCTCACTTGATGGAAAGCCAACCATGACAGCACGCGCGGTTTCAGGCTTTTGCAGAATGCGAACGGTGATTTCAGTCACCACCCCAAGCAGACCTTCCGAGCCGGTCATCAGTCCCAGCAGATCATACCCTTCGCTATCAAGATGCTTGCCGCCAAGGCGCAAGACTTCGCCAGTTATCAGCACCATTTCAATGCCAAGCACGTTGTTGGCGGTGAGACCATATTTCAGGCAATGCACGCCACCAGCATTCTCCGCAACATTTCCGCCTATCGAGCAGGCAATCTGCGAGGATGGATCAGGCGCATAGTAAAAACCTTCATGCTCAACAGCTTTTGTAATGCCGAGATTCGTTACCCCCGGCTGTACGACTGCAACGCGATTGGGATAATCGATTTCGAGAATACGATTGAAGCGCGACATGCCAAGCAGCACAGCATCAGCCAGCGGCATCGAACCGCCGGACAGCGATGTGCCAGCTCCGCGCGGCACCACGCGAATACCATTGTCATGACAATAGCGCAGAACATCTGAGACTTGATCGACGGTTTCGGGCAGGACAACGACCAGCGGCAGAGAACGATGTGCTGTCAGCCCATCGCTTTCAAACACACGCATCGCATTAACAGTATCGACAACGCCCTCACCCGGCACGATATTGCGCAAGTCGGCAACGATGCTGGCCCGTCTTTGCAAGACGGCTGCATCCGGCTCCGGCATGACCAATCCGCTCATATATTCCTCCGCCTCCCAGCGACTTCACATAACTGGTAAACTAATTTTACCAATCATGCCTATGGCGAAACAGTTTTAACGCTGCGGCATAATCGCCTTGCGATTTCTGCAAAGCCTCGGCTAGATGAACGCATGCGTATATCTGCCGGGGAGCATTTGAAACTAACATGATGAGCAGTCTGGCCGATATGGAGATTTTCGCGCGTGTTGTCGCAACCGGCAGCATGTCAGCCGCGGCGCGCGATCTTGGGCTATCACCGGCTGTCGTTTCCAAACGACTCGGCAGACTTGAAGAGCGCCTCGGCACTCGGTTGCTGCAGCGCACGACGCGCCAGATCGCACTCACCGAAGCAGGTCAAGGCTATCATGAGCGCGTTCTTGGCATTCTCGGCAATATCGAAGAGGCGGAAGCCTTTGTCGCCCGCCGGTCAGCCGATGCGCGCGGGACGCTGAAAATCTCGGCTCCCACCACTTTCGGACGTATGCATATCGCGCCTTATCTGGTGCCATTCATGCGCGCCAATTCCGACCTCACCGTCAATATGCAGCTTTCGGACGAAATGGTGGATATTGTCGGCGACGGTTATGACCTAGCGATCCGCATTGGCGAACTCTCTGACTCAACGCTTGTGGCTCGCCGTCTCGCACCGGTGCGTAGAATTCTCGTGGCCTCACCCGCTTATATTGCTGAGCGCGGCACACCACAGACAATCGAAGATCTCGCCGATCATATCTGCCTTGCACCGCACAACAACGATCCATGGCGGCTGGAAGGCCCTAAGGGTCCAATCACCATCCGCCCGGTCGGCCCGCTGCAGACCAATTCGAGCGAACTGGTGCGCGAAGCCGTGTTGGCCGGTCTTGGCATTGCGCAACGCTCGACATGGGACGTGGGACCAGATCTTGCCGCCGGAAAGCTTGTGCAGGTGCTGCCCGACTATGCCGCGTCGCGAAATGTCGCAATCCACGCAGTTTACCCTTCCAAGCAGTTCCTGCCTGCTAAAGTGCGCCTCTTCATCGACTATCTGGCTGATCTTTATGGACCAGTGCCTTACTGGGAAAGCGGGAGTTCTCCACAAGGCTTGGCTAAGGAATAGACGTGGCAGCCGTGATTGCGTATGAACCCGGTCAGCCTCCCAGGCATCAGGTAATATTGAGGAAATAATCCAAGGAATCAAAATGAACACCGCTCCCCGCCTTATTCTCGCACTCGTCGTCGCCGTTATCGTCGGTTGCGGCTTCATGTATTATGACAAGTCGCGCGGCGCTGAATGGGTTGTTTCCCCGCAGCAGATCGAACAAGCAAAGTCCGAAGGCAAAACTGGCTTTGAAAGCCGCCCCGGAACCGTCACGGTTCTTCCGATCCGTAGCGAAACCGCAGATGTCCTGCCCTTCAAATGGGCGATGTACGGCCTCGCTGCTGGTATTGTGGTTTTCGTTTCTGGCCGCAAGCGCAAGAAGGCCTGATTACAGGCCGCAACTGTGTAACAAACCCCGGAAGCTTTGTTTCCGGGGTTTTTGTTTAAGCGTTTCAGAGAAACGTTGCCGTAACCTTTGCTTGGGGCTAGTTTGCGACCATGACCGAACCAGTGTTTTCCCGCATTCAGGCAAGCCGTACGGCAGACGATGTTGTGCATCAGATCGAGAGCCTGATTCTTGAAGGTGTTTTGCGCGGTGGCGACAGACTTCCGGGCGAACGGGAACTGGCACGTCAATTCGATATCTCGCGCCCTATTCTGCGTGATGCGCTCAAACGGCTCGAAAATGCAGGCCTTCTCACATCACGTCATGGTGGCGGAACATTTGTGGCCGATGTCATCGGTCAGGTTTTCAGCCCCCCTGTTGTCAGGCTTTTCAGCGAGCATCGAAAAGCGACAACCGACTATCTCGAATATCGTCGTGAGATTGAAAGCGTGACTGCCGAATATGCAGCGCTGCGCGCCACGTCAGCCGACAAGGCACTCCTTGCTGAAATCATGGCCGCGATGGAAGAGGCCAACAGCGCCAGTGATCTGGATAAAGGCGCACAGCTTGATGTCGAGTTTCACAATGCGATTGGCGAAGCCGCGCACAATATTGTGCTGCTACACACATTGCGTTCCTGCTATCAGCTGCTCAAAGACGGCGTTTTCTACAATCGCAGCCTGATTTACAGCTATCCCGGCGTGGCTGACATGCTGCTGTCACAGCATCGCGCCATTTACGACGCGGTGATTGCGGGCAACCCGCAAGCCGCACGCGAAGCGGTGCAGAAACATATCCGCTTTGTCGAACAGGCAACCAACGACCGCGAACTCAACGACGAGCGTGAACGCGTATCGCGATTGCGCTATCGGCAGCGGGCTGGAAAAGATGTGAAAGAGAGCGGCGATTCATGAGTGGCATGACCCTACAGGACGCAAAAGGCCCGGAAGGTATCCGGCTTTATGCCATTGGTGATGTGCATGGTCGTCTCGATCTCTTGCAAGATATGCATGGGCTGATCCGCGCCGACCTCGACCACAATCCTACACATGACTGGCGCATTATTCATTTAGGCGATTACATCGACCGGGGACCGGATTCGAAAGGCGTGCTGGATTTTCTGATCCATGCCTCAACCCATGATCCGCGCATTCTCGCGCTCATCGGCAATCATGATGATGGATTTCTACATTATCTTGCAACCGGCGATACAAATGGCATTTTTGCACTGCATGGCGGCAGCGACACCGCACGGTCATACGGTGTAGAGGTCGATTACACCGACCCCACATCGGCGAAAGCAGCTTATCCAAAGCTACTGGACGCAATTCCGCAGACGCATATCGACTATATCCGCTCGATGCCTTCTTGGTTAAGTTTCGGAGACTTCTTTTTCTGCCATGCGGGCGTGAACCCGGTGGTGCCGCTTGATGCGCAGGACCGTGATGACCTGATGTGGATCAGAACATTGTTTCTGAAATGGACCGACCCACTAGACAAGGTGATTATCCACGGCCATACGCCACAACGCGTTGTCGATGTTCAGCCCAATCGGGTCAATCTCGACACATATGCATGGAAAAACGGAAAGCTGTCGGCCATCGTCATCGATGGCCCGGAAAAGCGCTTTCTGGAAGCGGCAGGTCCAGCCGCTAGTAGCAACGTTTAACGCGCGCTGGAAATACCGTAACCGTCGGTCGAGGTCATGCTGTTACCAGCATCGACGGTAAAAATGCCAACTGCCATGAACACGATCGCAGAAACCATCAGAACTGTGAGAAGTGCAGCATGCTTAGCAGTCATAATCGAAAACTCTTTGGACAGGTTACCGGACAGTCGGAGACCGAGCTTTCATAATGGGCAAGATTTACACCTTGTCCGACCATTTGCCACCCGGAGCGAGGCCTCAGTTACACCTGAAAAAAGTTACCCGCAACTGAACGTCCGAGTTACAATTGTTGCTTTCAGACCGAAAATCCCAAATGGTTTTCACCTGTGGCAAAGTGGCAACGATTTATCAGATCAGACCAACCCATGCCCGTGCCAGAGCAGCCCCCGCGCGGTCGGCAGCGACGCCTGAGAGTTGTAGATTTCCTGGAAGTTCAGCTGCCCATTGAGAATCGAAACCGGCAATCATCTCACGTAAAGATGCACTCCATTCCGAGACGAGCTTGGTGTCGGCCTCGAAGTGAAACTGGGTGCCATAAGTCGCACGCCCGATCCTGTAAGCCTGATTGACCGTCATGTCGCTGCTTGCCATATGAACCGCGCCATCAGGCAGAGAAAAAGTATCACGATGCCAGTGGAAAATAGGAAAAGCGGCTCCCGCGGCAGACATAACCGGATCACTTTTTCCGTTCTCTGTCAGCCAGACCTTATGCCAGCCAAATTCCATCGGGCGGTTGAGAATATTTTCACCGCCATAAGCGCGCGCGATAAGCTGGCTGCCAAGGCAAATGCCTAAAACCGCCTTGTCTTTATCGCCAAACGCCCGAATGAGATTGAGCAGATCAGGGAAATAAGCGTAATCGCTATCGGCAAGAGCGTTCTGCTCGCCGCCTAGTACGATCAGAGCGTTATGCTGACTATCATCTGCGGGAAGGGCATCGCCATTATAGGCATGCCTGATATCAATTCCGTAACCCGCTTCAATCAGGATCGGCTCAATCTGCCCCAGACCTGAATCGGAATAATTCTGGACCACCAACACTTGCATTGTTCAAGCCCCGCGTTTTTATAAAAAATGGCTATCATGAAAAAAGCCCGGACAAAATAGCCGGGCTTTCATATGTTTCAGTTCACCACAGACACGCTGACGGTGCGGCCAGCCACCAGATGCACGCCTTCCGGCACATCTTCAAGCTTCACGCGCACCGGAACACGCTGCGCCAAACGCACCCAATTGAATGTCGGTGAAACATTGGCGAGCAGGCTGGAGGAATCAGTGCGCTCACGATCCTCGATTCCGCCTGCAATACCTTCGACCTTGCCTTTGAGCTGCACCTTGCTGCCCATCACATCGATGACAACAGGGTCGCCAATTTTGATGCGCTCAAGCTTGTTTTCCTCAAAATAGCCGGAGACATAAAATGAGTCCGTATCGACCAGCGCAGTCACCGCAGAACCGGCCGTTACATAATCACCGGGCTGGAGCGAGAAATTGGTGATGACACCATTCACCGGCGCTTTTACCGACGAACGGTCAAGATTAAGCGCGGCCAAGTCACGATCAAGCTCTGCCTGGCGATAGGTGGCCTCGGCTTGCATTGTCGTGGTTTCGATCTGCTCCATCTTCTGTTGCGTAACAGTCGTATCATTGAGTTTGTGATAACGAGACAAATCACGGTTTGCCATGTCGAGTGCTGCCTTGCTGCTGGCCAGTTTTGCCTGCGCCTGCTGCAATGCGAGCTTGTAGCGTGCCTGATCAATGCGGAAAATCACATCGCCCTTTTTGACGTCCTGATTGTCATGGACCAGCACTTCGGTGACGAGACCCGAAACATCGGGCGCAAGACGCACCACGTCCGCGCGGATTTTACCATCACGCGTCCACGGCGCATTCATATAATAATCCCATAGATGCCAGCCGAGAAGCCCTGCCATTGTAACCATGACGAGGGTTAGGAAGACCCGGCCGGAATGTGCGAAAAGCTTCTTCATAGTGGTATTCCGTTCAAGATAACGGCGCTTGCGCCGAGAATGCAAAAATACATGGCGGCATCAAACAAAGGTCTGTGCCACACAAAACGATAAAATCGCACGCGTGCGAGCAGACGCTGCATCAGCGAGTTTGCGAAATAGGCACCCAATGCCAGCACCGCGAGGCTCGGTAGATAGATCCCATAGATGTCGAATTCCGGTCTCATAATTTTAATTCCATTCGTCCAGTTCGTCTCAGGCGGCCTGCGACAGTTCGAGTTGCGATTGCGGTGGCAACTCAAAAGGCGGCGCCTTTGGAAAGAGGTTGAAGCGCAGCGCAACCAACGCCAGGCGTGGCCTTCTGGTGATTGCAGGCGAACCATGTTCAAGGATGACGGCAATGGCCTCATCGATTGCGCCAAGAAGTCGCTTATCTGTATCCGCTTGCGCTTCATCAATTCTGTTACGCAAAAGCGCTTTGTAATGCGCACCAACACCATCAAGCACCTTGTCAACCGCCTGTCGGCATTGTTCCGGTAACTTTGAACGATACTGCTGGATGTCGATGGTGTTCATTCCATTCCGCAGATCGCGCAGCAAATCGACCTTCGCAATGTCGGCAGAGGGAATTAAAGCCAGTCGTGGTGTCATCATTCCGATGCGGTCAATCATCCTGAGCAACAAACTATTCATACGCAGACGGCGATGACGTCCCTGCTTGCGTTCTGTAGCTTCGATGAGATCGCGCCAGCCTGCTTTTACAAGCCGCTGCACAGTCCATTCTGCGCCCACCGAGCGTACGATTGAAGTGACAACCGCAGCAATAATGATACCCACAACCGTTGCCAGATTGGCATTGGCAAAACTGAGGAAATCATGGGTAAGATGACCCTGCAACATCAGCATGTTTGGCAAGTTCACACAAAGAACCATGCCAAGCAGAAATTGCGATGGTATTGCCAAAAGCAGGCCAGCAGGGATCAAAAACAATCCCAGCACCAGTACGAGCGGAATAAATCCATCGACCAGCGGCAGAAGCGCAAATTCAAAGATGAAGGCTGCAACAATCACGATCAGCAGTAACCAGCTAAACTTGCGCATAACCGGAACCGGATCATCCATCGCTGCAAAAATACAGCAGAAGATGCCAGCCATCATGGCTGCTGCACTGCCCTGTGACCAACCGGTGGCGATCCAGAAAGCGGTTGCGATACAGGTTGAAAGAAAGGCCGAGAACCCTGACAGAAAAGCCATGCCATAATCTCTGTGCTGCGGACGACGCTTCAGATGTGCATCGTAGCGGCGCCAGCGTAGAGAATGGCGTGAACCAGAAATAATGTCTTGCCGCAACGTGATACAGTCGCTCCAGATCTGAACAAGATCACGCACGCGTGCCGCAACATTAAACGGCAGCAATTCATTCCACGTATGTGCATCCTTGCCATGACGGTCGATCTCGTCAATATAGCCCAGCAGAACAGCTCGGCGCTGTTCAGTCAGATCCTCTCCACTTTCTATCCAGTTGCAGGCTTCATCTAACAATTTCTGTACTGCCGGATGCCAGGATTTCTGACCTTCACCGGGCTTGAGAACCAACACATCATTCAGGCTGGAAATGATCGGCAGCACAGCAACCATGCGTTGCTGTAGAACATGCAATAAGGTTGCGACATTGCGAATTGAAGACGTATCATATGCCACATGTGTCGTCAGATTACGCAGTTCCAGCGCATCGGCGGCCAACCGCTGGCGGTCACGGCGAAATTCAGGGCTATCCCCCTTTCCACGCAATGTCTCAACTGCAAGCTTTGAACCATCGCGCAGCCAGTTATCAATGCGTGCAACAAGCACCGGACCGCTGTGGCGTGGAAAGACCAGACGATTGACCACCGCAGCACAGATGATGCCGATAGCGATTTCCTCAACACGGCCAACTGCATAATTGAATGTGGTTTCAGGCGCTGAAACAACGGCAAAACTTGCAATTGCAACCGTGTAACCTGCCAGCATGAAAAGATAGCTGCGCGGTGTGCCATCAAGCAAGCTGATTGCAAGGCAGAGTCCCATCCACAAACCAATGGCCAGTGTCAAAATCTCTGGAGAATTGACCAGATTCGGCACAAACAGGATCGTGACGGCACCGCCAATGATGGTGCCGATCAGTCGGTAAAAACCCTTTGACGTTGTCGCACCCGAAAGCGGATGCGCCACGATGTAAACCGCAGCCACAGACCAATAGGGATTGGGCAGATCTGCTATCAGAGCGATCCACAATGCAAGCATAGCGGCCGCAAAGGTCTTCAGCGAGAAGACCACGTCCCAAAATCGTGGCAATGTTTCAGCGGGCTTGATCATTTTCTTTACGGCTACAGTTGTTGAAGCGTGCTCTGCTCAGGACGGCTGGTTCTGAAACTTCTCATGAAGCTTGCGCAGCACATCCATCGCGATATCAACAGCTTCAGGATCGAGATCACCCAGAAAGGCTGTGCGCAATCGCGCCGCAGTCTTTTCGACTTTCTGTGCGAGGGCGCGGCCTTCATCGGTGAGCTGAATGAGTTTCACCCGTCGGTCTGTGTCGTCTGCGGTGCGGCGGATCAGGTTTTCTTTTTCCAGATCATCCACCACGCGAACAATCGTTGCGCCTTCAATACCAACTCTTTCAGCCAGCACACCCTGCGGGATGCAGTCGCCGTGCCGCAGAAGGGTCATGAGTGGAATGGCTTTTGCATCCGAAAGACTGTGCTCTGCCATTGCCGCGTCAAAAGCTTTACGCCATCCACGCGAATTGGCTGAGAGCAGCGGCGCAAATTCGACCCAGGCCTGTTTCATGATTTAAGTTCCATTCAAATAGATAGTATCATATCTATATGGATACAATTTAGTTTATTTCAACTGGTTTTTATTGGTATCAATTAAACGTGTAACATCGCTCATGATGCACGGAGCACGACCAAAAGGCTTGACCATTGGCCCCGCCCTCTGTCATCGATGCGAAATGCGCGCAAATTATAAAATGCAACGAATTCATATTGAAGCTGGCCTTGCTACAGGGGCAAGCGTCGAAGCCCCAATCCAGGCCGCCCATTATCTAACGCATGTGTTGCGGTTGAAGGAAGGCGACGAAGTTCTGGCCTTTAACGGACAGGATGGCGAATGGAGGGTCAGGCTTCGTCCCGAGGGCAAGAAGCGGCTCTTTCTGGAAGTGATCGAACAAACCCGCCCGCAGCCTGCGCCTTGCGATCTGATCTATTGTTTTGCACCGCTCAAACAGGGTCGGCTTGATTATATGGTGCAGAAGGCGGTTGAAATGGGTGCAGGCGTGCTGCAACCCGTTATCACACAGCATACGCAAGTGCCCAAGCTCGGCACAGATCGCATTAAAGCAAATGCGATTGAAGCCGCGGAACAATGTGGCGTGTTGGCCATACCCGAATGCCGCGATGCATTGCGCTTTGACCGCTTTCTGGAACAATGGGATCAGTCGCGCCGCCTGATCTTCTGCGATGAAGGCTATGAAAGCGATGATCCGCTAACCATTCTGAGCAATCTGAAACCCGGCCCTTACGCTGTGCTGATTGGGCCAGAAGGCGGCTTTTCGGAAAGCGAGCGACAGCAATTGCGCGCCCTGCCTTTTGTAACCGCCATTCCGCTTGGACCACGCATTCTGCGCGCTGATACCGCAGCGGTTGCGGCACTGACGCTTGTTCAGGCCGTGCTGGGCGACTGGAAAACACCAGCATGAATTCAAGAAAATTCAATTATCAATGAAATTGACTTGCGCGATTTGACAAATTTGTCCAATCACGCTGACAAAGACAAATTCGACTAGGGACAAACGATATGGCGCGCGACACAACTGATGAAACAGCACTGACCGGTGTTGAAGAACTCGCAGCCTATCTTGCTGAGGGCAGCAAGCCAAAAGATGCCTGGCGCATTGGCACCGAGCACGAAAAATTTCCGTTCTATGTCGCAGATAACAGCCCTGTTCCCTATGATGGTCCACGCGGTATCAAAGCCATTCTGGAGGGTATGAAAGCCAAGCTTGGCTGGGAGCCGATCATCGATGAAGGCAATATTATCGGCCTCGTTGAACCAACCGGACAGGGTGCAATTTCGCTTGAGCCGGGTGGCCAGTTTGAATTGTCGGGCGCGCCTCTCTCCTCCATTCATCAGACATGCCGCGAAGTGAATGCGCATCTTTCACAGGTGCGTGAGATTGCTGAACCACTTGGTATCCGCTTCCTCGGCCTTGGCGGCAGTCCGAAATGGACGCTGGCAGAAACGCCGGTGATGCCAAAGTCGCGTTATAAGATCATGAGCAACTACATGCCGAAAGTCGGGCATGAAGGTCTCGACATGATGTACCGCACATCGACCGTTCAGGTAAATCTCGACTTCAGCTCCGAAACCGACATGCGCCGCAAGATGCAGGTTTCGATGAAGTTGCAGTCAATTGCGACAGCACTGTTTGCCAGTTCGCCTTTCACCGAAGGCAAGCCAAATGGCCTTCAATCGTGGCGCTCCAATATCTGGCGGGACACCGACAACCAGCGCTCGGGCGTGTTGCCGTTTGTGTTCTCGGAAAACTTCGGCTTCATCGATTATGTGGAATGGGCACTCGACGTTCCAATGTATTTCATCCTGCGCGACGGTCGTTATCACGACTGCACGCATGTTACCTTCCGTCAGTTCATGAATGGCGCATTGAAGGGTGAAGTCAGTGATCCGGTGCCGAACATGGGCGACTGGACCAATCATCTTTCAACGTTGTTCCCGGAAGTGCGCCTCAAGCGTTTCCTCGAAATGCGTGGTGCCGATGGTGGCCCATGGCGTCGAATCTGCGCCCTGCCTGCTTATTGGGTTGGTCTGCTTTATGATGATGAAGCGCTCGATGCTGCAGAAGACCTGACGAAAGACTGGACCTATGAAGAGGTTCTGGCGCTGCGCAATGATGTTCCTGCAAAGGCACTCAATGCTACGTTCCGCGGCAAGCCGGTGGCGCAGATTGCACGCAAGACACTGGAAATTTCGCGCCTTGGCCTTCTCAACCGCAAACAGTTGAACAGCGACGGCTTTGATGAAACGCATTTCCTGGCACCGCTTGAAGAAATCGTTGCCGCAGGCATCACTGATGCCGAACGCATGATCAAAGCTTACAACAGCGTCTGGGCTGGTTCGGTTGAGCCGATCTTCCTCGAATACGCGTACTAAGCTTTAAAGACGGTCGAGCTTATTTTCGACCGTAACCAGCGATGCGCCGGGTCACTTTCCCGGCGCTTATGCCATATTTGCACAAAAACGAGTGGCGGCAGGGGTACGGGCACAGGCAGGACCACCAGATTATCCGCCAGTGGGAGATTCCTCAGAGCGCTTCGCGCAACTGTCAGAATAAGATCAGTCCCCTCTATGAGCTGCGGCGCCACATTCCAGTGCGGCACAACAAGCGCGATATGCCGTGTATGTCCCGCGAGCCTCAGGCTTTCCTCAATCTCCGTCATCGCGTCGCCACGCACCGCAACCAAAGCATGAGGGCGTGCAAAATAGGTTTCAGTGTCCAGGCGGCTACCTTCGAGCGTTCGGTCGTCAAGCAGGCAAACATATTCGTCCTGGATCACGACATCTGATGTTATCTGGGCTGGCAAATGCGGAAAGACGCCAAAGCCCAGATCAATCTCGCCATCCAGAATACGTGCTATCATGCCTTCGCGGCTGAATTGGCTGATCGCAAGATCAATCCCCGGAGCGTCTTTTCGCAATTCACGCACCAGCCCCGGCAACACAATACGACTGCCATAATCTGACATCGACAGATTAAAACGATACTGCGTAGTCGCGGGATCGAAACCTTGCGGCCCCAGCACTGCGCGCACGCCTGATAGCGCTTCCGTCAGCGGCTTTGCGATTTCCATTGCCTTAATGGATGGCACAAGGCCAGCGCCTTCCCGGACAAGCAATGGATCATCCAGCAGATCACGCAGACGCGCCAAAGCATGACTAACTGCAGGCTGGCTCATATTGAGTCGAACCGCTGCGCGCGAGACATGCCGTTCCGTCAGCAAGACATCGAGAATAACGAGCAAGTTCAGATCAACATTTCTTAGATTATTCTTTTGATGCATATCTCAATCGAAAATCCGAATTTCCCATTCACTAAACATATATCTAGTTCAGAGCGAAAGGAATAGATGAAAGGACTCTCCATGCAGGCTCAGGGATCACTTACATTTCTTGTCGCCGCGCTTATCGCCGGTGCGGTGGTGCCATTTCAAGCTGGGGCGAATGCCGCATTGGGCCGCGCACTCGGTCATCCATTGTGGGCGACCGTCGTTTCGCTGATCGTCAGCATCATTTGCGTGCTGCCGGTTTTGCTGGCAATGAAAGTGTCGCTACCCACCTTCACCGGCCTTTCAGGTCAGCCGAAGTGGATATGGATCGGTGGAATTGCCGGCGTGTTTTACATCACGGCAGCTATTTTGTTCGCACCCAAACTTGGCGCCGCAGGTTTTATGACAGCAGTTATTGCCGGGCAATTGATTGCTGCGGTGCTGGTCGATTATTTCGGCATTATGGGATTTGCCTCAAGAGAAATCACGCCATCGCGCATAGCGGGTGTTCTATTGGTTGCCGTGGGCGTTGTCGTGATGCAGGGACCATCACTCTGGCGCAGTGCTGAAAATATCGCTGCTGCAACAGGCAATAAATAAACAGAAGGCGCGGAGATCCGCGCCTTTTGTTGTTGGTTACGCTGAAACCTGTGTTCCTTTGCTCGGATCAGGGATCACCACAATCGTGCTGCCATCGCGAACATTGTTATAGAGATCGATCACATCCTGATTGAGCAGGCGAATACAACCTGACGACACGGCCTTGCCGATGCTCCATTCTTCAGGCGAACCATGAATACGATATATCGTGTCACGGCCATCCTTATGAATATACAGCGCCCGCGCACCGAGCGGGTTCTTCAGGCCCGGAGGCATACCACCATTGGCAATGCTATAGGGTTCAAGCGCAGGCTGGCGCGCCACCATTTCATCCGGCGGCGTCCAGCGCGGCCACTCACGCTTATAGGCGATGATTGCGCGACCCGCCCATGAAAAGCCATCACGGCCCACACCAATACCATAGCGCATGGCGCGACCGTTGCCACGAACGTGATAAAGATATTTGTTAGGCGTATCGACGATCACAGTGCCGACTTTTTCACTGGTCGGATAATCAACTTCCTGCCGCCAGAATTTCGGATCGACCTTGGCGACATTCACCGCAGGCAGTGGGAACTGCTCATAGGGCATCGCTTCATACATCGGCGGTACGGCACGAACCGGAGCAGGAGCCTTGGCCACTTTAGCCGCACCCGGCTGCTGTGCTGTTGAAACACAGCCGGAAAGCGCTACAGCACTTGCACCAATCAGAAAGGCACGACGACTGGTTACCCCATGGCCTTGAAAAAACTTAACCGACATTCAAAAACTCTTTCAGCTTCATTTTTGTGAGCCACGTGACTCGCTGGGATAACGAAAGAGAAAACCAAACTTAAGTCAGCCTTAAGAGTGTGCAAAGAACCTCAATTCTGTGAAATGGCTTTGGATATGTGTCTAAAATAACGAGTTTTGATCGTCGGAATCCGGTGTCCCCGTTTTGCTCGCTTTATTCTTTGAAGAGCGTCCTGAAGTAATTCCAGCCACAGCCGACACATCACCATCGCGGAAGCGAATCGACAAAGCATCACCATTGCCAACATTCGCGGCCTGCTTAACCGGCTTCCCTGCCGCATCGAAAACAACCGCAAAACCGCGATCCAGAACACTTTCATAGGAAAGTGTGCGCATCAGCCGTTCCAGTTCCTGCCCGCGTCGTTTGGTGCGTTCAATCAATATGTTAATCGCCTGATCGCGGCGGCGATCAAGTTGCTCCATGGCATTTTTCGCAAGCGTTGTGCGCCGCAGCAAAGGCTCCGGCGTCAGCCGGTCGGCGCGTCTTGCAAACATGATGCGGCGCTCGCGCAAAAATGCTTCCAGCGCACGCGGCAAGCGCTGACCAAGCAGTTTTATATGACGCTTTTGCTCGTCAAAACCACGTTGCAGCAAACGTGGCGACAATTGCCGTGCACGTCCTTCAAATTGTACGCGTTTCTTTTGCGTGTTTACAAACAACCCGCGTGTGAGGCGCGACGCAGCCTCATCAAAGCGACGACGCGGCAGGGCAAGCAGCTGATCAGCTAATGGCAGCGCACGACCGGTAGCGCGGAAGGATTGACGCTTTTGATCGATGAACCGGGACATGGCCGCAGACAGACGCGCAGATTGTGCGGCAACTGTTGCCACCAGATCAACCTTGACCGGGACGGCCATTTCGGCAGCACCTGTCGGCGTTGGTGCGCGGACATCGGCTGCCAGATCAATTAGCGTCCAGTCCGTTTCATGGCCGACAGCTGAAATTACCGGAATATGTGACGCCGCAACTGCCCGCACGACGATCTCATCATTAAAGCCCCAAAGATCTTCGAGACTGCCGCCACCACGCGCAACAATCAACACATCGGGGCGTGGAATCATGCCGTCTTCGGCCAGTCCATTGAAACCTTCCACCGCTGCAGCCACTTCCGCACCGCTTGTCTCACCCTGCACACGCACAGGCCAGACAATGACACGCAGCGGATAGCGATCCGAAATGCGGTGAATAATATCGCGGATCACGGCACCGGTGGGCGATGTCACAACACCAATCACCCGCGGCATAAACGGCAATAGCTGCTTGGCAGCCGGGTCGAACAAGCCTTCCGCAGCCAGCTTGCGCTTGCGCTCTTCAAGCAGTGCCATCAGCGCACCCGCGCCAGCAGGCTCCATCTGTTCTATGACAATCTGATACTTGGAAGAGCCCGGATAGGTGGTCAGTTTGCCTGTGGCAATAACCTCCATGCCTTCTTCCGGACGGAACCGCAAACGCCCCATGGAGCCGCGCCAGATCACGGCCTCAAGCCGCGAGCGGTCATCTTTCAACGCAAAATAGGCATGTCCCGACGAATGCGGTCCGCGATAGCCGGAAATTTCTCCACGCACACGCACATGCGCAAACGTATCTTCGACCGTGCGCTTCAAAGCGCCGGAAATCTCAGAAACGCTATATTCCGCTACATTAGAAGCGGTGCCCTTAGGATCAGAATCGAAACCTATGCTCATCCTGCAATAGGTATCAGTCGAGGATCAGCGGTCAACGGGACAAGACGCCACTCTTCAGGCTTACGCACGTTCAACCCTCACCAACCCGGTAATAATTCATTGCTACGCACGCGACGCATTCTAATGGATGAGAAGGATGACACTTCAGCAGACGAAAGAGCTGACGGAGGGGGCGAAGAAATATTATCAAGACTTTCAATAATATGCTGTGCCAATGCGTCCACAATTGCATTCTGCTTGTTATGCCCACGCATAATGCCAATGCCAAACTCTGGCAAAGCACCAAATCCGTCAGCCTCGCCCAGCACGCGCATGCCTGGACGCAGCGCACATTCCGGCAAAACAGAAACTGCTAGCCCCGAAAGAACCGCCGCCGCCAGAACGGTCGCAGACCAACTCGTGATGATAATGCGATAATCTCGGTTAGCCTGCTCGAGAACATTGATTGCAGCATTGCGCCAGATGCATGTGGGTCTTCCCACCGCCAGTGGCAACATCGCCTCTTCATGCACTGCATGCGTAGCCGAAGTGACCCACAAAAGCGGCTCCGTTCGCACAACTTCAGACCGACGCTTATCATCGCATTGCGTAACCAGCGCGATATCGAGCGTGCCACGACGGATCATTTCGTCAAGATTAACCGTTGGTTCGCACACAACCGACAATTCAACACGCGGGTTTGACCGCGCAAAACGTGCCATGATTTCAGGCAAAAACCGATCCGCATAATCATCAGGCGTACCAATGCGGACATGGCCTTCAAGTTGCGTATCGTCAAAGGCTGCGATGGTTTCGCCATTTAACAGCAACATACGACGTGCATAAAGCAGCAACCTTTCGCCATCTTCAGTCAGGCGATTAATGCGCCCATCCCGTTCAAAAAGCGGCTTCCCAATGCGTTCTTCAAGGCGGCGCATCTGCATGGAAACAGCTGATTGTGTTTTAAAAACAGCATCTGCTGCTTTGGTAAAGCTGCCCGTATCCGCAATAGCAATGAAGGTCTGCAACTGGTCAAGATCTAAAGGCGCGCTCATCAAAACGATCCATCATAATTATTGAACTATCATATTAAAAACATTCGTTGGAACAATCAATTCTATTCTTGGATAAAGCTGGCGTCGCAGAGAATGGAGACGCGAAAGCGAATGACCTGACGATAGAAACATTTTGAACAAGCGCGCTTGAAGGAGAGCGGCAATGACAGCGATAAGCAAGACCACCATAACACCTTTACCCCAAACCAGCACTTCAACCTCCGTGCTGCGTCAGATGGTGAATTCCGTGTTTGCGTCGGCTATGCGTCGCTGGACGCTTTTCAGAAACCGACGCCATGTCGGCCATCTCAATCAGCTCGATAGCTACCTGCTTAAGGACATTGGGGTGCATGATGGTGATATTTATACCGCGATCCACACGCGGGTGACGGATGATCCGACCCGCGTTCTGGCCGCACTTGCAGATGCACGCGCACGCTTGGAGGCCACGCGCCACATCTGCTGAACGAACATCTGGCGGGCGCCACCTTCACAGCCGGGTCCCCTCTCGGCCAGCCTGCCCTTTTGCCCGGCCGCACCTCTGCTGCCGGGCTTTTTTTCTGGATACCTGTCAAGTTGCGGTGCAAGTACAAGGCTTTCGAAGAGAAACAAAGAAATAACTGAATTTGCCATATTTTTTTAAAAGAAGGGCTTGCGCTACCCGTTTGAGTTCGCTAGATGGTGGCCACCGACAAATGAAGCATCTTGCTTACGTCGAAATCGCTCTCAGTTATACTGAACTGAAAAGCGATTGTGCTGGGGAATAGGTTAACGGTAGACCCACGGACTCTGACTCCGTTAGTCCTGGTTCGAATCCAGGTTCCCCAGCCATCTGATTTCATTACATAATTCGCCTTATTAGATTAGACCTGCATAGAGCGGTTTACACCTCAGTTTACAGACTTCTGTTTGTTTTCAAGTTTTCGAATGGCTGATTCAGCCAATTTAGGATCGCGATTTAGGTAGTGTGCATCAAGGATTGATCGCACATCACGCAGGCTGTGACCTGTAATGGTAGCGATTTCCGCCTCCGTACATTCAGCCAAAGCCAGACGCGTCACTGCAGTCCCACGAAGGTCGTTGAAAGTTAAACCGGATACGCCAGATTTGATTCTTGCCTTGCGCCACGACGTTCTAAATCCGTCACTCGTCCACGCCTCCCCGTCCAAATTTTTCAATATAGTTCCTGTGCGATTCTCGATTGCATCAAGCA
Organism: Brucella sp. H1_1004; assembly: GCF_047308065.1. Classification (NCBI taxonomy): domain Bacteria; kingdom Pseudomonadati; phylum Pseudomonadota; class Alphaproteobacteria; order Hyphomicrobiales; family Brucellaceae; genus Brucella; species Brucella sp. H1_1004. The sequence continues at coordinate 188,923 of NZ_JAYKZA010000001.1, forward strand.
TAATCTTGAGGGGTGCCCCAACAGGGATGACCACTCGTGCGCCAGTTTTAGACTGCTTCAGTCTAATTTTGGTCCCGTCATAAGCAGGCCATTCCAGGCGCAGCAAATCGCCTTGACGCTGCCCTGTCCATAATGCCAGTTGCAGTGCAAGATGAAGGTGCGCAGGTGCCAAAGCCATGAAGGCACTTTCATCATCACTTGCCCACACATTCTCGGATCTATTTCCACGATAGACACGACCGCCCTTTTCACATGGATTGGCAGGCACCTTCCCCAATGGCAGCGCCCACGATAGGATTCGGGCGAGTACCTGCCATGCATAATCTGCCTGCCGGCGCGATTTCTTGGCCAACTCGTCTCGCCATTTCATGAGGACGGCTTTGGTGCGAATGTCAGCCAGCCCGTTAATGGGAAAACTGCCGAACTTTTTCTCAATGACTTTGATCTGTTTGATGTAATCCTGCTGTGTGCGTGGAGCAAGATCAGCCCATATAGTCGTGTCTTGAAATTCATTCAGAACAGATTGCAGCATTGTAGAATCCGGCTTTTTCTTAGCCGAAACCAATTCGTAATAAGACTGAGTGAATTCATCGCTGCCAGGCTGCCCCTTGATGCGGGGGCCATTACGCCATGCATAATAGTAATAAGCCGTCGTACCGTCGGAAAGCTTCTTTTTAACCCGATGAATTCCTTTCATATTAATTCGCATTTTCTGTGAGCCATTTATCAAGCGCGTTTGCGGGTGTAGGCTTCTCTTCGCCAGCCAAGACGATAATCTTGCCGCTTTGATCCACCTCTGCGCGTGTAACTTTTAATCCAGCAGCTATCGCGCCCTTTATTGCACGGGTTACGTCCGCTTGTTTGAATGCAACCGGCCTTCTCATAATTCACCTCACACCCGCATAGGCATCAGCACGAACACGGGCTTCTCGCCGCTGACTGGTGCGTCTTTGGTTGAAATTTTACAGGGTGATCCGGGCTGTTCGAGTTCGAACGTCAGTTCCTTGGCATCGATGGCTTCCAATATGTCGAGGCAATAACGACCGTTAAAGCCGATTTCGAGCTCATCAGGCGCACCGGTGGATATGTTGATGCTGTCCTGCGCGGTGCCATTATCCGGATTGTTTGTTTCCAGCCGCAGTTCGCCCGACGAGAAACTGAACTTCACAGCTCGCCCGCGCTCTGATGAAAGGGTCATAACGCGCCCAAGAGCAGCTGAGAGCGCCTCACGTTCAACCGTGTATGCCTTATCGTTGCTGGTAGGAATGACGCGGATATAGTCCGGGTAGTTCCCATCAATCAGTTTGGAAGTAAGCACAACGCCATCGGCCAGTTCAAAACGGATTTTGCTTGCGGACAGGCTGACAGATACGTCACCCTCAGCGCTCACAAGGTGCCTCAACAAACCAACGGTTGCGCGCGGGATGATGATGCCGGGGATCTCGTCACTGCCTTCTGGTGGGGCAAGCTTAACCAGTGCCAAGCGATGGCCATCGGTTGCGACAAACGCCAGATGATCATCAGTCCGGTGAAGGAAAATCCCATTAAGGTAATATCGGGTTTCCTCTGTAGAAATGGCAAAGGCGACCTTTGAAACAGCATCGATTATGTCTGCGCCTTTCAGCGCAAAGTGATGGCTAAATTCGCCCGATGACATTTCGGGAAAGTCTGACGCCGGTAACACCTGCAGACGGAATTTTGAACGCGCGGATGAAACGTTTACATGCGCATCGTTGCCGTCAAATTTCACATCCACGCCATCCGCAAACTTGTTCACTGCATCATGCAGCAGTGCTGACGGCATCGTAAATGGCGTGATTACACCAATGCCCGGAGCTTCCGCCGTCGCGCGCACTTCAAGATCAAGATTTGTGCCTGTTACACACAGATGGTCATTCTCAGCGCTGATAAGAAGATTGCCAAGGATGGGGATGGTGTTGCGCTTTTCTACGGCGCGATTGACCGCCTTCAAGGCGGGGAGCAATGCTCCCCGCGCTATTGTAAAACTGGTTGCCGGCATCAGTTAGCCTCCGGCTTTCCAGCGAATGAAGGCAATTCAGTCTGCTTTGTAAGCGTCAGCAAGTCAGATTCAACTTGCTGTGTAATGACCAGATCTGGACGATAAATATTATAGAACCAGACAACTTTCTGGTTGCTCATACGGTAACGTAGGCGCACCGGGATGCGCACTTTTTCGCTCATGAAGAACGGGGCAATAGACAGAATGAATATGCCCGGCACTTTGACCGGTTGCCCATCAGCGCCGGTATGTGTTTCTTCCCACTGAATCTGCCCTTCACCTGATTGAAGTTTTGTCTCTGTCTTCACTTGCGAAGATACATTGACCTGCATTTTACGAGACAAATTTACCAGCTGAGAGGGGAGCGCCACGGTTGTATTAAAATCACGCTCAATAGTGGCTATTTCACCTTCGGTCGGTGAGGCAAGATCGGGAATCCGATCTTCCAAGAAAAGGGCAAAGTCCTGCTGCTCCATGACTTCACCGTCATTTTTAATCCAGAGTTTCCAATCGTCAGACAATGGGAACTCGTAGTGGATGCGATGCTGACAATTATCGGCATCACCGCCTGACGCATTGCGATGATAATCAATTACAGACGTGAGGCTTGGTTTCGTCCAGTCGAGATTAGCAAAAATTGCTGAATCGTCGGTCTTGTGGCGGTTGGTTAAATCAATCAGTGCATCCAATGTCTGAACGTGCGCTGTGCCGCGCTTACGACTAGGGAACACCCGATATTTTTCGAGAATGTGATCAACGCTCGAAATTGACGGCGCGCTGCCTCGTGTTAGTAGAGCTGGCACTTCCTTTGGGAGGCCAATCATTGACTCTGTGGTTTCGATTTTAACCAGTTCAGCGCCGCTTGCCTGCGCGCCAAGTTCTGCAGCAGCTGTAATATCAATTGCCAGGTTGTGGACGGCATTTGTTGAAATAGGGGTCTCAGACATTTTAAATCCTATTAATGGTGCTAATTAAGCAGTGAATGCTTCGGACGTGTTTCGGGTGGCCTCGCGTGGACCGCCGAACATGTCGATTTGTTTTGGGTGTTGTGTCGAAAGGCTTCCGTCTTCGAGCATCCAGAAATGCGAAGAACCATGAACGGGCTTAGGACGCTTTGAAGCAATCTCGGCTTCGATGGTGACTGTCCCGTCTACAACTTCGATATTCAGCTTGAGACTAACTGATCCCTTGGCCTTAACCTTCGGGCGGTCGCCTGTGTGTTCTTTCAAGGCGAGAAATGTTTCCAGCAATTCCTTTGACATACGAGGAACGACCTCGCCATTTTCAAGAATGCTGATGATGGTATTAGAGTCACGTATGCGCTGCATGGCTTCCTCTGCTGCTGTTTTATGAAGGTTAGAAGTGCCTTATCCGCGCCATTCAGGTGCGAAAGGAATCTCGTCATCGAGATCACGAGCAAAACCGCCGCCGCTCTGATTGGCGTAGTTTCCCGGCGATTGGGTTTTGTTTGACTGGTCGCGCGTTCTAGTATCGCCGTAATCGTCTGGGCTTGGGGTGCCACGACCACTGCCATTGCCCTGCGGTAACAGTTGAAGTTCACCACCAAAGGATTCCAGAACGGTTTCGGTCGAATATCGGGTGTTACCGTTCTGATCTTCCCACTTGCGTGTGCGGACTTTGCCAGAGATGAAAACGATATTGCCTTTTTTCAGATATTGCTCTGCCGTCTTGGCTATGTTCTGATTGAAAATCACGACTGTATGCCACTCGGATTTTTCTTTCTTCTCGCCGGTGTCTCTGTCCCGCCATGTATCGGACGTGACGATGCGCATGCTGACAATCGTGTCGCCATTATTCGCTCTGCGCACTTCCGGGTCTGCCCCAAGGCGACCAATCATTTCGTGTCGATTGAGGCTCATGATGCTCTCCAATCGATACCAAGATAACGTTTAAGACGGTCGAGCCATTGTTCCTCGGCCTTAAGCGCGCCCCATGGCTTAATAGCGCCGGTAAGTTTTGGCATTGGCAATTCGCGACCTGCCAGATTGCGATAACCAACACTGCCGAACAGTGCGAGCGTCTCAGCGCGCAGCATACGTTCATCCATGTCGCCCACAGCTTGCGGCAAAACAGATGACAGGCCAGCTTTAGCAAAAATGGGTTGATCAAGTTTGGCTTTGATCGCATCGACAGCGTTGCGTACCCAATGTGAGGGAATGTCATGCATACGGTAAAGAGCGTCAGCCAGTAGTTCGGTCGTAGGACGTGACTGATCGCCAATCCATGCTTCATGGGCATCATGCAGCAGGAAGTAGCCTGACAATACAGGGTCGCCAGTTTCATTCATCAAAGCATCAGCGCCCATAACGCTATGCTGTGCCACTGAATATGCCAGCCCACAATAAATGCCGTTGAACCGAGCAATCTTTGAGAGAGCATTTCCCAACGTTTGCCAGTGAACATCAGCCAGAGTTGGCTGAGCAAGATTCATAAGGCTGCCATCCGGGCGAAATGACATTACTGCACGACTGCCCCGTTGCGCTGGTTCGCTGGCGTCGTAGGATGCTTGCTCCTGATCGCGTATGCCAAGAGTGCTCATGACATCGCCCTCGCATGAGTGACCGCAATCTTTGGCAGCGTCTTTTCAGCAGCTTGCAGGAGTCGACCGCGCTCAGTTGGTAAGAGTGGCAGCATATTGAGAAACAGCCCGAGATGGACGATGCAACGCTCGCGCTGTGCCGCCCAAGGGTCAAGCATAAGTGCGCCCCGACCAGCACAGTAGCGGCCCCATGCCTCAAAGAAAGCAGATGATGTCAGGAAATTCTCAGTCATTGGCGGGCGATTAGGCAAAGGCTCGCGCACCTTCATGGCCATGTCTTCAATATTGTCATAAGCCGATTTACGGCTTTCGGACTTCCATTGAGCCGCGAGATTTTGTGCTTGAGTACCAAACTCCAGAATTTCGGAAGCGGTGAATCCCGCTCTGGTTAGGTCAAGGAAGCATGCGGAGCCATTTGATGCCGCAATGTCTTGCATCGTCCTTGCCATTTCTATGGCGCGCAAATGTGGGGTTGTCTCAGCGGCGCGTGGATTATCACCGCGCAATGGATAACCATACCGTGTTGCGAACGGTTGAACTGTTTGAGAATGACTTAAAGGGAGATTCATATTCGCCTCCAACTTGAATGTTGTAAGCGGATATAAGCATAACTTATATTTTAATACAAGCAGAGTTAAGCTGTGAAAATCAAAAATACGATTCGACATTCATAAGGATTGGATTATTTATAGGGAACGAATATAGAACAGAGTGGCGTATGGGGGTGCTATGTTTCCGAAAGAACCAACGATTGGGCAGACAATTTCGATCTCAATTGAGTGTGGAGATTGCGGGCATGTGCGCTGGCGAAAGCCAGACGAGTTTTACACATTCGGCTTTAAATATACGACGACGCTCAATGAACTTGGCCAAAAGCTATTCTGCTCTTCATGCCGTTCAGAGGGAGAATCTGGGAAAAATGTTATTATCAGCGCTGCATTTAAGACGGAATTAGACCGTGAGCGTGCAAACGCATCACGGCTTAATATCCAAGCAGCTCGCGCAGCGGGATGACACGCCACATATTTTTGATCTCATAAGGATCGAACGATATTTCTTTTTGCGGATTGAACTGTAAGCAGACAATCTCAGTTTTTGAGCGCTTAACGAGGCGCTTAATATATGCGTGCCCCAAGTCTCCTTCTTGCTTGGGAAACATCTCGATGACAACGTCATCGCCTGGTATAGCATCCCTGCCGCCACAATAAACAAGCTCCCCTTGCTCATAACGTGGCCACATACTGTCACTTAATACGTGCAGTGCGAAAACCTTGCGGATGCCTGAAATGCCTGGAGGGCGGCGAACATATCCTGCGATTTCACCATTCAGGGAGAAATCGCCGTCATCTCCCCCTACCGCAACACCCCTGATTTCTACATCTAGCGGGCCTTTAACAAGCTCATGCAGATCAGAAATGACTTCAGCGTCATTCACTGGCTCGTCACCTAAGTAGATAACATTGCCCTGTCCAAGCGCGGCTGCGTCAACCCGCAGCAGATTCGCTACCTTTATCAGGTTCTCTGTGGAAGGGAGATTCTTGCCGATCTCCCAATTGCCAACCGCTGCTGTCTTTGTGTTCAGGTGCTCCGCAATTTGGCGCATAACCATCCCCCGCTGCTTGCGAGCAACGCGGATTGCAGTGCCAACTTTGATAGCCAATTCATTTCTGCTCATGTCGCGCATGTGAAGCTTAAACATGGTCCTCGTCCACTTAAGAGTTGCTTGCATTGATTTTCAAGTTATGCTTATATCCGGCTATGGAAACGAACATCACCCCAAACGCAGCTCTAAAGCTTGCAATTGACAAACTTGGCAGTGCCAGTTTGCTGGCGCGTCATCTCGGATTAAGCCCGTCTGCAGTATTGCAATGGGATGTGGTCCCGCCAAAGCGGGCGCTTAAGGTTGAGGAGTTGACCGGCGTCTCAAGGCATTTATTGCGCCCGGATGTTTATGGATCTGGGCCAGCTAAAACGGTGTCAGCATGAGTATTTTCCGCCATCTGTATGATGCCTATTGCGCGCTGTTCTATGGGCATTCCCGGCGCGATTTGTGTCGTGTTCGCATTCGCCGGTTGCGTTTGCTTGTTGAGCGTGAAATTCGGAAGCTCGAACGTGAAGCTGCGCGCCATGATGATTTGTCATTTTATGCGACCTCATGCCGTTTATCGGCGCAAGCGCTTGCGCGCCGCCTTGAACGCGTCGTCAATCGCGTTGATTGTGATGCTTACCGCGTTTTGCTTGACCAGCTCTTGATCGAGCGCTCCAATTTGCACGCCCGCCGCATATTTCAATGGGACGACTGGCATGCGCTCGACGATCTCAACAAGGCGCGAATTCAGTGCCCGGTAGTGACCGTGGTCGATCCTGCCAGCAAGCAATACGGCAAGCTCCTCAAAGGCCTTGGCCAACGCCTCGCTTTTGATCCGCTCCATGACAAGCGACGTTTCCACATTCGGTATTGGCATCGGCACTTAGCCCCCTTGTTGCAATTGTCTGCCCGACCATTCCGAAGCACCAAGGTGGTTAGTCCGCCTTAGCGCTCCGACCCTGACAATCTGACATTCAAAAACCTTTCCCGTGGCGGGAAAAAACTGCGGATTTTCCCGCCACGGGAAAGCTTTGTCTTTTGAGGACTTCACTATGGCACTTGCAAACGAGGCATGGTTTTTGCGGATTAAGTCCGCACAGCGTGATCTGATAAAATACTGCGGCGGGATTGAACGCGTTTCCGAAATCACCAGCATCTCAAAAAGTCAGGTCGGCAGGTGGAACAACACCACTGATACAGACCTGATGCCGCTCAACGCTGTCTATATGCTGGAACGTGAATGCGGTGTGCCGGTCGTGACAACAGCCATGGCAGCGCTCAATGGGCGGCGGCTTGCTGATCCGGATGATGATGTACGCGCAACCGGCAACTTGCTGGCTGCGCATTCCAGCGTCATGCGTAATGCCAGTGAGTTGATGAGCGTCAGCGCGCAAGCTTTCGCAGATGGCAAGGTCACGCATGCGGAAGCCACACAAATGGACCGTGTGAGTTCAAACCTTGAGCGTTCGGTTACCGATTTGCGCAGCAGCATTTCCCATCAGATGGCCAATGCAAAGCGCGGCGATCCTAGCCTGCGCATTGTAGGTGATGAATGATGGTAATTCGCCAGCCGCGCCCGCATCGTGAATTCACACGTTTGTTTATACTTCTGTCGTCAGTCTGCGCGGGTGGCACTATCGGCGGAATGTACGCATTCATGCTTTGGTGGGCGGTGTCACGATGACGGTATCCGCCAGCGGTTTATTCCGCGCTATGGGTAAAAAAGCAAAAGTTTCTCCGGTGCTGCTTGATGGCCAGATTGTGAAATCTGATAAGCGGGAGCGGGAAAAGAACGAATTCTATCCTACCCCGCCAGAGCCAACCCGCGCATTAATACATGCCGAATTAGCGCGTTTGCGCGACTTTGACAGCATATGGGAGCCTGCAGCTGGCAATGGTGCAATGGTACGTGAACTGCGCACGGTTGGTCTGGATGTTTACGCATCTGATGTTATTGATCGTGGCTGCGGTGCTGAGATCCGTGATTTTTATGATTACGCATCTGCTCCGGCTCCGGCGATATTCACTAACCCACCCTTCATCGATTGTGGCTGGGGCACACCAGCTATCCATGCATTAGGCAAGGGTAAAGCCCGCTGGCTCTACCACGCACTGGACACGCTTGGCGTAGAATATATGGCGCTGTTGCTCAACTGGTCATGGCCGGGCGCGGGTGGATTGGGCGGTTTTTGGACTGAGTTCCCCCCATCTCGTGTGTACCTGATGCGCTGGAAGATTGATTTTACCGGTCAGGGCGCACCACCCATGCTCAATGGGTGGTTCATATGGGATCGCCAGCATGTTGGTGAAACGGTCCTCCGTATGCTGGATCGCAAGGATGCCAGACAAGGTGAGTTGTTTGGCGGGAGTGTGGCTGAATGAGCGCGTCCACTCTAACCGATTTCACCATTCTCGGGATGTATGTGGATCGCAAGCGCATTTGCTCACGCATGAGGGAAAGCGATGTAGCACGTATCTGCGCCATCCCTTCAGATGATGTGCGTCGCGTGATCAGTGGAAAGCGCATCGGCCCAGAATCTACGCATGCGCTTTGCCAATGGCTTGAGCGCCCTCACAGCTTTTTTGACCGCAATGAACTCGCCACCAGACGAGAGGCTTATCCATGAAAACTTTTGGCCAGCCGGGAAGCATAACACCGGCAAGCTTCAGAACTGATTTGCACCCCGCAACTATTATCGAGGGTTTGGCCCTGTTGCGTGAGATGGGTCTTACGCGAAAGCAAATGCGTGAAGCTTCCGGATTTAGCGAACGCTCTATTCGCAGACATCTCACCACATCGCCAGCGCAGATCAGGCTGCCCGATGGACGTGCAGACCGCATGGTGGACTGCGAATGATACATTACGGTTCCCTTTGTTCCGGTATCGAAGCTGCGACACAGGCATGGCATCCGCTCGGCTGGTCTCCTGCTTTTTTTTCTGAGATCGAACGCTTTCCCTCACAGGTTCTCGCTCACCACTACGGTGCAAACATGCCGGGTGAAAAACTGACGGCAAATGGTGTCCCTAACCTTGGCGACATGACCAAATTCAAGGAATGGCCAGACTATGCAATTGACCTTCTTGTCGGCGGAACGCCCTGCCAATCCTTCTCGGTCGCTGGACTTCGTCAAGGACTTGCTGACCCACGCGGCAACCTCATGCTCACCTATCTTGCCATCGCTCGACGCTATCAGCCCCGCTGGCTGGTTTGGGAGAACGTCCCCGGCGTCCTGTCTTCCAACGGAGGAAGGGACTTTGGAACCTTTATCCGAGGGCTGGAAGAATGCGGGTATCATGCGGCCTGGAGAGTGCTTGACGCTCAGTATGTCCGAGTGGACGGGTATGGACGGGCAGTCCCTCAAAGACGAAGGCGTGTGTTCATTGTCGGATATCTTGGAGATTGGAGACGTGCCGCTGCGGTATTATTTGAGCGCGAAGGCATGTCAGGGAATTCTGCGCCGAGCAGAGAACCGGGGGAAAACGCTTCCCGTGCAACTGCGCAGCGCGCTGAATGCCGTAGCCTCATCGGTGGAATAGATTACGAAAACAACGCGCACGGCCCCGACGAGGCAACAGGCCCGCTGCTGAAAGGCTCGCCATCCGGTGGTGGCAGACCATTACCAGCAGTGGCTTTTGGATTAGATCGCGACATCACTTCGATGGCCACAGGTCAAAGTGGAGCCGAGATCAGTTTTAACTGCGCGCCAACGCTTAATTGTAATCATGAGGCTCCTATTGTCGCCGGTGCAATCTGCAAAGACAGCTTCACAGGCGGCGCAGGCGGTCGGCCAGAAGGCGCCGCAGCTGGTCATTTCCTCCCGATAGCTTTTGACAGCAAAGCATCAGGTCAAAGCGGTTTCGGAGTTGGTGAAATCAGCCCAACTTTAAGGGCAGTGAATAGCCGCGCCGGAAACCAGAACGCGGGTGGACAGGTTGCAGTGCAATCAGGTTTGGCAGTCCGTCGCCTCACGCCAACAGAGTGCGAGCGCCTGCAGGGTTTCCCGGATGGTTACACGAATATCCCTGTCGGCAAGAAAGTGGCCGCTGACGGACCGCGTTACAAAGCCCTCGGCAACTCCATGGCTATCAACTGTATGCGCTGGATCGGAAGGCGGATTGAAATGTTAGAGGAAGCATAATCATGAATCCCACTCTTGAGCTATTCGTCGAAAATGCTCGTGCAATTTCTATTGCAGACGGTGCGCAGCGCCTTGGCCTCAAATTCCGCGCAAGCGGCAACGAACACCCGCAACCCTGTCCTGCTTGCGGTGGGCGCGATACTTTTGCGTTCAATACTCAAAAGGGAAAATGGAACTGCCGTCAGGGTGGTATCGGCGGCAATGATGCAATCGGTATGACTGCACATATTCACGGTCTCAACACTCGCAGCCGTGATGGACTGCTTGAGGCCTGCTCAATACTAACGGGAGAGCCAATTCCAGAAGGTGGCGAGCGTGAAAGCGATAGTGATCGCGAGGAACGACTGGCGAGGCTAGAAGCACAGCGCCGCCGCAATGAGGAATTGCAGGCCAGACAGAATGAACAGCAGGCGGATTACCGTGAAAAAGAACGGAACAAAGCTCGTGGCATTTATAGCCGTGCTACTGACTTAGTTTCAGCCTCTCAGCCAGATGGTCGCTTTTATCTTACGACACGTGGCGCGGGTGTGCCACAGGCGACATGGTTGCGGATAGCGCCGTCTGTACCTTACTGGCGTGGTGACGAGGTAATCCATGAAGGCCCGGCTATGGTCGCCCCTTTTGTTGCTTCCGACCTCACTGTCATTGGTTGCCACATCACTTGGATTGATCTCAACAATCGCCCAAAATGCCGCCCGGAAATTGTTGATCAAGAATCCGGCGAGTTTCTTCCATCCAAAAAAATGCGCGGCTCCAAGAAGGGCGGCTTGATACCGATTGCTGGATCACCAGACGCTCTTCGTTGGGTTGGAGGTGAAGGAATTGAAAATGTGGCCGCGGTTGGCCGTGCAGAGGGCTTCCGTGATGACACGTTCTATTTTGCTGCCGGTGATCTCGGTAATCTTGCCGGTCCTGCAGATCCCTCATCCCGCTTTGCGCATCCAACATTGAAAAAAGCGGATGCCAAAGATCGATTACGTGCCGTGATGGTGCAAGGACCGGTACCGCGTGCTGATCAGGCTGACGATGATGCTTTCTGGATGCCTGAGCACGTTCGCGATGTGGTGTTGCTTGGTGATGGGGATTCCGAACGCATTATGACCGCCGCCGCAATGGTACGCGCCAAAGCCCGTATTATGCGTGAAGGGCGGCGGGTTGCGATTGCCTGGCCTCCAGCCGGGATTGATTTTTCTGAAATGATGGCAGGTGCCGCGTGACCAAGAATATCAAAGACATACCGGCTGCTGTGCGCGCTATCCTGAGTGAGGCAACGCGGCAAGCTGACGCTGCTGCACTTGAACCCCGTAACCCCACTGCCGATGGCGGTCATAATGCAAATCACACACATAATGATGATGGTGAGCCACAAGCCACATTGCGCGACAACCGTTCCGTAGATCGTGGCGTCGTGAAGGCTTGCGCAAAGCTCGATCACTCCGACACCGACAACGCAGAGCGCCTGCAAAGGCATTTCGGCGAAGATATGTTGGTGCTCGCGCAAAGCAAGGCGCGCAAGGCCACCTATGCCATATGGGACGGGACCCATTGGGATATCGATACGGGCGACCCTCGTTCGCTGGCAGTGGCGCAGCAGCTTGGCGGACGCATTGCCATGGAAACAGAATTTCTTGAATATTCGCCCGATGAGTTCGAGGTGGTGAAAGCTGCAAAAGAGGCATTGAAGAAAGAGGAGCATGAGCGGACGCAGCTTGAAAAGAAACTCGCGACCGCCGCGATGAATGCCAAGGAAAACTTAGGCAAGCGCAAAAAGCGACGGATGGATCATGCCGTAACATCTAAAAACAAGGCGCGGCTTGAAGCTATGCTGACCTGTCTCGCGCCGCATGTGATGCGTGGGCCTGATGATTTTAATGCCGATCCGCTCAAAGTAGCGCTTCTGGATCATACGTTGGTTTTCTCCCGATCATTGGAGAAGGTGCGGAACCCCGAATATGATGATGATGAGAATATTCGATATAACGTGCCAGAATATATTGAAAAGAAGATTGCCAAGGTGGAAGCCTTCAAAGGGCACAAACGCACAGACCTAATGACCCAAATTGTGCCTGTGTCATACGATAGGAAGGCCACCTGTCCGAAATGGACCGCGTTTCTTGAGCGTATGCTCCCGAACGATGACGTGCGGCGGATGGTGCAGGTTGCTTCCGGGCTTGGTCTCGTCGGTTTGACAGTTCAAAAGTTATTCTTTCACTATGGTTTTGGTGCGAACGGTAAGTCCGTCTACATGGAAACCCTATGTCGGCTATTCGGGGATATTGCGGTCACACTGCCGTCAGAATCCTTCATTGGTGAAGGCAATTCTGGTGGTGCAGCTTCCCCAGATATGGCGCGGCTCTATGGGCGTAGGTTCTTGCGTGTGAAAGAACTGCCTGAAGGCGAGGATTTGCGTGAAAATCTGGTCAAGGATTTGACCGGTGGCGAAGACTTCACTGTCCGCGACCTCTTTCAGGGCTATTTCGACTTCAAACCCATTTTTACCGGCCACATGTCGGGGAACGGTTATCCGCGCATCACAGGCACGGATAACGGCATCTGGCGACGTATGGTCGTTGTGCACTGGCCTGTGACGCTTAAAACGGAGGAGCAGCGCGAGTTCGAGGAGGTCGTGTCGGAATTCAGGCCCGAGTATTCCGGCATATTAAACTGGCTCATAGAGGGGGTGAAAATCTTTCTGAATGAGGGGCTGATTATCCCGGATTCGGTGAAGGAGAAAACTCAGGAATATCGCGACGAAATGGACCCCACGTCGGCCTTCGCCGCTCGGTGCATTGAGCCTGACGAACACGGCCAAGTGACTGCACGCGACTTCTACCAGGCCTATGTGGACTATACCGTGGACCAAGGTGGCAGACCGATCTCACTGACGAAGTTCGGACTGATCATGAAAAAGAAGTACCGGCGCGAGGACGGACGCATCAAAACTTACTTCGGTTTTCGTCTCTCAGATGTGCCGAAAGCTCCCGACAGAGGCGGCTCGTCCGATTATGAGGGGCACCAATTATGATAATGCACATCCATGCCCCGCAACCCCTCTTTGCACTGTCGCTTGCGCCTGAAAACTCGCAAGTCATTGATATTGCTATGTTTAGTATCGCGATAGTTAGCAGTAGTTTGCGATACTTTGCGATAGTCTTATCATCGGAATAAATGAAATGATTTCAATGGTTTGCGATAGTTTGCACCAGTTTTTCCCTATATAACTATAGGGAAACAAGGGGGTACGGGGAAAAGCTTTATATATAGATGAGCTTAAACTGTCGCAACTATCGCAACTATTTGAATTAATTATAAAATTTAAGATTTCAAAACTATCGCAAACTATCGCGAACTATCGAAAGTGGTGTAAACGATGAAAACCGTAACGATTGAAGAACTTCTCGTCTGGGCTTTCGTTCACGAACTGCCAAAAGGTGGCGGCACTGATGGGCTGGATAGCATTCATTCTGCTTGGCGGCAATTGGAAGCTTCATCATGGGGGAAAGTTCTTGGCTATGCCGAACTGATGACGCTTGTGGATCGCGACCGTGCCGATCCCGGCACTTGGATTGAGCAAGGTGCTCCACATGAGGATGCACTTGAGGTTGGGCGTGCGGTGGCGCAGCTTGCGAAATATGACGTTATGTTTCCTGAAGGCTGGAACCCGGTCATTGATTGGACTGAGCAGGGCGAACTGACGCGCGATGCGATTTCCCGCGCAGTTGAGCGTTTCAGCCTGCGCCCTGCCAGCAAACGCGGCGCTTCCATCGTATCACTCGTGATCTCAACCGCTATTCTTGGTCGCTTGCCAGATTTTTATGCTCCAGAGCCTGAGCAAGCCATGATCGAGCGCAACGGCAAGCCAGCATGGTTTATGCGACGTACTGCGAAAGATGCATTCGGTCGGGAATATTCCCTCGAAGTGGATGGTTATAATCACCGCGCCAAGCGTCCACAGCGTGACGCATACGTAAAATACGAATTCCAGCCAGAACCGTTGTCCGATATTCTCGGACGGGTAGATTATCAGATTTGGATTGCTGCGCTTCTTGTGCTGGAATCAGCACTCGCAAAAAGCCTGACCTCGCATCGCTTGACGTATTCAGCGCTCTCGGCGACACCATGGCTTGAAGAAAAAGACATGCTTGGCGTCCAGCTTTTCCGGGCTTTTGAAGGTGTGAGCGCACAACATTTTGAAAAAGCTTGTTGACCTGCGGCGGAAAGTTGACTTACACCTTGGAGGCTAAAAAAGATTAGATGAAACCCCGGCGCACTCGCGACCGGGGTTTTTGTTTGGGGAGTTCAAAACGATGCTGAACGCCCGATGGGAGAATCTTGAAGGGTTACGCAAATATGCCAATGGCATTAAGCGGCTGAACACAGAGTTCCCCAAAGTCTTGCCGCGTATTGTGAACCAAGTCGGTAGAAGGTCGCGCACCCGTGTTGTACGCAATCTGACTAAACAGACAGGATTGCAGCGGCGGGTAATCGTTCGGGCAGTAAAGAACGTTGATACGGCAAAACCGGGTAAACTCCTATATTCTCTGCAATCGCGTGGTGGATTTGTCAGGTTAAAGTATTTCAGTGCCCGTGAAACTAGGCGCGGCGTTTCTGCCATCCCTTTTGGAAACCGCCAGATATTTGGCGGCACATTCATCATGGGTGGTCTGTTCCCGCACCGCCATGTGAAAAGTTGGAACTTAGATGGCCACGTCTATCGCCGAATAGGGAATGCTGCCAGCCGACGCGTCACGCAAGTCCGCTCCGAGGTTCGCATTCCAGATGAAATGATCCGGGGTGAGACGCGGGAAGCCTTTGAACATGAGGCTTCGGTGACTATGCCTCCGAGGGTCGAGGCGGTCATCCGAAAGCTCCTGACCTGACCCCACCCCCCTTTTTAGGGACCGTATGCCTCTAAAACCCACTGTACGGGCGTGCTCGACTGCCGAATTTCACCAGTAGGTCGTTTTGAAAGCGATACACGCATACACGTGCTTGCACGTGTGTATGCACACAACATTGAACGGATCATCATGTCAGACGGCGATTGGATTTCGATATCGGAAGCCGCGCAACGGCTGACCGAAATGGGCGACTTGGTAGAGCGCTCCACATTGTCCCGCTACATCAAGCAACATGGCGAAGCGATAGAAATCCGCGAAGAAGGCAAGGCGCGTCTGGTCGAGTTCAACACTCTTGTTGCTCACCGTGGCGAGAATATTCGTATCCGCGCGACTCCTCCCACTGCGCGGACGACTGCGGCGCAGGGCACATTCCGCCCTGCGCCGCGATTTGGTGGCAGCCAGTCAGACGGCGCAGCGCGCAAGGCGCAAGCCGACGCTGAGTTACGCGAGATGGATCTTGCAGAACGTCGCAAAACGCTGACGAAAGTATCGGAAGTTGATCGTGCGGGTCGTGATGCTGTCGCCCTCATGCAGAGCGCTTTCGAGCGAGCGCTTGAAACAGAAGCTGCAAACGCATCGGTAAAATACGGCTTTGATGAACGATCTGCGCGTATCGTGCTGAAAGCCTTCATGCGCAAGGGATTGGACGTATTCAATCAAACTATCCTCGGTAGGATCGATGCCATGCGTCAGCGCGACGAGGCAGACCTTGCCGATGAAACGAAAGAGGAAACCGAACTGCCATGAACGCCCCGGAGCCACACGAGCAATTTAAAGAATTGCCGCGTGGTGAAATGGTGCTCTTGCGAGGGCTGGAAGCTGCCAGTCGTCCGATTGAAAATCTGTCCATCTCGGAACATGCAGACCGGTACCGTAAAGTTTCACCTGAATCGGGTTCACCGTGGCCGGGGGATTTTCGCACCGACCGCGTGCCCTATCTTCGCGAGCCACAAGATTGCCTGCATCCAGACCACCCTGCACGTCGTTGCACAGCACGTTGGGCAGCGCAGCTTGGTAAATCGACAGCAATTGAAAATTGGTTTTGCTTCATCGTTGATCAGGCACCCGGTTCGATGATGATCGTGCTACCAACTTTGGAAGAAGCTACCAAGTTCAATCGTATCAAGCTACATCCAACGATTGAGGCAACACCGCGCATCAAACATAAGGTGCTTCCGGTCAACAGTCGCGATGAGCAAGGATCAACTACGGCATTCAAGCGCTTCGCAGGCGGTTTCTGTCAGATAGTCAACGCAGGTTCCTCTAAGGGCTTGCAGATGGTGTCGATCAAGTATCTCGCCATGGATGAGATCACCGGATATCTGAGTGATGTTGACGGTCGCGGAAGTCCACGCGATCAGGCTCGTGCGCGTCAGAAGATGCATGGCGACATGGCCAAGGAGTGGCAAGGTTCGACACCCGGCATCGCAGGGAGTTGTGCAATCTCCGAAGACTTCGATGCTGGCGATCAGCGCTATTATTACTTGCCCTGCCCGCACTGTCGTACATATCAGGCACTTGAATTTGATAATCTCTTGCCTGCTGACCCTGAGAATGGCCTGCCTGTTCACTTCCGCTGTATATCCTGCAACGAAGTGATCATTGATGGTCATAAGCATGAGATGCTTCCACAAGGAAAGTGGATCGCTCGCCGGGTTCGTGAAGGTGAGCCAGCCGTACCTTTGGCAATAGCCGAAGATCAGATTGATCACTGGCGCTGTGCCCCATGTGAGGGCCGTTGCAGAGAATGGCAACCATCTTGGCACTTGTGGGCGGGATATGCACCGCGTGAACGATGGGCCGACATATGGGCGCGGTGGACAGCGGCCCAAGGCAATATCACGAAGATGCGTACGTTCTTCCAGCAGGACTTGGCATTGCCATACGACCCTGCCGGCGTCGCCGTAGAGCATGAGAAAATAGTAGAGGCAGTTCGCAAAGAATTGCTGCCATCTAAGGTTATCCCCTCGTGGGCCGGGCTTATTGTCTCGACCGCCGACGTTCAGGGGTACGGTATCAAATGGATGGCTATCGCACTCGGTCCCCACGGCCAGTATCAGGTCATTGACCGTGACATATTTGAGGGTGCGCCAGACCAGACAGATGAGCCATGGATTGCTCTTGCCAATGCTTTTGAGCGGGAATACCCAACCGCAGGCGGTGGCATGAAGGGCATAGACCTTTCTGGCGTCGACTCCGGTTTCGCCACCGACCGCGTTTATCGCTTCTGCGCCCCACGCCCGAATGTCTATGCACTGGATGGACGAGCGGCGCAGGGACTGCCTTGGCTTGGAACTCCAGTCAAACGTGACATCAAAGACAAGAACCGGCGCATTATTGCAAAAGTGCTTTTGTACCCGGTCGGTCTTTACGACGTGAAAACCGCTGTTGTCGGAGCCTTAGCTAATCTTGTGCTGGGTGCTGATGAAAGCGGAAAGTGGTCGCGCAACACTCTGCATATCGGCAACGACCTTTGCGACGAAGATTTTGCCAAGGAATTGACTGCCGAAAGTCTGGTTGATCCTGACGAAGAGGCTCTTTCCAAACCTTCGCGCGGCAAACGTAAACTGATCCCGTCAAAGGCGGGACGCATCTGGAAAAAGATCGCGGGGCGTAAAAACGACTGGTTTGACACCACCGTATACGCTTTCGCACTCGGCTGGCACCTCGAACGCAAGCTGCGCCTGACCGCCGAGCGGTGGGCCGACCTGCTGGTCAAAGTTCATGGTGTGCCAGCCGAGGAAGATTTATTCGGCCATGCCGATACGAGTGTTTTCGACAAACTGCAGAAACCCAAAAAACAACGGGATAAAACTGCCCGGCGTGAGAAATGGAACAACCGATGAATCTGGTAGAACGTATCAAGGGGCTGGGTCGCGCCCTGCGCTCTGGAACGGCTCTGTCTGTCTCATCAATGCGTCCTGTCGCTCGCATGTTGCGGGACACAAAATCCGGCGCACTCGCTTCTCGTCAGGTTTCCATTGTCGATAGCAGAGATGAGATTCGGCGCAGCTGGTCGCGCGTTGCGGCTTATGCGCTGGATTTTATACAGAACTCCGGCAAACTCAAAGGTGCAAGTGATCAGGTCATAGCCGATACTGTTGGCGTTGAACTTATTCTGCAGCCACAGCCCGATCTGGCAGAATTCGGTTATGATCGTGATGAGGCCGCAAAACTCGTTGCTTTGATCAAGAAACGCTGGAAAAAATGGGCTTGGAATCCAGCCGAGTGTGATGCACGTGGCAAGTTTACCGTGCCGCAGATGGTGGATATTGGCCTGCGCTGGAACATGGCCTTCGGCGAAATTACCGGAATGATGACCTATATGAGCCGCGCCGAGCGCCGCAAATATGGGATCACCACTGGCCTTAAAGTCTGCATGATCCCGCCGAATAAACTGGTGCAGGATACCAATGAAACAGAAAACCTGTTTCAGGGTGTTTATCACGATGAAAACGGACGGCCTGTCGGTTATCTGTTTGAGGAAAAAGAGCGAGGATTCACCAAAAAAGTTCGCTATCCGGCAAAAGATGCTGATGGTCGGCCTATTATTCTGCACATTTTTGACCCTATCGATGCGACCGATGTTCGGGGAATTTCCGTTCTCGCATCGGCATTACGCAAACATGCGCAGAAAGAGACGCTGGACGAAGCCACATTGCAGACTGCTATTCTACAAACAGTCTTTGCAGCGGTATTGACCAGTGAAACGCCGTCACGCGAAGCCTTCGAGGCAATTGAGGCCATCGATGACGATAAAATTAAGGACGAATTGCGTGAAGACTTTGCAGACTTTTTTCAGGCAAAGATGGACAAAGCGGGCAGTTCAACCATCAACATAAACGGTACGCCGACAGTTTCTCATCTCGGCCCGGATGAAGATCTGCAATTCCGAACGGCTTCGACTCCTGGAGGCAGTTATCTTCCCTTCGCAGCAAGTCTTGATCGCGAAACAGCGCGGGCCATCGGCGTTACATACAGCAGCTACGCAATGGACCACTCGAACGCGACCTATTCCTCCGTTCGTATGGAAACAGCTACAATCTGGCCCATTGTACTACGCCGGCGTGAACGTCTCGCGGCTCCACTCAAACAGGCAATTTTCGAGAACTGGCTGGATGAGGAAGTGGGCGAAGGGCGCATAAAGCTCAAAGTCAGCTACGAAGTCTTTGCCGCCAATCGCGACAAGTTCACATGGGCGCTTTGGTATGGTCCGGCAGCGCCAACCGCTGATGATTATAAGAGTGAACGTGCTGTCTCAGAGCGCATTTCCAACGGCACATCCAGTGTAGCGATGGAATGCGGCGTAAAGGGCATTGACCCTGACGAACTGTTTGAACAGCAGGAGCGTGAGCATAACCGTTATGTCCTAGCTGGGATGCGCTCTCCGTATGAACGGCCCTACCAACAACCGCTACCAGATGATGATCCGGAGCCAGCGAAGAGCGGAAAGAAAGCTGCATGACCAACGTCAGAATCCGCAAAACCGAAATCGATCTGGATGATCCATGCAGCGCAGTGAAGAAGCTTCGCGGCTTGCGCATCCAGATTGTAGCCGGAGGCCAGACAGAAGTTGTACGTTTCGGCGATGACGAAGTGCGCTACGGCAAAGCCAATATTGCAGCGCTTGATCAAGAAATTGAGCGCCTCACAGCAGAGTGCCAGATGATCACAAACGGCACCCGTCGCAGATTTGCAAAGCGCATTCGCTTCTGCTGATTTAACAGGAGTTTCCACTATGCCCGTTCTTCAGAACGGCGAGCTCGTTCTGTACGGGTTCGTCGGTGATAACTATTGGGATGAAGGCTTTACAGCACAGGATGTGCTTGCAGCACTCGCGGAGGTTGGACGTGACACAGATATTACGGTGCGCATCAATTCCGCTGGCGGTTATGTCTATGACGGTGTTGCTATCTACAACGCCCTGATGGGGCATAAAGGCAAAGTGACCGTTGTTGTTGATGCCTTTGCCGGGTCCGCAGCATCCGTTATTGCTATGGCCGGTGAAGATCGCATCATGCGAACCGGCTCCATGATGATGATCCATGATCCCGCATCAGTCACTTACGGCAATGCCGATGATCATGAAGCTGCTGTCGGCTTTCTCAATAAGCTTGGCGACCTGATGGCGGATATTTACGCCGAGCGCACTGGCGAGGATGCAGAAATCATTCGCGCAGATATGCGCAAAGAAATCTGGCTCACCGGCGATGAAGCCGTTGCGAGAGGTCTCGCTACGGAAACAGAGAAAATCAAAGCCGTCGCTTTTTCCGCTTTCGATTATCGCATTTATGCCAATGCGCCCGACAAACTGAAGCGCATGGCTCAAAAGAATTCATGGTCCCTTGACCATGAGATGCACGCGGCTGCACCCGCCGCCGCGCCAACCAGTCACAAGGACAATGACATGACTGACAAGCCATTGGCGGGACAGATGCCCGCCGAAATTGCTACGGCAACTGCCAAGGCTGAAAAAGATACCAAAGACCGCATCAAGGCTATTACGACCAACCCTGAAGCCTTGGGGCGTGAAGCACTGGCAAACCATTTTGCCTACGACACTTCAATGTCGGCAGAAGATGCCATTGCAGCCCTTACGGTTGCACCGAAGGCATCAGCCAACGGCGAACCTGAGCCAGACCCTGCAGCAAGCTACGAGCAACGCCGCATACAAGCATCAGCTTTGCAGCAACCACAGCCGCCACGCACATCAATCGCCCCAAAGGCGAGCCTCAACACAAGCGACATCTATGCAGCTCGTCGCCAGATGGCCAAGTAGGAGACTGACCTATGGAAAATAAGATTATGGGTCCGCGCCCACTCGAATTCATCCTGAATGAGGGTGACGGACATATCTCACGCGATGTCGCAAAGATTCCTGCCGGTACGGGCAAGATTGAACCGGGCACGGTGCTGGGTGAACTCACCGCTGCAAAGGGCAGCTTCATTCCATCCCCTGCGACAGAAGTAGCGGGAAAAGAAGGTGCTGAAAAAGCAACAGCCATCATCTGTTACGCCGTTGATGCAACCGACAGCGATGCCGAGGCGGTCATATTGAATGTCCATGCCGAGGTGAAAACTTCGCTGCTGGTGTTCGACGCTTCAGTCAACGACGCTGCCAAGCAGTCGGCAAAACTTGAACAATTGCGCGCCGCTCACATTAAGGCCCGCTAAGGAGACGCCCACATGCCAGGACTTGATATTTTTAACGACGATGCGTTTTCCGTCCAGTCGCTGACCGCTTCTGTAAACAACGAACCTCATCGTCCCGGACAGATCGGTGCATCCGGTATGTTTGAAGAAGACAGTGTTACCACCACCATTGTCTCAATTGAGGAGCGCGACGGCGCACTCAGCCTTGTTGAACCATCTGAACGCGGTGGCCCCGGCGAAACTGCGACTGGTGAAGGAAGGCGTCTGATCCCGTTCGAAGTTGATCATTACGAGCGGAACGATTCTGTGAAGGCAGATGAAGTTCAGAACATTCGTGCATTCGGTAGCGAAAGTGAAGTCGAACAGGTCGAAAGCCGGGTTATGAGCAAGGCAAACCGCCACCTGCTCGACCTCGACATGACCCTAGAGCATCAGCGCGTCGGCGCGATCAAGGGGATTGTTACCTCAAAATCTGGTCGCGTTCTTCACGATCTGTACAATCGTTTCGGCATTGCTGTGCCCGCTGCAGTTTCGCTCAACCTGTCGAGTGACGCTGCAAAGGTTGACGAAATTCTGGAGCAGGAAGTAGCTTGGTCTATCGAAGATAATCTCGACAGCTTTTACGACCATTTCCATGTTTGGACCGGACGCGAGTTCCATCTAAAGCTCTGGGGCCACAAGCGTATTCGTGAGACATTTCTTGCGACCAATGGTGCAGGCCAATTGCGCGAAGCGATCCCCGACAAATTCACAGTCGGCAAGTTTGTATTCGAACGATACAAAACCGGAGCCAAAGCCACTGCTGACGCTGGTGCCGCTTACATCGCCCACAACGAGGGCCGTGTAACCCCGATGGGCGCACCCGGTTTGTTCATCACCCGCTTTGCACCGGCTGACTATATGGAGACGGTGAATACGCCGGGTCTGCCGCGCTATATGAAGCAGATTGTTCAACGCAACGGCAAGGGCGTGGATCTGGAAATTCAGTCCAATCCGATTTCGCTTTGCACAAAGCCCGGCGCGCTTCGCAAGCTTACCGTTTAACATCCCCATGATGATCGGCCCGCTAACCATGCGGGCTTTCATTCGGAACATGAGGCTCACTATGTCGAAGAAATCTACAATCGTCGTCGCATTCCCCCGTGGCGGCATAATCCCCGCATCTGTGTTGGACGCCAGCGATGACTATACCGCCCCGCCACACAAGCCGGTTGAAGTCCCGAAAGCATATGGTGAGCATCTGATTATAGATCGCCTGGCATATGATGTGCTTGAGGCCGATAAGCGCCGGAAGGCGCAAGCTGAAACGACAGCACAAAGTGCGGCCTCGTCTGATACCGACAAGGCCGAACTCGACCGCCTGAATACTTTGGCTGCCAACTTGACGGTAGAACGTGACAAACTGACTGTTCTGTTGGCAGATGAGGCTGGCAAAATCGAACGGCTTAAGACAGACAACAATAAACTTTCAGTCGATCTTGCGAAGGTTCAATTGTCGTTAAAAACTGCCACAGATACGATTGCGCAGTTGGAGGCAGACAAGGTTAAGCTTTCCGGTGCAGCTGGCGAGTTGCAGCGTGACCTCGACGAAGCACATCAATTGCTGAAGACTGAACGCGAGAATGTAGTAACTCTCACAGAACAACTGGCTGAAGCAACGAAGCCACCCGTTCAGCAGCAGGAATCTCTGAAAATGGAAGGCGAGACTGGAAAGTCGAAATGAGCCCGTCTCCATTTGAAGAGCATCGGGACGCCCTTTACGAAGAGGTAGATGCAGAATTTGCGGAGTCTATCCGCATTTTCCCACTCAAGAACGGCAAGACGATTGAAGGCCAACCGCCTGTTGAAATCGAAGCTGTTCTGCGCACCGAAGATCGGGCTTCATTGCAGCCAGATGGTGGAAACAATAGCGACTGGAATATCAAACTTGCAGCAGGCAAAGCAGCAATCGCGATTGACCGTGCACGGTATCCAATCATTGCTCTTTATAAGGGCTATCGTGTTTGTGCATTCACACGGTCAGGCCAGCCCATGTTTGAAGTTCAATTTGTTGATCCACGCTCTCATCGTCGTCTTTATGCAGCCCTTGGCGAATTTACTGCCGGGAAAACAGGGAATGTCTGATTATGAGCCTTGCCCGTATCGCTTTACGTGCTGCTGGCGTCGAAGCTCTGAAAGGCCGAACGCGCGCGCAGGATAATGTTCTGGATAGCGAAATCGGCATCATCGACAATGATGGTGCCGGAAATATCGAGATCGACTCCGATAGCTATTTCATCTCTGTTTATACAGATGCAGGAAAAGCGCAGGTCGGAGACAACGAACTTCGCGCTTTGCTATTGAATGGCAGGACTGAGCTTCTGTTTGAGACCGGCGTTACTGCCAAGATGTTGGTGGCCAGCCCGCAGAATGGTACAGCTATGATGCCGGAAATAGGCATCCCAGACACAGACGGCAATTTTGAATTCACGCTTGATCTGATCTCGCGTGAAATCGCGCAGGCATTAACCGATCCTGACAATACATGGGGACAGATTTTCCTAAGTTTCATTTATAGAACTGTGTCCCTTGAGCGAGGTCGGGTTGGCAATATCAGTGAAGGCATTCGCCTCGCCGCCCATCAGACTAAAATCACAGTCGATCTGATTGACGATCCAGAGCCGCGTAAATCTCTTGATCCGGACACGCCATTTTCTCGCTTCATCACTATGGCGAAAGCCAGCAATGATGAGAGTTTGCAAAAAAAGGCGACATTTATCGAAGCAATCATCACAGGTGAGCGGGAGCCGTGGGAACGACTGCAACAGGCCCACGGCATGACTTCGCAGGAGTTGTTGGCACTTGGGTTAGGTCCGCATCCGTCTGATGTTGATTGCGAAATGCATGCATGGACCGATGCAACAATCCAAATTGAGTGGATTTCGCCCGCGCAAAAGGTGCCATGATGCTCCGCGATCTTATCGGTATGAAAATCGACATTGAGATGCTGAAAACCACATTCGGCAAATCTCTCAAAGTTGGCCCGGTGGCAGCCGTTGACGCAAAAAAAGGTTATCGTATCAAGTTTGGTGAAGATGAAAATGGCCAGCCATTTTTGTCTCCTTGGTACCCACACCCAGAGTCAGGTGGTAACTCCAGCACGTGGATGCCGCTATCCTTGGGGCAGATCGTCGGAATGATTAACCCGAATGGTGACCCGCGACAGGGACTTCTTCTTAGGGGTGGGTTTTCGGATGCCAGCCAGCCACCAAGTAGTGACCTTCTGGCAAATGTGTTCCGGGCGTTCGGCGTAGACGCCACCGTGAAAGATGGCAAACTAACGATCAAGGGCGACCTTGTTGTTGATGGCAATGTCGATTTCAAAAACGGACACGTCAAACACAATGATACTGACATAGGTGACACGCACGTTCACAGCGGTATCGAGCGTGGACGAAGCGACACCGATCCTCCTTCAAATTAAAAGGCAGTAGCATGACATCGAAAACCTATCGCGTCCGTCCCGGCGTCGATTGGGTGAATGGCGCTCGCGTGCCAGCAACCCGCAAAGTCAGCTTATCGGATGTTGAGGCTCGATATGAGCTTGATCATGGTCGGATAGAATTACCAAGCACCAAGCAGCACACCGATGGCGGCGAAGGCAGTCAAGATGGTCGGGATTAGTCGTTATACAGGATTACCAGTTAGCAATCTGGAATCTGCTTATCTGGGTGTCGAAGTCATCCTTATGAGACGCATCGGCTCGCTTATCATGCGTCGTGAATTTGGTGCCGGCATTGTCGAATTGCTTGGTCGCAAAATGACACCTTATCTGTTCGCCGCTTTCCAATCTTTGATTGCAACTGCAATTGATCTCTGGGAGCCGCGCTTTCAGGTTCGCCGCGTCATCGTGACGGGCAGCATCGAAGAAATCAGAACTGGTCACGCCGGTTTTCAGATCCTCGCAGACTTCCGACCACGTGGTCATCTTGGCGATACGACTGTTGAGCGCATCGTTTCTTTTGGGCTTTCGATCAATTCCGGAAAGGTAGTGGTGAAATCGCTATGAGCACCGTCGCTTTTGACTTTTCCAGCCTGCCACCGCCAGAGATCATCAAGACATTCTATTTTGAAACGATTCTTGCAGAGCGGATGGATGATCTACGCCAGCGCCTTGTCGCTTCTGGCATAGATTACGATGTCGGCAATCTGGAAACGGACATTCTAAAAGTCGTGCACCTTGCGGATACTTATCGCGAAGTCGCGTTACGAACAGCCATTAACGATGCCGCGAAAGCCAACTTACTTGCCTTTGCCCTTCGAAGCGATCTGGATCATCTCGGCGCATTTTATGATGTGTACCGGCTGGAAGGCGAAGTGGACGAGGCTTACCGCTCGCGGCTCATCATCGAAATTAAGGGCCGTTCGCCGGGCGGGAGCGCATATTGGTATGAGGCGGCAGCGCGACGTTCTGATGTCCGTATTCGTAGTGTCAAAGTATACCGCGAAGCATTTTGGCCAATCATTCACATCGCAGTGCTTTCGCGAGAAAACGGAGGCATACCCGATCAGACAATGATGGATGCGGTCACGACGGAAGTAATGAGCGAGCGTGTTCGACTGCTGAATGATACTTTGATTGTTGAGCCAGCCGTTGCGACAGGAACAAATATCGAAGCAGACATCTGGCTATTGCCCGATGCGGCTTTTGGAATTCTCGATGCTCTTCCCGAAATACTGCGTCAAGCTTGGCTAGCTGAATCCGAGATTGGATTTGACCTTGAACTATCGTGGATAGAATCCCGGCTTCACGTTTCAGGTGTAAAGCGCGTCGATATTCTATCGCCCTCCGCGTCTGAAATTGCTGCACCCGGTGTGGCAATCTCACTGGGCAATATCAAACTCAATTATAAAGGACGGGATTATTGATGGAGCAGCAGCATCTTCTCGGCGACGATGCTGCGCCGACATCGTTGGAGCGGGTACTCTCCGAATCTCTCGATAATCTTCCGGTGCTTCTGCCTGGCACGGATGCGCTACGCGGTTTTAAATTCAATCCACCAGATTCCGTAGTGCCTTATCTGATTGCAGAATATGGATTGAATGAAATAGCCGACTATTTGCCCGATCTTCGAACCGTTCTGCAGGAAGGCATAATCTGGCAACGCCTGATCGGCACACCTGCTGCGCTGCATCGTGCATTACGCTGGATCAACCACGATGGCGACATTGAGGAGTTTCCGGCAACAAAGCGTAAGTGGTGGTGGTTTCAGGTTCATTTGCCGTTTGAAGTCAGGAACACCAATTTCGTCAAGCCTATGACGCAACTGGTAAAGGCTTCAAAGCCGCTGCGATCCGAGTTTGCCCGCGTGACAAGCGGCTGGGATGTGCGAGCCTTCCAGTTGAACAAGCACAGGCTCAACGGCGACGCCTTTCTAAATGATTGGTCCGGTGTGCGTCGTATAGCGGGCGAGCCGGTGTTGTCGCTTCGCGTCAATCATAAGCACCGCGTCATCGTGCCGACGGGCGGGCGTGTTGCTGTCGAGCGCACCCAACATATTCTCATGGTGAGAAACGTTGCCGTGCAAATTCCCGTTTCGCAGCCATCGGCCAGACTTGCGGCAACAGCAGCAATCCAAGTGGATTACCGCAATCGCGCAACCGTCAGCTTCCAGAACGCTCCGTTCGTCAATCAACCCTTCGGCACGCCGGTGCCGCGTGTTCAAACAGGATCAGAATAATGGCCGTGTTCACACAGGGCGGGCGCACCGTCCTTGCTCAAGCGCTTCTCAATATGACTTTGTTTCTGGCAGTCGGTGAAGGCGATGCAGAATGGGATAACCAGCCACTGCCGACAACGCCTGAAGAACAGGCAACGCGTGATGCTGCTCTCAGCGTGCTTTCTGATCTCGATAGCAAGGTGGGTGTAACGCGTACCCGCGAGAAATTCTTCGTCAAGCCAGACAATGCAGGCACAATCCTGATGAGTGATGGCGCGGCCTACTCCCAGAGCGAAGCGCCAACGCCTTATGTTTTTGTCCGCTTCCAGCTTGATCTGCCAGATGCAGCTGACACCACGCTGCGCGAAACCGGCATCCTTGTTGGAACACAACTGGCAGGCACGGTTCCTGCGGGTCAGCAATATATTCCCGCCGACAATGTCGTGAACTTCGGCACCATGATTGAGGTGGATCGTTTCGCGCCTATCGTTCGCGATGGTTCCATCGGCCAGACTTTCAGCTTTATTTTGACAATGTGAGGCGTGATGAACAGCATCATACAACGCGATGGCTATGGAAGCCGCTTTGATCGCTCGCGAAAGCGCCATGCAATCGCCTATCCTGATCGTGCAATTTATCTGCAATCGAAGGACTTGAACGAAGCGCAGGATATAGCGCTCGACCATACCCGCCGCGTGGCTGAATACATCCTTCAGGACGGCCGCATTGTCGACGGCACAGACCCTGTCGTCACGGCTCCGGACGATGATCATATTCGCGTGCAGATTCCGGCATGTGCTATTTACTTTGGTGGCATTGTTCATGACGTGGAGGCAGCGGACTTCACCTTGTCGAACAAAGGCGAGATCGTCATCGGCGTTCGCCATTCCGACCGTCTGGTGACTGATCTTGAGGACGCAACCCTTAAAGGTGATATTGAAGGCACAGAGGCATTTGCAGAAGATGGCCCGGCCCGCGTCGAAATCACCATCACATGGGGCCACTCGCAGGATGGCAATGCAGAACCCGTTCTTTCGGTGTTTCAGGTGCGCGACGGTGTCATTCTCACCACCTCGACCAACATCGACTTTTCGGAGATCTACAACGCGATTGGCGATTATTCGCGTGAGAGCAACGGCTCGTTCGTCAATAACGGCTTTCTGGTCACAGCCTTGGGGCCGAATGCTGACAGCAAACAGGTTTTCTCTGTCTCTGAAGGCACCGCCTATGTGAATGGTCGCCGCGTTATTCGCCGCCAGTCCCTTCGGTTTGATTATGAGGAAAACCCTGATTTGCGCAATGTGGATGCCGAACCGCATCCGTTTACCGCAGCCACAGGCGGAACACAGGTTTTTACAGTTTCCAAGGCTCCGATTGCCGAAGTGCGCCGCGTAACCGTCGAGAAGGAAATCACGGACACAATCGTCCATGGTCCCTATACCGGCGTAACTGATCCTCTGCCGCATTCGTCAGTGACTGCTATCCTCGAAATAAAATCGGGCAGCACGATTTACACGACGCCAGCTGACTGGCTGCTTTCGCAGGGTCAAATTGACTGGTCTCCTTCGGGCAAGGAACCCGCGCCCGGCGCGTCATATACGGTCAAATACCGCTACAATCAGAATATCCAGCCTGATGCCGTGGGTCGCGATACAGTCACCGTCACGAGTGCTGCCAATGGCACCAACGTGCTGTTTGATTACCGCTACAAGCTACCGCGCATTGACGTGATCGCAGTCGAGCCATCGGGCGGCATGGTCTATCTGACCGGCGTATCGGCTGTTTCCCGCCCTCGCCCACCGGAAGTTCCTGCCGACCGGCTGGAGATTGCTCGGGTCTATAATGATTGGGGCCGCCCGCCGCGTATTGAGATCACACAGGTGCGTAACTTCACCTATGACCGCATCACGCGCATGGAGCAGATGCTGATCAACGTTTACGATCTGGTGGCGCAAGAGCGTTTGAAAAACGATATTTCATCGCGTGAGGTAGCAGCCAAGCGCGGTCTCTTTGTCGATCCGTTTATCGACGATGATCTTCGCGATCAGGGTATTGCTCAAACCGCCGCAATCGTCGGCGGCAAGCTTCGTCTGCCGATCAAGTCCACGTTGCATGAATTTCCGGCATTCATGGAAATTCAGCATCTCGATTTCAGCGAAGACATAATCATCAGACAGAACCGTCGCAGCGGTTCCATGAAGATCAATCCTTACCAGACGTTCACGCCCATGCCGGGCCGTGCCAGCGTCGAACCTTCAACCGACTTCTGGACGGAAAAGCGCACAAGCTGGACGTCACCGGAAACGCAAGCCTTTGAAGCGTCTGATGGGGAATACATCACCGGCATTTCGCTTGAACAGCAGGTTGAGAAAATCCGTGAAACAATCATCTCCGCCGAATTTATCCGGGCGCGAGATGTGAACTTCCGACTGGAAGGCTTCATTGAGAATGAAACTTTATCCGGCGTTTGGTTCGATGACATTGAGGTCACCTTTACCGTGGCTGGTCCTGCCGATGCTGATGGCGTTATGACGGGTGAGTTCACCATTCCTGCCAATGTGCCGGCAGGGTCAAAGTCCGTCTTCTTTGAAGGCAGCGTCGGAACGGATGCAGGTTGCACTTATGTTGGGCGTGGCGAAATCACGGTTGAGGAATATCGATTGACAAGTTCGCTGGAAACTTCCACCGAAAGCATGCCGCAACCGATCATCAACAACACCGTCATTAACAACGTAACCAACGTTACAAACGTGACCAATGCCAATAATTCCACCACGGTGAGCCGTGGCGGTGACGGTGGCGGGCGTGGCGGTGGGCATGACCCACTGGCGCAAACATTCACGCTGGATCAATCCCGGTGTCTTTATGGCATTCGGCTGATGTGCGCAAAAATCGGCTCACCGTCCAATTCCATTCTGGTGCAGGTCAGAACGGTAGAAGTCGGCCTTCCAACATCGGAAGTGATTGCGGAAGCTTTTGTGGCTGGCACCGTATTGCGTGAAGGAGAGACATTTACGGCAATGTTCAAGTATCCGGTGTTTATTCCGGGTGGCCGTGAATATTCCTTTGTGGTGCTGACCGATGACGGCGAGCATGAACTCTTCGTTGCGTCCATCGGCAAGATCGATCTCGACACAAATTCGATTGTGACCGGGCAGCCGTTCACAGTTGGCGTCTTGTTATCATCGTCCAATGCCTCGACATGGACCGTTCACAATGAATCCGATCTCTGGTTTGAACTAATCGCTTGCCGGTTCAATCCCGTTGAAAAGGTTGTGCCTATTGGTTCATTCACGCCTGCGAAAATGTCAGATGTGATCATTCGTGCTGGTGTTGAATGCCCTGATCCATCGGTCGATGTCAGCATTCGACTGACCCGGCCAAGCGGCGAGGTTATCAATTCCGCTCCTAGCCAGGTCATCAGCTTTGATCACTACATTCAGAATGAAACCATACAGGTGGCGGCGGTTCTGCGCGGAACCGAGCGAGTAACACCATTCATCTTTCCAAATGTGCAGATCATTGATGGTGAGTTGCAGACGACTGCCGATTATGTGACCCGCGCAGTGGACGCGACGGATGCTAACCGGGTGCTTGTGACTTTTGACGCAAAGCTTCCGGCAAATTCCTCTGCGCAAGTGCAGATCGGCATTCCCGGCAATTACGAGACAGTCAATGTGTCAGGCGCAACACCGCTTGGTGATGGGCTGGTCGAGCAGACGTTCACTCGTACCAACTATCCAGCCGCCAATCTGGACGCGCGAACTCGCATTGTTCTTACAGGA
Organism: Brucella sp. H1_1004; assembly: GCF_047308065.1. NCBI lineage: Bacteria > Pseudomonadati > Pseudomonadota > Alphaproteobacteria > Hyphomicrobiales > Brucellaceae > Brucella > Brucella sp. H1_1004. Next base: position 219,769 of record NZ_JAYKZA010000001.1, read on the forward strand.
ACACCCGCATCGCGCCCGGAAATTTCCGGCTTCCGTATGCTACTTTCAAAGGTGTGATAAATGGCAAAGACCATAAACTACGATTGGGATTTACCATCGCCGGGCGGTCTCCAGCTTGGTGAGATCGCCAAGATTGCCACCACATTCACAGCGATTGATGTGAAGATAAAGTCGTTTGAGACGGCTTTATCGACCCACAAACATGCCTTTGCTGATCTTACAAACAAGCCGACCACGCTGGGAGGTTTCGGGATAACGGACGGCATGACAGCCGATGAGGTTGCACAGGCGATCAAGTCGGCTGTCGATAATCTGGTGAATGGATCAGGCGAAGCTCTTGATACGCTGAAAGAGCTTGCCGACGCCCTTGGCAATGATCCCAACTTTGCCACTTCGGTTGGCACAGCATTGGGTGTTCGGGTCCGCGTCGATGCGGCAACAAACTTTAGCCTTGCGCAGCGAGTGCAGGGCCGAGCGAATATTGACGCGCTTGGAACAGTGGACAAAGGCGCAGCTGGTGGCGTGGCATCACTCGACAGCGGCGGCAAAGTTCCTGCTGCACAATTGCCAGCACTCACCACAACCGCGACAGTTGGTGCGGCTATAGCGGGTTCAAACGGTAAAGTGACGCCTGCGGACGGTGACTTCTTTACCGGTGTCGAAGCCGGTAGTTCGACCATGTTCAAAACGACATGGGCCAACATAAAGGCAGCGCTTCAAGCCTTCTTTGATGGAAGATATCTCCGCTTAATCGGGGGAACCCTTACTGGTCCATTAGCCCTATTATACCCTCGAAGTAATGCGGCTGTAGGGGACAGAAACTATACCCCTGCTTATATTGGGCGAATTGGAAGTGCAAACCTTGAAGTAACGTTCTTTGGTGAGGAGCGTGTAGGGACGGATGTACGTGCTGTAATATCCGCTAAGTCTGGCTCAGTTATAAATTACTTCGCCTTTACTCATACTGGCGATCTAGAAGTGACCAAGACTGTGCATTGTTCGGACGTTCGAGCTAGTGGTTGGGTTTATTCTGGCACAGCTACATTCCGTACTGATGGGAATATATTTGGCTCTAAATGGAATGATCGCTTCGGAAACTGGGATGCGGGTGAGGGTATTTTCAATCGGATTGAACAACGCGCACGCGAATATGCCGATGATAGAAAGAATGGTTGCTTAACTGACACACGCGTCGCTGGGTGGGTAGAATGGGATAATGCTGCGGCTGGCCGCAATGTTTGGAACCACGCACCAAGCGGATATTTCGTAACCTCAACAAAACAAGACACATCTTCTACTGTTCAGGCTCGTTATTTCGCGGCGCGCCAGCCGCAGATTTATATACCAGCGGTTGGCTGGCGCGCACTTGGAGGTTGGTAATGAAAAATTTTGGTCGGCTTAAAGCTTCAAGAGAACTGGTTGAAATGCCCGGTGTCAAAATTACCGAAACAGAAACTGGTGAACCAATCTTTGAGGCAGGCAAAACACTCGCCGTTATATTTTTTCGCGATGGTGACGGGGTCGATATTGTTGACGCGGCGAAGTTAAATCCTCACCCATTCTACATTGCGGTTGATGGTAAAGGCTCAATCGTCTCGATGGCCGACGACATAGAACATTCGCAGATTGATGGTCTGGATATTATCGGCATAGATCAAGACTATGGATTTAGCTGGGGGCAAGGAGGTAATGTTTACGGCAAGATATGGAATGGACTGGCAATCATCGAACCCGAAACCAACGAATTTTTGCTGCCAGACGAGATTAGTCGCCGACAGTTTTTCCAGCATCTAACACAACTGGAAATTATCACCCGTCAAGAGGCGTTGTCAGCTATGCAAAATGGGGCAATTCCATCCCGGTTACAGGAAATTATCGACCAGCTTCCATCCGAGGATAGTCGCTTTGAAGCTCAAATGTTCGTTATTGGAGCTCAGAATTTCCATCGCTTGCACTGGCTAACGGACGCTGTGCGAGAAGCTATGCAATGGTCCGTGGCTGAGAGGGACGATTTTTGGCGGATTGCCGCCGCCCTATAGATGAAAATTGACTTACTTGTCGCTGGTTTCTAATAGTCAGCCACTATTTAGAGGTCCGCGATGAAATCATACGTTATCAACTTAAACCGTAGCTCAGACAGATTGAATTTCATGTCTGCGCAATTTGCGGCATACGAATTGCCTTTTGAGCGGGTCGAAGCTGTTGACGGGCGGTTATTCTCTAATGATGAATTGGCTACTTACTTCCAGATGAGCCAAAACTGGCCCGACCCGCTTGGCCCAGCAGAAATTGGCTGCTTTCTTTCTCATCGTAAATGCTTGGAAAAAGCAGCTAATAGCGATGAGGCTTTTACGGCAATTTTCGAAGATGATGTGACTTTGAGCAAAGGCGCAGCATTACTTCTATCGTCAGATAAATGGATACCTTCCGACGCGGATATTGTAAAAATAGAGGCTTCTGGGCATGAAGTTTTAATATCTCGACCAGTCGTAATTGAAGATCAATATGCTGTCACACGCCTGCGCTCCCGGCATTTGCTGACGGGAGGATATGTTGTTTCACGTAGTGGAGCACAGAGGCTGCTCAAACTGATGAACAAAGTTCCTGCACCTATAGATCATTTCCTTTTTGATCCGGAAGACGGTCCCTTTAACGAGTTTGATATGTATCAGGTTACACCAGCTATCTGTTGGCAGTCGGGCTTAGAGAGTACTATTGGAAACAACAGGCCACGTAAAAGACGACCAGCATTCTTCCCACTTCTATGGCGTGAAGCTAAAAGGTTCGTACGCCGCACAATGCGCAACACAAAAGGCACATGTGTAAATTTAACGCGGACTGGAAAATGGGGACCGATACCCCGCGACAATAATGTCATCTAGTCTTCACCATTAACTATAATTCTTATTACCAAGCCCGGCCTTTGTGCTGGGCTTTTTGTTGCCGAAATCAGCCCGTGGCGGGGCAAATCCTGAAATCCAAAAGGAGCTAACCCGATGTCGACACCGACTTTCGGCATGACTTTCACACGCCCTAAAGATGAACCGTTGCCAGTACTCGGCGCAGATTTTTCTAAAATACTGCTCATCGAAACATCAGATAACGCATCGGCAACTGAATATCCGGTTGATACGCCAGTTCGCATTTCCAGCAGTAATCGCGATTCTGTCGAGGCACTCGGTACAGGTTATCTCGCTGATGCTGTAAAGGGGATCAATGCGCAGCTTACGGGTCTGAATGCTGGCGCTGATGTAACAATCTTCCGCGTTAAGGAAGGCGCTGATGTAGCCGCAACTTCTGCAGCTATTGCGGAGTGTTTGGCCAGCGTCTCCGAAATCCCTTCGGCGGTCAACGCCACTCCGCGTATTGTCTGGGCTGGGCGAACTGCATGGCGACCAGATGCAGATACGGTCAACCCGATTGTGGCGGCACTGCCAGCAGCTTGTGAGCGCCTGCTTGCTATTGCCCCTGTCGATGTTGACGATACATCAGCAGCGCTCGCAATCTCCGCGCGCGAAACAATGAACTCCCAACGGCTTATGCCCATTGGTGTTGCCGCTCGTGTTTACGAAGGCACCAATATTGTTACCAGACCTATGGGACCGCGTGTGGCGGGCTTGTTTGCATCCGTTGACAATCAAAATGGTGGCAAGCCATTTGAAACGATTGCCAATCGGCCAATTCAAGGTCTGGCTGGGCTTTCCCGTAATATTAACTTCTCGCTTTTTGACGGGTCGACCGAAGGCCAGCAGATGCTGGAGGGAAACGTATCGATTGTCACACGCGGTGAAACGGGTGTGGACGGTGCGGTTGCTGATGGCGGCTTTGTGTTCATCGGCACCGATAACGCTGAAACGGGCGAACTCTGGCAGCAAATCCATCAGGTTCGAGGCGCAGATTATCTCACGATTAAACTCGCTCAGATTACCCGCCAGTTTCTCGGTCCAAAAATCAGTGCAGATACAGCGGAAGCGTGGCTGAATTCACAAAAATTCATGCTGCGTGACCACAAGGTCGACAACGATATTCTGGGATTTGAGGTGAAGTTTATCGCCGACAAGAACAGCCCTGAACAAATTCGCCTTGGTCATCTCACCGTTAATCTTGGCATTGAGCCAGCCCCTGCTTTCAAAGTGGCTAATCACGAAATTCGACGCTACCGCCCAGCTGTTGAAGGTCTGGTCGCGGAAATTATCGCCCGTCTTAACGCTACTGCCTAAGTCAACATCTTTCATATACAACACTGAAGGAACTGCCATGCAGCCTCTTTATATGCTCGCAGCCGTCGATGTGCGCCGCGCAGAACAAGCCGGCACATCCCGCGCCACAACGATTGCGAAACTGACTATCCCAGCAATCAAATTTGCTACCGCCTCCCACAATCCGGGTGGCGGTGTTATGGCGGCAGATTTTGCCTTGCCTCGTATTGAAGCACCTGAACCTGCAATGGAAATCAAAGGTTTTGATACCGATGTGTTCCGCGGGATGGGACAGGTTGACCGCTGGGTTTTTGCAGCAGCAGTCCGAGACAAGAAAACCGGAGCGACGCTACCAGCTCGAGCGATTATCGAGGGTGCAATCGTTGAATGGACACCTGACGAAGGTAGCCCAGAAGATTTCATGGGCTGCACCCATTCCTTCAAGGAAGTCACTCACTACGAGTTCCATCTCAATGGCGAAGAGCTTTGGTATGTCGATTTCTGGGAGCGCGTTTTGCGCTCTGGTGGGGTTGACCACTTTGGCGACGTTCGTCGTGCACTCGGTGCTTAATAAACAATCATAAGGGTATTAATTATGGAAGATGAACTGATCGTCCCACACACTTTGCTGGTGCCAATCGCTGATAAGAACGGCGGCAAAATCACAGAACTGAAATTTGCCGAACCTGATGTGGGGCAGATGATTGCTGTCGAAGAAACAGCTAAGGGCGACATAGAGCGCACCATGCGAATCCTCGCGATGATGTGTGGCGTACCTTTCGATCTGTTCTCGAAAGTTAAGGGCCGTGACATTACCCAGATCATCGTGAAAACCGAAAGCATCTTGGGAAACGTGAGATAGGGCGCGGATCCGACTGGCGAGGTCTCGCCGTCCTACTATCTCATTATACCAACACTCCCAGAACAATCGTTGACCGTTACGCCTGCTCCCACGCACTTCGGGAGCGGGATGCTGTTCATCGTGTTATGAAAGCTCTCCGCAATGTCAGTCATTGAAAGCAAACTGATCGTTAGCCTGTTTGACCGTGTGTCCGGCCCGGCGCGTGGTCTGTTTGGCACTATGAACCGATTGCGGGGAGCGGCTGACAATTTCGCCGCTTCACAGCGACGGCTTGCATCGCCGATCACCGGTACTTTGGGGCGCATTGCAGCTATCGGTGCCGCATATATCGGCGTAGCTCAGGGCATTCGTGCAACTGCCGGGGCTGCCATCGAATTTGAATCGGCTTTCGCCGATGTCAAAAAAGTCGTTGAGGCGAGCGACAGCCAGTTTGCGAATATGCGGCAAACTATTTTGAAACTGTCGAAAACCATTCCGATCACGGCCTCCGGGTTTGCTGCTATTTACGCGGCAGCTGGCCAGTCGGGCCTTGCGAACGAAGAACTGGAATCCTTTGCAGAAGCGACGGCAAAGGTGGCTACCGCATGGGAAACTCCAGTTGGTGAAACAGGCGAAGCTCTGGCCAAAATTAAGACTGCCTTGGGACGAAGTGTGACAGACACGGTGTTGCTGGCCGATGCTATCAACGAAATTGGCAATACGTCCGCTGCAAATGCCCCTTCCCTTCTGGAGTACACCAACCGTGTAGCTGCCTTTGCTGAGACCGCCGGCTTCTCTGCAGAACAGGCTTTGGCTTTTGGTGGTGCGATGATCGGTTCCGGCTTCGAACCAGAAGTCGCCGCCACCAGCTTTCGGAATCTTACCAAAGCACTCACCACAGGTGAAAATGCAACGAAGCGGCAACGTGCAGCATTCAAACAGCTTGGACTTGATGGCATTAAAGTTGCCAAGGGCATGCAGAAGGACGCTGTTAAAACCACGCTCAGTGTCCTTAACCGTCTAAAGAAACTTCCAGAATGGCAGCAAATATCGTTGATGGAAGCCGTGTTTGGCTCGGAGGCCCGTGCACTTGCGCCACTGCTCAAAAGTACTGATGAGTTACAGCGTCTGTTGGGCACAGTCTCAAAACAAACCAACTATGCTGGTTCGTCTTTTAAAGAGTATGAGATTCGCGCCAAAACAACCGCAAATGCATTGCAGCTTTTACGGAATAATCTTGCCGCTATCGGTATTGAGATGGGCGACCGGATGCTGCCAGCAATTAATGATGCTGCAGCGGGTGTGCTTGATCTACTTAAATCGCTTGGAGATCGAGCAACCCCGTTAGACCAACTGTGGCAAGCTATCAAAGGATTCAGTTCCGGTCTCGGTTACAACGGCAATTTGCGTCAGATGATCAATGATCTTGGCGACCTATTGCTAGGGCCTGCGAACGGCGATGAGGCAGCTGATAAACTCGGCAGAATTTTCGCCCGTTTCAAGGAGTTTGGGGCTTCTCTTCGCGACTTCAACGAAGCGGTCAAAGACAGCCCGCTTGCAAAGTTTTTCGGCCAGGTACTCAAATATGGTGGGTATCTAATGCTTGCAAGTGTAGGCTTTGGAATGCTGGCAGGTACAATTCGCAAGCTTGCTTCTGCACTTTATTTTCTTTCCGGTGCGCGTGCAGCAGTTGGTATTCTGAAAACCATCGTAACGTTAGGAGCAGGCCTTACGGGAAGCGGTGCAGCAGCCAGCGCTGTGGGTGCTGCCAGTTCTGCTGCTGGTGCAGCAGCAGGCGTAGGTAAAGGTGGTGCCGCTGTCGGCGGCGGTTGGTTGGCTCAATTATCCAGCAAGCTTACACCTTTGCTGTACGGCGGCACAGAAGTTGGAGCAATGAAGACTGGCGCGGCTTCAACACAGGCCGGTTTGCTTGGGCGCCTTTTTTCAGGGGCCGGTGGATTCGGAGCCTTCCTGTCTAAGTTCAATCTGTGGTCAACGGCTGCTTACGGAATTTACAAGGGACTGGAGGCAAAGGGGCCATCTGACCCCCGATATATTGATCCAAACTTCTTCATCGAGAAGTCGAACGAACATAAAGACAAATACTATAACGGCACCGGCCCACGAGAACCCGCACCGCCGCCTCCGCAAGAACCTCCAGCCGAAACGGTTCCATTTAGCTTTCGCCAGTTGTGGAATGATCTGATGAAGCCAAGCCCAACGATTGGGGTTGGAAAGCCAGAACAGGTCTCATTGCTGGGTACACCGACGGTCGTTGCGCAACCATCGGGTGTGCAACAGGTGCAGGTTATGAACCAGAAACCGATGCCGCCGATTAATCTCAGTGTCGTCGTCAATGCAAAATCCGCCGCAACCCCTGAAGAAATAGCAACCCTTGCAGCTGCGAAGGTATCTCAGGGCATAAGATCTGCATTCGATGGCGTTCATGCTGATTTAGAATATACGGGGTAATTCAATGCTTTATATGCTCGGCACACTGGCAATTGATACGCGACCATTTAGTATCGATGACATGCAAAGAACTGCCTCTGCAGATATTGCATCCAAAGCCTTAATTGGCGCTTTCCCTGCAAAAGAATTTACCGGAGAAGGTGATGACGAAATCACCCTTTCCGGGCAACTTTTACCGACGAAGACTGGCGGCTTAGATGAGCTTGAAGCTGCTCACGAAATGCGTCGAAGTGGAGCAAAGTTTCCACTCATGCGCGGGGATGGCACACGGATGGGCTGGTTTGCCATAACCCGGATCACGGAAAGTCATACCGATCTTACACGAAATGGTGTGGGTTTTGTCGTGAAGCACACCATTGTCATGACGAAAGTACAGCCAGACGCAGGTGCTGGACAACAAGTGATCACTGGCCTGCTCTCTTTGTTCGGGCTTTTCTAGGATTCCAATATGCAAACAATCATCGTCAAGGGCGAGGGTATTACTCTCGACCTGCTGTTGTGGCGCGCATATGGCGTGCGTGGTCGTAGCCTCGTTGAAAGTACCCTTGCGTTTAACACCGACCTGGCATCGCTCGGAGTGATAATTCCCATGGGTACGGCAGTGAATTTGCCTGATCTGCCCCCGGAAGAATTAGGGCATTCGCGCAACGTCGTTTCTCTTTTCGGATAATAATATGACCAGCAATTGGAAAGTAATCTGGCGGGTCATTGTCGATGGCAACGACATGACCAGTGCCATGCGTCCCTATCTCATAGACATTGAGATTACAGACAAAGATGGAAGCACATCCGACACTTGCTCTCTCACCTTCGACGACGCTGATGGTCAAGTTGAGTTACCGAAAGACGGCGCTTCTGTTGAGGTGTTTCTTAATCAGGTCTCTAAATTTAAGGGCACCGTAGATAGCGTTCGTTCTTCCGGCTCACGCGGTGGCGGGCGAACCTTGCGCGTATCAGCGAAAGGGTTTGATAGTCGGGGAAAGGTCAAACAGCCGCTCCTGTTTCATAAGGATAATGCCACTCTACAGGAATTCATGGATGATGCGGCGAAACGTTCTGACATATCCTCGATTAAGCTTGACCCAGATTTTGCAAAAATCAGACGCGATTATTGGTCTGCCGACAGCGAAAGCTTCTTTCATCTTGGTGAAAAGCTGGCTCGCGAATTGGGCGGCACGTTCAAGATGCAAGGAGATCAAGCTGTTCTGGCAAAGCAGGGTGAAGGTAAATCGGTCACAGGCGTGCATCTGCCAACCATAAAAGGCATCGTCGGTGTGAATGTTATTTCGTGGGATATTGCTCCTTTCAAGGGGCGTAGATCATTCACGAAAGCCAAGGTTCGTTACTTCGACCGAAACGCGGCAGACTTTAAATCAAAAGATGTTGAGTTTGATCTCGACCGTGATCTGCCAGAGTCCACCAACGTTATACGCACGACAGCGGGAGACGAAAGCCAGGCGGATAATGTCGCCGAGGCGCGCAAACGGGAGGCCGAGCGTGAAGGCGGCGAAGGTAATGTTGAAATGGACCTCACGGTTGAAGCGCAGGCCGAAGCAACATTCGACTTTTCAGGAGCACGTGCCGGCGTTGATGGCAAATATCGTATTTCTTCGGTGCGACACAAAGCCGACCGGGGTGGCGGAAGCACGACATCACTGGAAATCAAACAGCCCGGAGGTACTGCCGGAAAAGATACACGCAAGAAAGGGAAGAAAAAGTCGGCATCTGGCGGAACTACCGACAGCACGTTCGCGGGTATGAGTGATGACCCATTAGATGATTAGAATATTAGCTTTGTAAACAGCCGCCCTTTGGGCGGCTTTTTTTATGCTGAAAGGACCGGCGCAATGAAAGCTAACTTTACAAACTCACTTGCATTTACGTTGAAATATGAGGGTGTTTATTCCAGCAACCGCAAGGATCCCGGCAACTGGACCGGTGGCAAGGTTGGTGTCGGTACGCTCAAGGGGACAAAGTACGGCATCGCTGCGCACTCATATCCAAACCTTGATATCAAGAACCTGACGCTGGATGACGTGAAGCCGATCTACGAGAAAAACTACTGGCGACCGATCCAAGGTGACAGCCTGCCACTTGGCATTGATCTGGCGACCTTTGATAGCGGCGTGATGTCGGGTCCCACGCGCGGTGCGAAGTGGTTACAGGCGGCGCTCGGCGTAAAACAGGATGGTGTTGTCGGGCCTACCACACTGGCGAAAGCTCGCGTGTCCGACGCTCGATCTATCGTCAAAAAGATTTGCGCGAAGCGAACCGGATTTGTGCAGTCACTTAAAACCTTCATCACCTTCGGTAAGGGTTGGATAACGCGCATTGCCGCGTGCGAAGCGCAGGCGCTCAAAATGATTGTCGCCACTGCGTCAACGGCGGCGGCGGCAACCACGGCGCTCCAGACCGAAGCAAAGGCCGCTGCATCCAAAGCAAAGCAACAGGCATCAGGCGCAGCTGCAACTGGTGCAGGCGGCACTGGCACCTACGCTGTATCTGATCAAGTGGCTCACTGGCTCGCAGCTGGCGTGATCGTCGGTGCCGTAGCTCTCGTCGTTTATCTCGTCTGGCGCTCGCATGTAAACAAGACGCGCTCCGACGCGTTCACCAAGGAAGCTGAAGCATGAGCAATGCAATCTTAGATACGATCCTGTCGTCTGCCGTGCGAACCGGGTCCGGTGTCATCAAGGATATTATTTCAGCGCAGCTCGGCCCGACTATAGGTGGATTGGCTGGAACCGTTGTCGACACCATTGCGGAAAGCCTCGGTGTTGATCCCGTTGCTATTCCGTCTCTTCCTGCTGATCAAATCGATGAGGCGGTGACTGTCGCTGACAATAATAAAGAGATCATCCAGCTTTACATGGAACAGCAGAAACTCACCAACAGCTTGCTTACGGCAGAAATGAACAAGTCTGAAAGCCTTTGGACATGGGCTTGGCGTCCGGCATGGATGTGGTTTCTCATGCTGGTTTGGTTTTACATATTGCTGGCGGCACCGATTGTCGGAGGTGTGACCGGCGTAAAATTCGAAATTCCAGAATTGGGTGTCGTTGTAAGTCTGACGCTTACATTTGTGACCCTTTACATGGGCGGTCATACACTCAAAGATATTTGGGGCAAAAAGTAATGGACGATCCATTCAGCGAATACGGCCTGAAAACATCGGTTCTGCTCGCTGGCTTTGCTGGGGGTATATTGCGAGCACTGTCTCGCAAAAAAACATCGATGAAAGAAACCATCGCATCCCCGATATGTGGTGCGCTTGCTGCGGGTTATCTTACCGGGCCTATCATCCATTATCTCCGCGCGGTAAATTTCCCACTGCCTCCCGAAGATGGCACGAATGTTGGCTTGCATGCCTCAGCATTTGTTGTTGGCGTCTGCGGCATGTGGATTAGTGATGCTTTGTTTGAGATGATCAGCACCCGGCTGCGAAAGCCATAAATAAATAAGCCCCGTTTTAACGGGGCTTTTTGCGTTTTAAATATGTTTTCATTCATCTGGTTCTGTGCCGGTGTAGCCGCGGTACATGCCTGCCGATACAACTTTGATTGCGGTTGCTGTTTCTTCGGCTGACCAACCAGCAGCAATCGCATCATCAATGAGATCACGTATGCCTGGTACACCGGTATCAGCTATAGCAGCAGCGGCGTCGGCTTCTGATGTGCCAGACAATGTCGCTTGCTCAATCAGATCCGCAATGCCTTGCGCTACGGCTTCCTGACAATCCAGATCCCGATCTGGGTAACTGCCTGCCTGTTTCGGTTTCAACATGATGCTCTCCCTTTTAAATGGGAGGTAGTGCGGCTTTCACCTTCGTCCAGCTAAGGCGTCTTCACCTTCCTGCTTGTGTTCGTAGCAAAACCAAAGTTGGCCATACTTCGTTTTGTAACCGTATGTCCCCCATGCTTTGCATCCATCAGCATCGCACCAATGTTCCCATTTGCCTCCGGGCTTGGAAACCCGGCCATTATCGGTTCCGTATCCGCTCATGCTAAGCCACCGACAAAGCCGCTCATTTCTTTAAGGCGCACCATGGAAAGCCGCATTGTGCCTTTGCAGCCGCGTCCTTTGCAGCGCGCCATGCTCTCGATCTGATCGAGATAGAGTTGTGAGCGATCAACCGTCTCGCATAACAATAATTTATCGGTGTAGGCCAGCCGGTTACATTTCCGGCAAATCAGCTCCAGCTTTTGATCGGCTGCCAGATCTCCGACTTTGATATGAGTTTTCCAGTTTCCCATCACCAGAAGTCCTCAGCGGATGGAATGCGGGTGTAGCTGATCTTTCCGCCAACGTGTCCGCCTGCCGGTGGCTTCCATTCGCCCATACTGACGATTGTGCCGGAATATTTGCTGTTGAGCTTATCAACGGCACCGTTTGCCCGTTCCCATTTCTGGCGCAGCTTGTCGTCGTTGTTTAGCAGATCAATCTGACGCTCGTCGGCTGGCGACAAATCATACAGAGTGACGCCGACGCGGAAAATCTCCGTTCCTCTCGGGAACTCTTGGCGGACACGATTCCATAGTGCATTCAGACCGGCCAAGATCGCCTGATCATCGTTCACGACAGATAGCCCTTGTTTGCCCAGCCATGACCCTTCGTGAATTGATAGCCAGAGCCATAAGCCTCCGGCATAGAAGTTTTCGCGGCGCAGGCGACGTGCGGCTTTTGTCAGCAATAGGCGTGAGATTTCATAAGCGCCATCAATCTTGCGCGATTCTGGCGGAAGCACGCGCCCATGGCCAAACATGCCGCGCTGTTGCTCTGGCGCTTGGATGTCATATCCATGCAGGGCGTACCAAAGCCGCTCACCATTCACATTGTTCCAGATCTTGCGCATGTGCTTCGGTTGCAGCGCATAAAGCTGTCCCGTGGTGTAGACGCGGTTTTTATAAAGGCGCTGAGCCAAACTCGATCCAATGCCTGGAATGTCTTCCAGCTGGATTTTCAACAGTGGCGCGGGCATCGATGCGGGATGCCAGATCGCAAGGCCGTTGCCATAGCTGCCGTGGCGCTTGCTTTCGTCTTTGCCAGCCTTGCATGCGATCTTCGCCAGCTGGCGGTTCGCCGCAAAACCGATTGAACTGGTGATGTATGGGCCGATGTTGTCAGCGATAGCGGCCTTGATGCGTGCTGATAGCATTTCAGGATTGCGCTTGCCGCTATCGTCCAGAACGCACGTCAGCTCATCGATGCTCTTCGCCGAATCAATCGCGATGACGGTCTCAATCTCGCAGAGCAAGGCATTGTGAGCGCGTCGGTATAAATCTGGTTTCTGTGGCACGAGAATGAGATCCGGACAAACCCGAAGCGCGTCCTTAATTGGCATCACATTCTTCACGCCCATTGCTTTCGCCTCTTTTGAGCAGGCGATCACAGCGGTTCTATTGGTGCCTTCAAAAGGAACAACACCGATTGGCCGACCTCGCAGACGTTTGTCGCACTGTTGCTCGACTGACGCGAAGAACCCGTCGAAGTCGAGGTACAGCCGTTCAATCGTCTCAGGCAGGCGCATTTCAAACTCCAGAAAACAGGGCGCACGAAACCTGTCCCGAGTACATAGGCACTAAGGAACATATTCCGCACGTTAGGGGAATGTTCCTAAAATGTTCTCATTTTGAATAAGAGTCAATCGTCATTTTAGCGATTGTGGAAATCCGCCCTGAACGGGGTGGTTATCGGTGTTTGAGCACCAATAAGCGGCGGTCTTTGATTGGCGTCTAGCTCCGCCCGGCATGACGGTAGGTCAAATGCCACACCCCGACCCTTGCGGGCGCGGGAATACTGGCCTCAACAGGTTAATAAAAATGCAAGAAAGATTCTCATTCACGTCGGTTCGCCCGGTTTCTCCACCGGCAAGTTATATTGGTGGTAAAAAGCAACTCGCTCAGCGGCTTGCGTCCATCATCGAACAAATTCCTCACACCCTATATGCTGAGCCGTTTGTCGGCATGGGCGGTGTCTTCTTTCGCAGAAATCTGATTCCAAAAGCTGAAGCGATAAACGACATTTCTGGAGATGTCGTAACCCTGTTTCGAATTCTGCAGCGCCACTACCCGCAATTTATGGAGACTATGAAATTTCAGATAACGTCTCGGAAGGAATTTGAACGGCTTTCAAGCTCTGACCCTAGCACATTAACAGACCTGGAGCGCGCAGCCCGGTTTCTCTATTTACAGCGCCTCGCATTTGGCGGCAAAGTGAAGGGGCGATCATTCGGTGTCGATGCCAGTGGCCCAGCACGGTTTAATATTAATCGTCTCGGACCAATTCTCGAAGAGGTTCACGAACGACTTTCAGGTGTAATAATCGAGCGGTTGCCGTGGGAAAACTTCATTGAGCGTTATGACCACGCTGGCACATTGTTCTATCTCGACCCGCCTTATTACGGATGCGAGACAGACTATGGCAAAGATGTATTTTCACGCGTTGATTTTATGCGGATAGCGGAAAAGCTTAGGTCCATCAAAGGACGCTTCATCGTATCGTTGAACGACCGTCCCGAAGTGCGCGAGATATTTGAGGGGTTTCGTATACATGCAGTTCCATTGACTTACACAATAGCAAGTGGTGAAGGAAAGCAGGTCTCGGAGGTGATCATCATGGATCTAAAATCTCCGGCGGTTACGAACTTACCGTAGCTTTTATCTGGAAACGACAGAAAGTGGGTATTTCTTAACATCTAATACCCACTCGCATCGTTTAATTACATTGCATCTATATGGTAATCCTCAGCATAACACTTCTTAGATGATAATTAATTTATTTCTTCATTATTATCTATCTAAAACCTAATACCTATATTTACATTATCTTCCGTTTACATTTCACTTTAAGTTAAATCCTCCCGAGCAAAACCAATCCGATTCAGCGAGGGCACTGTACATCGCTGTCTGCCAAGAATTGAGTTGAGCGTCTCTGGCACTCTCCATTCGAACTATTAGCTCGTTTCGAACAACCTCAATTGAAGCAAGCTTTTGCAACGCATAGCGAATAAGAGTCAGCTCGACTCCCGAATGGGAGGCGTACAAACTACCCAGCCCGAATATACGAAAATGATTCATCACTCTGTCACGTTTTACGTCAGGCCAAGTCGAAGGCGGCAAAGCATAAAACAGTAAAGATGCAGGTGAAGTATTTACAACAGAAGCAAATAACCATCTTTCGTCATCAACGAAATCAAAATACGGATGAAGTGTTTGTTCCTCAGCTGTTTTTGGTTGAGCATCAAGTTTTGCCTTATTACAAGCATTACATGCCGGAACTAAGTTTATTGGTGTAACAACCAGTGCTGGGTGCATAGATTGTGCAAGATAGTGGTCTAGCCCCTCCACAGTTCGCTGCCCACAGATTGGACAAATATCATTGAGTGGTAATTTTTTTATCTGATCGTAAATATTACGAGTTTTAACACTCTTCACAAATGTATTTTTGTAGACCTTCTTCATTTCTTCAATGTCAACACCACCAATACTTTCGGTTGGTATTACTTGGAATAAACCTTGTAATTCGCCATACCTATAATATTCTTCTTCGGCTGCCACGACATCTTGTCTTGAGAAAGATAAGCGATCAGTAAGGTCCTTATTTTGAATACTCTTGATGCAAAGATTCAAAATATCGAGAGCATTGAAATCCGGCTTTTTCAGGTGTCTCATAGCGTCATCTAACTTCCGGCTGCGTCCGATTGACGATTAGAGATCTCACTATGGCGCGAGCTTCATCACCTATCTGTCCATCAAAATAATCAAGAACGCCTTCGTAATCGAGACCATGCTTATTCACCGCATTGAACAACAAATCATGGAAGCCAGACTTCGTTACTTCAAAACCAAATACCTCCCGCGTTAGAATGCTTACATTTTCTCCAAAAGTCTCAACGGTAGGGCGTTCCGCCACCGCAATCTCTCGTGCTCGACGTAGTTTCCAAGCGCATAATCTCGGCACTTCTTGAAGCACAACAGGAGAATGAGTGGCGACTATTGCCACCCCATTACGCTTAATTAAGAGATCGGATAATGCGCGTATAAAGGCTGATAATAATGGAGGATGTAGGTGCCCTTCTGGCTCATCAAGTAAAACGAGCGTGCGTTCATCAACCACTTCTACAAGACGTGTCATTGTCAATAATACGATAGCATGACCAGAGCTCAGCCTTTTAAAAAGGCTAATAGCAGTTTGTTCCCATTCATGGTCAGCCAAGTTTAATAGCGACCCAATGTCTGCCTCGGCGAAAAGGTCATCCGCTTCGAGGGTCTCAACCGCTGCTCGCCAACGTGCTGCTCTCAATCCCTGACGGCAAATCTTAAAACTATCCCGAAAATCTTGTGCCAGAGCCATCGGTGTTTTCATGATGGAGTAATCTTGCTGGGTCTCCTCGTTAGTTCTCCATTGGATAAGGCCAACTTGTTGCGATCTAATACGGTCGTCCGGAAGTGGACGAAGGTCAAAGTCATCGAAGGCACTGAATGAAATCATAGCTAGACCGGTAAACGACCACGCGTTTTCATCACCGTCGATGGGTAAGTCCCCAGGTGAGATGATTATTTCACCAACAGGTCTCTCACCCTTTGGCTCGCGACCCAAAAGCGCCTCTGCTATTCCGCGCATGCAACGTGTCTTTCCCACTCCATTGCGGCCGATCAAAACATGCACATTGGAAGGGGGATGAGATTCTGGCGATACTTCGAATCTCAAGACGGGCACTTGGATATCATCCGCAATTTCAGGAAATTTGTAACTAAACTTAAACTCAGTAAGAGTCGCATCTCCCCTTGATAAGCGATGCAAACGGCCTCTGACATTCACGGGGCTGACAGATCGCAAGAGCGACTGCGTCATCACAGCCTCCATACGCTCAGCTTCAAAAATATCTAGATCGAATGCACAGTCCCTTAAGCCTAGTAATACCTGACTCCGCAACTCCTCGGATAAAGCATTAAGAGTCTCGTAATAATTCTCGTCTTGTCCAAGGGAAAAGAAGCGATCATCAACCCTGTCAAAAGTCTGAGGCAAATTTGGGTATCGTGTATTTGGTGGCAGCGCCTCCCCTGAAGAGTTAGCTTTCCCGGCCGCAAGCCCGCGTTGACCGATTTTTACTGAACCTACTTGATGACGTTCTCCCTCATCATCAAATATCCAAAGACCAAACGTGGTACGAAAGCTAAACCAATCATCCCAATAGTCTTTCACCAAATAAGCGACCGAACGTGACTCCAAAGGTGCATCAGTTAAATTTTCTACAATTGTGAAGAACACAAGCACCCCCCAAATTAACGATAATAAAGTACGTATATTTGAAGATATATTAGAAGACAATCAGACTAAGTATGTAAATTGTAAGCTTATCGTTAGACGATTGAATAACTGATGTAACCCAATCCAAACTCAAATTATTAATGAACCAGCGAAGGGTGAATGTGGAGGCGCCAGCTGACCCCTCACCTCCACCGCCGTTGCGACAAAAAGGGTGAAACGTGTTCATCAAAAGTTGACCAGGCCGACTTTTTCAGCGGCTTGTTAGTCCCGCCAATCCCACTGATGATTTTGAGTTTCTTTGGGGATTGAGTCTACCTAGTGGATGCAAATTTAAGGTCTATGCCGTAATATTTTCTTCTGGGAAACGGAGGGCCTCGGCATGAATGAACTAACTGTTGTTATTAGTAATTGTAATAGTGTTGATCGCGCAGAAATAAGCATAATGAAAGGCGCGCTGAATATTAAATATGGACCCAATGGCCTTGGCAAAAGTACTTTGGCAAAAGCCGTTGTCAGCCAAATTCGCGGAGATGGCACTCTCGATGATCTCATGCCATTCAAAAGCCGAGGCAAGGCGGACGCACCGCTGCCTTCTGTGCAGGGCATTGAAGGTTTGACTTCTGCCCTTGTCTTCGATGATGACTACGTCCATCAGTTCGTTTTCCAAAAAGACGAAGTCCTTAAGAATAGCTTCGATATCTTCATCAAAACGCCAGACTATGTCGCGGCGATGGAGGCCATTGATATTCTGTTAGCTGGTGTGAAGCAGACGCTCACCAACAATGTGGAAATAGAACAGGCCATTTCTGATCTCAAGGAATTGCGGGATGCGTTCGGCAAATCGAAGCCCGGCAACATTCCGAAGAACAGCAAGATTCATAAGGCGTTCGGCACCGGCAATAAAACCGAAAATATTCCTGAGGCGTTGAAGCCCTTCGCGACTTTCATCAAAAGCCAAGAGCCTTCCAAGTGGATCAGCTGGCAGATCAAAGGCAACGAGTATCTGAAGATGGGCGACAATTGTCCCTATTGCGCCACCCCACTTGTTGGAGAGGGGCAGAAAGACACCGCCCTAGCGGTCGAAAAGGAATTCGATGCCACGGCGGTCGGTCACCTAAACACGCTCAAAGCAGTCATCGAAAGGCTTGGCAAATATTTCAGCGAGAAATGCCGCGAAAATCTACAGAAAGTCACGAAAACCAACATTGACCTGACCGCCGCCGAAGTAAGTTTCCTAACGGGACTCAAGGCTGAGATCGACGGCATGATCACCCAGCTGGAAGGTCTCCGGGCTATCTCCTTTTTCTCGCTCCGGGACGTGGACCAGATCAGTGAGAGGATCACGCCGCTGAAGATCGACCTAGCGCTCATGGACAAGCTCGATTCCCCGGAGACCCGGAGCATCACCGACACTGTCAATGCGCAACTTGAGGACCTACTTGCGAAGGTTGGCGAGCTGACAGGAAAGGTTAACTCGCATAAGGCCAAGATCCAAAAAACCATAGAGGCCAACCAAGTCAGCATAAACACGTTCCTGAAGTCCGCCGGCTACAAGTACGTCGTCGAGATCGTTCCCGAAGAGCAATCCTACAAGATGAAGCTGGTGCACCAGGATCAGGCCGGTCACCTAGAAGCTGCGTCTAAGCACCTGAGCTACGGCGAAAGAAACGCATTCGCACTGGTACTTTTCATGCATCAAGTGCTGAGCGAAAGCCCGGATATGATCGTGCTGGACGACCCTATTTCGTCGTTCGACAAGAACAAGAAGTTCGCGATCCTGCACGAACTTTTCCAGGGCAAAGCTAGCTTGAGAGGTCGGACCACCCTTTTGCTGACTCATGACATAGAGCCCGCCATCGATGTTATCAAAAGTACCAAAGACGTGTTTCAGGGGGCAAAACCATCAGCATCTTTCCTTTCTTCGCGCGGAGGCATTGTGAAAGAAGTGCCGATCGTGAGGGAGGACATACAGACCTTCGCCAGAGTCTGCAGGGCGAACATTGCCACACTGCAAGACCCGATCCTGCAGGCGATTTATCTGCGGCGCGATTATGAATTACGTGATGACATCGGCGTGGAGTACAATCTGCTGGCAAGCCTGTTTAAAGGCCGCGCCGTGCCAACGCTGCAGACGGCTACCGAAAACCGGAACATGACCCCGGAGGAAAAACAGGCAGCAGAAGAAAGTATCCGAGAAGAACATCTACCAGAGTTCGTCTACGATACACTGGTCGCCGAGGTGAACGACGTGAATGCCATCCTCACCAAATTCGCCGCCACGGACGTCGGCTACGAGAAAATTCAGCTATTCCGGATTTTCAACATCGATCACGACGATGATGTGATCCGCAAATTCATCAACGAGTCGTACCACATCGAGAATGAGTACGTGATGCAGCTCAATCCGCATAAGTTCGAGAGCATCCCCGAGTATGTCATCGATGAATGTGTTCGCATGCTGCCCCCCAGCCACTAGATGTTGACCTCCGGCGAGAAGTGATCTGTTGGGGTTGCAGAATTAACTGCTTCTTATCGATTTTCTGCGGCATGAAAGCGGGTTTGCCATCAATGATGTTCTTCTGTATGCCCATGACGTCGGCAGCGACATCGTGTGCGGGCACGGCAGCGGACGGACGCTCTCTATGGAAAGCTACGGAAGTCTGACAGTTAGCGATCGGCACCGCGTAAGTCGATTTGAGGTCAAAAGCTGATGTTTAGAGACGCTAAAATGGGGCGGCAGTCATGTGAGCTCAAATAGTCCGAAATTGCTGCTCATTGTTTTGCATTTTGCGGCTAACCCATTGATTCATAACCGGCGAAAAACGCATCATTTTGCAAAATAATGCCTATTTATCAATAGATTGGCTGGGACTCTGACTCCGTTAGTCCTGGTTCGAATCCAGGTTCCCCAGCCATTTGATTTCATTACGTTTTTTCCGATTTTTAGTATGATTTTTTTGCTATTTTCGTTTGTAAACTGTGCAAACTAATACCTCATGAAACGTATAACTGACTGTTTTTGTTATCGTTTAATCTCGGAACAACGGTACGCTGTCCAAAGCCCTAATCGGACAATTGCAAACCATTAGTTATTGAACCGATCCTCTGCTTACTTAAAGAAAGTATGCGCCTACGCCCGCTTCTCTGAGTGATCGTATTCGACTATCGGATCATTCATGATTTACCGGGTTTTTGCTTTTGGTCGAATGACGCTCGCGCCGTACGAAAGTTATCGACGTTTTCAACGATCCAGGTCCAAAGTGGAACCATCCGAACTAGCAGTTCCAGTCCAGTATCGGATAACGAATATTCGACGTGAGGGACGACTTCTTCAAAGTCATGACGCAACACAAGCCCGTCGCGCTCTAGGTGTCGGAGAGTCCGCGTTAACATGCGTTGTGTGATGCCGTGCATGCGTCGTCCGATCTCCGTATGGCGAAGTTGACCATAAACGCCAAGTGTATGAATTATGCCGAGCGACCATCGATTACCAGCGTGTGAGAGGACTTCTCTTCTCAGTCCGTCATCATCATCACGGAGTCCGTCGCAAACTCGCTGAGAGTATTTGAGAATATCCTCACGACTTAACGTTTTGATCGCAGTATCACGCATGTACCCTTCTTTCAGACTTACAGATGAGATGCCAAATGAAAGCGGCAAGCAATCATACTGGAGTTTAAACTATGAATAATACAAAGTCCGCCGTGAAGTCCCGGAATATTCTTGTGCTGGGTGCCGGTGAACTCGGCATGCCGGTTCTGCGGAACTTAGCACGTCGCGCGAAGACCATCAGCGGAACTAAGGTTAGCGTATTGCTGCGCGCCAGCGCGGTCGAATCAGTCTCCCCAACCAAGCAGCGCGACATCAATGAACTACGCGGCTTGGGCGTCGAAGTCGTAGTTGGGGATCTTGTAAACAGCTCCATAGATGAGTTAGCAACTGTATTCTCGCGCTATGACACAGTAATCGGTTGTGCAGGTTACGCGGCGGGCATCGATACCCCAATGAAACTCGCTAAGGCCGCGCTACAGTCCGGCATCCCACGCTATTTTCCTTGGCAATTTGGGGTCGATTTCGAGGCTATCGGCCGTGGCGGTCCGCAGGACATCTTCGATGCGCAACTCGATGTAAGAGAGCTACTTCGCTCACAGGACAAGACCGAATGGGTGATCATCTCCACCGGTATGTTTATGAGCTATCTGTTCGAGCCTGAGTTTGGCGTCGTTGATCTTAAAATCAATGCAGTCCATGCACTTGGCAGCATCGATTCTGCCGTAACGTTGACGACACCTGAAGACATCGGTGTACTTACCGCCGAGATCGTCTTCTTCGAACCGACCATCCGTAACGAAATCGTGTTTCTTGCTGGCGACACCGTCACCTACGGTGAAGTCGCAGACAAACTTGAGGCGACACTGGGACGCTCTTTCAGCCGATCAGAATGGACTGTACCATTTTTGATGGAAGAACTTGCAAACGATCCCCAAAACATGATGCGCAAGTATCGGGCGGCTTTTGCAATGGGCCGAGGAGTGGCCTGGGACAAGGCGGACACGTTCAACCATCTACACAAAATTCCGGTCACCGACGTCTCGGCACTCATAGATGCCAATCTGAGAGCCGGTCATCTTAGCCAATAATTACTGGATCAGGGCATAGCTTGCCAGACACAGGCTATGCCTTGTTACAACACTAAGTCGCTTCTTGGTGGTTTGCATATCGCAGCTAACCCATTGAATCACAAGGGGCTTTAAATGCACCATTTTGCAAAATAGTTATTATATATCAATAGATTGGTTAGGATTCTGACTCCGTTAGTCCTGGTTCGAATCCAGGTTCCCCAGCCAATTGATTTCATTAGGTTTTTTCTCGTTTTGATCGGTTTTCTGCCAGTCTTTGGTTTGTAAACTGTGCAAACTGCGATTTCTTAAGAAGACTAAGCCACTGTTTCTATTATCGTTTAACTCCAGAACAACGGTAAACTTTCCAAACCTCTCTGCATCATGGGCTGGATGCCAAAGCACTTTTATGTTGCATTATTTGATCGATCTGCCCGTGACTGAAAAGAAGTGGATTGCTGACGTTCGGCTTTTTGGTTTGTTAAATGACTGTCAGGCGGCGGTTCTCGCCGCCTGACGCACCATTAGCCGATTAGGCGTAAACGGGCATTTTCGAAAGCGTAGCCGTCATCATCGCGATCACGACGTGACAACTCCTCAAAGCCGAGTCTGGTGTAGAAATTTACGGCCTGCTGATTGTCGGTGTAAACCTCAAGCTCAAGTTCACCTTTACGGTTGAGAGCATGTGAGATGAGCTGACGACCGATACCAAGCCCTTGCTGGGCTGGAGAAACGAAGATTCCTCCGATGAACGTATCAAGCAGACTTATAAAGCCGCTGGGCTCCTCGTCAACGCACGCCACCCAGGTCTCGGCATTAGGCAAATACTGATCTTCGATCAGCGTTCGTTGCTCAAGCAAGCGCTGTTCGCCAATAAAAGGATGAGCCAACAGGGACGCGTCTAGCCAAATACGCGATAGCTTTTTCAAGTCATCTTCCGGCGCATAGGGCCGGATTACAACGTCATGGTTCTTCATAATAATTCCAAGAAAAGATATGCAAAAGGGTCCGGCACCCAAATGTTAGTGCCAGGTGAAGCCGCAAATTGCGGTCGAAATCACAAGCCTCTGCGCATAAATCTCCTTCTGCTATTTGCCCGCTTTTAGGCCGCTGCCAATACTCTGTCAACGACAGACATGGGATCGAAAGCTGACGTTCAATCGACCCAACTTAACCTGGCATTTAGACGTTAACCAAACGTAAGAAATTGCTGAAAATTAGTTTGCATTTCGCAGCTAACCCATTGACTCATAAGGGACGTTAAACGCATAATTTTGAAAAATAGTTATTATATATCAATAGATTGGCTAGGACTCTGACTCCGTTAGTCCTGGTTCGAATCCAGGTTCCCCAGCCACTTTCCTTGTTATAATTCAACAACTTAGCTTCATGTCGCCAGTGCTGGGAATACCCCCACACTGCACCCCCACAAGGTGCCTTTGGCGATGTCGAACTTCCTGCGGCGCGAAGCCGATTCCTTCTTCTTCCGGCGGCGCGTTCCCGCTCCTCTTCAAGCTCGCCTTGGCCAGACTGAGATATACCGGTCCTTAAAGACCTCCGTGCGACGAACAGCCAGAGCGCGAGCAGCGCTCCTTTTCGTAGGCACAGAGAGGTTGTTCCGAATGCTGGAAGAAGAAGACGATGAATTCCCGTTGAAGGATGACGACATCCGGGTAGCCGTTCGCAGTTGGCTGGATACGAGCGCCTGTAAGTAGCGCCTCAAGATCATGGATGACATGTCACCCAGAGGCCTCCGGGCATACCATGAATCCTTGCCGAACACGGTCCTCAGCATGAGTGCGGATGACGGCGTCTCTTATGGCGACAATCTCAGTCAGGAAGCGAACGCAGCACTGGACCATTCAGAATACTTCGACGTTCGAAGTGGAGACCGTCTTCAAAGGACGGCGGCAGCGCTTCAGGATCAACTACGTGAATATGTCGATCGCCGTATGCAGGCTGTGTTCGGGCAGGAAACCGTTGCCGCTACTTCCGTGCAGACCGTAGCGGCACCAGCGGCGGCGCCGGAACTAGCCGCAAACATGACGAAGCTCTCCAGCTACATCAAGGATTGGCAGAAGGATATCATGGCCAGATACAATCACAGCAAGGGACTCGACGACGAAACCACGGATCAGTATCTCAAGACCGTGCAGATGTTAATCGCGCTGATGGGCGACCTTCCTGTCGGAAATATCACATTCGACACAGCCGCCGAGTTTCGGGAGCTTGTTCTTCAGATTCCGGCAGCCCACGGAAAGGGTCGA
Organism: Brucella sp. H1_1004; assembly: GCF_047308065.1. NCBI lineage: Bacteria > Pseudomonadati > Pseudomonadota > Alphaproteobacteria > Hyphomicrobiales > Brucellaceae > Brucella > Brucella sp. H1_1004. The sequence continues at coordinate 243,437 of NZ_JAYKZA010000001.1, forward strand.
CGGAGTCTCCCAAAAAGGAACTGGCTCGCGCCAAGGCCGACAAGACCTTGCCCGCGTAACCATGAAGACTGTGAAGCGCCACTTTTCGGGGGGTAACTCGATCTGGAAATGGCTCATCTACAAGAGACACATCCCTGCGACGATTCAGCCGTTTTCGGGGCATTCATTCCCAAATACGAAATCGAAGAAGTCCGCGCGCGATGACTGGTCACGCGAACACCTGCAACGACTCTTCACCTCCCGCGAATACCGTGACGCACCTGGTTCCAGCGCCCTCCACTGGCTGCCGCTCATCTCCCTTCACTCCGGGATGAGATTAGAGGAGATATGCCGTCTGCGCCCGGCAATCGACGTCATCCTCAAGGACGGCTTGCCGTGCTTCGACATCAACGCCCGCGAAGGCTGGAACCCGAAGACCAAGCCAGGAACCCGCCTCATCCCCATACATTGATGGCTGATCCGGCACGGGTTCATGAACTTCATAACGCAGCAGCGCGCCAGAGACGCGGAGCATCTGTTCTCCCCAGAACTGAAGCTGCACAAGGGCAAGATCAGCTCGAGATTTAACCGCGAGTTCTCTAAACCCAAGATCGACCTTGGCGTCGGTTCAAAGACCTCTTTCCATTCCTTACGGCACACCTTTAGAATGGACTTCCCCTTCAAAAGTGGAGGGCTTCTGTTAGATAAAACTGACAGGAGACTTAGAATTGAAGCAGCGCGAATTTACAGAAGATTTCAAACGGGAAGCCGTTCGTATTTTAACGACGAGTGGTCGAAGCATTTCATCGGTTGCGGACGACCTTGGCATTGGCAAATCAACACTTGACCGCTGGCGTCGCAATTTTGCTGAGAAGGATCTGCTTTCTGGTCCGCATGAGGACATGAGCGAGGAACTTGCCCGGCTTCGTAAGGAAAATGAACTCCTGCGACAGGAACGTGACCTACTAAAAAAAGCGACGGCCTTCTTCGCTCGGGAGACAAGTCGATGAAGTTTGCGTTCATCGACACGGAGAAGGCTCATATGTCTCTGTCACGGCTGTGCGCTTTCGCAGGCGTCAGTATCAGCGGTTATTATGCATGGAAGCATCGTTTGCCCAGTCGTCGTCAGCTCGACGATATGATCATCCTGGCGCATATTCGTAATCAGTTTGAGCTGTCACGTGAAACTTATGGCAGCCCTCGAATGCATGTCGAACTGAACGAAGAAGGTATTCGAGCAGGACGTCACCGCACGGCGCGACTGATGCGTGAAAACGGCCTTAAAGCCCGGCAGAAAACTCGCTTCAAACGCACGACCGACAGCAATCATGGTGAGCCCGTCGCTCCCAATCTTCTGGATCAGGACTTCACTTGTGATGGGCCTAATCAAAAATGGGGTGTCGATATCAGTTACATATGGACGGCAGAAGGCTGGCTATATCTGGCAATCGTTGTCGATCTTTATTCGCGTCGCATCATCGGCTGGGAAGCACGCGATAGGATGAAGAAGGATCTGGCGATCAGTGCTTTGAAGAAAGCCATTGCAATCCGTCAACCAAAGCCGGGGCTGATCCAGCACTCGGACAGAGGAAGCCAGTATGCCAGTTATGAGTATCGCAAAATCCTCACAGCTCACAAAATGCTTCCATCCATGAGCGGCAAAGGAAATTGCTATGACAATGCAATGGTGGAAACCGTCTTCAAAACGATCAAGTCGGAACTGATCTGGCGCACTGTGTTCTACACACGTAAGGATGCAATCAAAGCCATTGGCGAATACATTGACGGCTTCTATAATCCTGTGCGCAGACATTCTGCACTCGGATACAAATCACCGATGCAGTTCGAGATGATAAACCGTAAATTAGTGACAGAACCCCTCCACTAAATAAGGGCAAGTCCATTTTTCCTGCCCTTCGGATCGAGCCACGTGTCTCGATCCGATCCGTTTTGCGGACCGGGGAAAAAATAATCGCGGAACCTTGTCGCTCAATGACAGTCCCATGAGCCGCTCAGGACGGCTTTGCCTGCGGCATCCCCCTTGAGGGGCATGCCTCCCATGAGGATGACGGCCCATGCGACAGTCACCCCCTGCCTAGCCGTCGTGCCCATCTGAATCACGTTAACGACTTCGACGCCCTGTTTCCGGGAACCCGGAAATCATTTCCGATCTCCCTGGGGTCGACTCCTGAATTTTTCTATAAAATTCACGTTTTCAATGCTTTAGGGCTATCCGGATGAAAACGACGACCACTACAGTTCGCGGTCTAGCAATTGATGTCCTTGTCATCGAGACACAGCAGCAGACAGCTTCCAGGGAGGTGCTTTAGAACGTCGCCACGATCCTCGTCCAGAACCGCCGGACTGGGGATCGGCGCCTCGTCCGGCGCACCCGCGTTCCCGGCTCAGGTAGGGAACTGGCAAAGGTCGTGCAGCAGCGCGGCGTTCAAGCATTGAAAGCACTCTCAGCAGCACGAGCGTCAACAGAAAGGACACAGACATGACGAACAACATAACGATCGACGAGTGGACCGGCGACATATCATTCTCGGCAGAAGCGACGGTGAAGAATGGCCGCTTCCTGTCTCTCTTCACCGCACCGTTGCCGGGGTGCGCGTGGGATAGATGGGTTTACACAGTAGACACAAAGATGGAAGACGACGACGATAACTTGAGGCCCGTCGCCATGGGCATCTCCATACAGCAAGGAGGCGGCGATTGCCGACGCCGAGGTGTTGATTGCCGCTGAGAAGTGCCCCGGTGGGGGTGCGGACAAAAACTTGGACTATCATGGAGGTAGTTCATGTATTCCTACGAAGACCGGATGCGAGCCGTTACGCTTTATATCAAGCTGGGCAAGCGTGCGAAGGCCACTATTCGCCAGTTGGGCTATCCAAGCAAGAATGCTTTGAAGGGCTGGTGCCGGGAATATGAGCACCATCTTGAACTGCGTTTAGGATTTGCACCTCGAGCCCCAAAGTTTACACAGGCGCAGAAGGAAGCGGCTGTTGAGCACTACCGCACGCATGGTCGTTGTGTTTCTGCAACGATGCGTGCTTTGGGCTATCCCGGTCGTGCAACGTTGACAGCATGGGTTCGGGAGGCGTTCCCTGAAGCTCAAAAATCTACAGTTGGTAGGGCTGCTCCTCCACGATATCCGGCGACGTTGAAGAAGACTGGCGTCGTCGGACTTTATAATCGGCAAGAAAGTGCGCAGTCCCTTGCTGAAAAGCTCGGCGTATGCAGACCGACACTGTATAACTGGAAAAACCAGTTACTTGGTCCGGAGGCTCCTGCAATCATGAAACGTAAGAACAACTCGCCGCCAGTGCCAGAGCGAGAAGAATTAGAACGTCAGCTCGCAACACTGCAGCACGATATTCAGAAACTGCAGCTTGAGCACGACCTTTTGAAGAAAGCGAATGAAATTCTAAAAAAAGATCTGGGCGTCGATCTGCAACTCCTGAGTAATCGGGAGAAAACGCTGTTGGTTGACGCCCTAAAAGATCTTTATCAACTCTCCCATCTGCTTGCTCAGTTGCGACTGGCGCGCAGTTCATATTTTTATCATCGAGCCCGTATGAGGGTGACCGACAAGTACCTCACTATACGTCAGAACATCACCGAAATCTTCGAAGCCAACCGTCGATGCTATGGCTACCGCAGGCTGCAGGCGTCATTGGCCAAACAATGCGTTACAATCTCGGAGAAGGTTGTGCAGCGCTTGATGAAGCAGGAGAACCTGATCGTTGCCACGCCAAAGCGGCGTCGATACCGCTCTTATCTTGGAGAAATCAGTCCGGCACCCGAGAACCTTATTAATCGCGACTTCCAGGCCTCAGCCCCAAATGAGAAATGGCTGACCGATATCACGGAGTTCCATATCCCGGCTGGCAAAGTGTATCTCTCACCCATCATCGACTGTTTCGATGGTTTGGTTATCAGCTGGTCTATCGGAACGAGACCAGATGCGGAATTGGTCAATATGATGCTTGATGCCGCCATAGAAACTGTGACCGGCGCAGATAAGCGGCCAATAGTGCATTCTGATCGGGGTGCACACTATCGCTGGCCGGGTTGGCTATCGAGGATTAGTGATGCGAAGCTGGTGCGCTCAATGTCCCGCAAGGCGTGCTCCCCAGATAACGCCGCATGCGAAGGTTTCTTTGGCAGGCTAAAAACGGAGTTCTTTTATCCCAGCGATTGGAGGAACACCACACTCGAGCATTTTATCAATGAAGTTGATGGCTACATTCGGTGGTACAACGAGAAACGGATCAAGATATCGCTTGGCGCACGAAGCCCAATCGAATATCGAAACTGTCTTGGCATTGTGACGTAAAACCAGTCCAAGTTTTTATCCGCACCCCCGGTTTGGGGCACTTCTCAGCGGCAATCAACACCCGGTGACAAAAATGAAATGTTCGATCCCCGCTTCGCGTGCTTCATCGACCACATATTGGATGACGGGCTTGTCAACGACCGTCAGCATTTCTTTCGGAACGGATTTGGTGGCGGGCTGGAAACAGGTGCCAAGTCCTGCGACTGGAAAGACGGCTTTACGTATTTTACGGATCGAACTCATTCCTATCCTCGATTTTTTACGCCTGATGGTTGTTGGTGGGTGTCTTAACAGGGGATGGTTTATATCCCAATAGGATATTTGATCGATATAGTGATGTATATGGGCTATAGCCCTTTGGAATAGCTTAGAATAGCTCCTTAATTTCCCGGCGAAATGGGGTCCACTCCATTCCATAGGTATGCAAGATAACTCCGAGCAAAATCAAGGATGATTGTTTCTCTTTGGGGCATGGGCCATTGAGTGCCGACGCAATTGATCCGAGGATGCACTCTGTGCTTAATCAGAAATCGCCCCTATCGCTTTGGATAGGTGTCGACTGAGTTCGTTGAATTAGTAGTGAGCATACAATATTAGGGACGAGTTGATGGTGTGTGTAACAGCAAATGAGGCTTTGGTAGGTTAATATGAATTTCGATAATTATGATCTAATCATCGTTGGGGCGGGGTTCTTCGGAGCAACCATTGCTGAGCGAGTTGCGAATGAGTTGGGACGAAAAGTTCTGATTATTGACAGGCGCGCGCACATAGGAGGCAACGCATATAGTGAAAATGACGCAGAGACAGGCATTGAAGTTCATAAATATGGTGCCCATCTTTTCCATACTCCTAATAAGATTGTCTGGGATTATTTAAATAATTTTACCAAGTTCACTGATTACAAGCATCGTGTATACACATCTTACAAAGACCAAGTTTATTCGATGCCAATTAACCTTGGCACGATCAGCCAATTTTTTGGACGGCGGATGTCACCTGATGAAGCGCAGCAGCTCGTTTTGGAGCAATCGCGTGAACTAGGTGATAAAAAGGCTGAGAACCTTGAAGAAAAGGCCATATCTCTAATTGGTCGACCCCTCTATGAGGCGTTCATTCGTGGTTATACAGCTAAACAGTGGCAAACTGACCCTCGTGAATTACCCGAGCATATTATTACACGTCTTCCTGTGCGCTATAATTATGACAACCGGTATTTCAATGACGCTTACGAGGGGCTTCCAGTTGATGGCTATACGGCAATCTTCGAGAGGATGCTTTCTCATCCATTAATTCATATTCAGACGAGTATGGATTATTTTAATGTAAAGAGTCAAATTCCGGCAGGAAAGCTAGTTGTCTTTACGGGTCCAGTCGATAGATTCTTTCATTATAAGGCAGGCGAACTTGGCTGGCGCACGATTGATTTTGAACCAGAAGTTGTACAGACAGGTGATTTTCAGGGTACAGCTGTCATGAATTATGCTGACCAGAGTATCCCGTACACTCGAATTCTTGAATTCAGGCATTTTAATCCCGAGCGTAACTATCAGAAAGAAAAAACAATCATCGTTCGTGAGTATTCTCGCTTCGCCCAGCGTGGAGACGAGCCTTATTATCCTATCGATACGCAGAAAGACAAAAAGACCTACCTCGCTTATAAAGAAATGGCGGATGCTGAAAAAGACCTCATTTTTGGTGGACGTCTTGGTACTTATCGCTATCTGGACATGCATCAGGCGATTGGTGCGGCACTAAAGTGCTTTGATAACGAAGTTAAGTCCAAATTGACTTGATGATGGAAGACTGCACAAGCGCCTTACGGATTGGAAGTCGGATTCCGCAACGGTTAAATAGTTTGATTTCTTACTGGGCGTTACTATTATGAATAAAGCTAAGGCAGCCGTGGACGCTGTGGTTGTGACATATAACCGGCTTGAGAAGTTGTGTGAATGCCTAGAAGCTTTAAGTAGGCAGACTACGGAGGTTCGTCACATCCACGTCGTCGATAACAACTCAACCGATGGTACACGCGAATGGCTTAAAGCGAATAGTCAACGTCTTAATCTTATTCTGCATCTGCTCGATTATAATAGTGGAGGAGCTGGCGGGTTTAATATAGGTATCCGCGCTGCCACAAAGATGGATGCTGATTGGGTATGGGTAATGGACGACGATGTTGTTCCAGAGCCTAGCTGTTTGCAGTCCGCCATGGAAAGCCCCTTTTTCATCCAGCATCAAGCCGGCTATCGAACAGTAGGCTTTTTATCAAGCCGGGTAGAGTGGATTGACGGCAGTTTATGTGTGATGAATATTCCTGTTGCGAAGTGGCCATGGAACAGCACATTTCGGGAGATGCCCTCATCCCTTCCGTGCGTATCATGTTCGTTTGTTTCGTGTTTTATAAGCCGGGAAGCTATTCAAAAAGTTGGTCTTCCGGTGAAGGAGTTTTTCATCTGGCATGATGATACGGAATATACTCGCAGAGTCTCGGAGCATTTCGACTGCTTCTATGTTGATACCAGCGTAGTGACACATGTTACCCCACGAAATACGCTTCCAACCTACAGCGAGATTTCTAAGCATAATATATGGAAGTATAAGTATGATATAAGAAATGTTGCTGCAGTTGAGGCTCGCGCGGGTAGGAAAGCAGATAAACTAATCTCGCTTCGTTACGTTTTGAAAAATTCATGGGCGGCTTTTACGGCGACGAAAAGCGCGACAGTGTATCTAGTACTATTATACAATGGAATTAGCGGAATCTTTTGGAACTATAAAAGACACATAGAGTTCTTATAATGGCCTTTCTGACCAGAAATAACTTTGGTGACCGAAGTCGGAGTGTCAAGTGAATATTCTTTTTCTGATACTAGGACACAGCCAATTGCGTTCAGTTGTGAAGCTCACGGAGAATTTGATTCAGGGAGCTAACAACAATTACGTTGCAATTCATTATGATGCAAACTCTTCATTGCATGATTTTTCTCTTATTAGGAGTCAATTGCAGCAGAGGAATAGAGTCCATCTAGTTGATAACAGAATTAAATGCCGTTGGGGCAGTTTCAGTTTAGTTGAGGCGGTTGTTGCTAGTCTCAATGAACTAGAGACGCGTTATGGTCTGCAATCTTATGATTACATTTTTCTTCTAAGTGAGACCTGTCTTCCTAATCGCCCACTGCACCAGTTATATCGCTATCTCTTGGAGAATAAAGGAACACAGTTTATCGAAGTCGCCGACGAGAGGTGGGTTAAAGATGGACTCCGCTCTGAGAGATATAAGTTCTATTTTCCTTTCTCCCCATCGAAAGAGAATTCATTCTTACAAAAAAATTTAGTTAGACTTCAAAGATTTAGTGGAATTAAGCGAAGAGTTCCACAGGGTTTGGATATTCGATTTGGATCCCAGTGGTGGGCATTAACAGGAGAAATGTGCAGGGGCATTATTGATTATTTGAACGATAATCCGAAGCTGGCTACATTCTTCAGAAAAACGTATATTCCAGACGAAATGGTGTTTCCGACTTTGGTTAATCATCTGGATAAGGCACAATCCATTGCCGGTTTTAATCTTACAGCTTATCAGTTCGACGATAACGGTAAGCCAACCATGTATGGGAATAGCGATATTGAGAAGATCATGAATCTAAAGAGCTTTTTCTTTCGAAAGGCTTCGCCAGGTGCAGAAATATTGAGGGAAGCTTGTTTCGCAGTGGCCCTAGGTAAAGATGACGGTCGCGATCTTAGTATCATGTCATTTTCAAAGCCAAACTCTTTTGTATCCGGTGATTAATAATGGGATTCCGAGAGTTTCTCCATTGGTTTTCGGTTAAGTGTCCGAGCCTGACGTTCCTTTTTCAACCATTTCGTCGGCCAGCGAGAATGCTGGTTCGAAAAATACATTATCGGCATATTCTAATTGCGAGCAATTCCACGCAACTAGAATTCATTCAAGCTGCTGAAACGGACGGGAGTGGAAAAACTGTTGCGCTGATGAGTGTTCGAAATGAAATGGATCGATTGTCTGCGTGTTTGGAATATCACAGGTATTTAGGTATAGAGGAGTTCTGTATCGTCGATAATGGATCAACAGATGGTAGTTTTGAGTTCCTCAAAGCCCAGCGCGATGTCAATCTATATCGTACGAACGAAAGTTATAAGAAATCTTACTATGGTATAACGTGGATTAATGCCCTTTTTCATAAGCATGCAAAAGGCAGATGGGCTCTCTTTATAGATGCTGATGAATTTCTGTATTTAAGTCGTGAAGAATATAAAATAGATCAATACGTTGATTTTCTATCAGAGCATGGCCAGTCATATTTGTACGCTCCAATGATTGATTTGTATTCGTTTGATGATGAAAAAATAAAGGCGGTCAAGGCACAGGGTGATTTGGAGCTTGCTCTCAGGGAATCCATGCACGATGTTGACGGTTATGAGTCGGGCCGTATATTAAACAATGGATTTCTATCTCTACAAGGAGGTCCTAGAGGCCGGATTGCTAAAATGACTGGTAGCGCGCAGCCTCTTCTCGTGAAATTTCCTTTAGTTCGGTATGATGATCGCCGTTATTTTACAGCATCGTCTCATGAATTTATGCCGGATTCGCACGAAACTCATATGGAACAAGGATGGCTAATTCATCTTAAATTAGGAACGCAGGTAGCTCGTCGTCATAGTGACCCGGTAATTGAGCGTGAACATTATGGTGCTGGCGGCGAAAGAGCGTATCTCAATAGCTTGCAGGGTGTTCCTAGAGATGCCACTGCACAACATTTCGATGGCTTAAAAACGCTGGCCAGCTTGCATGGCAAAATTGTGGCAGGCGGCAGACAATGAGTTTTTCTGTTCTTATGTCCATATATCGCCATGAGAAGCCTGATTATCTGGACCGTAGTCTTAAGAGTATATGGTCTGACCAACAGCTAAAGCCTGACGAGATTGTATTGGTTCTCGACGGACCAATCACTGACCAATTACAGGCCGTGGTGAGCAAGTGGAAAAGATATATAGGCCAAGAACTAAGAATAGTTCCACTGAAAGAGAATGTCGGGTTGGGGGGAGCTTTGCGTGCAGGACTTGATGCCTGCTCATATGACTTTGTTGCTCGCATGGATGCAGATGATATAGCATTGGGCTCACGCTTTCAAAGGCAAATCGATTTCTTGATGAGAAACCCTCATATAGATATAGTAGGATCCTGCGCCGATCTCATCGATGCTGACGGAAAACAGATTGGAAGGCGGAATGTTCCTATCTATAATGCTGAGATAACGCAGTTGGTTTGGTCGTGCCCAATAATACATCCAACAGTTATGTATAGACGTCCACGAATTCTTAATGCAGGATCATATGATGCGCAAATTGCACATCGACAAGAGGACTACGATTTATGGATTCGCGCAGCCCGCAAAGGCCTTATTTTCCACAATTTATCGGAATCTCTAATCTTCTATAGGGTGAGCGCAGAAGAAAGGAATAATTGGCGGGTCGGATGGAATCGCTTGAGAATTGGTTGGTCTGCCGTCAGCGAATTTGATCGCCGACTCATATCTTACCTAGGTGTTATTTATCCTTTACTCAGAGGTATAACCCCCAAGCATCTCCGTAACTATGTTATAAAAACTTCCCAATTTTTTGATCCACGTCAATAGAGTTTAATTCAATTATCTTTAAGCTACCTTACAGTCTTGGAATTAGCGACTCAAGCGCCCGCTACACTATTGAGATCCAACCAACGTTTAAACAACGCGTCTTAAAATGCTTTCTCCAATCTTGTAATGATCAAGGCCGGTTCCCGCAATATCTTCAGGCTTGTAGACATTGCGTAGATCGAGCAGCACATTACCGTCCATGCTTTCCGCAATACGCCTGAGATTGAGTGCGCGATAGGCATTCCATTCCGTCAGAAGCGCCACCACCCCTGCGCCCTCTGCCGCTTCATAGGCCGAGTTGCACCAGATCACATCGGGCAGGACCGCCTTTGCCCCTTCCATGGCCTCTGGATCATGGGCTCGCACTAAAATCCCCGCTTTCAAGATAGCTGTTATAATGTCAAGCGAGGGGGATTCGCGAATATCGTCCGTATTGGGTTTGAAGGCCACTCCAAGAACCGCCACACTATCTGCGCCGCATTCTCGCGCAGCAGCAACGATGCGCTTTGCCATCGACTGCTTGCGCGCCTCATTGACCGCAATCACTTCCTCGATCAACGACTGCGGTGCGTCATACTTCTTGCCCGTCGCCGCGAATGCGCGCGTGTCCTTGGGAAAGCACGAGCCACCAAAACCGGGACCGGCATGAAGGAATTTCGAGCCGATACGATTATCCATGCCGATGGCGCGAGCAACTTCCTGCACATTACCACCGGTCTTTTCGCAAAGATCGGCAACCTGGTTGATGAAAGTCACTTTCATGGCCAAGAATGCATTGGCGGCATATTTGATGATTTCGGCATTTTCCAGCGAGGTAATCACCATCGGCGTCTCGCGCAGGTAAAGCGGGCGATATATCCGCTGCATGGCGGCCTTGCCGCCCTCGTCTTCCACTCCGACCACGACGCGATCGGGCCGCATGAAATCCTCGATCGCCGAGCCTTCGCGCAGGAATTCAGGATTGGACACCATCGAAAATTCCACACCCGGCCGGGCCGCGGCAATGCGGTCGCGAATGCGTGCATTGGTGCCGACGACGACAGTGGACTTGATGACGACCACCGCCCCCGGCTTCATTGCAGCGGCGATCTCGTCGGCGGCAGCTTCGATATATTGCAGATCCGCCTCGCCATCGCCGCGCCGCGAGGGCGTTCCCACGGCAATGAAGATCACATCCGCATCGGCCACACTCGTCGCCAGTTCCGTGCTGAAATCAAGCCGTCCGTCACGAATATTGCGCGCCATCAATTCATCCAGGCCGGGCTCGAAAATCGTGACCTTGCCCGCCCGCAGCCGTTCGATGATCGATGGATTATTATCGACACAGGTGACGTAAAAACCGAATTCGGCAAAACAGATACCTGAGACAAGCCCAACATAACCGGTTCCGATCATCGCAATCTTAGTTATAGCACTCATCGCGAAACCAACTTATCCACCTAAAATGCGTTTTGTCTTTTGCAAGATCTTATACAACTTATCATGTGCTCTGACGAGATCGCCCTTTACTTTTTCATAATGCATTGTCCCTGAACTATGACTATCATTATTCAATTCGATAATAGAATCCGCGTCCATATTAAACCGTTCACGAAGCTCTTGCGAATGCTTCGCAAGTATATGGCTGCTGCAATTAAAAATAACGTTCCAACTTTTGTCGACTGTTTCAGTGCTTATAATATTAATAAGAATTTCTTCGCTCTGAATAAAACTACCCCCACTAGCCGTAAAACGAAGGAGAAATTCCAAATCCTGCATTCGCCGCAACCGCTCATCAAATGGGAACTGTCGGAAAACCGATATGTGCCCCGCCATTAACGAGGTGCCCAAAGCATAATGAAAGCTAGCATCTATTCCAGTTTGTGGCATTAGATAACGTGCGGCGGTATGTCTAAGCACTTCGTTCCAAACTAAACGGTTTGCAAGATTTGGGTGAATAAAATCCCCATAAAAACCGAATGGATTTCGTGGTCCTAGAAACTTCGAATTTGAAAAATGATTAAATCGACTAATGCAAACCGTATTCTGACCGTGTTCCTCTATATGTTTTATCTGCTGTTCAACTCGATTAATCTTCGACACATCGTCGTCATCAAAAAAGACGAGAAACTCGCCGCGCGCTTCCTCGACAACTACTCCCCGGCTATAACCCGCACCCATGTTCTGCTTATTTTGAATTAGACGAATACGAGCGTCTTTTTGGCTATACTTACGTAAAAACTCCGATGTGCCATCAGTCGAGCAATCATCAACTATTATTATCTCAATATTATTCTCTGTTTGATTTAAGGCAGAATGGAGGGCATAACCAATCGTATCAATACAATTGTATGTAAGTATTCCTATAGAAGCCCGCACACCGCCGCCGTCAATAGAACGATTATTTTTAACTGAAGACACCGCATCAAAACGTGCATCCAAGGGATGGATAATGCGCAACTCTTTGAAAATCGTTCTGTTAGATTCAATCGATTTCAAAATACTAAGTTGGGTGTATGGGACGCCCTTGTCTTCACTTGCTGTTATAGTTTGGATCATACATGGAGTTTCGCTGCCCACTGCGCAATAGCCCGCAGCCGCTGCACGCAAATTAAACTCCGTATCATAATATCGGCGGAGTTCCTCATTAAAACGTACTGAGCGCATAATGTCGGTGGGACAAGTCATTATACCAGAACCGACAGACCCCTTAACGCCATGCCCCTTGACACTCGTAAAAAATTCTGGGGAGTTGCGATAAAATTTAGTGTCTAGGTGATAATAAAATGCATCCGCCATATAGCGTCGAAGCCTGTCAGCTTCAACGCTGAGAGGCCGAATTCCAAATGTATGTCCTGCATTCGCTTCGTTTACAAAACGATCGCAGAAAAAGATTTTATCAATCGCGCCGTTCAGAACTCGGAGAGATTCAGAAACACGGCAGGGCAAACTATAATCATCATCGTCAAAGAGGGCAACATACTGTCCGCTTGCCGCATCGGCAATCATATTAAAACATGCTGATGCGCCAAGATTGGTGGGATTCTTTATTAGCCTTGCCTTTTTAACCCCTTGAATTTTTCGTTCGATAACTTCAATAGATCTATCCGATGAGCAGTCATCAACTATAATAATTTCAGTATTGCTATAATCCTGAAGAATTGCGCCCTCAATAGCACGCTCAATACTACTTTCCGCGTTAAAGCATGTAATGCCGATTGTAACCAACGGCAAACTTTGATTTTCTTCAAGCATTCTAATTCCCTATTGTTTATTACGCTTAGAATAATAATCAGCCAATAATATTGCCGGCGGCAAACCTAAGCCCATCATCTTATAGCGAATTGATTCTTTATTCTCTCCAGCAAGTTTCTTTATCAGCGGGGTCTTCCAGTAAGCAGTCCTAAGAAAACTCTTAAACTCTTCTCTGTTAGTATATTTACGTTTTTCTGCCCTACTTCTGAAGCCGGTATCCCTGCAGCAAAGTACCGGTAATTTCCCTTAGCGAACTCCAAGAAATCCTTTTGTTTAGACCCAATATAATTTGCTATACTTATATATAATTCGGCATGATCAAAAACGTCCTTGAACTCTGAATAGACCCTGGCGAATACCGAAAAACGCAAACCAGGCGCAACTCTTTCTAAATACCATACGAACCTCAGGAAGTAGGCTGAATAGAATGCCACTTTCTGTTCAGAACCAAATGAATTATTACTCACTAAGAAATCACGCGTGGATGAAAGCATATTTATAAACTCATCTCCCCATTTTCTATTATGGCGAGATGCATCGAAACGACTTACTCGATAAAGATAGAAATGCTCACATATTCTAATATACTTCATACCAGACAGATAACACTTAAATGCGAAATCAGTATCTTGGAAACTCGCCCCAGGCGTTTCTATCACAGTTATATTATTCTTAATTAGTGATGAACGACGGTAAACACCGCTCCAAATACTGGGTGCATTAAGAATCGCGGTATCGTTACGAAAATCCACAATCAATGGATGTTTAACCCCACCTGAAGCATGGATGAAACCATCGGTAGACGTAAGAACATTTTTAATAGTGAACAAAGGGCTAGGTTTTGAAACTATGGGGCGCGGCATCACCGGGCTCCACGGTTGATAAGGGGTTTTTACAAAATCCACATCTGGGAACTGATCAAAAATTGCGACGATTCTCTGATGGACGCCGGGCACAATAACATCATCAGATTCGACGATCGAAACCAGACTGCCCCGCGCAACCTCCAAGCCTGCATTAATGGCCCGGCCATAGCCGGCATTTTGTTGATCTACAATACGAATATTTTCTGTATTCTGAGCAAATTTTTCTAGTATAGATAAGGAATTATCCGTACTACCATCATTCACACATATTATTTCGTAGAGAAATTCTTTGTCAAAAGCAGCTACTATACTAGTCAGGCATTCAGATAGATAACTCTCCACATTGTATATAGGAACAATGATCGACAGAATAGGTACATTCATCACGGAACCAATTCAAACCATGGGTTTCAAAAAACTTTTAATTGCATATACCTTAATCTACGAGAAAGTGAAGCCCTTTAACAACCACTAATGGAGAGACAATCTCGGTAGTGGTCGCTACCTTTGAAAGTTATCAAAATATGCAGGTAGAACTTCGGTAGCCGGCCCATCCATTTTTAAACGACCATGCTCCAGCCAAAGAATGCGACTGCAGTTTTTCATCAACAACTCTCTGGAGTGGCTTGCCAAGACCAGAATTTTTGTTGAACCAACAAGATCATGCATACGTTTGTTCGCGCGTTCTTTGAAATCCTCATCCCCCGTTGATAGCCACTCGTCCATAATCAAAATTTCTGGACGCACCGAGGTTGAGGTCGCAAAGGCTAACCGCAGTTGCATGCCCGAGGAATAAGTTCTGAATGGCATATCCAAAAAATCACCCAAGCCCGAAAACTCAGCTATCGCATCAAGTTTTTCACTAATTTCCTTTGGGTGCATGCCCATCATAGCAGAACGAAGTCGGATATTTTCTCGTCCCGTCGCATCTGGATCAATACCTAGCTGGATATTAATCAATGAAACACATGTTCCTTCGATATAAGCGACCCCTTGCGTCGGCGTATAGATACCCGAAAGCACTCGCAGTAGCGTCGTTTTCCCGGAGCCATTGTGACCAATCAGCCCAACCCGATCACCTTCTTTAAGGGTAATTGTCACCCCCTCAAGGCCGCGAATTACAACCAGCCGATCAGTTTTCCGTTCAATCCTGCCGCCAGTAGCGATACTCAGAACGCGGTTCTTCAAAGACCTACTTGATGAATTGTAAATGGGGAATTCGACGCTGACGTTATCTAGTTTAATCAAACTCATCCGATTATAACCAATATGCTACACGCCAACGGTATTTTCCGAAGAAAGCCAACGTACACGCCCAACCTAAGACCGACAGTCCGATAGCAACTAACCAACTGATGCTTTCAGGAGCGTGGCCGAGTAGAGGCGCCCTAACCAACTCAATGAAATGGTAAAACGGATTAAACTCAATAAATGCTTTAGACGCGTGATCCGGCAAGATTTTTACCATCCACATAATTGGAGTTGCATAAAAGAGTATTTGCATAACATTTGTTACCACCTGTGTCATGTCACGGAATCTCGCGCACGCCACAGCAAGAATAAGCATAATCCATCCTAAATTTAAGCAAACAATCATATATCCCGGAATTACCAGGAAAGCGTTGAAGTTCAAAGGGTATCCAATAATTATTGCAGCAACAGGAAATATAATTATATTATGCATAAATATTATAATATTTCTCCATATAGTGCGCAGTATATGCGTAAAAAGTGGCATCCTTACTTGAAGTATAATTCCAGCCGATCCACTAAATGCAGTACATCCCTCCGATAGGCAGCTCGTAATGAAACTCCACATGATTATGCCAGCACATACGTGAGGCAGGTATTCGTACATTTTGGATTGAAAAAGCGTTCCAAAAATAGCACCTAGCGCCCCGATCAGGACGGCCATATTCAGGGTAAGCCAAAATGCTCCGACTCGCGACCGACGATAGCGTTGAGCAACATCCTGCCAACCAAATATTAAAGCCAAACGGTATTTGGCGAGAGCCTCTATAATATCATTTAACGCTACTTTAATGCCTGTCTTAGATCTCAACTGGTATGCCGCAGGCTCAGCGCCCTCATTCAAAGTTTCCACGCTCATGTTAGTTTAATCCCAGTAGAACTCATGCAGCCATTAATATATCTGGCAGTTAACATGGTTCATCAGCTTATCCCTGTAAGGGAAACGCTCGAAGCGAGTCAACCATTTCCATGTTGGAACTAAACTCTAAATATGGCTAAATTCGCAAAAGTCAATCTAACTGATAGGCTGCTGACGTGCTCCCGTTAAATTAGGCCATTCAGAACTGGAATTTTCCACTTATGATCCCTTATCCGGGAGAAGGAGAGTTCCATGAAGGCATCGACGTTTTCAGAGGCGCAGATAGCATTCGTTTTGAAGCAAGCAGAGGATGGCACGCCGATTGGTGAGGTTTGTCGGAAGGCAGGTATTTCAGACGCCACGTTTTATAACTGGCACAAGAAATATGCGGGCCTGATGCCATCCGAGATGAAGCGGTTGCGGCAACTCGAGGAGGAAAATGCCAAGCTGAAGCGGATCGTTGCTGATCTGTCTCTGGACAAGGCCATGCTTCAGGATGTTTTGGCAAAAAAGCTCTGAAGCCTGCACGCAGGCGAGCGCTTGTCGACACTATTAAGTCGGATCGGAAAGTCTCGGTAAGACGCGCCTGTTCGGTGCTCAAGATTGACCGGTCACTTTATGTCTACAAGTCAAAGCGCGGCGAGCAGGCTGAACTGAAGCTCAGGATCAAGGACATCTGTCAGATACGGGTTCGTTATGGGTATCGGCGCGTGCATGTGCTTCTCAAGCGTGACGGCTGGCCCGTTAATCCGAAGCGAATCTATCGTCTTTACAAGGAGATGGGACTTCAGCTGCGGAACAAGGTTCCCAAACGGCGTGTGAAGGCGAAGCTTCGCGCTGATCGCACAGATGCGACGCATTCCAACCATGTCTGGGCAATGGATTTTGTCCATGATCAATTGGCGACAGGACGGAATATCCGCATCCTGACGGTGGTTGGTACATTCTCACGCTTCTCGCCAGCAGTTGATGCCCGCTTTAGTTATCGTGGTGAGGATGTGGTGCAGACCCTGGAACGGATATGTTGTCAGGTTGGTTATCCTGCGGTTATTCGTGTGGATAATGGCGGCGAATTTATCTCTCGTGACCTGGATTTATGGGCTTACCATAAGGGGGCTCGACTTCTCCCGACCCGGCAAGCCGACAGATAACAGCTACATCGAAAGCTTCATGTATAGACGGCCCCCGCGGGCGCAAGAGGCTTTCTGCAAGTTCAGGTCATCATTCGGGTGCGTTCATGTATTCGGCCTTTAACTGCGACCGATACAATGGTCGCTGGCCCTGATGGAGTACGCGGATCGAGGCCTCATCAACGGGTCGCGCTTGAATGGCGCCTAAAGCTCTCCGGGTTTGCTCGATCCTCAGCTCCGCTGGATGACCATCTGCTGCTTCTGCACCTTACACCAACTGGATTGGGTTGCGGCCTTATGCGGCCTTAACGTGTGCCTCTCTGAACATTTCTCCATTCGTCATCATCGCCCAGATGATCCGGGCAAGCTTGTTGGCCACCGCGACGGCCACAATCATAGGACGCCGTCGTTGCAGCAAAGCGTCGATCCAAGCTCAGCCGACCTTCGCTCGCGCTTTTGGATACCGAACGATGTTCCTGGCACCGATCACAAGCAGATGACGCAGGTACGCATCTCCTTGCTTCGTTATGCCTCCTAATCGAGTTGTGCCACCGCTGGAGTTTTGACGCGGGGTCAAGCCCAGCCAGGCGGCAAACTCTCGACCAGAGCGAAACATTCTCGCGTTCGGAACGGTCGCAGCGATAGCCGTAGACGTGATTGGGCCGACACCTGGGATCGAAGATAGCAGATTACAGACTGGATCTGATCGGCCCACTTCCGCTAGCTTCGTCTCAATTCCCTCTATCTGCGTGTTCAACTCGCCGACCGTTCACATAAGACTGTTCAAATGCGAACCGGGCATGTTCTGGTAACGACGCTGCGACTTCCTCTATCGAAGGCATTATGGTCTCGATGCGTTGTCGACCTTGACCGAAGATGATTCCAAACTCAGCAAGGTGAGCGCGGATCGCACATACTGCCATGGTCCGTTGTCTCACCAGCAGACCTCGAGCTCGATGTAACATCAGGAAGCCCTGGTTGGCTTCCGATTTGATCGGAACGAAACGCATATCAGGTCGTCGGACGGCTTCGCAGATGGCTGCAGCGTCCGCAGCATCCTTCTTAGCGCCGCGCCGTACAAACGGCTCAATGTACGAAGGCGGGATCAATTTAACTTCGTGACCAAGCTTCGTCAGTTCGCGGGCCCAGTAGTGTGCGGTAGCGCAAGCTTCCATGCCAACAAGGCATGGCTTAGCACTCTGAAAGAACTTGATCATCTCGCTTCGCCGGAGCGCAGCGTTTTTAATCACTCAACCCGCGGCATCCACCGCATGGACGTGAAAGTTATGCTTGGCCAGATCAAGGCCGATTGTGCTGGCAATCATATCAATGGCTCCTGTTTGAGTTGGCTATTCATCATACGACGATCCGGGTTGGAGCGGGACCGTCTTCCCCATCAATGGCAAGTTCAGAGCCGAGTGCCTGAACGCCCATTGGTTCATGAGCCTTGACGACGCCCGCATTAAGATGGAGGATCGGTGTAGAGACTATAACAAATTCCGGCCACATAGCGCCATAGGCAATAAGGTGCCGATTTCGCTTATGAATGGCTCAACGGCATCCCCGCCGCTTTGAGCCTTAAACCCGGAAAATTCCAGCTCTCCGTGGTACAAATTCGGGGTGCACCTCAATGGGGGCCAGAGCTTACTTCAAAATGGATTATTTCAACGGGGCAAGGTCAATGCTAATCAGGATTCATGGGAATCGCTAGAGTACAGACCGTCGACAATTGCTGCATTCTCGGCGCACTCGCAGTGCGCGACATTCTCCACTGCATGGGACGCACTGATGCAACAGTAATCAAATCCAGGCTACACATCGAAGTCATCAAGGGTGACTTACCTTTCGCCGTAACCATTGGAAGTCCTTATGCCCCTAGCCTTCCCGGACAATGGAATGCACATATGGCGGTCAAGGTCGGCGATCTGATCATCGATCCGACAATTGGCCAGGCAAAATGCTTCTGGAACAACCTTCCCCAATCTGTAGTATTTCGAGACAATATGGGCGCTGGAGAGCGAGTCCGGTTGACGGAGAACTGTTCCGTTCGTTGAAAACTCGGCACATTTCTGAATGCAGCAATCACACAATTCAGGTGTAATACTTCAAACTGTCTTTCAAGGTTGAAAACATGACCCGCCACTGGCGCGTCGCGCCAGATGCCAATTACGAACGCCGTGTCCGATTTGTTGAGGACGCTCTGGCAATCCTGAGCAAGACCGCACCCATTGCCGCTTAACGTCCGGCAGTGTTGAACATTTTTCGTATTTGGCAGCGACAGCCGTCGCCACGGCTCCGCTCACCTTCAACCCGGAAAAGAAAACAAAGACGATTACAATTGAAAATGCGCAGCAACTGCAGCACATCAAATCGACAATTTACTGGGAAACGGATCTCGAGAAGAATGGATACCATTTCCTGTCCTGGAAAGCACGCGCGGAGCAGGATAATCCAGCACCGGTCCGACTGCCTATACCGAGATTAAATCGGGCAGTGGTTAACGTCCGTTAAGACCGCACTCGCCTTCTTGGCCTTCTCATTCTAAACCAGGGCGCAGGTTCTTTTGCCTCGACATACGACAGCAAGCGTAAGGGCTGTGGTTGCAGATGCCCCGTAATGACCGGATACACATCAATTTTCTTTTTCATCACCGTCAAACTGGCAATGTTCGTATATCGTGTATCTCCCTGCGTTCGGCCCAGATGCCCGGTAATGTCTTCTATAGTCGACATTTCTATCCCCTTCTGTTTCAGCGTGTTGATGAAACCATGCCGCAACGCATGGATTGCGCTACTCCAAAGCTGATCACCGAGCCCCGTTTCCGCTTTCAGCAAAGGGACAAAGCTCTTGTAGAAACGATCACCGGTATCGTTTTTGCGTCCTGGAGCGACCAATTCTGGAAATAAACATCTGTGTCCGAGTTCCTTCAAACGCTTTGCGGAATCGATAAAACCCAGTCGGATAAGCTCATCTGGTACGGGGAGATCGCGTTTTGATTAGAGGTTCTTCAATCCTCGGAGCTCATTCTTCCGAATTTTGATGGACCACATACCTTGATCCTTTGCGTAAACCACATCATCAATCATGAGGCCCGTAAATTCGGCGCGTCTTGCGCCCAGATATGCGTAGAGCATTGGCACATAATAAAGGAACGAATGATATACGGTCTGTCCGGACTCCCGCATTTCCTTCGGCATCGGCCCGGCACAACCGGTGAACACAGGAAGCTGGAAGATCGGTTCAACCTGCTCAGAGCCAGGTTTAGCAGTCAGTTCCCGAACGGATGCGAGGCTGCGTTTCTTCGGCTTGATCCCTTTGAACGTGAATGCCCACAACATAAAACCTGATGCGACAAGATGGTTCCTGAACTGTTCAAGATTGTCAAGATGACGCCTGATTGTTCCACTCGACAAGCCGACCTGAGGTTCTGGCAAATTAAGCTTTTTTGCGCGGATTACTTCCCATTCTGTCGCCTCCCGCAATTGCACGGTCGTCATTGCCACGTAACGCGAACTTCTTCCCCATCTGATAAGGATGTTATTGAAATGCTGGCGCAATGCCGCCAGGTGGTCTGATTAATGGCACTGCTCGTGAGAACATTGTGCTCGTCCAGAATACCGCAGAAAATGCGAACGGCTGTCTTGACGCCCTTTGCAGTGTCTTCGTTCCAGTTCTCACAGTTATTGGCAATCAGAAGGTCGCACTGCTTCATGAATTGCTTTACTGGCAAGTCCTGCCCAGTAAGCTACAGTATATCAGCTGCTGATACAGGAACAGGATTTTCTACAACTGGCTGTGGCTCTGGCCGTGGAATGATGTCCGGCACAGGTTCCACGTTTACAACCGAAACAACTGATGCTGGCTGGATAGACGTTGGTTCAGCCTGCTCGTCAAGATAATCGATGAAATAGCGATCCTCGGTGCTCAGCAGTACATCAGCACGCGCTTTAAAATACTCGGCCTTCGCTTTTCGAAATTCAGGATCGAATAAGCGAGGTCATGCGGCTGCATGAGCGCGCTCAGTTCACCAGCGAAGCGTGATGATTCTGCGTCCTCGCGTTCACTACGATAGGATGTCGCGATGCCTTGGTGGAGGCTCTTCGGCACCTTCGCCTGCTCAAAAAAACGCCACCCCTGGCAACTTTCCTCTTCGAACAGGACACGGCGGGTACGGAATTTTTCCAGAAGCCTGTAAGCCCATCCGGCTTCAATATCTGCCGACAGATTGTCAATCTGATGAAACCCCGTCGGTGTGCGCTGGCCTGCAAATTGCGCGTTCTCCATATGATCATTCATCCGCGCGATTTCGGACTGAAACAATCCTTCAAGGGCTTCTTTCGACATCAATACACTTCGCGGGTTCTCTGCAATTTCATAAAGCATAAGATTAAGCTTGCGGGCCATGTGGCCTGCTGTCGATGATCGGATTGTTTGAGGCTGAATGCAAGGTGACGCGAACCGATATTGCATCCCAACTGTGCCGGAAGGCGCGCGCGCCAGTAAAAAATATTGCCGCGCCGTTGAAGATTCTGAACCTGATGTCTGACTGCCATAATGAACTCGCCGTTTGGAGCCACGAGACAAACCGACCAGGGCGAATCGGCATGTGTCATAGCTCTGTGTCACAGTTTTGTGCACAGTCGGCGAAATGGAAAAAAGCTTGAGGATTCCCAGCTAGGGAAACATTAAGAAGAATCAATAAGTCTATGATTTTACTTAAAATTCATGGCTGGGGCGCCTGGATTCGAACCAGGGAATGCCGGTACCAAAAACCGGTGCCTTACCGCTTGGCTACGCCCCAACAAATCAGATCAATGCGATCAGTTGCGCGGGCTTATAACCGCTCCCCGCGCCAAGTGCAATCATCTATTGACGGATTCTGTCAGGCTTTACAACATGCTGTATAAGGGCTGGGGATAAATGCCGGGGCGCTTTCACAATTCGGGCACAGGCGGGATTTGCGCAGGCCCTGAAAGCTGGTAATCGGATGGGAGAATTCCACATTGATCGGTTCTCGCAATGATCCTGCTGCTCGTTTCCTTCCTTGCAAGCGCCATTCTTTGCGGCGTGGGCCTCTATCTTCTATCGAGACTGTTACCTGCAAATTTTCTAGCAGCAGGCTTTAATGCGCGTTCAAACCACAGCGTTGCTGCACGTCAGATCGGTGGCCTTGCTCTTATCCCGGCCATCCTGATCTCGCTTTTGATGTTTGGCACCGATCTGGGACTGACCATCGATCTCGTTCTGTGTCTGTCTGGAGCGTGCTTGTTGCTCTGGATCATCGGTGGCCTGGACGACCGTTTCGATCTTCCCGTTTCAACGCGGTTTGGCTCACAGTTTGTTGCCGCCTGCTTCGTCGCTTATGGTCTGGGTGCAGACTTCCGACTGCTTCCTGATCTGCTGCCGCATTGGGTGGAAATGATGCTGATCGTCATCACGCTTGTAGCCGCCATCAATGTCACAAACTTTATGGACGGTCTCGATTGGATGACCGCTGCAGGCATCGGCGTGCCTCTCGCGGGAATCGCGCTGCTGACAGCCTTTCGGCTCTCTGGCATGGAAAGCGGCTCAATTGCTGCGATAGCGGCTGGTGGGCTCTTGAGCTTCGCCTTCTTCAATCGGCCACCAGCAAGCATTTTTCTGGGCGATTCCGGTAGCTTTCCACTCGGCCTCATCGCAGGCACCGTACTGTTATTATTAGCGCATGAAACACATATAATTGTCGCGCTCATCCCGCCGCTCTATTACGTGCTGGATGCTGGGACGACGATCATTTTGCGAGGCCTGGCAGGCGAGAACATTTTGAAGGCGCATTCAAAACACGCCTATCAAATTGCCAAGCGGGCAGGCTGGAGCGTGTTGAAAGTGGTGAGCCATGTCGCGTTGCTCAATGTCATCCTGATAGGCTGCGCGGCCGCAATCATGATTTTCGATCACGCGCTTTCGCAGATCATATTTCTGCTCGTCGCTGTTGTCGCCGTTCTATTGCTATTGCTTGATTTCCGCGGCCGGTTTAGAAAGTTATAACTTCAAAAAGCACTTTGCGAACTGCGGCCACATCTTCGGTCTCCATCGAAGCCCTCAAAGCACTCAGACTTTTCGGGACGTCCACGGCAATTTTCTGGCCCTTTGGCGCGCGCATGATCTTTGGATGACGCGTTGTCTGAGCCTGCGAAGGATCGTAGAAGAGCTCTTCATACATCTTTTCGCCTTGACGAATGCCTGTAACCTCAATCGCAATATCACCACCAGGATTATCGGCGTTACGCACGGTAAGTCCAGCGAGCAGGATCATATTTTCTGCCAGATCGCGAACCTTGACCGGATCACCCATCTCAAGAAGCACGGTATCGCCGGATTGAGCAATCGCTCCGGACTGCACAATCAGTTCCGCAGCCTCTTTAATTGACATGAAATAGCGGGTCATGTCTTCATGCGTGAGCGTTATGGGGCCGCCATTAGCGATCTGTTCGCGGAAAAGCGGCACAACCGAACCGTTGGAGCCCAAGACATTGCCGAAGCGTACTGAATAGAACGTCTTATTACGCCCGGTCTTTTCAGCAAGCGCCCCGTAATAATAGACCACCAGCTCGGCCCAGCGCTTGGTCGCGCCCATGACATTCGTCGGGCGCACAGCTTTGTCCGAAGATATCAGCACCATACGTTCAACATCTGTCTCAAAGGCCGCTGCGGCAACGTTCAACGTGCCAAACACATTGTTATAGATGCCGACAAGCGGGTTCTGCTCGACCAGCGGAACATGCTTATAGGCCGCACAATGATAGACCGTATCAACGGCATGAATGCGGATGGTTTTTTCAACGCACTGCTGATTTGCGACCGTGCCGAGCACCGGAATGACGTCACATTGCGCAATCTGACGTAACTGTCGTTCAATCTGATAAAGCGCAAATTCACTCGATTCAAACAGCACAATGCAGCTGGGATTCCATTGTGCAATCGTGCGGCACAGCTGGCTGCCGATCGAACCACCTGCACCTGTCACCATAATGCGTCGGCCTTCAACAACCTCACGCAGAAGATCGACATCAGGCGGCACAGGCGAACGACCGAGCAGATCGTCGATTTCGACATTGCGCAGCGCACTGATCAGATATTTGCCTGCCGTCAGATCAGCTATCGGCGGCAAGATGCGGGTGCTTACCGGAAGGCGACCGAGCATACGTGCGAGTTCCTGTCGTTGCTTTTGATCGATTTCCGGTTCGGATATGAGGACCTGACGAACGCCGAAGTTCTCGATCAGACTTGGGATGCGTGCGATATCATAAACACGCATGCCAATGATATCCATCCCACTGAGCGTGCCGGTAGGATCCACGAAGCCAATGACATACGTGTCGCTATGGCTTTTGAGTGCGGTTGCCAGCTGGCGCCCCGGCTCACCCACGCCGATGATCAAAGCTGTACTTGAATAGGTTTTATTTGATTCAGCACTGCTCAACAGCCATTTAGCACCGAACCGGCTTGCAGAAATGAGAACCGTGCTCAGCAGCCAATAAAGAAGCGGGACCGAACGCGGTAGACCAGCGCCGCCATAAGATTCCATCAGGAAGACCAGCGCCACCCAGAAGAGCGCGGCAATAGCTGTTGCCTGGAAAATCGGCCAGATAGCGCGCTCAGCCAGATATCGGATAATTGCCCGATAAAGACCAAAACGAATGAAAACAGGTATCGCCAGAGCCGGAGCAATGGCAATCAGGAAAATCTGTATTTGCGTCGGGACGAAAACGAAACCAAGACGCATGACAAAGGCGAGATAGGCACTCAGCAACAACAAGATGCAGTCGCTAAACAGAAGAATAATCTGCTTACCGAAGCGCGGTAATAAAGCCAGTCTCTGCCATGGATATCTGAAACTCATACGAATATATCCTGCCCCCTCAAGGCGAGAATGCGAATAATCGCGGTTGAGGATTCGACTAAAACCGACTCTTTTTTACCAGTGAAATCAGATATCTAACTCAGATATCCGAGCGTTTAACCAGCCAAATAGTCGCACCATTAAAATGAGTCTCCCCTGCGGAGCCATATCAATTGACATTGCACGCCATCACGAAGATTACGCGATCCCTCCTTAATTAACTTATTTCATTCGATTTCTCTTAATAATAACATCCGATTTTGTTTTATGAACTTAGGCCGTGTGGACGAATTGACTCAGGTATAAGTTTTCCGGTTCCAGCCTTTCTCTCGACGTGATTCAGATATTGCTGACGTGATTTGGAGGTCTGCAATGTGCACCAAAATGACAGAGAGTGATTATGAACTGGCACTGGAGGTTTTTCGAACTTGCCTACCATCCGTTGGCGCGAAAGCAAAAAATGACCGCCTGTTTCCTTGAGGCATAGCATTATTTCACCCTTCACAACATCTCCTGGCGGGCTTTGCCTGAGCAATTTGGTAACTGGAACAGCATATGGAAACGTTTTGACCGCTTGGGTAAGGCGGGTGTTTTCGAAGACTATTTTTCCATTTTGGCTGGACTTGATGAAAGCGCTCATCTGATTGCTATGTTCGACAGCACCGTCATTCGCGCCCATGTATCTGCAGCCGGTGCTAAAGGGGGCAGGAAGGTCAAGCGCTCGGCCATTCTCGGGGAGGGTTTGGAACCAAAATCCATCTGAAGACCGATCGCAATGGTCAGCCCCGTGGGTTTGAACTGACCGGGGACAAAGCCTCTGATAGCAAACAGTTTGAGAGCCTCATGAAAACTGGCCCTCACGTCAGGCACCGCGCTATCATTGCTGACAAAGGCTATGATAGCGACGTTAATCGAGAGATTGCGCGAAAGGTTAGCCCTGTCCCTGTGATACCTTACAGATCAAACAGGCGGAATATTCCGAAACATTTCGCCACGGCACTTTATCGAGGTCGTGCACGTATCGAACAAATGATGGGCAAGCTCAAACCGTTCAAACGTGTCGCACTACGCTGCGAGAAAACAGCAAGAAACTTCCGATCCATCGTCGCTATCGCAGTTGCTTTCATCTTAATCAAATCCGTCCACACGGCCTAGTGATTTCGCATAACAATTACGTACGGCATATTTTATATAATATTGGATAAAGTTCATTACCCCGTGTCCACAAGATTGCTGATTTAGTGTGGTGGATTTGGCGTTCCTATCATTTGTGTTGCATTCACATTTAGGAACTTCAAATCCGTAAACCACATCAGGTTCAAAAGTTTAATAGTATGGGTTCGCCCATACTAGTAGCTTGCCTCAGATAGATTTCCGCTACCAGCTATGACTTCATCTCGATTGCGAACTGAAAGCCTGATATGGCACCAAGTGTAACATCCCATCGCCAGGTAGTGGCAGCGCTACGTGAAACCTGCCACAGAAAAACGGGCTTGGGCTACCCCCCATTCACAAGTGTCAACACCAATTGCTCGACATTGCCGCCTGAACCCATTTCGATACGGTCAAAATCCCGGCCCTGCTGACGCTGAACAGCGACCAGTGCATTGATACGATCGATCAATTCGCGTCGCATTTTCTGACATTTTGGATCGTTGGGAATGGAAAGCCCGACCGTGGTCCGCACGATCTCGCGCGTCATATCCTTGGCGGTTTCGCCATGCACAAGCTCATGCTTATAGATACCATCATAAAAACGCTCCCAGTTTTCTTTCACTGGAGAGGATAATTTCTGCGATGGCTTTGGCAGCGTATAGGTGATTTTCAGTTTCGGCTTTGCCGACACAATCGTGCAGCCATTGTTGGAATTGTCAAATTTGCGATCCCATGTCAGCACATAGGTCGTATGCGCAATAACGCGCGCAATTCCAATGCGTGGCCCTTTCTGGCCAATGGATTGGTAAAGCTCTGGACCTGTGCGACCGCTAATCGCATAAGGCTTTATAATTTCGACAGCTTTCCAGTCGTCTTCTGCCTGCGCCTGGCCCGACATCACAACACCGAAAACAATACCAAACACATCTATGCGCACGAGAACTCCAACCAAACGGAAAATCACTGCGCGCACGCTACAGTATCAGAGCGCAGCGCAGAAGCCCTTTCATGCCCTCGACGGCTGAGAATAAATTTCTGGTAAAACGGCACTATAGGAATGATTGACTATATCTTCATATTTTCGTAGATACGTAATTATGAACAATAGCGACCCAATCGACCCGGGTGTAAAAACCCACCTCGCGGCCGACAAGGCAAGTGAATTTCTCAAAACAATCGCCAACAATCACCGGCTGATGATCCTTTGCCGGTTGCACGGAGGTGAGAAGTCTGTGGGACAGCTTGCCGAGTTAATTGGCCTACGGGATTCGACTGTCTCACAACATCTGTCTCTGATGCGCCGCGAAGGAATTGTTGCCAGACGACGTGATGGCCAGACAATCTGGTATCGCGTTGAAAGCGATATTGCGCAGCAGGTGATGGCGGTCATTTGCAAACATTTTCAGATGCCAGCAAACAGCTAGTTGGTGACTGAAGGCAACTGCTTAAGCGATCATAAAGAAGTATAGATCATGACTGACCAGACCATCGCCAGACGCAATATTTTCGTGCTAACCGCAGCACAAGCTCTGGGCGCTGCAAGCCCACCGATCATTATTTCGCTGGGTGGACTCGTCGGCCAGCAGCTTTCTTCCGATCCGGCGCTGGTTACACTTCCCGTCAGTTTATTCAGCCTTGGGCTAGCGCTTGGCACCCTGCCAGCCGCATTCATCATGCGCGCCTTCGGACGCCGCAACGGCTATTTATTAGGCGCGTGTTTTGGCATCTCGTCAGGCCTTGTGGCAGCGCTTGGCATTTTCACAAGCTCGTTCCTTATTTTCTGCCTCGGAACCTTCATTGCAGGCTTTTATGCGTCTTACGTGCAGAGCTACCGTTTTGCGGCAACCGATGCCGCGACAGGCACACTGAAAGCGCGTGCCATTTCATGGGTCATGGTGGGTGGGCTGATAGCGGCCATCATCGGGCCGCAGCTTGTGATCTGGACGCGGGACGCGTTGTCAGAAACGCCCTATGTCGGCAGCTTTATCAGCCAAGCAGCACTCGCGCTGCTCGCTATCCCTGTTTTGATGCTGTTTCGCTCGCCCAAGACGGCAAAGGCCGCCCTTGCCGGAAACATGGGCCGTCCATTGACGCAGATATTGCGAAACCCACGCTATATCCTTGCTGTCGCCGCGGGTGTGGTTTCCTATGGCCTGATGACCTTCGTCATGACCGCTGCGCCAATTGCAATGGTCGGCCACGGCCATTCTGTCGATCATGCCGCACTGGGCATTCAGTGGCATGTGCTGGCGATGTTTGCACCGAGCTTTTTCACCGGTCTGCTGATTACCCGCTTTGGCAAAGAGCGTGTAACTGCCATTGGCCTTTTCATCATTGCACTTTCGGCAATCGTTGCCTTATCAGGCGTTGATCTCGGCCATTTCTGGTTTTCTCTTGTTTTGTTGGGTGTCGGCTGGAATTTCGGCTTCATTGGTGCAACGGCTATGGTTGCTGATTGCCACACACCGGAAGAACGCGGCAAGGCACAGGGCGCAAACGACTTCCTCGTTTTCGGAACGGTTGCTTGCGCATCTTTCTTCGCGGGATCACTGCTGCATTCGTCCGGCTGGCAGACAATCAACTGGCTAATCTTCCCGGCGGTTGCATTCATTCTAGTTCCGCTGGTCTGGCAATCTGCACGAAAGCAAAAATCCAGAATATTATCCTAGCATCGGAAGAATACAGTATTCGTTGAACGAAGCGGATTTCGGCGCTAAAGGTTTCAATCGAGCAGGAATCTGCAATTCATGCGTAGCAATGTGTTAAAGAAATAAATGTTGCTCACCTAAAAATAGAGCTACCAAAGATCTGT
This sequence comes from Brucella sp. H1_1004, assembly GCF_047308065.1. NCBI lineage: Bacteria > Pseudomonadati > Pseudomonadota > Alphaproteobacteria > Hyphomicrobiales > Brucellaceae > Brucella > Brucella sp. H1_1004. The sequence continues at coordinate 272,601 of NZ_JAYKZA010000001.1, forward strand.
GGCCAAATCGAGTTCAAATTGCCCTCCGTGCCTTCCCCCGTATTTTCCGTTATATGTTCCCACACGCACTCCCCCGTGCGTTATATCGCGACCAAGGGATGTTAAAGGGCGATCACCGCTTTGCCGCATAATCGGATTGGCATGTATGGGTCCTTTAACATGAACCTCATCACTTCTATAAAACATACCACCTAATTTATCTTTTGAATTTTCAATATTGTCTGCAGTGTATGTTTTTTCAAAAGAACTGAAAAGCTCTTTATAGCTTTCATCATTTTCTTTAAAAGCCAATTGAGTTTCCAGCGAAACACTCCTTCCGCCTTTAACATTATAGACGGAAAAAACATCTCCATACCGATCATTAAAATCTTTAATAGGTATTATGTGATGCGTATCTGTTCTGATCCTGTAAAGATAGGGAACATTTAAGTTTCCAAGACCAGATAAAACGTTTTCGTTAGCTGCGCCGAGGATTTTTAGCCTCGCTACTTCAAAAGGAAAGTCTGCAAAAACATTTATGTCTGTATTTAAAAAGTTCTTCACCCCCTCAATAGATCCTGAAGAAAAAACAGTATCATCACCAAAAAATGTTATATTGGGCGGATGTATCCCATGATTGTATCCACCAAAACCACTCCCCATGATGTGGGAAGGAGACCTTCTATCATAACGATAGACCGTCAAAGAAAAAGGTTCTGCCTCAAAACTTCGCCAGCGATTACTGGGCGACGGCCACATATTATCCTCATTAGCCATATCAATACCATAGAGAGAAAAAACTAGGGCTCAATCATAGCATGCTGTGGTGCTAAGTCGTCTGGTTTGTTTGACAGCCCTCAACCGTTCAACAAATCAATCTCGACATTAAAGTGTCGCCGCAATTACAGCCTCTGCAACCGCATATTCACAAATACCTATCAACAACACAAAAAGCCCGCCCTGATCGCTCAGGGCGGGCTTTTTTAAATAAACCGCGAGATTTACTGTTCGATTGTGCGGTTCCAGCGATTATTGAGCTGCTGACGACCTTCGTTGACGGCATCCCAATCGAGCGTGTTGGCTGTTTTCATGTAGCCATTAAACGCATCGAGCTTGGCCTGCGCTTCCGGCGTGCCGGCCTTCGCCTTCAGGTTTGACGGGATCACATTGCCATGATCAAGCGCCTTGCTCTGCGCATCAGCCGAAAGCAGATAATGCGCCAGCTTCTGGCTCAGTTCCGGTTCGTTGTTGCCAGCAAGAACGCATTCGGTCACTGCAAGAATAACGGAGCCTTCCTTTGGCTGTGCATATTCAACCGGAATGCCCTTGTCCTTCAGATTGTTGACGCCGGTTGGGGTCAGCGGGAAGATTGCTGCTTCGCCGGTCTGAACCATTTCCGAAATCTTGGCCGATGACGGGATGAACTCCAGAACATTCTTGCCAATGGTGTCCGGAAACTTTTCAAAACCTGGTTCGAGGTTCTTCTCGTCGCCGCCCTGAATGCGGTTGAACATCAGGAATGCATGCAGACCAAAAGTCGAAGCCGAAGCCGACTGAAACACAACGGCCTTGTTGAACTTCTCGTCCGCGAAATCCATCCACGAGGTCGGAGCAGCCCAGCCCTTTTCGTCAAAGAGTTTCTTGTTATAGGCAATACCGGTCATGCCCATATCGACGCCGATTGCCATGTCGTCTTTCAGACGCGCTGCTGGCTGAATGTCGGCGAGAACGGCATCATCAGTAATTTTCTGGCAGAGGCCACCATTGATTGCGCGGACCATGACGCCATCATCAAGCAGCATGACGTGCATCTGAGGATTGTCCTTCTGCGCAGTTGCTTTGGCAAGAATATCCGCCGAAGTGCCCGGAACGACGACAACCTTGACGTTGTTGGCCTTTTCAAATTCCGGCAGAACGTGCTCGGTATAGGCGCGCTCCATGTTGCCGCCATTCATGCCAATATAGAGCGTCTTGGTTTCAGCCGATGCGCCCGATACGAAAGCTGTCGACAGGCCGAGTGCCATTGCCGCCATTGCAGTAATGTGTTGATTTTTCATGCTTAGTTCCCTTCCATGTTAAGCTTGATATTGGTTGAAGTAAAACGGTTGATCGAAAAGGCTTCGATCGGTGTTTCTGTTTCGCCTTTGGTTGCGAGATCGCACAGAACTGCGCCCACGGCAGGTCCGGTCTGGAACCCGGCACCGTTAAAACCGAAGGCGTGATAAAGATTTTTGACCCGGCTGCTTGGCCCGATCACCGGATTATCATCCGGCATTTCGGCTTCAGTGCCCGACCAGAAGCGAATAACCTGCGCATGTTTGAGATGCGGGAAAAGCTCAATCGCCCGCAGCATCACTGCGGATGCCGCATTGACTGAAGGCCGCGAAAAATCCGGATTTTCAAGCGGCGTACCGCGTCCGCCACCCATTACATAATTGCCGCGGGTGACCTGACGACCGTAGAAGCCGCCGCCTTCTTCGCCAAGGCTCATCGGCAAGCAAAACGGCATTGGCTCTGTCACAACCATTGTGGGATAAATCCGCGTCAACGGAACCGGCTCACCGAACGAAGCCGCAAACTGACCTGACCACGCCCCCGCGCAATTGAACAGAAGGGGAGAGCGAATTTCGATGCCGTTTCCAGCCAGAATGGCAAAGCCGTCACCAGTCTCACGCGCTTCAATGACCGGTGTGTTTTCCAGCACGGTGGCACCTGCAGCCTGTGCGGCGCGGGCAAAAGCAGGCGAAACCAGTCGCGGATTGGCATTGCCATCTTCCGCACAAAGCGAAGCACCGGCCACATCGCCCGGAAGCCATGGGAAACGTTCGCGCACGGCATTGCCGCCGATCAGTTCAAGCTCCAGGCCGAGCGGTTTGACTTCGTCGGCATAGGCTTCAAGCTTGGCGAAATGCGCTTCTGTTCGGGCAAGTTTCAAATGTCCGCTGCGGCTATATTCGCCATCAATGCCGATCAGTTCCGGCAGCCGCGCCCACAATTTGTGCGAACGCTGGGCCAGCGGCAGCTGTTCCGGCGCGCGGCCCTGCCTGCGAACGCCGCCATAATTGACGCCGCTTGCCTGCGCACCGCAAAAGCCCTTATCGAGCAGGATGACCGACAATCCGGCCTGACGCATGAAAAGCGCCGCCGATCCGCCGACAATCCCGCCGCCAATAATAACCGCATCCGCCTGAAGTTGTTTCATCATGACGATGCGCCTTCCCTGGACGGAGCGCCAAAGCCGAGCGGGATCGGCTTGACCGGCGCCTGTGCACGGATACGCCCGAATTCTGCAGGCGTTTTGTCCTGCAGCGACGCCAGAAGTTCGGCGGCGGCTGCGGTACACATGCGCCCCTGACAACGGCCCATACCGACACGGGTCAGCGCCTTCAGCCGATTGATCTCACGCGTGTCGCCCTGGCCGATGACGTCTTTTGCGTCACGCACCGCAATTTCTTCGCAACGGCAAAGCGTGACTTCATTTGCAACCGTGTCGAACCAGTCGCGCGGGAACGGAAATGCTTTTTCGACGATCAGGCGCTCGCGATAGATATGATCGAGCTTTGTGAGAAGCCCGCGTTCCATGTCTTCGTCAAACGGCAGGCCCATGTCGCGGAGCAATGCAATCGCGGCCAATGTCCCCCGAATTTCAGCGGCATCGGCACCGGCAATGCCTGCACCGTCACCCGCCACATACACACCGTCGCGGCTTGAACGACCAAGCCTGTCAGCTGCAGGAAGCCATGCACGGTCACGTTCTTCAAAGCGGAATTCGCATCCGGCGAGATCGGCAAGCTGGGTTTCAGGACGCAGCGCAAAACCATAAGCCAGCGCATCGCACTGAGCCTCGCAAACGCGCTTGCCCGTGCGAAAGCGAATGCCTTCGACATGGACTTCGCCCAGAACCTCATCCGGCCGGACATTATAATGGATCGGCACGCCACCAAGTTTCAGACGCAGACCATAATAAGCGCCGAGCGCCACAATGCGCGGCGCATAAAGCGCGAGATGTGCCAGATGAAACTTGGAGGTGAAGGGTGCCGTGTCGAGAACCGCTACGACCTTTGCACCGGCATGATAATACTGCCAGGCCACCAGATAGAGCAGCGGTCCCGACCCCATGAACACCACCCGCTCGCCAACCGTACAACCTTGCGCTTTGAGTGCGGTCTGCGATGCGCCAAGCGTATAAACACCGGGCTTGGTCCAGCCTTTAAAAGGCAGAACCCGGTCGGTCGCACCGGTCGCGAGAATGAGATGGCTGTAGGCCAGCTGGCTATGCGAGCCATTGGTCAGCAGATCAAGACGATCGCCCTCGCCGCGCGTGATATTCCAGACGAGCGTTTCCGGGCGATAATCGATTGCGCCGCGCAACGCGTCAAAAGTCTTGTGCAGCACTTCAGCCTTATGCGCTTCCGATCCGTAACGCGCTTTATAGCTGCGGCCATCATCAAACGGCGGACGGCGATAAATCTGGCCACCGGATCGAAAGCCTTCATCAAGCACAATGGGCTTAAGACCCGCTTTGACCAGCGTTTCAGCGGCGCGGATGCCTGCGGGACCAGCGCCAACAATAACCGGATTGAGCAACGCGCTCATAATGCAGGCTCCGTCACAAAGGACATACCATCTTCCAGAAGTGTCGTGCAGGCGCGCACCCGCCCCCCTTCATTGGTCATGACATGACAATCCTGACACGCGCCAATCAGACAGAAACCCGCACGCGGCTCCCCGGTAAATTCGGTATGACGCAACTTTCCCTGCACCGAGAGAATGGCGGTCAGCACGGTATCGCCACGGCGTCCCTCAAACAGCACGCCGTTAAGCGAGAAGCTGACCGGCTGTTCATTCAGCCGATAACGTCTGCGAAATTGCGCCACGGCAGGCAAAACCGGGATTGACATGATTGACCCGCTTAGCCTTTGCCCACGAGGACGCGATCAAGACCAAACAGACGGTCGATAATCACCATGGTCACGGTTGCAACGAGGATCATCAGCGCAGACACAGCCGCCATCATCGGATCGATGGATTCGCTTGCATACATATACATGCGGACCGGAAGCGTGACGGTGGATGGCGAGGTGACGAAGATCGACATGGTCAGCTCATCAAACGAGTTGATGAAAGCAAGCAGCCAGCCACCCGACAATCCCGGCAGCAGCAGCGGCAACGTCACGCGACGGAACACGGTCCATTCGCCAGCGCCCAGCGTACGCGCTGCGTTTTCCGCATTGCGATCCATGCTGCTCAGTGATGCCAGAATGAGGCGCAGTGCATAAGGCGTTACAACAATCACATGCGTTGCGACCAGCCAGCCAAACGAACCCGTAAGGCCCATCAACGAAAAGAGACGCAGGAAAGCGACGCCAAGCACCAGATGCGGAATGATTAGCGGCGACAGAAACAAAGCATTGAGCGCATCGCGGCCACGGAAATTATACTGCGCAATGGCAAGGCCTGACGGAACGGCAAGCAATGTTGATATCGTTGCGGAGAAGATTGCGAGTTTCAGCGAATTCGAGAACGACGTCATGAAGTCGTTATGCGCGAATACGGCATAGAACCAGCGCAACGAAAAGCCGTTCCACGGCATGGTCAGCGTGTTTTCAGGCGTGAATGCCACCAGACACACCACAACCATTGGCGCCAACATGAAGATGACGACCAGCGTGTGGAAAAGAAGAGCAAAAGGACCGTTTTTGACCATGGCCGTTACCCCAGCTTCTTTCTCGCCTGCCCTTCAAGCATGCGATTATAGGCGATCATGATCACAAGATTGGCGACCAGAACGATGATGGCGATGGCGGCACCAAGTGGCCAGTTCAGCTCGATCAGGAATTCGTCATAGACGACGGTCGCCGCCATTTTGAGACGACGCCCGCCAAGCAGACCCGGAATAGCAAACGAACTTGCCGAGAGCGCAAAGACGATCAGGCTGCCAGACAGAATACCGAGGACCGCCTGCGGGAACACCACGCGGCGCAGCGCTGTGAAGCGTGATGCACCAAGCGTGAGCGCAGCGGCTTCAACCGTCGGATCAAGCTTTTGCAGCACGGTCCAGACAGGGATCACCATGAAGGGCAGCATAATATGCACAAGGCCGATCACGATGGCCGTTTCAGTGTAGAGGATTTGTTGGGCTGGCAGACCGACAAATTCCAGCACGCTGTTCACAAGCCCGTTGCGGCCCAAAAGCATACTCCAGCCAAAGGTACGCACCACAACCGAAACCAGCAGCGGGCCAATAATCACCAGCAGGAAAATCGAGCGCCAAGGTGCGCGCATATTGGACAGAATGTAGGCTTCCGGTACGCCGATCAGCACAGTGATCACAGTGGTAATAAAGGCAAGCTTGAGCGTGCGCCAGAAGATGTTCAGGTAATAAGGGTCCTGAAGCACTTGGGTATAATTGGAGATCGTATAGACGGCCTCAATGCCTTTGTCATAGCTGTAGCTGTTGAACGACAACATGACGGTGAGTGCCAGCGGCAGCAGCACCAGCGCAAAAAACATCAGAGTGGATGGACCTGTCAGAAAGACCGGCATCCAGTTCCGCCGTTCTTTCGTCTCACCGGAACCTGTTTGTAAAGCGGCACTCATGATCAGTGCGCCCCCTTCTCAAGAACACGGCAATGCTCATGATCCCATGATAAGCCGACCCTGCTGCCTTCGATGGGCGGCGGGTTGCCGAGATTTGGCAAAGCGACCGACAACATGCCGGCAGGCGTCAGCACGCCGAGCAGCCACTGTGCGCCCATAAAGTAACGTGTCGTGACTTCACCGCTGACATGGCCCTGATCTTCATCAACGAGATGCACTTTTTCCGGTCGAATGAAGACAGAAACTTCGCCCGACGCAGACACGTCCTTTGCAGGGAAACGCACCTGCGTATCAGCCAGCGTAATATGCTCGCCATCGGCATGGGCTTTGAGGAAATTCGACTTACCAACAAAGTTGGAAATAAAATGATTATGCGGATGCTCATAAAGCTTGTAAGGCGCATCGACCTGCGTGATCAGACCTTTTTCCATCACCACGATGCGGTCGCTGATCGACAGCGCTTCCGCCTGATCATGTGTTACCATGATCGTTGTGATGCCAACCGTGCGCTGAATGCGGCGCAGTTCAAACTGCATTTCTTCGCGCAGCTGCGCATCAAGATTGGAAAGCGGCTCATCAAGCAATAACACCGGAGGATTGATGACCAGTGCGCGGGCAATCGCCACACGCTGACGCTGACCACCGGACATTTCACGCGGATAACGATCAGCCAAGGCGCTCAGACGCACCAGTTCCAGCACATCGCGAACGCGCTTTTCGCGCTCGGCCTTTGGCACTTTGCGCATTTCAAGCCCGAAACTCACATTCTGCGCCACGGTCATGTGGGGGAAGAGTGCATAGCTCTGAAAGACCACGCCCAGTTCGCGCTTGGCTGGCGCAAGGCGGGTGATCTCGCGGCCATCCAGTGTGATCGTACCGGACGATGGCGGCACAAGGCCAGCAATCATCTGCAAGGTTGTCGTCTTGCCGCAGCCCGAAGGACCCAGAAGCGAGATGAACTCTCCCTTTTCAATCTCCAGATTGAAGTTATCGACGGCTGCGAACTTGCCGTAATAACGGGAAATATTGGAAAGGGTCAAAAAGCTCATCGGGTCTCCCTCTCGGCAAGCCTTCCGCCATAGGCTGGGGGAGCGGAAGCGCCGTGATGTTGTCTCACGTCGCCTCTTCGATAGGGCTTGGCTGGCGGAAGCGGTTCGACCGCGCATAAAGCGCTGATCAGACTTGGATCGTTTGAACGCGTGATTATCCGGCCAAAGATGCGACCGCAGCGTTCCCCTTACTTCAAGTTAAAACCGCCGATCCGCTTACAGCATCCACTGGATACCTTGCCGGACCTTCCCATTGGCGACGGATTTTAAATGGCAGAAAATTTTGAACGATTACAAATTATAATTTTCAATTTCGGAAGAAATTATATATTTCTTTTAATATACAGAATTTGGAAGCAATTTTATGGATGATATATCAGAGAATATGAAATCTGGCGCCGCGCTTAACTCAAGTTTGGTGAAGGCAATTCATATTTTAAAAGGTCTGGCCAGTAGCACCGAAGACGGTGTCCGCCTGATTGATCTGGCCCGCGATCTGGAATTAAGCCAGCCTTCGGCCCATCGTTTGCTCAAGACGCTGATTGCGGAAAACCTTGTCGAACAGCTTCCCGACAAGAAGGCCTATCGTCTGTCGCTCGAATTTTTTGCCATGGCAGCGCAAGCACGTCAGCGCGATGGAATTTTGAGCCTCGCCCGTCCTTCCCTCTTGCGACTTTCAACCACCTTCAACGATACCGTCTTCCTGCTCGTGCGCAGCAATTTCGATGCGGTCTGTCTTGATCGCGTGGAAGGGCCGTTTCCGATACGCTCTTATACTGGCGATATCGGTGGCAAGGTGCCGCTTGGCATCGGCCAGGGCAGCCTTGCCATTCTGTCCTTTCTGCCGGAAGAAGAGCGCGAGGCGATCATCCGTTTCAACATGCCCCGCATTCTGGATAAGGCCACCATTGACGAGGTTGATCTTCGCATCATGATCGCGGAGGTGCGCGAAACTGGCGCATCCACCTTCAACTTCAACATGATTGACGGCATGGCGGGCTTAGGCGTTCCAGTATTAAACCGCAATGGCGAAGCGGTAGCGGCACTCAGCATCGGCACACTGGCCTCGAGACTCACCGAAAAACGTCAGCACACGATCACGGAACTTTTGCAGCGTGAAGCAGCCGCTATTTCCGAGAAACTCAACCCTTTTGACCCGGCTTTACGTCACCCCAGTCAGGCATTCGTGAAATAATCGAACGCTTTAATAGCCTCCCGCGCAATAGCTTACCTTGTCCACAGACGTTCTAAAAATTGGAGATTGACTTGCACTTGCCAGCATCGTTTGATCGGGCAAGTGTGGGGGATCTGTAAAAAGAGGCGAAAAGCCCGAAACAGAAATTCCATCTCTTTATTGATGTAAAAATGGAGTTCTGTTGTGTTCAAGTTCACCAGACGGGGAATGTTTCATCTTGCCCTCGCTCTCGCCGGCTCTACGGCGCTGGGCAGCGTTGCCACCACGGCAGCACAGGCACAGGACAAGATCCTGCTCATCATCAATGGCGCGCTCGGCGATAAATCTTTCTTCGATTCCGCCGCCAATGGCATGAAGATGATCAAGGACAAATATGGCGACGACGTCGAAACCAAGATTCTCGAAATCGGTGACGATCCAACCAAGTGGGAACCCGTGTTCCTCGATGCCTCTGAACAGGACTGGGATCTGATCATCGGCGGCACCTACCAGATGTCGGAAACCGTAGGCTCCGTTGCGCAGCAATATCCGGACAAAAAATATGTCCTCTATGATGCAAGCGTGCCTTACGAAGAAGGCGGCTATGACAACGTTTATTCCATCCAGTACAAACAGAACGAAGGCTCTTATCTCGGTGGGATGCTGGCGGCCTCGCTGCTGAAAGACGGCAAGCTCGGTGAAGCAGGCAATAAGCTGGGTTTCCTTGGCGGCATGGACATTCCCGTGATCAACGACTTCCTCGTTGGTTATATTGCGGGTGCGCAAGCCGTTGAGCCGGATGTAAAGGTTGCGATTTCCTATGCCGGTTCCTTCATGGATGCGGCGAAGGGCAAAGAGCTTGGCCTTGCGCAGTATCGTGCTGGCGTGCCCCTCGGCTTTGTCGTTGCCTCGCAGACCGGCCTCGGCCAGCTTTCGGCGGCAAAAGAAACCGGAAAATATGTGCTGGGCGTCGATTCAGATCAGGAAGCCATCTTCAAGGACAGCGATCCGGCCATGGCCAAGCAGGTCGTCAGCTCCGTTTTGAAAAACGTTGATGTCAGCCTTTTGCAGGCCTATGACCGCTTCAAGGAAGGCAATCTTCCATTCGGAAAGGCCGAAGCGCTGGGCTTGAAAGAAGGCGCTGTCGGCATTGTGCAGGATGGCAACATGGCTTCCATGGCCTCACAGGAAACCAAAGATGCTATTAAAAAAGCATCTGATGAAATTTCTGAAGGCAAAATCTCCGTTCCAACCGCATTTGGCATGAGCACAGAGGATCTTAACGCGATCCGCAACAAGGTTCGTCCATAATCGTGGAAAAACAATCTGGAACCGTTGAAGGCGGCGATGCAATCGTCGCCTTCCGAGATGTGAGCAAGGTCTATCCGAACGGCACTGTAGCACTGCGCGATGTGTCCTTTTCGATCCGCGCCGGTTCGATCCACGCCATTTGCGGCGAGAACGGTGCAGGCAAATCCACGCTCATGAAAATCCTGTTCGGCATCGAAAATGCCACCGCAGGCGAGATCGTGATCGACGGCCAGACGATCTCATCATGGTCGCCGGAAGATGCCAGCGCCCGAGGTATCGGCATGGTGCATCAGCATTTCTCGCTGGTGCCGACACTGAGCGTCACCGAAAATATCATTCTCGGCCATGAGCCGGTAAAAGGCGGCTTTATCGACCGTGTTAGCGCGCGCAAAAGCGTCGAAGAGCTGATGCAGCATTATGATCTGCATGCCGATCCGGATGCGATCACAGGCACGCTTTCGGTTGCAGCCCAGCAGAAGGTCGAAATCCTCAAGGCGCTGGCGCGGCGCACAAGGCTGCTGATCCTGGATGAGCCGACCGCCGTTCTTTCGCCCCCCGAAATTGAAGAGCTGATGCGCAGGCTGAAAGCCCTACGCGATGAAGGCATCACCATTCTCTTCATTTCTCATAAGCTCAATGAAGTGCGCGAACTGGCCGAAAGCGTCACGGTTTTGCGTGCAGGCGCGGTTGCAGGAACCGAAAAGCTCGCCGATGTGCCAGACGACGCCATCATGCAGATGGTTATGGGCCATGCGGTCGAAATCCCGCAACGCGCACATAAGCTCGACGCAACGCAAACAGTGCTTGAAATGAAGGGCGTCACCATTGAAGCCCTCGACCCTGCCGACCGTATCCGCGATGTAAACCTTACCATTGGCGCAGGCGAAATCGTCGGTGTTGCGGGTGTGGATGGCAGCGGCCAGCGCGGACTGGTTTCCGCTTTGTCTGGTCTGATGCACGCATCTCAAGGTACAATCACCCTGAACGGCGCAGATATGGGTGCCGCCGACACGGCCAGCTGGCGCAAAAAAGGCCTGGCCTATCTGCCTGCCGACCGCTTTTCACAAGGCGGTGCGCCGGGCTTGTCTCTGGCTGAAAATACGATTGCTGGCACAGATGGAGACCGCAACACTGATTTTGGCCCGTTTCTGCGCTGGAGCGCGATCAAAGCGCGTGTCAGCGGCATGATTAAACAATATTCGGTGCGTGCAGGTGCAATCACCGAAAGGCTCGACTCGCTGTCAGGCGGCAATGCGCAGAAGCTGATTGCCGCGCGCGAACTTGCCACCAATCCTAAATTCCTGATCGCCGATCAGCCAACGCGCGGCATTGATGTTTCAGCAGCAGCCTTCCTGCATCGGCGCATCGATGAAGTGGCGCAGGGCGGCTGCGCTGTGCTTCTCATTAGTGCCGATCTCGATGAACTGCTGCGGCTAAGCGATCGCATCGTCGTGTTCTTCAATGGCCGGATTGTTGCCGTCCTCAAGAACGGACCCGATATTACGCCGGCAGTCCTTGGACCTTATATGCTGGGCACGCGAGCATGATCCCAAAAAGTGAAAAACGGTTTTTGGTTAAGATCATGCTTAAGCAGAGAGTTACAGCTTAATGCGTAGATTTATATCCTATCTTATTCCCTTCTTTCTGACCGTCTTGGTGATCGGCGTCATCATGGCGCTGCTCATTGTGCCATTGGCCCTGATGCAGGATAATCCGGCTGGTGTGCTCAAAACCTTCTTCCTCGGGCCATTCGGCAGCATTCGCCATATGGGCAATGTGGTAGAAGCGGCAACACCGATCATGCTGACGGGCCTTGCCATCACCATTCTTTTCCGGTCTGGCCTTTTTAATCTCGGTGCGGAAAGCGGCTTCTTCCTTGGAGCACTGGGTGCCGTTGCGGGTGCCGTTCTGCTGCCATCGCTTGGCTGGTTCACACTGCCGGTCGCCATTTTGTGCGGCGCCGTTGCGGGCAGCTTTGCCTGTACGATCCCGGCAGCGCTGCGCCTGCGCTTTGGCGCATCTGAAATGGTGACATCGCTGGTTCTCAACTATGCCTTCCTGTTTCTTGGACTGTTTGTGCTCAATTATGTGATCCGCGACCCGGCTGCAGGCGGCATGATGTCCATGCGCATTCCACCCGAAGCAAAGCTTGACAGGCTTCTGGCAAGCACGCGCTTGAACTCCGGCTCGATCATTGCCATTCTCGCCTGTATCGCAGGTGGCATCTGGCTTTACTGGACACGTTCCGGCCTCAATATCCGCATTGCAGGCTCCAGTCCCGGATTTGCAAACCATCTGGGCCTGCCGCTCAAAGGCATCATCATGCGCGCGCAAATTGTGGGTGGTTTGGTGGCGGGAATGGCGGGTGCGCTGGAAGTTCTGGGCCTGCATAACCGCTTCTCATGGCTTGATCTGCCCGGTTATGGCTGGACGGGTCTGGTGGTCGCCATCCTTGGTCGAGAAAACCCGTTTCTCCTCATTCCGGCAGCACTGTTTCTGGGCTTTGTTCAGATTGGCGGCGATCTTCTCGCGCGCAATATGAATATTCCCACCGAAGTTGTTGGGCTCATAACTGCTGCCATTATGGTGGGAGCAACCGCCGGGGTGATTCATAATCATCCGACAGTGCTGCGTGTGATCCGCAACCTACGCAATCGGGAAGGAGAACAGTCATGAGCGCAGTTCTTGCACAAATTCTCGATCCAGCCTTTATCGCAACCATTCTGCGTGTCGCCACCCCCTTGTTGCTGGCAGCGCTGGGCGTAATGATTTCCGATCGTGCAGGTGTGTTGAATATCGGCATGGAAGGCATGATGCTGATTGCAGCACTGATTGCGGTTCTCGCAAGTGCGGCGACGGGAAGCCCGGCCATCGGTCTCCTCGCAGCCCTTATAGTCGGTGCCTTTCTTGGTTGGCTTATGTCCCTGTCGGTCAACAAGCTCCGCACCGATCTCATTATGACCGGCATCGCACTCAATATTGCTGCGGCAGCAGGCACCACGCTGGGGCTATTTCTTGCCACCGGCGACAAGGGCATGTCGGGCGCACTGAAAAGCGGCGCGTTGCCAAGTTTTGCCATTCCCTATATCGGCAATATCCATATTCTGAGCTTTGCCGCATTGCTGGCTGTTCCAGCCGTCAGCCTTTTGATGATGCGGACACGGTTCGGTCTTCATCTGCGCGCAACCGGTGTTGATCCGAAATCGGCGCGTGCAGCAGGCATTCACACCGGACGCGTTCAGATGCAGGCGCTCATACTTTCGGGCATCTTTGGCGGTGCAGCAGGTGCCTATCTCTCGCTCGGCTATGTGACATGGTTCGGCCAGAACATGACCGCTGGTCGTGGCTTCATCGCCATTGCAGCCGAAGTGATGGGACAGGGAACAGCGTGGGGAACGCTGGTCGCAAGTCTTGTGCTGGCTGCAGCGGAATCGCTGGCAATCACCTTGCAAAGCCTCGGACTGCCGTTCGAGCTGATGCAGATGATCCCTTATCTCGTGCCCGTTGTGGTGCTGACGGTACACGCCGCAAGAAGACAGCGGCGTGCAAGACAGTTGAAGAAATCCTGATATGCATGAAAACGAGAAAAACATGAAAGCCTGGGAGCTGACACGCGATCTGCTGCGCGACACGAAGCCTGTTATACGCACCGCAGAAGAGCAGACATGGGACGCAAGCGCCGTCATGAAGGCGCAAGACGATCTCATGGCCATGTTCTGGAAAAGCAATGTGCCGGGTTCAGCAGCACCCGAATGCCTGATGGCCGGTGCGCTGCAATCGCTTGAAAACAAGGGTTATGTGCTGGCACCCTATGCAGAGCTTCTGCGCGACGGGCTTGCAGCATTGGAGCGCTCTGATTTTGAAACGCTTTATCGCATCGATATGCGTTTGCGCATACTCATGCGCGCGGCAAAGCCCGATCCCGAGCATCCATCGCAGAAAACCATCCGCTTTGCATCATGGGACGCGTTTGACGCGAGCGTGAAGTGGCCGGAAGATGTCGCTTACCCTATCCAGTCTGATGATTTCCGCGACCGTACCGCGGGCGCATGGATGGCGCAGCTGGTGGGTGCTGCGGCTGGCACAGCACTTGAGGGCTATACGGCTGAGAACATCATGGAGGTTTTCGGTCCAATCCGCGATTATGTGCGCGAGCCCAACACTTATAATGACGACATCACCTTTGAGATCGCCTTTCTGGAAGCCTTTGGCGAAAAGGGTTCTTCTGTGACCAGCGTCGACATTGCCGAACGCTGGACCTCGCTGATCCCGCTAGGCTGGTCGGCGGAGGCAATCGCCCTTTCCAATATGCGTCGCGGCCTCACGGCGCCTGAAACAGGCACGTCCGACAATCCGTTCGATGAATGGATCGGCGCTCAGATGCGCGGCACAATCTGCGGCATGGTCGTGCCGGGACGTGCGCGTGAAGCTGCCCGCCTTGCCTGGATGGATGCTGAAATCTCCCACGCCGGAAACGGAATTCTGGGCGAAGTTTTCAATGCTGTCATGGCGGCCCGCGCCTTTGCGGTTCAAAACACGCGCGAATTGCTGGTCTCAACCGCAGCGCTTTTCTCGACCGAAACAGAATATGGCGCGGTTCTCGCTTTCGCGCTTGATGCCTGCTGCACTGCTGACAACTGGCAGGATGCCTGGGCAAAATGCGACGCCGAATATGCCGAGTATAACTGGATTCACGTCACGCCAAATGCTGCGGCACAAGTTGTGGCACTCTGGTTCGGCGAAGGTGACTTCGACCAGACGCTGGAAATCGTCTGCGGCATCGGCCACGACGTTGACTGCAATGCCGCGCAGATTCTGAGCATGATCGCCATCCAGCATGGTCCCGGCATTATCGCAGAACGCTGGTCAAAACCGCTCCTCGCCGATGACATCGTCACCTATATGCGTCGCCCGGCAAAAATCTCCTTCAATGCGCTTGTCGACCAGACAGTTCGTGCAGCGCGCAACGCTCTTTAAAATCCCCTATTAGGAACACATCATGGCCCGTAAAATCATTATCGATACCGATCCCGGTCAGGACGATGCAGTAGCCATTCTTCTGGCGCTCGCAAGCCCTGAGCTCGACATTCTCGGCATCACCGCCGTTGCAGGCAACGGCCCGCTGGCTCGCACTGAAATCAATGCCCGCACCATCTGTGAAGTGGCGAAAAAGCCGGACACAAAAGTATTTGCAGGCTCTATCCGTCCGCTGGTGCGCCCGCTCGTGACGGCTGAAAACGTCCATGGCAAGACCGGCCTTGACGGTTATGATCTGCCTGCACCCACCATGCCGCTTCAGGCGCAGCATGGCGTTGATTTCATTATCGAAACACTGATGAAGGAAGAAGCTGGCACCGTCACTCTCTGCCCGCTCGGCCCTCTCACGAACATTGCATCAGCCCTCATCCGCGAACCGAAGATCGCAGAACGCGTCAAGGAAATCGTGCTGATGGGCGGCGGCTATTTCGAGGGCGGCAACATCACGCCATCGGCGGAGTTCAACATCTATGTCGATCCACATGCAGCCGCGGTTGTGTTCAAATCAGGCATTCAAATCACCATGATGCCGCTTGATGTCACGCACAAGGTGCTGACCACCGAGAAGCGCATCGCAGCCATTCGCGGCCTCGGCACGCATGTCGGCGAAGTGGTTGCTGCATGGCTTGAATTTTTCGAGCGCTATGATGAAGCCAAATACGGCACCGATGGTGGCCCGCTGCACGACCCGAACGTCATCGCCTATCTGTTGAAGCCAGAACTTTATTCTGGCCGTCATTGCAACGTGGAAATCGAGATCAATTCCGAACTGACCATTGGTGAAACAGTCGTCGACTGGTGGGAGGTAACAGACCGTCCAAAGAATGCGCTCTTCATCAAGGATGTCGATGCGGATGGCTTCTTCACGTTGCTGACAGAGCGCCTCGCAACGCTCTAAACACGCTTAAAATCACACAATTGCCACAAAAAAGCCGCGAGATTCATATTCTTGCGGCTTTTTTGCCATCGGTTTTTATGGCTTTTTTGTGATTTATGGCTGTTTTTGCAGAAGTTCGGCCACTTCGTGGGCCGTTGGCGCAGCAGATCCGGCACCCACACGCGTCACGGCAATCGCACCGGAAGCCGAGGCAAAGCGCACGCAATCATGCAGCGACTGACCCTGCGAATAGGCAACGGCAAAGCCACCATTGAAACTGTCGCCAGCAGCAACAGTGTCAACCACCTTCACCTTGAACGGTTCAAAGTGTTTGACCTCATCAGCTGTCACAAGCAATGAGCCGCGACCACCAAGCTTGACGATAACGATCTTTGGACCGCGTTCGAGAAGCTGGCGGGCAGCAGCTTCCGCCGATGCAATATCGGTTGGTTCAATGCCGGTAATTTCAGCGGCTTCGGTTTCGTTGGGCGAGATGATTTCGCTCAACGCAATCAGATCGGCCATACGGCTTGCATCACCCACAGGTGCGGGATCAAGCAACACGGTGCCACCGGCAGCTTTCACAGCCTTTGCAACAGCAAGATTGACATCATGCGGCACTTCACGCTGCAACAGCGTGATTTTTGCTTTCGCAATGTCAGACGCATAGGCATCGATATCAGTAGCGGTCCAGTTTGCATTGGCACCAGCGCAAACAACAATCGTGTTCTGCCCGGCTTCTTCAACCTGAATAATCGCAATGCCGGTATCGACACCATCAATCCTTTTAACACCATCGGTGTTAAGGCCAAACTGCTGCATTTCCTTGACAGCCAATTGGCCAAAGGCATCGTTGCCGACCGCTCCGACGAAACGGACGTCGCCGCCAAGCTTTGCCACCGCAACCGCCTGATTGGCACCTTTGCCGCCAAGACCAATGCCATAGCCGGATGCATTGAGCGTCTGGCCGGGACGTGGCAGTGTTGGCATACGGGCGCTGACATCTACGTTCACACTGCCGAAAATGAAAATTTTCAATGGAATTCTCCACGATTGTAATTGCCGCAGAACATAGCGTCGGTTGTGGCAAACTTCCATGCCATGACGAAAGCCATACACAGTTTGAACATGTCTTTTTCAAACCGCATGATGCGATGCGGGCTTACTCAATAAATATCTTCACGCTGGCAGCGCGTCCGCCTGCATCAACAACGGTCAGTGTGGAATAGCCAGTGCCGTCCGGTAGCCAAGTGGCCGTGCGGCGGCGGTTGGGTTCGGCAATGGGTTTACCATTGGCAAGCCAGCGAAACGGTGCGCGTCCGCCCTGTAATTTCAGCACAAGCGGCGATGCATTTTCGCTCAGGGCTTTCAGTTCGACATGCGCACCATCCGGTGGAAAGACGATGCGCGGTGCAGGCTCAATCGTGGCCTTGAGAACCGGCAGAGGATCGCTGCTCGATGAAAAGCGTATCTGCGTTACGGGAAGATCGGAGCGTGCTGTGCGAAATGCGCCAGCAGGCGCACGCGGCAACGGTACGGAAGCAACACCTGAACGTACAAAGGCGTCAAACAGGATGGGCGCTGCCGAAACATAACCGGCAAGGCCCGGCACAGAACCGCCATCAGCGCGCCCGACCCAGACACCCAGCACATAGCGCCCGTCATAACCAACCGACCATGCATCGCGGTAGCCATAGGACGTGCCGGTCTTGTAAGCGAGGCCGAGGCGTTTCGCGCCTTGCGGCGGCACGACACCGGCTAGAATATCGCCAATCTGCCACGATGCCTGCTCGCTCAGAATAGGAGCCGATGGCTGAACAGGTTCTGAACCTTCGGTGCCGTCACGAAGGGCTGCCCCTCGCCCGCCATTGGCAAGGCCAGTATAGAGCTGCACCAGATCGCGCAGGCTGATGCCCGCGCCACCAAGGCCGATAGCCAGTCCCGGCGCTTCACCTTTCGGCAATTGCAGATTAACCGCCGCCTGTCGAATACGCGTGGTGAGCCGTGCGGGGCCAATTGCATCGAGCAGGCTGATGGTCGGCACATTCAGCGACATTTGCAGCGCCTGACGGATGCTGACATCACCCTGATAGCTCATATCGAAATTGCGCGGACGATAGCCTGCAAAATCCTGCGGGCGGTCCTCGATGATGGTTTCCTGCGCAATCAGTCCCTGCTCGAAGGCCAGCCCATAGATGAAAGGCTTGAGCGTAGAACCGGGCGAGCGCACGGCACGGGTCATATCGATCCAGCCCTGCCGCCTGCCGTCGAAATAATCAGCGGAGCCGACTTCGCCTAAGATATTGCCGTTGCGACTGTCGGCCAGCACCATGGCGACCGATACTTTTGGCCCAAGCTTGGCAGCCGCTTCGCGTGCAACAACTTCAAGCCCAGCCTGCACCGACTTCTTAAGCGTCAGCTGATGCCGGGCCTCGGTCGGTGCCTGTTTCAAAGCGAGATCGGCAAAGTGAGCGGCCAATGAAGGCAAGGGATGACGCGTTGCGGATATGCGCTCACGCGATGCACGCTCGGCTTCTTCGCTCGTGAAAACATCAGACGAAACCATGCGTTTTAGAACGCGATCCCGCGCAGCAACCGCATTCTTCATCTCGCGATCCGGACGGCGGCGCTCCGGCAATTGCGGCAGAGCCACAAGAAGCGCTGCTTCCGATATGGTGAGGCGCAGCGGCTCTTTGCCAAAATAGGCTAACGATGCCGACCGAACGCCTTCCAGATTGCCGCCATAGGGCGCGAGTGTCAGATAACGTTCAAGAATTTCAGATTTGCTCAGCCGTCGCTCAATTTGAACGGCACGCGCCAGCTGCCGGAACTTGGAGCCGAAGCTGCGGCTTTCGCGCGGCTCGATAAGGCGTGCAAGCTGCATGGACAATGTGGAACCACCGGAAACAATACGACCGCTCCCTGCAAGCTGATAGGCGGCTCGAAGAAGCGCTGTAAAATCAATGCCGCCATGATTGTAAAAACGCTTGTCCTCATAGGCGATCATCATTTTCACGAATTTCGGATCGACATCTTCAATGCGGGTATTCAAGCGCCAATAGCCGTCCGGCGTTGCATAGGCACGCAGCAAAGCGCCGTCGCGATCCATAACTTCGGTGGAAATGGTCAGCCGTTCCGGCAAAGGCGGCGGAAAAGCGCGGTCGAGCCAGTCAAGCCCGATAACGGTTCCAAGTGCAGCGATGCCGAGAAACGCGGCACCGCCAATCGCTATTTTCCAACGCCTTTTCATTTGTTTGAGCATGATCTTGTCCGAAAACCGGTTATCCTGATTTACGGTGCAGCCACCTCCATCATGCTTGTCGCCGTGCGCGCTGCAAATTGCGGACGATACATATCCTCAACCGTTGCTGCCGGATGGGTGTAAAGACCCAGCGTCACCGCACGCACCACATAAGCGAGCGTGATCGGCTTCTTCTCGCCTGCCGAGCGGTCGAAAGCGGCCACAAAACGATCATTGCGGAATTCGAGATGCGCTGCCTGTGTGCTTTCAAGCCATGGGAAATTGCCAAGATCGGCACTGGAAACAAGACCCGGATTGTCGATCTCGAAACCAGCTGGCAGCAGATCCGTCACAAGCAGACGCGACTGCCATTCCTGCAGATCGTCGATTTTCAGAACAACAACATAGCGCTCATTCTGATTGACCCCGGTGACATTGGCCGGCTCGCCATCAAGCGTATAATACGTGCGCTCGATGTTAAAACCTTCTCCACCCGCAGGCAGCGACTGCGCAGGTGGCGCAACTGCGGTCACGACCGCATCAACCGAACCCTGCCCCTTGTTGGTGACGACCAGCGGCTGCGCTTCAAGGCTTGCACCATTGAGACGCTCGGAGAACGCGCCCTCATGCGCTGTGCCATTGATGTCGAGGCTGATTGCGCCATTGTCATCCTGAAGCCCGCGTGCTGCAAGCAGCATCCATGCCTGATCCTGCGTGCTGAGATAACGCGCCTTTTCGCGCTGGAACTCGACCAGCGTAATCAGCGATGGCAGCACTTTTGGCGCAGGCTTGGTTTCAGCAGCCAGGGCGAGCATCGCCGCACCATCGCGCAGCGGCGATCCATAATCGGAACGATTATAGTCATAGCTGGACTGGCTGGTTGCGAGCTGGAGCGACGCATTGAACACGCGTTCCGAACGCGGCTGATCACCATAAAGGGCCAGTGCTGCACCCAGCTGGGCAACCGCCATCGAGCTTGCAAAGTTTTCAAGCTGGGTATCGGCAAAGTAACGCAGATCGCCAACTGAAGCCTTCTTGTTGCGTGCCAGAACATAGAGCGCATAGGCAATGTCGTTGCCGCGTTCCTTGACGTCGGTGGTATAGCCGAGCGCATTTTGCAGATTAGAAAGTGCAGACAGCATCGCCTGCTGCGGCACGTCGTAGCCCTTTTCGCGGGCACGCGTCAGGAAGTCGGTCACATAGGCATCCATCCAGAGATCACCCGACCCCGGCGACCAGAGGCCAAACGAACCGCTCGAAGACTGGTTGTTGAGCACGCGGAAGATGGAATCCTGTACGCGCTTTTTAAGTTCTTCCTGACCTTCCAGACCCGCTGCCGCTTCCGTACCTGCAGCCATTTCGCTCAAATAAAGCAGCGGCAGTGCGCGGCTGGTGGTCTGCTCTGTGCAGCCATAAGGATAGCGGTCGAGCGCCATCAACAAAGCTGGCACATCAAATGCGGCACTTCGCGTTACACCAACGCTGACAAAAGCACCATCAAGCAGGCTTTCAGACAGAAGGCCGCCATCGACTCGCACACTTCCGCCATTGGCCGTGAGATTGACGACATGGCGGCTCGTGACCGGCAGATCGACCGGACGCACCGGCAATGCCAAAGCCTGTTCAACATTGAGGCCTGCATCGTTGGAAAGCCGGATCGTCACACCGCCCGAACCCGTTGCTAACGCATTGAGTGGAACGGTGATCGACTGTCGTTTGCCGCCCTTAAGCGCGATGCTTTCAGGATAAGAGCCAACCTCGACACCGAGATTATCGGTGGTCTCAAGGCTCACACGATAATCGCCGTCCGGTGCATCCGTATTGGCAATATCGAAGCGGATATTGGCCTGATCGCCAGGGGCCATGAAGCGTGGCAGACCAGCGGTGATGACCACAGGATCGCGGATGATGACATCGGTCACCGCATGGCCAACAGCTTTCCTGGTCCATGCAACCGCCATGACGCGCGCGGTGCCGTTGAACTGCGGTATGTCGAAAGTGATAGTTGCCTTGCCATCGCTGTCAAGTTCAACCGGACCGGAGAACAGCGCAACCAGCTTTTCAGTGGGCGGACTGCCTTCCGCTGCCATATTGCCACCATCGCCACCTGTGCGCAGCTTGCCGGTGACGCCGAGCGAACCATCGATCAGGCGACCATACATATCGCGCATCTCAAGGCCCAGCTGACGTTGGCCGAAGAACCAGTTTTCAGGGTTCGGCGGCTGATAGCGTGTCAGATTGAGAATGCCGACATCGACTGCCGCGACCATGACATAGGCCTGCTCGCCACCCGCATTTTCAACCGAAACCGGGATGGAAAGTGTGGAACGCGGCGTGATCTTTTCAGGCGGGGTCAGCTTGACTGCAAGCTGCTTGTCGGCAGGATCGACCTTCAGCCATTTAAGACCAATCGCACGCGCAGGCATACGGCTTTCAATCGCCTCACCCGGTCGGAACAGCGTTGCTGTTACATAGGCGCCCGCACCCCAATCCTCACCTACCGGAATATCGATGGTCGTGCCACCTTCCGGCACGCTTGCGGTGATTGTCTTAAGCAGCTTCTCCGCACCAATGGTGATGAGCAACTCACCGGCAAAACGCGGGGACACTTTCAGCTCTGCCGTATCGCCCGCCACATAATGTTCCTTGTCGAGCGCGATTTCGAGCCCGTCCGGTGTTTCGGTCGAGGTTGAGCTGACAAACCAGCCCGCATCGAATTCATAGCTTGTGGCCGGGCCGGAAGCATCGGCGGTTTCGACTTCGAGACGGTAACGGCCCCAATCGACCGGCAGACTGATTTCAGCCTCACTATCGATTGTAAGGTCAATCTTGCCGTTGGCAATCGCCTTGGTGAAAGTCACTGGTTCGTAGTTCCAGCTGTTGCCACTGCGATACCACTGATAATTACGCTCGATCTTGACCAGCGACCATTGTGCGCCATCAAGCGCCTTGCGATCACCCTTGCTGTCAGAGGCGATCAGGCTGAACTTTGCAGTGCCGCCCTGCGGAACTTCATCGCCAGCAAAATCCGGGCGAATGCCGATCAGATCGGTTTCCGGCGAAATGGCCACATCGATCTTACGCTCAACCGCACGACCGCCAGTTTCGCGCATACGAACGGTCACGGCCGCGTTTACGACGCGCGTCGTTGACGGCATTTCATCGATTGTAACCGGGAAAGTCGCCTTGCCATTGTCATCGACTTTTGACAGGCCATCGAGCGGCAGGCGCGTGGCTTCACCCTGTTCTTCATCGGCGAGGCCGAAATAATAGCCGTTGAAGCGGTCCCACTGACGCTTGGTCGAAAGCGTAACTTCGCCTTCTAGCGCAAGACCAGCGGCAGGCGCACCATAGAGGAAACGACCGTCCACGGTGATATTGGCGGTTTCGCCAACAGCGATTTCCGGCTTGTCAGACGTCAGATCGAACTCGATCCGATCCGGCACGAAATCTTCAACCAGAAACATCTGCGTGGCAATCGCTGGCTGCTTGGGATCGGTATAGACCGAAACATTCCAGGTGCCACGCATGGCGTTCGACGGCAAGGTCAGGTCGATGGCATGACCACCGGCGAGCTTGCTGTCGGAAACAAGACGGCGATCTTCCACGCCATCAGGACGCGTGAAGATGAAGGTGAGCGGCAGATCATCGATTGCGGTTGCGGTGTCGTCGCGCGCGAGCGCACCCACATGCACAACTTCGCCCGCACGATAGATGCCGCGCTCGGTCCATGCATAAAGATCAAGCGCTTTCGGCACGGCACGGCCCGTCACACCACGATCGGAAAGATCGAAACCCGCACGCGCCATATCGAGGAATGTGAAATCCTCGTCATCGTTACTCGCCATCAGCACCGCTGGCACCATGCCGTCTGTGCCGCGTGTCAAACCCGGCGTAAAGTTTGCGCGGCCATCGCGGTCAGTCTCAGCTTCGCCCAGCACTTCATTGTTGCGTGCAAGCAGCGTCAGCTTCACGCCTTTAAGCGGCTCTGCGCTTTCCAGCGAACGGGCAAACACATTGATGCCGTCCTGTCCGGTGTAGGTCGAAAGGCCGATATCGGAAACGACAAACCATTGCGTAGCCTTGGTGCTATATTCGTCATCGGACTTCTGAACCAGTGGCTCGGCGGTCAGCACATAGACGCCGGGCTTGCGTTCCGGCAGGGCCTCATCAACCGGGAAACTGGTCGTTGCTTCCTTGTTCAGTTCATTGCCTGCAACCTCGATCTCACCCTCCCAGACAGGCGCACCCATCTGATCGGAAACCGTGCTGATGTCGTAGCTGTCCAGCTGGCGCAGGAACTGATAGCCGGAGAGAAGCTGGGCCAGCGAACGGTCGCCAACACGGTAGAGCTTAACTTTTGCTGCATCCAGATTAACACTGACCAGCGGTATGCCGCGACGGGCTTTCGCAGGCAGCACGAAGCTGTCGCCGGTAAAGCGTACCGATGGCGCGCGGTCCTGCACATAGATCGAAAGATTGACCGGAGCTGGCAGCACTTCGCCAACCGCCGATGGCAGTCCCTGACGGAATGTCACCGTATAATTGCGGCCATGTTCCAGACCCTCGACGCAAATCTGGCGGTCCTTAGCGTCAACGGCTTTTGGCGCGCCATTATCGAGTGTAACGAAGCTCGAATAATCGACACCGCTTTTCACCAGCTCTTCCGAGAACTGCGCACAGATGCGCGGCGCGGCATTGTCATTATCGACCGTATTATTGACGATGCGGAAGCCTTTGCGGGCCTTCAGATCTTCATAGGCGTCACGAACGGATGCGGAATTGACGAGATCAAGGCTCGCCTCATAGGCCTGCAAGGCCGGACGCGATGCATCGCGCTTTTCCAGCGCCTGCGCCATGACGGCGAGCGCCTGCGCACGATCATCCTTGGTGCGTGAGGTCTGGTAGGCAAACCACGAGGCCGACGTCGCATCGCGCTGGAACTTGGAGCGTTCCTGTCCATTGGAGGGCTCGGTCAAAAGTGCCGAAAGCGCATAGCCAGCCCAGAGCTGGCTTTCATCCGGTGCCATGCTGGCAGCCAGTCGGAATTTTTCCATTGCCGTGCGCGGATCACCATTCAGGCCCGCAGCGCCTGCTTCATTACGCAAATCGCGCAGGCTATCAGAGCTTTCAAGGCTGCTCATTTCGCGCTTGAGACGCCGCGCTTCGTCAACCAGATTGGCAGCAAAAAATGAGATTGCCGGTGGCGCACCAATATCTTCAACGGCAACCGCAGCGGCAGCTTCCTCTGTCACCACCCGCCCGGCAATCGACCCGACAGACGCGTTGAGCTTATTGAAATCAGATTTCAGAAAACACCATTTGACCTTCGGATTATAGGTGAAAGCCAGACAGGCATTATCGCCAAGACAAGTACTTTTGCACTGAGCCAGCGAGACATTCTTTTCGGTCCGCAGATCAAAGCCAAAATAATCGGCGTCCTGCGTGGTCTCGATTTTCCGCGTTTCTGCGGCATGAGCGCTCATTGATGTCGCAAGGCAGAACGCAGTCGTAAAGGCGAGTAAAAGCCGATGAAACCGAACAGACATGAATGTCTCTCTTCTGTAGTTGTCCCTCATCGCGCGCGGTTGTCGTCCACCCGCACGCTCGTAAAATCAGACATTACCAATTTATACGCGAACGCATAGCTGGATTCGTATCTGACACTCAAAAGCAATCTGATACAGGACAAACCCGCTCAAACAAGACTTCTTTGGCAACTATATCTCTCATGGTTTGGGAAGCATCCATTTTTGATGCTTTGTGCAAAGTGCATTAGCAAAGGGGAGCAATTTTCGGGCAACGGCTCTGATCAACGAGACATGAGCTCTTTGAGCTTTGCGCGTATTGGCAACGCCACCTTTTAAAAAAGACGGATTTTGCGCGCGAAGAAAGCTTCGGCATAGGCCTCAGGCGCACGACACTCAATGCCACGCAGCCGCGCTATGCCTTGAAAGGTTTCGGTATCAAACCAATCTTTAGCGCGCTGCGATCCAAAATGCTTGAATAAAAGCTCGATTTTCCGTTTCAAGATATCGGCGGAGAGAGCGCTATAAGCGTTCGGCTGCCCCAGATCGCCATCCCATTTCGGAATTTCATATTCAAGTATCAGCTGATCTCGAAAAAGATTCCACGTCAATTCGCTAATCGTGCGGTGGTCCTGGTGTGCATCATGATTTCGATGCGTAAAAACAATATCCGGCGATTGACGCTGACGCTGCAGCATCAGCCAGCTTTTAATATCTCTGATCTGGCCCGGAAAATAACTGTCCTCAAATGAGGCAAGATTGATTTGAAAGCTGCTTGCGCCTTGCAAAAAATCAAGCGCCGCCAATTCAGCTTCATTATGCCGCTCGACATTTCCAGAGAGAACACACCAATGAATATCGAGCGGAATGCCGGACGAAATCAAATGCAGTATGGTTCCACCACATCCAATCTCGATATCGTCCGAATGCGCACCAAGGCACAATAATTTCAACGGCTTGTTTGGGCTCGCCATTGAAAGAAGATCAATCATAGGGCTAACGCAATATTGGCGGCACGGGGTTCTGCTTTATGTTTTTTCCAAGGCATATCGCCTTTCTCCACCATGTCCTCCAGCGTTTGCCAGTCGCGCAGAGTATCCATAGACCGCCAAAAGCCTTCGTATTTATAGGCCATCAACTGGTTTTCTGCGATCAACCGACTGAATGGTTCGAGCACCAGTTCTTCGCCTTCGCGCATGTAATCAAAAATTTCTTTGCGGAAGAGAAAATAACCACCATTAATCCAGATATCTGACGTGTTTGACGTGCGGAACGCACGCACATTGCCCCCATCAGCGATATCAGCAAGATGGTAGGTGAGTGGGGGCCTTACGGCGAGAAAGCAGGCAATTTTTCCACTCGCACGAAAGCGTTCTGTCATATCATCGAGATCAACATCGCTTAAACCATCGCTATAATTGGCAAGAAAAACTTCTTCATTGGCGACATGCGCGCGCGCACTCCACAATCGTTCGCCGATATTGCGCCAAATGCCCGTATCAAGCAGCGTGACACTCCAGTCACGATCAACTTCCTCCAGAAGCTGCACATTGCGCCCGCCATCCGAAACAACGCAATCCGCAAATGTCTGAGGCCGAATGTTCAGGAAAAAATCCTTAACCACATTGGCCTTGTAGCCGAGACAAAGAATGAAATCATTGTGACCATAATCACTGTAATACTCCATCACATGATGCAGTATTGGCTGATGACCCAATGGTATCATCGGTTTTGGAACATTCTCAGAATATTCCCGGATTCTCGTGCCCAGACCGCCACAAAACAAAACAACTTTCATGACCTATCGCTCCTCTGGCAACAAAGCAGGATCAATCAGAGTGACATGCGGGATGGGGACAATAAATTTGGCACCCCATTCGACGACATGATGCATTTGACGAATGATCTCATCCTTGAAATTCCAGGGCAGAATAAGAATGTAATCCGGCCGATAACTATTGATCGCAGCGACATCATGGATCGGGATGTGCATCCCCGGAGTAAAGCGTCCATGCTTGTAGGGATTTCGATCTACTGTGAACTCAAGAAAATCCGTGCCGATACCACAGTAATTGAGCAGCGTATTGCCCTTTCCAGGCGCACCATAACCGCAAATGCGCTTGCCAGCATTCTTGGCCGAAATGAGAAAAGATAAAAGGTCGCGTTTTGTGCGTCGCGTTTTCTCAGCAAATTGCTCATAGGTCGCAATGTTATTCAGCCCGAAAATTTGCTCGCGCTTGAGAAGGGCAGCAACCCGCGGGCCAGCTTTGCGCTTGCTGCTGTTATGTGCGAGATAAACCCGCAACGAACCGCCATGGGTCGGAAGTTCCTCAACATCAATAACCTTCAGGCGATGACGATGTGCCATGTAACGGATCGTCAGCAGCGAAAAATACGAGAAATGTTCATGGTAAATCGTATCAAACTGGTTCTGCTCAATCAGGTTCGCGAGATGTGGAAACTCCAGCGTTATGACCCCTTCCGGTTTAAGCAAAATTTGCATTCCACGAACAAAGTCGTTGAGATCAGGCACCTGTGCAAGCACATTATTGCCAATAATTAAATCGGCCTTTTGCCCTGTTTCGACCATGTGGGCCGCGAGGCTTGCACCAAAAAAGTCCACCCGCGTCGGAACACCTTTTGCCACTGCGGCCTGTGCAACATTGGCTGCTGGTTCAACCCCGAGAACAGGAATATCTTTGGGTATAAAGTGTTGCAAAAGATAGCCGTCATTGCTCGCAATCTCGACCACGAAACTATTTTTGTTCAAGCTCAGCTTTTCGGTGATTTCCTCGCAATACACGCGCGCATGATCAACCCAGCTGGTCGCATAGGATGAGAAATAAGCATATTCAGTGAATATATCCGCCGGGCTGAAATACTCTTTCAATTGCACTAGAAAACAATGATCGCAGACAAGAGCATAGAGCGGATAATAGGGTTCCATCTGATCGAGACGATCTGCCGGAACGAAGCTTTCGCAGGGCGGGGACATTCCAAGATCAACAAAAGTGTGTTTGAGGAAAGACCCGCACAAGCGACAGCTTGTTTGCTCCTGAGCCATAGCCGTGCTCCGCGATATGTTCGGTGTCTGAATGGTCATACGAAATACCTCGCCCTGATCCGCTGATTGCTGATCTTGATGGACATTCTTCTTGAATACCGATTGAGCCATCAATTTCCGAGACTGCAATGAGGAGCGAGCACTACATCCCATCGGGGGCAACGATCGCCAGACGCATGAGGGATATTCGCCCTGGCTTTTCAACCCAGTTACACCATCGGACAGGCATTCCGCCCTATGAGGAACTTGGCTCATCCATAAGGCTAACCTGGTGCTTCGAAGAGCCCGGTTAACGATGAGCGCCAAACTGTCAGAATATGACTATCGAAACGACAGAGGCGACAAAATGCAGTTCGTTCCGCTTATAATAGACGGAGCTTGGTCGATCCGACCCGAAAGGCTTGAAGACGAGCGTGGCTGGTTTGCTCGCGTTTTCTGTGAAAACCTGTTTGCCGAGCATAAGCTGGAAACGCTTTACCCACAGCATAGCCTTTCCTTTTCGCGTGAAAAGGGAACGCTGAGAGGGCTTCATTATCAGAATGAACCACATTCCGAAACAAAGCTTGTCACATGTCTACAGGGCATCATCTGGGACGTTTTGGTCGATCTGCGACCGCACTCAAAAACCTATATGCGATGGACTGGCATCGAGCTTTCAGCAGAAAACGGCATACAACTTTACATACCGGAAGGCTGCGCCCACGGCTTCCAAACTCTCACAGATAATGTCTTGATGCGTTATATGATATCCAGTCCCTATGTGCCGGAATCCGCCGATGGGTTGCGCTATGATGATCCAGCTTTGGGCATCCCATGGCCAGATAGGCCAACGGTCATTTCCCAGAAAGATCGTGACTGGCCGCTGCTTTCAGCAAGCCCACAGCAAGCAAACGATCCGCAGCATCTGCCATAAGGGCGAACGGCAGTTTCGCTCGTCGGCTCATTTCAAAAATAGAAAAGCTGCCGTCGGCCAAATTCAACACCCATAACACGGCCATAGCATTTTCCGCTGCCTGTTTATCACCACCAACATTTGAGTATAGCCCACGCTTCCCGAGCTGCGGTTCACCTTTTGGAGATGTACTAACTGGCACCCAATTGCGTTCTGCAATATCGATCGCCTGCATGATCATCTGATAGGATTGTTCAAGATATTCTGGTTTTATGAAATCAAGATTATCCGCAGAAGTATGATATTCGGGGAACGTGCCATAAAGACTCCGCTCAAGCATACCGACAGGCAGATTAAAACCCGGAGAACAAAACTGGCGTTCATCATAGCCATAGGGCCAGAAATCGAGCATGGACGCACGCGTCAAATCAGAGCTGTTTAGGACATAATCCATGATTTGATCAATTTCAGCGTCACCCCGGCGACTTCTTTTATAATGTGGTCCGCCACCATCACCAAGACAGGATAAAACCAACCCATAGTGCACGCGATCAAGGCAGCTCTCATTCTGCTGCAACCAAGCAAGCGCACCAAAGGTCGCTGGCCCAAACATGAGCCTATAGGTGAGCCGTGTTTTGCGCTCCTTTAGCGTCTCCCCCACCCGCGCCAACACGGCGAGACCTGAACAATTATCGTTTGCAAGAGAGGGATGGCAAAGATGGGCGGAAAGAATAAACGTCTCGTTCGTTTCGCCTTTTATAACGCACTCACCACGGGTCAAAAAGCCATCCCGACGTTCGGAGTCGATGACAACTTCATAGGTCTCGTCTTTCATGGCCATCAAATCATCATGGGCCATGCAAAAGCCCCATGCTTCCGTATGGTAGCAAGTACGATACGGAATGAGATCTGGCTGCTCAGGCAATGTATGAATGTAGCTCTTAAGCTCGCCGAGCGGCATGTTTGTATGAACCGGAATGCTATAATTGACGACATGTAGATTATTGCTCACAAAATCGACAATTCGCCTCCCGTCGGCGCTTTTGATATAAGCCTCGCGAATGATCCATTCCTGTGGCGCCTTCCAGTCGAAAAGTGTTTCACCGGTTGGAATATGATGCATTTCCAACGGGATATATTCACCAAGGATAGCCAGCGTTTCCCGCACACCTTCACCGCTAACGCTTCGGCAAATTGGGAAAAGGCGGGCAGCCAGATCATAAATACGCTGTCCGACCGTGTCCGGCATTGGCGGATTATTTGGAGCTTCAACTGCCCTTGCGTCCATTATGCTATAACCCGAAGTGGTTGATGATGCTCTGATCGGGCACGCAAATCCGCGTCGAGAATACCATCCGCAATTGATTGGCGGATATGCGCTATGCGCTGGAATCTTGGTCCTTCAAATTCCTCGACTGTGAGGGTTGAACGACCATATGCCGTGAGCAACTCACGAGTCCCTGCAACAGCATCCCATTTTGGCTTTGCATCAGGCAATATGCGTGCGAGCTTTTCAAAGCTCACCCGATAGGAGCGCGTATCCGGCCCTGCATCCTGCGCATATTCAATCCTGCAGTTGGGTACGTTCTCAGCAACAATACCGGCAATCTCGCGAATGCGGTAATTATGCCCGGTTGATCCAACATTAAAAGCTTCATTCCAAACCTTTTCGATGGGCGCTTCCATCGCGACTATGAAGGCTCGCGAAATATCGCGGATATGGACAATCGGACGCCAGGGCGAACCATCAGATTTCAGATAAATAAGCCCCTTTGTCACAGCCCAGGCAACGAGATTATTCAATACAATATCGAAGCGCAGAAATGGCGAAACACCATAGGCAGTTGCTGGTCGTACGTAAGTTGGGCAGAAATGCCTGTCCGCCAAATCTTGTATATCTTTTTCTGCCCGCACCTTGGAACGACCATATGCCGTTACAGGGTTCAAATCACCCGTTTCATCGATGAGATCCCCGTCACTGATACCGTAATTGCTGCAGGACGAGGCGAACAAGAACCGTTGAACACCAGCCTCTTTAGCCGCTTTGGCCATTCTAACGCTTGCGTGGTGATTGATGTCATAAGTCAGTTCTTCGTTCAGATTACCAAGCGGATCGTTGGACAGCGCTGCCAGATGCACAATAGCATCAAACCCCTCAAGATCGTGGGAGGAAACATCCCGTACATCTTTTGAAATAGTCGGCACATCAACAATCGCGCCTCCCTCCTCAAAATGGCAGCTGCGATAGAGACCGACATCATAGCCACAGACGTCATGACCCGCATGCACCATTTCCGAGGCCAAAACCGATCCGATATAACCCTGATGTCCTGTTACCAGCACCTTCATGTCCCGCTCCTCAATTTGAGTTGCCGATATCCTAACCGGAGATCTTTGAAGCGGCGAGTTGAACGATGGTCATGTCTGGTTCGGACAAGTGGTCACTGGAAGCATGAAACGTTGTATAGCCTACTTCTTTTGGATAGCTTTTAGGCTTGGCTCAGTCCCGAGTAATAAAATCCAGTCACTCTGAATGCCCATATCCGGGTTCAGCGGTGGTGTATAAGAAGCATGGTCTTCACTAATTTTTGGTGCTTCAGCCTTGAAAAACCGTCCAGATGCTGGATCAAACCATGAGGCTGAAAAGCCCGCATTGACAGCATCACGATTGAGATCAAATCTATCAGCATTGCCGTACAGAATGATCAGGCTCATATCTTGCTTGGCGGCCGCGTATGTTGAAGTATCGGCAGGAATTCGGTTCTCACGGTCAGGCTGCAATTGCCACCAAGGCAACCGATCAAACAAGCGTCCCAAGATAGTCATAGACCAAGAACCAGGACTATCGAGCGCTTCTTTCCAGGTTCCATCCGCCGTAAATACGCCCGGCCCAGTAAAATGCCAAATCGGGTTATTGCCGTAAAATTGTCCCGCCGCACCGGCTAACACTGCGCCATAGGCATTGCGCCGAATACGTTGCGCTGTGGTTTCTCGTTCAAACTCATATGAACTTTCAAGCAGAATGACAGGCATGCTTGAGTTTTCGCTACGCTCCAGAATTGCAGCATGAACATCATCATAAGTGTAAACTGTATCAAAACTCAGCCAAGTTTGGTCCCCCCAAAGATCGAACGTGTTTGTATCTCGACCCGAATGCACACTGACGAGTGCTTTTGAACCCGCTAATTTCAGACCATTTGCAAGTTGAATAACAAGTTCACGGTCTGGCGCATCGAAGTCGCCGCCAAGCACCCATATGATATTGTCATAGCCCGCAAAGCGACGTGCTATTGCCGCACCATAGCTGCGCATTTGATCCGGCCCGGCAGCTTCAGCTTCCTTAAACCATCCTTGATCACTGCCATTCACACCGAGATAAGCCGGTGTCAAAAAGACAGCTAAGCCCAATGCTTTGGCGCGTTTTACAACCCATTCCGCATGATCAAAATATGCTGGATTCAACTCACCAAATGCTGCGCCTAGAAACGGCTTATCACCATAGAAATTTGCTGGTGGTCTGCTGGAAAATTGATGTTCAATCAGATTAACAAGAAGAGCATTGAAGCCTCGCTTCTTCCTATCCGTGAGATAAAGTTCCGTATCCTCCCGGTTGAGTTCGGCAACCAACGACCACGCGGTATCCCCTTGCAACAGAAAAGGTTTTCCGTTCGAATCTTCAAAAAACTTCTGGCTCTTACTGACATGAATCGGAAATGGATTATCCGCATATGCAGTGCGGCTAGCAAACAGCAGCAGCGTTAAAATTGCGGCGACGAGCAATCCTCTCATCGCACTGTCGATGGATAAGAAGGGGTGTCATTGAAGCGGCGATAGACAACCTGTGATGGCCGCCCCGTCAAATACAAGCCAACGCCATCGTTGAGCGCACGAACATAGATATCCAGCGCGCCATCAATGGCCTCCATGGTACGCTCAATATCCGTATCACTGTGGGTATAACTTACTACCAGCGAAGGCATCAGAATGCCGCGGCGTATTGTTTCCTGAAGAAAGAGCGTCCGAAAAGCTTGTGATGGCTGTCCACTCTCATCCAGCGTCGAATAGGCAAGACAGCACGGTCTACCAACCAGTCGGACATACTCCGCAAGACCATGACTGGTAATCGCGGCATTCACCCCAGCGGCCAGCTTTGTACCTTGCTCGTACAGCCGCTCAATCACCGGCTCGTCGCGATAAATTTTCATGGTTGCAATAGCAGCCGCCATTGCATGGGTTTCTGCGCCATGTGTGGTTGAAAGCAAAAAAACACGCGGATGTTCAGTCTGGGACAGCCCGCCCAACTGCATATATTCAGCCTTTCCTGCGAGCGCTGAAATAGCAAAGCCATTTCCTAAAGCCTTACCAAAACAGGAGAGGTCCGGATCGACGTCATAAAGCTTCTGGGCACCGCGCAGATGCCAGCGAAAGCCTGTTATCATTTCATCGAGGATAAAAAGCGCGCCATTTTCGTGCGCAATACGCTTGGCTTCCTGCAAAAAATTATTGGTGGGCTCATCGGCTTTTGCCGGTTCAAGAATGAGCGCCGCAATCAATCCCGGATGATTGTCAAAAAGCGCTTTCACGCTTTCAATATCATTATAGCGAAAGGTCGCTGTCAATGCCGTAACCGATGCTGGTATTCCGGCGTTCATCTTGGTCGTGCCAATGAACCAGTCATCCGTCGAGAAAAATGGATGATCAGCACAACAAGCGATCATATCGCGGCCCGTATAAGCTCTCGCTAGGCGAACCGCCCCTGATGTCGCATCAGAGCCGTCCTTACAGAACTTAACCATCTCAGCGCCATCGATAAGCTCGAGAAAGCTTTCCGCACACTCAATTTCTATCGCACTCGGCCGCGTGAAGTTACAGCCATCTTGTAGCGCATCGCGCACTGCTTGCAGAACGGGCGGATAGGCATGACCCAAGCCAACTGCCCTGTTACCCATTCCATATTCAATGTAGCGATTTCCATCGACATCCACGACATGGCAACCAGAACCGCGTTGAATGAAACCAGGCGCAAGGAGCGGATACTGATCATCGCCCTTTGCATAGGTATGACAGCCACCTGGAATGAGCGCATGGGCTTTACTGTTAAGCAATTGCGAGTTGCGGAACTGTGATGTGAAAAGGTTCATTCCCTTCTCCTTGCGCAATAGAGCTCTGACTACACTCAGACTGCCGGCCAAGCTATATGAACGCGTTCACGCATCTGCCTCAACCAGTTCTTGACTGGCTTGGGCAGTCGACTGCGTAGGCTTGAATGCAAAGATTTTGGCATCATCCACTCGGACAATGGCAGTGGGGGAGCCAA
This sequence comes from Brucella sp. H1_1004, assembly GCF_047308065.1. Lineage (NCBI taxonomy): Bacteria > Pseudomonadati > Pseudomonadota > Alphaproteobacteria > Hyphomicrobiales > Brucellaceae > Brucella > Brucella sp. H1_1004. The sequence goes on from NZ_JAYKZA010000001.1 coordinate 306,670, forward strand.
GGCTGGTTTATCTTGTTGCAGATTTTGTAAAAGTGCCGCGTAAGCTTTGCCAACTTGAGCAGCGTCGAAGGCAACTTCAACTTTCTTCGCCGCAGCGTTCGCCATTTTAAGGCGCAACGCCTTGTTTTGGGCAAAGGTATCGATATGAGCGGCGGCCCGTCGCACATCACCGACAGGAAAGAGAAACCCATCTTCACCCTCTGTGACAATCAGGTCAGTGACACCCGCGATACGCGAAACAACGGCAGGACAACCTTGGCTCATCGCCTCTATCAATGTGAGACCAAACCCCTCGAAACGAGAAGGCATCACGAGAAGATCATGTTGGCTCACCAGTGACGACACGTCGGACGGAGCCACATATCCTTTAAAACTAACCTTTTCGCCCATATGACCAAAACGCTGACGCAGTTCAGAAAGATCAGGACCATCACCAGCAACAGTCAGATGGTAATCGCACTTTAATTGACGCAGAATATCAGGAAGCCAGAACACGCCTTTCGCATTGTCTTCGATACGGCCAAGATAAAGCAGTCGCAGTGGCTTATCAAAATCGACGTGACGTGCAGCATATTGAAACTGAAGTTCTCTGCTTAGACCATGAGGGATGACCAGCGTGCGCTCGGCATCAAATCCATATTGTTTGACGAGGTCGTCGCGGCACCGTTTTGACACACCAACTGTCGCGTGAACATGATCACGAATTGTGCGAGCGGCGGCATAGGTTCCGGGTGTAATGTTGTGAACGATCATCACACGCAAAATATCGGCAGGCAGATAACGCATAAGATTGGCTTCAAAGCGGCTCGACAACACGTTTACGAAGACCGCCTCGACATGGTTTTCGCGTAGAAATCCTATCATCTTCCGTGCACGCGTTTCTTCGTCGAGCACCCCCATCGGATCAATTGCATCACCTTTGTGCGCCGCATCGCCAAGACCCTGCGCGACCGGAATCCGAACGGTATCGCACGCAGCACCAGCCGCCAACCAACGCATTTCAATGCCACACCGCTTGAGTTCTGCGCTGAGCGTTGAAAATACCGAATAGGTTCCACCGATATGCGGACGAACGAAATAGGCGCATTTCATGGCTATCATCCTGTTACCCGGGAACTCAGACTTCGAGGGCATAACCTCCCTCGAAGCCTCATTCCGGTATATCGGGGGGCATTTGATATACCGCCTACCAATCTATCGGAAACATCGAACAACGCATTTTGGCTATGAGAGGTACACCCCCTCATACAATAGAGGATGGTGTTCACCCTTATGCCAGTTTTGCCAAACGCATATAGCCGATTATTTTGTTATCGCGGCTGGAGACACGCGGATGAAAATAGGTCTTTTTGGGCAATTCGGTTCCGGCAATACAGGCAATGACGGGTCGCTCGAGGCGATGTTGCAATTATTGCATCGTAACTGTCCGGGCGCACAGCTTATATGCATTTGCCAAAGACCCGAAATAATTACCGAAAAATTCAACCTGCAAGCAGTTTCCGTTGGGCAACCGGCCTCAAACAACATAGTTTTCAACACATTAAACCGGGCTCTCCTGCAACTACCGCGCCGACTTCTCGGCTTTATCAGCGCGATATCGCTGGTGCATGGCTTGGACCTCATTATAGTCCCAGGTACGGGTATTCTCGATGATTTCAATGAAGACCCATTCGGTTGGCCATTTGCTATTTTACGGTGGTCCTTGGCAGCCAAACTTGGCGGTGCACATATGGCTTTCGTTTCTATTGGAGCTGGTCCAGTCGAGCATCCGTTAAGCCGCTTCTTTGTGCGAATAGCGGCGTCATTGGCCGCGTACCGTTCCTATCGCGATCAGGTTTCTTACGACTTTATGGATTCAATTAAACTGGACGTAAGCAACGATCATGTCAGCGCCGATATTGCATTCAGTCTGCCCCCAGCAACTCAAGAATTGAGAGACAGTCCCGGTGAAAATGTAGGCATCGGTGTGATGACTTATAGGGGATGGCGAAAGCGGGCGGTGGAGGGTGACGCTATATATCAAAACTACCTTTGCAAAATGATCGCGATAATCGAAGGTTTGCAGCGCAAGGGCCGGCAGGTCCGTTTGCTAACCGGAGATACCGGCGACTTGGAAGCGGCGAGAGATTTGCAGCGGCTTCTGAATAAACACGATTACAGAGACGTTATATTTGAACCTGTTCAGTCATTGCATGACGTGATGCAGCAAATCGCTAAAACCGATATCGTTATTGCCAGCCGTTACCACAATATTGTTTGCGCACTTTCGATGGGGCGCCCAGCAATTTCGCTTGGCTATGCAAAAAAGAACGACGCTCTTCTAAAAGACACCGACTTGAGTGAATTTTCCCACCATATAGAAACATTCAACCCTCAATTATTGCTTTCACAAGTTGATAGCATGTTCGAACGGAAGGCTGAGCTGGGTGAGAGTGTAAAAGCTGGCGTCACCCAATACCGTAAACGATTAGCACGGCAGGAAGATGCCATAAACAAAGAACTTCTATCAAAAATCGACCCCGATAAAATGATCAAAAGATAATATGGCGTCTTTGCAAACGCAGCATGAGATAATCAAGTGGTGGGATCAATGCCATAAGCGGGTCACGCTTCAAGACATTAAACATGAGACTGGCACTTCCAGTCCGCAACCGAGAAAGATCGGACAAAGCGGACCAATATGCGCGTTTGGAAAGGCATTGACGCACAGATTTAATCAATTGTTCTGCGCTGGGAATATCTTGCCCTTCATGACTGAAGAATGACTCAAAAGCAGCTTCAAACTCGTCATTCCAATTTTGAGTGCCCGCAACCATCGCCGACTGATTATTCGGATGAACCCGCGCATAAGCCTGAATATTTGATGTTGACGCAATGCTTCCATATGCTGCGAAGCGCAGCCACATTTCAAGATCATCCGTGTGTTTTAAAGTCTTTCGGTAATAGCCAATCTGCTTTTGCACCGCCGTTCTGACAACGGCTGTTGGGCCTGCTACGGGATTGAAGGCATGCCTGCAGGTATATTTGATGAACTCCATACCCGACCATATTTTCCAGTGGTGGGCATTTTCATCCATTCGGCTTATTGAAAGACGTTTTTCGTCCGTGACGTTACGAGTTGCACCACAGGCCAGATGAACATTCGGATAATGCTCGAGTGCATATGTGGCCCTTAAAAGCGCCCCAAGATTCAAAAGGTCATCCGCACAAAGAATTAAAAAGTAATCGGAACGTGCCCAATCTATGCCCTCATTAAACGAAGCATGTGGACCAAGGTTGCGAGAACGTAATATCACCTCTACACGCCCATCACTGCTGGCAAGATCGCGCGCGATATCAACGCTTTCATCTTGTGACGCGTTATCAATAATCAACAATCGAACATGTACGCCAGATTGAGACAAGACGCTCTCTGCACAGGCTAGCAAATAGCGCCCATAATTGTAGTTTGGTATCACAACATCAATCGTCGGCAATCCGCCCAGATGCTTGGACATTTACTCCTCATTCAGCTGGTGTAGTTATATCGAAGCTTGTATGTCGCGAGAGACCAATGCGGTGCGTGACCATACTCCACGCCTGTTGCACCACATGCTTGACTTCGTCTCGGAAAGGATGTTGCGTGATGAAAACAGCAACAAGCCAACTGGCAATTGCAAGCAACCCTAGAACCAAAGCTTTTGTCCAATGCATATCGAAAGCAAAGCCGTCCAAAGCAACAATCGCTACTGGCCCCAAGAGCGCCAAAAACGTGACCAACGCACTCTTTGTAAGTTCTTTTCCCAGTACCGTGTAGGGAAAAAACACGTGCTTGCGCACATAGATAATGGCAACAACCATCTGAAAGGGCAGACTGATAAATTGGCTAAGTGCGACTGCACGAAGACCATAAGGAGCTGCGGCACAAAGAATGCCCGTCGCAACCAGTCTGGAAATCAAATTGGATAAGAAAGCTTCCCGGTTGGCGCCCAAAGCCATCAAAAGTGGGTATGTTAATATGACGGGAAACCAAAAGAGGCTTGCGAGGCTCGTAATCGCTACGATAAGCGCAGCCTCGGACCAACCCGGCCCGAGGATGAGATGCACGGCGGGATATGCAAGAAGAGCAAGCAGTGCCTGAGAAGGCCAATAAACCACTGATATGTAAGATAAAGCGCGTATATAAGATTTGCTGACGTCTCCGCCCGCGCGCACATGTGCCGACAGCATCGGGAATGCAACTGTAAAAACAGCCGAAAGAATAATTCGGTCTGGTAACCCGCTTACGGTATTGGAGCGATTATAGATACCTACAGATGCAATGGGCATAAAGCGACCGAGCATCAATTGCGGAAAGGTTTCGCAGATTTTGTTCAAGCCGGCATTACCGCCCAGATATATCCCGAACCGCCAGGCAGTAAGAATGCTTGCAAAAGAAGGCCGGAACAATGGCCCCAGTGGATAAATAGCCATTGCAAGCCCGGTTGTCATTAACGCACTCGCAAGTAAACCAAACGCGAAACACATATGTCCGAAGCCCAAATAGGCCATTGCAATTGCAACAATCGCGCCCAAACCCGTGCCAGCCGTACGGATGCGTGCCAAAGTACCAAAAGCCATTTCTCGTCGAAGCAGCGCTACAACTGGCAAGGACAGGCTTTCCACAAGAGCGGCGATGATCGTTATATCTAAAAACAAAAGAAGCGATGGGTCGTGGTAGGTAATAGCAAAATATTCTCTCGCGCAATAAAGCCCAGCAGATAACAGCAAGGTCACGCTCATTAAAAATGTCATTGCAGTGCGGCTGTCCTGATCTGTCACCTTTTCAAGACGAATGAGGAATTCAGGGCTAGCAAACTCGCGCAAAGAAAAGACGATAGCGCCTACACTCAAGCCAACGACGCCAGCACCAGTTTGAGCAGGCCCAAGGAAGCGCGAAACAGCAATTACAGTCAAAAAATTGAAGAAGAGGCCGGCATATTGCTCAAGCGCAGCCATCAGGAAACCTCTGCGGCCACCACTCATGATGCACTTCTTTCCTCAAGCTTTGCTTTGTATTCCACTCTATTTTTCAAAAGACACCCCCGGACCAAACCACGTGAGGCCCCATAGCTCTCACAGTTCGATTCAAGGATAGTCCTTTGTTTGCGGAGCGAAATGCCACCCTTGGTGTTAACTTATGCTCTGAAAGGAGTATGGCAAACGCTCTAAAGCCAAGTCGTCCCTGCGGATAAGAGTCGTTAAAAATTTACAACGATTAATTGGCACGTGCTTTGGAGGAGACATGACCGGTCTTTACTGGATCACGCTTCTGGCTTTCGTCTTGTCGGTTACTTTTTGCCTGAGTTTTCGCGAGTTAGCGCGCAAATGGTATCTGATAGACACACCTGACGCACGGAAGCATCATGAAGGCAATGTTCCACTATGTGGTGGGATTGCAATAGCATTATCATTTTGCATCACAATCGCACTCAGCCCGTCTCTCTTCGGGTCAGCCAGTATCTCGCCGTTTTTGCCAGGCCTCCTCCTTATCCTTGCAATTGGCGTTATTGACGACCGTTTTAAACTGCCTGTCGCGCCACGTCTGGCCACCCAATTACTCGCAGCGCTCCTAATGATCGGTATTGCTGGCCTTAACCAGATTCATCTTCATCTATCTTCCGAAATTTCGTCGACACATTTTGAGCAAATGAATCTGCTCGGTTACGTTTTGAATGGGCCAGTTTTCTTTATAGTTGCATTGGCTTTTATTGTTGGTCTGATCAACGCTGTGAATATGAGTGATGGAGTGGATGGCCTTACAGCTTCATCGACAGCCGCATCACTTTTTTGGTTAGCGCTGATCAGCATGAGTGCCTCTGAAGGTTGGTTAGGCTTTCAACTCTTAGCACTCATGGCAAGCTGCCTTGGCTTTCTTGTTTTCAATATGCGCCACCGCTGGCGCGCCAGAGCGAGTATGTTCATGGGCGATGGCGGCAGCACTTTTCTTGGAGCGTCACTTGCCGGTGCTATTCTCATTCTTACAGGCAGCCACGCGAAAATTGCGTTTCCCATCCTTTTATGGGTGGTCATTGTTCCGGTCATAGACACATTAAGCCTGATCATCCGCAGATTATCAGCGCGCAGAAGTCCATTTTCTCCAGATAGGCAACACCTTCATCACCTCTTGATGGAGACAGGGCTCTCGTCGGGTCAAACGGCTATTGCAGTTTTACTGCTCAACCTTTCAGCCGGTGCAGTTGCCTATATTGCTATACGCCTCCAGATTCCCAGCTGGACAATGCTTCTGGCACTCGTCGCGCCATTTATCGCACACACAATTTTTGTGATGCGCATGACCAATGCCGCGCGCCCCATTGCTCCGCCCGTAACAGCTGATACCTCGTCGCAAAATAAGCCAAACATTACTCTTCCAGGGGCAACTTCATGAGTATTTCCGTACTAATCATGACCTTAAATGAAGAAGTAAATCTGCCAGCCTGCCTTGCATCGCTCGACTGGTGCGATGACATTGTGGTTCTGGATTCCTTCAGCAGTGACCGGACGGTAGAAATTGCACAAGCAGCTGGTGCTCGTATCTATCAACGTCGCTACGACACCGAAGATCGCCAGCGTATGTTTGGCCTTAAAGAAATCAAGTTCAAGCATAACTGGGTCTATACGCCAGATGCAGATGAAATTACGCCGACGGACCTGCGTGACGAAATGCTTGGCATAGCCTCCGACCCTACAAGACAGGAAGTATTGTTCAAAGCACGTTACAAAAATATGTTCATGGGCAAATGGATTCGCCACGCGAGCTTGTATCCAACATGGATTACGCGTTTGGTCCGGCCTGATCGGGTGCGGTTTGAACGTTCTGTTCACTCACGCGCCAGCGGTGGCCCTGAAGGCGAGTTGCAAGCGCATTTTGTGCATTACAGCTTTAATAAAGGACTTAAAGCCTGGTACGAAAAACATAATAACTATTCATCGGCTGAAGCGGACCTTTCTGCCGCAAAGCTGCTTGAGCGAAAAATAGACTGGCATGGTTTATTTTCGCTAACAGCTGAACGCAGGAGGCGAGCTCTAAAATCATTGTCATACCACATGCCCTTCCGGCCCAGCTTACGCTTCCTTTATATGTATATTTTTCGATTGGGATTTTTGGATGGAAAACCGGGCTATCTATACTGTCGTCTGCTGTCTGCCTATGAATTTATGATCGTCGTAAAGACGGAAGAGCGACGCAAAACAAAGCCAGCAATCAACGCTAAAATTTCCGACATGAAACCGAACGAAGCTGAAACTCCTGAACGGCATGCGATATGACAGCATTCGTTGTACTACCTTGGATTGTTCTCTTCGGTTTTGTAGCAATTTATTACTCCGAGCCGATGTTGACCGTGCAAGATGATGGCAGCAAGGTGGATTTAATTGTTGTCCCCGGCGGAGATGGACCTCCACGAGCAACTCAGGCCGCACGTTTATGGAAAGCGGGGCGTGCACCACTTATCCTGATCACCGGAGATGGCGATTGCTTATTTAACAAACAAATCATGCTGCGCGACGGTGTGGCCCCATCTGCAATTTTCGTTGAATGTCAGTCTGGCAGTACCTGGCAGAATGCGCGTTTTTCGGTGCCAATGATGCGTGAAGTTCAAGCCAAAAGCGCGCTTATCGTAACCAACTGGTATCATTCACGCCGCGCCATTGCGAGTTTTCGGACAGCCTGCCCACAAATGCACTTCGTGGCCTCTCCGATCGGCAATGGTGAGCTGAACCCCAAACTGCCAACAACAAACGCGGATCTTGAGCTGATCGCAAAAGAATATGTCAAACTGGCGTGGTATCTTCTCTCAGGCCACATCACTCCTGCAAAACTGACAGGTGAACAATCGGACGGCCCATCATCTTTATGTGCGCAATATGAGAGACATCCATGAACCTGTCACTGACGTGGATATTTACAGGACTGGTTTGTAGCTTTTTGGCGAGTGGGCTGTTTTTTCGTCCGCAGCGCATGTACCAGTTTCCATTTCTGGCAGGCGTCATGACATTCGGGTTTTTACTTCCACAAATCCCAGCTCTTATGAATGATCCTTTCTTGCCATCAGGAGCCTATGCAAAGACTCTCTTTATGGGATCTTTGTCTCTTATTATGCTGGCTCTTGGTTGGCGCCTCGCCAAACGTCCAATTGGCTTCCTGATGGTAAGCTTTAGCGAAAAGCGACTTTTATGGGCAGCAACTTTGCTATCCGCTATTGGGTCATCTTTCTATTTTCTATTGAGCCGCTTGCCAGGCGAGATTTCCATCGGAATGCAAATGACAGGCATACCTGTGGTTTATTTGTTTTTTGCACAACTCATGCCATACGGCCTTGCTATTGCGCTTTTATGCTTTGCACGCAAACCAACATGGTTTGCAATATCTATCATCGCCTTTGATCTCATCTTCTATCTCGACCGTATCATAGTAACCGGCAAACGGGCCGAAGCTATCCAACTTGTTTTAATGATATTTCTGGCACTCTGGTTTTATCGACGAATTGTAATCCCTCGCAGCCTCATGCTTTTGGGTATTGTAGTGGGAACATTTTTAATGACCAGCATGGGGGACTATCGCCAGATCACTCGTGCGGCTTCCGGTTTCGTTTTAGACGACATTCTGGAAATTGATTATGCCGCCAATTTCAACCAAACGCTTGAGCGCGGCGGCCTCGAATTACGCAATGCTGTCCAGCGCATCGATGAAATTGATCGTCGCCTAGAATTCGATTTCGGCAAGTTTCATTGGAACCGTGTGGTGTTTACATTTGTACCTGCACAACTCGTAGGTACGGGCACAAAAGAAGCTCTACAATTTGATATGCCCAAACCAGGAAGAGATTATAACCCTCTTACAGGCACAACCGAAACCGGACTTGTCGATGCTTTTGCATCCTTCTGGTATTTCGGCGCATTGAAATTCTTGGCTCTAGCGTGGGTATTGCGACGTATTTGGGAAACAGCAATGTCAGGCCAGATGCTAGGGCAACTGGTCTATATGTTGTCTATCGTTCCGGCTATGCATTCAATTTCTCACCAGACGGACTGGGTTATCCCTGTTTGGATACACATGGCGATATTCCTCATACCTGTTTTATACTTCTGTCGTCTAAGTAACCGCTCAGTGGGATTACCAATGCCATTACAACACAATCCCGGCATTCCTAATATCATTAAAGGATAGCGATAATGGGCACTATATCACGTCCAGGCACTTCTATGCCAATTGATGGCAAAAAAACATCATCCAGACCGTTGGAAGGAGATGCAACATTCATACTCAAACATCGCATTCAACGGCTTTTCTGGAACTGCACTTGGCTAATGCTTGCAGCATGGACGCCTTCTTTTCTTTGGCGATGGCGAGGAGCCTTATTAAGAGCTTTTGGGGCAAAGATACACAGGACGGCAATCGTCCGCGGTAGTGCACGCATCTGGTGGCCTGGAAATCTAAGGATGGATGCGCATTCTTCACTCGGACCTGGCGTCATTTGCTATAATGTTGCGCAGATAAACATTGCTGCCTTTGCTATTGTTTCACAACGTGCGCATCTATGTACAGCCGGTCATAATATAGACCAACAAGACTTTTCATTGATTGCTACAGCCATTCAAATTGGCACAGGTTCATGGATAGCTGCGGAGGCTTTCGTGGGACCAGGCGTGACGATAGGAGAAGGCGCAGTATTGGGCGCAAGAGGCGTCAGTTTCCGTGATCTTGAACCATGGACCGTTTATGCCGGAAACCCTGCAAAACCCATCCGTCAGAGACAACGGCTGCGGTGAAATGAGGAACTTCGATTAAGCTGTAGAGGCTTTTCCGCGCGCTAGCTTTGAAAAGAATTTTTCGAAACCAGAAAAACTATACTTTTGGTAAGCATCTATTGTTTGTAACGCGATATGCGGCCAGGTATAATTATCCCTGACGAGCTTAGAACCAGCCGCGCCCATCCGGGCAGCTTGATCGAGATCCTCCAGAATAACTGTCAAGGCATTCGCAACCGAACGCGGATCTACAGAACAAACAATCCCGGCCTCTGCGTCAGCCACTTCCGGAAAGTGGCAAGCGTCTGTAATTGCGACTGGCTTGCCACACGCCAGCGCTTCAGTTATGGCCACGCTGAAACCTTCCTGGCGGCTGGGCAAACAAAAACATGCAGACTGTTTAAGCGCTGCAAGTTTTGCCGGGCCATACAGTCCACCCGTCAAGTGCACACGATGCTCTAACCCAGCATTGGAAATGCGCTCTCTAAATCCGGATTCCGCACCACCGTCAGGCCCGGCCACCACCAAATCCACGTCGGCAAAACGCGATGCAATCAGACTGAACGCATCAGCAAGGATATCGAGACCTTTTTTGTAATGGAGCCTGGACAAGAAGAGAATATAGCGCCGCTCTGGCAAATTTATAGATGAATTCAGTTCTTCTGTATCAATCTCATTAAAGAAAATTCCATTGGGAATAATGATCGTCGGTGCTCTGAGTGCCAATGGTCGCATGAGGTCCATTTCATCCCTATTCAGAGCCTGAATAAAAGCCGCTCCATCAAGCATAGCTTTAAAACCGAGGGCCAAAGCCAGTTTCTTCTTCCATGCACTTTGCTGCATGCTCCAAGCATCAAGCATACCACAACAACAGATGCAGTAGGGAACTTTGAAACGACGACAGAGAAGCGAGGCTCGAAGCAGGTTTGTTTCCCACACACCATGAATATGAACAAAATCTGCCGTAGATATGATAGACGACATAGCTTTTGCGGCCCGATCACCAAATAGCTTTTCCCGTAAATCAGGCATGGGAAGCAAATAGGTCCGTACCCTATGAAAATCGGGAATTGTTGCCGTAGCCTTGCTCGCTCGATAATTGATCTCATCGTCACTGTAGCTGATAATTGTCACATCATGCCCGAGAGATGCCTGAGCTGCAGCCAAGCGCACGACGACGGCTTGAGGGCCTCCTTTTGCGGGGTCATAAGAACCAATCACATGTACGATTTTCATTGTACGATCCCCCGAGGATGATGCGCCAAGGCAGAAATCAAACGTTCTCCATAGCGTGCAACCGTAAAATCCTGCGCTCGCTCACGCGCATTACGCCCCATCACGGCCAGCAATTCTGCATCAGATGCAAGTCGCCTTATGATTTGAGATGTTTGCGCTACGTCACGGATAGGCACTATATATCCATCAATACCATGGCGCACGACACTGCCAGTATTTTCAGTACATATGACAGGAAGCCCCGCAGCAAGCGCTTCATAAACCGCTGTCGCCGAGCCTTCACACAATGACGGCAGCAAAAATATATCTGCCCATTCAAACTGCGCCCGCATCTCCGAACGGGGTATCGACCCCGTCAGTTTAACATTTTGCGAAAGCAGAGCATGTGCATGCGATGAAATATCAATGGGGCCAACAATACGAAACTGAGCTATATCTCCAAGCGTCTGCGCCACGGCTCCAACGTAAGGAGAACCTTTGCGAAGGCCGACCGCGCCAACCGTCAACACGCGTAACTTTCCAGATGCACGTGGGCGAGCGGGCAGCAAAAAGTGATCATCGACCCCATATGGAACGATCACAACTTTTCCGGGTAAGCAACCGGCATCAATGACATGCCGTGCCACAAATTCGGAAGGACAGATTACAATATCCGCGATCTTCCATTCCGCACATTCACGAAAGGCGAATTGATCAGCATTATTGTCCTTTGCAGCGAAGGGCTGCCAACCGGGATGCAGAAGTTCCTCTTCACAAGCAATTTGGTCGACGACAGGGCGCGGAGCGATCATCTGCTCCACTGCAGTCCATAACCCTTGTCTGCGTGCAGCGGTTAAAAGTTCCAAAGCCTCGCCGCTGAAGGCATAGACCCCGCTCGCTCCATAAAAGCCATGTTGAGCAACAAGTTTTCCAAATCTTTCACCAGCCCAAATCGCATTGGCGGTCGATTTTGGGCCAGTTTGATTGGAGAGACGCCGGATTGCGGAATGCAAGCCAAAGCCCGGAAAAGTCGTCATCTTTTCAAGAGGAATGTCTTTCGGATTTCGCCCGATCAAACGGCGCACCGAATTCGGAAGAAATGGAATGGGCAATCTGTTCAAAAGACAAGGCCAACCCTGCAATGCACAAATATCGGTATAAAAATGAGCAAGACGTGAACGTGTTTCGAATATTCGCGGAACAGCATAGTGCATTCTGGCGCCAAGCTGGCTGACAACCACAGAACCATCCATTACAATTTCTCCGGTTGCAAATGCCCACCAAGTGCAGGCATTCTTGCGGGAGAAAATTTCTTCTCCAGCCCCCCAATCGCTGACTGCCAAACCGCTACACCATATTCACGAGAATAGGCCGTCTCCATCAGATAGCGAGCATTATGACCCATCATCTTACATGTGAGCTTTGATTGGTAGAGATGCATGATAGAATGAACGAGTGTATCTACATCACCAGGATGCACAGCAATCCCGCATTGAAAGTCCCGAACCACCGATCCTATTTCGCCTTCTGTATCACCAATGAAAAGAGTGGGGCGTGCAGCAGCAAGTACTCCATAGAATTTGCTTGGAACAATGCAGTGCTCCAAAGCAGGTTTCAACGACACCAAATGAACATCCGCAACACCCAGGCTTTCCGATAACCGTTCAACAGGCTGAAACGGCTTCATCGTCACATTTGTGAGCCCACGCCGTTCGACTTCATTTTCAACAAAGCTGCGCTGCTGGCCTTCGCCAACCATCAGAAAGCGAATTTCCGGATGATTTTTGAGCCGCTCAGCGGCGTCAAGAACTGCTGCAAACTCATGTGCGCGACCAAAATTACCAGAATAGCCGATGACAAACTTCCGTCGCAGTCCCCATGCTTGCCGAAGCGCGTTCTTATTGGGATCAACTGGAAAAATTTCATTTCGATCCGCCCAATGATGCGCTATCGCGAAGTCCTCAGGCCGGATATCTCCATCCGACAAGTATCGCGCCATTCTTGCTATCGGACAGATGGTCAGAGAGGACTGACGAATGGACCAATTTCGTAAAGCCAAAGCCAGCCGTCCGGCAACCGTATTCTGATTCATCAGTCCCAGTTCGATTGCCGTCTCCGGGAACAAATCCATGACCCAGTTAACGAGGCGAGCACGACGCACGCGAATTGGCAATGCGACTGAAACAGCAAGCAGCGGGGGGTCAGTACACACAACACAAATATCGTCTTTTCGGGCATGCTTTGCAAACCATGCAGCTGCCATGATATGAAATGTTGCATAATCCGCAGCACGCCCTACAAGTCTTGCCCGACCGAAGCGAGACGTTCTTAATCGATGAACATCGACGCCATCAATACTTTCACGAGATGGGAGCTCTTCAGTATGCTTATCATGATAGCTACGGCTGGCGAGTACGGTTGTTTCGATCCCCTGCCGCACAAGCTCACTCGCCAGACTTGAAACCATCCGGCTGGTTGCAGACTGATCTGGATAATAATAGCGGTTGGCAAGTATAATGCGCATGAAACCAGCCTTCTTTCCCGTGGTCCAGTACAGGAAATTTGGCAACGTACGCATCGGTACTGCAAGAAGACCAATGGCATAGCGAACATCGTCTAGTGGTGTTTTACCTACCTCTTTGGTCTGAACCACATCAGCCATAGCATAGTCTGATACTTACCCAAACTGAGCGGAATGATATCTGACATCCCATTTTGGAGCCATTTTTCTGTCCTGCCAAATGGTTATGATGAGTTTACCACCAATTGGGCCGGAGGGAAAACCTTGCAAGAGAAAACAGCACTCATCATAGGTGTTACTGGACAAGATGGTGCCTACCTCAGCGAGTTGCTGCTGAAGAAGAACTACCGTGTTCACGGTTTAAAGCGCCGCTCATCCTCTTTCAACACAGCTCGAATTGATCATCTTTATCAAGATCCTCACGACGAAGACATTCGATTTCGCCTTCACTTCGGCGACCTGACCGATGCAACAAACCTATGTCGCGTAATACAGGAAGTCAGACCTGATGAAATCTACAATCTCGGCGCCCAAAGCCATGTGCAAGTGAGTTTCGAAACACCAGAATATACAGCCAACGCAGACGCACTTGGAACGTTGCGACTGCTTGAGTCCATGCGCATTTTGGGCCTTGGAAAGTCATCGCGTTTTTATCAGGCATCCACATCCGAACTTTTTGGCAATAGCTCACCGCATGCGCAAAGTGAACACACCCCTTTTGCGCCACGTAGTCCCTATGCCACGGCAAAGCTCTATGCCTACTGGACGACCGTAAACTATCGCGAAGCCTATGGCTTCCATGCATCAAATGGCATTCTGTTTAATCATGAAAGTCCACTACGCGGCGAAACTTTCGTTACACGAAAAATAACGCGGGCTGTTGCAGCTATCGAACGCGGCCTACAGGATAAGTTGCGTCTCGGCAATCTTAACGCCCGTCGTGATTGGGGGCATGCGCGCGATTATGTTGAGGGTATGTGGCGCATTCTACAAGAAGAAGAAGCCGACGACTATGTGCTGGCGACGGGCGAAACACATACAGTACGCGAGTTTGTCGAGCAGGCCTTTAATGCGGTTGATAAACATATCGAGTGGCAAGGCGATGGCGTAGAGGAAATCGGTATCGACCGTAAATCCGGCAAATGTCTGATAGAGATTGATCCGCGATATTTTCGTCCAAATGAAGTGGATTTTCTCCTTGGCGATGCTTCAAAAGCGAGGGATCGTCTTGGCTGGCGACACTCAACCAACTTTAGCAATCTTGTTGCTGAGATGGTTGACTGGGACCTGCGTACTATCATGAGGGAGGTCGGACGCAATGACTTCTATGGATAAGCCGATTTATGCACTGGAAGGCAAAAGAATATTCATTGCAGGTCATACAGGAATGGTCGGATCAGCTCTGATGCGACGGTTCGCTCAGGAAAACTGCGAAATCATTACCGCATCCCACTCAACACTCGATCTCACACGACAAAGTCCAACAGAAAGCTATATTACCGACGTCAAACCGGATGTCATTATTGTTGCAGCTGCAAGAGTTGGCGGTATTCTGGCAAATGCACAGTATCCCGCAGATTTCCTCTACGACAACCTCGCTATTGGGATGAACGTCATCCACGCCGCACATCTTTGTAACGTCGAAAGACTTTTATGGCTTGGCTCCAGCTGCATTTATCCGCGTGATGCGGTGCAGCCTTTGCAAGAGAGCGCGCTCCTGACTGGCCCGCTGGAACCAACAAATGAAGCCTATGCAATCGCAAAAATTGCTGCGTTAAAATATGCGCAGGCCTGCTCTAAACAATATGGCAGCCATTTTATGACGGCCATGCCGACAAATCTCTATGGGCCGAACGATAACTTCGACCTTAACAGTTCCCATGTTCTACCTGCACTGATGCGCCGCATACACGAGGCGAAAACCAGTGGTGCTGATCGTGTCATAGTATGGGGCAGCGGCAATCCATTGCGTGAGTTTTTACACGTCGACGATCTTGCTGATGCTTGTTTGTATCTGTTGTGTCATTACAACCAAGCAGACCCTATTAATATTGGTAGTGGTGAAGAAGTCTCTATCACAGAACTCGCATTAATGCTCGCAGACATCATTGGCTTTCAGGGTAAGATCGAAAACGACTTAAGCAAGCCCGATGGAACACCAAGAAAGCTACTGGATACGAGTCACATGAAAGCTCTTGGATGGTCCCCGCGCATCCGACTGCAGCAAGGCTTGGCGGAAGTCTACTATAATTGGTCCCGCCAGTTTGCGACCTCTGAAGCCGCAGCCTAAAAATACGACCATAGAAAAAGGGCGCCGTATTTGCATTCGGCGCCCTTGCTTCTTTGTTATCGGATTATTTTAGGACGGAGATGCTCCCAACTTACTCATATCAAGCTCAATACGAAGAATATCTCCGGGACGAATTTCTGTGCGTTCATTGGCAGCGAAATCCTCAAATACGCCACTTACATTGCGGCTAATTGTGAAGACCAGCTTCTGACGCATATCGGACGATGAGATATTTCCAGAGGACTTTGCTATCTCGGCCATAGTTTGAAGTTGGGCATTTGCGCGCGATTCCATCCTTGCAAGATTTAGATCTATTTCTTGAAGACTTGTCGCTGCTTCGCTTCTGCGCGCTTCTTCCAGATTGGCGATACGCTGTTGGACCGCTAACTGGTTTTGTCGTGCACGCGCGAGGAAAGATGCCAACTCCAGGGCATCACGCCGGGTTGAGGAAAGATCCCGCTCCATATCGCGCAGGTTTGACTTTGCCGCCAATCCACGCTCAACAAGTGTCTTACTTGATTGGACATTTTCTTCCAGAAGTTTGATTTCCGCGTCATGAAGCGTGATACTTTGCTTTAATGTTTCAATTTCATCACCATAGCTTGCTGATTGCGCTTGAAGCGCACTGCGCTCCGCATTCAAATTATTGCGTCGCACATCAAAGAGCGTTTTTTCACCTGCCGCCATTTGTTTGGTAAGATTAGATGTCTGTTTGTTGGCCGGTGTTTGCTCGGGAAGCTGATAATCAAAGTCTATACCGTTTAATTCGGCTTGAAGACGCACGCGTCGAATGCTCGCCTGCGTCATCTGCATTTGCAAATCTGCATAGTCTTGTTGGGCCGTAATCAGCTGCATTCCAGCCGTGACTGCCGGAGCTTCTCCCTTGCCAGCGCCGCCACCAATTGCCATCAGCTCCAAAACCACCATACCGGGTCTGAATTCATATTTGCCGGGCACTTTGACATCACCAACGACAAAAACCGGCGCATACTGATTTATAGTGGCAGTGACCGTCAGTCCCGGAATATGTTGAGAAAGTGCGGCGGCTATTTTTTCGCTAATCTGAGGCATCGTCAGCCCGGCAACCGCAATGTTACCAACGACTGGATAGCCAATATTTCCTTCGGTATCGATCGGATAAAGTCCGGTAAGCGCAGGCTGCCCATAAACCGTGATCTGCAAAACATCATTTGAACCGGCCGAATAGCCCTGTCCCTCAGCGATAGCAACAGTCGCAAATGACCAAGCGATTGCAGTGGCGAGCAAAGTAGAACGAAAAAGAGAGGGAAAACCACGTCGGCTAACGATGTATCTCATGATGAAACCTCCCCATTTTTTGTTAAATCGGGATCCGTACCTTTCCGAACACGTTTAAAAGCTTGCTTAAAGAACACTCTGATCTGCTGAATGGCCGAGACAGCGAAAGCAACAGGAACTATTATCCAGCTTCGGTATGACGGTGAAAAATCATTCACAACGGCAATCGCAGGTTTGCGGCCAACTGATGCCATGGTCTGAATCAATGCATGGTTTGCATTTTGTTCATTCCGATCGGACTTCACCATCAAAAGAGATGTGTCGGTAGCACGTGAAAGCAAAATCGAGCCTTTATCGTCCCTAACTGCCGGAAGATCGACGAGAATAATTTTATGATCCAGACGCAATTGCGCAATCAGCTCGGCAAGCCAATCCCCCTCACGCATCTGTTTGCCAGGAGTAATAATATCGATGCCTGAACCGTGATCATGAACAAGTGTTGCGCCCGAAAGCAACCGGCCGGTTGGTGTAAAGCCATACTCGTTGTTTGGAAGACCGAATGCTTCTGATAACCTCGACTGATCGTTTGTCGCGTCGATAACCGCCACAGCTATGCCGCTGGCCGCAAATTGTTGTGCCAGGGCGGTAATGAGGAGTGCTTTTCCCTCGCTATCCGAAAGAGAGACCACGGAAAGCGCTAGGGAATCGCGCCCGCGTGTTAATGATCGCAGACGGTCATGAACCGACTTTACCGCACGACCAAAGGCACTGGCCGGATCAACGCCACGATTGATAAGCAATGACACTGTCAATCGGGGTGTTACCGGCAACAGCGTGGCTGCTGGAATGCCTGGCAAAATCATTGATGCGGTCTGGGCCGGACGGATTTTGTCGAAGGTTTCGCGTGCGATTGTGCCCGCAACTGCAATCAGACCACCAAGACCGAGCCCCAACAAAAGCCAATTGGATAGATTGGGACTTGAACGTGCTGCTGATGGCTCTGCTGGGGATATCAGCTGCGCCTCAGGAACAGCAATACCATCTTGCTCAATCAGTTGCTTGTAGCGCGTTAGATAGCTCTCATAGACTGTGCGGCTAGCATTGGCTTCGCGATCAAACTGAGCCACCTTGACCTGTGCCTGATTGGCTTCAGCGAGATCGCTTTCAGCTATCTTCAAAGCATCTTCCAATCCGGTGCGTCGTTGGTGCGCAATTTGTATTTCATTGCGAAGGCTCTTTATAATTTCGCCAACTTGGGCCGAAATTTGCTGCTTAAGAGCTTCGCGTTCGGCCGTTAACACGGGAATTTCCGCGCTTTTCAAGGCACCGTTTGAACGCAACTCATCAAGCTGCCGCTCGACCCTAGCCTGCTCATTTCGCAAATTTTGAATTGCTGGCGACGCCAATACTTCCGTTAAAGCAGGCGCCTCATTGTTGTCCTTCAAGCTTTCAGCCGTCCGCAGTCTGGCCTCAGCAAGCGACACCGCGCCCGTCGCTGCAACAATTTCAGTGTTTAAGGCTGCAACCTTCTGTGCCTGAAAACTGATCTGACCCGGATCGCCCGCTAAACGTGACTTCTGCCGAAAGTTTTCCGCAGCACTTTCAGCGTTTTCAAGATCATTACGTAAAGTGACAAGCTTATCACCAAGCCATTCGCTAACGCGTCGAGCAGCCGATTGTTGCACATCAATCTGATGGTCAAGATATGCCGTCGCAAAGGCGTTTGCAACTTTCGCCGCATACACAGGATCAGGCGCTCGATAGGATATAAAGATGGTATAAGATCGCCCATCATTGCTAACTCTAAGCCGCGACAACAACTGATCGATACGCTGTCTTTCCCGCAACTCGGGATCAACCTCACGAGCACCACGATCTTGCGCCGCAGACCGTGACGTTGAAGACAGTATTGTGCGAGACTGAAGCCCCGTCGGAACGTACACGTTCCCTTCTTGCAGAATATCAATGACCTTGCGGGCCATCATCCGTGAATTAATGATGTCGAGTTCTGAGCGCAACACCGGGCTGTCCTGTGGCAATGGCGTAATTGCACTTTCATTTGGCAACGCTTGCAGACGGCGCATGTCCAGAACGAGAACAGATTCAGAGACATAACTAATTGGTGCGCAGAGATAGCCAACAAAGCCTACACCAGCGCCGATTATGACCGGCACGATCAGCATGGCTTTCCTGCGTTTGATAGTATCGAACAGGTCAGCCAACGGCTGACGCCCGTTTCCTGATGAAACGTCGGAGATAATCACAAAAATTCTCCTTAAAGGGCAGTTTCGCTTTCGCTACTGCAAGTCGGAAAACGATGTCTCCGAAGGGAAAAGCTCGTTGATGATACAAGCAACTTCCGTGCGATTTGACGCCTTCAACTTCTTCATGATGTTGCGAATATGCACTTTTACGGTGCTTTCACGCAGCTTAAGCTCATAAGCGATAATCTTGTTCGCTTTTCCGCGACGCAAAGCATTCACGACCTCTGCCTGACGTTGCGTAAACATTCCGCCAAGAGGTTGAAGTCTATGGGAGTTGGGGTCCGTTGCATGCCGCATGGCCAAAACACTGCTTGCAGGAACGAAGGTTCCGCCAGCCAGCGCGAGGCGTAATGCTTCAACACAGACATTCACATTGACGGAAGTCGGAATGTAACCCTTAACACCATAATCAAGCGCTTTAAGCACCTGAGAAATGTCTTCTTTATCTGCCAGAATAATGACTGGAGCAGGCGCACAATCGTTAACAATGCGGCTAAGGTAGTTACCCACGGCGGGATCAGAAACTTTCTGACCGCCAATATTGAACAAAACCGCGCTAACGGTCCGCCCCCGACGTTGGTGCTGCAACTGTTCAAAAGAACTGAACGTTGCGATTGTCATCTCTATACTGTGATTTGTCAGTCCGTGAGCGAGACATTCTCTGTCTAATGCACGGTTATCTATGATCACCAATAAAGGCAGCAAGCCATCAAAAGAATCTTCAGACTTTAATGACGCCCCCTTAACCGCCATATTAGTATTGTTTTTGGAATTGCCCGACATTCCGTTAAAATGCGGAGAAATGTTCATAATCTTTGCCCTCTAATCCGAATTATGCATACAGTTCCACTCTCTTACGCATCAATTTATGATGCGCTTCTGCTTCTTTATGTTTGTAATAATCAGGATGTACTTTTAACCACGCAAACAATTATTGTTTTTATTACTTATTGACGAAAAGATTGCCCGAATTCCATTTCATTGTCATTAACCTAGATTAGGCAGTTCCGTGAAATATGGTTTAGTGAAATATCAAATATATACGCAATTAGTGGTAGATTTTACTACCTTGCCAAAAGATTGCTGCTCACGGAAACTTACTGAAACTGCAAGTACCTGACCTACAGCGAATTTTCTGTGCTGTTGAGAGTCGGGGGAATCAAAGGCTTCCTAAAGATCACGGCAGGACACAGATCAATGGCGCTACATGTTGATGAAGCCAAGTCTCTGCGGCACTTTATGGAAAGCGTGCCGATAAGTGCCGTTTTTGATGACAATGATAAGAACGCACTTCAAACTCTGACTGTCTCGTTAAAGACCTACCCACCTCACTCAGTTGTAAGCAGTCAAGGGGACTGGGCCAATACCGTCCATATTATAAAAAGCGGATGGGGTTGCATTTATCGTGATCTCGCCGATGGCGACCGCCAAATAATGGATTTTCCAATGAAGGGCGATTTCATTGGCTTTAGAACAGGCATTGGCTTCAACTATTATACTTTGATTGCCGTCACCGAACTATCCGTTTTTGAAATATCAATCGATCATTTAACAGAAAGCCTACTAGCCTCCCCCCGCCTTGCCATGACATTCATGGAATTAATGGCGCGGCAGCGTTCCATTTTCATAGAACATCTTATTAGTCTTGGGAGAAGAAGTGCGCTCGTTCGCGTTGCACACTTGCTCCTCGAACTGGGCCAGCGTGCGCGCATGAATGGGACAAGTGACGAGAATAGCTTCTTCTGCCCACTGACACAAAGCGAGTTGGCGGACGCCTTGGGCTTAACACCAATTCACACGAACAGAATGTTGCGTGACTTAAGGGAGGAGGACCTGCTGATCTTTAAAAATAATGAAGTAGAGTTTCTTAATCGCGCTGCACTTGTTCACATCTCCAGCTTTGATGAAAACTACCTGACGATGGAAATTTTCCCCCGGTTTCGCGTAAGCCGTTAATCAGTGAACAGTAAAAGAAACAACACAGGCCTGTTGCTCTTCTGACATAAATTGCCTAGCTGTAAGACAGATTGCAATTAAAGGGGAGAGCATTGGGGTGGTCACTGAATGGCTGGCAGATTCCAGTCCGGTAAGCCGGAAAAGTGCTGCGGAAATCGTTTTTGAGGATATTCGTTCGGCCATTGCAAAGGGAAGACTGGCGGTTGGAACACGCCTGCCCTCGGAAGCTCAGCTTGCTGAAAAATATAGCGTCAGTCGCCCGATCGTGCGCGAGGCGCTGCGCTCGCTGCAAACGCTTGGCCTCACCCATACCCGCACCGGAAGCGGGACTTATGTGCTTAAAACATCTCCCGGCCCGGAACTGAGCTATGGCGGCTATTCAGCGCGCGATCTGATCGAGGCCCGCCCCTTCATCGAAGTGCCAGCAGCCGGATGGGCCGCAATCCGCCACACGGATGATCAGATGGCAAAGCTCATTGATCTTTGCGATCGCATGGAAAAGCAGACCGATCCGCATAAATGGGTGCTGCTCGACACCGAATTTCACAGCATGATTGCCTCTGCTTCCGGCAATGCCATGTTTGCAAAAATCGTTGCTGATGCCCGCGTGGCGCTTTCCCGCCAGTCTGAACTCGTCAATCTCATGGCCGGTCGCCGCGAGGCTTCCAACATCGAGCATCGCCAGATTGCCGAGGCTATCAAGAGTGGCTCCGAAGAACAGGCGCGTCTCGCTATGCAAAGCCATCTCGGTCAGGTGAAGCTGGCCGTCACCACCATTATGGCGAAAGAAAAAAGCGCATCAGACTGATGTCCGATGCGCCATTTTAAAGCATTCTCAGGCTTCAATCGCCAGATTGGCAAGGTGCTCAGGCTTGAGCGCCTGCTGCAATTGTTCCACTGTCATATGGCCTTGCGCAAGCACAACCTCCGGCACTGTTTGACCGGTGGCAAGCGCTTCCTGCGCAACTTTTGTTGCTGCATAATAGCCGATCAGCGGATTAAGCGCTGTGGCAAGACCGATGGATTCCTCCACACGCCGCGCCATGATTTCAGGATTGGCGGTAATGCCATCCACACAACGTTCTGCAAGAATGCGGCAGGCAGCACCCAGATGGCTGATGCTTTCCGACAGTGAGCGCACGATGATCGGCTCAAAAGCATTCAACTGCAGCTGACCGCCTTCGGCTGCCATGGTGATCGTAATGTCGCTGCCGATGACCGCAAAAGCCACCTGATTGACCACTTCCGGGATCACCGGATTGATCTTGCCCGGCATGATGCTGGATCCTGCCTGAACGGCTGGCAGGTTGATTTCGCCGATACCGGCACGCGGACCGGACGACAAAAGCCGCAGATCGTTGCAGGTCTTGGAAAGCTTGACCGCAACGCGCTTTAAAACGCCTGAAAGATGCACGAAAGCACCGGGATCCTGTGTTGCCTCAATCAGATCGCTGGCTGTGACCAGCGGGCGACCCGTCAAACGCGAAAGATGCTCGCAGGCAAGCGCTGCATAGCCTTTCGGCGCATTAAGCCCGGTGCCGATTGCCGTGGCGCCCAGATTGATTTCGTGCAGAAGCTTTGCCGATTCAAGCAGCCGCAGGCGATCTTCGCCAAGCATCACTGCAAAGGTACGGAACTCCTGACCCAGCGTCATCGGAACCGCATCCTGAAGCTGCGTACGCCCAACCTTCAGCATCTTGTCGAATTCGCGCGCTTTACGCTCAAACGATGCCTGAAGCAGCTCCATGCAATCCGCCAACTCATCTATGGCTTCAATCACACCCACGTTAATCGCAGTTGGATAGGCATCATTGGTCGACTGGCTGAGATTCACATGGTCGTTGGGATGCAGATGCGCGTAGTCGCCCTTTTCATGCCCAAGCAATTCCAGCGCACGGTTGGCGATAACCTCGTTCGCATTCATATTGGTCGACGTACCGGCACCCCCCTGAATCACATCGACCACGAACTGATCGTGCAGGGCACCATCGCGAATTTCGCGGCAGGCACTGACAATCGCATCCAGATGCTGACGGCTCAACAGGCCGAGCTCGTGATTGGCTAGCGCTGCAGCTTCTTTTACGAAGGTGAGGCCACGCACGAGATAGGGATAGCGTCCGATGCTGACGCCTGTAATCTGAAAATTATCCACTGCTCGCGCCGTATGGACGCCCCAGTAAGCATCTGCGGGCACCTCCTTTGCACCAAGCAGATCATGTTCAACGCGCGTTCCGACCACTTTGTCCTCCTGAACTCGAAACGTTAGAGCGCATCCCGAAACCGTTTCACACTTTCAGAACTTGCCTTAATATCTGTCATGCTGTCTGACAGATTTAAACCGGTTACCTCTGTTCAAGTCAAGCGTCAACGCACTTGTGAACTTGACTCATGTTTTCTGATATGCGTTAAAGCCGCAATTAAATCTGTCATGCAGCTTTACAGAAAATGCAATGGGAACGAATTGAAGCGTGACAAGAAATCTGCCCATAGCGGCGCTGAGGTTTCTTTTCTCGACAGTGCTTTGAATTAAAACAACAGATGCATTGCCGCGCCGCGTAGGCGCTCCATGTATCCGACTGTTTCAACACTGTCGTTACTCATTGCGATCACTGCAAAAGCTATAGAATTTGTTCAAAACTGAGCTCTCAGGGAGGAGCGATGACAACGGAAAATTTCAAGGTCACACCCGCCGAGCGTGAACTCTTCACAGAAGAGGATCGTGGCTATCACAAAGCGCTGAAGCCGCGTCAGATTCAGATGATTGCCATCGGGGGAGCAATCGGAACGGGTCTGTTTCTGGGTGCAGGCGGACGTCTGGTACAGGCTGGTCCGTCGCTTGTGTTCGTTTATGCGGTCTGTGGTTTTTTCGCATTTCTGGTGCTGCGCGCCCTTGGCGAGCTGATTATGCATCGTCCGAGCTCCGGCTCCTTCGTTTCCTATGCCCGCGAATTCTACGGCGAGAAAATGGCCTTTGCGGCTGGCTGGATGTATTGGCTTAACTGGGCCATGACCTCAATTGCAGACGTGACCGCCGTTGCCCTCTACATGAATTTCTTCAAGCATTACGTGCCCTGGCTCGAAGGGATCGACCAGTGGATGTTTGCGATGACCGCACTTATCCTCGTGCTGTCGATGAACCTGCTCTCGGTCAAGGTTTTCGGCGAACTGGAATTCTGGTTCAGCCTTGTCAAAGTGCTGTCGCTGGTAATCTTCCTTGCTGTCGGCATTTATTTCGTCGTGTCCGGCACCCCGATCGATGGCCATCAGCCGGGTTTCCATCTCATTCGTGAAAGCGGCGGTTTCTTTCCGAACGGTATCCTGCCCGCCCTTGTCATCATACAAGGCGTGGTCTTCGCCTATGCCTCGATCGAGCTGATCGGCACCACGGCTGGTGAAACCGAAGACCCGCGCAAGATCATGCCAGGTGCGATTAAAACAGTCGTTTTCCGTCTTCTGGTCTTTTATGTCGGCTCGGTTCTGCTGCTTACCCTTCTGCTGCCGCATACACTCTATTCGGCTGGCGAAAGCCCATTCGTGACCTTCTTCAGCAAGATCGGTGTTGAGGGCGCGGATATCATTATGAACCTCGTCGTGCTGACTGCGGTTCTGTCATCGCTGAATGCCGGCCTTTATTCGACGGGGCGCATTCTGCACTCGATGGCTGTTTCGGGCTCTGCGCCGGCGGCACTGGCCAAGATGAACAAAAGCGGCGTTCCTTATGGCGGCATTGCTGTTACCGCAGTCGTCACCGCAATTGGCGTTGCACTCAATGCCGTTGTGCCTGCCGCAGCCTTTGAAATTGCACTGAACCTTGCTTCGCTGGGCATCATAACCGCCTGGGGCGTGATCATCCTGTGCCAGCTTAAGCTTTGGCATTTGTCACGCAAAGGCGAGATTGCCCGTCCGGACTTCCGTATGTTCGGCGCGCCCTATACTGGCATCCTGACGCTGTTCTTTCTATTCGGCGTTCTGGTTCTGATGGCAGCAGACTATCCGATCGGCTCTTACACGATCGGCTCGCTGATTATCATTGTACCCGCGCTGGTTATTGGCTGGTATGGTCTGCGTGACCGAATCTATCGTCTGGCGGCAGAACGTGCTGCTGACACGCAATGAGTAACTGATTGAGGGGCAGAGTGAGTAATTCGCAATTCAAACCATTGGTGGCGGTTATCGCCACCGGTGGAACTATTGCAAGCAAGCGCGGGAAAGATGGCGCAAGCACGCCAACGCTTAATGGTGACGATCTGCTTGCGACGCTTGGCGATGTCGGAGCGCAGCTGCGCCCCATTGATCTCATGGCAAAGGATTCATCGATCCTGACACTGATCGACATGCAGACTATCTCCGATGCTGTTGCAGCGCAGATTGCTGATCCTGAAATTCATGGCGTTGTCGTGCTGCATGGCACGGATTCCATGGAAGAAACGGCCCTGCTCGTTCACCTGCAACACCGTCTTTCCAAACCGGTGATTTTCACCGGAGCGCAGTTCACTGCAGATCATCCCGATGCGGATGGACCATCCAATCTGACGACCGCAATCAATCTTGCAACAGACCCGGCCAATGCCCAAAAAGGCGTCTTGATTGCCTTTGGCGGCAGGATCTTGCCTGCATGGGGCGCATTCAAGTTCAGCAGTGACCACGCTGATGCGTTTCGGGAAGTGCGCGATCTGGAAAGACCGGATGCTATCCGCCTGCCCGCATCGGTCAGCGCAACACGGGTCGATATTGTTGCCATTCATCCGGGTTGCGACGACCTGCATCTTCGGGCGAGCATTCAGGCTCAAAGCCACGGAATTGTGCTGGCAGCTCTTGGCTCTGGCAATGCCAATGCAACAATCGTTGCAGCCGTGAAAGAGTGTACGAAAAAAAATATCCCGGTGGTGGTTTCAAGCCGCGTTCCAATCGGCGTTCTGGTGCCGGGTTATGGCGGCGGTGGTGGCGGCCATGATCTGGTTGCAGCCGGTGCTGTGCATTCACAGACTTTGCGTCCCGGTCAGGCGCGGATCCTTCTGGCGAGCCTGATTGCGAGCAAAAGCCCGAAGGGTGCGATTACCCGGGCCTTTGATGACCTGAATCCTTAAGATACATCGGAAAATTGAAAGCCGAAACGCGTCGCAACCTGCGGCGCGTTTTTTTGTTGTCATATGCCTGACCTCAAAACATATATGACTTTTTTATTTTTCACCCCTCTCCCCTCTCTCGAAACCCTATGGGCTGCGGCAGCATAATCCCTGCTGTGGAAACAGAGAGCCCCATAGGCATTCGGCCATGAGGCAATCGCGACAGGGCATTCAAAATGACAATGGATATCGCCGTTCTTGGTATCGGCATCGCTTTCTTCGCCATGCTGTTTGGCTATTTGCGCCTTTGCGAGAGGCTTTGAGGGCACGCCATGCTGATTGAATATATCGCAGGCGCCTTGGTTGCGGCTTTCGTTGCCGCCTACCTTCTTTACGCGCTCATTCGTCCGGAACGGTTCTGAATAAGCAGCCGATTTAAGCCTAGAGCGCATCCCGAAAAGTGGGAAGCCAATTTCGGATACGATGCGCGTTAAACCAAAGATTTAGAGCGCGGATCTGTTTCAATCAGATCGAAACGCGCTCTAATCAGGCTTGGGAAAAACCATGACAATCAATGGATGGATACAGATCCTCATCTTTTGTGGGATCATCATCGCGCTCATAAAGCCGCTTGGCAGCTATATGACGCGCGTTTTCAATGGCGAGCGCACGTTTCTGTCGCCTGTCCTCGTTCCCATCGAACGGGGACTTTATCGTCTGGCAGGAACAAGCGAGCGTGAGGAGCAGCACTGGACGAGCTATGCAGCCGCCATGCTACTGTTCAATCTTGCAGGCTTTCTGCTGCTTTATTTTCTGCAGCGCGCGCAAGGTTCCTTGCCTTTCAACCCTATGGGCATGAGCAATGTGCCCGCCGATCTCGCCTTCAACACAGCAACAAGTTTTGTGACCAACACCAACTGGCAGAACTATGGTGGCGAAAGCACCATGTCCTATCTCACCCAGATGGCAGGTCTTACGGTCCAGAACTTCGTGTCGGCTGCAACGGGTGTGGCCATTGCCATTGCACTTATCCGCGCCTTCTCGCGCAAATCGATGAAGACGCTGGGCAATTTCTGGTGTGACCTCACACGCTGCATACTCTATATCCTGCTGCCGATTTGTGTGGTCATGACGCTTATTTTTGTCACGCTCGGTGTACCGCAGACGCTCGGTTCTTACGTCGAAGCCACCACGCTTGAAGGCGCGCGTCAGGTCATAGCGCTTGGTCCGGTCGCTTCCCAGCTTGCCATCAAGATGCTCGGCACCAATGGCGGCGGCTTCTTCAATGCCAATTCTGCGCATCCATTTGAAAATCCCGATGCCATTTCGAACATGATCCAGATGGTGGCGATCTTTGCCATCGGTGCAGGCCTTACCAATGTGTTTGGCCGTATGGTCGGCAATGAAAAGCAGGGCTGGGCGATTTTCGCTGCAATGGGCGTGCTTTTTGTGGCCGGTGTTGCCATTTGCTACTGGGCAGAAGCTGCGGGCAATCCACTCATCCATGCGCTTGGCATTGATGGGGGCAATATGGAAGGCAAGGAGACCCGCTTCGGCATTACCATGTCGGCGCTATTTGCAGTGGTGACGACAGCCGCCTCCTGTGGCGCAGTCATTGCCATGCATGACAGCATGATGGCGCTTGGCGGCATGATCCCCATGATCAACATGATGCTGGGTGAAATCATTATCGGCGGCGTGGGCGCAGGCTTCTACGGCATCATCCTGTTTGTTGTGGTGGCAATCTTCGTGGCTGGTCTGATGGTCGGACGCACACCGGAATATCTGGGCAAGAAAATCGAGGCAAAAGAGGTGAAGATGGCCATGCTCGCCGTTCTCTGCCTGCCGCTTTCGATCCTTGGCTTTACGGCAATCGCCACAGTCATTCCGGCGGGTCTAAGCTCGATAGCCAATCCCGGACCGCATGGTTTTTCGGAAATCCTTTATGCCTATACGTCGGGCACCGCCAATAACGGTTCTGCCTTTGGCGGCCTCTCGGGCAACACGCCCTGGTACAATGTCACCATCGGTCTTGCGATGCTGATGGGCCGCTTTCTGGTCATCGTTCCGGCACTGGCAATTGCAGGCTCACTGGTTGCCAAGAAGGCAGCACCCGAATCCGCCGGGACATTCCCGACCCACGGACCGCTTTTCGTCGGTCTGTTGATCGGTGTCATTCTCGTTGTGGGTGGTCTGATCTTCTTCCCCGCACTGGCGCTCGGACCTGTGGCTGAACATCTCGCGCTGATTAACGGGCAGACATTCTAATGCACATATTCAGCAAGTTAATAACTCCTTTTTGCATCCTTTCGGATGCACGGAGTTTTAGGCCATCAAACCTCATCCTCCTCATCCTCGCAGCAGTGCTGATGATCGTGCTTGCTGCAGAATTTCTGGGTCCGCTTTTCTGGAGTTCCCTATGAGCAAGTCCCAATCCGCCAAAGTCGTTAAGGCCAGCATCCTTGATGCGCGCATCCTCCTTCCCGCCATTGGTGACGCTTTTCGCAAGCTTAATCCCAAAAGCCTTGCACGCAATCCGGTGATGTTCGTGGTGGCTGTGGTCTCCATGCTTACAACTGTTCTTCTGTTGAAGGATGTTGCGACCAGCGGAGCCGATATCGGCTTTTCGTTCCAGATCGTGCTATGGCTCTGGTTCACGGTGCTGTTTGCCAATTTTGCCGAAGCTGTTGCCGAAGGTCGCGGCAAGGCACAGGCGGAATCCCTGCGCCGCACCCGCACGGAAACCCAGGCCAAACTGCTTCGTGATATAGGCCAGAAAGACTTTACGACCGTACCTGGCACAAGTCTCAAGGTCGGCGATGTGGTGATCGTTCAAGCAGGCGATATCATTCCATCCGACGGCGAAGTCATCGAAGGTGTGGCTTCCGTCAACGAAGCAGCCATCACAGGTGAATCCGCTCCGGTCATTCGTGAATCGGGCGGCGACCGCTCTGCTGTCACCGGCGGTACGCAGGTTCTGTCTGACTGGATCAAGGTCCGCATCACAGCGGCTCAGGGCTCGACTTTCATCGACAAGATGATCAGCCTTGTCGAAGGGGCTGAACGCCAGAAGACGCCAAATGAAATCGCGCTCAACATCCTGCTTGCAGGCATGACGCTGATCTTCGTTCTGGCTGTGGTGACAATTCCGAGCTTTGCCTCCTATGCGGGCGGCTATATTCCCGTCATCGTGCTGGTTGCTCTTTTCGTCACCCTGATCCCGACCACAATCGGCGCACTTTTGTCGGCAATCGGCATCGCCGGCATGGACCGTCTGGTGCGTTTCAATGTGCTTGCGATGTCTGGCCGTGCGGTCGAAGCTGCCGGTGATGTTGACACGCTTTTGCTCGACAAGACCGGCACAATCACGCTCGGCAATCGTCAGGCCACAGTCTTCATGCCGGTTAGCGGCGTGAATGAACTGGCCCTTGCCGATGCCGCACAATTGGCCTCGCTTGCCGACGAAACGCCAGAAGGCCGCTCCATCGTCGTTCTTGCCAAGGAAAAATACGACATGCGCGGCCGCGATATGCAGAGCCTGAATGCGATCTTCGTGCCTTTCACGGCGCAAAGCCGGATGAGCGGTGTCGATGTTGACGGGTCGTCAATCCGCAAGGGCGCGGTTGATGCCGTGCTCAAACATGCAACATCGGATGAAAAGACCGTCCATGAACTGCAAGCCATTGCCGACACAATCGCCAAAACCGGCGGAACGCCTTTGGCAGTCAGCAAGGATGGACGCCTGCTTGGCGTCATTCACCTCAAGGATATCGTCAAGGGCGGCATTCGCGAGCGTTTCACTGAATTGCGCCGCATGGGTATCCGCACAGTGATGATTACTGGCGATAATCCGATGACGGCGGCGGCGATTGCTGCAGAAGCAGGCGTCGATGATTTTCTGGCGCAGGCAACGCCAGAAAACAAGCTTGAGCTTATCCGGCAGGAACAAGCCAAGGGCAAGCTTGTGGCGATGTGCGGCGACGGCACCAATGACGCGCCAGCCTTAGCGCAGGCCGATGTCGGCGTTGCCATGAATACGGGTACAGTTGCCGCACGCGAGGCCGGGAATATGGTCGATCTCGATAGCGATCCAACCAAGCTCATCGAGATTGTTGAGATCGGCAAGCAATTGCTGATGACGCGCGGCGCACTCACGACTTTCTCGATTGCCAATGACATTGCCAAGTATTTTGCGATCATTCCCGCGATGTTTCTCGCCTTTTATCCGCAGCTTGGCACGCTCAACATCATGGGGCTTGCAACCCCACAAAGCGCGATCCTCTCGGCGATCATCTTTAACGCACTCATCATTGTCGCGCTGATCCCGCTTTCGCTGAAGGGCGTTGCTTATAAGCCTGTCGGCGCAGGCGCACTGCTGTCGCGCAATCTTCTGATCTACGGCCTTGGCGGCGTCATTGTTCCGTTCATCGGCATCAAGGTCATTGATATGGCCATCGTCGCCCTCGGCCTGGTTTAAGGAACAAGAAAATGTTGAAACAACTGCGTCCAGCACTCGTCATGATCGTTGCTCTTACTGTCATCACAGGGCTGATTTATCCGCTTGGCATGACCGGGCTTGCACAAGCCATCTTTCCGCAACAGGCCAATGGCAGCCTCATCGAAAAGGATGGCAAGGTGATCGGCTCTGAACTGATCGGCCAGAAATTTGCAGGCGACCGCTATTTCCATGGCCGCCCTTCTGCGGCAGGCAAAGAAGGTTATGATGCTGCAAGCTCGGGTGGCTCCAATCTTGGGCCAACCAATCCGGCACTGATTGCACGCATCAAAGCCGATGCCGACGCATTGCGACAGGGTACACCCAATGCCGACGTGCCGATTGATCTCGTCACAACATCGGCAAGCGGGCTTGATCCGCATATCTCACCGCAAGCGGCTCTTTTTCAGGTGCCTCGCGTTGCCAAAGTGCGCGGGCTTGATGAGGCGAGCCTTCGCGGCATCGTCGAGCAGCAAATTGAGCAGCGTGAGCTTGGTTTTCTTGGTGAGCCTGTCGTGAATGTGCTCAAGCTTAATCTTGTTCTGGACAGAACAAGTAGTAATTAGAGTAGAATAGCAGCGGGTTTTCTCGCTACCTTCTCATTTTGAGGAACAACGTTTGGTATCGGACGATCTTCGCCTTGGTGATATGAGGCCTTCCCCCGATGCGCTGCTTGAACAGGCAGAGCGCGAAATGCGCGGCCGTCTCAAGATATTTCTGGGAGCAGCACCCGGCGTCGGCAAGACCTATGAAATGCTGATGTCGGGACGTGCGCGCAAAGCGGACGGCATTGATGTGGTGATCGGCATTGTCGAGACGCATGGGCGACAGGAAACGGAAGCGCTTGTCGATGGGCTTGAAATCATCGACCGCGAGCCGGTGTCCTATCATGGCCACCGGCTCGATGAGATGGATATCGATGCCATCCTCAAAAGACAGCCGCAACTGGTTCTGGTGGATGAGCTGGCCCACACCAATGCACCGGGCAGCCGTCATCCCAAACGCTATCAGGATGTCGAGGAAATTCTGGCGCGCGGGATCGATGTTTATACCACGCTCAATATTCAGCATGTCGAAAGCCTCAATGATGTGGTGGCACAGATTACCCGCATCCGCGTGCGCGAAACCGTGCCCGACAGTATTATCGACCGGGCCGATGATATAGAGCTGATTGATCTTACACCGGACGATCTCATCAAGCGGCTTGACCAGGGCAAGATCTATCTGCCAAAAACCGCCAAGCGTGCGATCCGCAACTATTTTTCTCCCGGCAATCTGACTGCCCTGCGCGAACTTGCACTTCGCCGCACCGCGCAGCGGGTTGACGAACAATTGCTGACCCATATGCGGGCACATGCCATTGAAGGGCCATGGGCTGCGGGTGATCGCGTTCTGGTTGCCATCGACCAGCGCACAAGCAGTGCTTCATTGGTGCGCTATGCGCGGCGGCTTGCCGATCGGATGCGGGCGCCCTGGGCTGCCATTCACATTGAAACACCGCGTTCGGCCAATCTGTCCGATGAAGCAAAGGACCGGATTTCAGCGACCATGCGCCTTGCCGAACGGCTTGGCGGCGAAACCGTGATTATTCCCGGCCAGAACATTGCCGAAGACCTCGTACGTTACGCCTCAACCCATAATTATACGCATATCGTTGCCGGAAAATCGGCAAAGTCACGCTGGCGCGAGGCAATCGAAGGCTCTGTCGCGCATGATCTTATCCGCCATTCAGGCGCGATTGATGTTCATATCACCTCGACTGCCGACCGCGACAAGGCGGGGACGACGCGTGGTGTCAAAACCGCAAGTCAA
Source organism: Brucella sp. H1_1004 (assembly GCF_047308065.1). Classification (NCBI taxonomy): domain Bacteria; kingdom Pseudomonadati; phylum Pseudomonadota; class Alphaproteobacteria; order Hyphomicrobiales; family Brucellaceae; genus Brucella; species Brucella sp. H1_1004. The sequence goes on from NZ_JAYKZA010000001.1 coordinate 339,317, forward strand.
CCGAGCGCCTTCAACATCAAGCCTTATCTCGCCGCCTCACTGGTCACGGCCTGCGCGCTTGGTGTCGGGCTTCTGCTCGACCAGTTTTTGGATGTGCGAAGCATCGCTCTGGTTTTCGTTGTAGGCGTTCTTGGCGTTGCGGTTACGCTCGGTCTTTGGCCAGCGCTGTTCGTGTCGGTGTTAAGCGCATTTGCCTATAACTTCTTCTTCCTCTCGCCGCTCTACACGCTGTCTATCGCAGACCCAGAAAGCGTGGTGGCGCTTTCGTTCTTTCTGCTTGTCAGCTTTGTCGCCAGTAATCTGGCAAGCCGCGTGCAGCGTCAGGCAGCAGCGGCACGGCAGCGCGCAAACATGACCGAGGATCTTTATCTTTTCAGCAAGAAGCTGGCGGGAACAGGTTCGCTCGATGATGTGCTCTGGGCAACCGCCTTTCAGATCGCCTCCATGCTGAAAGTGCGCGTTGTCATCCTGCTTCCCGAAGGTGAAAGCATTGCGGTTCGCGCGGGCTACCCGCCCGATGACAGTCTTGTCGATGCCGATATTGCTGCAGCTCACTGGGCTTGGGAACATGAACTGCCAGCCGGTCGGGGTGCGGATACGCTGCCGGGCGCCAAGCGGCTTTATCTGCCGCTCAAGACGGCACGCACGTCTGTCGGCGTGATCGGCCTCGATAATGATCGACAGGGGCCAATCCTGACACCCGAACAGCAGAGACTTTTTGAAGCGCTCAGTGATCAGGCGGCCATTGCCATCGAGCGTGTGCAGCTTGTGGGCGATGTTGAACGCGCCAAGCTTGCAGCAGAGGCAGACAAGCTCCGCTCAGCGCTTCTCACCTCCCTATCGCACGATCTTAAAACACCACTTGCGGGCATCATGGGGGCCGCCACCACATTACGCGACTATTCCGTTTCGCTGCCTGAAAGCGACCGCACCGAATTGCTATCGACCATTGTCGAGCAATCCGAACGGCTGAACCGCTTCATCGCCAATCTGCTTGATATGACACGCATTGAATCAGGGGCCATGGAACCCAAACTGTCGCTGCACTATCTCGGCGATATTGTGGGAGCAGCGCTGCATCGCGCCGTCAAAATTCTCGCATATCACAAGCTTCAGGTGGCGGTTCCAGCCGATCTTCCCATGCTGCGGCTTGATGCGGTCTTGTTTGAGCAAGTATTGTTCAATCTTCTCGATAATGCCGCAAAATATGCGCCGCAGGGATCAGAAATCGCGCTTGAAGCGCATGTCGAGCGTGGTCATGTGGTGCTTGAAATCAGCGATCATGGTCCCGGTATTCCCGATATCGATCTTGAACGGGTTTTCGATACATTCTATCGCGTTCGCAAGGGTGATCACGTACAGGCAGGAACGGGCTTGGGCCTTTCCATTGCCCGCGGCTTCACAGAAGCAATGGGCGGAACTATTCGGGCCGGAAACCGGGCTGAGGGTTCCGGCGCCCGTTTTACGATAACCATACCGCTGCCGGTTCAAGAGACAGACAGGAACGCATGAACGATCCAAAGCCGAAAATTCTGATCGTCGATGACGAGCCACCCATTCGCAAATTGCTGCGGGTGGGACTTACGACTGAAGGCTATACGATCATCGAAGCGGCCAATGCACGTGAGGCTGACCTTTTACTCGAGAGCGAAAAGCCCGATCTCGTTCTGCTGGACCTTGGTCTTCCCGATACGGACGGCCACGAACTTCTGCGTCTGTGGCGCGAACGGGGACTGACGCTGCCAGTCCTCATCCTTTCAAGCCGTACCGATGAGGCAGGCATTGTGCGCGCACTTGAAACAGGTGCGGACGATTATGTAGCCAAGCCTTTTGGCATGAAGGAACTGGCGGCACGAACGCGGGTGGCGCTGCGCCATAAACTGCACCAGCAGGGCGAGAAGCCGGTGTTTCAGAGCGATGGTTTATCGGTCGATCTGGTCAGGCGCATCGTGAAGCTTGATGAGGCGGAGATAAAGCTCTCGCCCAAGGAATATGAAATCCTGCGTCTGCTAGTTCAGCACGCCGGCAAGGTGCTGACGCATCAATTTATTCTGAGCCATGTGTGGGGACCGGCGGCCGATGTGCAATATCTGCGCATCTATGTCCGCCAGCTGCGCCAGAAAATCGAGAAATCTCCCGATCAACCGCATTATATTCTGACGGAAACAGGCGTCGGCTATCGCCTGCGCGAAGCCGACGCAATCACTGCATGATTAGGATGGGGTTTTTAATGCCTTGGACTTTTTCAACGTCTTGCCGTGATTGGCAATCCAGTCCATTGCGGCCAGAAGCACGCCAAGAACCGTGGAATAATTGTTCAAGATAAAGGGCGCCACATGTCCAGTGACGCCATAAAGCAAAAAATTGAATGGGCTCAAAGCCCATGTGTGCCGTCATATCCGTTGATTTTTGGTGCGACCCAGCCGTCTGGCTTACGAGCAGGCTTATAGACTTCAACGACCAATGGATAGCAAGCGGCTGTGTCGGAGGAATGCTCCGACGAGCAGTCACCGCCCGGACAGGCCGACATGCAGCCCAGCAGGTCGATTTCGGCGAAGAACTCAAGATAGTCGCCGGGGCGAACCGGGCTTGCCTTCATGAAATACTGGCCGGTATCGCGCGTGAAGCCGGTGCACATGAAAACATTGAGAACGTCATGAACAAAATTGCCTGCATCTTCCAGAGATTTTCCCGTCTGTTTTGCAAAAGCGCGGGTTAGATTGGAGTGGCAACAGTGATGATACTGGCCACCATTGCTGAGAAGATTGTGGGTATATGGGTCGCAGCGGGTTCCGATAACATCGTGTACCGAACCACCGAATTCATCAAAGCCATACCAGTCGAGCGTGTCATGCGTGATCGTCGCGATCGGGCGCAGATAAGGCATGTTTGAGAACAGCTGATCACCAAGGCCAACATGCGTTCCATTGAGCGCGCGTGTTTTGCCGGTATAAAGCCGCTCATTAAGGTTTTTTGCATTAAAAAGGTTGAGATCACCGACCTGCGAACCTTCGCTGCAAAGAATACGGCAGAAATGTCCCGCCGGTACCTGCCAGCACGCTGCATCACGTGCCGGAACGACAATGCGTTCGACAAATTCCAATTCATCGCGCAGCGCGCGATAGGCTGCAAGATCAGGGCGCGGCAAAGTATCGACCGGATAGCAGATTACAGGTTTGATCGCCTTGCGCGCAGATGCATCTTCCGGCGCAAGGGTAATGGGCTCAGGTTTCATCCCTGTTTTCTCCTTAATATCGGTACAGAACGCTATTCTGCGTGTGAAGCTATCTTTTTGCTGGGGCGAGGCAGGTTTTGTGCGCGGGCTGCCTCGAGAACCACGCGTTCAGATTCCTGCAAATAGAGTTCAAGAGCGCGACTTGCGGCGGCGCGATCGCCATCACAAAGCAGGCCGCAGATTTCGACATCACGCGCCACCCAAGGCTCCTGAAACCGGCGAGCGTCAGGGGCCATGGAGAAGGCCAGACGCGCCTGTGCTGCGACCGTTGCAAACACCTCGTTCAAGCGCGGACTACCGATGAAATCGACGATCTGCTGATGAAACTCGAGCGAAGCGGTGCCGCATTGCTGCCAGTCCCTTTTAAGCGCTGCACGCTGCACAGCTTCGACGCGCTCAACAAGTTCTGACATCGCTTCCTGCGAGGCATAGGCACTGCACGTAACACCCCGAAGTTCAAGCGTCATGCGGATGGCATAGATTTCACTGATTTCGGCCGCATTCAGCGCGCGAACGGTCGCGCCGTGATGTGCACGATGCTCAATCAGACCTTCGGCGACAAGATCGCGCAATGCTTCGCGCAATGTGTTGCGTGACACGTTCAGCGTTTCGGCCCAGACCACCTCACGCAGCGGTGTTCCGGGCGCAAGCTCACCACGCAGAATTTTGTCGCGCAACAGGCCTGCCGCAGTCTGCGTCAGTACAAGAGGGCGATCTGAGGGGCGGTCCTGATTGGTCACTGCAATCTCCTTGTCATTATAGTTTGTTGAACAATATTTCGATGTCAAGGGAAAATGCACCGCTCACTCACTCCCACAAGAAAAATCTGTAACAGATTCTCTTTCCCTATTGTGGTTTGTTTGTTTGGCATAGCAGGCGCTAGTGTGATGGATTTAAAGTTCGTATCATTCGCGCTGCATTCACTTCGAGGAACTGTAAATCCGTAAACCACACTAGATTCAATAATTTGCTGGCATGGCCTTGGACCCGAAATTCGCTCAGTTGGTTTCTTTGCAGTGAAGCGAATTTCGGATCCGCCATACTAGGGGTGACTTATTGGCTCGGAATATCCGATTGGCCGCAAAGGCTGGATTTACGAGGGTTGAGCAAAATTTAAAATTTTTTTCCCTCTAATGTTGAACAAAAAAGAAATGCCCGAAAAATGAATAAGTTACGTTAGTTTCAGCGAATTTTGGGTAGTGAATCCAGTATGCTTTACCGACTTTGAGTCACCTAAGATGAAAATTTGTGCAGAACGAGGGATTGCATTCTCATAATTGTTCAACAAAGATAAGAAAACGAATGAGAGGAACATCCCATGAAAAAACTTCTGGCCAGTACTTTAATCCTGATGGCGTCACTGACGGCAGCCAATGCCGAGACCCTGAAGATTGGTGTTGATCTGACCTACCCGCCCTATAACTATTTCGATGAAGCCAATCAGCCGGCAGGCTTTGACGTAGAGCTGGTGAAACTGATCGGCAAGAAGACTGGCAGCGAAGTTTCTTTTCAGGATACCCGCTTTGAGAACCTGATCCTCGGCGTTTCCAGTGATCAATTCAATGTCATTGCCTCTACGCTTTATGTGACGCCTGCGCGCGCCAAACAAATCGACTACGTCCCCTACATGAAAACCGGTGTTTCCATCGCAGTTGCCACGAGCAGCGGTGAAAACTTCACCAAGCCGGAGGAGCTGTGCGGCAAACGCGTTGGCTCGATTAAGGGGGCTGCCTGGATTCCTGAACTTGACAAGCTCAACAAGTCGGTTTGCGCCGCAAATCCGATTGACTCGCGTGAGTTCCCGACTTCACCGGAAGCGACACAGGCTCTTCTTTCCGGTGGCGTTGACGCGCAGCTTGAAAATTCTGCCGTACTGGCCGATGCAGCCGAAAAGCTCCGTGGCCGTATGAAGGTGACTTCAACTGAGCAGCTTTATCCAGTGATCGTCGGCTTTGGTGTCAAAAAGGGCAATGAAGAACAGGCGAAGTTCCTGCGCGATGCACTGACCAAGCTTGATGGCGATGCCGATTACGAGGCTCTGTTCAGCAAGTATGGCGTTGCGAAATCGACGGAAGCCGAGTTCAAGGCAGCTATTGCTGAATAAACGTGTCTGGCAGGTGGTCACCACACACCTGCCAGACCAATCACGACTGGAATTTGCGGCGCTTCAAAACGCATCCCGAAAACTGTGAAACGGTTTTGGATAAGGATGCGGATTAAATCAATGGCTTGAAGCGCCATGCGTCCAACTGGGCGCACTACATTTGGGAAACCCGGCCCATGAATTTCGACTGGAACTATCTCTTCAGCCTCGTGCTCTATCCAGATTTCTGGCGTGCCACAGCACTTGTCGCATGGCTGGGTGTGCTGACCTGGGTTGTCGGTACTGTGCTTGGCTTTTTGCTGGCGCTTGCAAGACAATCCAACCTGCGCGTCGTGCGCTGGTTTGCAAAGACCTATATCTGGTTGTTCCGCAGTTTGCCTTTGCTGGTATTGCTGATTTTCGTTTATAACATGCCGCAATTTATACCGGCGCTCGGTCCAGTCCTGTCGGTGCCCTTCTGGGCGGGTCTGATCGCGCTGGTTATTTCGGAAACTGCCTATCTTGCAGAAATTCATCGCGCGGGTCTCATCTCTGTTGATCAGGGCCAGCACGAAGCAGCACACGCGCTTGGCATCCGCCCCGTGGGCAAATATCGCCATATTATTCTGCCACAAGCTGTACGCGTTGCACTGCCATCACTCGGCAATGAATTCATCACGATCGTTAAGCTCACTTCGCTTGTATCGGTGATTTCGCTTGCGGAGATATTGCTGGTTGGCCAACGGCTTTACACGCGCAATTTCATGGTGATTGAAACGCTGGTTGCGGTGTCGTTCTACTATGTGCTGGTGGTTTCTGTTTTCAGCTTTTTCCTGTCACGGCTTGAAGGTCGTCTTGATATCACGCGTATGACCGGGGCTGAAATTGCCGTGCCTGCCACAACGCAAGCGCCAGCCCAGACCACCAATGAACGCCGTATCGGCAAAAACATTGTCGTGGCTCTTGAGCACGTCTTTAAGAATTTCGGTGACAAGCATGCACTCGCAGACGTCTCACTGAAGGTCAACAAGGGCGAAGTGGTCAGCATCATCGGACCGTCCGGCTCTGGTAAGACGACCCTGATCCGCACGATCAATGCGCTTCAGGATATCGATAAAGGTCGTATTCTACTGGATGGGGCTGAGTGGATTACAGCCGATGACAAGGGCTATCGCGTTGTTTCCGATTTCCATGATCGCGTTACGCGGCTTGGAATGGTGTTCCAGTCGTTCAACCTGTTCCCGCATATGACTGTTTTGCAGAACGTGACATTTGGTCCGCGTTATCATGGCAATGGCAACAAGGAAGCGCTGCGCGCTGCTGCCATGAACCATCTGGCTCGCGTCGGTATGGCGGCCCATGCCAACAAATATCCGCATCAGCTTTCGGGCGGACAGAAACAGCGCGTGGCAATTGCGCGTGCGCTGGCTATGGATCCTGAAATCATGCTATTCGATGAGCCGACCTCGGCGCTCGATCCGGAGCTGGTGGGTGAAGTGTTGCAGGTTATTGAAAGCCTCGCACGCGATGGCATGACGATGATTATCGTGACCCATGAAATGCGCTTTGTCAGCCGTGTTAGTGACCGCGTTGTGATGATGGAAAATGGCCATGTTGCGGTCAACATGACGGCAGAGGAACTGAAAGATGCCCCTGCTGACAGCCGCATCCAGAAGTTCATGCTGCAGAGCTAGCTGCTACCCATTTCGGGCTATACCATTGCAAAACAAAGACCGGCGGGTTTCATAATCCGCCAGTCTTTTTTGATTTAGAAAAGGGGCATTCCTGCCCCTTTCATTATTCGATGGTCGCAAGTTCCGCGCCAAGACTAACGCTCTGGCCCGGCTTAGCATGAAGACTAATCTTGCCGGCCTTGGGAGCAGCTATGCGCGTTTCCATCTTCATGGCTTCCATGATCGCTACCACTTCGCCCTCAGTTACCATGGCTCCATCTTCAACCAGCCACTGCTGAAACGTGCCGGGAATAGGCGCAGTCACTGCACCTTCTGCAACCTGTTGAGTGGCATCGCCTACTTGCTGCGGTGCGCTGAGGCCCGAGAAGAGGGCTGCGGGCAAGCCAAGTTCATGGCGTTTGCCATCGATCTCGATAAAGCTGCGGATGACGTCAGTATCAACCGGATCAATCCTTGCCGATGGCTCAACACTGCGAAACTCGGTTTCGATCCAGTTGGTAAAGACGTTAAAGCCGTCTTCGCCGGTAAAATCTCTTTCTTCGACCACCGCACGATGGAATGGCAACACGGAGGCAACACCTTCGATTTTAAACTCGGCCAGTGCCCGTCGTGCACGGATAAGCGCTTCCTCGCGTGTAGCGCCGGTCACAATGAGTTTTGCCATCAAGGAGTCGTAGAGGCCGGGAATTTCCGATCCACTTTCCACACCTGTATCAAGACGCACACCCGGACCCGAAGGGGCGCGGAAACGCTTAATCAGGCCTGGTGTAGGCAGAAAGCCACGGCCCGGATCTTCGGCATTGATACGGAATTCAAAGGCATGACCGCGCGGTGCAGGCGTTTCGGTCAAGGACAGCGCCTTGCCATCCGCAATACGAAGCTGCTCGATGACAATATCGATGCCGGTGGTTTCCTCCGTAATCGGATGTTCGACCTGAAGGCGCGTGTTGACTTCGAGAAACGAGATCGTGCCATTCTGCGACAACAAAAACTCGACCGTGCCTGCTCCCGTATAGCCCGCTGCTGCGCAGATTGCGCGGGCCGATTCATGGATACGGGTGCGCTGCTCTTCCGTGATAAAGGGCGCAGGCGCTTCTTCGACTAGCTTCTGATTGCGACGTTGCAGTGAGCAATCACGTGTGCCAAGAACAACCGTATTGCCGTGTGTGTCGGCGAGGACCTGTGCCTCAATGTGCCGTGGCTTTTCAAGGAATTGCTCGGCGTAGCATTCGCCACGTCCGAAGGCTTCTACTGCCTCACGAACGGCGGAATCGAACAATTCACCGACTTCTTCCAGACGATGCGCCACCTTCATACCACGACCGCCGCCGCCAAACGCTGCCTTGATCGCCAAAGGCAGACCAGCTTCACGCGCAAAGGCCACAGCTTCCGCAGCCGATGCCAGTGGGCCGTCTGAACCCTTGACGAGCGGTGCGCCGACTTTTTCGGCAATTCGCCGTGCTTCAACCTTGTCACCCAGCGACGTGATGACTTCCGGCGATGGGCCGACCCATATCAGACCGGCATCGATGACGGCTTTGGCAAATTCAGCTCGTTCCGACAAAAAGCCATAGCCGGGATGCACGGCATCCGCACCGGAGCGCTTCGCAATGTCGAGTATCTTTGCAATATTGAGATAGGTATCCGCCGGGCGACCAGCGCCGAGGCCATAGGCCTCGTCTGCAAATTCGGCGTGCAGTGAATTTGCATCTGCATCAGAATAAATCGCCACGGAGGCAACACCGTAATCGCGTGCTGCGCGGATAATGCGGATGGCGATTTCGCCGCGATTGGCAATAAGCAGCTTCTTCATCAGGCTATAACTTCTTGCGGTTCGAAATTGGAGATCGGGTTAAAACGGATGCGGGCGCCGATAGGTATCTGGCCTGCAAGATCGAGATGATGGTTTGCCACGACACCAATGACGGGATAGCCACCGGTCAGCGGGTGGTCGGCCAGAAACAGAACCGGTTGTCCGTTCGCGGGCACCTGAATGGCACCCAGAGCTGTACCTTCAGATGGTAACTCATCATTGATGGCGCGTTCGATGGCTGTAGCACCTTCGAGGCGCATTCCAACGCGGCTTGATTGAGGTGTCACATCCCAGTCCTGCGAGGTGAGTGTTTCAAGGCCCTGTTGCGTGAACCAGTCGGTACGCGGGCCCAGCACTATATCGAGTGTGACGACGTCTCCGGCGCGCGGCAGCACCCGCTGCGAGTTTATATCCGATGAAACCGCCAATGCTGTCCCGTTGGCCGGTACAAGAATATCGCCAGCCGCAATTGGAGCAGGTCCAACTTTGGCGAGTGTGTCACATGCGACTGATCCGAGAACGGACTCAACCTCAAATCCACCACGCAGCGCGAGATAGCTCAGCATTCCTTCCGGCGGGATGCCAAGCGACAATTCATCACCTGCATTGAGTGCTACTGGCTTTGCAACGCCTACTGTAATGATCGCACCTTCCGGGGTACGAATGGTTAGCGGGCATGGCGCGCCGGTCACAGCAATCGTCACCGGACGGTCGGCCTTGAACGCAAAGCCACCAAAGGAAATCTCGATAGTCGCGGCATTCGCGGGATTGCCCACACAGCGATTGGCCTCACGCATAGCGATGCGATCAAGCGCACCGGATTCCGACACACCCTGACTGGCAAGGCCCGGGCGGCCCATATCCTGATACAATGCAGGACGGTCAGCGCGTGTGACAAGCAGGCCATCGGCGGGCTGAGGCGTTGCTGCTGCTGCGACTGGTTTTGATACTGTGATTGGTCCACCCTTCGCCATATCACGAAACCGCACGCGATCACCCGGAGCAAGCAGTGCTGCGCGTTCTCGTGTCGTGTCCCACATGGCAAGCGGTGTGGTGCCGAGCAATTGCCAACCGCCGGGGCTGTCCGACGGATAAATACCGCCGAATTTACCTGCCAGTGCCACCGATCCGGCCGGAATTTTCACACGCGGGCTTTTGCGACGCGGCACATTGAAACCGGGATCGTCACAAGTCATATAGGCAAAACCGGGGGCAAAGCCTGTAAAGGCGACTGTATATATTGCCTCAGTATGACGCTCAATGACCTCGTTGATTGTGCAGCCAAGCATGGCCGCTACATCGCCGAGATCTTCACCATTATAGGTAACGGGTATTTCAAACAAATCGCCGCTGCGGGAGCTACGCGCTGAGAGATCAAGCGCTGCAATCTGGCTTGCAAGTTTGGCACGATCTGTCAGCCAGCGGTCGAAACGCACCATGATCGTACGCGCGCCGGGAATGACTTCGCATACGCCTTCAAGCTTTGCTGCATGCAAAGCGTCGAGTAGTGTGAGCGTTATGGCCAAATCATCGAGCTCGACCAGAAAACTGTCACTGCCGGATGGCAGAAAGCGCAGGCGTTCACTCATGATGTGACGTCAACGAAAGGCTTGAGTTCCACGCCGCGTGCTTCCAGTCGCTCACGCAATGCGGCGGCGATTGCAACAGCGGTCGGGTTATCGCCATGCACACAGATCGACTGCGCATCTAGCGCAATGTCAGTGCCATCAATAGCGGTTACGCGCCGCTCATTAACCATGCGCAGCATCCGTTCCGCAATCACTTCGGGGTCGTGTATGACCGAACCTTCAATGCGGCGGTTAACGAGACTGCCATCAACATTATAGGCGCGGTCGGCAAAGGCTTCGCACACTACCGTTAGGCCAGCGGAACGAGCCTGATCAACGATTGGCGCACCAGCCAGCGCCATCAGCACGAGCGATGGATCGACTGCCTTGATCCCTGTAATGACATCGGCTGCCTGACGCGCATCATGGGCGATTGTATTGTAAAGCGCACCATGCGGCTTCACATAACGCACCTTTGTTCCAGCAGCCTGTGCCAGTCCCTGCAATGCACCGATCTGGTAAATCGTGTCGGCGACAAGTTCAGCACTTGAGGGGTCCATGTTCCGACGGCCAAAGCCGACGAGATCGCGATAACCGATATGCGCACCAACGGAGACGCCACGTCGGGCAGCTTCGCGTAGCACAGTGAGAATTCCGGCTGGGTCTCCCGCATGGAAGCCACAAGCAATATTGGCGCTGGTCACGATCGCCAGCATCGCTGTGTCGTCTCCCATAGGCCATGGGCCGAAGCCTTCACCAAGATCACTGTTGAGATCGATAGCTGCCATGTTTTGCCCCTGTTGAACATAAATGCATTACGGGTTATTGTTGAATAACCTATTATAGATTGTTCAACAATATGAAATCGTATATTTGCATGAATATGATGTGAAATAGCTGATCAGAGTTATGGTTAGCATGGCTCTGAGAGTTTGGCCCGAAAAGCTGTCATCAATTGGCAGAGGGTTTGAAGGATATTCATGATACGCGAAATTTTGCCGCCTTCAGATGACCAGTCATTGGCAACCCAAACTGCTGCCAAGATTCGCGAGATGCTGATTACGGGTGAACTTTCGCCCGGCACCAAGCTTTCAGAGCAGCAGATTTCAGCGCAGTTTGGCATATCGCGTAACACGCTTCGTGAAGTTTTTCGTTTGCTGACCAGTCAGAGCCTGCTGACTTATATTCCCAATCGCGGTGTGTTCGTTGCCACGCCCGATGAGGCCACGGTCGTTGATATTTATCGTGTGCGACGCGTCATCCAGAAGGGTGCTGTTCAGGTTGCCATCCCCGGCCATCCGGCATTGTTGCGCATGCGGGCACTGCTGGCACAAACGGCATCAGCGCAGGAAGCGGGTAACTGGCGGCAGGTGGGAACGATCAATATGGAGTTTCACCGTGCAATGGTGGAGCTTTGCGATAGTCCTAGGCTAAGCTCTTGCTTTGATCTGGTGCTGGCTGAGTTACGTCTTGTTTTCGTGCAACTGGAAGACACAGCGCATCTTCACGAACCTTACATAGCACAAAATGCCGAACTTCTGGCTTCTCTTGAAGCGGGAGATATCGAGACGGCAACCCAGCAACTCGATTCTTATCTCCTGCGGTCCGAACGCTCTGTGCTTGCTGCTTTGCAGCGCAAAAAGTCCACTTAGGCTCAGGACTCATTGCTTTCCGAGCCAGAATATAACGGCTGCTGCAAGATCTATTGCTGCACGGAACACAATCGGGCAGCGATCATAACGGGTAGCAATTCTTCGCCAGTCTTTCAGTCTGCCAAACATGATTTCGATACGATTGCGTCGCTTGTATCGACGTTTGTCATACTTAATAGGCTTCTTACGGTTTTTGCGACCCGGGATGCATGGCTTTATCTCTTTGTCTTTTAACCGTTTTCTGAACCAGTCGGCATCATAGCCTCTATCAGCAAGAAGCCAGTCGACCTTCGGTAACGTCTCAATTAAGGCTGCAGCTCCGGTGTAGTCGCTGATTTGTCCCGCCGTGACGTGTAACCTGATAGGGCGACCCTGCGTGTCGGTGACGGCGTGCAACTTGGTATTCATGCCACCTTTTGTCCGGCCGATCAGCCGTCCACCATCCCCTTTTTTAGCCGTAGGCTTGAGGCCGTGCGGTGCGCTTTCAAATAGGTCGCATCTATCATGACAGTCTTTCCGACCGACGACTTGGAAGACAGGCCTTCAAGTATTTGAGCAAATATCCCCTTGTGACACCAACGGTTCCAACGATTATAGAGCGTTTTAGAGGGCCCGTATTCTCGAGGGGCATCACACCACCGTAACCCATTACGAAGAATGAATATAATTCCACTCAAGACACGCCTGTCATCAACGCGTGGACGTCCATGGCTCTTGGGAAAAAAGGGCCGAAGGCGTGACATTTGCCCTTCGCTCAGCCAGTAAAGATTGCTCATCGTTCAGTCTCCTCAAGAGAAACTGAATCAGCTCTTCATTCTCAAATCAATAGGTCCTGAGCCTAAGACGTTCGCTTAAAAAGCGTACAGGCTCCCATGAGCTTGCTGAAGATGCATTGCGGGAAACTTGGTTTCGTCTGCAAACCGCAAAAATAGAAATTGCCGTCATACGCGATAAGCAGGCGTTCACTCTGCGTGTGGCTGGGAATATAGCGACCGATCTTGTCCGAAAGGAACAACGGCATTCAACACATTGTATCAGCGATGAAGCGGTTCTTGCAGCGATAGCCGATGCATATCCTTCACCTGAAGCTTTCGTCGTTGATCGTGATCAACTTCGACGTCTGGTAAGCATCTTGGCTAAATTGCCTGTCAAACGGCGTGATGCACTCCTGCTCAATCGTTGCGATGGCCTGACTCACACCGAAATTGCTAAGCGTTTGAACGTTTCTGCCAGTACGGTTGCCTACTATTTATGCCTGCCGTCAATCAGACGCACAGCCCTTGATGCACATTGAAACTACCAGTCTCACTTAAGTGTTTCTCAATAACAGAAACGCAGATCAGGCGATATTTTCCTCCATCTTTATTGTGGCAACCGACGGCGATACAGAATACCGCCGTCTTTTAAGATCTAGACATATCATTTTACTTGATACCCGCGCGCATGAAACTCTGAACGAACTGGCGCTGGAACAGTAGAAAACCGATCAGCAAAGGCGCTGACGTCATCAATGCAGCAGCCGAGATAATGCTCCATTGAACACCCTGATCGGGCGATGAAAACACCTGTAGCCCGACCGTCAGTGGACGAGTGGAAACGGAATTTGTAATGACCAGCGGCCAGAGCAGGTTGTTCCAGTGATAGCTGACCGATACGAGACCGTAGGCCACATAGATCGGTTTGGCCAATGGCACGTAAACCTTGAGAAGTGTGGTAAGCGCACCAGCCCCTTCAACACGCGCTGCGTCGTCCAGCTCTTTGGGTACGGTGAGGAAAGTCTGGCGCAGAAGGAAAATACCAAAGGCCGATGCCATATAAGGCAGCCCCATAGCCACAACTGTATCCACCAGACCGAGTTTGGAGATGGTACGGTAATTTTCGACCAGCAGCACTTCTGGCATGATCATCAGCTGTACCAATACCAGCATAAAGATAATGGTTTTGCCCGGAAATTCGTAACGAGCGAAGGCATAGGCCGCCAGCGTGCAGATAATGAACTGGCTGATAAGTATCGTGGTGATCAGCAGAAATGTATTCAGAAAATAACGCCCGAAAGGAGCGGCGTTCCACGCATCGCTGAAGTTCTCCAGTGTTACTGGAGCGAAAAGATCAAACCGAGCCTCATATTGAGCAGGATGAAATGCCATCCAGACAGCATAGATCAAAGGCAGGATCCAGAGCAGCCCCAGCAGATAACACCCTACAGTTTCAAGAGCCCGCCAAAACGAGAATTCACGTGGTTGATGCGGTAATGTCATTGCAGTCATTTGTAATGCACCTTGCGATCAAGAACCCCGAACTGGACGAACGCGATAAATGCCAATGCCAGCAGCAGAACAACCGTCAAAGCCGATGCATAAGCAGTATCCCAGAAACGAAATGCAACATTGTAAACATAGTAGAGCAGCAGAGTGCTGGCATTGTCTGGCCCGCCACGGGTCATGACGATCACATGGTCAATCAAACGGAACGCATTGATCATTGCATTAATCAGCACAAACAAAGTGGTTGGCATCAACAGCGGAAACGTCACGCGTCGAAAGAAGTACCAGCGTGATGTACCTTCAAGCGCAGCCGCTTCAGACAGGCTGGGACTGATCTGCTGCAATGCCGCAAGATAGAAAATCATGAAGAAGCCAGCTTCTTTCCAGATGGCAAGCACCATCAGACTGCCAAGAACGGTATCCGGATTACCCAGCCAGTTCGTTTCATGAAAGCCGAACATGCCGAGGAATTGATCGATCAAACCATAACCTGGCGTATAGAAAAACAACCATATATTGGCGACTGCGATCATCGGCAGCACGGTCGGCATGAAGAAAGACATCCGCATAAGCGAACGACCGCGAATAGAAGAATTCACGATAATCGCCATCAGCATGGCCAGTGCAATAGATGCAGGGACAGTGCCAATCGCATAGATTGCGTTGTTCTTGAGAGCCGCCCAGAAAACTGGGTCACTGATCATTGTTGTATAATTATCGACGCCGACAAAGCGAGGTGGGCGCTTGCCCCGCGGCGTCTGGTAAAAGCTGTTGACGAACGTCATCACGGCTGGAATATGCGTGAATACTGCCAGCAAGACGGTGGCCGGTAACAGCAGAAGCCATGGTGTTATCTGGTTTTTTGCCTGTTTCACGCGATTTCTCAGCCCTCTGGTAACGATGTGAACCGGCTCTGCCCTACAAAACCGGATTGCCATTTTTGAATAATGAGGAGCTTCGTATGGGCGGGCCACACAAAGCTCTCATCCAAACGATCACTGGTAGGGCTTAAGGATACGTTCGGCCTCAGCCTGCGCATCGTCGAGAGCTTGTTTTACGCTCTTATTACCTGTCAGCGACGCTTCAATCGCATCATCAATAACGCGTGCTACACGCTGATTTTCATAGGTTGAGAGCTCTGGCACCATGTAAGGAATCTGGTCGTGGGGTACCTTTGCGCTTGGAAACTCCTCGACATATTTCTTCATTGCTTCGGTTTGCCAAGCATCATCACGGGCAGCGATATAGCCTGTCTTAATGCTCCATTCGGCGGCCTGATCAGCAGAGGAAAGCCATTTCACAAACTGGAATGCCGCCTCCTGTTTCGCCTCATCTTCAACGTTAAAAATATAAGCATTTCCACCGCTGGTGGGCGCGCCATAGGCTTTATTCTTTGGCAGAATCTGCACACCGAATGGGAAAGGCGCATTAGTTTTCACATTTGTGAGATTACCGCTGGTCGTGGTGATCATAGCGGCGCGTCCTTCAAAAAAGTCCTTTGGATTGGTTGCCCACTCAATCACGCCGGGCTTCATCACCTTATGCTTTTGAGCCAAGTCCACCCAATATTGCATGGCCTCGACAACTTCAGGCGCGTTGAAATAGGTGGTTTTCCCATCCGGCTCGGAAATTTTGCCCTCATTCTGCGCAACATACCCTTGCAACAACCAATAGGACGTCAGCGACGACGGCACCTGCATACCCCAACGTGCGACGCCGCCATCAGCGGAACGCTTGGTCAGCTTCGTGGCGAAATCGACGACTTCTTGCCAATCCTGTGGACCTTTTTCCGGATCAAGACCGACCTCCTTGAAGGCATCCTTGTTCCAGAAGAAAACGGTTGTGCCGCGCTGGAACGGCACACCCCATGTTTTGTCTTCGCTTTTGCTGTTGATCATGAAAACCGGTGTGAACCCCGCAAGCCATGCCTTGTCATCTTCGGTCTTGGCGAGATCCTCATAGGGAACGATGGCATCTTCATCGATGAGCGTGAACATGTCTGTCGAGAGTATAACCGCGACTTCAGGCGCCTGACCGGATTTGAAAGCCGTGAGCGATTTGCTCAGGGTCTCGGGATAGGTGCCGGAATAGATCGGCTTCACCTTGATATCCGGGTGCTGCTCCTCAAAACGGACGATGAGATCATCGACGATTTTCGTAACCGGACCGCCGATTGCGACCGGATAATAAAAGCTGATCTCAACGGGCTTTGCCTGAGCCGTCCCCCAACCGCTAACTAAGGTCAGTATCGCAGATGTGGCCAAGAACCTGACAGATCGTTTTATCGTTAAATTCATTGTTCTCTCCTCCCAAGAAATGATCGTTCCCCGATCCTTTTTTACTTAAATGACTAAGGCCGTGCGTTCGACGCGATGCCCCTCCGCTTCATCAAACACATGCACCGCAGACGGCGCCCATGTCAGACCAACGGTATCACCCCGATTGAAGTGGCGAATGCCTTCAATACGAACCTGCAACGACTGATCGCCGACACGGCATTCAAGAATGCTGTCCGCACCATGATATTCGATAGATTCTATAGAGGCTTTCACACGTCCGTTATCCGACACACGGATTTCTTCGGGACGCAACCCTAGGACAAGCCCCTGCGCAGGATCACCTAAAATCGCCGGTCCCTCTGGGGTTCCACTGATCGCCGCCTTGCCGTCATAATCCGCCATACGGATAATGTTCATTGGCGGTGTCCCGATAAAACGGGAAACAAACGTTGTGGCGGGCTTCAGGTAAAGTTCGGAAGGCTTTGCCTTTTGCTCAATCTTACCGGCCTTCATCAGGATAACCTGATCGGCAAGGCTCATGGCTTCGATCTGATCATGGGTTACGTAAACCATGGTCATGCCGAGTTGCTGTTGCAAGCTACGGATTTCCTTGCGCATCTCATGGCGCAGCTGTGCATCAAGGTTGGAAAGTGGCTCATCCATCAAACACACGGACGCTTCTGCGACGATCGCACGCCCCAGAGCAACGCGCTGCTGCTGCCCACCCGAAAGCTGGGATGGCCGCCGATCGAGCAGATGCGACAGCCCCAGAATATCGGCAGCGCGTTTCAGACGCTGGCGACGCTCACCGGCAGACACTCTGCGTACACGTAGTCCGAAGATAATGTTCTCGGCAACCGTCAGATGCGGAAAAAGTGCATAAGACTGAAACACCATCGCGAGGCCGCGCTTTGCAGGCGACGCATTGGTGACGTCTTTGCCGCCAATAATGATCTGGCCGGAGGTCACTGAATCCAGACCGGCGATCAGACGCAAAGAGGTGGACTTACCACAACCGGAAGGTCCAAGCAGCACCGTTAGTGTACCGGGCTCCACGGTAAAACTCACATCGTTGACCGCGTGGAATGTCGCCCACTTCTTGTTGAGATTGACGATCTCAATTCCCGACATTCGCATCCTCTCCCAATGCCTATAGCAACCTTTGAAACCACGTCGGCAAAAAGGCAACTCCCAACTGGAAAACCTGCGGACGAACCTGAGGAACCAGTCTCCTTCTCAAAAAAATTATTGAACTTTTTATTCATAGTCAATACTTTTGTACATAATGAGTTGATTTACATCTTGGCTCATTCATTATGGGAGCGGACATGTCCAGATTCAGCATATTACAAATTTCAGATACTCATCTTTCACCGCGCACCGCGTATTTCCGTGAGAACAATCGCCTGCTCACCGAACCGCTGGCGAAGTCAAATCATGACTTCATTATCCACACGGGCGATGTGACACTGGACGGAATTCGTTATGACGAGGATTATGTTTTATGCCGCGATTTCTTTAGGGACACCGGCAAGACCATTCATTTTCTTGCAGGCAATCATGACGTGGGTGACAATCCAAGTCTTTCCAAGCCAGAAAGTGAAAATGGCAGCGCCATCAATGCCGCACGTTATACCAAATTTGCTGATTTTTTTGGCGCAGACCGCTGGGTTATCAATCAGGGCAATTGGCGAGTCATAGGGATAAGCTCGATGCTGATCGGCTCCGGACTTCCGCAGGAAGCCGAACAATATGACTGGATCGACGAGCAGATTGCCTCATCAGGCGACCAATATCTCGCCGTGTTCTCCCACCAACCCATTTATATCGATAATATGGACAGCACGGAGCTGACCTATTGGACTGTCGATCCAAAGGGCTGGGGTCGTCTTAAAGGTCTGATCGATCATCCCAAGTTGCGCCTCATCGCCAGCGGACACCTGCATCAGCAGCGTTCATCCAAGCGCGGCAATGTGCATCTGGAATGGTGCTCATCGATTGCATTTACAACGACGGAAGAGCTCGTTCCGGAAATGGGCGGAACTCGCGAAGTCGGCTACATGGAACATCACTTCTTTGATGACGGTCAGGTCGAAAGCAAAGTGCTTAAACACGAAGGATTCGCCAATGATCATCTTGAAGACATGATCAAGGTCGTTTACCCACTGATTGGCTCTTAAGCTTTTTTGGCCAGAAACCGGCTTTTTTAAACCATACACCCCGCCAGCCTGAGCTGACCGGGGTGTATTTTTATGCGTTATAGATATCAACCAGGCTTGTGCGCTGTCACCGATGCTGGCACCCGCGAATGACCAAACCAATTGGGGTTTGTGACACTCGCCTTACCCGCGTCAATCAACGCATTCTCATCGCTGCCGTTGGATTTGTAATCACGATCAGCTAATGGCTGAATACGAACCGAATTTTCCGTTTCTTCGAAAAGCTTCACATATTTCAGGTTTTTGTCACGGCCGATTTCAGCCTTCTCCAATGCAGCGGGCAGCTTTCGGGGCAGATTGACGTTCAACCAGTGACCATCATGCGCCCAATCGCTTCTGGTTTCCCAAAAGTTTCGGATATGGCTTGCAAGCCATGCCAAAGCGTCCTCCCCATCGAACGCTTCAGAGTCACGAGGCGCGGAAAATGCAACAGAAGCTATACCGTTCAGAGCACCTTCGCGAGCAACTGCCATCGTGCCGGAATAAGATACGTCCTCGGCCACGTTCCGTCCGGCATTGATGCCCGACAAAACGAGATCCGGCAGTTGCTTTTCACGGAAAACCCAATGAACCGCAGCGATCACACAATCCACCGGCGTCCCCGTGCAGACGTAGCGTTTGTCTGCGAGTTTGTTGACCGAAAAGCCAGCTGTCAGAGAAACGGAGTGCCCATTGGCACTGCGATTCCCGTCCGGGGCGATGATCCACACATCGTCACTCAAAAGACGCGCAGCCTTCTCAAGCACCGCAATGCCGGGAGCATTAATACCGTCGTCGTTTGAAATCAGAATTCGCATTTCCCACCTCTTGAAAACCGTCTCCGAGCAGGAGAGTCTCCACAATTTATGTGGCAACTTATGATTTATTTGTAAATTCTTTGCAATAAGAATATTTTTGTTCATTTTCTTGTTCAATCAATTCTTGACGTAAAGGTAATTATTGCCTCATTATCGCGCGCAAATTCGGACAGTGTGCCGTCTTTGAAGAAAGATATAAAAGGTAGGATAATGGCCCGCAGCACGAAGCCGAAAACCAAGTTTCAGGCAGATCAGGACGAACTGAAACTTCGTGCCGCTTGGCTCTATTATATTGAGGGACTGACACAGGAACAGGTCGCGCAGAATCTAGATATCAGCCGTATCAAGGCTTTTCGCCTGTTGGCAGCCACACGTGACGAAGGCATCGTCCAGATTTCTCTGAATTCCCATGCCGAGCCGCTCATTCGTTTGCAGCGGTCACTGGAGAAACACCTTGGGCTGTTCGAAGCGATTGTCGTGCCCTCTTCCGATCAATCCGAAGCCAGCATCTCGGCTGTTATAGGACACGCTACCGGACGCTACCTTTCGGATCGTCTGCAAGATGGACTGACAATCGGGGTCGGCTGGGGCGCGACTTTGCAGGCTTGCATGAGTCATCTTAAATGGCGTGAAATTAATGACCTGTCCGTTATATCGCTGCTCGGCGGCTTGACGCATTCCATGGCCGACAATCCATCTGCCGTTGCTTGGCGGCTTGCGGAATTTTACAAAACCGAACTGTTTCAGATTACCGCCCCAGTCTTTGTTCCTGAGGTGGCACTTGCTCAGAAATTGTGGGAAGTTCAGGAACTCAAAGCACTGAAAAACAAAGTTTCCGACATAGATCTCGCGATTTTGAGTGTAGCGGACATGAGCAAACAGGCATCGATTTTCCGTCGCGGCCTTCTTACTGCCCAAGATGCCGAAAGCCTGCAAGCGGCAGGTGCTGTTGGTGACGTTCTATGCCAGTTCGTTAATGAAGCAGGTGAAATCGTCGAGCATCCAATAAACAAACGCGCCATGGCGATCAGTCCCATGGAATTGCGAAAAGTGCCAAAAGTAATCATTTCTGCGGGTGGCATTCGCAAGGCGCAGATCATCCGCGCCAGTATTCTCACAACAAAGGCTCAAGTGCTGATCACGGATGAGATGACTGCTAAAGAACTATTGACTCTAAAAAGCCTCAACTAATCAGCTTGTTGCCCCCGGGTTCAGAATCAGCAAAAGCCGTGATTGACCATAGCTTGACGCTTCGTGCACAAGCTCTGGCACTCCATGGTATGTCGGAGTGCATTACCATAAATTAAGCCATTGCCCGTCTCGATCAGCCGCATGACAAAATTGATCACCTTTCGCCTTCACCTATCATAATTCTGCGCACCGCCCGCCATTTCGCACAGGAAAAATAATCTTCACTACACAGCTACGAATACTAGGCAGAGACTAAACGGCTATCACTTAATAGCCCGGCCTCATCAAGTATCGGATGCGCGACTGAAACAATATGAGCATTAATACGTTTTAGATCGCGCAACAAATCAAGATGTATTGAACTTGTCCGAAGACTTTCAACCCTTCCATCACGAAGTCGTGCAAGATGCTGCTCTGAGGAAAGTTTTTCCATACGACGCACTTCGATTTTAATCTCCATAAGTCGCTTAGCGAGATGAAAATCTCTCGTCGCAAAAATAGTCTGAGCCGTGCGTATATTGTCTATGGTTAAATCGAATAATCGCTCGAGTTCGCCAAAACCATCGTCAGAAAAATGCAAGCCAAGTGCCGCTTTCTTCGCTAATGAAGGCACCAACCCCTTCTCTACTATATCGCCTATATGTTCAAGATTGACAGCGTAATCGATGATTTCCAGCGATCGACGACCATTTTCTTCAGTCAAGCTTTGACGACCAAGATTGGACAAGTAGACCTTTACTTCCTGTTGGAGGAAGTCTACCCGCTGTTCAAGCAATGCAATATCGCTTGAGACAGAAGGATCATTCTTCTGAAAAGCTGATGACATCCGCATCAACATGCGTTCAACGAGATCACCTATACTCAAAACTTCGCGCGTTGCTCCAGCTAAGGCCATGACCGGCGTTGAAAGTTGCTGCATATCAAGAAATTTGGTTCCCATATCTGACTTCTGAGGGTCCGGAACCATCCTTATCATCAAATCGGATAACAAGCGCGAGAATGGCCATGCCACAATCGCCAGCATGATATTGAAAGCAAGATGTGCATCCACGGGTAGTTTACTTGCTGGAAGTGATAATGCTGCTGCCACATCGGCTCCGTATTGGGCAAATGGGAGTGCAATCAAACATCCAATTCCCCGAACAATGAGATTACCAAGTGTAACCCTTTTTGCTGCAACCTCTCCTCCCATAGAAGCGATCACCGGTGGAATTGCTCCGCCAAGGTTAGCGCCAAGAACAAGAACAATCAGTAGCCCGGAAGGTATTACGCCGGTGGCGGCAAGGGAGAGGATCAGGACGACCGCCGCCAGACTTGACGATGAAATGAACGCGATACCCGCCGAAAAAAGCAAAGCAACGGGCCAGGCATCATTTAACATGCTCACAAAGCTTGCCACGGCAGGTGAATGGCGGACCGGTCCTGTTGCCAAACTGAGGAGGTGAAGCGAGAGCAGCATCAGTCCTATGCCAATGAGCATAGTCCCAATGCCACGGCGATTCCCGCTTCCTTTTTTCAGAAAAACTATACCGGACAATATCAATAATGGAGACAACCATTCGGTTCCGGTTGCCACGATCCAGGCCGTTACCGCAGTGCCAACATTTGCTCCCAAAAGCACAGTTTGCGCCATACGCTGCTGAATGAAATCACGTTCAACAAATGACGCCACCATTAAGGCGGTCGCCGTCGAACTCTGGAGGCCAATTGTAGCCGCAAAGCCAGAAATGAAAGAACGAGGTCCATTGCTTGTGCCGCGAGCAAGCCCCGCACGAAGACTAGCACCAAATGCTCGCTGAACACCATCCTTGACCTGTGCAAGACCGAATAACAGCAGAGACACAGCACCGCATAGATTGATTATGATGATTGTGGATTCCATCATAAGGCTCCGATGGTCTTTTCAGCGAACAGTTAGTACTTATTTCATCAGACGGAGCGGAAACCTCCGTGACGTTGCGCCTCTATTCCGGTTTCACGGCAACAAGATATTCATCGCCCAAACGTGTTTCGCCAAACCAGTTCAACCGGCTAATACAGACATTACCACGATCAAGCAGATCATTGTCATCTCCATCGGAGGCACTGTGCTCGCGGCCCCGAGGTATTATGATCTCGGTGACTTGTCCGTTTGACGATAATACTTCAGCGCGAATCCCGATCTTGTCACGACCAATCCTTGGTTGTGCAATCGCCGCTGGCAGTCGCTCGGGCAAATTGATACTGAGCCAATGCCCGTCCAAAAATATGGTGTCGCGCTTGTTGAGTATCTGTCTGACGAAGTTTGCAAGCCAGTCAATATCACTGTCAGCTTCTGCGGCTTGCTTAACGCGCGAAAATCCAATCGCCGGAACACCCCAAAACGTGGCCTCTCTAGCAATTCCAAGTGTGCCAGAGTACGCAAGGTCTTCAGCGACATTACGACCATCATTGATGCCCGACAACACGACGTCTGGCTTCTTCTGACCATCGAAAAGCCATGTCATCGCAGTGACCACGCAATCCGCAGGCGTGCCTGAACAAGAATAGCGACGGATTCCCTTTTCCACCATAGTAAGCGGGCGGGCAATCGTGATGGATCCACTCGCTGCTGTGCGCTTGCCATCGGGTGCGACAACCCAGACATCATCGCTTATCCGTTCGGCAACCTCAGTTAATCGCGCAAGTCCAGGCGCATCAATGCCATCATCGTTTGCTACGAGTATTCTCATTTTATCTCCATTCAGATCGAAAGCCGTGAGCCGGTCACCGCCGTTGTATTGAGCGTTGTCAGGTAAGGCTTAAGCTCCTCAAGCTTATCGAGTGCGCAGGAATGACCGAGTGCAGCGGGTTTTCCCGCGTCTCGCCAGAGTTCCAAATTCTCCGACCGGGTGGGATGGGTAGGAAGTCGTATCCAATTCGCCCGACCTTGTTCCAATAGAGTTTGCGCTGGTGTGTTTTCTGGTACGTGACCCGTCAGCAGCACAGGTACATTTTGCTCTGCCGCTTGTTGTAATGCTTGTATTGAGGGCCCTGCACTACCCATGCCGTCGAAAGTCAATAAAGGACAATTAGGCAAATCAGAGTCCTCGTTCCAATCAACTGCCTCCGTGAGCTTTGATCGCAACAACCGGACAACCTGTGATGAGAACGCATTTGGAACATCAAGCTGCGCTTCCAATGAACGGCGCATCGCGTGATGGATTGCAAAACGGTCTGGGAGAATAGCCATCAATTCAAGTGGTTTCCCGGAAACAGGCACAGGGATCACCAGTTTACCATTATGCTCATCTATAAAGCTCTCGATCTGGCGAACCCGATCCTTCGCAGAAACCGGATCACCACCATACGAGGCATCAAGGATGACAAGGTCACAATGCGGTAGCGGGTCCATTAGAAAAACATCGCTTTTAGGAACTACGTCCGCACAATAAACAACACGTTTCGACTGGGTTGTTACCGAAAACCAAACACCTCCAGCTACATGACCCGATCGCCCTGACGAAATATCGGTCTGACCTACGCGTAAGGTATCGCCGGGGGCAAAAACTTTGATAGACATGTCAGCTAAAGAGCTGTTCAGCTTATGCAATGGGTCGGCGTATTGGCTGAGCATTGAGCCTGCATCGGCAAGGGTTTCCTGAGTCATGTAAAACGTACCCTTGAAACCATTACAGCTCAGCCAGTAAAGTGCACCAATGTGGTCTTCGTGAGCATGTGAAATAAAGGCGGCATCAAGTGCTGGAACATCCTGTTCAGCAATGGCTGGATAATAGTCGCGCCCCTTCCCTCCAACTTTGATTCCCGCATCGAATAAGAGCCTCCTATCAGTGCTTATACCAACACTGGTACGCCCCTTTTCCCCGAACCCCCCATAGAGATCGATTAACATTTCCCTGTTGCTCCTTCAGGAATAACCCAACCGGAGTTAATGGCTATGTTAATCGTATCGCCTTCCTGTCCACCGGCCATATCCGGCAAATCAAAAGTGAGTTCGACGGAAGGATGATTTACCGGGTGCGCTTCGATACGAGCGCCACCACCTCGGTAAATGCGACGCTTGACTGTGAGTACTATGCCATCACTGTCCCGCAACTCTATGTTCTGAGATCGTATGCATATCTTTGTATCAACATTTGACCTCTGTCCCGGAGCGCAGCGCAACACTGCTTTTTGCCCAAACACTTCAACTTCGCAGTGCCCGTTATTTTCCGCGCTCAGTACGCGTGCAGGCAGAACCATTCCATTTGCTATGAATGACGCCACCATCTCGCTCTGAGGCCGTTCATAGAGCTCCCGCGGAGTAGCAAACTGGATCAGCTTTCCCTTATCCATGACCGCTATGCGATCAGCCAGCGCCATCGCTTCGGCCTGATCATGTGTAATATAGACAATCGTGGTGCCTGTACGTTTGTGGAACGAGGCAAATTCATCTTCCATCGAAGCACGCAAATGCACATCCAGATTAGCCAGCGGCTCGTCAAACAAAACCAGTGATGGCGTAGCAACCAGACATCGCGCGAGCGCCACACGCTGACGCTGACCGCCCGATAAATTAGCGGGTCTGCGGTCTCCAAGTCCGGTGAGATCAACAAGCGCAAGTGCCTCTTTTACCCGTCGCTCCAGTTCAGGTTTAGCGACCTTTGCCACACGAAGACTATAACCGACGTTCTCAGCAACAGTCATGTGGGGCCAAAGCGCATAGTTCTGAAAAACGATACCAACACGGCGGTTCTCAGGTTCGACGTGACTGTCGATAGCTGACATTACCTTATCGCCAACACAAATTGTGCCTTTGGTAATTTTCTCAAAGCCAGCGATCGCACGTAGCAGAGTTGTTTTCCCGCAGCCTGATGGCCCAAGGACGGCTACAAACTCTCCATTCTTAATATCGAGTGTGACATCGGAAAGCGCATCGAAATTACCGAAGTTTTTAGTGACATTTTTAATGTTTAATCCCGCCATGGGAGCACTCCATCAGGCAGACGCCGCGCGAAAAGGTTCGTCGACAGCATGAGAAAAATCGTTACCAATATCGTTACAATCGATGTGGCAGCGGCATATGTGGAATCCCCTCCCTGCTCGAAGGAGAAAATAACGACACCAATGGTTTCAGATCCTGACGCCCAAAGAAGAGCTGAGACGGTCAGCTCGCTAAATGCCGTCAAGAAGATCAGTACCCCACCAGCAAGAGTAGCTGGCGCGACCAATGGAAAGATTATGGTTCGCAAGCGCATGAACAGGCTGGCGCCAGCCACCTGCGCAGCTTCTTCAAGCGACCGATCAATCTGGTGAAGTCCACTGACGGTCGGCCGTAGTGCGAGAACAAAAAACCGAGCCAGATAGGCATACAGGATAATCCAAATCGTATTGTAGATGTGAAAGCCAAATATCGGCATCGGCTTAAGAAAAAGCAGCAGCGAGGCAATGGCCATGACCACACCCGGCAGGGCATAAGGGAGTTCGGCAGTGAGGTTGAATAGTCTAGTCCACCAACGTTTACGCCAAGTTGTGATATAAGCCAAAGGCACAGCAATCACAACAGCGAAGAAGGAGGCCGCCAGCGACAGCCCAAAGCTATTCAAGAAGGCGCGTTCGGTGGCTGCATGTTCAAAGAGAATGAAACTGTAGTTGGCAAGCGTCGCAGTCTCCCATGTCAATGGCGTGCCATAGGCGCTAACCAAAGACGTCAAAGCAAGACCCAAAATAGGTAGTCCCAATACCGCAACAACAATCAGCAACATGACGCCTTCGATCCAGATTCGCCAACGCCCAAGTTCAAAAGGACTTGCGGGGAGCGAAGTTGATGCAATTCTGTAATCGCGCCAGCGCGAGACATATTCTTGAGCAACTATACCAACGATTGCGATCACGCCGATCAAGGTGGACAAGGTTGCGACATCCGTGAGGACTGCGGGACCACCACCGCTCAGACGCTGGTAAATCAATGTCGGTAAAACAAGATAGTTGGCCGGGATCCCCAGGAAGGCTGGGATACCGAAATTACCAACACAAGAGACAAATGTGAGGGCGGTCGCTCCAATGATGGAGGGTGCCATCAGTGGAACGATGATTGTGCGCAAAACTGTCAATTTTTTCGCGCCGCTGCTCAACGCGGCCTCTATGAGTTCGCGTGGTAACTTGCGCAGTCCCGCACGCACAATGAGAAACACCAGTGGTCCATATTGTACTCCAAGCAGCAGAATAATCCCTGTGCTGGAATAAAGCGGGTTACGCGATCCCAATGGCGGCGCCATTCCGATCATCTTGAGGAACGGGCTCGCAGGGCCAAAAAGCTGTAGCCATGCGAGCGCTGTAACCTGCGGCGCAATCAGCAATGGTGTTACGTAGAGAAATATAAAAACGGACCTCCCGCGAATATCCGTGAGGCTAACCAGCAAGGCCACACCCGTTCCCAGAATAACCGCAAAAACAGTCCCAAAAACCCCGACATACAGTGAATGCCACGTCGCGGTCCAAGTCGCTGAAGAGGAAAAGACGCGCCCAATGGCCTCGACCGCCGTACCTTTAGCGGGCATTATGACTTCAAGGAGAAGCCGTCCCATTGGGAGAAGCGACAGTAGAGAAACGATAATAATCGTCCCTGCAATCAGAGCCTTATCCCGGCTCTGATTGTTTGTCTCAGATACTTTTTGCATAGGTTTTCTAAGCCCTAACCGCCAAACATTTCTGTGAATCGCGACTTGTCTTGATCGGTCTTTTCCAGAACCTTTTGCGTGTCTATTGGCATAATTTTAACCGTCAGCCCCTCAGGCATCCAAGCAGGTTTCCCCACAGATGACTTGGCAGGCAAATAGCCCTGCTTCAGAGCAAGGTTTTGACCTTCATCCGAAATGATGAAGTCAATGAACTTCTTCGCGTCGTCGGCGTTTTTGGTCGTTGACATGATAGCAACTGGCTCAGTCACAGCTGGAACGCCCTCTTCAGGAAAGACGAACTCAACAGGTGAGCCTTTTGCTTTAGCGTTTAGCGCCATAAAGTCGACAAGGACACCATAGGGTTTCTCGCCGCTGGCAATAGACTTAAGAACCGCACCATTGCCTCTAACGCTTACAACATCATTTTCTTTGAGAGCGTCAAAAAACTTCCAGCCGAGACTATCATTAGCCACAAAGCCACTCAGGAGATATGCTGCGGCACCTGAATAGAGAGGACTAGGCATAACAATCATACCTTTATAGTCTGGCTTTTCTAAGTCAGACCAGTGCTGTGGCTTTTGTTGAGCCGCAGAATTGTAAGCAATACCCGTCGTGATCAACTTGCTGCCAAAATAGTACTTTTCCGGATCAATTGTGCCGGCCTCAAAACCGTCAACGTTCGCACCAGAATACTGCATTAGTCTATTATCGGCTTTTAAGCTTTCCATACTGACAGCATCAGCAATGAGCAACACGTCCGCCTGTGGCGCACCCGCCGAAAACTCTGCCGCTAGTTTGCTCATGATATCGCTCGTGCCTGAGCGATAAACCTGAACATCGACATCCGGATTGAGTTTGCGGAACTCTTCAACAGTCTTGGCCGCATCAGCGTCGGGCTGCGACGTGTAGAGCGTAAGTGTGCCAGCCAGAGCAGTTCCAGCAAATGTAAGGCTAGCGAAACACGCCGTGAGGACACCTATCCTCCGGGTCAAATTCTTCATTTCTTCCTCCCATAGGAACGCCATCGCGGGCCGTTCCTGTTCCTCCCTTTAGTCGGACAGCTTGATGTCCTTAAGCGATATAATAATGTTCATTTGTTCTTTGTCAAATACATTTGAACAGTTGACGCATAGGGTGTTTTTTTTGCTATAGTTTAAGCAGCCTTAGAAATTCGCGGGGGGAGTGAAATAGGAATGACGAGCAAAAACTGGCCGTTGAGATCATCGGACCTCAAGGTGAAGACAGTTTGGCTGTACTATGTAGAGGGTATGACTCAAGAGCAGATTGCCGATCAGCTGGGTGTCAGTCGCGTCAAGATAATGCGCACGCTTGCCGCCGCAACTGCCGAAGGAATCGTTGTGACGCGTATCAATGCAGCTACGAGCGAGCAAATTGAGCTTGAGCGCCGTCTTGAAGAAAAATGGGGACTGGCATCGGCGATTGTCGTCCCTACACCTCAGAACGGAGAGAACCTTGAGAAGGCGCTTGGCAACGCCGTTGCCTCCTATCTTGATCAGGAAATGCAAGATGGAATGACGCTTGCGATCGGAGGAGGAGCAACGCTCTATGCCAGCGTCCAGTTCCTGGAACATCGTAAACTTCAAGATGCATCCGTTGTCGCCCTTGTAGGAAGCCTTCCACACTCAGGCTGGATCAACCCTTCTGTTGTTGCGGCGCGAGTTGCGGAGGTCTACGAGGTAGACAGCTATCAGATTACGGCACCCGTTGTTCTCGATGAACAAGGTTTACGGGAGACTCTATGGCGCCAATCGGAACTCCGTAATCTCCAGCAACGTGCAGCTCAAGCAGATATTGCATTACTGACAGTAGGTGCAGTTTCGGAAGACGCAACGATCTTTCGACACGGGATCGTTTCATCTGATCTCATAAGGCCGCTACATGATTGCGGAGCGGTCGCCAACATACTCTGCTATTTCGTCGACAAGCACGGAAAACTAGTTGATCACGAAATCAATCAACGGGTGATGTCGATCGACCTGAAGACAGTGGCAGCGATCAGCCGCGTCGTATTAGCAGCCGGCGGCACCTCTAAAGTAGCAGCGATCCGCGCTGCACTTAAAATTGTTCCGGCAAGTGTACTCATTACCGATAGTCAAACAGCAATGGCCCTCCTCAAAGACTGACAGTCTTTGAGGACGAAATTCTGTCACTCTTAACTCAAATGTTAAGCTTTACGGCTACGCAAGAAATCTAATAAGCCTACATGCGTAATTGCCTCAAATTCATTGGTGACTTGTTCAAAATGCCGTTTCTGAGCTTGCATCATCAGCAAGACCGCACGCATTTCTGAAGAGACCCCGAAGCGTTCCCACCGTCTGGCGACATGCAGGGGGATGCTGGCAACATCACAAAAATCGGATATACTATCATACCCAAGCTCACTCAGCAGCGCTCTTAAATCGGTCGCAGACATCCGCTCTTCAACAGCATGATCATGAAGCCGCTCAGCAACAAACTGAATATCGCGCGGCGCAGACTCAGCAAGCCTCGTTAAAATTCCTCCGAATTCAGTCAATAGTTTTGACATTTTAGGTTCTCCTCGGCACGCTGGTTAGCTTTATTGGCTTCGATTGTCGCGTGTTACACATTGATTGATTGATAAATTTAATCAAGCAAATTTCGAAAACCTACACCACAAGGGCATCAAAGCAATGGATCGCCAAAGCGCATACTTACAGCGTAAGTGTGTTACCTTGTGTATGAAGCCGCTTTAAGTCCCGTCTGCATTCATTTCAACCATATTATAGCGCACGCGAGATGGACGAAGCCCATGAATGCGGTGATTGTCTTCTCGCATCGTAATGCGATGCGGCGGAATCTCTTGAGTTTGTTGAAGAAGCATTCAACCTGATGGCGCTCTTTGTAAAGACTCCGGTCAATGGGCGGTGTCATTGCACGAGAGGGGGTGGCTTTGATCTGGGCGATTGCGTTGAAATCATCGACAATGAAAGCTCTGAGCCGATCGCCATCATAGGCGGCATCCGCAATGAGGTGGCCGACGCCCTTCAAGCCGGACGGCAGCGCTTTGGCCTGCGGGCAGGCTCCATGATGACCCGGCGTTGGATGGATGCGAACTGGCAGGCCGATAGCATCAACCACAGCATGGAGCTTGGTGGTCAGTCCTCCACGTGAGCGACCGATGCAGACCCACCTTGCCCCGTTGAAATAAACCATTTTGAAGTAAGTTCTGGCCCATTGAGAGGACCAGAGAATGAAACGCAACCGTTTTACAGACGAACAGATCATCGGCATTCTGAAGGAACACGAGGTGGGGACGCCTGTCGCGCAGCTTTGTCGCAAGCACGGCGTCAGCGATGCCAGTATCTATAAATGTAAAGCCAAGTTCGGCAGCATGGACGTGTCCGAGGCCAAGCGGTTGAAGACGCTTGAAGACGAAAACACGAACCAGAAACGGCTCCTGGCAGATGCGATGCTCGACAACGCCGCTTTGAAAGACCTTTTGGGAAAGAAGTGGTGACGCCCGCAGCAAGGCGGAAAGCTGTCGCTCATCTGGTGGATCACCACCAGATGAGCGAACGGTGGGCTTTTGCCGTATGACGATCCGTTACGAAACCAGGCGCAGCGATGACGATGACCTTCGCGAGCGGATGAACGAGTTGGCGCATGAACGTCGCCGCTTGGGATATAGACGTCTTCATGTGCCGCTCAGGCGTGAGGGTCACCTTGTGAACCACAAGCGGCTCTATCGGGAGGAGAAGCTGACGGTACGCAAGCATGGCGGGCGTAAGCGGGCGATCGGATGAAGAAGGATCTGGCGATCAGTGCTTTGAAGAAAGCCATTGCAATCCGGCAACCAAAGCCGGGGTTGATCTAGCACTCGGACAAGGGGAGCCAATATGCCAGTTACGAGTACCGCAAAATCCTCAAAGCTCACGAGATACTTCCATCCATGAGCGGAAAAGGAAATTGCTATGATAATGCAATGGTGAAAACCGTCTTCAAGACGATCAAGTCGGAACTGATCTGGAAAACCGTGTTCCAAACCAGAAATGACGCAATCAAAGCAATTGGCGAATACATTGATGGCGTCTCAAATCCTGTGCGCAGACATTCTGCACTCGGGTATCGATCTCCGATCCAGTTCGAGACAATGAACCGTAAATTAGTGACAGGACCTCTCCACTAAACATGGGCAAGTCCAGTCGACATGCCATCCCTTGACGCAGCCAGAACGCGGCTACGCAGATCACCACTGAAAGCCCGGGGCATATTGCCTCCAACCAAATCACTAGTCGGAGCGATGGAATCAGTATTCGGCGACAACGGGAACCCTCAACCCGATTCCGCGTTCAATGGACGCGCTCTAGCTTAGCTTCGCATTACCAACCTTCTTGCAGAACCAATTCCAGTGTATCCGCAAAATAGTCAGCGCTCTCTTTCGTGAGGCAAAGCGGTGGCTTGATTTTAAAGATGTTCAGATGGTCGCCCGTCGGTTGCATAATAATGCCAAGTTCGAGAAGGCGGTCGCATAGAGCCATTGTTTCTTCGGTAGCCGGTTCAAGCGAGGCATGATCGCGGACAAATTCCAGCCCCATATAGAGTCCCATACCATGCACAGCGCCGATCAAAGGGTATTGCTGTTTGAGTGCCTCAAGCCGCCTTTTGAGATGATAACCAACATTGCGCGCATTGGCCTGAAGTTGTTCGTCTTCCATGATGTCGAGAACAGTATTTCCGACGACAGATGACACCGGACTGCCACCTGCAGATGAAAAGAAATAGCCCTCCTTTTCAAGCGCATCGGCAATTTCCTTGCGTGTTATCACGGCTCCAAGAGGGTGGCCATTGCCCATGCCTTTTGCAATTGTAATAATGTCAGGCACGACCTGCTGCTCTTCAAAGCCCCAGAAATGGTGGCCTGTACGTCCATAACCAACTTGAACCTCATCAGCGATACAAAGACCGCCACGAGAACGGATTTCTTGATAGACTTTCTTCAGATAACCCGATGGCAGTGGGATTCCCCCCGCATTGCCATAAATCGGTTCACAGATAAAACCTGAGAGCCCCTCGCCTTTCGCGTCAAGCTCCAAGAGCTTTTCGAGTACTGTTCCGATATATTGTTCGGCAGTCATATTCCCGCGATAGGTATTCGGGGAAACGACTGGATGCACCCATGATGGGCGTGTTCCAAGTGCATTCGGATTATCAGCCGTTGAGGTGGATACGGCATCACTACCCACGGTCCAACCATGATAGGCTTCCAGCAGCGAGACAATATTGCGATGACCGTTCCATGCCCATGCCAGTCTCAGAGCAAGATCATTGGCTTCGGAACCACTATTGACCAGAAAAACCGTGTCCAGCCCGTCCGGTGCCAGTGCTGCAAGCCGCTCTGAAAAGTCGGCCACTTCGGAATAATGGAAGCGTGAATTGGTATTCAGCTTCAGCCACTGCCTGTTCACATTTTCCGCGAGACGAGGATGGCCATGACCGATCGTGGTCACATTATTGACCATATCGAGATATGCACGTCCTTCAGTATCGAACAGATGCTCTTTCCAACCACGCTCAATCTGAGGCGGATTTTCATAGTAATGCTTCTGCGTACCGGCAAGGCTTCCATAGCGCCTATGAAGTAATGATGCCGCCGCTTTTGAAGGTATTTCTATAGGTAAACCGAGAAAAGCAGCTGGCGATGGGCAAACGGCAGACCATGCGGCAGATTGTGTTGGCTTGGAGAATTGTGGCAGGTTGTCAGATGTTATTTCTGACTGCTGAACACTAATGATGCCAAAACCATTCTGTTCATTACGGACTGTGCCGAGCACATCACCAGATGATACAGAATATGCCAGTCCATCGACAGCGTCCAAACCGCTGATATGCAGACTTAGCTCACTATTGCGCAGAATAAGAATACCATCCGCGACATAGGCGCGACCTTCAAACGGCGCAACGACCTCCGTTCCGGCGGGAACACAAACTGCGATATGCAGCGCAAAGCTTTCCGGTTCGTTACGGCTGTTAGCTTGTGTGCGCGTTAGTCGGTATTCACCATATCGCGTCAGGCTACTGCCAGCCGATTGAGCTGCTTTGAACAAAAGCTGGCGTTCGATGTCGCACGCATTCCAGTTCCCGGCAACAAACTCAGGATTATCAATCGACAAATCAACCTTTTTTGCCGCCGACAAATCGATACTCGGAATAATCGACTTTGCATTGACCTGATGCTTGGCTTCAAAATCAATATCCAACGCACAGAAGATAGCCTTTTCCATCAACTCAAACGGAACTGAAGTGGCTACATCAAAGATAATCCGCTCATGCGCTGCATTAGCCGCTGCATAACTGTTATTCGGATCAAGCTTGAGTTGCTGATGCGATGCTGCGAGCAATACGCAAGCACGCGCCACGACCAGCGGCCAAAGGGCGGTAAGCTCATCCTTGTTTAACGGACAAACCGCATGGAACGCCTTCACCGCTGGTAAGATCGAAAAAGGGTCTTTATCTCCGTGATGCAGCAAGGAAGTACAAGTCGTTGCAAGTTCTGCAACCAACCAGCTTTTCGTCATATCACCAAAATCGATAACGGCGTATGGAAGCACCGATCCTGAAAGCTCCCGGTGACCGACAACATTATCATCGGTGATGTCGTGGTGGATGACCTGAATTCGCAGGCTGTCTCTTACGGGATCAAGGCGCTTAGTGACTCGGTCCATTGCCGTAAAAATGGATGCGGCGACTGTACTCGACGCCTCATCCTTTAACAAGAATGGCACCGCAGCTTTAGCATGCATCAGATCCCAAAGGGAACTCCTCAGCGCCCCAGTATGGGAGAAATCAGCCAATGAACTTGCGACATTTCCGGCAAGTGCGCCAAGTGCTTCAATTGCTGCGCCACTCAGGTAATTGTGTGCTGTCAGCGTCTCGCCTTCGATAAAGCTCAACAGACGAATATGATAGTTTTCCAAACCAACACTCGCAGCACCAATCAAATCACCGTTGTTGGAAGGAATGACTTTCGGAAAGATAAAAACCTGGTCTGTGCCGTCGTCCTGCTTTGAAGCCAGATGTTGCAAAATGGCATTCTGGGCTTCAAGCTCAACGCGCGGATATTCGCTGCGGCTGATTTTCAGCACATAGCTTTCGTTGCCGATACTGACCTTAAAATTGCGGTCCTGCTGACTTCCAAGCTCGCGCAATTCGCCGCTCAGCCCATAAACTGAACTTAAAATATCCGCCGCATCCTCAATAGTAAGATTGGGGCGCGGCAATTCAGCTTTTGAAAAAAGGGACATTTCAGACATGCGAGTTTCCAATAGAAAATGGTACGACAGGTCAGGAGCCGTG
The DNA here is from genome assembly GCF_047308065.1 of Brucella sp. H1_1004. NCBI lineage: Bacteria > Pseudomonadati > Pseudomonadota > Alphaproteobacteria > Hyphomicrobiales > Brucellaceae > Brucella > Brucella sp. H1_1004. The sequence continues at coordinate 374,085 of NZ_JAYKZA010000001.1, forward strand.
GTGCGCTTTATGAAAGCGCATCACAATTCACTCACGGCTCAACGTTTGTTGTATCGGGCGTAGTAACGCTCAATGCGGGACTGAATGAATTCGAACGAGATGGAGAGCATCCAGTAGATCATCGAGGCTGTGATCAGCATTTCAATATGTCGGAACTCGGTTTGACCCTGCGTTCTTGCAACATACATAAGCTCCCATACGCCGATTACCGAAACAAGCGACGAATCCTTGAGCATTGCGATGAACTGGTTGCCTGTTGGCGGGATGATAATCCGCATAGCCTGAGGTAGTATGACGAGCCACATTGTCTGCGCCGAGCCAAGACCAAGTGCTGTTGCGCCTTCAGTTTGCCCGCGCGGAATGCTCTCAATGCCAGCGCGGAAAATTTCCGTCATATAGGCGCCATAGCACAAAGAGAGAGCGAGAATACCGGCAGGGATCGCGCCGATTACATAGCCAATCTGCGGAAGACCGAGATAGATAATGTAAATCTGCATCAGAAGCGGCAGGCCGCGAAAAAGCGACGTGTAAAAGGTCGAAAGCCCATAGATAACGCCGTTTTTGGATAGCTTCGCAATCGCACCTATAAGCGCGATGACTGTCGCGATCACGATTGAAATTGCAGAAATATAGAGTGTCGTGACTGTTCCCTGTGTGATCAGGAAGCCAATTTTACGGGCGATAAACGAAAATGACAGATCGAACGAATAAAAGAAGAGCATCAGAAGGATAAAGAGCTCTGCCCATACCGCAATGACTTGCTGGTTGCGTGATAGTCGTTTGAGCAGCTTCCAGTTCAAAAAGAGGATCAGAGAAATAGCAAATGCTGACACGATCTTCGCTGTTGCTGGATTTTCTTTCACCCATTCAGCAAGTGGGGGAACAACAGAACCCAACCAATGTGCGCTAATGCCAATTGAATAGAGCACCACCATAGTCAGTGCGAACAAGACAAGACCGCCGAGCCTGCGCGCTGTATCGGGATAGTTGAGAATGAATCGTCCAAGCATGAACGGTCTCCTTCAATTCGGTGTGCACCCTGTGCCGATCGGCTCAATGGATGTCTTTTTGTTCTGGGGATTAAAGTTCGCAGTCAGAAGAAGGGAGCTTAACCTGTAGTCCGTTCGCGCCACTTATCCAGCGCTTGCAGCTTCCAATAAGTCAGCTGCGCGACTGCAAGACCGGCATAACCCCCTGCCCAGGGAAGGCCAAAAGGCTCGAACAGCTTATAGCGATCCGTTGTGCCAAGGATTGCTTCGGAAACCACCTTGCCGCCAATAGCCGTGGTGTTCAGCCCATGGCCACCAAATGCGGTGCAATACCAAACGCCATCCGGCATTTTGCCAATTTGAGGCATCAGATGGCGCGCATAAGCCATCAGGCCAGACCAGGCGAGTTCCGTCTTAAGTTCAGAAAGCTGCGGATAAGTGCTCGTCATTTCATTGCGCAACTCACGCACGAGACCTTCCGTAGAAGCGGCACGGGTTGTTATGCGCCCACCCCACAAGACGCGTCTGCCACCTTCGATAAGCCGGTAATAATCACCAGCTCTACGGCTATCGCCAATCGCAGCCGGTGTTTTAATAGCCTCGCTTATCAGATCGGGGGCTACTTCAGAAACCATTACATAGGTCGCGATTGGCAAATAAGAGCGCTGGAGTTTCTTGCTCAATCTACCCGTATAGCCACCAGTGGTGATCACCAAATTCTTGGCGTGAACGGAACCCCAGCTTGTTCGAACAGCTTTCTGAGCGCCAGAAACATCCATCGCTTCTGCAGCAGAGTTTTCATAAATCTTGCCACCAAGACGTTCGATTTCCGCTGCGAGGCCGCGTGCATAGTTGAGCGGATGAATGTGAAACGCCTTTGAATCACGAACAGCTTGATAATAGCGTTCTGACTTCAATACAGACTGAACTTCATCACGCGACATATATTCAAGGTCGTAATTGAAATCTCGCTTTGTCTCAGCCACTTCCGCCTGCAAAGCGGCGGCATCTTCATAGCGCTGAACGCTGATCAAGCCATGCTTAGGATCAGCAGAGGTAATGTTCAGATCGCGGATTGTTTGGCCTACAAAATCCATGCCCTCAACCGAGAGCATGTGAAGCTTTCGAGCGTTAGTTTCGCCAGTCGTTGCTGCAATCTTGTCATGACCCGTGGCATATCCGGGACTGACAAAGCCACCATTACGCCCGGAAGCGCCGAAGCCAACATTTTGCGCCTCAAGAATGATAACAGAATGTCCCTGCCGCGCCAGTTCAAACGCTGTCGTCAGACCAGCAAGACCTGCTCCAATGATGAGGGTTTCACACTCCTCATTGCCCACGAGTTCTGCGCGCTCTTTGGTATCAGCCATTGTTCTGAAATAATGCGTATCAGGATAAGACATTTTGTTACCAGCTTGATTTTATTTCTTTATTTCCGCCTTGATTTCAAATCCCAGCCTGCCTCATATGACGAGGCCTGGATTGAAATATGTTGGGAGATTAGTCTTTGCTGTAATCAGCGCCGTACCACTTGGTCGTAAGCGTTGCGAGCGTGCCGTCATCCTTCATCTGCTTAATGATTTCGCCGATCTTTGCAGTCCACTCTCGATCGTTCTTTTCAGCGATCACAACGAGCGGCTCACGGAATGCATAGCCACCCTCGAGAATGCGAACCGGATAGCCATTTTTGATCGCTGTCTGTGCGGTCTGCTCAGGAGCAATAACAGCATTAAGACGCACGCCATCGCCAAGACGAAGATCGTCAAACGGCATCATGGAATCTTCAAAGGTGCGGACTTCGCCCGGTGTCACCTTGTATTCAAAGGCAGGAAGATCAGGTGCATCGATTTCGAGACGACGGTTGATGAAATCTTCCGACGTGGTTCCGGTTTCGACGCCAATAATCTTGCCGTTCAGATCATCCGTGGAATGCGCTGGACTATCCTTGTGAACAACATAGACATATGGGCTGTAATAATAGATGCCAGCAAAGTCGATTGCCTGTGCACGTGCCTTGGTTGGCGTTACCGAGCCAACGCCCACATCGTAACGTCCCTGCCAATGACCGCCGGTCAGCGTTGGCCATTCTGGTGTTTCAAAGCGGACTTTGACGCCAAGGCGCTTGCCAATTTCATTGGCCACATCAATGTCAAAACCGACAAGCTCATTGTTGTCATCAAGGAAGCCCTGTGGAGGCCAACCGACATTGGTGGCAACAACCATTTCCTTCTTTTCATTAACGCGGTTGAGTGTTGGACCTGCATGTGCCATTCCTGAAACCAGAAACAACGATGCTGATGCGAGTGCGAAAAATTTGTTCAAGTTACCCTCCGTTGGTGCGGTTATAGTTTTGATAAATCAATGTAGAATTTGGCTGAGGAACAGTTTGGTGCGCTCGTGTTGCGGATTATCGAAAAACTCGGCTGGCGCATTCTCTTCGACAATCTGGCCCTGATCCATAAAGATCACGCGGTTTGCAACCTGACGGGCAAAGCCCATTTCATGCGTCACGCAGATCATGGTCATGCCTTCATCAGCGAGGCTAACCATTGTATCAAGCACTTCCTTGACCATTTCCGGATCAAGCGCTGAAGTCGGCTCGTCAAAGAGCATCACTTTCGGGTTCATGCACAGCGCACGGGCAATTGCCACACGTTGCTGCTGACCACCGGAAAGCTGACCCGGATATTTATTGGCCTGCTCTGGAATTTTCACGCGCTTCAAATAATGCATGGCGATTTCTTCCGCCTGCTTCTTGGGCATTTTGCGCACCCAGATTGGGGCCAGCGTGCAATTCTCCAGAATGGTCAGATGCGGGAACAGGTTGAAGTGCTGAAACACCATACCAACTTCACGACGCACTTCATCGATCTTCTTCAAATCATTGGTGAGCTCAATGCCGTCGACAATGATCTGGCCCTTCTGGTGTTCTTCCAGACGATTGACGCAGCGGATCATGGTTGATTTGCCTGAACCCGATGGGCCAGCAACAACGATGCGTTCGCCGCGCATAACTTTCAGATTGATGTCACACAGCACGTGGAACTCACCATACCATTTGTGCATGTTCTTGATCTCGATAGCCACTTCGGTCTTCGAGACTTCCAGTTTTGGTCGATCATTTTGAACTTGAGGAGCTGTCTTTGTCATCATATCACCCGTGAGCAATCATGACGTGACGCACTGTGGTGTAATCCTCAAGCGCGTAGATCGACATGTCTTTGCCATAGCCGGACTGCTTCAAGCCACCATGCGGCATTTCATTTGTCAGCATGAAATGGGTGTTAATCCATGTGCAGCCATATTGAAGATGTGCCGCAGCCTTAAGACCTTTGCTTATGTCCTTGGTCCACACCGATGATGCCAAACCATAATCACTGTCATTGGCCCACGAAATAGCCTGTTCTTCTTCGCTAAAGCGCGTGACAGAGACCACCGGACCAAAGACTTCGCGACGAACGATTTCGTCTTCCTGCAAAGCTCCGGCAACTACCGTCGGCTCGAAGAAAAAGCCCTTGTCACCCGATGGATTGCCACCCGCCGTTATCTCGATATGTGCGTTCTCACGCGCACGTGCCACGAAGCTCTCAACCCGATCACGCTGGCGGCGCGAGATAAGAGGCCCAATTTCATTCTGCGCATCATCTTCCAGATTGAATCGAATGCTGGAAACTGCTCCTGACAGATCGGCAACGAGACGATCATAAATACGCACGTCGGCATAGATACGGCAAGCAGCCGTGCAGTCCTGCCCAGCATTATAAAATCCGAATGTCTTAATGCCCTGAACGACCGCCTCAATGTCGGCATCTGCCATAACGATGACAGGTGCTTTACCGCCCAGCTCAAGATGCGTTCGCTTCACCGATTTTGCGGCAGCCTGCAAAACCTTTTTACCGGTTGCGACATCACCCGTAATGGAAACCATGTTGATCAGTGGATGATTGATCAACGCGTTGCCGACAGTTTCGCCGCGGCCAAGAACGACATTTACGACGCCGGACGGCAGAATATCGGCCATAACCTTCGCCATTTTCAGCGCGGTCAAAGGCGTTTGTTCCGATGGTTTGAAAACGACAGTATTGCCGCCAGCAATCGCAGGCGCGAGCTTCCAAGCCATCATCATCAACGGATAATTCCACGGCGCAATCGATCCAACGATGCCGACAGGATCGCGACGGATCATCGATGTATGACCCGGGATGTATTCGGCAGCAAGCGGCCCCTGCATATTGCGGACAGCACCTGCAAAGTAACGGTAGCAATCAATAACTGCAGGAATCTCGTCATTCAGGACAGCGTGATATGGCTTGCCGCAATTTAAAGCTTCAAGCGCTGCAAAACCTTCCGCATCTTTTTCGACTGCATCTGCAATTTTCATCAGATAACCAGAGCGCTCCGCAGGCGTTGTCCGAGACCATGATTGAAATGCTTTTTCAGCCGATTCCACAGCCTTATCGACCTGCGCCAATGAAGCCTCAGGCAAATTCAGAACGACATCTCCAGTTTTCGGATTGAGAACAAGTTCTTCATTTTCTGTCCCCAGTTCAAACTGGGAGCCGATCAGCATTTCAGAATTCATTACAGTCTCCGGCAGAAATTATGTCTGTTTTCGTTGCCATCTGGTGAAGGGATCGTTGAGGCCACGAGATGTAAAACCGCATAAATTGTCAGCTGCGCCACTCAAAATAAGGGAAGCATGAAATCTAGATGGGTTTTGCGATTATCGAAAAGCGCGTCTGAACGACAATGAAGACGCTTAGTTGCAACTCACAAATTTGGCTGAGCAGCACTTAGAAAACTTGATTGCATTCTTCTCTCCATTTGGCCGTTTTCGGCTTTTCGTTCCTTGGCGAGGAAGTTATCCGAATGGGCAACATTCGCAAATTCATTTATTAGAAAGCAGATATCGGTTTTTCCGATTTCTATGGCGGGAGTGAAACTTAAAACACGCAGTACTTTTCATTTATTTAGTAATATCAGTTTCTTGATTGAATCTCGCTCAGCGATAGAATAGTTTTAACGCTGCCGGCCAGACCGCGCGGCTTCTGCAATTCCGATAAAATCACGTGCGGATTGTGGAAGACTCGACCCTTTTCGCCAAACCATACCAATTTGCACGATTGGCAAAGAGCCAGATACGTCGCGGCTTTCAATCCTATCACCTTCGAGCGACCAGGGGCGATAGACAAGATCAGGAAGAAGCGCGACGCCAGCGCCTGTCGCCACAAGACTGCGCACCGCTTCGACAGAACGGGTCCTAAAAGCCACATGCGGCCTTGCGCCGAGTGCAGCAAGAAGCTTTCCCGTGTTTTCCTCAATTTCATCGACGGTGAGCATGATCAAAGGTTCTTTGGCCACATCTTCAATCGATATTCCATCAACAGACACCAGCGAATGCCCCAAAGGCAACCAAAGTCGATAAGGAGACGTTTCCAGAATTTCGGCATGCAATGCCATGCGGTCACGCAGGCTGGAGATAACCACCACGGCCACATCAAGCTCGCCACCGATAAGCAGATGCTCCAGATAAGACCCGTTATCTTCAATGGCGCTCACTTCCACATCAGGAAAAGCACGACGATAGCGCGCCAACAAATCTGACAGCACATAGCCTGCAACAAGTGATGTAACGCCAATATTCAATGTTCGCTTTTCTGCCACCTGCTTACTTAAAATCGAACGTCTTGCATCCGAAACGTCAGCCAGAATCTTTGTCGCATGACGCATAAACTGATGACCACTATGGGTAACGATCAAACCACGCGGATGGCGCTCAAATAATGTCACGTTGAGATCGGCCTCGAGCTCTTTGATTGCCTCAGTTATTGACGACTGGGAAATGGAGAGATTTTGCGCGGCACGCGTTACTGAACCTTGCTCAGCGCATGCAATAAAATATCGTAATTGTCTGAGCGTGAACATGAAGCGAAGACCGGCATTCTGGAAGCGGCGCGACAGTCGGGCCAATTCATCGATGAACTTCAACTCTTAACGCCAATAGTGAGAAGTGCAAATGGCTCAAGACATCTTTTTCCCCTTTACGAGTGAACGTACGTTTTGAAGTGCCGGTTAAAGATACGCTTCACTGACCTTAAATAAGCTACCAAGTGCTCATCCTTTGTAAAGCTGCCGCAGCGCAAACGATCAACGAGCACTGCGCACAAAGCTTTCGCCCAATGCCTGTGGAAGACTAGCTCAGGATCCAGTGGTTTCAGAATGATGATCTGATTGAGATTCGCTTGAGGAGACTGATTGATGAGCAATCTTTACTGGCTGAGCGAAAGCCAGATGTCACGCCTTCGCCCCGTTTTTCCCGAGAGCCATGGACGACCACGCGTCAATGGCAGACGTGTCTTGAGTGGAATTATCCTCATTCTTCGCAGTGGGTTACGAAGGTGTAATTCCTCCTCCGGAATACGGCCCCTGTAAAGCGCTCTATAATCACTGGAACCGTTGATGTCACAACGGAATATTGGCTCAGATCCTGTAGGGCTTTTCTTCCAAGTCTCCAGTCGCGGAGACTGTCATGATGGATGCAACCTATCTGAAAGCGCGCTGCACGGCTTCAAGCCTACAGTAAAAAAAAAGGGTAGCGGACGCCTGATCGGCCGGACGACGGGTGGCATGAAAACCAAACTGCACACCGTCACTGATACACAGGGGGTGTCCATCAGGCTACACATCACGGTGGGACAAATAAGCGACTATACCGAAGCCGCAGCCCCAATTGAAGCGTTACATATGTTAAAAATCACATCTTACCATACGTCGCAGTTACTCCGCTTGTAACAGGTGGTACGACAGTGTTGCTGCCTAAATTCTTTTACCTGTTTTGCTATCAAACAGATGAACGCAGCCTTCATCTCCCTTGACATATATTTGTTGTCCAAGTTCCACCTCACCGTCGCGTGGAAATTCGACAGTCAGCATTTTAGGTTGACCAATCTCTATATAACCAAACATCTGACTACCCAACCGCTCAACCACCGCAAGTTCACCGCTAAACCATGCTTCCTGTGCAGAACAGCTAGTAAGATCTTCAGGGCGTACACCAAGTGTAATATGATCCTGAACGCTAAGCGGTTTGGTCTGAGAATTAATTGCTATATCTCTACCTATGCATGCGAGCACAAGCTCTTCCCCACGATTCTGTAGAACCTCAGCAGGAAGCGCATTCATTGTCGGACTACCAATAAATTGTGCCACAAACAGGCTGGCAGGCTTACGATAAATGTCGAGCGGTCTACCAATCTGTTCGACATTACCTTTATTCATAACCACAATACGATCAGCAAGAGTCATAGCCTCCACTTGATCATGCGTGACATAAACAGTGGTTGCTTTGATCTTTCGGTGCAGTTTTGCGATCTCCAACCGCATCTCGACCCGCAAAGCCGCATCAAGATTAGAGAGTGGTTCATCAAACAAAAAAGCATTGGGTTCGCGGACAATTGCGCGCCCCATCGCGACGCGTTGGCGTTGGCCACCCGAGAGCTGTGCAGGACGACGAGCAAGGAACTCACCAATTTTCAGTGTCTCCGCCACGGCTCCAATGCGAGATGATACGTCGTTGTCATTGGAACCACGCATCTTGAGGCCGAAAGCCATATTCTCCTCCACACTCATGTGCGGATAGAGTGCATAGTCCTGAAACACCATCGCTATGTTGCGTTCCGAAGGCGACAACTCATTGACGATTGCATCACCAAACTTCAACTCACCGCCGGATATATCCTCCAGGCCAGCAATCATTCTGAGCAACGTTGATTTACCACAACCGGAAGGACCAACCAGAACGACAAACTCTCCACTCTCGATCCGAAAGTCCAGATCATGGATAACTTTGTGGGTGCCATAAGTCTTCTGAATGCGCTCCAAGGCGATGGCGATCATGCTTTCTCCTCCCAGAGTTTTCGCTTGACGTCTTTTATCGATATTATTATCAATAATGATAATTGAAGTGTTAGGCAAGAAGGAGCAGGCATCGGCGTGGCATATTTTTCACCCAAGCTCGTTCAGAGCAGACCTCCAAAAGCGGCAGTCGTATTTGAAGCGCTGAAGCGAGACATCATGCTTGGCACATTGCCTGCCGGGGCAAACCTGACAGAGCTTGAAATCGCAGCACATTTCCAATGCAGCCAGGGGCCCGTACGTGAAGCGTTGCTTCAGTTGCAGGAAGAAGGGCTCGTCCTGAGACAAGGCCACAGGGGCACCCAAGTGTCTCTTTGTACTCCAGATGAAGCTATTGAAATGTTTCGTCTGCGCAACTCCATTGAATGCAATGGCATCCCGCGTGTCATGATGCGGCATACTGAGAAGCTGACGGACGATCTCAAGGGAATGCTAGAAGGTATGCTGCAAGCAGCCGATGACGAAGATGAATATCGTCTGGCTGCAATTGATCGCGATTTTCACAGGCGCATCTTCGACGAAGCAGACTTGCCCGCACTGAACCCGATATTGCATCGTTGCCTTGTGCATAATCATCGCTTTAAAATTTCACAAAGCGGCAGCGCCCGCGATCTGCGCGGAACTGCATTACGCCATTGCTCAATCATTGATGCTATTGACGCTGCGGATGTCGATGCCGCACAGACTGCGATGCGCCATCACATTGCAACCATTGTCGATTTCGGGCCAGCAGTATTCCCTGAAGAGAGCCGTTCGTGATGCCGTATAGCCTTAATCATGAGCCGTCGCCAGAGATGCGCGCTCTACTCGAAAAAATAGCCGTTGAATTTGCAGGCACTCCTGATCCAACAACACTCCCAGCCGCAGAAGGCCGCGCACTGGCAGAAAAAAATAACAAGCGTTGGAATCTCAATCTTCCTGAGATGCAGGTTGTGCGTTTAGTGCGGATACCTGCAAACCCATCCATAGGGTCGCAAGAAACGCCACTTCTCGTTCTTGAGCCTCTCAACAAAAAGCCCGGAACCATTCTTTTCATTCATGGTGGCGGGTTTGCGTTTTGTAGCCCAAAGACGCATGAGCGCTGCGCACGGGTGCTTGCCGAAAAAACCCACTTAACGGTGGTTTTGCCTGATTACCGACTAGCGCCGGAAAACCCCTTTCCAGCAGGGCTACACGACGTCATAGGCAGCATGCGCGCGTTGATAAATGGGCAGATGGAAGGACTGGATGGTCCTGTTTACATTGCTGGAGATTCCGCTGGCGCAAATCTTGCGCTCTCAGCTATGATGTATGAAGCGGAAAACAATCATGCGCTGCCTAAAGGCGCTCTGCTGTTTTATGGCAACTATGCCATGGATTTCGAAACCCCATCTTATCAAGCATTCATCAATGGTCCCGGGCTTACCACAGACCGAATGAAGCGTTACTGGAGCTGGTATGCGAGTGGACAAGATATTGCTTCAAATCCACTCGCCTGTCCGCTTCACGCAAAAGCCGAAACACTTGTAAAACTGCCCCCGCTTTACCTCACCGCAGCAGGCATTGACCCCTTATTTTCTGATACAATTATGCTGCACGAGCGACTTACAAAGGCTGGGCGCAAAGACGAATTAGCCATAACGGAAGGCGTCATACATGGCTTTCTGCAATACACCAATGAACTAAAGGCAGCTGAAGCAACGTTGGAGGACGCGGCGAAGGCATTAAGCCGAATGGCCTAAACAGGAGAGGCCTTTTTTTACAACTGGGAGGAGTTGATATGTTTAAATCTCTTATGCTGAGTGCAGCATTTACCGCTGCCCTGACAATGTCCGCGCAATCTGCTGAGACTGTTCGTTTTTGGTATCACTTCGACAATCCGGAAAACCCGATGTCGGAACTGGTTGCAAAGTTCGAAAAAGCAAATCCGGATATCAAAATCGAAGCGGAAAACATTCCGTGGAACAGTTATTACGATAATCTCTACACATCGATTATTGGCGGCAGCGCACCTGACGCGGCAATGGTCAAGCTTTTCGCCCAACCGCGATTGACCGAAATGGAAGCGCTTGAACCACTAGGTGACAGGATCAATGGCTGGGCCGGAAAAGACGACTTGCTTGATAATTTGCTGGAACTGAATAAAGCTGCAGATGGTAACCGATACTATCTCCCTATCCAGTATGTTGTTCTTTATCTCTATTATCGTGCTGATCTCTTCAAGGAAGCAGGCCTCGAACCGCCTAAAACCTGTGAGGACTTCCGCAACGCTGCAATCAAGCTCACCGATGCCCCAAATCGTTATGGCTTTGGTCTGCGCGGCGGCAAAGGCGGATGGGATCAATGGGGCGCATTTGTTCTCTCACAAGGCGGCGAGGTAAAGCCAGGCGGCTTGACAACACCGTCGGCTGTCGCAGCCAATCAATGGGTAATTGATCTGTTCCAAAAAGACAAGGTCATCCCGCCATCCGCACCAAACGATGGATTTCAGGAAATCATTTCGGCTTTCAAAATCGGAAAAACGGCGATGACGATCCACCATATTGGCTCGTCCAAAGATCTCGTTGCTGCACTCGGCGATAAGGTATCAGCAGTCCGCGTACCTGAATGTGGGGGCAATCGCTGGACATCCTATGGTGATGAATCGCTTGCAATTTTCTCATCATCAGAAGTGAAAGACGCTGCATGGAAATGGATTTCTTTCCTTGCTGAAGGCGAAAATAACGTCTCCTTTAACAGTGCAACCGGTCAGATGACCGTCACAAAAAGTGGCTCAAAAGACTGGAAACTGCATGATCGTCGTTTTGTTGATGCGACAGTCGAGTCCCTGCCCTTCGCGCATGTGCTGCCACAAAACGAAGGCACTTCAGAATTCGTGAACACGGCTTGGCAAACTGCTATGCAACGCGCACTCGCTGGGCAAATTACATCTGAACAGATGATGCAGGAACTGGAAAAGCTATTCCAAAACTAAGCAACCGACGGTCGGGACATTTATGGTGGCATTTCCATATGCCACCATAGCTCCCCGATTATAAAACGTCGAAAGCCAGTCCATTTCCTAGCTTGGATAGATAGCCTATGTCTGCTCTGCCCTCTGTCTCCCGACCGCCGACGCGTATGCGCCGCAGAAGTAAAAATCTGCTGCCTTACTGGTTGCTCAGCCCGGCTGTTATTGTCACGCTCGTCATCGTTTTCTTGCCAATGATGCAGGCCGTCTGGACAAGCTTCTACGATCTGGTTCTGTTCAAACCCAAGGCAACAGCCTTTGTTGGTATCGGTAACTATATTAAACTGTTGCAGGATCCGGTGTTCTGGGCGGCATTCTGGAATACATGTATATGGATAGGTCTGACTGTCCCTCTCCAGATGGTACTTGGGCTTATAACCGCACTGTTGCTCAATAGAGAATTCCCTTGGCGTGGTCTGGCGCGTGCGCTGGTTATCATTCCTTGGGCACTCCCCAGTGTGGTCATCGCACTGATGTGGCGCTGGATTTACGATCCCAATACTGGCGTTCTCAATGACATATTGCTTAATCTATCGATCGTAAGCCATGCAGTTCCATGGCTGGCTGATCCAAACATTGCACTTTATGCAATCATCGCAACGCTGACGTGGCAGGGTTTCCCATTCTTTGCAATCATGATCCTTGCCGGTTTACAAGGCATTCCCAAAAGCCAGTATGAGGCTGCATCCATCGACGGCGCCTCCCCATGGCGGCAATTCGTAAATGTAACACTGCCCGGCATAGCACCCGTTCTTGCAACGGCAGGACTGCTACGCGTGATCTGGGTTGCGAACTCGATGGACGTCATCTTCGTTATGACGGGTGGCGGTCCGGGCTATTCCACATATACCCTGCCCCTTTATGCCTTCGTAAAAGCCCGTCAAAATCTCGATTTTGGTTATGGCACATCGATTGCTGTCACCTTCACACTGCTGCTTGGTGTTCTGGTGGTTCTCTATCTTGCCCGTACAATGCGTGAGGTCGAGAAATGAAACGTCAAAGCACTCTCAAGCGTATATTAACCACCGACCTGCCAGTTGCATGCATCGTACTGTTTGCCTTAGCTCCATTCGGTTGGATGGTTTTGACATCGCTTACACCGACAGAGCAACTATCCGCCAACGGGGTTTCACTCTCTCCATCTGGTTGGAGCCTCGACAACTACGAAAGGCTGTTTAACAAAGCGCAGTTCTACAAGAATATGCTCGACAGTCTGGTTATCGCCGTCGGCACAGTGGTGCTTGGCCTCGCGGTTTCGGTGACAGCGGCCTATGCGCTATCACGCTTTCGCTTCATCGGGCGCAAACTATTCATGATGCAGTTTCTGCTCATCAATATGTTTCCGATTGTGCTGCTGATCCTGCCGCTTTTTATCCTTATGCGTAAATACGGTATTCTGGATACCTATTTCGGACTTATTCTTGCCAACTCTACGGTCGCCATTCCTTTCTCTGTCTGGATGCTGACGAGCTATGTAGCCGCTATCCCTAAAAGCCTTGATGAAGCTGCAATGATGGATGGCTGTTCACGTCTTACCGCGTTGCGACGCGTGATCATCCCACTGATGATGCCCGGCATTATTTCAACAGGCATCTACATCTTCATCACGGCCTGGAATGAATATCTCTATGCTCTCACGCTGGGTGGGAGGAATGTGCGTCCAGTAACAGTCGCCATTCAAACTCTCGTTGGCGAATATCAAATCGAATGGGGGCTACTCGCCGCAGGTGCAGTTGTCGGCGCAATGCCAGCAACCATTCTTTTCCTTATCGTTCAAAAGCGCCTCATAGGTGGCCTCACTCAAGGGGCGGTCAAAGGCTAACAGCAACTTATTCCCCAATAGTTCTTCAAGCAATCGAGGAAATATCATGAACCCCATCGGGTTGATTTCAATGCAATATGCGCGGCCTTTCACAGCCGAACATTTCCCGCTCTTTCAAAAAATGCGCGAGCACGGATTTGATTTTGTTGAGTTGCTGGTGCCTGAACCCGGCGAACTTGATCTCAAAGAAACACGCAAAGCACTTGATGATGCAGGATTGAGCGTCGTGCTTGCAGCGCGCGTCAATCTTGAACGCAATATTTCTTCTGCGGACAACAAGGCCTATCAGGGCGGTGTTGATTATCTCAAATATACTGTCGATTGCGCCAATGCACTTGGCGCGCAGGTCGTCGGTGGCCCTTTAACTGGAAATCCGCTGGTTTTTGCTGGTCGCCCACCACAGCCAGTTTCAGAAGACGAGCGTTTGCGCCGCAAAGATAGCTGTGTGAACGCTCTGAAAATTGCAGGAGAGTACGCTCAGGGTAGCGATGTTCTGCTCGCTGTTGAGCCACTAAATCGCTTTGAAAGCGACGTGTTGTGCACAACGCAACAAGCAATCGAGCTGTTGGATGCTGTTGATCAGCCAGCAATAAAGCTGATGCTCGACACATTCCATATGCACATGGAAGAAAGCTCAATTCCTGAAGCAATCAGGCTTGCGGGCGATCTGGTTGTGCATTTTCAAGCCAACGAAAATCACCGCGGCTTCCCCGGCACCGGCGCAACAGATTGGGTAGCAGTTTGTCGGGCACTGCATGAAATCGGTTACACCGGCCCAATCTCACTTGAACCTTTCCGGCGTCAGGATGATCGTTTTGGCGTTCCTTTTGCCCAATGGCGCGCACCACACGAAGACGAAAGTGATCGCTTGGCAGCCAGCACCGCCTTCATGAAAAGCCATCTCCTTCTCACGGAGTATCGTCGATGACCCTCAAAATTGGTTGGATTGGTTGCGGCATCCACGCAACCCAAATGTTATTACCTCAGCTCGTTCGCTATGACGTGGAAATTGCCGCTCTTTGCGATATCGACCCGCAACGCCTAAAGAATGCCGGAAGGCAGTTCGGGGTGCGTACGCTCACAACTGACGTCGAGGCTTTACTCAATACACCCGGTCTGGACGCCATTGGCATGGCAGTTGGCCCTGATCAACATCTTGCCTTTGGCAAAGCTGCATTGGAGCGAGGTCTACCTGTATTCATGGAAAAACCACCCTCGGGATCAGCCGAAGGCGCTCGTGAGCTTTTGAAAGCATCCGAGAAAGCGAAAAAGCCACTGCTGCTCGGTTTCATGAAGCGTTATTCAATCGGCAACAAAATCGCGGCAAATATCATTCGCTCCGGCCAATTTGGCGATGTTCTGGGCCTAACAGGCTATTATATGACAGCACCTGGCTATTTCGCGGGCAATGTCGATTATACCGGCTTCTTCCTGCATCATTGCGTCCATTACATGGATCTCGTCTCTCATCTGGTCTCTCCAGTGCGAAAACTGACAGCCAGGAAAGTTGAAAAAGAACCGGGTAAGTTGCTGATTCATGCTGCATTCGATTTTGAATGTGGAGCGATTGGGACCATTGCTATGGGGACGATGCAATCACGCGGAACCCCCGTCGAACGTATCGAGTTGATGGGAGATCATCAACGTATCGAAGTGGAGGATGTCATAGATGTGCGCTGGCATCGCAATCCTGCATTCAAGATAGATGACCCTAAGGCAACGCTATCAGGCGAATGCGACACACTTACTTGGAAGCCCAACTTCACCGCAGCTGCGAACGAAGACCCCAAGGGCTATCATTCATTGTTGGCCGATGTCATTCCGGCGCTCATGGGTGCAGAAACATCCGCTCCAAACATCATTGACGGCGTTATGGCCATGGAAAGGTTGGAGACCATGCGAATAAAAACCGGACTGTAATTCTAGCGGATATTTTATGTCAAATCGAATCCATAGAAGGACAATTAGTAAGTAATAATAAATAAACTTGCAAATATGTCACATATGGTAAAATTCTATTTTGCCATATGTGAAGTTATTCTAAAATAACGCTAAATATTAGATAAAATAAACATTTACACATTCAATTATTTAATAATTACAAATATTTATGCTCCTCCATTATTTGACTCAACATTTTTTTCCACAGATCAACTAATTTTCGACCCGTTGCCATTTCTGGATCAAAGCTTTGGTGCACCGCGATACCACGCAAAACTGACAGAATAAGATGAAGCTTTAAGGTGTCAGTTTCATTGTCAGGCTCAAAACCCACCAGCTTCGATATGCTTAAATCACGTATATCGACCCAACGGCTCATTTCATCACGCAATCTCTGACCAAGCTCATTATCCAAACGCGCAGCGAGCATCAATTCAATAGCAGCGATGTAGCGCGTATCGGAGAAGATCGTCAGCCACAGTGCTTCTGTTAGTTCCGGCAGCGTATATTGGGTTTCATTGGGGTCTGCACCAAACGGATCAGCCACCTCCCAGTCTTCGTGAAGCTGTCGAAGAGCTGCGACGAGAAGATCATTACGCGAGGGAAACTGATGCGTCAGTGCACCGCGCGAAACTTTTGCTTTTTGCGCGATCATTGCGGTCGAGATCAGCCCATGCCCAACCTCAGCAAGTGCTTCAAGTGTTGCCTGACAAACGCGTGAACGGGTCGATGAAGAGCGTTCGGCTTGCGTTTTTCTACTTGATAGCGCCGAATTCTGACCCTTGATCGGCTTTATGGAACGATTCATATGGCGTGATCTCTACAGGTGACGACAGTTAAATTTATGCCTCGATATTAAGCGAACTGCACCTAAAATCAACAAGGCCAATGATTGGGATCGACATAAATATAAATTAAAACAGTGCTATAGGTGAGTTTTCAACATAAAAACAAACTAACCTGTTTTTATGTAGACAAACCAAAATCCCTATGCAAGGATGTTGCTAATATACTTACTGTATACAAGCGCTGAAACTGGCGCATAATGGGGAATGAACTATGACAAGTTTTGTGTTTTTCGGCGGCCATGTCCTTGATGTCGATAATGGCACCCTCAAAGCCGGACTAGAAGTGCTAGTCGAAGGCGACCGCATCGTTACGGTTAGCGACCAGCGCATTGATGCTCCTGATGCTCAGAGGATTGACCTTGCTGGCCGCACATTGATGCCAGGCCTTGTTGATGCACACGTACACGTAGCTGCGACTCTGGTCGATCTCGCTGAAAATGCCGCTTTGCCAACATCCCTCATTGCTTTGCGCAGCGCCAAAATCATGCGTAATATGTTGATGCGCGGGTTCACAACTCTGCGCGATTTGGCTGGCGCTGATCTCGGCTTAAAGCTTGCTGTCGATGAAGGAACAGTTGAGGCCCCTCGCCTTGTTATATGTGGCAAAGCATTGAGCCAAACCGTCGGCCATGGCGACTACCGTAAGCGTTACGACAATCGGCCATTGCATGAAGCCCGCCTGGGAAGTTTGGGACGCATTGCCGATGGCGTAGATGAAGTGCGTCGCGCTGCACGCGAAGAAATCAAGAATGGTGCGCAGTTCATCAAAATCATGGCAAATGGTGGCGTCGCTTCGCCCAATGATCCTATTCACGTATTACAATACTCGCGCGAAGAAATTTGCGCCATCGTTGAAGAGGCCGAAAACTACGGTCTTTATGTTGCGGCACACACATACTCCGACGCCTCTATTCGCCGTGCTGTCGAATGCGGTGTTAAGTCGTTAGAACATTGTAATCTTATCACTCCTGAGACTGCACGACTTGCTGCCGAAGCCGGTGCAATTGCTTGCCCAACGCTCGTTGCCTATGAAGGGCTGGCTATGGAAGGCGCAAGCTTTGGTTTAAGCGCAGATTCCCAATCCAAAATTGATACAGTACGCCGTGGCGGATTGGAGTCGCTGGCGATAATGCGTGACGCTGGCCTGCCAATGGCATTTGGGTCAGATTTGCTTGGGCAGCTTCATAAATATCAGTCGATGGAATTTTCATTACGTGCAAGCGTTTTGACCAACCGCGAAGTTCTGCATTCAGCAACACGCGTTTCAGCAAAGCTATGCGGCATGGAAGATGAAATCGGCGTTATCATGCCCGGCGCATATGCTGATCTTTTGATTGTTGATGGTAACCCATTCGAAGACATCACCACACTTGAAAGACATGATGAGTGCTTAACTGCCATCATGAAGGGCGGCGTCTTTCATAAGAACACCCTGGCGGAGTAGGTCGAATGGTCCGAGGCAATTCTCTTACAGAACGCCTAGGACGATTGGGAGCAGCGACAATGATAGCATTCAGCCTGGTGCTGATGCTTCTGCCCCTTGTGCTTGTGTTCTGGCTTTCTGTCATCTCGAACGAGATACTGTCATTGCCGGTTGAAGGCTACTCACTCCACTGGTTTTCGGAAGCGTTTCGTCAGCCCCAGTTTCTGAGCGGCTTTCTGCTTTCCATCGCGGTTGCAAGCTTCGCGATGATTGCTGGTCTGCTGGTCTCGGTCCCTGCGGCGATGGTGATTGTAAGGCGGAACTTCCGTGGTCGCAGTGCCTTGATCCAACTCTTGATGTCGCCTCTCACGGTGCCAGCAATTGTTATCGGTGCAGCGCTCTATGTAACGGTTGTTGAAATCGAGATAGCATCTGGTGCGCCTATTGTCGGCTCAACTGGTGTTTTCGTGGCAGGGCATGTCTTGTTGACAATCCCATGGTGTATCCGCCTGCTTCTGGCTTCGCTTGAAGGTGTGAATATGTCGGTTGAGGAAGCTGCTGCTTCGCTCGGTGCCAAACCATCAACTGTTGTCTGGCTGGTGACACTACCGCTCATCAAACCGGGAATATTTGCTGCTGCTGTATTTTCGTTCGTTGTCAGCTTCGGCAATCTTGAGGTCTCTATTTTCCTTTCTGGTCCCGGACAGGTCACGCTTCCGGTTGCGATGATGCAATATCTGGAATGGAAGATTGATCCAACAATCGCTGCCGTTTCCGTACTGCAAGTGCTTTTCGTGGCGCTAATGCTGATGATTTCCAATCGCTTTGTGAATATTTCGAGGATGGTCTGATGGCTGACGTTCAAATTCAGGGACTGACCAAAACCTACGGTGCTTTCAAAGCTGTATCCGACATGACGCTTGATGTCCATGAGGGTGAGTTTCTCATTTTCTTAGGGCCGTCCGGGTGCGGAAAAACCACAACATTGCGCATGCTGGCTGGCTTCATCGAACCTGATGCGGGAACCATGCGCCTTGGAAAAAGAGACATTACGTTTGAACCGCCGCATCGGCGCAATATTGGTCTGGTATTTCAAAACTATGCGCTTTTCCCGCATCTGAGCATTTTTGAGAATGTCGCCTTTGGTCTGCGCCGCAGGAAAGTGGCAGAACCAGAGCTGAAAAGCCGCGTTAAACACGCTCTTGAACTCGTTGATCTTGCACATCTGATAGAGCGCCTGCCAAAGCAGCTATCCGGCGGGCAACAACAGCGCGTCGCGATTGCCCGTGCTATCGCAATTCGGCCCGATATGCTGCTTCTTGATGAGCCGCTATCCAATCTGGATGCACGTCTGCGTTTGCAAGTGCGTGACGAGCTTCGCAGCCTACAGAAGTCACTTGGCATCACAACAATCATGGTCACGCACGATCAGGAAGAAGCCATGTCGGTTGGTGACCGATTGGTACTCATGCGTTCGGGGCTGATTGAACAGATCGGCAATGCGGAGCAATTATATAAGCAGCCTGCAAATCGCTTTGTTGCCGATTTTATTGGACGTGCAAATTTCCTATCCGGAAAAGCGGTCGAAAATGGGCGCTTTACGACTAAAGGCGGCGTTCATTTTCAGGCGGCACAAAGCACTAAGACAGCATCTGAAGTGCTTATCCGGCCCGAAGCTCTGCGGTTGAGCAAAGCACCTCTTCCTTCTGCTCAAAACAATCAGACGGCTATTATCAAGAAGCATGTATTCTTGGGCGGCATGGTCGAGATTGATCTGATGCTGACCGACGGACAGCATCTGACAGCCGTTGCATCTCCACGGGAACTGAATGAGGCGGGTATCGATCTTACTCCTGAAAGTTCAATCACAATGAGCATCGCGCCAGAGGACGTCGTGCTGCTTTAATCATTTAATCCCGAACGAGGCGACAGACCTCCGGGAATGCTTCATCAACGATCAAAAGGGGAACTAGCATGACAACAATCAGCAGACGCACTTTTGGAATTCTTTCCGGCAGCCTTTTGGCTTCAACAATGTTGCCTTCATTCGCCAAAGCGTCAGGTCGAGCCGTTGTTGGCACATGGGGCGGCGATTACCAAAATCTGCAACAAATCAATATTGCTGATGGCAATCTGAAGGGCAGCGGTATGCAGGTCATCTATGATCCTGCGACAGATACAGTGCGCAAAGCAAAGCTTCTAGCGGAGCGGCGTTTGCCACGCGGCTCTATGGATATTGCGTGTCTCACCCGTCAGGGGAGCTTTGAAATGTTCCAGAACGGAGTTATTGAAGGGCTGGATGAAACCAAAGTTCCAAACCTGAGCAAGGTTCTGCCATTCATCCGCACCAACTACTCCATCCCACATATCTATACGGGTCGGGTTATTCTTTATAATCCAAAGCAGGTAAGCCCAGCGCCGACATCCTAAGCCGATTTGTGGGATCCGAAATATGCTGGTCGCGTTGGCGTCATTGATCTTCAGTATCAGACGACAATTGAATCAGCCGCGATGATAGCTGGCGGCGGTGCTTCTGACTACGAACCCGGCAAAGCCAAGCTATTGGAGCTGAAAAAACAGGGTGTGAAGATCTATCCTACCAATGAGGCTCTTGCGCAGGCATTGAAGTCCGGTGAAATCGTCATGTGCATCATGTGGAATGCACGCGGCTACATGTGGAAGAATGCGGGTATCGACATCGAAATTGCTATTCCAAAAGAAGGCATCGGGCTCTACCTCTCGGACATGACAGTGCCTAAAAACGCACCAAACAAGCAAGCAGCCTACCAGTATATGAACGCCATGCTTGAACAAGCGCCACAAACAGCTTTTGCCGAGCAGATGGGCTATGCGCCAACCAATTCTGAGGTGGCATTACCTGCCGAACTCGCATCAGCCGTTGATTATACTGCCGCGCAGCGTGAACAATTCGTTCTGCCTGATCTTGAATATGTCGCGAAGGCAGATGCCGACCTGCAAAACTGGTGGAACAAAGAGTTTAAAGCCTGATTATCGCAACAACCTGTCTGGCTAAGCCAGACAGGTTCAGCTCCAGCTTTCCCGGTATAGCCATGCAAAAAACATCAATTTCCGCCGCTGCACTTCTCATGCCTGCGACAGGGCTGGTCCTTGTATTCATGGCATTGCCGCTGCTTTATCTGTTGCGTTACAGCTTCAACGATTTCGTGCCCGGCGAATTTATGGTGCAAGGCTTTACACTAGCAAACTTTGCAACATTCTTTACCGACACATACTATCTAAAAGGCATGGGGACAACCTTGTTCATGGCAGGTTCTGTTACCGCAGTCTGCATCATACTCAGCCTGCCGCTTGCCAATTGGATTTCACGACAAAAGGGTAGTCTCAAAACCATACTTCTCATGGCAATTATCCTGCCACTGTTCATTTCGAACGCTGTCCGCGCTGCGGGCTGGATGGTCGCGTTTGGTCAGACGGGAGTGCTGAATTTTCTTCTTATGAAAATCGGCATCATTTCTACGCCGCTAACGATCATGCAAACACCAACAGCTGTCTTTATTGGTATAACGGCCGTCAATCTTCCTTATGTCGTTCTTACATTACAAAGCGTTTTCGAAGGACTGGATGAAAACATTGATTATGCCGCTGCAAGCCTTGGTGCATCGCCTTTTCAAAGCTTTATGCTCGTTCGTATGCCACAAATCATGCCGGGTCTTCTCGCAGCGTCAGTTTTGTCATTCATTTTGACAATGAATGCATACGCCACACCAGTCCTTCTTGGCGGCCCATCGTTCCGAATGATGGCTCCAATGATCGTGACTGAGATACTGAACAAAGCAAACTGGCCACTCGGCGCTGCCCTTGCCTTCGTTCTGCTAACCGTCACTGTCACAATATCAGTACTGGCGGGTATATTCATTCGTCAGCGCTATTAATAAAAAAGCGGGAGCTAGGGCGTCAAATAGCGCCCTAGTTACTAACAATAACGCTCGATATGGATTTTTCCAAAGCGGAAAAATCTGGATGCTCACGCGTCCTTCGATCAACGATGAAATGTGAATTTTGCTAATAGAAAATTGAACTTTTTTAATTTTTTCGAGTTAATTTACTGTCGATCATATATGAGACACTATCAGCAGCGTCTCGTATCGGATCTGATGCAAGATGTGCATATCGCTGAGTTGTCACAGAGTGACTATGACCTAGTCCTAGTCCGTCTGACTAAGACGTATTCAGGCAGTGAGCCGCCATAGATGCATTAATCTCTTTTAATATCCGAAGCGGACGTGTGGCGCGGCCTTTGGTACAGTGCGGCGTTAGCTTTGGCACAAAAAGATAAATGCGCTAATGCCGTAGAATGCCTTAGTAGTGGTAATAAGTCTGTATCACGCCATTATCATTGCAAGTCACAGTCGCGGCAATCTGTGACAGACGCCCTGTAAAACAATAACGTGACTGTGGTGACGATACGGTCTGTAGTGCGTCATTATAATTGAGGGCTCCACAGAAACGTAGCTCTGTCCCTGTGATGTGAACGAATTCAACAAGGAACAATTTCAAAACCATTTTCATGTCCTTTGCAACATCAAACGGAAGCCCTGATTGGCTAACGTTTGCTAAACATAAAAGACAATTGGCTTCTTCCGCCAATTGGTGCTGCTTATCACTTGATGAACCGATCTGACAGTCGAGCAAGGCGTTCGACCATGACATCATATTGATCCCGGCCGAACAGTTCCTTGCCATAATGATATTCGGTCCCTCAGTATGGCGGACCGCGATAGAACAGAGTTTCTGGACGGTCAGAACGATCAATGAACATCTGCCAATCAAGGTACTCAATCACCACAGATGCAAGGCGTTCATGCACGTCCAGAAGCAAGGGCGCAAGTGTGGTCATATTGAAACGCGAGCCGATATCCCGATTCACACCAAACGAACGACCCGCAACTTTGCCATTAAGGTCAGGCGCTGGAGATAAACAAACTTTACCGCACTTTTCAGATCGGTCAATGTAGTTGGGTCGTTTGCCTTCAGCCGCTCAAACTCGCGTCGGCTGGTAATCTAGAAGCGAAGCGTGTCCATGAACTGCGGATAATGTCGTTGCAGGATACGAAACAGTTTCACCAAATCACCAGAGCGATCATTGATGAGCTCGGCCCGTGGTGCTGATGTTCGCGTGAATAACACGCCATCATCTCAGCGAAACAAAACATATGGCAAAAGTCAGAATTTGTCGTATGTCTACTCGAGATCTAAGAATCTATTTTCATGCAATCATAGAACCCGTTTTCTCATGTGCTTTTAACTATCATGATCGGTTAAAGCTCTCTCTAATTACTATGGACATTGTGGGATTCACGAGCGTTAAAACATCTATACGACAAATTCCGTACGGGGGCGCCAAACATGCCATTCCAGCTAACATGTTAGTCAAATATTTTTTAACAATCAATTATATTGACTCCATCGATTAGCTCTTGATAAAGAAGCGTAGAGCTGTGGAGGAGCTTGTCTCATCGGCGGCACAATATGTAGCTGATGGAGACCTCAAGCATGTTTAAAACAAATCAACTCAAGGCTCGCCTATTGGCGGGAGAGGTCGCATTCGGTTGCTGGGTGGCTGGCGGATCTGTTACGGCTGCCGAAGTTCTGGGCCATATCGGATTTGACTTCCTCCTTCTTGATCACGAGCATGGCGTTGGCGACGCTGCAACAATCGTTGATGAGCTGCGCGCCGTTGCAGTCACCCCAACACCCGCAATTGTCCGTGTTCCGTGGAACGACCATGTCTATCTGAAGCGCATTCTCGATGCTGGCGTTCAATCGGTCATGATCCCATCGGTGGAGAATGTTGAAGAGGCTCGCGCCGCGATCGCTGGCTGCTATTACCCACCACATGGACGCCGCGGTTATGCGGCAGGTGTCGTCCGCGCCTCGACCTATGGTCTTGTTCCAGACTACATTCATCAGGCAAATGAGAACCTTCTGACAATTTGTCAGGTGGAGTCGGCAGCCGCTGTTGAGCAGATCGACGCGATCTGCGCAATTGAAGGTCTTGATTGCGTCTTCATCGGCGTTAACGATCTGGCCGGATCGATTGGCAAGCTGGAGCAGACAGATGATCCGGCAGTTCGTGCGCTGGTCAAGAAGGCCGAAGATGCCATTTTGCGTTCCGGAAAAATCATGGGGACTGTTCCTAACGCAGGTGCCTCAGTCGCAGATCTGGTTGAACGCGGATACCGTATCATCGCAGGACCGCATGACATCGCCCTTCTACGCGACGCAGCAAAAGGTGCTCTGGATGCATATAAAGGTATCAAGAGCTCATCTGCGTCCCAGGCAAGCGATCAGAAACTGCGCGCGTATTGATGACGATATGACGCCATTAGGCGGCACTCGGAATCTGCAAACATCACTGTCATATCTCTGAAAGTCTACCCCATGTCCATCCAACGTCTTGCGCCGCGCATGAGCGTCATCGGCGCCTCTCCGACCGCCGAAATTTCCAATAAAGTCCGCGCTTTGCGTGCAGCAGGTTTCGACGTCGTAAACCTCGGTGAAGGTGAACTCGATTTCGCCACGCCAAAAGCCATCGCCGATGCGGGCGTGGAAGCCATTCGCAATGGCGAAACAAAATATACCGCCGTATCAGGTACAGCAGCTCTCAAGGCGGCAATAATTCATAAGTTCAAGTCCGAAAACAACCTGACTTATGAACCAAATCAAATCATCGCTGGCGCAGGTGCCAAGCAGCTGATTTTCAATGCGTTCTTCGCAACCCTGGATTACGGTGATGAAGTTATCATCCCGGCACCTTACTGGGTTTCTTACCCTGATATGATCCGTCTTGCTGGCGGCGTACCGGTTTCCGTCGCAACAAAGCGCAGCAACCGCTGGATCTTGCAGCCAGAAGAACTCGAAGCTGCTATTACCCCTAAAACCCGCTGGGTTATTCTGAACTCGCCAAGCAATCCAACTGGTGCCGTTTATTCCAAGGATGAACTCAAAGCGTTAACTGATGTGCTTCTGCGCCATCCAAATGTACTTGTTATGGCCGATGACATTTATGAACATGTTATCTATCAAGGCACTTTTGAAACGCCAGCGGCTGTAGAGCCAGCCCTTTATGATCGCACACTGACGATCAACGGCGTATCAAAAGGCTTCTCCATGACTGGCTGGCGGCTGGGCTATTCCGGCGGTCCTGCCTGGTTGGTTTCGGCAATGGAAATGTTGCAGTCCCAGAGCACCGCGCACCCATCATCCGTCAGTCAGGGAGCCGCAGTCGTGGCGCTCAATGGCGGTCATGATTTCATGCCAGAGTGGCTTCGCATTCTGGGTGAGCGCCGCGCAATCGCAATGGACATGATCGCTAAGGCCGATGGCCTTGAAGCCGATGCCCCGGAAGGCGCGTTTTATGTTTTTGCAGATTGCTCAGCACTGTTCGGTCGTAAAACAGCAGACGGTAAAGTGATCAAAAGCGATCTCGATGTTGCGTCTTACCTTCTGGATGAAGCGCATGTCGGCGTTGTTCATGGCGATGCTTTTGGCATGCCGGGCCACATTCGGTTTGCATATGCGGTAGCAACTGAAACTTTGCGCGGTGCATGCGAACGCGTCGTTGCGGCAGTCAATAAGCTCCAGAAATAACATCTTCAAATTTTCAACAGGCGGTTCTGCACTGTCTGTTGAAGGACCTTCTCAACTTAAATTGGCTCTTTAAGCCAGATAAACAGGGTGAAACAATGAAAAAGGTTCTACTTAGCACTGTAATGGGAATGATTGCCGCGACAGCTGCAACGTCCATGTCTTCAGCATCCACTTTGTCGGATGTGAAGACACGTGGCGTTTTGCATTGCGGCGTCAACAGCGGGCTTGCTGGTTTTGCGGCACCCAATGACAAAGGCGAATGGTCCGGTTTTTCCGTCGATTATTGTAAAGCGGTAGCAGCTGCTGTCTTGGGCGATGCGACAAAGGTAAAGTACATTCCTTTGACCTCTAAAGAACGCACACCTGCGCTCCAGTCTGGTGAAGTAGACCTGCTCTCGCGTGAAACCACCTGGACAATCAGCCGTGATACAGCACTTGGTTTCAACTTCCGCCCCGTCAATTTCTATGATGGTCAGGGCTTCATGGTCCGCAAAGACCTTGGCGTGAAATCGGCGCTCGATCTGGATGGCGCTTCGGTCTGCTTGCAGACTGGAACCACCACTGAAATGAATGTGGCGGATTACTTCCGCGCCAATAAAATCACCTATGAGCCAATCGTTTTCGAAAAGCAGGAAGAAGTCGACGGTGCTTATGCAGCAGGCCGCTGCGATGTTTACACGACCGACCAATCGGCGCTGTACTCGCTGCGTTTGGCTTTGAAAGATCCCGACAACCACGTAATTCTGCCAGAAATCATCTCGAAAGAACCACTTGGCCTTGTTGTTCGCCATGGTGATGATCAGTGGTTCGACATTGTAAGCTGGGTTCACTACGCTCTGATCAACGCTGAAGAATTCGGCATTACACAGGCCAACGTCGAGGAAATGAAGCAGTCTGTAAATCCGGATATTCAGCGTTTCCTTGGCGTTGAAACTGGTAACAAGATCGGTGCAGATCTTGGCCTCGACAATGGATGGTCTGAGAGCACGATCAAAAGCGTAGGCAATTACGGCGAAATCTTCGAACGTAATCTTGGCAAAGATAGTCCGCTGAAAATTGATCGTGGCCTGAACCAATTGTGGAACAAGGGCGGCATCCAGTATGCCCCACCTGTTCGCTAAGAAACGCACCACCACATCAGGAAGAGCGCCAATGCGCTCTTCCTCCTATCTGCCTGGCATAGATTTGGGGTCCTTCCACCAAAACTTATTCAGGACGCGCCTGACTTTGGGAGGGAGTTAATCCATGGCTGAAAACGTCATGACTAAAGACGTTGGTCCAGACAAAAAACTGCGCTCCATGAACGATCCAAAATTTCGGGGCCAACTATTCCAGATAGCTGTGCTCATCTGTCTTGTTGCGGCAGCATATTGGATTGTCTCAAACACGATTGCAAACTTGCAGCGCGCGAACATTGCATCGGGTTTTGGCTTTCTTGAAGGTCGCGCTGGCTTCGATATCTCACAGGCATTAATCCCATTCTCAAGCGACTCCACTTATGGACGTGCGCTTCTTGTAGGTTTTCTCAATACCCTTTTGGTGGCAGTCACCGGCATTGTTGCCGCAACTATTCTGGGCTTTTTGATTGGAATTGGACGACTATCCAACAATTGGCTGATCGCAAAATTATGCACAGTATATGTTGAGGTGTTCCGTAATATTCCGCCACTACTGATCGTCTTCTTCTGGTATGTCGGCGTCATTTCGATCCTGCCACAGATCCGGCAGTCGATTGAACTCCCTTTCTCAGTTTTCATCAACAATCGCGGCATTTCATTTCCAAAACCCGACTTTGGTGGTGCTGGCGTCTGGGTTTTCACCGCTTTCATCATCGCGATTCTGGCTAGTATTGCGATTGGATTTTACTCGCGCAACAAACAAGCTGCGACGGGCAAGCGTTTGCCTGTTCTTTGGATAACAGTGGCTTTACTCATTGCCTTGCCAACACTCACAATGCTTGTGGCAGGCGGAGCACTGTCTTTTGAACTGCCGGAACTTGGGCGGTTTCGGCTTCAGGGCGGCATGACGGTTGGACCAGAATTTTTGTCGCTGTTCTTGTCCCTGTCTTTTTATACCGCCGCATACATTGCCGAGATTGTGAGGTCCGGTATCGTTGGTGTTAACAAAGGCCAGACAGAAGCGGCGCATGCATTGGGGCTTTCTCCTTCACTGACCACTCGGCTTGTCGTCATACCGCAAGCTATGCGGATCATCATTCCTCCGCTCACAAGCCAATATCTCAACCTGATGAAAGATTCCTCACTCGCTATCGCCGTTGGCTATGCCGATATCGTCTCTATCGGCGGAACAATCATGAACCAGACGGGACAGGCAATTGAAGTTATAACGATATGGGCAATCGTGTTCGTATCGCTGAGCCTGACGGCTTCTGCCTTCATGAACTGGTTCAACACAAAAGTGGCGCTGAAGGAGCGGTAAAATGAGCGATACACATTTCATCCGCAAGGAAATGCACCCTGCTCTTCCTGCACCAGGAACTCGAACTGGCGCGCTGGCATGGATCAGACGCTCATTATTTGGCAGTCTGAAAGACAGCATTTTCACCATTTTAGCTCTGCTTCTCATCGGATGGCTGCTACCGCCAGCAGTGAAATGGCTTTTCATTGACGCATCATGGACAGGCAGCGGTCGCGAAGCCTGTTCGACCATCGCCCAAGGCGGCATGCAGCCAGATGGTTGGTCCGGCGCATGCTGGGCATTCGTTAATGCAAAAATGGATCAGTTCATTTTCGGGCGCTATCCAATAGATGAGCGCTGGCGCCCGATTGCCGTTTTTATGCTTTTCGCAATGCTGTTAGCCCCGCTGCTGATATCGAAAGTCGGACACAAGGCGCTAAATGCGGCTCTTATGTTCCTGTTATTGCCGGTAGTTTCAGTCATATTGCTTATTGGTGGCATTTTTGGCTTGCCCTATGTCGAGACATCGCTCTGGGGCGGGTTGCTCGTTACGCTGACGCTTTCATTTGTCGGCATTTCCGTGTCGCTGCCAATGGGCGTCTTGCTCGCATTGGGTCGCAGATCCGAATTGCCGGTAATCCGCAAGCTTTCAACTGCGTTTATTGAACTGGTACGCGGCATTCCATTGCTGGCCGTATTGTTCATGGCAAGTGTGGTTTTGCCTCTGTTCCTCCCACAGGGCTTTACAGTTGATAAATTCATTCGCGCACTGATCGGCGTCTCGCTTTTTGCATCGGCTTATATGGCTGAAGTGGTGCGCGGTGGCCTTCAGGCAATGCCCAAAGGCCAGTATGAAGGTGCCGACGCTCTGGGGTTAACCTATTGGCAGAAGATGATCCTCGTCGTTCTTCCTCAAGCCTTAAAACTCGTAATCCCCGGTATCGTAAACACCTTCATCGGCTTGTTCAAAGATACATCGCTCGTCACAATTATTGCAATGTTTGACCTGCTCGGGATTGTTCGCCTCAATTTCTCAGACGCCAACTGGGCCTCACCAGTTACTCCCGTAACCGGATTAATCTTTGCGGGTTTTGTTTTCTGGATTTTCTGTTTCGCCATGTCGCGATACTCTATATTCATGGAACGACGGCTCGACACGGGTCACAAACGATAAGAATTAAAGGGAATAATTCAAATGAGTGCACAAAGCGCCCTCCCGCAATCTGAGCTAGGTGTCGACATCGACCGTTCAAAACTGGAAATCTCGAAGACCGAAGTGGCTATCGAGATCAAGAACATGCACAAGTGGTATGGTGAGTTCCACGTGCTGCGTGATATTAATCTGAAAGTCATGCGTGGCGAACGCATCGTCGTTGCCGGCCCTTCAGGCTCCGGCAAATCAACGATGATCCGTTGCGTCAACCGTCTGGAAGAACACCAGAAAGGGCAAATAATCGTTGATGGCATTGAGCTCACCAACGATCTCAAGAAGATCGATGAAGTGCGTCGCGAAGTCGGGATGGTGTTTCAGCACTTCAACCTGTTCCCGCATCTGACCATTCTGGAGAATTGCACGCTGGCCCCAATCTGGGTGCGCAAAATGCCCAAGAAGCAGGCGGAAGAAATCGCGATGCACTATTTGAAGCGCGTGAAAATTCCGGAACAGGCCAATAAATATCCGGGTCAGCTTTCCGGTGGTCAGCAGCAACGTGTGGCAATTGCCCGTGCGCTGTGCATGAACCCGAAAGTGATGCTCTTTGACGAGCCGACTTCAGCGCTTGATCCGGAAATGGTCAAGGAAGTGCTTGATACAATGGTTAGCCTCGCTGATGAAGGCATGACCATGATCTGCGTGACACATGAAATGGGCTTTGCCCGTCAGGTTGCAAACCGCGTGATCTTTATGGATCAGGGCCAGATTGTCGAAGAGAATGCGCCAGCCGAGTTTTTCGACAACCCGCAGCACGAGCGCACCAAACTCTTCTTGAGTCAAATTCTCCATTAGAGCCGGAGTATCAGACGCATAAAAAGCGCGGCACGATTGTGTTAAACTGCCGCGCTTACAACAAACTCTTGCAATTTTGATCATCCAAGTACTCAATAATATTTCACTGATGAATCAGTTATAAGTTAGGAATTTTGAATGACGCCGTTAGGCCAACCTCGCGCAGGTGGAAAAGAAGTCATTAAGCAGCGCGAGCTTGCCTATAGCAGCATCATCGACAAGCTTCTGGCACGGGAATTTTTGCCTGGGCAATTTTTATCGCAACGACAACTTGTCGAAAGCACTGGACTACCGCTTGGACCAATCCGTGAAATCATTCCCCGGCTGGAATCCGAAGGTCTATTGACAGCGTTGCCACAGCGCGGAATTCAAATTGCACATGTGGATCTCAATCTTATCCGTGAGGCGTTTCAGTTTCGCCTGGTAATGGAAAAAGAGGCTGTACAGCTTTTTACGCGTAACGCATCTGACGCCGCTATAAAATCCCTTCGTGACGAACACGAAGAAATGCTTGCGCTCGCACAATCAAAAACACTGAGCCCTCTGGAAGAAGAAAAGGCGCAGCAAATTGATTGGAAAATGCACAACACACTTATCGATGCGATGGGAAACAACATCATCTCAACGGCTTATCGCGTCAATTCAGTTAAAACCCGTTTAATCAATCAAGAGCGTTATACGATTGAAGGACGCGTCGCACCCGTTATGCAAGAACATCTGCGTATTATCGAGGCCATCGAAACAAGAAATACCGATAAGGCGACAGAAGCTTTATCGGATCACATTAACAATTCAAAAGCACTGGCACTTGACGTTTAAGTTCGGTAAAGCTGCAGACGAATTGCTACCATCATTTCAGCACGCTGAATTTTTGGTCGTATTGAAAAAGTATGGCAGCCATATCTTGGACTTCCCCTTCAAAAGTGGAGAGCTTCTGTTAGATAAAACTGACAGGAGACTTAGAATTGAAGCAGCGAGAATTTACAGACGAGTTTAAACGTGAAGCCGCTCGGATTTTAACGACGAGCGATCGAAGCATTTCATCGGTTGCGGTTGACCTTGGGATTGGTAAATCAATACTTGACCGTTGGCGGCGCAATTTTGCTGAGAAGGATCTGCTTTCTGGTCCTAATGAGGACATGAGCGAGGAACTTGCCCGGCTTCGTAAAGAAAACGAACTCCTGCGCGAGGAACATACCTGCTAAAAAAAGCGACGGCCTTCTTCGTTCGAGTTGAGGCGGATAAGAAAACAGTCCAGCGAACTGTTTTCCCGCCGAACAATCGATGAGGTTTGTGTTCATCGACACGGAGAAGGCCCATATGTCTGTGTCACGGCTATGCGCTTTCTCAGGCGTCAGTATCAGCGGTTATTATGCATGGAAGCATCGTTTGCCCGGTCGTCGCCAGCTTGATGACATGATTATCCTGGCGCATATTCGTAATCAGTTTGAGCTGTCACGTGAAACTTATGGCAGCCCTTGAATGCATGTCGAACTGAACGAAGAAGGTATTCGAGCAGGACGTCACCGCACGGCGCGACTGATGCGTGAAAACGGCCTTAAAGCCCGGCAGAAAACTCGCTTCAAACGCACGACCGACAGCAATCATGGTGAGCCCGTCGCTCCCAATCTTCTGGATCAGGACTTCACTTGTGATGGGCCTAATCAAAAATGGGGTGTCGATATCAGTTACATATGGACGGCAGAAGGCTGGCTATATCTGGCAATCGTTGTCGATCTTTATTCGCGTCGCATCATCGGCTGGGAAGCACGCGATAGGATGAAGAAGGATCTGGCGATCAGTGCTTTGAAGAAAGCCATTGCAATCCGTCAACCAAAGCCGGGGTTGATCCAGCACTCGGACAAGGGGAGCCAATATGCCAGTTATGAGTATCGCAAAATCCTCAAAGCTCACGAGATACTTTCATCCATGAGCGGCAAAGGAAATTGCTATGACAATGCAATGGTGGAAACCGTCTTAAAGACGATCAAGTCAGAACTGATCTGCGCACTGTATTCCAGACCAGAAATGACGCGATCAACGCCATTGGCGAATACATTGACGGCGTCTCAAATCCTGTGCGCAGACATTCTGCACTCGGGTATAAATCACCGATCCAGTTCGAGATGATAAACCGTCAATTAGTGACAAAATCTCTCCTCTAAATAAGGGCAAGTCCAAATACTTTTATTATATAATTAGGATTTTTTTCTTAGTAACCTCATACATATAGCGAAATATCAGGCGACTTGGCCAGCACTCCAGCCAGATGACCAAGCCCACTGAAAATTATATCCTCCCAGCCAGCCGGTAACGTCGACGACTTCGCCGATAAAATACAGGCCAGCTACGTTGTTTGCCTCCATAGTTTTAGAGTTCAACCCTTTCGTATCTACGCCACCAATAGTCACCTCAGCCGTGCGATATCCTTCTGAGCCTGCAGGCTTAACAGTCCATTTGTTCACCGAAGCATCAACGCGTCGCAGAATTGCATCTGATATATCCGCAAGTTTATCAGGGGCAGCGGCTTCCATCGCTATAATTTGTGCCAGTTTTTTTGGAAGAAATGAAGTCAGTGCCGTCTGCAGCGCCTGCTTGCCGTTTTTACTTCGCAATATGCGTAGTTCTTCAAATATGTCGACTTGCGGGACCATAGATATCGTTATTTCGCGTCCTTCGCGCCAATAAGACGATATCTGTAAAATAGCTGGCCCGCTTATTCCACGATGTGTGAACAACGCAGCTTCGGAAAAATGAGTTTTGCCGCAATACACTTTCCCGTCCACCGCCACACCTGCCAATGGCTTTAAGCGCTCCAAAAGATGCGGCTCAAACGTCAGAGGCACCAAGCCAGGACGTGTCTCCACGATGTTTAATCCGAATTTCGCAGCAATTTCATAACCCAAACCTGTCGCACCCATTTTAGGGATCGACTTACCGCCTGTCGCAACAACAAGAGACTTTGAAATCGTCGTTCCTTGGCTATGTCGAACGACAAACCCGGCTTCAGTTTTCGTTACATCTTCGATTGAGGTTTGGAGCTGCAACTGAGCACCATATATCTCCATTTCATTGCGCAGCATCTTTATAATCTGGACAGCCGAGCCGTCGCAAAAAAGTTGGCCAAGTGTCTTTTCATGGAATGAGATATCGTAGCGTTTCAAAAGGTTAATGAAGTCGCTTGGTTTGTAGCGACTTAAAGCCGAAATACAGAAATGGGGGTTTTGAGAAATAAAATTTTTAGGACTGGTATGAATATTTGTGAAGTTACATCTTCCGCCGCCCGATATTCTGATTTTATCGCCGGGCGTTTTGGAATGATCGAGCACGAGCACCGACCGGCCACGCTTTGCGGCTTCAATAGCGCACATCATCCCCGCAGCACCTGCACCCAAAATCAACACATCAACGCTGTTCACTCGATAACTCCAAAGGAAGTGGCCCAATATGCTGGTTCAGGAATTATCGCAGCCGCTGCATACCGGTAAAATCGTCGCCGCTCCTATCCAACCTTTATCATCTCCGGTCAATATCGCGGCGCAGCACAATTGCTGTTGTCAGGTCTTCGACGAGCTCGTGCTGCGCGATCAGGTCACGCAACTGATTAATACGATCAATTGACCCTGCTTCTAACTCCACAATGAAATCAAGCTGCCCACTGACAGATGATACGCGGCGGACTTCTGAATAAACCGCAAGGACATCCAACAATTCACGCGCAGGTGTCTGCTTTAAACTTACAAGCAAGGTCGCACAAATGACATGCGCATTTATTTCGCCGATATCGGCACGATAGCCCCTGATTACACCACTCTTCTCAAGACATGTAATGCGCTCGCTGGTGGCACTTCGCGACAATCCTATGCGCCCCGCAAGCACTTTAATCGCGATGCGCGCCTCTGTCGATAATATCGACAGTATTTCGCGGTCTTTGTCATCAAGCGCCCGCATTTTGAACCATCCATTCCAAAAGTAGAAAAGTGTTTGTCCATTCCGACAAACCGTCGGCGACACCGACAGAATGCTTGATGCCTGAAAACATGTCATGTGCCAAGTTGCAGCTTTCAATCACATATATAAAAGCAACGGCTATCACCAATCTCTGCCATCCTGCACCGCAATTTACCACAACCAACGCTGAAATTTTGCCTCAGCGCTATTTGGTATCGAAGCTTTCGCTTCTAAACTTGATAGCGAGCGAGACTGCAATTTCCATCAAGGTGCAGACAATGATGCGCGTTGGATTCTCAAAATTGTTAATGCCAGTGCACCGGCAATTGTCAATGCGTTTCAGGTCGCCCTTCTACAGCACCTTCTCAACGTCAATCCAAAACTCGCTGTCCCGTGCCTGAAAGGAAATGTTGCTAGGAATTTGATTGGGATTTGCGCTATGCTGATCGCGCACGAACGCGCCTTCAATTCATCAAAGATAATAACAAAACGGCATATAGACCTCACTGCCAACGAAATACTTGGGGCTGGCGAGGCCGCCTATCTGGATGTCTGGACAGATCTCTTTCCAGATGCCGCGGGCCTCATCGGCATTCCTCCGGAAACTTTTATGCAGAACGGTCGCAATCCAGCTCAGATCATTGGTGGGCGTTCGAAGTGCAGGATGTCCTTCCGGATATCGTAACCATGGGCAAACGAATAGGGAATGGTCATCCAATGTCCGCTGTTGTGACAACCCGCGAGATCGCTGATAGCTTTGATAATGGTATGGAGTATTTCAACACATTTGGTGGAAACCCTGTCTCGTGTGCAGCCGGATTGACTGTACTTAATGTCATTGAGCGCGACGGTTTACGCGCCAATGCTTTGGACGTCGGCAACTATCTGCTTGATGGTTTCCGTGCAATGCAACAACGTTTTGATATCACAGGTGATATACGCGGTAGAGGCTTATTCATTGGAATAGAACTTGTAACGGATCGCAAAACCAAAGCGCCAGCAACAGATTTAGCACGCCCGATCAATAACGAGGCGCGGCAGCGCGGCATTTTGATGGGAACTGAAGGACCAATGACAATGTTCTAAAAATGCGTCCTTCTATGGTCTTTAATCGAGCCAATGCCGATTATCTATTGAATGATAGCATCGAAGCAGCTTTAAGATAGAGGTCCTAGGAAATCATTCTGAATCCTTCTATGCGTCGAATTTATACAATGAGCGCGATGCACGGTGATCCAATTTCATAAAGCCTTCGTAAGAGGCTTTATGAATACAAATGTTTCCTTTGGCTTGAAGACATGGCAAAAGAAGATAGGGCGTGATTTGCAGCGTCGGTCTTCGCCACATCTGAGCATACGGGATTCAATTAAGATGAATGAACGGACTGCTTCTGAAAATCAGCCTTCACTGGAGGAATTGATGCTGGCGGTCAGTTCGCGGCGTGACGTGGACGCATTCGAGGTGATTTTCAAGCATTTTGCCCCTCGGATAAAAGCCTATATGGCTAAACTGTCTGCGGATACGCAAACAGCGGAAGAGTTAATGCAAGAGACTATGATTACGGTCTGGAACAAAGCAGATCAGTTTGATTTCTCCAAAGGCGCGTTATCGACCTGGATTTTCACAATCGCACGCAACCAGCGCATAGATGCGGTGCGGCGAGAACGACGCCCTGAATTCGACCCAACCGACCCCGCTTTTGTTCCCGACGAGGAACAACCTGCCGACATGAAACTATCTAAGCAACAATCTGCCAGCCAATTACGTGCGGCCATGGCAGCATTACCGACAGAACAATGCGCCTTGCTTGAACTCGCCTATTTTGAGGAAAGCTCGCATAGCGCTATCGCCAAAAAGCTGAACCTGCCACTCGGCACAGTTAAATCCCGCTTACGATTGGCGTTCAGCAAATTGCGTGCAGCACTCGAGAATTCAGGAGGGCACTGATGAATATCAATCATCATCTCAGTGACGAACTCCTTGCAAGCTATGCCACTGGTTCATTGGCAGAAGGCTGGAGCATTGCTGTTGCAACGCATCTTGCACTTTGCCCCGCTTGTCGTTCAAGACTCAAGCAGTTTGAACAGATCGGCGGAGAACTCCTCGAAACAGTGCAACCGGCGAAATTCGAAGCGAGTTCATGGGAAGGTTTCAAAACCAAGCTGGCCAATACCCCAACATCGCATAGACATTCATCATCGCTCAGTCAAACGACCATACCAAAGGTCATACCAGAGCCATTACGCTCCTATGTCGGCGGCGACTTAGCCGAACTGAAATGGAAATCGCTTGGTCGAGGCGCCTATCAGGTGCCTATCAAAACACGCGATAGCGAAACACAGGTTCGATTGTTGCGCATTCCAGCGGGCAAGCCCGTACCAGAACATGGTCATGGTGGTCGAGAACTAACACTCGTGCTTAGTGGAAGTTTTAACGATGGAACCGGACTTTTTGCGCGTGGCGACATTGAAGAAGCAGATGCCGATCTCGTGCACCAGCCGATTGCTTCGCCTGATGGTGACTGTATCTGCCTTGCTGTCACTGACGCACCGCTGAAATTCCAGGGCTGGCTCATGCGCCTAGTTCAGCCATTGGTTGGAATTTAAAGAGAAAGGCGGCAATTATGCCGCCTTTTTTAGTTAATTCAGTACAACAATTGCCGCGTTCAAAGCTGTCGCAAGAGACAGCCATACGAGATATGGGACAAAGAGCAGCGCCGAGATGCGATCTGGTTGCCATGCGCGAATAATAAACAAAGATACGCAGAGCCACACTCCGATGATGACGGCGAGGCCGAGCACTGTCATATGAAGACCAAAGAAAATAGGCGTCCAGATGAAGTTCAAGAGCATTTGCCCAAACCACGGCCCGCGCCGCCGCCACCCGCTATCATTGATCCAGGTGCGCCAGCCCACGATAGCAATGAAGATGTAGAGTATCGTCCAGATCGGGCCAAATGCAGCATTAGGTGGAGTAAACCAAGGTTTCTGAAGCGATGCATACCATTCACCCGGCGGAAAGCCGATACCGATGGCCATTCCGAGGACAATAATCACAAAAACAAAAACCGCGAGAAGACCCAATTTTTGCATATATTTGCTCCAGCCTACCCACTGATCCTAGACGTAACCCAATAGCCAATATAGGCTGATGAGGCCGAGAGAACAGTACCCCAGATCATGTCCGCTATAGTAAGCGTCCAAGACCAGTTTTTTAATGTAGCCTGATTGGTCAAATCATAGGTAGCGTAAGCAATAAATCCCAAAAGCGCACCATTAAGAAGTGTTAACGTACCACTACCCGCTAAGAGCCCCGGCTTCACTGCAAAGAAAACCAGACCAAATACAAAAATTACATAGAAAACGATTGCTGGAGCCAGTCGGAATCCCGACAACATCATATCCCCCATAACAGGTCGATAGATCACATTCGCCATATTCGACAACCAGACAGAATCGATTGCGAGAAAAGCAACCGCAGTGGCAACATAAGCTATGAGATAGTCTTTCATTGCAAACCAACCTTCCTAATTAATACGTGTCCAACCTACACTCCGACATAGAAGGCCAGCCAAAACACAGCCGTTGGACGTCATAGTGTCGCCGTCAACTTTCACGTTGATTTTGTAGGTGAGCTTGCGTTGGGGATCGAAAGCAGTTCCTGAATATTGCCCGCTTGTACTTTGCTTAATGCTCATGACAAGCACATCACCAGTTTTCTCTTTTGGTGTTCCGGGCTTGATCCAGGTATTGGTGGCGCATATGTCTTGACCGCATCCAGCAATTTTTACCTTGGCTTTGCCATCCCCACGCGCCCAGTTGCCATTGATCTCACCCGCCTGCGCCGCAAATGGGAATATTACTGTCAGTACGCTGATCACTTGTATCCATTTCATCGGTGCGTCCTCAGTTATCAAACGAGACTTTAAGCGTGCTCGATGGTGTAAAGACCGACATTGATCGCGCCTTCTTCAAAGCCACCTTCGCAATAACAAAGATAATACTCCCAAAGCCTTCTGAACCTGTCGTCAAAACCAAGCTTTTCGATTTCAGGCCAGTTCGCGACAAAACGCTCACGCCATTCGGCAAGGGTCCGCGCATAAGAATGACCGAAATGTTCGACCTCCTTCACAACAAGTCCAGCCTTCATCAAATCGCGTTCAAGAACCTTGTCTGAAGGCAGAAACCCACCAGGAAAGATGAATTTTTGAATGAAATCAGCCTTGCGGCGATAATTCTCATAGCGCGAATCTTCAATTGAAATGATCTGTAAAACAGCCCGGCCGTCTGGCTTCAAACAGCGTTTCATGGTCGCGAAATATTCAGGCCAATAAGCTTCACCGACTGCCTCAAACATTTCTATAGAGACAATCCGGTCAAACTGCCCTTCCAAGTCACGATAATCCTGCAGGCGAAGATCAATATCTTTTTCCTGTCCTGCTTCGATTATTGATTGATTTGCCCACGCCAACTGTGACGGCGATAAAGTGATGCCTGTTACATATGCGCCGTCATGCTTTGCCAGAAAGCGGGCTAATGCACCCCAGCCACAACCGATCTCAAGAACTTTTTCGCCACCCTCGAGCGCCAGTTTTTCTGCTATGCACTGCAACTTATATTCCTGAGCACTCTCAAGGTTATGCGTCGTCTCATTCCATATCGCCGACGAGTAAAGCATCGACGGATCAAGCCAGCGGCGATAAAAATCATTGCCGAGGTCGTAATGTGCTTCAATGTTGCGACGGCTACCCCGGCGCGTATTCGCATTGAATAGATGGCCAATACGGTTCAGCGCCCGCATCCAGACCGAACCACGCAAACTGGATAAGAGTGTATCGCGATTGCGCACTGCAAAGCGGACAACTGAGGTTAGATCGGCCGATGTCCATTCACCTGCGATATAAGCTTGCGCGAAGCCGATATCGCCGCCCATCAGAAGCCGACGCAAACAACGCCAACTTTTAATTATTATTTGGGCTTCAGGCCCAGCTAAACTGCCTTGGCCATAAATTACTTTTCCAGATGGAAGAACCAGTGTCAGTCGTCCATGCTGGACTTGATTAAGCAAGCGACGCAAAAGACGCGCAGAGGGGCTCCATCCAGAAAATCCGCGTGCAATCACTGTCGGCAGCGGCGAGATCTCATCAATATGGCTCATACGGCCTCACTCCTTTGCCCGGATTGCCCTTGGCGGATATGCGTTATCGGTTCGTGTGGTGGTTGTGGACGTTTGCGCAGACCGATACCCTTCAACCAGATCTTCAGCGCTTCCCAGTGAATGCCGCCGACCACTTTCAGGGTCAGAAACGGAATTGAAAAGAACGCGCGCAGCAAGGCAGCATCAGTCAATTCAATCCGCCGCGCCAGATGACGGGCAGTCATAACCAGTCCTTCATCGTCAAAACTGTTGATGCGGATGGATAGCTTATCTTTGGGCGGAGAAACTTCAAACTCGTACCGCAGTTTCATATCCATGAAAGGCGAGACATAAAATGCCTTGTCGCAGCTTTGTACGATGCGTCCGTTTGAATCATTTTCGACCGGAATCAAGTAACCGTGGCGCTGGCGGAAGGTGTTATCAACTTCCCAAAGGATAGCCACGAGGTCGCCACCTCGATTATAGCAGAAGAAAACACTCAGCGGATTGAAAGCCCAGCCCAAAATGCGCGGCATGGTGAGCAAGCGGACCGCTCCACCATCTGGCATCACTCCGGCTGCATCCATCGCACGCTCGACCTGTTCGCGCAACGGAGCAGACGATCCATCACCTCTATCTTGTCTATAGAAAGAAAAGAGGTTGAAACGGTCGAGCGAGAACAGCTTCAGCTTACCATCAAGCGCTTCCAACTCGTCGAGATCGAGCAGGAGTGAGTAGATTTTATAAGCCAGCTTGTGACCCTTAGGCCGCAAACGCGTATGAGTCACATGGCCAGGGAAAAGCGCTGACTGGAAATTTTCGGTCATGCCAGCGCCCTCTCTCTGATTGGCAATGGCTGGCGAACAATGCGCGCGCTTTCCTGCTCAACCAGCCAAGGACGACGCAGACCACCGAGATCTTCCGCCACTGCCAGACCTGCCTGAAGCCCGTCCTCATGAAAACCGGAGCCAAAATGCGCGCCACAGAACCATGTCCGGCGCTGTCCCTGCAATGACCAGATTTCTTTCTGCGCACGATCCGTTGCCATGTCGAAAATCGGATGCTCATAAATCTCGCGACGGATCACCAGTTCCTCACGCGGCGCGCGGCACGGATTGAGTGTAACAAAAGTTTCAGGCGCTTGGCCGAGCGGTTGCAAACGGTTCATCCAATAAGTGATAGATGGCTGTGCCGGACCAGTGGCTGCATTGGTCAAATAATTCCAGCTCGACCATGCCGCACGACGTTTAGGCATCAGCGTTACGTCGCTGTGCAACACCGCTTCATTGCGTGAATATTGAAATGCGCCAAGAATACGGCTTTCATCCGCGCTCGGATCGGCCAGCATCCGCAAAGCCTGATCGGCATGAGTGGCGATCACGACATCGTCGAAGACATGGGAAACTCCGCTTCCGTCAATCAACTCGACAAAGTTTTCAGAGCGTCGAACAGATTGGATCGGTGTCGAAAGCCTGATCCGGTCTGCATAGGGTTTGGTGATACGCTTTACATATTCCCGACTGCCGCCGGATACCGTACGCCAGATAGGCCTGTCACGAAGAGCCAGAAGTCCGTGGTTACAACAAAAGCGAACGAAGCTTGCTGCCGGATAGCGCCCCACTTCCATGGCAGGGGTAGACCAGATCGCCGCCGCCATTGGGTACAGGT
The DNA here is from genome assembly GCF_047308065.1 of Brucella sp. H1_1004. Taxonomy (NCBI): domain Bacteria; kingdom Pseudomonadati; phylum Pseudomonadota; class Alphaproteobacteria; order Hyphomicrobiales; family Brucellaceae; genus Brucella; species Brucella sp. H1_1004. The sequence goes on from NZ_JAYKZA010000001.1 coordinate 414,821, forward strand.
GATCTTCACGGAAAGCCCGACCATAAGCATTGCGCGCAAGATAATCATCAAGCGAAATATCGCCCATGACGGCGAGGTCTTTTGGCGCGTTGCGATAAAAGCGCAGCAGATCACGGATCATCGACCAGAAGCGCGGACTCACCAAGTTAGAGCGCTGCGCAAAAAGTCCGAAGCCCGTACCGCCTGAATATTCATAGGCTCCGTTTCCGATTGAAACGGCAAACGACATATTGGACGCTGCGGTTGGAACTTCCAGTGTACGAAACAATGCAGTTAAATTGGGATATGTCACTTCATTGTAGACGATGAAACCCGTATCGACGGCTACCGGACCGAGGCTGCTCTCAAACTCGACAGTATTGCTATGGCCGCCGATACGATCTGACGATTCAAACAAAGTGACATCATGCCGTTGCGAAAGCAGCCATGCAGCGGATAATCCGGATATCCCACTGCCGATAATCGCGATCCTGAGACGTTTAGAGCTGCCCGAATGGTTCGTGATATCCATAGTCCCTCTCTTCAACGCAGGCTTTGGCCACATGAACGGGCCGCCTCCGTGCTGCATTTTTATCGTCTTACGTTTTGAGAATGAATTTGGTTCAATCGGCTACCAAACTTTTTTCATTTTTTTACGCCGCTTACGAAACCAAATAGCAGGACAGAACGTATTGCATGATGTAAATGCCATTTCGAATAAAGGTCAGCCATGCAAATTGGTCTGCTTATACTCGTTGCTATCAGCCTGTCTGCAATCATGACACTTGCCTGGGTGATCGAACGAAAGACCGGTAAAAGTGGTTGGATCGATGCGATCTGGTCTTTTTCGGTCGGCATCGGCTCACTCTTAGCCGTTGTGCTTGCAAACGCGACATTGCAACGGCGTTGGGCGATCCTGATAATCATACTAATATGGTCGATACGCCTTGGTTGGCATATTGTTCAACGAAGCCTAAGCCATGGTGAAGACCCACGCTATGCTAAGCTGATCAAAGAATGGGGAACTAATGCTTCCTCACGCCTCTTCTGGTTTTTGCAGATACAGGCACTCGCAGCTTTCGTTCTGGTTCTCTCAGTCTATCTCGCTGCCACTAGCCGTCCCGATTTTCCATATTTCTGGGATGTCATCGCTATCGCAATAATATCGATAGCATTGCTTGGCGAAGCACTGGCTGATGCGCAGCTCGCAAGGTTCCGAAAAACTCCAGAAGCCAAAACTGAAATTTGCGAAACTGGACTTTGGGCCTATTCCCGGCACCCAAACTATTTCTTTGAATGGTTATTTTGGTGTGCTTGGCCGATGCTGGCAATCACAACGTCACCTTGGAGTTGGCTATCGTTTCTCGCACCTATCCAAATGTATTGGTTACTGGTTCATGTCTCAGGAATTCCGCCCTTAGAAGAACACATGCTAAAATCTCGCGGTGAGAAATTCCGATCCTTACAAAAAAGGGTAAATGCGTTCTTTCCCGGCCCCAGAAAATCACCAAGTTAAATCATCGGCTGAATTATCTTACTATTTAAGTTTCTCACTTTTATTGCTTTTATATATCGAAATTAAAAGCATTTGTATGTTTAACTGGAAATCACGTGCTAAGTGATGAATCTTATGATTTTCTGCGGGAACCGAAAAATGCAAAGAATTACGATAACCGTTGATGATGATCTGATGCACGACCTTGATGCGTTGATTGCTCGCAAGGGCTATGCGAACCGCTCAGAAGCGGTCCGCGATCTTGTCCGGTCAAGTATTGGTGAAGCGGAAATTGCATCCGATGAAGCCAAAAATTGCGTCGGCGTATTGAGCTATGTCTATCAGCACGATGCACGTGATCTGGCTAAGAAGCTCACGGCTTCGCATCATGACCATCATCATATGTCGGTAGCGTCACTTCACGTTCACATGAACGAAGAGCTTTGCCTCGAAGTCAGCCTCCTCCGCGGGGAGGTCAAAGATGTAAAGCAGTTCGCAAATTCAATTATTTCACAACGCGCCGTTGTTTATGGGGATGTCTCTATCATTCCACATGAACCGCATGAGCCGCATGACCATTAAGCAATACAAATAGATTTAGCTGCATAATTTCGATTTATGTCACAAAACATCACATTGAAATCATTGCTTTAATATAGCTTATCAGCGTATGCCTAAAGTGATTTGATACCTCATTTCGAAATAGTGGACAATTATGGACCTGACCGTTCTCATATTCTTGCTTGTATATCTTGCGATGGGTTGCGGTACTTTACCAGGTTTCAAGGTTGATCGGACGGGCGCAGCCATCATTGGTTCGCTCGCGATGCTCGTAGCAGGCAGTATCACGGCTCAAGCTGCATGGAACGCGATTGATTACAAAACCTTGGGTATGCTGTTTGGCCTGATGGTCGTATCAGCCGGTTTCTCTGTTTCGGGTTTTTATGGCTGGGTTGCAAAGCGCGTAACAGAACTGCCGTTGTCGCCACCATTATTGGTCGGCGTTATGATTGTGATGGGCGCCTCGTTCTCAGCTTTTTTGACAAAAGACGTGGTAGCCGTGGCTATGACGCCGTTGCTTGTTTCAGTGAGTCTGGCGCGCGGGCTTAACCCTGTACCGTTTCTTCTGGCTTTCTGCTTTGCCGTTAATACGGGTTCAACAGCCACATTGATCGGTAGCCCGCAGAATATGATCACCGCTCAACAATTGGGGCTATCCTTTAATGGGTTCCTGAAAATTGCCGCTATTCCTGCTCTGCTTTCGCTGCCAATTGTTTGGAGCGTTATCGTTTTTGCTTATCGGGGTCGTTGGGAGCTTAAGAAGCCTTCGACCAAAGGCGTTGATGTCTCGCAGGCGAGTGAAATCGATGTTCTTGAAACAATAAAAACCGGGCTCGTAGCAATTGTTGTCATCGGATTCTTTGTTTTCAGCGATTTGCCGCGCGAGCTAATTGCTATGGCGGGTGCCGGGATCTTGCTTGTCAGCCGCAAGATTTCATCAAAAGACATGCTTAAGCAGGTTGATGGCGACTTGCTGCTTTTGATCATGGGACTTTTCATTGTGAACGCAGCGATAGCTGGTACGGGTATTCCACAGGACTTGCTCCACCATTTACGCGCAGCCGGCCTAGATTTGAATGATCCGCTTTCCTTGCTTTTCGTTGGTGGTGTCCTGAGCAATCTGGTCGGAAATAATCCAGCCGTCATGCTGCTAGTGCCTTATCTTCACTCGGGCCCAGATGCTGATGCGCTGGGCGCTGCCTTGGCTTTGGGGACAGGTTTTTCAAGCAACATGATTGTCTTTGGCAGCTTGGCCGGAATCATTGTCGTTGAACAGGCTGGCGCGCGTGGGATTAAAATAACATTTATGGAGTTTGCCAGAACGGGAACAGTTGTGATGTTCTTGTGTATGGTCGTTGCCGCCGCCTGGATTTTTGTTCTAACCAAATTCTAGTTGATATGATTTAATCTCAAAATCTATAAAACTTTAATTTTGATTAATAGATGGATCAATACTGTGAATTTCTGTCCATGTAATAATCATCATCTCACAGATTTAATTATTCATTTGTAAAATAAGTATTGCTCCCACACCGCCTGATTGCTAGCTTAATTGTGGTTGTTTAATCGGGGGGTCGATCTACCTGTGCTGTTGCACCGCGTCTCCCCATCGTCTTTGTACGGAGGTTACGTATGCATTTCACGCCGCGAGAGATTGACAAGCTCATGATTCATACGCTGGCGATTGTCGCGCAGCGTCGTAAAGATCAGGGTTTGAAGCTTAATCATCCTGAAACCGTATCTTTGATTGCTGCCGCTGCCCTTGAAGGCGCGCGCGCTGGAAAAACACTTGAAGAAGTCATGGAACTGGCCCGTAAGACCATCACGAAAGATGATGTGATGGAAGGTGTCGTCGAAATGATTCCTTATGTGCAGGTTGAGGCTGTTTTCACAGATGGTAGCCGGCTTGTAACTGTTCACGATCCAATTCAATAATTTCCACGGGAGGCTTAGTTATGGCTGCAGATAAGGCAAAGACTCCTGTTGGAGGACTGGTTCTCGGCAAAGGTGATATTGAGATCAATGCCGGTTATCCGACCACAACACTGAAGGTTCGCAACACGGGTGACCGCCCTATTCAGGTGGGTTCCCATTATCATTTCTTTGAAGTGAATTCGGATCTCGAATTTGACCGCGAACAGGCATTCGGCAAGCGTCTGAATATTCCTGCCACAACCGCTTTGCGTTTTGAGCCCGGCGACGAAAAGCAAGTCGTTCTCGTTCCTTATCAGGGCAAGCAGCGCGTTATCGGCTTCAACGGTCTGGTGAATGGTTGGGTTGGCGAAGAAAGCTACAACGAATCCCGCCCACGTCTGACGGATGCAATGGAGCGTGTTGAGCGCTACGGCTTTAAAAACAAGTCGTAATTGCCCGCCCCAACATCAGCGAACAGGATAGTGAAATGGCTAAAATCTCAAGGCAGCAATATTCGGATCTATACGGCCCGACCACCGGCGATAAAATCCGTCTGGGTGACACTGATCTTTACATCGAGATTGAAAAAGACCTTCGTATCTATGGCGAAGAAGCGGTTTACGGCGGCGGCAAGACGCTGCGTGACGGCATGGGCTATGACAACGAACTTACGAGCGCTGCTGGCGCGCCTGATCTCGTTATCACCAATGTCACCATTGTTGACGCTGTTCAGGGCGTTATCAAGGCAGATGTCGGTATTAAAAACGGCCTGATTTACGGCATTGGTAAAGCGGGCAACCCGTCCACCATGTCCGGCGTTACACTTCCGCTCGGTCCGGGAACGGATGCGATCTCCGGTGAGCATTTGATCCTGACAGCAGGTGGTATTGATGCTCACGTGCATTTCATTTCACCACAGCAGGCAGAAGCAGCACTCAGCAATGGTGTGACGACGCTTTTTGGCGGCGGCATCGGCCCGACAGACGGCACCAACGGAACGACGATTACGCCAGGCACATGGAACATCGAAATGATGTTGCGCTCGTTTGATAGCTGGCCTGTCAATGCGGGTGTTCTGGGCAAGGGCAACTCCTCGTCGGTTGTGACAATCGAAGAACAGATCCGCGCTGGCGCCATGGGCCTTAAAATCCATGAAGACTGGGGCAGCACACCGGAAGCAATTCGTACATCGCTGAAGGTCGCCGATGCGTTTGACGTACAGGTCTGTATCCACACCGATACACTGAACGAAGCTGGCTTTGTTGAAAATACAATCGCCGCTTTTGAAGGTCGCACCATCCACACCTATCATACCGAAGGTGCTGGCGGCGGTCACGCGCCGGATATTATTCGCGTTGCAGGTCAGCCGAACGTTATCCCGAGCTCGACCAACCCAACGCTACCCTATGGCATCAATTCACAGGCCGAATTGTTTGACATGACGATGATCTGTCACAATCTCAGCCCGAAGATTCCAACTGACGTTGCTTTTGCTGAAAGCCGCGTGCGCCCGGAAACCATTGCGGCTGAAAACGTGCTGCATGACATTGGCGCGATTTCCATCCTGTCGAGCGATAGTCAGGCGATGGGTCGTGTCGGTGAAAACTGGATGCGTACCATTCAGACTGCACATCTGATGAAGACACGCTTCGGCGCTTATGACGGCGACAAGTCCGGCAACGACAACCAGCGCGTGCTGCGTTTCGTCTCCAAAGTGACCATCAATCCAGCAATTGCACAGGGTGTGTCCCATGTGGTTGGCTCGATTGAAATTGGCAAGATGGCCGATTTGGTGCTCTGGGAGCCAGCATTCTTTGGTGCCAAGCCGAAAATGGTCATCAAGGGTGGCATGATTTCATGGGCGCTGATGGGTGATCCGAATGCATCATTGCCAACGCCACAGCCGGTTATCTATCGTCCGATGTACGGCATGTATGGCTCGGCCTTGCCTAAGACCCGCGTGACATTCACTTCCGCTGCTGGCTTTGAGCACGGCATTGTGGATCAGTATGAGCTGAAATCACAGGTTGTACCAGTTTATAACACGCGCGCGATCAGCAAGGGTTCAATGGTGCGTAACAATGCGTTGCCGACCATTGAAGTGAACCCGGAAACCTTTGCGGTTACGGTGGATGGAAAGCACGCCACTGTTGAGCCGGCGACGAGTGTTCCTCTGACACAGCTTCATTTCTTTAGCTGATGTGAAGTTTCGGGAGGGAACATATCCCTCCCGCTTTCAATCATAAAATGCAATGCCCGAAAGTGTAGGCTTTTGCGGCACTTATCAGTGACCGATACGAAGCGATAAGCTTCCGGAGGAACTATGATTCTCGTTGAGAAAACACTCGGTAACATCAAGGATTCCGTGTGGCATGATCGTTCGCATCATGCGCAGGTTGATTATCTTGCTCTTGAGCAATGGGAAGCGCCAAAAAGTCGTTTGCGTAAGGCCAGTGAAGGTGGCGTTGAGCTTGCCATTTCTCTGCCGCGCTCGGAACATCTGCATGATGGCGATGTGCTCCATTACGATGAAGCTGCGAACATCATCGTTGTAGCACGCATTGCGCTGAAAGAAGTGATGGTCATTGAGCTTGAAGGGCTTGAAGAACTCGCACCGCAGGAAATCCTGCGTATTTGCTTTGAACTTGGTCACGGTCTGGGAAATCAGCATTGGCCTGCAGTGATCAAAGGCACAACAGTTTATGTGCCGCTTTCTGTCGATCAGAAAGTCATGGCCTCTGTCATGCGCACCCACGCATTTGATCGCGTAAAGATGCATTTTGCACCGGGCGAAGAAATTGCAGCGAAACTTGACGCCAAGGAAGTGCGGATGCTTTTTGCGGGTGCCGACGCGACCCCGCATCATCATCACGACATGCACAAACATTCTCATTCCCATAGCCATTCCCACGATCACCATCATGATCATGGCGACCACTCGCATTCCCATGACCACAGCCATGAGCATAGTCATGATCATTCGCATGACCATCATCACGGCCACAATCACAGGTAATCCATGTCAGGCATAAAGAACGAAGAACCGCGTCCAATGCAGGATATGGTTCTTCTGGCAAAATTGCTGCAATTCTCGGATTCAACACTGCCTGTTGGTGCGTTTGCATTCTCAAACGGGCTTGAATCCGCCCTGCAGACCGAGGTTGTAACAAACCCGGAAAGCCTGCATCAGTTTGTCAATCTGGTGGTCCGCCAAGCCGCTCATATGGACGGCATCGCGTTTCTTCATGCCCATCGCGCCATTCTGGCGGGCGACTATGAAGCTGTGCTCGCCGCTGATCATGAAGTCTGGGACCGTCGCGTGGGTGAAGAGCAACAGCTTATGCTGGCCCGAATGGGCAAGAAATTCGCTGAATTGTCTCTCAAGATCAGCGATTTCCCGCCGCTCGAGCGCTGGTTGAAAGACATCAAATCCGGCGCAACGCCGGGCTGCTTCCCAATTGGTCAGGCATTGGCTTTGGCACATATGGGGGCCGATGAACGGCAAGCTTTTGTTGTTCACCAATATGGTGTTGCATCGATGATCCTGAGTGCAGCAGTGCGCCTTATGCGCATCGATCATCTGGATACGCAGCGCATATTGTTCGCCGCTCAAGCCCGGGTTGAGCAAGACTATGAGGATGTGCACAGATTGGGGTTAGATGAAATGTCCAGTTTCGCGCCTGTCTTCGACGTTCTCGTTGCGCATCATACAAAAACGCACGTCCGTCTATTTATGAACTGATTACGTTTCGAAATAGGAATAAGCCATGAAGAAAATTACACGTATTGGTATCGGTGGACCTGTTGGTTCGGGCAAGACGGCGGTTATTGAAACAATCACGCCGCGGCTGATTGAAATGGGCATCAAGCCGCTCATCATTACCAACGACGTTGTGACGACAGAAGATGCGAAGCAAGTTCGTCGCACACTTAACGGTATCCTGATTGAAGAAAAGATTGTCGGGGTTGAAACCGGCGCTTGCCCGCATACGGCTGTTCGCGAAGATCCGTCTATGAACATCGCAGCGGTTGAAGAGCTGGAAGAAAAATATCCGGACAGCGATGTTATTCTGATTGAATCGGGCGGCGATAATCTCACGCTCACATTCAGCCCGGCTCTCGCTGATTTCTATATTTACGTGATCGACGTGGCTGCTGGCGACAAGATTCCACGCAAGAACGGCGCTGGTGTTTGCCAGTCCGATATTCTGGTTATCAACAAAAAGGATCTCGCACCTTATGTTGGCGCGAGCCTTGAAGTGATGGACCGCGATTCCAAGCTGATGCGTGGAAAAAAGCCATTTGTTTTCACCAATTGCAAAACGGGTGAAGGCATTGACGATCTGATGAAGCTCATTCTCGACATGGCGCTGTTTGACGTTAAGCCAGTTCTCGCCACCGAAGCAGCTGGGTAAAATCATGAGCCTACACGAGCGACTAAGCCGACTTGATGCAGCACGTGAGCTGAACTCGTATCAAACCGAGCCAGCACAAATGCGTGCAGCCGGGCCGGGGAAAATCGGTGAGTTGCGTCTCGGCTTTTCCATTCGCAATGGTCGCTCGGTGCTGCATGATCTCTACCGTGTAGCACCGCTTCTGGTTCAGCAGGCGCTTTACTGGGATGAGGCGATGCCAGAACTGCCGATTTGCTCCATCATTTCGATTGGTGGCGGCATTTTGCAGGGTGATCGCTACAAGATTGATATTCATGTTGGCGAAAATGCGTGTGCTCAAGTGACATCACAGGGCGCAAACCGTGTTCACCAGATGGATGCGAATTATGCCTCGCAATATCAGACAGTAACGCTCGAAGCTGGCGCATATCTCGAATATTTGCCCGATTTCACCATACCTTATCGCAATTCGCGCTTCATCAATCAGACGGATGTTGTCATCGATGAGAGTGCAACGCTCATCTATGGTGAGATGATGATGACGGGACGCAAGCATCATCATGAAGACGAGCGCTTCGGCTTCGATTTGCTCTCCATGCTTGTCTCCGTAAAGCGGCCAAATGGTAAGCGCCTGTTTACGGACAAGGTGCTGATCGAAAAAGGCAATCCGACGATAGATTTCGCTGCTGTGATGCGCGGTTTCGATGCTTTTGCAAATATTGTTTGCGTTACACCACCTGATGTTGCCGCACGTATCAAGGAGCGTGTCGAGGTAAATTTCAGCACTGATGCGCCACGTGCCATTTCTGGCGTATCCATGCTGCCCAACAATGCGGGGCTTATGCTGCGGGCAGTTGGCATTGAAAGCTATGATGTGCGCGCCGAGGTGCGAAATTTCTGGAAAATTGTTCGTGAAGAGGCCCGTGGACGTACTCTGCCAGAAGAGTTTCTCTGGCGTTAAAAATCGAAATACGGCTTCGATTTAATTGAGAGGGGATACTGAGATGGCAGAGAAGAACGTTAGTTTTCCAATCACCTGTCTTCGAGGGGCGGGGCAGGTTTTCTTTATGGAAAACGCCTTTACCGGTGTCATGTTTTTTGCAGCAATTGCCTATGCGTCTTACGCAACGGGCATTTGGGCCACCACGATTGGCGCAGTCATTGGCTTGATCGTTGCCACACTGACAGCTCAGCTGCTTGATTGCGACAAGCCCTCCATCAATTCAGGCCTTTTCGGCTTCAACGGCATTCTTGTTGGTGTTGCTCTGCCGACCTTCATCGCCGCAACGCCACAGCTCTGGTTTTATATCATCATTGGATCAGCACTAAGCACGGTCATTACAGCGACATTTGGTGCAACGCTGACGAAAAGCTGGGGCATTCCCGGCTCAACTGGCCCATTTGTGCTGACAGGCTGGCTTATGGTTGCCGGTGCTTACTCGTTTGGCGCATTGAATGTTACGGGTGACGCGCCAAAACTCGTCTCCGACTATGTTGCGGGTACAGCGACCATCCCGGCCAATATTGAGCTCGTGCAAATCTTCTTCCGCAACATTGCGCAGGTGTTTTTGCTCGGCAATGAGGTGAGCGGCGCACTGATCCTGATTGGTATTTTTGTGGCCTCACGTCCAGCGGGTATCGCAGCAGCGCTTGGCTCACTCATCGCCATGATCATAGCCATTGGCATGCGCGCTGATCCAGCAACGGTTGTTCAGGGGCTTTATGGTTTCAGCCCGGTACTGACAGCAATTGCGGTTGGAACAGTTTTCCTGAAAACCGATGGAAAAGTCATCGTTTACGCGGTGCTCGCAACCATTACCACTGTCTTCATTCAGGGTGCCTATGATGTGATCATGGCTCCTATGGGGCTGCCGTCTTTCACAGCGCCTTATGTGCTCACACTTTATCTGTTTATCGCACCGAAGAAACTCTTCGCACCGCATCCGCACAAGCCGGTCGCCAAGCATCTCGTAAGCGATAAGTAATTTTTGAAATAAAGAACCAATGGCTCTGAATTTCAGTTCTGAAGGAAAAAGAACATGCAATCTATAAGTGCTGGCGATACAGCCTTTCTTCTGATTTGTACGGCGCTGGTCTGTATGATGACCCCAGCTTTGGCTCTGTTCTACGGTGGTCTTGTCCGTCAGCGTGATGTTCTGTCGATCATGATACAGAACTTTGTCTGCATGGGTGTGATCGGCCTCATCTGGGTTTTTGGTGGTTTCAGTCTTGCATTCGGCCCGTCCATCGGCGGTGTCATTGGCGACATCACCACCTATTTCGGCATGTATCATGTGGGTATTGAACCGAACCCGACCTATGCGGCCAATGTGCCTTTCATTCTGGTGTTCGCATATCAGATGATGTTCGCCATCATCACACCTGCGCTGATGACGGGCGCTTTTGTCGGGCGCTTCAAGTTCGGTGCTTATCTGTTCTTCATCGCTTTCTGGACCATTCTGGTTTATCTGCCAGCAGCCCATTGGATCTGGGGTGGCGGCTTCCTTGCAAAGCTCGGTGTTGTCGACTTCGCAGGTGGTATCGTCATTCACGCTTCCGCTGGTTTCTCCGCATTGGCGGCAGCAAAATATCTCGGCAAGCGCAAACTCGCAAAAGGCCAGAAGGAATCCCAGCCTGCAAGCTTGCCGCTGGTTGCAATCGGTGCAGGTCTTCTATGGTTTGGCTGGTTTGGCTTCAATGCGGGCGGCGCTTACGCAGCCGATGCACTGGCGGCTTATGCCTTCACCAACACCATGCTGGCAGGCTCCATCGCCATGCTCGTCTGGATGTTCTGGGAATGGAAAGAATCCGGACGTCCATCGTTCTCTGGTGTACTTGTTGGAGCGGTCACTGGTCTTGCAACGATCACGCCTGCTGCTGGTTATGTTGAACCAATGACGGCGCTGCTCATCGGTGCAATCGGCGCGTCCGTGTGCTTTAATGCCAAATATGTTCAGAAGTGGCTCAAGATCGACGACACGCTGGAAGTCTGGCGCGCGCATGGTGTTGGCGGCATGACCGGCGCAATCCTGATCGGTGTGACAGCCAGCTCAAACATCAATGCGGTATCGGCAAGCGCTTATCAGCTTGGCATTCAGGCAATGGCTGTGGCTATCGTGGCGGCTTATGCCTGGATTATCACGATGATCCTGCTCAAAATCCTCGATGCTTTCGGTCATCTGCGCGTGCCGGAAGAAGTACAGCTCGAAGGCCTAGATGAAGATCTCTATGGAGAAAATGCATTCAGTCTCTGGGGCATGAAAAAGCACATGGACAAGTAATTCATCCAGCCCGTTATATCAAAGCCCGCATCTGATAGCTGCGGGCTTTTCTTTCAATTTCTCATGCACTTAAGCAAAATTAAATGCGTATTTCATCAATATATTGATTGCCTCGCGAGAATACCGCAGTAAGATGTTTTTGGTAAAAGATCATACTGTGGGGATAGAGATGAATTTCAAAGCCATTTCGGTTGCATCCATTCTTGCACTTACATGTGCAACATCAGCCTATGCCCAGCCGAAAGATACTCTCGTTCTGGCGATTGGTGGTGAGCCGGATAATGGATTTGATCCCCTCGCAGGATGGGGCGGCTATGGGAACCCACTGTTTCAATCAACGTTGCTGCGACGTGATGTGAACCTAGAAACGGCGCCCGATCTGGCAACTAGCTGGACACTGTCTGATGACCGAAAAGTCTGGACGATCAAATTGCGCGATGATGTAAAGTTTTCTGATGGCACACCAGTTACCGCCGAGGATGTTGCTTTTACATTCAATACAGCCAAGGCATCCGCCAACGCGATTGATTTAAGCGTGATGGAAAAGGCCGAGGCTATCGATAAAGACACCGTACAGATTTCGCTTAGCAAGCCGTGGATCACTTTTGTCGAAGCATTTTACACACTCGGCATTGTGCCCGCAGCTTCTTACGGTCCTGATTATGGGCGCAAGCCTGTAGGCTCTGGACCATATAAGTTTGTAGCCTGGAATGAAGGTGAACAGCTTATTGTCGAGCGCAACGACGCTTATTATGGCGATAAGGGGCCATTTAAGAAAATCACGTTCCTGTTCACGGGTGAAGCTCCGGGTTTAGCAGCAGCAAATGCTGGAGCGGTCGATATGGTTGCAGTTCCGGCTCAGCTCGCAGATGCAGTTCCAAACGGCTTTCAGGCAGTTCCCGTGCAAACAGTCGACAATCGTGGCTTGAGCCTTCCTTTTACAAAGCCACATGACGTCAATGGCCGCAAAGTTGGAAATGCTGTGACGTCAGACCCTGCTATTCGCAAGGCGATCAATATGGGTATTGATCGGAAGCTGGTCGTTGATGTAGCTCTGCATGGTCATGGTACACCTGCATTCGGTCCCGCCGATGGATTGCCGTGGGCAGGGAAAGCCGATCAAATTGAATTCAATCTTGATGGTGCGAAAGCCATACTTGATGAGGCTGGTTGGACGGCGGGTGAAGATGGAATCCGCGCCAAAGATGGTGTGAGAGCCGCCTTTCCAATCAACTATCCGGCGAGTGACGCAACGCGACAAGCATTGGCTGAAACAGCAGCCGAATTGTTGCGCCCTCTTGGTATTGAAGCCACGCCGCAAGGTGGGAGCTGGGATGCAATCGGTCGCGTCATGCATTCCGAACCCGTGGTTTTCGGCTTTGGCAGTCACTCCCCTTATCAGCTCTATAGCCTGTTTGCCCAAAAGCTCGGCGGCGTGGAATATATGAACCCGAGTTATTACGCCAGCCCGAAGGTTGAGGAGCTTTTTGAGAAAGCGCAGGGCGCAGGCAGCCTAGAAGGGTCAATGCCTTATTGGTCTGAAGCCGCTGACTATTACGGGTTGAAGGGTGATAATTCATGGGCTTGGCTCGTTAATTTCGACCATGTTTATTTCGTCAACAAGTGCCTTGATCTCGGAAAGACACAGATCGAACCACATGGTCATGGCTGGCCGGTTACTGCAACAATTGCCAACTGGCGGTGGACTTGCGAGTGACGACAAACCTCGCCACCCAGATTTCCTTACGCATTTTGCGTCTCTGTGCGCTGGTGATCTGCGTTGCCTTCGCGGTGTTCCTGCTGATGAAGGCATCCCCCATTGATCCTGTGGATGCGTATCTCGGTCCAGCGATGGCCTATGTTGGGCCAGAGCAGAAAATACAGATTGCTGCAATATGGGGCCTCGACCGCCCCGTCTATGAGCAGTTTTTGCGATGGGCTGGAAATATCCTCAGTGGTGATCTCGGTTTTAGCATCACTTACAATACTTCCGTGGCCGAGGTGATGAGCACGCGTATCGGGGCATCGCTGACGCTTACGGGTCTCGCATGGTTGCTATCCGGGATTCTCGGCTTTTCTCTTGGGATGCTTTCTGCGGCTTATGAAGGACGCTGGCCTGACCGCATCATTCGGCTTTATTGCTACATTTTGGCCGCAACGCCGACTTTCTGGCTGGCAATGCTGATGTTGGCGCTGTTCTCAGTAAAACTGGGCTGGACACCAATATGTTGCGCTGGTCCGATTGGCGTTCCTTCGGAAGACGTCACCTTCATAGAACGCTTGCAGCATCTAATCCTTCCTCTGACGGCATTGACGCTATTTGGTGTCGCGCAGATCGCTTTGCATTCTCGCGCCAAGCTGATCGAGGTTCTGCAATCAGACTACATTACATTTGCGCGCGCACAAGGTGCGCGTCAGGGCGACATCATCCTACGCCACGGCGTTCGCAACTCAGCTCTGCCAGCGTTGACCGTGTTGTTTGCGTCAATTGGTGAAATATTCGGCGGAGCCATTCTTGCAGAGCAGGTTTTCGCCTGGCCCGGATTGGGGCGAGCTGCCGTGGAAGCGGGTATTCGTGGCGACGTAGCGTTGTTGCTGGCTGTTGCCATGCTGACCACCGTTGTAGTTTCGACTGGCAATATGATTGCCGATATTCTTTATCGCGTTGTCGATCCAAGGTTGAAGGGGCAAGCATGAAGGCTTTCCCTCTCAACGGGCGCATTCGGGCGCTCATCAGCGCTATTTTCGCTCTGGCGATCATTGCCGCCATCACATTTGGCGCATGGGCCTATGGCAATGTCGGTATTCGCTCTGACTTTTCCATACGCAATTTACCGCCATCATTTGCGCATTGGTTTGGTACTGATCAGATGGGGCGCGATATGCTGGCTCGAACGCTGCATGGGCTAACCTTGAGCCTGCGCGTTGGTATTCTGGCAGCAGGCTTTTCGGTCATTATTGCACTGCTCATCGTTCTGCTATCAGGCCTCGGCAGAACAGCCGATGCGGTTGGTAGCTTCATTACCGATGCCATGCTCGCCATGCCGCATCTGGTTCTGCTTATCCTGATCAGCTTTGCGCTGGGTGGCGGAACGAGCGCGGTGATCATCGCTGTTGCGATTTCGCACTGGCCGCGTTTTGCGCGTATCTTGCGCGCCGAACTTATTCAGGTGCGCGTCGCACCTTTTGTTGAAGCATCGCGTAGCTTTGGTAAATCGCGCAGCTTCATATTGCTCAACCACATCCTGCCGCATCTGTTGCCACAGATGCTGGTTGGATTTTTGCTGATGTTTCCACATGCCATCTTGCATGAAGCAGGCCTGACATTCCTGGGCTTTGGCCTGGAACCATCACGCCCAGCAATCGGAATCATGCTGTCGGAAGCCATGCAACACATCACTGGGGGCCGCTGGTGGCTCGCCGTCTTCCCCGGTCTTGCACTGTTGATCATGGTGCTATGCTTCGATTTGCTCGCCAATGCATTGCGTCGTCTTATCAGTCCAAAAGAGGCCCATATATGATGCTTGAAATTGATAGCCTTTCTGTTTCATTCCAGCGCTACAATGGTCTGTTCCGTCAGAATTTAATGACGCGATTGTCCGATGTGTCACTCAATATCGCGGCAGGTGAAATCGTTGCGCTGGTTGGGCATTCGGGAGCTGGGAAAAGTCTGCTCGCGCATGCAATTCTGGGACTACTACCGAACAATGCGATAACAAGCGGAGAGATTTTCTTCGATGGCAAATTGCTGGATGAAACTGCGCGCCAAAAGCTGCGAGGACGGGAAATCGCATTGCTGCCGCAACAGACAACTTATCTCGATCCAACGGCGAATGTCGGAGATCTTATAAACTGGGCTGCCAAGCGCGCTGGAAAACCTACAAAAATATCTGAGAGGCTTGCAGAGGTTGGCCTCTACACAGATGTCGCGAAACTATATCCTCACCAATTATCCGGTGGCATGGCACGCCGAGTTTTAATGGCACAAGCGACAGCAGGAGAAGCCAAACTGTTAATTGCCGATGAACCAACTGCTGGTCTCGATCCAGAAAACTGCACTATGATTCTGCAAAAACTGCGCAGACATGCGGATAATGGCGGCACTTGTCTTATAATAACGCATGATCTTATGACCATTCAGCCTTATGCCGACAAAATAGCTATTCTTAATGAAGGAAAGCTATGTTGCTTTTTACCAGCCACCGCCTTTCAAGGGTCAGGTGACCAGATTACGTCTCACTATGCAAAAGACATGTGGCGCGCTTTGCCCCAAAACGGCTTCAACGCATATGCTTGAAGCAAAAAACATCAGCGCATCTTTTAAACAGAGATCTGTTTTTTCGAATCTTTCGATAACGATAAAAACAGGTGAGATATTTTGCATTTCAGGGCAATCGGGATGTGGAAAGACGACATTGGGCCGAATACTCGCTGGCCTGCACCAACCCGACCAGGGAGCCATCTTTCTGGACAACCAATGCTTTTCACCTAAGAAAAGCTGGAATGTCCAATATTTGTATCAATCTCCGCTCGCAGCAATGAATTCTCGCTGGCGCATTAAGAATATTATTAATGAATCGGGACCGACTGATACCGAGCTGGCACAACGTCTTGGTGTGCAAGAAGAATGGGGAGACCGTTACCCCCATGAGCTATCAGGGGGACAATTACAACGCGTCGCAATATTAAGAGCACTTGGTGCAAAGCCACGTTATATTATTGCAGATGAAATCACATCTGCACTTGATCCCATAGCACAAGCACAAATTTGGCACGTTCTCACATCATTGGTCGAAAAAAAATCAATGGGAATTGTAGCAATCAGCCATGATAAGGAATTACTTGCAAAAATCAGCAAATTACAAAGACACCTTATACTAGATGAAATGAAAAATCGCACAACACTCAACAGTTTATAAACTTTAGTGTGATATGCTTTATGTTTGGAGAAAAATATTGATTTTGCATATTTTTAGCGACTGCCCACAAATACCTATAGGAGGTTGCAACGAATTCACATCGCCCAAATAGGGCTTTCACGACGCAGACCAGCGCAATGGCTGCTTCGAACAAACGATTCTTGCGGTCGGTGTTCAATTCGCCATTATGCGCCATAAAGCAGAACGGTTGCGCCATCGATGGATGCTGATCAGTATTGGTCGAAAGCCGCGTATGAAATAGATCGTGTGGTTTGCGTGATCACTATCGACCAGAATTAGGCGATATTTTCCACATCACCGTGATCAAACTCGCAAGCATTTTAATACCCACGATCAGGTAAGAATTTGCGTCACCGATCGTGTAGCTGAAATCATCATGGGTACAAACTGGCGGGTGATGGTATTTTCATCATAGCGCAGGTTAGACGCAGCGAGCACCACGGCAGCAGTCGTGTGACCATCAGGCAAATGGATTGGTGCGGCCAAGGCGATATCATTGGCGTAAACCTGCTCTACCGCAATCGCAAATCCGCGCTGACGGGTCTCATAAACCCGCTGCCATATCTGTTCGGGCTCGAAGATCGTTTTAGGCGTATAAGCGCGCAAGTCACTTCGCGCGAGGATATCGTTAATTTGCTCATCCTGTAATCCGGCGAGAAAAACCAATCCCGCAGCAGAGCAATAAGCGGGAAGCTTGCTTCCAACGATCACATCGTTGTCGAGTGTATTCGCGGACAGATAGCGGGCCAGATAAATAATATCGGTGTCATCGCGCAACGTCAGAGAGATTGTCTCTCCCGTACTGCGATTAAGATGCATCAAATATGGATGCGCACGCTGCACCAACTGGCTGGATCGCGTATAGCGGTAACCCATATTCAGCGACTTGGCTGAAAGCTCATACGTCTTCGAATTTGGTACTTTTTGAAGATAACCAAGGTATAGCAAAGTATGTGCAAAGCGCTGCGCAGCAGAGCGGTCAATGCCCGCGCGCTGGGCAAGCTGAGTCAACGTTTGACGAGAATTAACCGCATCAAAAGTCTCGAGAACGCGAAACGCCTTTTCGACGGCCCGAACCAGCATTGGATCGTCATGTTCTTCGTCGTGATGCGCCATTTCAAGCCGTCCCTCCGCCTTGTACTAAGGCACCCCCGATATCATGCATCTAGGCAATAATAATCTCTTGATAGGATTTAGTTACAGAATTTTTCATTGTTCCAAAGCAATATATCTGAGCCGAAATGCTTGCCAAATCGCAAAAGGTGCCGAGAACGGCACCTTTCGTTTCAAAGATCAAAAATCAGAAACGAACCCCTTCAGAAATCACGGAAGTATCCATTCCCGCATCCTTGAAGCCTTCAATTAGCAAAGGAACAATTGCCTGACTTGCGCGGTTTTCTTCTGCCCACTTTTGAAGAAATGCCTGAACACGACCATCTTCATCGATACGTGTTGCCGCTGAAACAGGAATGCCATGCGGTGGTGTCGGAACCGTATAGCTGGAGAACACAGCTGGAGCGGTCGAGAATGTTTTGACGCAAATCGGCAGCTCCTGGATCATGTAATCTGCACGACCGGACTGAACGGCCATGATGGCTTCGCTCATTTCCTTCAAGCTCATAATCTTGGCTTTTGGCATGCTTTCTTTAATGAAGTTGGTCTGCGCTGTACCCGTCACCATAGCAAAGGTTACGTCTGGGTTGTTATATTCTTCCCAAGTGGCCATTGGTTGTTTCGCTTTTGAGCCAATCACGCAATCAGACATCTGCCAAACAGGACCAGCCATGGCCAGCGCCTTTTTGCGCTCTTCCGTAGCAGTCATTCCCGGGAAAATATCGAGACGGCCAGATTGCAGGTCGAGAACGATGCTCTGCCACGTGACTTCACGCCATTTGAGCTTGAGGTCTTTACCCATAGCCTTGCCAAGATCAGCAGCCATCTGACGACAAACGCGCGGGCCATAGCCAGCATATTCGAGCTCGCCACCAACATGAAAGGACGTTGGTGGGTAGTTACGGACACCGCCGCAAACAACTTCACCGGTGCGTTCAATCTTGTCCCATACAGATTCAGCCATAGCTGGCACACTGGCAACGGCTGCCGAACAGGCCAACAATGCAGCTGCGATCATCCTCATCATGTCGATATTCCCTTCGTTTGCTCTTCTATAGAGAGCTTTAATTTAACCAACAGCAGCATGTATTTTTCTGTCAGAACAAAACAAGCGAAAACTTTGTTTTTTGCACTTTAAGCCTGATAAAACCGTAATTAGACGGTCATTTATTAATTAAATATCGTATAATGATTTAAAGTAATCGGCATACGATTAAATTAATATTTTTATCTTGAAAATGCTTTTCAGTGATTCCGAATCGCGCTAGCGCTTAAGAAAAAGACCGCCTGATCGGGAATGAACACGGTCGCAAAATGGGAGTGCATGCAAATGTACCAATTTGACTGGTCCGTTATTCTTGACGGGCAATTGTGGCTTAACGCAATCGGTGTAACCATTGCTTATGCAGTTGTAACGTCGCTCGCAGGCCTTCTCATCGGCGTCATCCTTGGGCTTGCGCTGGTGTCGCGGATACCTGTGCTCAAGTGGCTTATAAATGCCTATATCCACTTGTTCCGCTGTACGCCTCTGCTGGTTCAGATTGTTTGGTTCTTTTATGCCCTGCCAATGTTGACTGGCTATACCTTGCCAGATTGGTTTGCCGCTGGCCTGGGTCTGACACTCTATATGGGCGCATTTGCAGCCGAAATTTTCCGCGCAGGGGTTATCTCCATAGACCGTGGCCAATGGGAAGCATCAACTGTGCTTGGCTTCTCCTACGTCACGAAGATGCGCCACATCATTCTACCCCAAGCAACACGCAGAATGATCCCTCCAATCGTAAGTCAGACAATTCTGCAGCTTAAAAACACGTCTCTTCTGTCTGTCGTTGCCGTGCCTGACATTATGTATGCGGCGGGTAGCCTGACGATGGAAACCTACAGGCCTCTGGAAGTCTACACATTCGCAGCACTGCTTTATCTCGTCATTCTGACACCCGTAACTTTGATCGCCAATCGCTTTGAAATCAAACACTAGGGGTGCGTCATGATTAATGTAAAAAATCTGCGAAAAACATTTGGTACGCATGAAGTTCTCAAGGGAATTGATCTCGCGGTAAATCGCGGTGATGTAGCCGTTCTTATTGGCCCATCCGGTTGTGGAAAATCGACCCTGCTCCGCTGTCTTGATTTGCTTGAGCAGCCAACTGAAGGTCGTATTGAAATCGCGGGTAAGAGCCTCGAGTTTACACCCAAGAGTAAATTCTCCGAACGGGTACAGGCTGATTTTCGCGCTAAAACAGGCATGGTCTTTCAGGGCTTTCACCTGTTCCCGCATATGACGGTCTTGCAGAACGTTATGTCAGGGCCGCTGCTCAACAAGCTCAAAACCAAGCAGCAATCAAAAGAGCTGGCGATGTCGCTGCTTAAGCGCGTCGGACTGGCCGATAAGATCGATCTCTACCCTCAACAAATTTCAGGCGGGCAAGCACAACGTGTTGCAATCGCACGCGCACTGGCATTGGAGCCGGAAGTCATGTTGTTTGATGAGCCGACATCCGCCCTTGATCCTGAACTCGTCGGGGAAGTTCTCGATGTGATGCAGGGACTAGCAGCCGATGGAACGACCATGATCGTGGTGACACACGAAATGAGCTTCGCGCGCAATGTGGCATCAAAGGTTATCTTCATGGAAGGCGGACATGTTGTCGAGACGGGCGCACCAGACCACGTCTTGCGTAACCCGCAAACTGATCGGCTGAAGTCCTTCCTGTCCAAGGTCGAACATTAATTACATCCAATAGAAATGGGACATTTGATCATGAAACATTCTGACTTGCAGGGTATGTATCCTGCAATTCCGACACCGCTGACTGATGATGGAAACCTCGATGTCGCGAAACTGGAAACCCTGATCGAATTCAACCTGGCTGGCGGAGCTAAGGGACTTGCACCGATTGGCGGTACAGGCGAATTTACGGCCTTGTCGTCAGAAACACGCCTTGCTGTCGTTCGCGAAACTGTTCGTATCGTCAATGGTAGGGTTCCGGTTGTTGCTGGCGTTGTGTCCCCCGGTTGGTCAGAAGCTGTTGAACATGGAAAGGCATTTAAGGAAGCGGGTGCGGACGCTCTTCTTCTGGTAACGCCTTTCTATGTCATTCCAAGCCAACAGGGTGTCATTGACTATTTCCACGCCTATCGTCAGACAGTCGATCTGCCTATTGTTTACTACGATGTCCCTTCCCGCACGAGCTTTGTGACGGCTGTTGAAACACTCAGAACATTGGGTGAAGACGGAACGATCATCGGCGCCAAAATCTGCAATACCGATGCCTATTACTTCAATCGCTTGTCGGCGGCGATTGGCGACAAGATTGCTCTGCTTTCCGGCGATGACATGATGTATGCCGTGCATATCATGTATGGCGCGACGGGCGGAATACTTGCCAGCGCGCCGATGTTGCCAGCATTCTGGACCCGTATTCACGACACGCTTATCAGCGGCAACTATGCTGAGGGTATTGCGCTGCATCGTCAGCTACTTCCGACTTTTGCAGCACTTTTCAACGAAGTGAACCCTGGTCCGCTCAAGTCCATGATGGCTGATCTCGGCATGCCTGTCGGTCCGGTTTCATTGCCGCTTAGAGCGCCGAATGAGACGACCCTCAGCCTTATTTCCAAGGCTATTGAAGGTCTGAAAGCGCAAGGGATCGCATAAGCATGGCAGGCGGGGCGGAGTTTCTGGATTTTGCAGAGGCGAGAGAAAAGGCGAGGTCTTTTCTCCCCCGCGCTCTATTTGATTATATTGATCGGGGCACGGAAGCGGAAGACGCGATAGCAGCACTTCATCGTGGCTTCCAGGCAAAACGCATCGTCCCCCATGTGCTGCGCCCCGTCGCGTCACCGGCCCTATCAACAAGCTATCTTGGTCACGATCATAGTTGCCCCTTCGTGATTGCTCCTACCGCGCTGGCAGGTATGGTTCGATATAATGGCGAGGTCGTTATGGCGCGCGCAGCAAAAGCTGCGGGCCTGCCATTTGTTGTCGCTACCCAATCATCAACAAGCATTGAGCATATTTCGGACGGTGCACCGGGGAGCGAACTTTGGTTTCAGCTCTATGTCTGGAATGATCGCAACGAGACATGGAAACTGCTGGAACGCGTAAAATCATGTGGCGTCGAAACACTCGTCCTAACGGTGGATACACCCGCATCACCCAAGAAAATTCATAACCGGCGCAATGGCTTTGGTGTTCCGTTGCAACCCTCCGCCACTCTGGCGCTCGACTTGATGGCTCATCCACGCTGGACACTTGGCGTTATGGGACGCTATGCGCTCGGCAATGGCTTCCCTTCCTACGCACATTATCCCGGCGCAGTCGCGAAAGCCGTTACGCAATCCATTCGCGATCCGCGCTTCGCATTGGATATGGTTCTAGACCTTGAATTTCTCAAAGAGCTTCGTCGCCAATGGCCACATAAGCTTGTCATCAAAGGTGTCATGGCGGTTAGCGATGCAGTCGCTATGTTTGAAGCAGGCTGCGATGGGGTCGTTGTGTCGGCGCATGGTGGCCGCAATATGGACAGCGCAGCGCTTCCTTTGGAAGTTCTTCCAAGAATACGCGATGCCGTTGGTCCTGATAAAACGCTTTTTTCAGATAGCGGCGTCAGACGTGGTTCGGATGCAGCTAAGTTACTCGCAGCAGGTGCTGACGGTGTATTCTTAGGGCGCGCGCCACTCTATGGACTTGCTGCTGATGGGAGCGATGGCGTTGTTCGCATAGTCGACCAGCTCCGCGATGAGCTTCGATCATTTCTCGCTTTCGCAGGTGCTCCCACCATTCCAGATCTTCGACAATCTGAGTGGATTGGTTAGCAATCCAAACTTTTGTCCAGACAGCTCTTTTTCAGGCCAGTTTCATGCAGTTCAAGTCCGATAATAATGATCAATTACTCGCAACCCTGCGCGAGGTGATTGGCGATCAGTATGTGATGACAGATGCGCACGATACTGAGCCCTATCTTACCGATTGGCGGGGTTACGAAACAGGCAACGCACTTGCTGTTGTTTTCCCTGCGACGACTGAAGAGGTATCGCAACTATTGCGTATCGCAGCGGATTATAAATGTTGCGTGGTTCCTCAGGGAGGGAATACAGGCCTGGTGCAAGGCGCAATCCCGGTAGGGCAAAGCCGTGCAATTGTTATCGGCCTTCGCCGGTTGGATCGTACCCGCGAAATTGATAAAGCGTCCAATATTATTGTACTGGAAGCTGGTGTTACCCTTTCAGCCGGACACGATGCTGCTGCACGTGTTGACCGCCGTATCCCGCTGCATCTTGGCAGTGAGGGCAGCGCACAAATCGGTGGCCTCGCAGCTACAAATGCTGGTGGCACAAGCGCTCTGCGCTATGGCCCAATCCGCGAGTTGATTTGCGGTATTGAGGTTGTTTTGCCAGATGGTCGTATTTTCAGCGACTTAAAAGCGCTGCGCAAAAACAACACGGGCTACGATCTGAAAAACTTGTTCATCGGATCCGAAGGCACGCTCGGCGTCATCACCGCTGTCGCTTTGCGTATGCAGCCTGTTTTGCGCTCATCAGGCCATGCATGGATTGCACTGCCCAGTCTTGAAACAGCCGTCGAGATTCTAATCGGAATACAAGACCGCTTTGACAGTGCCGTACAAGCTGTCGAGCTTTTGTCCGGCAATCAGGTTGACCTCGTTTTGCAGCATATACCGCGCTCCCGCCACCCACTGGAAAGCCGCCCTGAATGGTCACTTCTGGTAGAATTGGGAAGCACGGATCCCAAAGCTGATCTGCACAATGCCCTTGAAGAATGGCTTAGCGAGCTATTTGAGGAAGGCATTGTCGAGGATGCATTCATCGCGCAAAGCGATGCTCAGGCCGCCGATATCTGGCATTTGCGGCATTCGGTTTCTGAAGCAAATAAGCTCGAAGGTCATAGTCTTTCGCACGATATCGCCGTTCGTCCAGCACTGGTTCCCGAGCTGATTGAGCGGGCAACCGACGCAGTTCACGAGTTGCACCCAGATGCGCGTATTCTTATTGTCTCACATATTGGCGATGGCAATGTTCATTTCATTGCCCATTTCAAACATGATCAGTGGACCAATTTTGAAAATCCGAAGCGCGTGACTTCGGAAATCATGACAAGGGTGCATAACGTTGTTGATGAGCTCAATGGGACGTTTTCTGCTGAGCATGGTATTGGCCGCAAGCTAACCGCAGAACTCAACCTGCGCACCGACCCTGTACGTATGGAACTGATGCGTTCAGTTCGGCATTTGCTTGATCCATCAAAAATCCTGAACCCAGATAGCGTGATTGCGAATGAAACTTAGAGACAAAATAGATGCCATTTATCGACTAAGCCAATCGTTGAGCTCAACCTCTGCCCGTTCCAACGCACTGTAATTCAAGAGCTTTCGAAGCAAGGCGATTGTGACTGCACGCGATCGAAGGTTGAAACGCCCCTCCTCTGGCTCACCTTTCTCCTGGTACACGCCCAGTTTTTCGTAAAGCTGCTGCAATCGGTTCTGCACGCTTCTGAGCGACAGATTACGTCTGCGTGCGATAACGCGATCGGTCAAACCAAGTGCTATATCGATCAGAATTTCATATTCGCTCTCGCTGAACCCGCTGGTATGACCAAGGCTCTTTTGCTGTAAACCGCGTACTTCACGGTCGATCACGCACTGCGCCTCAACAAAAATGCTGCGGAGCGCCAAGCGCAATTTGTCGTCAGATGCCGATTTCAGCACATAGCCATAAGCGGCGCCTTCCGGCACGATGCGCGAAACACCACGCACATAGGCTTCATCGGCATAATTCGACCAGAACAGGATGCGGGTTTCCGGGTTTTCCTTCCAGATGGTTCGCGCAGCTTCAATGCCATTGCGTCCACTCATCTGCAGGTCCATGACAATATGCGCTGCACGATGCATTCGGGCCAGCTTTTCACCGGCCGAGCCGTTATCCGCTTCCAGAACAACGCTGCACTCAGGCAAAGCGGCGCGGATCGCCTCCCCGAGATAGGTGCGATGCAACGGATCATCCTCTACGATCAGAACCTGCATCCTACCCTCCAACTGGTTCATTGATTTCCGGCGGCAGATGGATCGTCACGCATGTGCCACTGCCATCCGTATTTTTTCTGATGGCAAAGCTTGCAGAAATGAGCCGTGCCCTTGTGCGCATATTATCGATGCCATGGCCGCTACGCTGCGCCTGACGGTCCATACCAATACCGTCATCCATAACTTCAACGAGAAGCCGACCACCCTTATCGCGCAGACGAACGCGGATTTCTCCAGCGAGAGCATGACGAATCGCATTGTTGATTGCTTCCTGCACAATGCGGAAAAGCGAAGTCGCGACCGTCTCTTCGAGCCTGTCGGTCATGCCGTCGCTCTGATCGTCCAGAATCCATTCAATTGCAGCGCCGCTTTCGCGGATCGAACGGTCGAGATGGTTCTCCGTTGCCTGCGCAAAACCGAAGAGCTGAAGCACGGAAGGTTTTGCTTCTTCGATGATCTGCCGCAAATCCTGCATGCAATGCTGTAAGCCGCGAAACAAGGGTTCGAGCTGTTCGCCGGACAAATCCGGCGCACGGGTCAGCCGTTCCACATGACGGGCAAGACGGGTGAGATCAGCGAGTGTCTGATCATGCAGATCCATGCCAATGCGATGGCGTTCCGTTTCCAGAGCCTCTGTGAGTTTGAGTGCGCCAAACCGCAAGCCCTCCTCACGCGCCCGCGCTTCCGCCTCGACAATCGCCGAGCGCTTCGCCTGTTCAGCGGCACGGATTGCGAAGAAATAAGGTGCCAGAAGATCGGCAATCGACTGCGCGTTTTCGACATCACGCATTGAATAACTGCCCGTCTGCAAACTCGAACAGCTTAAAGCACCAATAATATCTCCCTGCGCTTTGAGTGGCACATGCAATCGGGCTTTAAGATCATGCTCAATGATCGGTGTCGAAAACGCCCCTTCAAAATGAAAGCGCGGATCTGTGCGGGCATCATCTGTCAGCAAATATTCAACTTCGCCCGACAATACCGTGCGGATCGGACTTCCCGAAAGAAGGGCGGGTGGATTGCGGCTCCAGGCAGTGGCAATGCCGCTTTCATAAGCAATGTGAAACTTGCCATCCACCATCTTGATGCAGACATCAAGATGGTCATAGGGCAGGATATGATTGATCTCTGCAGCGACGGACTGAATAATGGAATCAAAATCGAGCTGTCCTGCCAGCAATCTGGAAATAGTCAGATAGCGGTCAAGCAGGCGTGAGGGGGCCAGTTCCAGCAAGCGACTCTCCTCCCAAAGACAGGTTGCTTTACTCTCATAATACGCCGCTTCTCTATCGGCGCGTCTTGCGGGTTCCCGCAATTTTGCTGCGCAAACCCGCAGCATGGTTGCTTTGATCAGCCTTCACAGTGCAACGCATTTGTTTCATCCTCGCTTCATCAGAAAATTGCCCGCAAGACAACAGGAAATGTCATGGGCGAGCTGATGCTGTTGAGGAGCGGCGGTGCGGGAGGTTTCGCGCCACATTCAAATTCGAACGATCCGAAGCGCTGACAGGCGCTGCGGGGCGGATATTTGCAACTGGGAGGAATGAAATGAAGCTTGGGAAAATTCTTTTGGCATCTGCAGCACTCGCCACATTGATGGCAAGCGGTAGTGCATTTGCTGACACAGCATCAAAGAAGATCGCATTCTCCAACAATTACGCCGGTAACTCATGGCGTCAGGCGATGCTACAGAGCTGGGACAAGGTTACAAAGGAAGCCGTGAGCGCAGGCACAGTTTCTGCAGCCGATGCTTTCACCACAGCTGAAAACCAGGCCACCGAACAGGCAGCGCAAATCCAGAATATGATTTTGCAAGGCTATGACGCAATTGTCATCAATGCTGCTTCACCAACTGCATTGAATGGCGCCGTCAAAGAAGCCTGCGATGCGGGCATCACCGTCGTTTCCTTCGACGGTATCGTCACCGAGCCTTGTGCATGGCGCATTGCGGTTGACTTCAAGGGAATAGGCGAAGGCCAAGTCGATTATCTGGCCAAGCGTCTTCCTGAAGGTGGCAACCTGCTTGAAATTCGCGGGCTTGCCGGTGTTTCTGTCGATGATGAAATCCATGCTGGCATTCTGGAAGGCGTGAAGAAACACCCGAATTTCAAAATCGTCGGCTCTGTGCATGGTGACTGGGCGGCAGATGTTGCGCAGCGCGCTGTGGCCGGTGTTCTGCCAAGTCTGCCGAAGATCGACGCCGTGGTAACACAAGGCGGCGACGGTTACGGCGCAGCACAGGCTTTTGCCGCAGCAAAGCGCGAAACACCAATCATCATCATGGGCAACCGTGAAGACGAACTGCAGTGGTGGAAGCAGCAGAAAGATGCGAACGGCTATGAAACCATGTCGGTTTCCATTGCGCCGGGCGTTTCAACACTCGCTTTCTGGGTCGCACAGCAGATTCTCGATGGCAAAGACGTCAAGAAAGACCTCGTCGTTCCTTTTCTGAGCGTTAATCAGGACACGCTCGATAAAGAACTGGCAAACACCCAGAAGGGTGGCGTTGCGAATGTCGAATATTCGCTTGAAGACGCGCAGAAGGTTATTGCGGACGCAAAGTAAACCTTTTCTCCCAGGGGGTGGACATTTCCTGTGTCCGCCCCTCCCTTATATCTCCAAACCAGTTCGAGTGCATGGCAAATTCAATCGACAAAGGCGAAGTCGTCGCCGCACGCAATATTCGCGTGCAGTTCGGTGCGGTGAAGGCACTGGATGGCGCTGAACTTGTGATCCATGAAGGCGAATGTGTCGGACTTGTCGGCCATAATGGCGCGGGCAAATCCACCATCGTCAATGTCATCAATGGTGGCCTTACCGCGCATGAAGGCAGCCTTTCCTATCACGGCGAGGCAGGCCATGGCGTGGCGACTGCCCGCAAGCACGGCATCCGCTGCGTCTTTCAGGAGCTGTCGCTCTTCCCTAATCTGACAATTGCCGAAAATGTCCGCATCATGCAGCGCGACCTTACGGGCGCGAACTGGCGCGGCAAGGCCGTAGACCTCATTGCAAAAAAGCTCAGTGAGATTTTCCCCGGCCACAAGATTGATTGCGCGGCAACCGTTGATGAGTTGTCCATTGCTGAACGGCAGATGGTTGAAATCGCCATCAACTTCACCGCCCCCGGCACGCCGCCGAAGCTTGTCATTCTTGATGAGCCGACCTCATCGCTCGATGCGGGCATTGCTGCACAGCTGATGGCCTATGTCCGTCGCTTTGTCGGCACAGGTGGTTCGGTGATCCTCATTTCGCATATGCTTGGTGAAATCCTTTCGACATCCGACCGCATCGTCGTGATGAAAGACGGCAAGGTTGTCGCTAATCGTGCAGCAAGCGATTTCACCAATCGCAGCCTTGTCGAAGCCATGGGCAGTGTCGAACGTGAAAAAGCGGCACGCCGCACGGCACAAGCCAGCACGACAGGCACTGCCGTTCTCTCTGCAAAAAAGCGCGCCCATGACAGCAAGCCGTTTCAGGCTTTCAAGGGCGAAGTTATCGGCCTCGCTGGACTTGCCGGTCACGGTCAAACCAAGATGCTGCTCGATCTTTACTATGCGCGTCGGCCAAACTGGTTGCCTGCACGCAATTGCGAGATCGCATTTGTGGCGGGTGATCGCAGCTTGAACGGCACGTTTCCGCTCTGGAGCATCCTGCACAATCTCACCATTGGTTCGCTTGATCGTCTCTCATCCCTAAAGCTCGTCGATCAGTCACGCGAAGATCAGCTTGGCGGACAGTGGAAAGACAAGATCCATATCCGTACACCCGATATGGGCAATCGCATTCTGTCGCTTTCCGGTGGCAATCAGCAGAAAGTGCTTTTTGCGCGTGCGCTTGCGACCAGCGCCAATGCCATTCTGATGGACGACCCCATGCGCGGCGTGGATGTCGGCACCAAGCAGGAAGTCTATGAAATCCTGCGCCAGGAAGCTGAAAATGGCCGTACCTTTGTCTGGTATTCCACCGAAATGGACGAGATCGAATTGTGTGATCGCGTCTATGTCTTCCGCGACGGTGCAATCGTGACAGAACTTATCGGCGACGAAATCACGGAAAAGAACGTGCTTGCTGCATCCTTTGAGGGAGGACACGAATAATGCGTTTCTCCGCTTCATCTCTCCGCCTTCTGACGCCGGTCTTCTCGCTCGCTTTGCTGCTGGCTGCTGTTTTCTACATGCAGCCGCGCGCAATGAGCTATACCGGCCTTAACCTGCTGTTCAACCTCGCCGTCCCGATTGCGCTCGCAACAATTGCGCAGATGCTGATCATGGCAGTCAATGATCTTGATCTGTCGATGGGAACCTTCGTGAGCTTCGTGGTCTGTGTAGCTGCGACCTATCTCAACACAAATCCCGTCATCGGTGTTCTGATCCTTGCAGCGGCGATTGCAGCCTATGCGGCACTCGGCGCCATCATCCATCTGCGCAATCTGCCCTCCATTGTCGTCACGCTCGGAATGTCGTTCGTGTGGGGTGGCCTTGCCGTTTTGCTCCTGCCCTCACCCGGCGGTCAGGCGCCCGACTGGGCACGCTGGATCATGATCACAAAACCGCCATTCATACCGATGGCAATTGTCGCAAGCATTCTGATTGCCATTGTTACGCATTTCATCGTCATGCGCACGACATTCGGCGTGCTGATGCGTGGTGCAGGCGGCAATGCCCGCTCCATCGAGCGTGCGGGCTGGTCGATCACGGCAATCCGCGCCGGAACATATGCGCTTGCGGCCTTTTTTGCAGTGCTTGCAGGCATCGCACTTGTGGGACTGACCACCTCGGCAGATGCCAATATTGCGCTGCGCTATACGCTGCTCTCCATTGCCGGTGTCATCCTTGGTGGTGGTGAATTTGTTGGCGGTCGCATTTCTCCCATTGGCGCAGTCATCGGGGCGCTAACACTCACGCTTGCGGGTTCCTTCCTTTCCTTTATGCGCATCTCGCCCGACTGGCAGATTGGTGCGCAGGGCGGAATCCTCATCATTGTTCTGGCGCTTCGCCTTTTCCTCAATCGCCTCGACCGCCGGGAGAAAAAGCAATGAACGCTGTCTCCGTTCTCACAAGCCGTCCGTGGATATGGTCCTTCATCGCAACCATTGCTGTCTGGGTCATCACCATATTGTTTACGGGTGGCGCGGGTGCCGCAGGGCTTTCTCACGCGGCCTTCACCTTCGCATCGTTCTCGGTGATTGTCGGCCTCGGGCAGATGTTCGTCATAACGCTTGGTCCCGGCAATATCGACCTCTCGGTTCCGGCCACCATGACCCTTGCCGCAACATTGGCATTGAAGCTGATGGACTCGCAAGACAGCATGGTGCTGGCAGGGCT
Organism: Brucella sp. H1_1004; assembly: GCF_047308065.1. Lineage (NCBI taxonomy): Bacteria > Pseudomonadati > Pseudomonadota > Alphaproteobacteria > Hyphomicrobiales > Brucellaceae > Brucella > Brucella sp. H1_1004. The sequence goes on from NZ_JAYKZA010000001.1 coordinate 444,865, forward strand.
TGCCGTTGCTCTTCTGATCGGCCTTGGCATTGGCATCTGCAATTATGCGCTGATCAAGGCGCTGCGCATTCCGCCTATCATTGCAACTCTGTCGATGAGCTTTCTGATCCAGTCGACCGCTATCTGGAGCAATCGCGGTCTGCGCGTAAAACCGCCCGAAATTCTGGCACAGTTCACCACCTCTTCTTTCTTTGGCATCCCCAATGTTGCAATCGTGGCGCTGCTCCTCTCGGTGTTGGGCTGGGTGCTTCTCAAGAAAAGCATTTATGGCCGCTGGATTTCAGCCATCGGGCAGAATCCCTTTGCAGCACGCATGGCAGGCGTTCCGGTCGATGGGACACGCTTCATCACCTATCTGCTCTGCGCAGTATTGGCTTCGCTCTGCGGCTTCCTGCTTGCCTGCTTTTCAGGCGGCGCGGCACTCAATATGGGTGCTGAATATCTGCTGATGTCGATTGCCGTCGTCATCATTGGAGGCACAGCGGTCGCCGGTGGCGATTCCAATATCCCCGGCATCTGGGGAGCCGCTCTCTTCATGTTCCTCATAGTCTCCATGCTCAACACCTACGGCTTCGGCGCCGGTGTTCGTCTGGTTCTAACTGGACTAACCATCATTGCGGTGATTTTCCTGGCGAGCCGCCGCAGACCTGAGCGTTAAACAGCATTCCCGGAGTAGTATCTTTGTCTCAGCATCCTTCGATTTACGAAATTCACGACGAGCGCTTTCAAAATCTGATCATATCGAGCGCCGATCTTGATGAACTCTATAGTGATTGTCGCTGGGCCGAAGGGCCGGTGTGGTTCGGTGATCTGAATTGCCTGCTGTGGAGCGACATTCCCAACCAGCGTATCCTGCGCTGGGTGCCGGAAGGCGGCGTTTCTGTGTTCCGCCAGCCTTCAAATTTTGCCAATGGCAATACGCGCGACCGTGAAGGACGACTGGTCTCCTGTGAGCATGGCGGGCGTCGTGTCACCCGCACTGAACTTGACGGCAGCATCACAGTGCTTGCCGATAGCTATCAGGGAAAAAAGCTCAACGCACCAAATGATGTTATCGTCCGCTCAGACGGTACCATTTGGTTCACCGACCCGACCTACGGCATCATGGCGGATTATGAAGGCTACAAAGCAGACGCCGAACAGCCAACCCGCAATGTGTATCGTCTTGATCCGAAGAGCGGCGAACTTACAGCCGTCATAACAGACTTTCAGCAGCCCAACGGCCTCGCCTTTTCGCCCGATGAAACGAAACTCTTCGTTGCAGACAGCGCCTATAGTCACGACGAAAAAGCACCGCGTCATATCCGGGTTTTCGATGTCGTTGATGACGGCAAGCGCGTCACGGGTGGTAATATTTTCTGCACGATTGATAACGGCCTACCAGATGGCTTTCGTTTTGACACGGATGGCAATTTGTGGACCAGCGCTGGCGATGGCGTGCATTGCTTTTCACCCGAAGGTGAACTGCTTGGTAAGATCAAGACGCCGCAGACCGTCGCAAATATCACTTTTGGCGGCCCGCGCCGCAACCGGCTTTTCATTGCTGCAACAAAATCGCTTTATGCGGTCTATCTTACTGTCACAGGGGCTCAGCATCCATAAAGGCTCGATCGTTAAACAGTGCGAAAAATAATTTCTTTCCAATTTAAGTGAGACAAAATATCTGATCATGACATCTGTGATGGACCTGGGTCATTCGTGCTGAAGGTTGTGATCGTACCACGCTCACTCAATATGAGAAGGAATTGACGGTGTTCAGCCGGTTTCGTCTGTTTATACCTATATTGGCCGGCGCGAATTTGCGCGATCGCATGATCGCGTGTTTCGGTGCTTTGCTGGGTATAGGCCTCACAGGTTTTATCACGGCACTCATACTGGGGCAGTCGATGGCTCTGCCCATCATCGTTGCTCCGATTGGTGCTTCTGCGGTGCTTATTTTCGCTGTTCCAGCGAGTCCCCTGGCACAGCCATGGTCAATCATCGGCGGCAACGTGATTTCAGCGCTGGTTGGCATAACAATTGCAAGATTTGTCGACCATCAGGTGCTCGCCATCGGCCTGAGTGTCGGCCTGGCCATCGCCGCGATGTCTTTTGCCCGTTGCCTGCATCCGCCGGGTGGCGCGGCCGCTTTGACAGCTGTAATCGGTGGCCCTGCCGTGACGGGGCTTGGATATCAGTTTGCTTTTATCCCAGTCGGATTAAACTCGGTCACGCTGGTTTTGCTGGGTATTGCCTTTCACAAGCTCATGCGGCGCAAATATCCGCATGTGCCGGTAGCAACTCCCGTCAATACGCATAAGACCAGCGATCTGCCTGCGTCTTTGCGCGTCGGTTTCAATTCAGATGATGTAAACAAGGCGTTGCAGGCCATAGATGAAACATTTGATATTGATCCTTCCGATCTGGATCGACTGTTAAGGCAGGTCGAGCTGGAAGCGCTTGTTCGTACCCATGGCACGTCGCAAGCAAAAGATATCATGTCGCGCGACGTGATTTGCGTCACTGAAGATGACACTCCAGACCGGGCGCGAGAACTGCTACTCACGCATAATATACGCGCATTGCCAGTGGTCGATGGGACAGGCAAGCTTAAAGGAACGATTGGATTGCGCGAGCTCCAGAACATCGGTACCGATGCAGGCTCGTTGATGATAGAGGCAATCAAGGCTTCACCGGACGATCCGGTGGTCGGACTGGTGCCAAAGCTGACCGACGGACATGCACATGCCATCATCGTGACCGATCACGATGATATCTTGCAGGGTCTCATCTCGCAGACTGATCTGCTCAGTGCGCTTGCACGCTCGCTGCGTTTTCAGGAGCCGAACCAGCCAAAGAAGCGGAAGTCTCCGCTTCACCTTCTGCGTGGGGCAGGCATTTAACCAAAATGAATAAGCTCTCTTGAAAGCCTGTTTCAGCAAGCTTGCTGCGGACATAGCGAAGTGCTGAAAAATCTTCGATCGCAAAACCGACGCTATCGAACAAAGTAATCGCCCGTTCTGATGAGTGTCCTTGAATGCTACCAGTAATGACTTCCCACAATTCCTTAACCGGATAATCGGCATCAAGCTGCTGAATTGCACCTTCAATACGGGTCTGCGGCGGTTATTCGACAAAGATATCAGAGCACACCAAGATATCCTTATTCAGCTCAGTCTTACCGGGGCAATCACCACCAAGAGCATTGATGTGCAAATTCGGTCCAACCATGTTGTCACTCAGAATCGTCGCATATTGTTTGTCTGCCGTCACAGTGGTGATGATATCCGCGCCTTCAACAGCTTCCTAAGAGGTGCTAAATATCAAAATAGAAAGGCCTGTATAGGCAAGGTTTCCACGCCAATGGTCAAAACCAGCTTCATCATATTATCAACGCTGACGAACGGAACAATGTTCAGCTTTTCAATCGTCATATTGTTAATCCTCGGTCGGATAGCTTTGTGCTGAATCTCAGGCTCGCTTCGACAAAAATTCTTCCGCGATCATCGATACGACCTGCGGCAAGATCTCAAATGCATAGGGCGCATGTACGCGCTCCAGCTTCTGGTGAAACTCGCGGCCCCAAGGACCGATGTTAACCACAGGGAACCGCAACGCATCGCTGGCCGGATGGTCAACCAAACGTGCAACCGGCGTATTGAGTGAAACGAGATCTTGACCAAGCGTCGCCTGCCCCAGGAAACTCATATCTGAAATTCCCTGGAAATAAGGCTTCCAGACCAATGCCTGATCCGCAAAATTTTCGAATTGCTGCATCGTCGCGTCAATCGCCTGTTTGAATGCACGATCATTCGCCTGCTTCTCATCCAAATGGCTTGCAGGATAATGAAGACCAGCAAAGCCGACCACGACTGCCGGACCAGACAGATGAGCCACACCCACCAGCCATTCCGTTAACTGACGGCTGACAGATAAAGGATTGTCTATGTGGGAGAGGCGCTTTTCCTGCTCGCTGTAAAGCGCCTCGAACTTGTCGCCTGCAACGTCCGCAGCGATAAGCCGTAATTGCTCGAATGTAATGAGCTTCGGTGCAGCTGGAATGGCGCCCGGACGTTTGCCAATCAGCTTACCGAAGGCTTCAGACTGCGCAGAAAAACGTTCAACCGCTTGCGTAGCTCCTGCCAGCACTTCACTCTTGAAGCGTTCAAACAGCTCTTCTGCTGTCATGGCATGATAAAGCCAGTTCAGTGCGATCCAGAAGCGTTCCGGTGTTGTGACTTCGTAGCCATCGCGCAAATCTTTTGCTTCAAGGCAGATTGGGGGTGGCGAAATATCATTCTCGTCGCGATCAGCAAGAGCTGCATTGCCCTCAAAGCGAGCCAGAATACCAGCAGCCATAGCCTGTGCACTCACACCTTCATAAGGATAGCTTGCATGGGAACTCAGACCAATGACCAAGGCAAATGGCAACAACTTACCGATGGTTCCGGCATAGACGGCGCGGCCTTCCTGACCGTCACCCTGATCAGACGTCACATCGAGATTGATAGCTGCTGCGATTTCAATATCGAAGTCACGCGCAATTGCTGGCAGTGCATTGCGCATTGAGCGCATACCGCGGCTTTCGCGTTCTTCATCCGGCGTGAAAACAAGCAAGAGATTGCCGCTTCGATCTTCGTCTCCCGCAAATTTTTCTGCACATGCTATTCCGACGGCAAGGCCACTCTTCATGTCGAGCATGCCGCGCCCCGGAAGAAAATCGCCACTCAGCAAATCTTCCAATGCACGATCTTCCTGTGCAGAACGTGAACGCTTGGATAGATCCGCAATCAACGCATCTTTGAGCTTGAGACTCTCGCAGGCAAGCGATTTCAACTCGTGATAATTATCCGTTGCAACCGTATCGAAATGGCCTGCCAGAGCGAGTGTGTGTTTGCCCTTACCACGCACCAGTGCGACGACATTGTGCGTCAGCGGATCACCATGACTGGCAATTGTGCGGATATTATCAGGGTTCTGCTGAAAGTAAGGAATTTCCTTCAAAACAGCCACCAGATGATCAGAGAATGTCGCTTCGCCAGGCGTTCCGGTTTCGCTGTTCCAGCCAACCAGACGCAGCGCCAGTTTCTCAACATGCTGTGCATCAATATGGTTGTGCGCCATCGTTACGGCGTTAGACGCGCCGTTTGCAATATTCACAGTCATAGATCAAATCTCCTTTGATCGAAGCGTGTTCGCCTTGCGCAACACACCGCTAAGACATTAATTTCAAATTTTAATGAGACAGATGCTTGCGCAGGAATGCCCGCGTCCGCTCTTCCGTGGGATTGGACAGAACCTGATCTGGCGAGCCCTGTTCAACCACCACACCACCATCCATGAACATGACGTGGTCACAGACTTCGGCTGCAAAACGCATCTCGTGTGTGACGATCAACATAGTCATATGTTCGCTTGCGAGCTGCTTCATCACCTGATTCACTTCTTCAACCAGTTCGGGATCAAGTGCTGAAGTCGCTTCATCAAACAGCATCACTTTGGGCTGCATAGCCAATGCGCGAGCAATCGCAACACGTTGTTTCTGGCCACCCGAAAGCCGTGCCGGATAAGCATGGCCTTTATCGATAAGACCAACCTTCGCAAGCAAACCATTGGCACGTTCCAATGCATCTGCCTTGGACAAACCCTTCAGCTTCATCGGGCCAACCATGATGTTCTGGAGAACAGTCAGATGTGGGAACAAATTAAACTGCTGGAACACCATCCCCATTTCCTGACGGATATGGTTGATGTGCTTTTCAAAAGCACGGCCCTTCAGCGGGCGATTGACTTGATGGCCATCAAGCCAGATTTCGCCGCTGTTGGTTTCTTCCAGCATATTGATAGAACGCAAAAGCGTGCTTTTGCCTGAACCGCTGGGGCCAATGATGGAAACAATCTTTCCTTTGGCGACAGTCAGATCAATGCCTTTCAGCACTTCGATATCGCCATAGGACTTTCTGATCTGACGCAGTTCGATCATAGGGGTCTGTGTGTTCATCGGATAGCTTCCGCTTTCTTGGCCGCTTTGCTCAAAACCCACTCCATCAAAAGATTGATGAGGTAATAGAGGACGGCTGCAACGAAGTAGAACTCAAAAGGACGATAGGTTTCGCTGATGCCACGCTGTGCACTCAGCACCAATTCTGTGATGCCCAGAACCGACAGGACGGCTGTATCCTTGAGCAGGATAATGCTGTTATTTCCAACCTGTGGCAGCGCAGTCAGGATCGCCTGTGGGATAATGAAATAGCGCAGCGATGCGCTGCTTCCAAAACCGAGCGAACGTGCGGCCTCCATCTGTCCTTTATCAACGGCTTGAAGCGATGCACGGAAAATATCGGCATTGTAAGCCGCGTAGTGCATACCAAGGCCAAAGACGCCGGTCCAGAAAGCTGGCACCATAATGCCGATTTGCGAAAGGCCATAATAGAGCAGATAAAGCTGCAACAGCAGCGGTGTTCCCATGAACAGAAACACGATACCGCGGATGGGCAAACTGATCAATTTGGGCGCATGCAGCGTGACAATTGCAATAACGATTCCCAAGACAATGCTAATTAAGCCAGCCAGTACAGTAATGAGTACAGTCCAGGTTAGCCCAATGAACATAAGCTCGGCATACGGCGGAACAACGCTAAAATCGAGACTCATGCCCCTGCCCTCTTGTCTGCACTGAAGTAGATTTCAAGGCCGCGAATGATCAGAGAAATGACAGCGATAATCACAATATATGCCGCCGCCGCGACCGCAAAAACCTCGAAGGGCTTATAGGTCGAAGTTACAAAACGCTGTGCGGTGTAAGTCAGTTCAACCACGCCAATTGTGGACACAAGCGCGGTACTTTTCGTCAAAATCACCATGTTCACGCCGAGCGAGCGGATCATCAAGGGTGCAGCTTGTGGCAGAATAAAAAGCCGCATCGTTCCAACGCGACTAAAGCCAAGTGACCGTGCCGCTTCATTCTGCCCCTTATCGACGGCCAGAATAGCGCCGCGCATGCCTTCCGACATATAGGCGCCGATGTTGAAACCCATGGTAATCACGCCAGCGACAAAGGGCGAGAATTCGAAGCCGAATTGAGGCCCACCGAAGAAAACGAGAAACAACTGTACCAGTAGCGGCGTGCCGCGCATCACGCTGATATAAGCGGTTGCGATCCAACGCACCGGCGCATAACGCGAAAACTTGGCAATCACCAACGAGCTGGCAACAAAGAGGCCAATGAGCAATGACACAACAGTCAACTCAATTGTGACCCACCCCGCCTGAACAATGAAGGGAAAAATCCGCTCTATGAGTGCAATATCCATCCTTCAACCTTTCTGCTCCAACGCAGGACGCATCTGCCAAACCTGATCAATCCGGCAATGCGCCAGCCAGCAATGCGCCAGCCAGCAATGCGCCAGCCAGCAATGCGCCAGAAAGTGCATATGACAAAGTTTAGGAACGAAAGCATTCTCCGAACAATTGCTTGATTTTACGTCAAAGCCAAAAGCTGGGGGATGCTTGAGCGGCATCAACAGTGATGTCGCCTTTATTCAAGGTGGAGCGGCTTATCCGCCGCTCACAACCAGGTTTAAGATTAGCGGATATCCGCACCAATCCACTTTTCAGAGATGGTTGTGTATGTGCCATCTGCCATCATCTCATCCAGAGCTTTCTGCATAGCATCGCGCAGTTCTGGATTGTTCTTACGCACGGCAATACCAATGTCATAGCGCGGCAGCTCATCATCCTTGACCTGATCAATCGGTGCATTGCTTTTTCTGATTGCAACGAGAACCGGAACGTCGTCTGCGACAACCGCATCAATACGGCCGGAACCAAGGTCAAGCAGCATTTCTGGCAACCCCTTATAGGTGCGGACTTCATATTTGCCCTGCTCACGAACCCACTTTTCAGAAGTTTCGCCCAGCGTCACACCGATGGTCTTGCCGTCAAGCTCATTAAGCGATTTAACCGCGTCACCCTTGCGGACAAACAGCGCCAGACCGGAACGGTAATAAGGACCGACGAAATCAATCGCCTTCTTGCGCTCTTCGGTAATGCCCATCGATCCAACGATCGTATCAAAACGACCCGTGACGAGACCGGCAATAATGCCATCCCAAGCAGTCGTCACAATCTCAGGCTCCGCCTTCAGACGGCGCGCAATTTCGGAGCCGATATCAACGTCAAAACCAACGACCTGATTGTTTTCATCGACAAAGCTGAAAGGTGGAAACACGCCCGAAAGCGCAATTGTCATTTTGCCGTTCTTCTGGATTTTCTCCAGATCATCGGCCTTAGCCACATGCGCGGACAAAGAAATACCAAGCGCAATAAGCGCCGTAGAAATAAGTCTCACCATTTTCATTATCGATGTTCCCTACGAAAGCTCCGAACGAAGCTGTTGACGCAATTTTCACAGCCTTGTAGCCGGCCTGAACGGGGAATTGTGCAGCACTCCTCCTGCTTACAGCATTTTAGGAGCCACTTTTACATTCCCCTTAGAAGAAATCATTAGTCACAATTTCGTTGACAAAAAAGAATGGAAAGTGATTATTTTTATAATAAACTGACGATTTAGTCAGAAATAATTACGAAAAAGACAGCGGGAACGATGGACGACCTGGATAAGAGACTGATAACAGAATTGCGTATCAACGGACGTGCCTCCGTTCCGCAGCTCGCAGAGTTACTCGGCGTTGCGCGCGCGACGGCTCAAAAACGCCTGGACCGCTTGATTGCCAATGGTGACATCAAAGGCTTTACGGTGCGCGTTCGGGATGACATCGGAAAAGACCAAATCCGCGCTTTTATGCTCATCGAAATGTCAGGCGCATCTCTGAAAGCCACCATCGCCGCAATTAAACGCGTTCCCGGTTTAACCAGCTTATGCAACACTAATGGGATTTGGGATGTCATCGCAGAGCTCGAAGTTTCAACGATCTCGGAATTGAATGAAGTAATCTCGACCATCCGTTCACTTCAAGGCGTCAGCAAAAGCGAAACCTTCATCATGTTGGGGCCAGCATAACATATGATTTTTCGCTATTTTTGTAACTTGTGATATCGCTTAATTAATCGGTCGCGCTTGAGCTTTGAAAGGCGTTGAAGCCAGAAAATACCGTCGAGCTGGTCAATCTCATGTTGATGGCAAACTGCAAGCAAGCCATCAGATTCTTCAGTCTGCTCCGTGCCATCAATATCCTGATAACGCAGATGAATGCGGGCATGTCTTTCAACATCGTCCACCACACCCGGCATGGAGACGCTCCCTTCCTGATGACGAATTTTCTCATCGGAAGCCCATGTGATTTCGGGATTGATATAGGTCTTGGCGCTGCCGGGGCCGGAAAGCTCAAGCACCACCACACGCGTCAGAACGCCGATATGCGGAGCTGTGATGCCGATGCCGGGTGCTGCGCGCAGCGTGTCAAGCAAGTCCTGTGCGAGAACACGAAGATGATTATCAAAGACGGTGACAGGTGCTGCTGTTGCACGCAAAGCTGCATCCGGAAATTTGACGATTTCTCTTACGGTCATTCTGCTTCTCTGCTCTTCGCTGTCTGCCAACTATTGCGTTGAGCAATGTCTTTATTTTGCAAAATGCGCAAGCGGGCACGGCAATATGCAGTGCCCGCCAGTGGTTCAGAACGAGACTTACTTGGCGTTTAGGAAATCTGCCACTTCGAGCAGGATAAATTCGTTATTCGCAGCTTCGCCAATCTGGCGACCGCCCGAAAATGGCAGATTATTATCATTGGCGACCAGGATATGCGTATCGTCAACGCGCATCACGTCTTCAATGGTGAAGAACGGGAAGGTAAACTTGCCCTTGGGATCGCGGGCTGCTGCGGTCTTCAGGATTGCCTTGTTGTCAGGGTCCTGAATGTCCATCAGATTGATATGACGGATACGATGGATGTAGCCGTCTGCGTCGATCTTCGATGTATCGACGAGAACGATGTTCTTGACCTTTGCTGGCAACGGGTAGCAGGCCGAAAGATCGTCGGTCTTGCACTCAAGGCTTGGATCGCCTTCGCCATTGTCACGCTCGATGACCAGCGCGCGGGTGTCGTCAATAAAGTTGAAATCACCGATAGCAGTTGCGCCTTCGGCCAGACGGAAACGGTAGCTATTGCCTGTCCATTCGCCCTTGCCGGTGTCGAAAGTGATGACGCGCAGGAAATCGCCTTCCGGCTTGCCACTGTCGTCAAAAAGCGGCTTTTCAAGCATAGCCCAGAGCTGGTTGGTCTTTGGCTGCAAGGCCATGCCTTCGTAACCGCCCGAACGCTGAACGCGATAATCCTTGCCAGCAACCGCTGGCACGACGATGCCCGCTGTATCCGGTCCTGTCAGCTGCTTACCATCGAGCGTGGTTGGATAGACGGCTTTCACGCGACCATCGAGACCAGCGCGAATGATGTAAGGGCCAAACTCATCACCAATCCAGATCTCATCATTGAGATACTGAATGCTTTCCGGGTCAAAATCCGCACCCGTCAGGTAACGGCCATCGGTGCCTTCATAAGCGATGCGGAACGGCACTTTCTTGTCGGGGTCGCGCAGAAAAACCGATTCCACGCGCTCAACCTTGCCGGTTTCAAAATCAGGCTTCATGCGGTGGAAGAACAGCAGTGCATCCGGGCTGTTGGCCTTGGTGCCAAAACCGTTGTCGGTGAGTGTGAAAATGCTGCCATCGGCTGCACGGTTCATCGCGAAACCTGACATGCCCTGTACCGGTTGACCGATGAAGGGAAGCGAGATGCCGGTGGTGTGGCTGCCATAGGCCTTGCCGACATCGCCCATGACACTCATTGGTTTGTCATTGCGTGCCTTGGCGGTAAACTTGCCGGAAACCCAGGCGTCGCGGGGTGCATCGGCAGGCGGTGTTATCAGCGTCCGAGCTGGCAGATAGGCGTGACCTGCCAGTTTAGCGGTGAATGTCTCTTCAGCCATGGCGGAAGACGTCATAGCAATCGTGGCAATAGAAGTGAGAAGATAACCAAGGCGCATAAGGGACCCCCTAAATTGCGAAAACAAACGCAATGGTCCTTAAAGGGGCCCTGTGACGGGTGATTATCATCACGATTAAGGTTTGATGACAGCTGCTAAGGAAACTTGAGCACGACGAACTGGGTAAATTGGTAAACAAAAAACGCACCGACCAGAGCGAAAATTTTTTCTCGTGCAAGGATGGGCATGGCGTTGTTCCGAGGGCGTATATCCAATGTGACGATTAACAGTGCTTTCAGCATCATATGTCACCTGCCTGATCAAACAACATAGCCGGCAAAGCAAGTTTTACAAATTAATCGGCGAATTGTTATACCAGTGTCATCTAGCTTTCTTATCTGACCCTCACACGCATTACACAGTGGGGATTTCTGATATGCGCAAACTGCTTCTTGCTCTCGCCTCAGCAACCATGCTGACGACTGCGGCTGGTGCTGCAACCGTCTATCCGATTGACCGGGCGACAATCCTTGTCAATTCGCCATTCGATTTCAAGGTTGAGTTCGATAAGGTCGTTAAGCCAGAGGACGTGAAAGTTACCGTCAATGGACAGGACTATGAAGCTGTATTTGGCAGCAAAGCCGAGTTTACCGCTGAAGAAAAGGGCGCAGAAGACAAGGTTCTGGGCTCTGCTCTTATTCTGCGCGGACTGAAAATCGGCAAGGCTGGCGATTACAAGGTTGAAGTTTCAGCTGGCGACGAAACCAAGTCTGTCAATTGGGATGTCTATGCGACCGGCAATGAAGCCAAAGCCAAGAACATCATCTTCCTGATCGCTGACGGTCTGTCGGTCGCGCACCGCACCGGCGCGCGCATCATGTCGAAGGGCATGACCGAGGGTAAGGCCAATGGCCGCCTCAACATGGATGACATTCCACCTGTGGCTTTCATCGGCACGTCGTCGACCCATTCGATTGCGACTGACAGTGCCAACACCATGTCGGCTTACATGACGGGCCATAAGTCACGCGTGAATGCACTTGGCGTTTATGCCGACCGTACACCTGACAGCCAGGACGACCCGAAGGTTGAAACCATTGCAGAAGCAATGCGTCGTGAAACCAAGAAGTCCATCGGCATTGTTTCGACATCCGAACTTCAGGATGCGACACCGGCAGCACTGGTCGCACATACGCGCAAGCGTTCCGACAAGGCTGATATTGTCGGCATGATGTATGACGTGAAGCCTGACGTTATTCTTGGCGGCGGTTCTGCTTACTTCCTCGCCAAGGATGTTCCGGGTTCCAAGCGCAAGGACGACAAGGATTATATCCAGTTGTTCAAGGATGCCGGATATGCGCTGGTCACAAGCAAAGATGAGCTTGCTGCATCGGGTGAGTCCAATCAAGACAAGCTGCTCGGTCTTTTCCACACCGGCAACCTGGACGTGACGCTTGATCGTGAGTTCCTCAAGAAAGGGACGGTTGACAAGTTCCCGAACCAGCCGGGTCTGGTGGAAATGACCAAGACTGCTCTCGAAAAGCTCTCCAAGAATCCGGAAGGCTTCTTCCTGATGGTTGAAGGCGCATCCGTTGATAAGATGAGCCATCCGCTTGATTGGGATCGCGCGCTGGTCGAAACCATCGAGTTCGACAAGGCCGTTGGCGTTGCCCGCGAATTTGCCGAAAAGAACCCGGACACGATGATTATCGTCACCGGCGATCATACCCATGGCGTTGCCATCATTGGTACAGTCGATGATGAAAAGCCGGGCGATGAAATGCGCGAAAAGGTTGGCACTTACGATGCTGCCGGATTCCCGAATTACGAAGACACCAATGGCGACGGTTATCCGGATCGCATCGATGTTTCGCGTCGTCTGTTCCTGGCCGCCAATAACGGCCCGGATCATTACGAAACCTTCCGTCCAAAGATGGATGGCGCCTTCGTGCCAGCCGTTAAGAACGAGAAGGGCGAATATGTAGCCAATGAGGCTTACAAGGATGTTCCGGGCGCAGTCTTCGTTCAGGGCAACATCCCTAAGGAAGATGACACCGGCGTTCACGCGGTCGATGACGTTGTTCTTCAGGCAACGGGTCCAGGTTCCGACGGTCTGCGCGGCTATATGGAACAGAGCGATGTTTACCGTGTGCTTGCTGACACCTTTGCGCTCGGCAAGGCCAAGTCTGAGTAATCTTCGTTTGATCAGGGACAGGCGGGTTTTCCGCCTGTCCACTTCTCTTCAGGAGGGCAAGATGCGCACAGGACCGCATTTCAATCGCAGGCAACTCATGCTTGGTGCATTGGCAACTGCGCCTTTGATGTGCATTGCAAACAGGGCACAAGCCGCAGAGCAACTTGGCTTTGACAATCTGTATAAAAGTTTTGGCGTGCTGGGTCTGGAGTTTTCCGATCAGGTCAAAAATGCTTCCGGGCGGCAAGTGGCGATCCGCGGGTTCATGGCACCGCCACTCAAGGCTGAAGCCAACTTCTTCGTTTTGACCGAAATTCCGATGTCAATCTGCCCATTCTGCTCGTCGGATTCCGACTGGCCCGATAATATCATGGTTGTTTATCTGGCATCCAAACAGACATTCGTACAGTTCAATGCGCCAATTCTGACGCGCGGCACGCTGGAATATGGTTCATGGACAGACCCTGAAACGGGCTTTGTCAGTCAGCTTCGTCTGCGTGATGCTTCTTTCAAAACGGTCTAATGATGATGCTTGCCAAGCCATCGGGCCTGTCGCTCGATATTGCCGATCTGGAAGTGCGCTTTCCGGGGCTGGCTCTCCCTGTGCTTTCCATTGAAAAATTTAATCTGGCTGCTGGTGACCATCTGGCAATTACCGGTGCCTCTGGTTCGGGGAAAAGCACGCTGGTCAACGCGATAACGGGTCTCGAACCTGTGAAAGCCGGCAAAGTCGTGTGGGGCGAAACGGCCATCAGCAGCCTGTCTTCTTTCAGGCGCGATGCGTTTCGTGCGCGCAACATTGGTTTGGTGATGCAGGATTTTCACTTGTTTCCCGGCCTTTCCGCACTGTCCAATGTGCTGTTGCCGCTCAAATTGAGTTTTGGGGTGAAGGTTGATGATCGCGCACGCGCGCTTCAATTGCTTCAAACAGTCGGAATAACCCGTCCCGATCAACATATCGAAACGCTGTCGCGCGGCGAGATGCAGCGCGTGGCTATCGCGCGTGCGCTTCTTTCTAAGCCCGGCGTGATCGTGGCCGATGAGCCGACTGCCAGTCTTGATCAGAAAACCGGTGCCGATGTTGCCGAGCTTCTGGTGCGGCTTGCGACCGAAGAAAAGGCGACATTGGTGGTCGTCACGCATGATCCGCAGCTGATGCAATATTTGCAGCGCCGCATTCGCCTGGAAGGCGGAAGGATTGCAAGCGACAGCGCGGAGATGGAATTGTCATGATCGCATTCATTCTTGCCGATCTGCGCCGCTTCTGGAGTGGTGCCGTTGCCATCATCGTTCTGCTGGCTTTGTCGGTTGCATTAAGTTCGGTCGTAACCTTGCAGGAACGGGCAGTGAGGCTTGGCACGGCGCGGGCATCCGACAAGTTTGACCTTGTGATCGGTGCGGCGGGAAGTGACACGCAGCTCACACTTTCTTCGGTGTTTTTGCAGCAGTCGCCTCTGCCACTTGTGTCGGGTGCGACGCTGGGCAAACTTGCCAATGACAAGCGCGTGGCCTTCGCAGCACCCATAGGCTTTGGCGACAGCGCGATGGGCTTTCCCATTGTCGGCACGACAACCGGGCTTATTTCCGCCCTGTCACCACAGCTCGCCGAAGGCACGATGTTCACGCGTCTGGGTGAGGCAATTATTGGTTCGGCAGTCGATCTAGCTGTCGGGGCTAAAGTCAATCCAATGCATGGTACGGTTGAAACCGGCGGACATGCCCATACCGAGGTCAGCTATCATGTAGCTGGCAAAATGGCCCCGACCGGCACTGCATGGGATCGGTCCATTCTGGTTCCCATTCGCACGGTCTGGCAGCTGCATGGCATGGAAGCTCATGAAGAGCACGAGCATGATGACCATGCTGAAAAGCCGGGTAACGGATTTGGTGTGCTTATCAATGAAAAACCACATGACCATGATCACGAAATCGACGTCAATGCGCCGCTTGACGAGACTTTCGATGCCGATAGCCCCGGTGTTCCGGCTATTCTTGTAAAACCAAAGACCATTGCGGATGCCTATCGGCTGCGGCAGGAATATCGTTCTGATCGCACATTGGCGATCTTCCCGGCAGAGGTTCTCACAAGGCTCTATTCAACATTGGGAGATGCCCGCAGCCTGCTGCTTGGTATCGCCATCGCTACGCAGGTGATTGTGGTTTTCGCCTTGTTGTTGGTTGCGGTCATGCATATCGGCGCGCGAAAACGTCAGATCGGTGCGCTGCGGGCGCTTGGTGCGCCGGTTCGCTCCATCATGGCGATTGTCTGGGGCGAGTTATTTTTCCTGCTGCTGCTTGGAATCTTTCTTGGGCTGGCAATCGGCTATGCGGCAGCGCGGGCCATCACATCATGGCTCACCGCAACAACAGCAGTCAGGATGCCGGTGGAATTTGCGATGAGCGATGTCTGGCTTCCTATTGGCTTTATTGCTGTTGCAGCGGTAGTTTCGCTGGTTCCGGCGTTAATGACGCTGCGCATGAGCCCGGCAGAAGCTTTGCGGGCTTAACGAGTTACCCAATTTCCCTAAAAATAATGGCATTGAAAATTAGTGCGCTATCAACTCTTCATCTATTTTTTTGAATTTAGCGCGGGAAATCCAATTTGCACTCTGCTTCAAAGGCGGCATGGAACCACACACCAGCTACCGATATGCCGAGCAACTGCGCCGTCGCATGATCAAACTCCAGAAGAGTTTCGTTATAATGTCCCATCTAATCGCTGCAGACCAGACTCCAGTCAGCCAGGTAAAATGCGAGTATCACCGGAGCGCCACGCAGATCGTTAAGCGATATGGTTTGCCGCATCACTGTTCTTGATACCGCAGGCCGCGCCTATGTGCAGAACGTTGAAGCGGGCGATCTGTGATATTTCCCAGCAGGCTTTCCGCAATCCTTACAGGGGCTCAGTCCTGATGGCTGCAAATTTGTTCTGGCATTTGATGAAGTCGATCCCGCTCAACAATCTCTTGATTTTTTAGGGTCGCGAGCAGGGCGAGCTTTCCAACAATCAGAAAGCGGTTTAATCAGGTGGCCTGCCACGCTTTCCGTTCACCTACAAGCTCAGTTCTGCAAAGCCATTGAAGTAAAACCATTCTGGCGCCAATCGCATGGCTGACAGTTCAATCTTCAAGGCATCCACCACGATTGCTTCTGCAATCGAGACGATCAAGCCCGGCGGTGTCCGCGAGTTGCACTGGCCCCAATACCGATGAATGGCTATACTGGATCAAGGGCGAAAGCCGCATGACCGGTTCCGTTGCAGGCCCCCGCGTCCAGACTGCAGATTTCAGAGCTGGAGATGTCGGCTATGTGAAGCGCAGTCAGCGTCATGTTATCGATTTACGAAAGCTGCTTTCCAACCAGCCAGGCATGGTACCCCGTTGATGAAACCACCAACCACAAATGCGGCCAAACGGTCGCCTTTTTATTGTTTGTAAAAAGCAATTTTTCTCAGTTAATGCAGGGCAGCAATCGAGCTGCGAATACGAAAAGCGACGAACTGAATGGCCAGCGCTATCATGGCGAGCAAACCGCCCAGCAGGCTTACATCAAGCCAGCCGCCATGTTTCCATGCAAGCGTCGAGAGTGCAGCGCCCGCCGCTCCACCGAGGAACATGGCCGTCATAAAGATGGTATTGAGGCGGCTCCTTGCTTCCGGATCAAGTGCATAGATGATGTGCTGATTGGAAACGAGAGCGCTTTGGATGCCGAAATCGAGCACGATCACACCAATGACCAGCGCGATAAGCGAAGACCCGAGACCGAAAATCACCCAAGAAACCAGCGTGAGGATTGCGCCCATAAGCACGACAAAGTGCGGACCTTTGCGGTCGGCAATCCGGCCTGCAAACGGCGCTGCACAAACACCAACTGCTCCCACAACACCGAAGAGACCTGCAACATCTGCGCCCAAGTCAAATTCAGGCGTTTGCAGGTAAAGCGCGAGAATGGTCCAGAAGGCCGTGAAGGCTGCAAAAAGCGCTGCCTGCGTGAGTGCTGCAATGCGAAGGGCGCTGTGCGTTTTCCAGATTTTAGCCAGCGAACTGATCGCTGTGTGATAGCGCATATGCGATGTTGAACGATGGTTCGGCAGCGCGAAAAACATCAGCAAACCGGCCGAAAGCGCCAGCGGCACACCGATCCAGAACATTTCGCGCCAGCCAGCATGTTCGCCGACAAAGCCGGAAAGCGTACGGCTGAACAGAATGCCCGAAAGGACGCCCGCCATCACTGTGCCGATGGTTGCGCCGCGCTTTTCAGGCACGGCTAGCGACGCTGCAAACGGCACGATCTGCTGTGCGACTGTGGAGCTTGCACCCACGATAAGCGATGCAATCACCAGAGCCAGAGCCGATGGTGCGACAGCGGCAATGGCAAGCGCTACTGCCAGAATGATGAACTGGCCGATAATCAGCTTGCACCGGTGAACGATATCCCCCAACGGAAGCAGGAAGAACAAACCAGCGGCATAGCCAAGCTGCGTGGCGGTCGGGATAAGGCCCGTCATTGGATCGTTTGGGAAATCGGCTTCGATGATCCCAAGCATTGGCTGATTGTAATAGATATTTGCAACCGCCACGCCGCTGGCTACAGCCATTACGAACAGAGCCCCCCTACCGATACCAGTGCTGACTTGCCCGGCTTGTGTTGAAGATTGGCTTTTATCGTCCATTTTGCTGCCCTCTTATGGCTGGTCCCGAGGAAAGTGGGAGGCGCTTTCCGGCGGAACGATGCGTGAAAAACTTTGGATAGGGCGGCTATCAAAAGCACCTTGAAGTGAGAGCCGCTTTATCGCAATCGGTGCCTGACTATCTAGCTTTTTATCGATTTTCGTTTTAGTGATCTTGAACGATCTGCCTGTATAACGAAAATCGATATAATGAATACGGATGACGTTGTTGTATTTCTAGCGGCAGTGAATGCGGGAAGCTTGGCTGAAGCGGCCCGGAGGCTTGGTCTCCAGCCGATGGTTGCCACACGCCGTCTCGCTGCTCTTGAAACAATGCTCGGTGTCCGGCTGCTGCATCGCACGACACGTTCGCTTTCGCTGACTCCTGAAGGTGAAACCTTCCTGCCTTTTGCGCGCGCTATAATCGAAAATGAAACCGAAGCCAAAGCGCTGCTGCGGGCTGAAGCCAGAGGTGCGGCAGGTCTTTTGCGTGTTTCGGTTCCCGTCGCCTTTGGCCTTCGCTATGTCTCGCCGTTTGTGCCGCAGCTGCTTGAGCAAAATCCAGAATTGCGTATCGCGCTCGATCTCACGGATCACTTGCCCGATCTGGTTGCCAGCGGGACGGATCTCGCGATCCGCATTGCCCGGCTGCGCGACAGCAGCCTGATTGCGCAGAAGCTCAGCGGCAATCCTCGTTGCATCGTTGCAAGCCCGGACTATCTGGCCAGACGCGGAAGACCGCACGCGACTGATGAGATTGCAGAGCATGACTGCCTGCCCCTCGGCTCTGCAACACACTGGACTTTCTCGACGCCCGAAGGCGAAAAGCACATTCGTCTTAACGCCCGCTTTTCCGCCAACACGATGGAGGGCTGTTATGCCACTTGTCTTGCGGGCGGTGGGCTTGCACTTCTATCGACCTGGTATGTGAGGGAAGATGTGAAGGCAGGGCGTCTGGTCAGGCTCGATTTCGGTGAGGCAAGACCTGAAACGCTCAATATCTGGGCGGTCTATCCGACCACCAGACTGGTCTTGCCGAAGGTCCGGGTTTTCATTGCTGCATTGAGGGGGGCTATTTCGGCATCGGCTGAAAACTTTCACGCGTGAATCCTCATTAGATTTCCGCGCCTGCGAGTGTCGCCCGACACGCGCCCCGACATTCGGACGTGTCTTATAACGGCGCCAAGCGCCTTGTTCTCGTTGCGCAGCTCGGCGAGCATTTCATGCGGATGCACAAACTCCGCATCATTATCGAGAATGCGCTGGTGGCGCGAAATATCGCCGATGAAGCGCAGTGTGTTGTCACTAAGCTTGCGGGCGCGTTCTGCCATATCGTCGGTAATGGTAAACACATCGGCGAGCAGTGCAGTGATGCCGCCGGAAATTTCCTTCACGGCTTCTTCCTAAAACCCGCTTGGTGTCTTAAGAAAGGCAGAGCGACGGGATTTTACATTATCAGTCATGATGATGGTCCTTGCATTCGTAAATGCGTGTAGCCGGATTGAAGTCATAGGGGTTTAAGGCACTTTGAGGCAGGCTTCAATGAAGGGCTTGGTCGAATGACAAATCTTCAACCACGGTTACTGAGCCCGCTAATCAAGCGCTGATGCCATTGGCTCCAGTATTGGCGCAATCAGACTTACAAATTCGCCGCGTTTCGCACCCGCATTCATCATATCCGTCCCCTGCCCGTTAACCAGCATTCAAAACCTATTGTGAAAAGCGTAAAAAAACGGTAAGTCTCACAGCCGCATCTTATATCATTTCAACATTCAAGCTTGAATGAAAGCCAAAAGATCAGCATACAAAACATCGGCATTGGCAGTCAGCATACCGTGCGAGAAGCCCGGATAGGTTTTGAGCGTGCCGCTCTTGAGAAGCTTGATCGCCTGGGTACAGCATCCGTAATCGGCACGATCTGGTCATCTTCGCCACGCAGAACCAATGTTGGCACGCCGTTAGCCTTGAGGTCTTCCGTCTGGTCGATTTCAGAAAAATGGAATAGCCCCCTAATGTCCCGGACAGTTTCTCCCACTTAAATAAGTGACAGGACTACTGTTCACATTATGACTGGTAATAGCATTAAGATGGAAATTCTTTCCGGCCCTGAGCGGCGTCGACGCTGGAGTACAGCAGGAACATCGCGGAAGAACGGGGCGCGGTTTGCTGCCAGCGCCGAGCGCAAGCCGTCAAACACTTCCAAAGGCAGGCCTTCCGGCTTAGCTTCTGTCTTGAGTATCAGCGGAGGGGCGGCGGAAACCAGAACCGCCTTAGCAAAGCGACCTGCCGGTTCACCATGCTTGGCGACATTCTTGAGATCAAGCGCTTCCACGACCATGGCGGTCATGGGCGATAACGCGATAAGCTTTCAAAAGGAAGAAAAACAACTGGGCATCCCAGTCGTCCGAACTCAGAGCCTGACTCATAATAAATGTCGCGATATCAGTCTCTTAACAATGCCCAGAAAGCTTAACGGAAAAAGATGACGGTGATAAAGCGAGGTGCGAGCTTCAGTCATCCCGCTTTATCTATTATTGAGTTTACGCCAAAGTTAACGTTACGGTGCCCAGTTCGAATGAAAGCTTAAAACCCCTTCATTAAAATTCAAGTTTTTGGCTCTCTCTGGGAGAATTTCATATGTAACTTTTTCTTATGATCTAATATTGAAATTACTAAATGTAGTATATCCATAAAAAAATACACCGTTAGCAGAGTCGTCCTCGATAATACTCAAATAGCTCCCAGTATATTCCCCCAAAAAACATATCTTCCCGTCCGTCCAAACAGGAACCAAATAGCAATTAAACCTCCCCGTATTACCCATAACACCACCGAATGTGTCATATGTAATGTAGTGGCCATGTTTAGAAGTATCGTAATCTGCACCTAGAAATAATGGTGCATCTCGCCGGATATCATTAACGAAGCACAAAGATACTTTATACCACCCAAGATTAGAAATACCCCCCATGGAACCAAGCTGCGACGATGGATCAAAATTAGTCGTACCCGGATTGCCCAATACTATCTCTGAGTTCGCGGATGACGCTCCATACTTAACTTCGCAAGTACCCTTACTTTCCGACCATGTGTTGTTGTCGCAATAGATAAATTGATCCTCTGCTGAAGTATAAAAATTGTAAGAAGGATTAACCTCAACATCAGATATTTCTGTAATACTTTTTCCTGGCGTCAAAACATCATTATAATTATTTTTGCTCAGGTTTTCCGATTCTTGATTTGTATAAAGCATACCGAGGCTGTTTAAATTTATAATAAACGGATAAACATTTCCATATATATCTATCCATTCGATATTTAAAGGTTTAAATTGTTTCGATATTTGCGACACCCAAGAGAAAGATGCAATAATTTTTATGTATAAGCCCCCATCATCTAAATTTTGAACTAATTTTTGAGACATAAATAGCTGTCTGTTCAGTGGAAGAATCTGAAAATTACCACCCGGGCATAAATCCAAATTATTAAGGGAGGGGTCAATAAATGATCCAACCGGAAGCAATAGATATTGGTTATGATAAAGTCCTTTACTCAAAGTACTCTCATGAATAGGGGACATAGGGTTGGAATAATTTGGGTCATTAGAATGGTCTTGCGTATCGTCTGCCAATCTCCATCCAATCATAAAGCGTTTATTATTGTTTAAAGGAGGAGATATATTAAAATCCCAGTGTCGATTAAACGCATCCTTGCTGCAAGGGGTGCCGTTAGTTTTTTCAGGCAAATCATCACTTGGCTGTGTAAGAGTGTAAGATCCTTTATAAACAATTTGTAAATTGAAGTCACTTTTCCTTACAACCGGGGCCGGCACCAAGTTTGCTATTATACTATCGGCACTTTCCTCCGAAGCATTATAACCTTTCCAAATATCAATAATTATGGGAGAACTCCAATCTGGATCTGTAATTGTAAATCTGATTCCAATTTTTCTCGTTACGCTGTTATTATGTGTAATATTGCCGGTAAGATAAAGCTTAACAGTTTTATGGTAGCTTCCAATGTTTGTATGCACACCAGGTAGCGCAGGCCCACTGAAACCGTTATCCATCACTACGTTAAATGGATTTGGATCCCTGCTTTTGTGCCAAGAAACATCGACATCATTAAGAGATTCTCCTGTTTCATAATCGATTAATTGTAAAGAATTATATATGTATGTAGAGTCAATTGGCTTTGTTGCAAAATTATTGTTCGTTGCGCCATAACACAACGCATCGAATTGCAGTATTATCGTCGCCTGGTTCTTTCCATTTCCATAAATACTTCTTGTTTGCTGCTCGCTTTCTTGCCACCGTAGAAATGCGGTTGATACGCCACACCAATCACCTCTTTGCGGGTTTTTGGTATTTATTTGATAAGGATTAACCGTTGGTCCTCCGTTGCCTGTATCCAGCGGTCCAGTATGCGGTGTAAGCGTTTGCAGCCCGTTACCTTTGCCGAATTCATATGCTTGCAAAGTAGCAAAAACAGAGTAGCTGTCATCAGCAACGAGTTCTCCGAGGGCATAACCATCATAAGATCCGTCTTCTGTAGCAGACAATGTTACATTTCCCAAACCTACGCCAGCGGTTACGTTATGGCCATACATAACAAAACCTCCGGCACTCCAAACAGGCCAAAATTGCCAGGTGAAGCAGTTTGCCGCGTTGCCATCGACTGGAAATATTGGAACTGCCGCCAGGCCGTAACTATCCGTAATCAATGGTATTCCAAGGGCTGATGACTCCTTTTGTTTTTTTTCCAGATCCGCACATATCCCCAGTTTATAATCAAAATCTTCTATGTTCGTAGTTTCTTGATTGTTTTCAGCTAATCTGTATGTACGGAAAGCAAATTCCGTATTTTCACTTACTGGTATATTTTTATAGTCTTGTTTATCCTGCAATCCGATATGATCAATAATATTATTATCATTATAATTATAGTAAAGTATTTGCCTTTTATCAGCAGAATCTTCATTGTTATTAGTAACTATCCAAAAATAATTATCCACATGACTACCCGTCAACGAAGTAACATTTTTATTTTCCGATAGCCAATCAACGGGATAATCGCTAATATTATAAAATTTTTCGATACCTATTTGCTCATCATCGTCAACCGAGAAAATTCGCGGGCAATTAGTCGGATTAACATAAAATATCAAAGAATTACCATATTGATCTATCAGCTTCATGTTAAACTTAGTTCTTCTACCAAAGTATTGCCCCATAAAACCAAAAGTTACATATAAGCTAATACATACACAATTATAGTCGTAATATTCTGGACAATAATTTGTATTACTAGGTTTACTTGAAAAAACTTCAGATAACTTTATAACTTGGTTTTTGAATTGGTCTGCAAAAAGAGTGTAGGAACATGTATTTTTGTTCTTATCCTCTAATGCAACGGGCTTAGGAAGATATAATTGATCCATTTTTACCAAATTAATTGGCCATAGATAGCCTTTATAGCAGTATAAACCATCTCTTTCGTCTAAAAAGCAGCATGGTTCAGTTATCTTTGCACGATTATTATCCGGGTCTTCATTGGTCGGATTTTCTACTTGAGGATAAATATATCCTCCTTCACCTATACTGACGCCAATATGTAGCACTTGATTATTGTGATCAAAATCAGGGAAGTCACCATCTTTGAGATCAAAATAGTATGCTAAATGAACGTGACGTAACAAATCCGATTCAGCTAATTGATCACTCGAATCATCAGGGCCATCATCGCTGCTTGTAGGTGTTAATTCGGTGGTGCCCTGAGGAATATCCTGGCTATATACCGATACAACATTTAAGCCTTCGAATGGTAACTCAATGTTCCCAATTAATTTAACAGTCGATAGAATATCAAAATCACCACCTTTTTTACTAGTGACCGTTTTGCTTGGAAAATTGGGGGCTATCTTACCTATATCTAATCGAAATCCAATATTTACTGTAAGATTATCTAAATTTTTATTTTTGCTTTGATCATACGTATGCACATAGTAATATAAGGTATATAATCCTTCTTCCATATTTGTTGTTGTGTTTATTAAAGACCCAGATGTGGCGTTAATAGGACAAGCAAAAATACTGTGATTTACCGTTGTTTCGTATTTCCATGGGTCTTCGTCAAGATCATTCCCTTTCTCGAAGTCGATAAGTTCTAAATTCGCCTGTACAGCAGAAGCTTCAGGCAAATTCACTTTGCTAGTAATAGGGTTTCCGCTTTGGTCAACTGGTCTGAAGGAAATAGCAACAATAGCCCTATGAAAACCGTTAGCATATATAGTAGTAGAATTAGAAAGAACTATATCGGGATTATCCTTTTCCTTATCATACACTTGTACTTTAACATCAATAATATTAGACCATGAAACTAGAGACATTATTAAATCCTTACGAATATAACGTTTTCTGTGTCAATTGATAACTTGTATCAAAAATTTAAGTAATTTATCGTAAATTTATTATAAATAACATTACTATAACAATAATGTATTATTTTTCTTTAGAAACGTACGCTTAAATATGTAATACTTCTCATTTGTTGCAAATCATAACTTGCAAAAACACTTTCCCCGGGCTGAGTGCTATAACCAGAGGTAATACTTCCGTTACGGGAACGGTCATCTCCCATTGACGCGTTTACATACAGATCACTAGATCTGTTTGTTGGAAGATTAAAATTTTGGTTAAGATCATTCGCTGCTTCTGGAGTTAGTATCGGATTTTCGGTAACTGGATTAAATTCACTACCGGTAATCAAATCAATATTATCTCTTTGTTGGAGACAAACATTGCCTTCAGCTGTTTTATAAGCACCATTTGGTATATCATGTTCATGGAATTCTACAAGATCATCAGATGTTGCGGTTCGTAAGCCAGCGAATAATTCGGGCTTATCTTCAGGAATTTGGAAATAGGGTATTTTATTACTTCTACGGATTATTTTTTGAACGAGAGATTCTTCGCTTTTAATTTTGGCTAATTCAAAGTCATCCGCTTTTTTGCTTCCTGAGGATACTACTTGCTTTGGAATGACGTGATCTGCGTCAAAATTTTTCGCATTAAACCCCACAGAATAAGCAGCAAAAAAGCCCATTGCAGCGAAAGTCAACTCGGTAGCCGCTTTACTCGGATTGGAGTTCCAATCCTCAGATGCCTTGACGCCTTCATATGTAGCCCCCCCAAGGATTGCCAGGGAAACGCTTGCCTGAATAGCGGCTCCAACCGTTAATGGACCCAGTACAAAAGATCCAACAATCAAAGCAGACTCAACCACTGCTATTCCAACAACCACACCCAATAATTTTTTATTGCTAGCATTACTTCCCTGTGGAGTATGCCCTGTCGGATCACTATAATTAACTGGATCGTTGTGGGCGTAAGCAAATGGATTTACACCAGCAGCAGTGTGTGGCCCATAAGAGTCTGGCATATTAAATCTGGCAATACGCGGATTATAAAGACGGTACCCACGCCCTAAGAAATAGCCTCCTAGCGCACTATTATAAACTTCCCCGCGATATGAAGGTGTCGTTAGGCTCGGTTTATAAGATGAACCAAATGGGGTCGTGGCTGTTGACAATTTATCACTGCCTTCTTCACCATAAATAGGTGTATCAAAGCTATCGACCAAGATAAATCTGAAAATATCATCAGGGTCCGTCTGGCCGATAAAACCGGCTAAAGAGTAAATGCGGCTGATTTTATTGTTTTTATTCGACGCGGCATCGAGAGTAAACTCCGCATTAACTTTAAAACCGTCATAGAAAAAGCAACGTATATTATTATCTTGCTCTAATTGGCGCCGGAGACTGTTAGTGCCATCGTATACAAAACTCGTAGATCCATTGGCGTCACTTACGGATGACAAACGCTCCATTGTATCATAAGTAAACTTACGACCCTGGTCATCATTTAAAGCCCTATCGTATGCCAAATCATAAAGTATACTAATCGGAGATCCGTTATCTTTTACAATGGATTCGACCAGAAATGGATTATTATTAGTATAATTAAATGTTGTCGTGCTATTTACGTCAACACCATTCTCAATATAAGTTGTTGTAATTTCTTTTATATTGTTTATATCATCATATTTATAATCCTGTTTTTTAACATTATTTCCAGTTTCATCAGTTACAAACGAGGTTCCGTCACAATTATACTGTATTAGGCGCTTACGATTGTCATATTTATAATTTTCGACGCGTGTTCGTATAGAGTTAGGGTCCTGTGGCCCGTAAGTACGTTTCGTAAGCCGCCCATCGGAGCGATACGTCATTTCCAGGATTGTAGGATTTGAAGATGGGCTTTTCTCAATGAGACTTGTTATGTAACCCGTTTTTTCATCATAGCCCTTCGTTAAAGAATAACATTTGCTGTCGTCTATTTGCCCAGTTTGGTTATCGGTATTCCATGTCAGGATCGGCCAAGACTTCTGAACCTCCAACCTGCTATATTTATCGTAGGAAAAGTCTGTTCGCATGTGAACGTTCTCAAGGCGAACCAGCCGCATAAATTCATCGTAGTAATAATAAGTTGTTAGCCCATTTGCATCGGTTTTACTGCTTAAATAATTCGTACTACCAATATAAGTATTTTCTGTTATTGCGTATAGGTTTGATGAATATTGATATCGTTCTGATACTACGCGCCCCAATGCATCCAATTTTCTCATTATTACGACTTGGTTATTACCATTGCTCTTTTCTGTGATACTAGAAATTTGCCCCAATCTATTATAAGAAAATATTTGCGATATATTATCGGAAGTTTGTATTGTCGTTAATCTTCCTCCTAGATTATCATCATAAATGTAATTGATAGTAGTTTTCCGGTCGGGCTTCGTTTCTTTTTTTACGCGAGAATATGCGACATCATACTCGTATGAATAGAAGTGTGGGTATTTTAAATCACGTCCTATTAGACTTCTTTGACTAATAAGACCGCGATCATTATAACTGCACTCTAATAATGTTAGTTTTTTTTCGTCTAACAAAGTATATGTTACCTTAGTAACAAGAGGCCTTATAAATCTTGTGTCATATTCAATAGCCAATACGGTGCCGTCAGGGAGAGTATATGATTGAGGTCTACCAAGGAAATCACTTGTGAATTCGCTTAGATACGTTGTATCTTTCACTTCTTCAGCACCAGTTATATTTTCAACGATGCTTTTTAAGGTACCATACACATCTAACTGCTTAACTAAACTATGTACTTCACTGCCATCATCAGTAAACGTTGTCGTTTTAATAATATTATTAACAATATCGTTCTCTTCTGTCATATAGTTAGTAAACGCATTGTTTTTTACCGTCGATGAAATCGTATTTGGATTAAATGTTGACGAGACAATTTGACCGGAACCATTTATTGGAAATTTATATCCCGATTTCAAATGAAGCCCGTCGTAAATAAATTCCTGTTTGAGGCTGGCGCCGCTCGTGCCTTCTATTCCTGGTAAATCAGCAATTTTTAATGTGTAATCAATATCTCCACAGTAGTTATACATTTTCTGCATTATGGTACTATAATTAAGTTTTTTTTGATTAACCGCATTATTGTTTATAGCTATATCCGTTTGGACATTGCGGCATCCCCCATCATACGTATTTAAATGACCATTAAGAGGGTTATTGTCTTTAGGGTCCCCAAGATAAACTTAAGAACAATGAGTCATAAAATGACTATTTTCATTTATTGAATAATTGTCTACAACTGTAGTATAATATTTTGATTTTAATTTGTTATATTCTTGTTTAATTACAGCTTTTGATACTCCATATGTGAAATCCTGCGTATTATTGTATTTATCTTTCTTACTTAACAATAATCCTCTATATTTGCAGCGCCATTCTACATCTATTGTATTTTCTATACCCGTTTCGGTTTTTATTGTTGCAATATTTTCTTTATTGTCGATTGAATCGTCGTTATGAACATACGTAAAATTTGTTGAAGAAGTAGAGCCAATACCAAGTAAAGGATCACCAGACTTTATAATGTTGTCGGTATCACTACTTACACGTGTAAAATCCTGATTGTTTGCATCTGTCACATATGTATATATCTTTTGAGAAACATATTTTTCTCTCGAGTATAATCGCTTTTCTTTGACCATGAATATTTGTTTATTGCCGATATCCTGATCAACTCGCTTGCCTAAAGGTAAGCTCGTATAGTCGAATTCAACTTTCGCTATAGATTTTGGGGCCTTTATTTCAGATATATCGAAAAGTTCGATAGATTTTTGATAGTTAGACCCCCATCCATTGACAGTGTTGGATATCGCGTTAGGGTCTTTGGGGCAGCCATTTTCCTTGCCGTCCGCCAGATAATATAAATGAACGATTTGTTTATTATCTGCATAAGTTTCCGATTTTAATAATCCATACCAGGCCGGCACCGTCTTGTCATAGTATTCATATGTATTAGTCAGTATTTTCTCGTCCCATTTCCCTGCGTTCTTTACTCGTGTCTTAGTTGATGTTGAAAGTGGCTTTTGGTACCATGCAGGCAGCAAATCAAACGCCGTACCGTTATATATGACTGGATCATAATTATTAGTTTTTATTTGCTCTGTACTATCATCATAATTACGATAATATTCCTCATCTAATAGATGATACTTATTGTATGTACGAGCATAACTAAATTTTATTGAACCAGAAGCATCAACGGTATTTTCAGTAACTGTGTAGCTGTATGTTTTATCAAGAGAGTTATAAAGTGGATCATCATTATAACTAGATACATTAATTCCACTATTGTACCCTAAGTAATTATTATATGATTTGTCATACGTGTATGTTTTGATCAGCGGAGGCTGTCCACCACCATAATCAATAGTAGACTTTTTAAGAGAAGGCATGTAGCCCCCCCAGGAAGGCGCAAACCATATGTACCAATATTGTAGACTACAGATTCTCGCATACCCGTTGGGTAATTAATGGCTAGGAGTGTATTGTGGCTACCGAATTGTACACGTTGCGGATTATCCTTATTCAGACCCGTTTCAAATGTCCAAGTAATATTACCCAGCTCCTCAGAGGTGCTCGTAACCATTGTTAGATAGTCTAAATTAAGTGTAAAATTAAAATTTTGTTCAAATGTCTTACCAGGATAAAATTTTAAATTTGCAGATTGTGCTAAATAACTAATAGAAATTAACGTAGTTTTATCTGCATCGCCGTCATTAATAGCCGTAAGGCGACCATTTTGGTCAAATGTTAATGATACACTATGCCCGCTGCTCGTAACGATTCGCTTTGGCAAGCAAAGGCTTGTCGAACCAAAGAACTTAGGAGTTGCGTCGAATACTACTGAATCTCCACTCATACTGTAAATAGAATATTCACCATTATTACTTCTTTTAAATACAAAATTTTTCATTTTTTCATATTTAATATTATAAGTACCATCGCTCAACTGTCCACTACCTAATGCCCAGCTACTACCATTAGGATGGTTAACTACTTTATTTCCAACATCAAAACTGGCAAATGCAAAACTCCAGCCAATACCAAAGCCATGGTTCTCGTTGTTTTGAGGATTATACTGCAACGAAATTGGAATGTGTGGACCGAGTCCACAATTTCCCGTAATCTCGCCAAATGGTACCGATGGTTTAAATTGACCAGTTCGGGGGTCAACATTTAAACTTACCGAACTAGAAAAATTCTGCGCCATTGAAAAATATTGAGGCATTTGGTAAATTCCTTTTAAAATAGTACTTTTAATAAATGTAACTATAGTTGTATGTTTATCGGCATGAATATAAACATTTATCCACGTTGATTAAAACCTGATATATTTGCAGCTAGAATGATCAATGAATGCTCAGAACGATATTGCGATTGGTGAAAGGATTGTGTTGGGCGGGTTTTTGCACAGAAGCAACTCTAAGGAGTGCACTCATAAATAGTCTAGCTATTTGAACGGTTTAGTGATTCAAAGGCCTCGAAACTGAAGGTTATTGATGTCACGTCGTCGCTATGAACTGACAGAACGGGAATAGTCGATTATTGCGCCGCTGTTGCCATGCAAACCTCGTGGCGTTCCCCTGCCTTGATGATCGCATGTGCTTGATGGTATTCGGTGGCGGTTTCGCACCAGCTAAACAAGGTCCGAAATCCCCGAGCGCTGTAGTGTTGCAAC
The DNA here is from genome assembly GCF_047308065.1 of Brucella sp. H1_1004. NCBI lineage: Bacteria > Pseudomonadati > Pseudomonadota > Alphaproteobacteria > Hyphomicrobiales > Brucellaceae > Brucella > Brucella sp. H1_1004. The sequence continues at coordinate 474,818 of NZ_JAYKZA010000001.1, forward strand.
AACCTGCTACAACTGGCGCTAGGGAGGTGCTGGTGCATAGGCTCGTTTGCTGAAGGTCGTCCCTTAGGTTTTGTCTGCATTCATAGGTTCCTTTTTCTTTAAATTCTGATTCAAGGTTGTTGAAGGAGAACAGCCTTGAGCAGACGCAACCTCACAGATGAGCAATGGAGCCGGATCGAACGTTATCTTCCGGGGCGCAGCGGGATCGATAATCGATGTTTGTCGATGCGATTTTATGGGTGGCAGGCAATGCAGCGCATTGGCGTGATCTGCCGGAGGTGTTCGGCAAATGGACAGCGGTTCATGCGCGCTTTCGGCGCTGGGCGCAAGCAGGTGTATGGGAGAAGCTTTTCCATGCTTTGGCTGACACACCAGACTTTGAATATGTGCTGATCGACAGTACGATATCGAAAGTCCATGCCGATGCTTGCGGCGCAAAAGGGGGGCTGAAGCTGCCTGCATCGGTCGCTCACGTGGAGGACTGACCACCAAGCTCCATGCTGTGGTTGATGCTATCGGCCTGCCAGTTCGCATCCATCCAACGCCGGGTCATCATGGAGACTGCCCGCAGGCCAAAGCGCTGCTGTCCGGCTTGAAGGGCGTCGGCCACCTCATTGCGGATGCCGCCTATGATGGCGATCAGCTCAGAGCTTTCATTGTCGATGATTTCAACACAATCGCCCAGATCAAAGCCCCCGCCTCTCGTGCAATGACACCGCCCGTTGACCGGAGTCTTTACAAGGAGCGCCATCAGGTCGAGTGCTTCTTCAACAAACTCAAGAGATTCCGCCGCATCGCATTACGATGCGAGAAGACAAACACCGCATTCATTGGCTTCGTCCATCTCGCGTGCGCTATAATATGGTTGAAATGAATGCAGACGGAACCTAAAGCTCATTCACCACCTTGCTTTGAATCCAAGTGTCCCTTTGATTGCATAGCTTTTTGCGAAACTGTTGAGGCTGGTGTTGATGGAACCTTCACCATAGAGCGCGTACTTGTCATCAGCCCATGCATATGTGCCGCCAGCCCCGATCCCACCCGAAATATTGTCATTGGCGTTATCGAATGTTTTGTCTGCAACGCTTATACGCATAGGTCCCATCATCTCCTGGTAGAGATTGGCAATGCCATAAATGCTGGTGCGGGTGAACTGTCCTCTGGTATCAATCCATGCAGTACGGTAATCAACAGAGATACCAATACGACCTGTCAGGTTGTTACCGTTACCCAGATCAACAGCTGCGCCAAACACATCTTCAAAGCCGCCGAAGCTCATTGAAGACCACATCAGCTGTGCCTGCGGGGTTAGGGACCATCTGTCGTTTAGATCAATGCGCTGACCTGCTTCTGCACTCACAGCATAGCCTGAACTCTTGCGGCCATTGGCAAGGCTCCGATTAACGGTGGTCGAATTAAAATCGCTGCGGTACCAACTGGCCTGCCCCTGAACATCGAGGTAATAGCCACGATCACTATACCAAGTCAGCGTACCCCCAAGACCCCATGCCTGTGTCCGTACATCACCATCGCTTTGTGTGGAAGCAATACCGGAGCGAGCATTGCCATATTGACCGGTCAAGCCACCAATCAGCTTCCCATTCTCGCCCTCATAGAACTGACCATCAATACCGACCTGCATCAGATAGGTATTGATATCCTGTTTTATGTCAGAGTCGCTGTGTTCAAGACGATTATGCGCACCTTCAATGCGACCCCAGATGTTGCGCTGATCCCGGACAGAGCTTGCCTCATGCGAGGAGACAAGCGATGTGCCGATAGTATCTGCACCCTGTTTAATCACCGGATGGGCACTACGATCCCAATAACGATTACCCACACGTTGTTGCAGAGTTGGCAGCTTGTTAAGCGCCTGCATAGCTTCAAGCGCCCCTTGGTAAAGCGGCACGCCGGGATTGATGATCGGGCCTTTACCATCTTTGAGCTCACTGCGCAGATACCAGTCGCCATCAGACGGCGTGCTTACCCCTCCTTCATGCAGCGAATACGCATAGGCACCGGCAACCACAGCCTGCTGACCATCCTTCGTGATGTAATCACCTGCAAGATTGAAGGTACCACCGGATTTTCCGTCAATCTCTATAATCCTGATACCTTCATTAGTCTGCGCACCCAGCCCTCCGCGATTGATTATCTTCACAGTACCGGTACCTGCTGTATCGCCACCAACTCTCAAAAGATCGCTTCTAGAATCATCGCCATTCAACTCAACATTCATAATGATTGTGCCGTTGTGGCTAGTATAATTACCGCTTACATTGATCACAGCACCCGGAATGGTGCCAAAATTCATTGTGCCACTATTATCGAGCGACGCAAGCGTAGTTGTATAACCACCACTATCCAGTGTGGCATTGGCTGCGACATAATAGGCGGAAGCCGAGCTGAACGATCCTTGCATCTTTTGCTGCAATGTCCCGACATTTACGCGGGTTGCACCCGTATAAGTATTGGCGCCAGTCATGAGCGTTGTGCCTGTTCCGTCCTGCGTGACAGAGCCAGTGCCTGAGATAGCATTGGAGAAGATCAATTGATCCGCGCGGTTGAAGGAAAGTGTGCCATCATTGGTCACATCACTGGTAATGCTGCCAGTTGTGCCACCATCACCAATCTGCAAAGTGCCACCATTCACGATCGTATCACCTGTATAGGTGTTGGCTGCCGACAGGATCAGCGTCCCCTCTCCTTCTTTGGTCAGGGCACGACCGTTCCAGCCACTGCTGAATGTCCCTGTTTGATCGGCAAGAGCAAGATCAACATTAAAGCTATCCGTTGGATTGGTGAGGGTGAACACGCCATTGCCTGCAGAAGCCCCGGCAAGCCAAGTCAGGCCAAAGCCGACAGTATACGTCTTATTGTCAGAACTCTTGCCTCCAGCAAGAGTTACATAATCTAACGTACTCCCACCTGAGCCCAGATTGACCGAGGCAAAGTCGCCGGTAATCCCATTGGTCGTTTCAATGAGGGTCACTTGCGACGACGTCAGGCCGCTGGCGCTCGTCGCAACGCTGCCACTAAAGCCAGTCACATTCAGTGTTCCATCAAGCGCAGCCATATTGGCTGTGATGATGGGGTGGTTCCCTGCACCAATCGCCGTATTCAAGATCGCACTCGCGTCTTGCGTAAAGGCACCGCTCACAGTGAGTTGCGCATCAGCGCCAATTGACGTCGTCGCATTCGCCGCCGTTGTATAGCTTCCAGCACTAAACATACCCGTCTGACCAAGTGACAACGCGCCAGCAGTCACAGAAACACTCCCCACAGAGCTATTAACGCCTGTAAGTGTCGTATTCCCGGCTCCTGTTTTGTTCAGCGCACCATCACCAGAAAGAACATTCGCCAAAGTCCCATCTGCGTCAAAGCGAAGTTCAAGCTCAGCTGCATTAGTGATGCTGACCGTATTGGTGCCAAGCGCGTTGCCATTATCTGCGATTAAATGACCAGCAGAAATCGTCGTACCACCGCTATAGCTGTTGTTACCCGATAGCGTCCAATCGCCAACACCTGTCTTCGTGACAGAGCCAGAACCGGAGATGGTGCCGCTTAAGGTGGCGGCAGTCGCAATCTCCGCTGTCAGCGCTCCAGAACCCAGGGTCACATTGCCCGCGCCCGAAAGCTGTTTGGCTGTTTGAGCGAAGCCGTTTAAATCCAGTGTTGCTCCGCTCGCAAGTGTTACCGCACTGCTTTGTGCAAAGGCATTCGCAATACCCGCCTGCAAAGTGCCACCATTCACGATCGTATCACCTGTATAGGTGTTGGCTGCCGACAGGATCAGCGTCCCCTCTCCTTCTTTGGTCAGGGCACGACCGTTCCAGCCACTGCTGAATGTCCCTGTTTGATCGGCAAGAGCAAGATCAACATTAAAGCTATCCGTTGGATTGGTGAGGGTGAACACGCCATTGCCTGCAGAAGCCCCGGCAAGCCAAGTCAGGCCAAAGCCGACAGTATACGTCTTATTGTCAGAACTCTTGCCTCCAGCAAGAGTTACATAATCTAACGTACTCCCACCTGAGCCCAGATTGACCGAGGCAAAGTCGCCGGTAATCCCATTGGTCGTTTCAATGAGGGTCACTTGCGACGACGTCAGGCCGCTGGCGCTCGTCGCAGCGCTGCCACTAAAGCCAGTCACATTCAGTGTTCCATCAAGCGCAGCCATATTGGCTGTGATGATGGGGTGGTTCCCTGCACCAATCGCCGTATTCAAGATCGCACTCGCGCCTTGCGTAAAGGCACCGCTCACAGTGAGTTGCGCATCAGCGCCAATTGACGTCGTCGCATTCGCCGCCGTTGTATAGCTTCCAGCACTAAACATACCCGTCTGACCAAGTGACAACGCGCCAGCAGTCACAGAAACACTCCCCACAGAGCTATTAACGCCTGTAAGTGTCGTATTCCCGGCTAAATTATTTATCAGGCCATTTCCATTTATAGATGAAGAAAAATCGTAATTGGTTTCATTATGATTAAAGTAAATACTGGCGTCTCCATCTCCCATTACAATAGAGCTACCGGTAAATCTCCCAGAACTCGTATTTGATACTGCGGCCGAACTACAACTGTCATCGCAACCTACAAAGAGTTTACCTGTCGAGCCGACGTCTTTTGCCAATGTGAGTATTTTCCCTACATCTAGCGATAAAATCCCCCCTTCCGCAATTTGTAAACTACCGCTTCCCCCAACACCTACCGTGATATCGTCGTGAGCAATCCAATTGCTATTGCCTGAAATCAAAACCTTACCAATACCGGTGCCAGCTATACCGACTTTCGTGATCCCGTTGGTTTCAAGCGTAGCGTCGGTATTTACAATCACATTGCCCGTAGCACCATTATTTCCAATTACTAATGTTTCGATATTCGCCTTCGTATCAGAATGAAAAAAGGATAGTCCCCCATTAGAACCAGAAACGTCACCAACGGTGACGGTAGTCTGCGCCCCCATCGTTAAAGTACTTGCATGTTCGAGCCGCAAAAAAACATTGCTAGAGGGAAATGAAAGCGTCCCTATTTTCATATCACCATTAACTGTGAGCGAAATGTTCGAGACATCTGGACGCATATCTATCACACTAGAGTAACCGCCTCCCAGATTCACCGCACCATTCACTGTTAAAGCGGCATTCGACTGCGTAAACGTAATAGCAGCTGGGGTACTGTTAGATCCAGTAAGGGTCAGATTGTTAATCGTAGCATTAGATACATTAAATTGGACCACACCACTGTCATTCAAAACAACATCATCCGTAGCGCCTGGCAAGCCATTAGGAGTCCAACTCGCAGCATTTCCCCAAACCCCATTCGTCGTAGGACCACTCCACGTAACAGTTCCAGAGGAAGCTTTATCAGATGCATAGCTTATTATAGAAGCTATACTGGTAATATAAAAAAAATACTTAAAGTAAATATTCATTACAACCTCGTTGAGGAATTTATAGTGTTATCTAAAAATGTTCATAAAATTTATTGAATGTCAAACTCATATGTATTTTATGAAAAATGTATTTTTATTTAAATTTATTTTTCTAATAAAAATTATCTGAAATTAATATTCAATTATAAGTACTTTTTGCTTTATTGATGATGAGATTTTAAATAACTAATTATTCGGTATTTTGAATGCAGTCTTGTTTCTGGATGCAATTATGCTAAAAGCTCCGCAGAGACCTCAAATGAAGAACGATTGTCATTTGCGAACTGATACTTTCGGATCATAGACACAACTTCGAGGCCAACACTCATCGCTGAGGCTGAATGAAAAGCTTTAAAGCCCAACATATGTTTGACGATCCGCTTTATAAAGCGATGATCCTATTCAAGAATATTGTTCAGGGCATTGCCAAGTTTTTTGAGCTTGTGGTTTCCAGTATTGATTTAGCATCAAATTACCGAGTTCATTTCTCCGGTTGATGGGGGTTGGTTTATGTGCTCAACGATGCCGCTTGCGATTATCTAAAGTCGCGGCATGGCGTCGATCCGACGATTATCGCCAGACTGCGAACCCGCAACCCACAGCACTTTCCCAATCAGGTGCCGTTTCTTGAGCACTTGGCCCATAAGGGTATCGACATCTTCGATAAGGATTTAGTTCGGATAATCGCGGAATCCGGTATCTGGGGTTCTATTCGCCATCATAGTTTGTTGGGCAATGCCGTTATTGTCTATGATGATGCTGGTCAGTTCCGGGTGGGAGACCATGCGCTGTGCTGGGTCAATGCTGAATGCTTGTTGCAAAAGCTAATGCCAGCAACGCTCCTGCAGGTGAGGCATGTCGAAACTCTGCGCAAACTCATCTGGCTCTTTTACAAGCTTTTGAAAGACTTTGCCCGAAGTCCCAGCGCTCGTGCAGCTCAGGTTCTTGAAGTCAGGTTCGATCGGATATTTTCCATCCGCACGGGCTATGCAGATCTGGATAAGCTTCTGGTGCATTTACTGCGCCGTAAGCACGAATTGCTCAAAGTTCTTGAACGCCCGGAAATCCCGTTGCACACCAATGCGTCCGAGATTGATCTGCGCAGTTGCGTCACAAAGCGCAAAATCTCCGGTGGCACTATGAGTCGGGACGGCCGTGCCGCCCGCGACACAATGCTCGGCCTTATGAAGACTTGCAAAAGGCTTGGCCTGTCCTTCTGGCATTATATCGGCGATCGGCTTGGCGTGCCCGCTGAACGACCAGTGACCCAGGAACTCGCAGGCTTCATCATTGCAGAAGCCTGACCCTGCTTACTTACGGCGGTAGGGCTTTGAGAATAGGACCACCTGCCCTGCTTTTGTCGGGGCTTCATCCCGACTATCAATGTCGATCGCGGTCATCCACGCGTTCTTCAAAATGCAATTGGAAGCAATCTTCTGTCACAGACCGGATTATGATAGACTGCGATAATCCATGCAATTGCCCAGTAAGATGGCACTGCCACCACATCCACTCCGCTTACCCGCGCCCGCTTACGACAGACTGAAGAAATCAGGCCACAGTCAAACAATTGAAAAGATATAATAAAACAAAAGTTAATCTATTTAACCGCTACTTTGGTTTAAGCACCGAAGAGATACCCCCTCTTCGTGCAGTTGCAAAGAGAGACTAATCAAGCCTTCTGCACTTCTTGAATAAGGTGTTTAGGTGAAAGATGTGCATGCTTACACCATATAAGGACGACATTCACGCGGAAAAGCCTGGAGATAGCGACCACCACTCGATCTCAGGCTGATCTTGTTTCGCAAAGCTCAAAAATGCGGCGGTTAAAAACTCAAACGAATATCGCATTTTACAATTCCTATGCGCAATGAACCCGCCCAATACACACCGCACCTTTTTGAAGGCTCACTTCGAATATACGCTCCAAGCATCGCATGATGCGCTAGTCTTGAAAAGAATACAATAAACAGAAACCATCCGTCACCACGAATTAAAAATCTATCATTCAGGATGAAACTCACCATACCCGCGGAACAATAGATTCAGCTTCGCAGCTGATAAAGAATAGATACCCACTTGGAGCTGAATGAGCCCTCCCGATTCCCCCACAACTAATGTTGTCGCTCCCAGAAACGGCGCTTGAAAAGCGAACCGAATCTCCTATTTTTCGTCTCTAAAGATGTAGACTGCCGTCTATTATGATTAATTCTCTTTGAATTCAATTAGATAGGCTTTTTTCAATTCGTTGTAAAAACAAGACAAAGCCCTTAAGGCAGATACGCTAACCATTTGTTAAGTTAGACCTCTTGCAGCAAAATAAGAATCGGACATAATGACGGTATTTAGACGGCATTAGTTCCAGTGCCGTCATTAGGGATGCTAATTCTATGAATACCGCAAATCAGGCAGAGCAAATGTCGTTTGACGACATGATATTGACGCAAGGTCGCGAAATCTCGCGCAAGCTCAATTTGCTGCGCCATGAAAACTTTCCGCCAGATGCGCGCAAAAACCTGCGCCAGTTTTCTATGGCTGAAGCTGCGTATTTTCTAGGCGTATCTCCGAGCAATCTCAAGAAGCTCCATCTGGAAGGTAAGGGCGTAGAACCGATCATCCTTTCTGGTGGACGGCGCGCCTACACGATCGAACAACTGCAGGAACTGCGTCAATGGCTCGATCAAAACGGTCGCGCCGAAGTAAAGCGTTATGTTCCACACCGTCGTGGCAATGATAAATTGCAGGTCATTGGTGTTGTGAACTTTAAGGGCGGCTCCGGCAAGACAACGACAGCAGCGCATCTGGCTCAGCATCTGGCTCTTACCGGCCATCGCGTACTCGCCATTGATCTCGATCCACAAGCTTCGCTTTCAGCGCTACATGGCATTCAGCCTGAGCTTGATGAGTTTCCTTCGCTCTATGAAGCCGTTCGTTATGACGAGCAGCGCAAATCAATCCGGGAAGTTATTCGTAAAACCAACTTTCCGGGTCTTGATGTTATCCCTGCTATGCTCGAGCTTCAGGAATATGAATATGACACACCTCTAGCAATGCAAAACGGTGGAGAGGGTAAAACCTTCTGGAACCGTATTGCATTAGCTCTTGAAGAGGTTGATGCAGAATACGACGTTGTGGTTATCGATTGCCCACCGCAACTCGGTTATCTGACTTTGACCGCCCTTTCGGCAGCCACATCGGTCCTCATCACCGTTCACCCTCAGATGCTCGATCTTATGTCGATGTCACAGTTCCTGTTGATGCTGGGCGACATTCTCAAGACTGTGCGTCAGGCAGGTGGTGCGGTCCAACTTGATTGGTTCCGCTATCTCATCACGCGCTATGAACCGACGGATGTTCCGCAAGCACAAATGGTTGGCTTCATGCAGAGCATGTTAGCCTCTCACATGCTGAAGCATCACATGCTAAAATCAACGGCGATATCCGATGCTGGCCTGACGAAGCAGTCGCTCTATGAAGTTGAGCGCTCTTCCATGAACCGTGGAACCTATGATCGCGCCATGGAAGCCCTGGAAGGCGTCAATACTGAAATTCGCGGCCTTATTCATCGGGCCTGGGGCCGTTAGACGGCAGTCTAATACGAGAAATATGAAATGAAATCAGTGCTATCGCTGATTTAAGGATAAGAGAATGGCACGGAAAAACATTTTTCAGAGCGTCATGAAGACGGAAGAAGCAGATGGAGCCGCTGCTGCGCCGGTCGAAAATGTTACGCGCCGTTTTGGTGCCGCAAAATCATTGTCAGCATCGATCGATGAACTCGCCAAACAGGCATCCCATAAGCTTGATGGTGAAGCAATTGTCGATCTGGATCCTGCTCTTCTCGATGTGTCTTTCGTGGCAGATCGTCTTCCTGAAACGGATGATCAAGAATATAAAGAGCTCTTAGAGGCCGTTCGTGAGCGTGGACAGGATAGTCCTATTCTCGTGCGCCCTCACCCAGAGACCAACGGTCGCTATATGATCGTCTTTGGTCATCGTCGTGCCAAGGTCGCGCATGAGCTTGGTATCAAAGTTAAAGCAGTTATCAAACCGCTGGCTAATCTGGAACATATCCTGAGCCAAGGTCAGGAAAACTCAGCACGTGCAAATCTCAGCTTCATTGAACGCGTCTTATTTGCAGCGCGCCTCGAAGAGCTGCATTATAGCCGCGAAGCTATTCAAGCAGCGCTTTCTATCGATTATCAGACCCTGTCGAAAATGCTGACAATTCCACGTGCTATTCCAGAAGACATGCTGGTTGCTATTGGTCCCGCAAAAGGTGTTGGTCGTGATCGCTGGTTGGAATTACGTAAGCTGATTGAAATGCCAGGGAAAGCAGATGCTGCAAACGAGCTGATGAATACGGAAACGTTTAAGACAGCACAATCAAGCATGCGCTTTGAGCAGCTCTATGGCTATCTCAAAGGCACAAACCAGAAGAAGCCAATTACGAAAGCTGCTTCACGCACTGGCATAGCATGGCGCTCTGCTGACAAGAGCGTGAATGCAACTATCAAACAAAGTGGTAAAACGGCAACTTTGGCACTCAGTGCTGCCAATGGTCCACGTTTTGCTGAATGGATTTCGCGTAATCTGGATACGCTTTATGCGTCATTCAGTGACGAAGAGAAGTGAGTAAGCGTCTGGGTAAGGAACTTATCCCTACCTATCCTGCGTAATGTATAAAAGTAGAAGAGTGCAGATGGTGGTCACCTGCATCATTTAACAAAAAGGAAACAGACGCAAAAGAAA
>NZ_JAYKZA010000001.1:490000-690000 GCF_047308065.1 Brucella sp. H1_1004
TACAAACAGTTGGAGCCCAAGATTCGTTCTGGGTGACAGCGTACCTTTTGTATAATGGGTCAGCGACTTAGTGTAACGAGCAAGCTTAAGCCGGTAGGTGTAGGCGTAGCGAAAGCGAGTCTGAATAGGGCGTTGAGTTCGTTGCATTAGACCCGAAACCAAGTGATCTAGCCATGAGCAGGTTGAAGGTACGGTAACACGTACTGGAGGACCGAACCCATATCTGTTGCAATAGATCGGGATGACTTGTGGCTAGGGGTGAAAGGCCAATCAAACTTGGAGATAGCTGGTTCTCCGCGAAATCTATTTAGGTAGAGCGTCCAGCGAATACCCCCGGGGGTAGAGCACTGAATGGGCTATGGGGACTCACCGTCTTACTGATCCTAATCAAACTCCGAATACCGGGGAGTACTACTGGGCAGACACACGGCGGGTGCTAACGTCCGTCGTGAAGAGGGCAACAACCCTGACCACCATCTAAGGTCCCTAAGTTATGGCTAAGTGGGAAAGGATGTGAGGATCCCAAAACAACCAGGATGTTGGCTTAGAAGCAGCCATCATTTAAAGAAAGCGTAACAGCTCACTGGTCTAAATAAGGGTCTTTGCGCCGAAAATGTACCGGGGCTAAAGCCATACACCGAAGCTGTGGATGCACGTATGTGCGTGGTAGCGGAGCGTTCCGTAAGCCTGTGAAGGGACAGTCGTGAGACATCCTGGAGGTATCGGAAGTGAGAATGCTGACATGAGTAACGATAAAGGGAGTGAGAGACTCCCTCGCCGAAAGTCCAAGGGTTCCTGCTTAAAGTTAATCTGAGCAGGGTTAGCCGGCCCCTAAGGCGAGGCCGAAAGGCGTAGTCGATGGGAACCACGTTAATATTCGTGGGCCTGCAGGTAGTGACGGATTGCGTGTGTTGTCAGGTCTTATTGGATTGATCTGGCAGCGAAGCGGTTCCAGGAAATAGCTCCTGCATATAGACCGTACCCTAAACCGACACTGGTGGACTGGTAGAGAATACCAAGGCGCTTGAGAGAACTGCGTTGAAGGAACTCGGCAAAATGCACGCGTAACTTCGGAAGAAGCGTGACCCTTCTTTAGGCAACTATTGGAGGGTGGCACAGACCAGGGGGTAGCGACTGTTTACCAAAAACACAGGGCTCTGCGAAGTCGCAAGACGACGTATAGGGTCTGACGCCTGCCCGGTGCTGGAAGGTTAAGAGGAGATGTGCAAGCATTGAATTGAAGCCCCAGTAAACGGCGGCCGTAACTATAACGGTCCTAAGGTAGCGAAATTCCTTGTCGGGTAAGTTCCGACCTGCACGAATGGCGTAACGACTTCCCCGCTGTCTCCAACGCAGACTCAGTGAAATTGAATTCCCCGTGAAGATGCGGGGTTCCTGCGGTTAGACGGAAAGACCCCGTGCACCTTTACTATAGCTTTACACTGGCATTCGTGTCGACATGTGTAGGATAGGTGGTAGACTTTGAAGCCGTGGCGCCAGCCATGGTGGAGTCATCCTTGAAATACCACCCTTATCTATATGGATGTCTAACTGCGGCCCGTTATCCGGGTCCAGGACCGTGTATGGTGGGTAGTTTGACTGGGGCGGTCGCCTCCTAAAGAGTAACGGAGGCGCGCGATGGTAGGCTCAGAACGGTCGGAAATCGTTCGTCGAGTGCAATGGCATAAGCCTGCCTGACTGCAAGACTGACAAGTCGAGCAGAGACGAAAGTCGGTCATAGTGATCCGGTGGTCCCGCGTGGAAGGGCCATCGCTCAACGGATAAAAGGTACGCCGGGGATAACAGGCTGATGACCCCCAAGAGTCCATATCGACGGGGTTGTTTGGCACCTCGATGTCGACTCATCGCATCCTGGGGCTGGAGCAGGTCCCAAGGGTATGGCTGTTCGCCATTTAAAGCGGTACGTGAGTTGGGTTCAGAACGTCGTGAGACAGTTCGGTCCCTATCTGCCGTGGGTGTAGGAATATTGATAGGATCTGTCCCTAGTACGAGAGGACCGGGATGGACGTATCTCTGGTGGACCTGTTGTCGTGCCAACGGCATAGCAGGGTAGCTATATACGGACTAGATAACCGCTGAAGGCATCTAAGCGGGAAACTAACCTAAAAACGAGTATTCCCTATCAGAGCCGTGGAAGACTACCACGTTGATAGGCCGGGTGTGGAAGTGCGGCAACGCATGTAGCTTACCGGTACTAATAGCTCGATCGACTTGATCATTCTCATTTACAATATCCATCGAACAAAGTTCGATGAAAACTTTGCCCCTCACGCCTTATTCACTTCGTGAATGGCTCCGGGAGGGCGCCGGGCAACCGGCGGCACACAGTCGTGTGCTTATTGTTTATCAGCGCTCTATAAACGCGCTGAATTATCTGCACGAAAGACAACAGCTTCTCATATTTGTGTTCTTCGCCGACCTGGTGGTTATGGCGGAGCGGCTGCACCCGATCCCATTCCGAACTCGGCCGTGAAACGCTCCAGCGCCAATGGTACTTTGTCTTAAGACACGGGAGAGTAGGTCGCTGCCAGGTCTGCTAAGCACACAAATAATCAACATCTTCTCAAAAACATACAAAACAGACATTCAACGCAATAAGCGCAAAAAATACCGAATATATGATTATGTGAGAGTGGCTCGGAGCAGCCCGTTCGGTCTAAAATCGATAATCAATCGATTTTTAAACGACCTCACCTCATCAGGCCAATGCCATGAAAAAAGGCGCCTGACTTCGCTCCCGGGCCGCAATGGTTCGTAACTCATAACGCGGGGTGGAGCAGCCCGGTAGCTCGTCAGGCTCATAACCTGAAGGCCGCAGGTTCAAATCCTGCCCCCGCAACCACTGAAACTTGTTACAAGTTCCATTCAGCCTCCGCCTCGGCGATTACGGCGCTACAGCGTTCAAGATAGGCCAGCTTCTCAGACTGATTATTGAACTCACCCGCCCTGACTCGGCGGGCGAAGTCGTTTCTATGCCGCTCTTTCAAACCCGTGCTATATTCCTGGAACGCCTGCATCGAAGCGAGAACAGCAGCGAGATGTCCGTGAATGGTCAGGTCTGCTGATTTACAGTCTGGCGACGGCGCGATAACGACCTTCTGAACCATCTGCCTCAGAAAGTAAAATCTCGCTGGACGTCATCCTGTTCGCTTGCGCCGACGCGCACCATTACCGTCAGCGCGTCGATGGCGGCGGAATATATGGATGGGTTCACGACAAAAGTCTTCGGCGGCCCTCTTTTCGTTTTGGTCGTCCTTGCGAGGCTGGCCTCAAGCTCTTCACGCTGGGTTTGGAGGTCGTCGAGCATCTTGTTGAATGCTTCGATCTGCGGCTGTCCGTTCATGATACGTTGGGTGATCTGCTCTGCGACAACGTCCTGCCTGTGCCACATATCCCGTAGGCTAGCGCGCAGCTTTCCTTCGTTGCGCTCACGGTTCGCTCCCGCAGCAGCCAGCTGCTTGTTGATCTCATCCTGGATGGAAGCCGTTCGAATTTTATCGACGAGCGATCGAAGCATTTCATCGGTTGCTGAGGACCTTGGGATTGGTAAGTCAACACTTGACCGCTGGCGGCGCAATTTTTCTGAGAAGGATCTGCTTTCTGGTCCGCATGAGGACATGAGCGAGGAACTTGCCCGGCTTCGTAAGGAAAATGAACTCCTGCGCCAGGAACGTACCTGCTAAAAAAAGCGACGGCCTTCTTCGCTCGAGTTGAGGCGGATAAGAAAACAGTCCAGCGAACTGTTTTCCCGCCGAACAATCGATAAAGTTTGCGTTCATCGACACGGAGAAGGCCCACATGTCTCTGTCACGGCTGCGCGCTTTCTCAGGCGTCAGTATCAGCGGTTATTATGCATGGAAGCGTCGTTTGCCCAGCAGTCGCCAGCTTGATGACATGATTATCCTGGCCCAAATTCGCAATCAGTTTGTGCTGTCGCGTGAAACCTATGGCAGCCCTCGCATGCATGTCGAACTGAATGAAGAAGGTATTCGGGTATAAATCACCGATCCAGTTCGAGACAATGAACCGTAAATTAGTGACAGGACCTCTCCATTAAACACGGGCAAGTCCGGTGCCGTGGTTCAAGCGCTGGGGGCCGAGGCTTTCTGGATTGGCCGGGAGATTGATCCCGGTGTGCCGCTTGTGACATTCGCAGGCGAAGGGCCGGTGAGGCTTGCTCTTAAATCGGGTAATTTTGGCTCGGATGAATTTTTCATCAAAGCCTGGGAGATGATGGCGTGATTGCAATAATGTCGGAAGAAACCCGTTTGCGAGATGAAATCTGCGCCGTCGGAAAGTCGATCTTTGATCGCGGTCTGACATTTGGCTCTACAGGCAATATCAGTGCACGGCTGAGCGATGGCACAATGCTAATGACGCCGACAGATTGCTCACTCGGCACTCTTGATCCAGCAAGACTTTCGCGGTGCACTGCTGACGGCACTTTGATAAGCGGTGACCGACCAACCAAGGAAGCATTTTTGCATTCTTGTATGTATTGCGAGCGTCAGTCTGCAGGAGCCGTTGTGCACTTGCATTCGACTTATGCGGTCGCCGCCAGCATTATGGCTGATGTTAATCCGGAAAATGTGCTGCCACCATTGACCGCTTATTATGTGATGCGGGTAGGGCGCTTGCCACTAGTTCCCTATTTTGCTCCGGGCGATGAGAAACTAGCTTATGCAGTTAAAGACATGGCCAAGAATCATCATGCCGTGCTTCTCGCAAATCACGGTCCGGTTGTTTCTGGACGTAATTTACATGAGGCACAGTACGCGACAGAAGAACTCGAAGAAACAGCACGACTGTTTCATCTGCTGAATGATAGAGCAATTAGACCACTCAATATGGAACAGATACGCTCGCTTGAATCGCGATTTAAGTGTACGAAAACATGAAGTTACATTAATCTTATTTTAGCTGCGTGTTCTCAGGTTGGCATAAAGTCACTTTAGTTTTGTCTTACGATTGAACTGTGGCAATGCGTTCCCAGCCAATCTGAAAGGCAGTATAGCTTCCGTTGAGCCATAAAAGAATGCTAGTTTGAAATTATCGACGCATATGCTGAAGCCGTAGTTTCGATTGTGACGAAATACGCCCAGGTGGATTATTTAATTATCTGAGATGTCTGCTGGAGTTAGGGCGAGGTGCGAACATATGGCAAAAGTGGGGCTTTCCCAAATGTTGAGTTGATCGCTGACAGTCCGCTTTGTGCTTTATGTCGGACGTTTGGTGTACCGAAAAATTTGCTGAAAGCGGTTGTTTCGCTTATTATACTATTAGCGACGGCCAAGGGGTGGAATAGAGATTGTCCGGTTTTGTGCGAAACCGTTGGTTGGCTGACATTTTGCACTCGTCCTTTAAAAATGATCAAGTGTCTAATATATATGACGCGTTTCTCAAATAGAGAACTTATGAATACCATCTTTTCAATATAATGCGTTATATTATTAAGCTTTGTATGCGCTCGTTCAGTAAATGCTCATGCTTTTTTGTTGAATTGAAGCGGACCAAACTCTTGTATAAATCACTCGTCGCGAACCTCCAACATCTGTAATTTCGGCGGCAAGAGAGCTCTTATATATTCGTCTGGTTCTGTGCCGATGTAACCTCGATACATGTCTGCCGAAGCAAGCTTGATTGCTACTGTAGTTTCTTCAGCTGACCAGACAGCTGCAACAGCATCGTCGAGTAGGTTTAATATGCCCAGCCCGCCGGTATAGGCAATTGCGGCTGCGGTGTAGGCTTCTTACGTTCCTGACAATCCACATCACGATCCGGGTAACTGCCAACTTGTTTTGGCTTCAACATGGTGCTTTCCCTTTTTAAGAGAACAGGTAACGCGCTTATCACCTTTGTTCAGCCAGAGCATCTTCGCCTTGCTGTTTATGTTCATAGCAAAACCAAAGCTGGCCATACTTCGTTTTGTAGCCGTACGTTCCCCAAGCTTTGCAGCAGTCTGCATCGCACCAATGCTCCCACTTGCCTCCGGGTTTGGACATGCGGCCATTAACGAAGTCGATTTTAAAATTTTCATTTAACCTTCGCAAAGCGAAAAACGCGCTATTGCTTCACTCGAAAAGATGCCCGCCGATCATAAGTGCCGTTCGACAACAGTTGAGATAATTTTCTTGGCTTAAAAACATTAGAGTGTTCACTATGTTGACATATGTCATAAGTTGAGTTTAGATATTTGTGTAAGGCAGAATTCAACTCCAGGAGGCCTGTTAATCAGGTGAGGTGAATTGTGCTTGGGAGGAATAATAATGAACGCATATCAAATCATGCGAGCGCGTCTCGCGAGCGCTTGTTTTCTGACAGCTATGAAAAAGTCAGCGCAAGTGCGCTGCATTGAATCGGCGGTCCTTCTTGCTGACGGTCGGGGTTTCTTTGCGCACAAGGTTGTTTGCGCATGAAGTATGAGTTCAGTTTCGCATTCCTTGAAAAGTATTGGCCATTGCTACTGCAAGGTACAATCGAAACGATAAAAATGTCGCTGATCGTGACCTTTTTAGGTTTTCTATTGGGTACGCTTTGTGCCGTCGCAAGCATTAGCAAGTATCGCTTCCTGCGTATTATCGTGGCGATATATGTTGAGGCTATCCGTAACACTCCGCTGCTTATCCAGCTGTTTTTGGTGTATTTCGGCCTGTCTTCTTTGGGTCTAAAATTCTCTGCACAAGCTTCTGCATTGATCGGTCTGACCATCAATGTTGGTGCTTATTCCAGCGAGATCATCCGCGCGGGTTTGCAGTCGATCAATAAGGGTCAGTTGGAAGCTGCCGACACGCTTGGTCTGAACCGTTTGCAAATGCTTGCCGCTGTGATGCTCCCGCCAGCACTGGAACGCGTTTACCCATCACTGGTCAGCCAATATGTTTTACTGATGCTCGCAACAAGCGTCGCTTCCCAGATTTCTGCGGAAGAACTCACGGGGGCTGCAGCACGGATACAATCGATGACCTTCCGATCCTTTGAAGTCTATCTGGTCATTCTCGTGATTTATCTGCTGCTTTCATTCCTTATGCGCGGCCTGTTCAAGCTTCTTGCGCTCGGCTTCTTTCCCCGCAAACGCCGTCTTGGCACCAATCTCTAGGAGGACGCAATGTTTACATCTTTCTCCTGGCTGCATGTCGAAGTTTTGCTACAAGGACTTGTTTGGACTGTCATATTATCGATCATCAGCTTTGTCTTTGGTGGGATTTTTGGGTTCGCGGCCTCTCTCGCTGGCATTTCCAAACACAAGGCGCTGGTCCGATTGGCGGACGCTTACATTGTGCTCGTGCAGGGCACACCAGTCCTGATATTGATGTTTCTGGTCTATTTTGGATTGCCAATCCTCAACATTGAAGTGTCGTCACTTTTCGCGGCCAGCATTGCGATGACGATCTTCGCAAGCGCCTTTCTTGGTGCGATCTGGCGCGGCAGTTTGCAATCGGTTTCGCGCACGCAATGGGAAGCTTCCGACTGTCTTGCACTGACAGGATTGCAAGGGCTGTGGTTGGTAATTGTTCCGCAGGCAGTTCGCATTGCGACACCGCCCACCGTTGGTTTCATGGTGCAGATCGTGAAGAACACTTCGCTGGCTTCGATCATCGGTATGGCGGAAATGACCTATATCGGCAAGGAAATTAACGCCTCTACTTTCCAGCCCTTCACCACCTATCTCGTGATTGCTTTGTTCTATTTTTGCATCTGCTTCCCACTCTCGGCGGCAAGTCGCAAATTTGAGAGGATGTACAATGTCAGCCATCGTTAAGTTTGTTGATGTCCATAAAAGCTATGGCTCGCTACCCGTCCTCAAAGGGATCAATCTTGAAATTGATAAGGGTCAGGTTGTTGCGCTGATCGGGCGTAGCGGATCGGGAAAGAGTACAGCTCTGCGCTGCGTCGACCGGCTCGAGACCATCAATAGCGGTGATATTTGGGTCTGCGATCATCACGTCAACGATCCTGAACTCAATGTGCGCTCGCTGCGTCAGGACGTGGGTATCGTCTTTCAGAGCTATAATCTTTTTCCGCACTTAACCGTCGAACAGAACATCACGCTCGCGCTCCGGTGGGTTAAAAAGCTCAACCGCACAGAGGCCAGAGAACTGGCTGAAATGGTGCTGCGTCAGGTCGGCCTAGCCGAGAAAATCGACAATTATCCTGAGCAGCTTTCCGGTGGCCAACAGCAACGTGTCGCGATTGCGCGCTCTTTGGCGATGAAACCGAAAGTCATGCTGTTTGATGAGGTGACATCCGCACTCGATCCTGAGCTGACAGGCGAAGTTCTCAAAGTCATCGAAGACTTGGCGCGCAATGGAATGACGATGCTGCTCGTAACGCACGAGATGGATTTTGCAAAATGGGTCGCAGACACGGTTGTGTTTATGCACCAGGGCAAGATTTGCGAACAGGGCAGTCCCGACATTCTAAATAATCCAACGACACCGGAATTGAAGAATTTCGTTGGCGCACATCACTGATGTTTGCGTGGCGTAGAGGAGCGCCATAGCAATTTTCAAATTTTTCCAGGAGGAGGAAACATGACTGTATTTAATAGAAGAAGAATGCTCACGGCATTGGGACTAGGACTGAGCTTTATGGCACTTTCCCTGCAACCGTCTTTCGCTAATCAACTCGAAAGCATTCGCGAAAAGGGCAAGCTACAAGTCGCAATTGATCTCGGCAACCCGCCCTATGCCATGCGCGACGCCAAGTTTGAACCAACAGGCTCTGAAGTTGAAACTGCCAAATTGCTTGCGAAAGATTTGGGCGTCGAAATCGAGTTTCTGACAGTGCCGACGTCTGGGCGCATTCCGTTCCTGGTCTCTGGTAAGGCGGATTTGGCTGTGTCAACGCTGTCGATCACTAAAGAGCGGCTGGATGTGGTTGATTTCAGTGTTCCCTATGCTGAGACCGCTATCGTGGTGGCTGCACCCAAAGAATCCAATGTGAAATCGTATGCCGATTTGGCGGGGTCGTCGGTTGCTGTCACACGCGGCACTGTGAACGACACCAATCTCACGGAAAAAACGGCTGACGTTTCTGGTGTGCAAATCGTGCGTTTTGAAGATGATCCGACATCCAGTGCTGCGGTTACGAGTGGTCAGATGTCCATTTATGCGACCTCGCGTCCGCTTTTGACCGAGCTTATCAAAGCCAATCCAAAGCTCGATCTTGAAGAAAAGTTTGTTGCGCAAGCTTATCCACTTGGCATCGCAATGCGCCGCAATGAGCCACAGCTCAAGGAATGGATCGATGCCTGGGTGAAAACTAATCTCGATAACGGCAAGCTGGTCGAGATTTACGAAAAATATCACGCTGCAAAGCTTGATCCTAAAAAGCTCGCAACGATGGATCTGCCTCGATAATCCGCCTGTGCCAGAGACGGGTATGAAGTCACCGCCGTCTCTGGCCCATGACGCCAAACAAAATGGCATTTCCTCACAAATATACTCGGTCGTGCAAACTGTTATTCGACCGAGACACGTTCAGTATTAATGATTGAATTATCAGGATTTAAAATGGTCGATAAGTTCAGTGTGAAAGACAAAGTCGCGATTGTGACGGGTGGCTTGGGTCAGCTGGGAACACAGTTCAGCAAGTCACTTGCTGAAGCCGGTGCAAAGGTTGCGATCTTCAGCCGTCGTCCCATCAATGCGGATGATCTCATTGCCAAGTTCCCGGGTCTCACAGATAATATTCGCGTTTATGTTGCAAGCGTCACCGATAAGAGCGCTTTGGAACAGGCAACCAATCAACTGATTGAAGATTGGGGCGTACCGCATATTCTCGTAAACAATGCAGGTATTGACTCCAAGCCATCGGGTTCTGCGGATCAGAATAGTCCTTTTGAAATTTACCCGCAGGAATATTGGAACGAAATTATCGAGACCAATCTGACCGGTGTTATGCTCTGCTGTCAAGTGATCGGTTCAAAAATGGCTGAGGCGAAGCGGGGAAGCATCATCAATGTCGGTTCGATCTACGGAATCGTCTCTCCTAATCAGGCGCTTTACGCATATCGCGAAGCTCGCGATGGCGAACCGTTCATCAAGGCGATTTCCTATGCAGCCTCCAAATCGGGGCTGGTTAATCTGACACGTTACCTCGGCACCTATTGGGGTACGAAAAATGTCCGTGTTAATTTGATTTCTTTTGGTGGTGTGAAGACGGCAAACTTCGACAAAGAATTTATCGATGCCTTCCTCGAACGCGTTCCAATGCACCGTCAGGCAGAGCTCGATGAATATAACGGCGTTATTCAGTTTCTTGCCTCTGATGCATCATCCTATATGACGGGTTCAAACGTCGTCGTCGATGGAGGATTTACAGCGTGGTAGCAGAGCAGGCAGACAGCCGACAGTCCCAGAAACGTGCGATCCCGGATCGGGATAAGCTGCATGTTTCAGTCGTGGAAGACTTCGAAGCGCAGATATTGTCTGGGCAATTGGAGGTCGGTGATCGTTTGCCTGCAGAAGCGGCCATTGCAAGAGACTTTAACGTGAGCACGCGTTCGGTGCGTGAAGCGCTCCAAATTCTCGAAACGAAAGGCCTTGTTCGCCGTAAGCATGGTGAACGTGCGCTGGTCGTTCGCGATGATGTTGGAGAGTTTCTCGGATCCTTGGCCAAAACCGTGAAACAGCTTTTCGCGAACAACTCCGATTATCTTGTGCAATTGATGGAAGTGCGCCGGATCATCGAGACAGAGGTTGTGACGCGTCTAAGCTCGGAAGAGTTGACGATCACTCAAGAGGTCGAAGACTCGCTTGCAGCAATGCGAGCAGCGGCGCAAGCCAATGATATGTCGCGATTTACCGACAGTGATGCTGCGTTCCATCGTGGACTGGTGCACTCGGTCGGCAATGAAATCCTCAATGTGGTCTACGACAATCTGTTTTCGATCATCATTGATGTCATTCGTGTCACGAGCCGCGTGCCAGACAAATCGCTTCAAGACGGTCTCGCAGAGCATGAGGAAATCTACAACCTCATCAAAGCAAAGCAGCCTGATGAAGCGCGTGAATCTATCCGCAGACAAATTGAAGAGAGCTCCCGCTACCTCAAGGTAGCCATGGACAAAGCAGCTATGAATTCAAAGGCGAAGAGCAAATGAATAAGTTCGATTATGCAGATACTGATTGGGAATCCATCAAACGTTTGTCAAAGTGGTATTCCGGCGACGTCCATGACAGCCTGGAACAGCTCGGGGGCTGGGGCTATCTCGACGGCATTTCATTGCAAGGGACGTTAGAGCCTGGACAGGTTGTATGCGGTCCGGCAGTGACAGTACAGTTTGAGCCAAGCGAACGCCGTAATCAGCCGCAGGACGCATATCATCATGCGATTGATTGCACGCCAGAGGGTGGGATTATCGTTGTCGATTCATCTTGCGCTCAGGGCTCATGCTCTGGTGAATTGATGAGCTCAGGCGCAAAGACACGCGGTGCTGCAGCGACGATTGTGAACGGAACGGTGCGAGATATCGCGCAGGTTCGCGGTCTCGGTTATCCGCTGTTTGGTCGTGCACGTTCGCCTGTTTCTGTTTCAGGAAAAATGGAGCCAAAGCGCTCTCAAGTCGAAATCGAAATTGCTGGCGTCAAGATCAATCCCGGCGATGTGATTTTCGCCGACATTGATGGTGTCGTGGTTATTCCAAAAGCTATGCTGTCGAAGGTTGCAGATCAGGCAGACCAATTGGGTGCAAACGAAGCTGCGGCACGAGATCGGATTCTTGGCGGTGAAAAACTGCAGTCGGTTTGGCCGGTTGAATCCAAATACGGCGTTTAATACCTGTAAGGCAGCTTTAGACGCTTCGTTGCTAGAGCTGCCTAATATCTCTGATTATTGATTGATGCTTTCTTCCTCCTTGAACCTTTGCTTTCATTATGCCAGCATTTGGTTGGAGGAGGAGCAATATGGTGTCGGCACTGTCGCACATCAAAGAGATTGAACGCGTCGCTATGGGCGGCGCGTCTGATCGTGATCGTCCGGTCATCCAATCCTGGCTGCGTTGTCTTAATGATTATCAGCTTAATCCTGCCAGAACGCAGGAGGCCTATATTGTGCCCGACACATTGCTGCGCGAGCATCGTGAGCAGTCAGAAGAACTCATCCGGATTGGCAAAACTGGCCTCGAAGGTCTTTTTCGGCAGGTTGCAGATCAGAGCTATGTGCTGTTGTTGTCGGATGCGCGCGGCGTTACCGTCGAGTTTATGGGCGATCCGACCTTTGATAACCATCTGCGCAAGGCGGGGCTTTATCTTGGATCGGAGTGGTCCGAAGATCGCGCCGGAACCTGTGCAGTTGGTGCCTGTATCGTATCGGGAAAGCCTGTCATCATTCATCAGGATGATCACTTCGATGCCTCGCACATTGGATTGACTTGCACAGCCGCTCCTATTTTTGACACTTTGGGTGATCTATCGGCAGTGCTCGACATATCGCAATTGCGTTCACCCACTGCCAAAGCCAGTCAACAGCTTGCATTGCATCTCGTTGCTTCCACGGCGCGTCGCATTGAGCTTGCCAATCTGATGACCAGAGCACGCGAGGACTGGGTTCTGCGTCTGGCAAAACTACCGGATTTCCTCGATGTTGATCCTGACGCCGCATTGACGATAAATGGCAGCGGCATGATAACCGGAATGACGCATGGCGGCTTTGGCGCCGTCGCACGCGGCATGAACCTCAACACGCTTTCGACCAAGGACTTTATCGGAAAGCCGATTTCCAGCGTCTTTGATATCGATATTGATCAGCTCCCCGCGCTGATGCGGGGACGTCCTAATGGAGAGCGCTTGCTCCGGGCGCGCAATGGTCTGGCACTGTTTGCAAGCGCAATTGCACCGGTTAGCAGTTTCCGCGCTCCAGCAACCAGCATATCCGTGCGATTACCTGCCGCCTTGCGACAGTTGAGTTTTGGCGACCCAGCTATGGAGGCTTTACAGGGCCGCGCCGCCAAACTGGCGGATCGACATATCCCCATTCTCATCAAGGGTGAAACTGGCAGCGGTAAGGAATATCTGGCGCGTGCCATTCACGATAGCAGTGCCAAACCCGGTCCGTTCATTGCGGTTAATTGCGCGGCGATTCCGGAGCAACTGATTGAATCCGAGTTGTTCGGCTATGTTCCCGGTGCCTTTACCGGCGCCATGCAGAAGGGCAAAATCGGGCTTATCGAGGCGGCCAGTGGCGGCACGCTGTTTCTGGACGAGATCGGCGATATGCCGCTTATTCTGCAAAGCCGTTTGCTGCGTGTTCTCTCAGAAAACGAAATTCAGCCCGTCGGCGCGCTGAAACCCAAGCCGGTCAAATTTCGACTTTTGTCGGCATCGCATCGTGATCTCGCGGCGCTTGCTGCCGAAAGGCGTTTTCGCGAAGATCTGCTCTATCGGCTTAATGCCGCGACACTGACTTTGCCGTCGCTGCGACAGAGACAGGATTTTGACGCGCTGGTCGATCACCTTCTACGCCGTATTGGAGAAGAAGAGGGCGAGACAATCACGATTAATCGCATGGCGAAGGTGAAACTTGCAGCCTACGACTGGCCTGGAAATCTGCGCGAGTTGGACAATACGTTGCGTGTTGCAGCCGCAATTGCAACAGATGCAACAATCACCACCGACTGTCTGCCCGATCATTTCCAGACGGATATTTTGGTGGCGAACAATCATCAGAGCCTGCGCAATCAACTTGGTGAATGCGGTAACAATATTTCGGCGCTTGCGCGCAAGCTCGGCGTCAATCGGTCGACGATCCATCGCCGCCTGAAACAAACCCACTGATGGTGCAACAGTTGCAACACCTGTTGCAGGAAGCGTGTTGCATCGATTTTAGTTCCCAATTTATTGCCAAATAAAATGAATAAAAATCAATGACTTATTTTCTAAGGTAAAACTGGCATATCGTTTGCTTTTCTTCTCTCGCAAATGGAGGAGAAATATATGCGTGCGTTGCGCTTTTATGCTGCCAAGGATCTGCGCGTTGAAGACGTGCCAGCGCCAGTTGATCTTGGCCCGGATCAGGTTCTCATTGAAAATCGCTTCTGCGGTATCTGCGGCACCGATCTGCACGAATATGCTTATGGGCCGATTTTCATTCCGACTGAACCGCATCCCTTTACAAAAGCAAGCGGTCCGCAGATTTTGGGCCATGAGTTTGGTGGCGTGGTCAAAGCTGTGGGCTCGGATGTCAGCCATGTCAAAATTGGTGACCGCGTATCGGTGCAGCCGCTCATCATGCCAAGGGCAGGGGATTACTTTGCAGATCGTGGGCTTTATCACTTAAGTACCAGTCTGGCGCTTGCGGGTCTATCTTGGCATTCGGGCGGCATGGCTGAACAGGCTTTGCTCAACAGCTATAATGTGCAACCCATCCCAGACGATCTCAGTGACGAAGAGGCGGCGCTGATCGAGCCGACAGCTGTTGCAGTCTACGCCTGTGACCGTGGCGGCGTTACGGCTGGCAACAGCGTGCTAGTTACGGGAGCTGGTCCCATTGGTATTCTGGTGGCCATGGCTGCACGGGCTGCGGGTGCTTCGCAGATATTCCTGTCCGACCTTAATGAAACACGGCTGCAGCTCGCGCGCGAAAAGCTGGGGGATATTCGCACCATTAATCCAAAATCGGAAAATGTCGGTGATGTGGTCCGTGCGGAGACCGAAGGCAATGTCGGTTGTGATGTGGCTATCGAATGCGTCGGCAATGAACATGCCTTGAAGAACTGCACCGACGCCGTTCGCAAACAGGGCGTCGTGGTGCAGACGGGCCTTCACCCGCATGAAAACCCGCTCAACTGGTTCGATGTCACGTTTAAGGATATCGATATTCGCGGTTCCTGGGCCTATCCCACACATTACTGGCCGCGTGTCGCAAGGCTGATCGCCAGCGGTCAGATTCCTGCGAAAAATATTGTAACCAAGACAATCGCGTTGGAGGACGCTGTTGCCGAAGGTTTCGACCGCTTGCTCGACCCTGCAGGCACTCAGCTCAAAATATTGATCGATCTGAAAAGGTAACGCATTTCACTGCCGGGCTTGGGAGAGTTTGGCACCACATCTATGGGAGGAAATTGCAATGTTAGAGAAAACACCAACGGTCCGTGTGCAGGCCTTTCTCGATAAGTTCGGCTCAGCACTTGAAGCGGGCCGGATCGACGAAGCTGTTTCGATGTTTGCCGATGATTGTTATTGGCGTGATCTGGTCGCCTTCACCTGGAATATCAAAACAGTGGAAGGGCACGATCAGGTGCGTGATATGCTGCAGTCGCAATTGCAGCTGGTAAAGCCGACGAAATGGCTTGTTGCGCCGGGTGAGGCGGCAACAGACGCCGATGGCGTGACCGAAAGCTGGATCTCTTTTGAAACCGAAGTCGTACGCGGCTATGGGCTTATTCGGCTGAAAGGTGGCAAGATATGGACCCTTCTGACCGTCATGTCGGAATTGAAAGGCCATGAGGAAAAATCCGGTTTCACGCGTCCGCTGGGAGCAAAACATGGTCAGGATCTTGGCGCAAAGACATGGAAGGAAGAACGCGAGGAGGAAGCCCGTACGCTTGGTTATGAAACACAGCCCTATGTGTTGGTGATTGGCGGTGGGCAGGGCGGTATTGCTCTTGGCGCACGCCTGCGTCAGCTCGGCGTGCCAACGATTATTGTTGAGCGCAATGAGCGTCCCGGCGATTCATGGCGCAAGCGCTACAAGTCGCTCTGTCTGCATGATCCGGTCTGGTATGATCATCTGCCTTATATCGATTTCCCGAAAAACTGGCCGGTTTTTGCGCCGAAAGACAAAATTGGTGACTGGCTGGAATTCTACACCAAGGTGATGGAGCTGAATTACTGGACGCGGTCCACGGTCAAGTCTGCACAATGGAACGAAGACAAGAAGGAATGGTCTGTCGTCATCGACCGGGATGGCGATGAAGTCACGCTGCGCCCCAAACAATTGGTTTTTGCGACCGGCATGTCGGGCAAGGCGAATATTCCAACTGTCAAAGGACAGGATCGGTTTAAAGGCGAACAGCAGCATTCGTCCCGCCACCCGGGACCGGACGGCTACAAGGGCAAGAAGGTTGTTGTCATCGGGTCGAACAACTCGGCGCATGATATCTGCGCAGCACTTTATGAAGCTGGCGTCGATGTGACCATGGTGCAGCGCTCATCCACGCATATTGTTCGCTCTGAACCGCTGATGAAATATGGGCTTGGTGCACTCTATTCAGAAGAAGCCCTGCAGAATGGCGTCACCACCGCCAAGGCTGATTTGATCTTCGCGTCGCTGCCCTATCGTATCATGCATGAGTTTCAGAAGCCGATCTATGACAAGATCCGCGAGATCGACGCCGATTTCTATGCAGCACTTGAGAAGGCGGGTTTCCAGTTGGATTTTGGTTCCGATGGCTCTGGATTGTTTCTCAAATATCTGCGGCGCGGCTCTGGCTACTACATCGATATTGGCGCTTCCCAGCTCATCATTGACGGCAAGATCAAGCTTGCCTCCGGTCAAATTGACGAGGTCACAGAAAACGGTGTCAGGCTTGCCAATGGTACGGAGTTGCCCGCGGATCTCATCGTCTATGCGACTGGCTATGGCTCCATGAATGGTTGGGTTGAAGATATTATTGATAAGGAAACCGCGGACAAGGTTGGGAAGGTTTGGGGATTGGGATCGGATACGCCCAAAGACCCCGGACCGTGGGAAGGCGAACAGCGCAATATGTGGAAGCCGACTCAGCAAGAGGCGTTATGGTTCCATGGCGGCAACCTGCACCAGTCCCGCCACTATTCGCAGTATCTTTCGCTTCAGCTTAAAGCCCGAATGGAGGGAATAGATACGCCGGTCTATGAGCTTCAAGCAGTTCACCATACGCATTAAAAGCAGGACTTGCGCGCGCCGATTTCGGCGCGCGCAGTCAACCCGCTTCAATTTTCATAATGGTTGAACCGGAGTTGTCCGAACGTTTGATAAATTGGCAGGAGTAGGTGGAGAAGCTATCTCAGATTCACCATTCAAGCTGTGCTAAAGCTTATCTGCTTCCTGAAAAGTCATCCCGTTTAAAGTATGGCTTATTCATCAGAACTGGACATTGAGCTAGCAACCCCATTTCCGGTCATAAGAAATAATCCGTTACGGCATTCAATGATAAAGGAATATGCTTCACTTCTGACTAGTGTTTTCCCTCTTGTGTAGTTCAATAAAAGCTAACAGATCACCATATTGACAACGAATTGCTTTGCCTACTTTTCGGTCAGGTAAGCGCTCAATACCTTGGATCCGCCGGTGAGCTAGCGGCTTGTTCAGACATCAGCAGATGGTCAAGCTCATAGTTTGTTGAGGGCAGGGGATGTTCTCTAGTACTGTCAGTCTGCGTCGTGAGAAAGCTTAATTACATATTGTATTTTCGAACAAGGTGCTCGGTGAGGCTGAGATAGAGCTGCTCAAGGCTAGGCTGCTCATTTTTGTTATCAGGCTTTTTCGCCATTTATATGAGCTCACCTAAAATGGATGGTGTTCGATTACGAAACGCGATGGAAGTTGTTGTTAACATAACAACAAGAATAGTCGAGTTCGACAATACTGAAATTGAGAAGCATTAATTGTAACGACGTGCGGCCCAGGCGGGCTCTGCATGTTCCCGAACGTTTTTCCACAGGGATTTTATGCTGCATCAAAAGGCAGTTTTGCAGTGCAAATTACGAGTAACGAAGGTGATTGCTATTTGATTGCTAGCATCAATATGGTGAAAACGAAAACTAGCTAAGTCATTGATTTTATGGTGCCGCTTAGCAGACTCGAACTGCTGACCCCATCATTACGAATGATGTGCTCTACCAACTGAGCTAAAGCGGCCCGGAACAAAGGTTCCTGTGCCCCGAAGGACTATCAGTCAATTGCGACCGAACGCTGCGCTGATACCTAAAAGCGGGAAGGAAAGCAAGGTCCAAAACGCACGTTCTTTATGTTTGTCTCAGACCTTCTTAAAAGATGGAGCTATTGATACGCGAGTGCGACTTATGCGCTGTCACAGATGCGGTTGCACGCTGCGGTATATTCTGATGAGAGGCGCTCAACCAGTTGTGACGTGGTCGTTACTTCCTTCACGGCGCCAATTCCTTGTCCGCAACCCCAGATGTCCTTCCAGGCTTTTGCGCCTTCCTGTTGTGCTTTGTCGAAGTCCATTTTTGTGGCGTCAGCTTGCGGCAGATTTTCCGGATCGAGGCCAGAGTTTGTGATTGATGGCTTGAGGTAATTGCCGGCAATGCCAGTGAAGTAGTTCGAATAAACGATGTCGGACGAATTCGATTCCACGATCATTTGTTTGTAGGCATCTGAAGCGCGGGCTTCGGTCGTGGCGATAAAAGGAGAGCCGATATAGGCGAGGTCCGCGCCCATGGCTTGTGCTGCGAGAATGGCGCCGCCATTGGCGATCGCACCGGAAAGTAGCAGTGGACCATCAAACCATTCGCGGATTTCTTGAATCAGTGCGAAGGGCGAAAGCAAACCCGCGTGGCCACCAGCGCCTGCTGCAACTGCAATAAGGCCGTCGGCACCTTTGCGGATGGCTGAGCTAGCGTGGCGGTTATTGATAACGTCATGGAGTACGATGCCGCCATAAGAATGGATCGCAGCATTGATTTCAGGAACCGCGCCGAGCGACGAAATTACAATCGGAACTTTGTATTTCACACAAAGACTAAGGTCGTGCTCGAGCCGCTTGTTTGAACGATGAACAATCTGATTAACGGCAAAAGGAGCCGCAGGGCGCTCAGGATTGGCGGCATTATATGCGGCCAGACTTTCTGTAATTTCGGAAAGCCATTCGTCGAGCTGCGCTTCCGGGCGCGCGTTCAAAGCAGGAAATGAGCCGACAATTCCTGCTTTGCATTGCGCCAGGACCAAGGCCGGATTGGAGATGATAAACAGTGGCGCTCCAACAACAGGTATGCGCAGTTTGTTCTTCAAAATATCCGGCAATGCCATTTCTTCCTCCAAAATTGACGTTTGCGTAAACGTAATAGTTTTAACACGGCTGAGGTTTCCCGCAATATGAAAATATGCAGAACCTGTGCGCAGACGAGTAAGTTGGTTTGCGGGAAGCGGCAGCATCTTTTGGTAAAGGTTGGGGGGAAAAAGAGGTATGAACTAATATTTGGTATCTTTATCAGCTGTCGCGGGTAGCCAAAATGGCTGCAGAACAGTTAAATGCCTTGATTCAGACGTTAATTTCGCTGAGGCTCATTTAATCTGCTTCTTTCTAAGGACTCGGTCAGACTATGACGGCTGGGAAGCATGCAGAACAGATTTTGGAAACCGAGGAAGAACTGCCCTTTGGAAAGTATCGAGCGCGCTATAAGAAATGCATTCGCAAAGTCGGATGCGCATAGTCCGGCCACGCGGCAGCGTATCTATGAGGCTGCATGGGGCGCGCATGAGCGTGCGCTTGTGGCTAACACAGCACTCAGCGAAGAGCAAAAAAGGCAGCGGCGCGAGAAAATCAAAGATGCGATCTCGGGTATAGAGAGTGAATTCAAGTCCTCACAGGCAGCGCCGGACCGGCGCGGCCCCTCGCTTGGCTCTCTTGAATCCGCAGATCCGGTATTGGGGGATAGCAGCTTTGAAGCTGGTCCAGCTCTCGATACAGCAGATATTCGGACCGATCCTAAAAAGAATAAGCCCAGTTTGCTTAAATCTCAGACTGCGTCGAATTATGATGCTGGAGTTTCGCGTAAGGATCGCAAAAAGAAGCGTCGTTCGCCGTTTGTCAGCGTCGGTGTTCCTGTACTGGTCATTGTTGTCTTGGGGCTTATCGGGTTTTCGCTTTATAACAGCTTTGCCGATTTCACGCGCGGAAATGGTTCAAGCCCGCTGCTCACTGAGAACAATATGGCCCCGATCAAGGAAGGTGAAGATCCTGAAGGCCGTAACTGGATCAACATTTTCACCCCTGCTGATGTTACGCGCATGTCTGTGCAGGGTGGAGCTAAAGCTGACATTATGCGCGAAGGCACAAGCAGCTTTGTGCGGGTGCAGTCAAACGGCATGAATGATACCGTGAGTTTTGATGTCGGTGAAGGCGTGCTTAATCAGCTTGCTGGAAAGAAGGCTACCTTCGATATCGTTGCCCGTAGCGATGATGGTAAAACAACGCAAATGTCCGTTAACTGTGATTTTGCGGGTCTCGGTGATTGTGGCCGCAGGCGTTATGATGTTCGCGATTCCGTTAGTGATTTCCTGTTCGATCAGGAGTTTCAGGCGGGCCAATCTGCGGGACGTGCGGGTAAGATTACGATCAATTCCGATCTCAGCGGGTCCGGCAAAGCGGTCGATATATTTGCAATCCGTGTTACGGCTGCGACCGCTGAATAATCAACTCAACAGTTTTTCCAGCGTTTCAAGCCGGTCCGCTTCGCGGGGCGGCTTGTCCCAGCGCAATCGCGAGAAGCGCGGAAAACGCATAGCAACGCCTGACTTATGCCGGGTCGACCGGTTAAGCCCTTCAAAGGCGACCTCTACCACCAGGCCGTGGTCAGGCTCAGCGCGCACAGAACGTACTGGGCCGAAACGTTCAATGGTGTTTTCACGAACGAATTTGTCGAGCAGCTTCAATTCTTCATCGGTAAAACCAAAATATGCCTTTCCGACTGGTACAAGAACAGCCGCATCTTCCGGGCCAGTCCACACGGCGAAGGTAAAATCAGAATAATAGCTGGAGCGTTTGCCATGTCCGCGCTGCGCATAGACAACCACAGCATCGATGGTAAACGGATCGCGCTTCCATTTGAACCATGGGCCCTTCGGACGTCCGGGCACATAGGTGCTATCGTGCCGTTTGAGCATAAGACCTTCGATAACCGGATGCGGTGGATTGAGACGCAATTTTGCGAGTTCGCTGAAATCCGAGAATTCAAGCACGGGTGACAGATCAAAGCGGCGCTTGTCGAGCTTTTCAATAAACCGGGCGAGCCGCACACGCCGCTCTGCAAAAGGCAGAGTGCGTAAATCCTCACCGGATTTCTGCGTGCCATCCTGCAAAAGATCATAGGCGCGGACGAAGGCCGGATATTCGCGCAACTGTTTGGCTGTCACTGTTTTGCGATTAAGCCGCTGTTGCAAATCCGAAAAGGTTGCGGTTTCGATGCCCGTTTCGCCGTGATGCCCCACCAGCAATTCGCCATCGATCGAGCCTTCGAAATCCATGGCCTCCAGCACATCGGGAAAAGTGCCGGAAATATCATCGCCGGTGCGCGAATAAAGCCGTCGCACGCCGTTTTCGGATACGGCCTGCACACGAATACCGTCCCATTTCCATTCTGCACTATAGGCGGATGGATCAAGCACGGGGATATCGGCTTCATCCAGTGCAGTTGCCAGCATGACGGGCCGGAATGGTGCATCAGCAGTTGCCGCAGGCTTTGGAGCCTTATCTTCGAGCCAGTCGAACAACGCGGTGTAAGGCTGAACCTGACCGTGCCACAACTCTTCGATTTCAACCACGTCTACGTCACCGAAGTTCGCTAGCGCCTGCTTCGCAAGGCGTGCTGAAACACCGATACGTAAGCCACTAGTCACAAGTTTCAGAAGGGCATAGCGTTCGGAAATACCGAGCACATCAAGCCAACTCGCAACGAGTAGCGGGCCTTCGCGGCGCGAAGCATTCTGTAATTCGTGAACAACCACGCTGAGCGGCAGATTGGCACCCGCTGGCGTTTCATTAGGACCTGGCCAGATCAGCGAGATCGTTTCGGCGAGATCGCCGACATAGTCATAGGAATAGGCAAAAAGCGTTGGATCGCTGCGATCAGTCATAAGCGCGCGCAGCATTGCGGGTTTGACGCTTTGCAATTCGAGATCGCGTGTGATGGCAGCCAGCGCCAGCCCCCGGTCTGGATCTGGCGTGGTGCGGAAATAATCGACCAGCAGGCGCAATTTTCCATTGCGCTGCGGGGTGAGGACAAGGCGGTCGAGAAGTTCAGCGAAAGCGCGCATCAGTCTCCCTCGTCCTCATAGCCGATAAGATGCAACGGTCTCGCCGGAATGTTCTGCAACTCGCACCAGCGAACCAGCGCTTCTTCGCGTCCATGTGTGACCCAGACCTCGGCAGGTTTTAGCTCGCTAATGGTGGCAGTGAGCTCGTCCCAGTCGCAATGATCAGAAATGATCAGAGGCAATTCCACGCCACGCTGCTTTGCACGTTGCCGGATGCGCATCCAACCCGATGCGAATGCGGGAAGAGGATCAGGAAAGCGTCGTGCCCAGCGGTCGGCCAAAGCAGAGGGCGGACCAACGACGATTTTTCCAGCAAAATCCGGTGAGGCTTCACCGCGTTCAAGCGTTGCAGGTTCCAGCTTGCCGAGATCGACGCCCTGAGATTGATAATAATCACAGAGTTTTTGCAGGCTGCCGTGAATATAGATCGGCTCGTCATAACCCGCATTGCGGATGAGTTTTA
This sequence comes from Brucella sp. H1_1004, assembly GCF_047308065.1. Lineage (NCBI taxonomy): Bacteria > Pseudomonadati > Pseudomonadota > Alphaproteobacteria > Hyphomicrobiales > Brucellaceae > Brucella > Brucella sp. H1_1004. Next base: position 512,463 of record NZ_JAYKZA010000001.1, read on the forward strand.
TAACGCGCTGTGCCTTGCCGAGGGAGTAAGCCCCGACAAGATGCGCGCGCTCAGGAAATTGCTTGAGAGATTTAAGCAATGTCGCGATTTCATGTGCCGCTTTCGGGTGCCGAAAAACCGGAAGAGCAAATGTTGCTTCAGTGATGAACACATCGCAAGCGACGGGTTCAAAAGGTGCACAGGTTGGGTCGGATGCGCGCTTATAGTCTCCCGATGCGACTATCCGCGTGCCGTTTTGCTCGACCTTAATCTGTGCAGACCCTAGTACGTGCCCAGCAGGGTGGAAGCTGACTGTGACGCCGTTGATATTCAGCAATTTATCAAAATCGGCATGCTGCGAGTTGCCCGCAAAATCCGCGCCATAGCGGATTGCCATAATGTCGAGTGTTTGCCGGGTCGCGAGCACATGGCTGTGACCAGCGCGTGCATGATCGGAGTGACCATGTGTAATCAGCGCGCGTTCCACTGGCCGTACCGGATCGATATAAAAATCTCCGGGTGGGCAGTAAAGACCTTGAGGTGTGGAATGCAGAAGCTCGTTGAAGCGCATAAATGGTTAGATAGGTCATCACCTTCGCACTGGAAAGAGGCGATGAAAATACTCCCGATAAAATGAGAACAAAAGTGAACAAACATCTTGGCGGAAAGAGTTGAGAGCACTAGATTGGTGAGGTGACGCTGAACCTGACCTCGACCACTCCCACGGATGCCTTTGATCTGCCAGACCGTTTTGTAAAATGGTTTGCACAGAAGGGTTGGTCGCCGCGCGCGCATCAGTTGGAACTGCTTTCACGCGCTGAACAAGGGCAATCGACGCTGTTGATCGCGCCCACGGGTGCTGGCAAAACTCTGGCCGGTTTTCTGCCTGCGCTGGTCGATCTGGAGCAACGGAACAGAAAAAAGCCGGGTATGGCAAATCAACAAGGCGTGCATACGCTTTATATATCGCCGCTCAAGGCGCTGGCGGTCGATATTCATCGTAATCTGACCATACCAGTCGAGGAAATGGGTCTCGACATTACGATTGAGACCCGCACTGGCGATACGCCCGCACATAAGCGTCAGCGGCAAAAACTGGCACCACCTGATATTCTGCTCACCACGCCGGAACAGCTTGCGCTGCTCATCGCTTCCAAAGGGGCAGAGCAGTTTTTCAAAGGCTTACGTTATGTGGTGCTGGATGAACTGCATTCTCTCGTCATTTCCAAACGTGGCCATTTGCTGGCGCTGGGGCTTGCGCGTTTGCGCCGTTTGCAACCACAACTGCAAACAATTGGCCTGTCGGCAACTGTCGCGAAGCCCGATGAGTTGCGTCGCTGGCTGGTCGAACAGGATGGCACTGAGCCGAAATCTGGTCTCGTGACGGTTGATGGTGGGGCAAAGCCTGAAATTACCATTCTTGATTCCGAAGAGCGCGTGCCATGGGCAGGGCATTCCTCGCGCTATGCTATCCCGGATATTTATGAAGCGGTGCGCAGGCACCGCACGACGCTGCTGTTCGTCAACACGCGCAGCCAGGCCGAGATGCTGTTTCAGGAACTTTGGCGCGTCAACGAGGATACGTTGCCAATAGCACTGCATCATGGCTCACTCGATGCAAGTCAGCGCCGTAAGGTCGAACAGGCGATGGCAGCCAACACATTGCGTGCTGTGGTTGCCACCTCGACGCTTGATCTTGGCATCGACTGGGGCGATGTCGATTTGGTCATTCATGTTGGCGCGCCAAAGGGTGCCAGCCGTCTTGCGCAGCGGATCGGTCGCGCCAATCACCGGATGGATGAGCCGAGCCGAGCCATTCTTGTGCCTGCCAATCGTTTTGAGGTGATGGAATGCCGCGCAGCGCTCGATGCGAATTATATTGGAGCACAGGATACGCCGCCATTGATTGATGGTGCACTGGATGTGCTGGCGCAGCATGTGCTGGGCATGGCCTGTGCTGAGCCTTTCAATGCCGATCAGCTTTATCGAGAAGTGCAAAGCGCTGCGCCCTATTCAACGCTGACCCGCAAAACCTTTGATCAAATTCTCGATTTTGTAGCAACTGGCGGTTATGCGCTCAAGACCTATGAGCGCTTTGCCAAAATCCGCAAGACCGCCGATGGCACATGGCGGGTTTCAAACCCGCGCATTGCGCAGCAATATCGTCTTAACATTGGGACGATTGTTGAAGCGCCGGAGCTGAATGTGAGGCTTACGCGCGGCGGCAAGGGAGCCAATGCGAGAGGTGGCCGCGTTCTGGGCCGGATTGAGGAATATTTCCTGGAAACGCTGACGCCGGGAGATACGTTTCTTTTTGCAGGCAAGGTGCTGCGGTTTGAAGGCATTCGTGAAAACGAATGCATGGCGTCTAATGCAGCCGGGCAGGATGCCAAAATCCCGGTCTATGCAGGCGGAAAATTTCCGCTTTCAACTTATCTCGCCTCTCAGGTGCGTGCGATGTTGGCAGATCGCTCTCGCTGGCAGATTCTACCCGAACAGGTGCGGGAATGGCTGGAAGTGCAGGCGTTCAAGTCTGTTCTGCCGCGCACTGATGAATTGCTGGTCGAGACTTTCCCCAAAGGCGGGCGGTTTTACATGGTCGCCTATCCGTTCGAGGGCAGGCTGGCACATCAGACGCTTGGTATGCTGTTGACACGCCGTCTGGAGCGGATGGGTGCGTATCCGCTGGGCTTCGTCGCCACCGACTATTCGCTGGGACTTTGGGGTCTTAAAGATATGGGCGCGATGATCAGCGCAGGTAAACTTAATCTGACGCGCCTGTTTGACGAGGACATGCTGGGTGACGATCTCGAAGCCTGGCTTGATGAAAGTTATCTTTTGAAGCGAACTTTCCGCAATTGTGCCGTCATTTCCGGGCTTATCGAGCGGCGGCATCCGGGGCTCGAGAAAACAGGACGTCAGGTGACGGTTTCAACGGACCTGATTTATGACGTGCTGCGCACACATGAGCCAGATCATATTTTGTTGCAGGCAACGCGTGCCGATGCTGCGACCGGTCTATTAGATATCAAGCGTTTGGGTGATATGTTAGCGCGCGTGAAGGGGCACCTCTTGCATAAGCCGCTTGATCGTATTTCGCCGCTGGCGCTGCCTGTTATGCTTGAAATCGGGCGCGAACGCGTGGCAGGCGAGGGCGATGACATGCTGCTTGAAGAGGCAGCCGATGAATTGATCAGAGAAGCGATAGAATGACCGCAGTTTGGAGAAATGGAGAGGTTTATAGTCTGGCGCATGGTGAGGTGCGCGCGGTTGAGGCCATTTTTGATCCTTGTGGTGCGCTGTATCTGCCAGACATTCACACGCTGGTTGTTTCTGATCTGCATCTTGAAAAGGGCTCGTCTTTTGCCCGGCGCGGCCAGCTTATTCCGCCTTATGATACTGCAGCCACCCTCGATATGCTGGCAGCTGTGATTGCGCGTTATCAGCCGCGTACGGTCATCAGTCTCGGTGACAGTTTTCATGATGCCAAGGCCAGCGAACGCCTGCCATCGCTTTACGCGATCCGTCTTAAATCAATGATGCAACGCCGTGACTGGTTCTGGATTACGGGTAATCATGATCCTGAGCGTCCGGCTGATCTGCCCGGCGATTGTGCTGAGGAGCTTGCAATCGGAACGCTTGTATTCCGACATGCGCCATCGCGAACACATGCGCAAGGAGAGGTGGCAGGCCATCTTCATCCGGCAGCGCGGATTGTTCGGCGGGGACGCTCGGTGCGACGTCCATGTTTTGCGAGCGATGGTGAGCGGCTGATCATGCCAGCCTTTGGTGCTTATACAGGCGCGCTTAATGTTCTGGATCGGGCATTTCGCGGTCTGTTTGCGCATACAACACTACGTGTTTATATGCTGGGGCAGGGCAAGGTTTACCCGATTGCACATGCGGCGCTGGTCGACGGTTAATCGCGCTTAAACAGTATGCGGCCTGCCCATCCGGTGAAGACGGCGAGAAAAACAGCAAACAAGCCGTAATAGAAGCTGTATTTGTGTGCTGCATCATAAATGCTTTGCTCGACACCGGCTTTCACGATTTCCAAGCTTGCATTGGCTTCGCGTAGAAAAACGCCGTTACGAAATAGCAGTGCCCGCGCGCGATGACGTCCAACAGGCACATTGGTTGAAAGGTTAAGCGTTGCGCGAAACAGAGTGCGCGAGAGAAATTCAACCCCGCCAATGCGCTGGCTGTAGAGCCCTTGTCGCATTTTTATCTCACGCAACTCGTTGCCGAATTTCAGGATATTGCCTGACATGCTGGCTGGGTCCTCGGGTCTGAGGTAAAAGTTACGTACGCCGACTGAGAGCTGGCGGTATAGCTTTTCATCAGCAATGTCTTGCAAATTACGCGTTGAAGCCAGCGAATAGGATAGCGGTACTCCAAGAAAAGTTTCAGAATCCGCGTTAATCCAAACGCCGAGATAACGTTGCTTCTTGCGTACGACAAGATCGCGGGAAGGGCCTTGCAACACGACAATGATGTCGTAACGTCCCTGACGCTGGATCACGGGATCGGCATTGTCGAGAGCTCCGAAAATTGTGAGATCTGTGCCACCGAAATTGGATGTGATGGCAATCGTTTCGGTTGAAAGGCCGATTTCGATGGTTTCTTCCGACGGGTTTTGCAGCTTTGGAACGCCATTGCCATCGCCGCTTGAATTGATTTGCGCGGATGTTGGCATTGTAGCAAAGGCGGATAAAAGCGCAGATATGAGTGCAAATTTCCACATGTCACATATCCGCTATCGAGATCGAGAACAGATTATCAGGGCGTACAAACAGCCCAAATGCCAGGCGCAGACCAACGGCGAGGACGAGTAGCGCCAGTAGCAGGCGCAACTGTTCGCCGCGCAGCTTTTGTCCGGCGCGAGCGCCGTATTGTGCGCCTATCACACCGCCCAGCATCAGGAGAAATGCCAGCACAATATCAATGGACTGATTAGTCGTTGCCTGCATCACGGTAGTGAAAGCAGTCACAAAAGTGATCTGAAATAGCGAGGTGCCAACAACCACATTCGTTGGTACATGGAGCAGATAGATTAGAGCTGGCACCATGATGAAACCACCACCGACACCCATCACCGATGATAGCAGCCCGATGAAGAAACCAATGGCGAGCACGGGTATGATGCTGACATAGATGGTTGAAGCACGGAACCGCATCTTGAAGGGCAGTTTATGTATCCAGGTATGCTGACCGGGGCGGCGGATTGCGCCCGCCTGTCCTTTTTTCACACGGCGTAGGGCACGTACACTTTCAACCAGCATCAATCCGCCGACCGTGCCCAGAAAAAAGACGTAAAGGATAGAAACGATAAGATCGAGTTGTCCCAGATCGCGCAGCCACGAGAACACATAGATACCGAGTAGCGATCCGAGTATACCACCTGCAACCAAAAACAGCCCGAGTTTAATGTCGAGTGTTCGCCGTTTGAAATGCGCAAGCGCGCCTGAAACAGACGAGGCAATAACCTGATTAGCACCTGTTGCAACGGCAATAGCGGGCGGGATGTTATAAAAAATCAGCAGTGGCGTGATAAGAAATCCACCGCCCACGCCGAACAATCCGGAAAGAAAACCAACGGCAGCACCCATGCCAAGCAGAACCAGCATGTTGACCGACAATTCCGCAATGGGAAGGTAAATACCCAATTCCGAACCCGGTTTTAAAACGCACCACACGCAGCCCTATGCGGCCGCGCTTTGCCGCTAGGTCTGTTTTAATTCCGCTAAAACCCGTTTCGTAGAAATTTATGAGAACGCGGTTCTAACAATCTGATTTGGCGTGCATGTTAGCTGAAAATCATCACAGAAAACGCACTCTATGGGTTTGCTCTTTCGTCGTTGTGAAGTCAAACGCCGATTGCAAATAGAGTTACTTAGAAGTGGGATGACCGAAGAAAATAGAACTTTGTTGTTTGCGGACAACAATTTGCCCTGAAAAGCCACCGAAAACTACCTCTATAGTGTTATTCAACTCCGCTTTGGCGGTTACCAATTATGATCTGAATGTCATTTTTGGGCGTCATTACCGCATGTACTGATGACGGGTAAAACTGCGCTTTGATCGCAATCGGGTCAGACATTCTGCTGTCAATCAGGTTGCCAGTTTTAATGATGTGAAGAAACGCGTTGGTGAGGCTTGCACTGTAATTTCCTGCAAATTTGCTGCCTGATGTGAAGCCAAAAGACGTTGCTGCATCGCAGTAATAATCCCCGTTGGTTATAACCCAGTCATCGGTAGGACCGGATCGCGTCAAGGACGTTTTTTTGCCGTCCGGAGTGACGAAGTTGAGTTTAAACGAAAGCGCCATGTAAATATTCTTTAATTCAGAGCTTCCAGAATTAATTCTGAACATGGATTTATATGGTTGCACATCCTCTACAGGGATGAGTTGCCCCTTTATAGATGAAATTTCAAAGTCGATGGCGTCGCCCTGAAATCCCTTAATGTCCTTGTCGAGAGCAAGGGGTAGTTTTGCAATAATGCCATTTTCCATTTCATTATTTACATAAAGCAGCATGAATCTTCCCCTTGTTATTCTTTTAATATTATTCCGTATCGAGAGGATTCAACCTGTTACTTATGGCAACGAGTAACGACCTGAGTTAAATCATTATTTCGCTTTTTATATCGCCAATGTTCTAATATATCCGTTCATTTGTGAAGCACGGCTAGACCGGGAGGCGATAAGTTATTATGAAATATGTGGCTCTGGCGCTAACAACATTTCTTCCACTGCCCGCAATGGCCAATTGCATTCCGCCGTGGCAGACGCAATTTGCCTGCAATATTCCTGATCGCGATGCGCGTGTTGAATTTTGTCGTATCGCGGATCCAAAGGCCCATCCTGATAAGAAAGAAGCCTATTATAATTATGTAACCGGAACCAAGCCGTCGGAACTCTATTTTGAAACTAACTCAACGTGGTTTTCGACCAAAGACACGAATATTGACCATCCAACCGATATGACCATGGCATTGGGTTACGCGCGCGGCGCATATGTGTATGCCTTTGTTGTAACGGAAGATAAGCGTCTCGGTGGGGCTATTCGAGACGCAGAAGTGCGGGTCTATTCGTCGACAGAAAAATTTACGAACGATGTCAAAGACAATGAAAGTGCAAGACTTTATTGCGATTCAAAATCGATCATTGCCGATCAGGACAGTATCGCGCCCTGATCGACTGATTATTTATTCTTTTCAAGCAGAAGCTGGACCAGTTGCTGGTTGACTTCACCTGTCGGCTCTTGCCCATTTGCTTTCTGGATTTCCGAGATCGCGTTACGGGTTTTATTGCCCATGACGCCATCGGCGGTACCAACATCATAGCCATTCTTCTGGAGAATAAGCTGGATGTTGCGGACTGCCTTTTTCATATCGACCGGTGTTTGCACAACTGGTTTGGTATCTAACCAGCTTTCGGGCATATCGAGCGAATTGGCTTCCTGATTATGCGGCTTTGCCTTCCAGAGTTCCACTGTGTCTTTTGCGCGCTGAAGCTGTTGTGCATTGAGCGCTGCGCCAATTTGGTCGCGTTTGTCCGCAGCATCCTTGTCACCAGCTTTTGCAGCGAGTGCAAACCACTTATAGCTTTCTTCCAGATTGACCGGCATTCCGAGACCCTGTGCTGCCAGAATGCCGAGATTATACTGGCTGTCCTTTACCCCTAGTTCAGCTGCATCTGTAAACCAACGAACAGCGGCAGCATTGTCGGGAGAGCCGCCTGCACCGGAAGCATAAAGAACGGCTAGATTGTGCATCGCTCCTGCATTGCCCTTTTGTGCTGATTGCTGATACCAATCAATGGCTTGACCGATATTCCTGGGTATCCCGAGTCCCTTCTCATTCATGTTTCCAAGGCGATACAGCGCTGGCGCGAATCCTCGTTGGGCAGATTTTGCAAACCAACTGGCCGCTGCGGGCAGATTTTCGCTGACGCCACGGCCTTCCATATAGCGGTTGCCTATTTCAAAAAGCGCACGTGCATCACCAGACATCGCCGCTTCGCGCAGAGCAGCAGTTCCAACATCAACGGGCAGGTCAATCGTGGAAGGTTCTGATTCAGAAGCGACTGATGTGTCGCGAACATCGGGCTCTTGCAACTTGGGTGTCGTCAGATTGCTTTCTTGTTGAGGTTTTTGAACGGTTGTTTCAGGAGAAAGCTCTTTCGGCATTTGCTGAGTTGCGGCAGCTTTATGCTTGACCTCAATTGGGGCGATGGAGGCTGTTGTGCCGTTATCAATCGCAGGTGCGACTGTATTCGCAATTATATCTGACTGAACATGGGACTGCATCAATGCAGCCCCAACCTGCAAACCTGCGATTGCCAACATCACCGCGCCGATTGCCAGAAGAATTGGCTTCCGCTGGCGGCTGAACAGGTCAGTGATGGCGCTTTTCTTCTTTTCAGAATCCGCTTTCTGTTTTTGACCCAGCTTGGCAGATTCTTCACTTGCATGTTGCGCAGCCCGACGCGCGACACTGATGAGATCAGCCTTAACACTTGCCTCAGTCTGTGTACCATCCTGCTGACCACGTTCCTCACGTACGCGCTTCATGATCGTGTTAAGATCAAGAATACTGTCTCTATCCGGCTGAACTGAATCGAGAGCTGCACCGAGTTCAGGCTCGCTACGGTTTTTGGGCGTCAGTTTTGCAAGTTTTTCTTCCGTATTTGTTGTTTCGATAACCTTACGCGCGCGCTTTTCTGAATTTTGCTCAGGGAAGGTCGGAAGTGTCTGTGGCGCTGTTGAATAGGGGTTAATTACGTGTTTTGCTTTGGAGGTAGCCGTTGCGGCTTCCGGAGCTGTATCAATGTGCTTTTCGAGATTTGATAACCGGTCTACGACCTTAACCAATGTATTGTGAACTGCTTCGAATGTCTTACCATTTCGCTCGTCGGAATTACGTGCGAGCGCTTCAAGCGACTTTATGTCGTTGGAGAGTTGCAGTGCAATAGCATTATCTTGCGCCGTTCCATGTTTAATTACATGGGCCACTGCTGTTTCTGCGGCTTCGCGTGCCACGTCCAGGATGTTTTCGCGACTTTCTGTAACAGAGCGTTCTATAGCGTCGAGGCGTGGCTTGATTTCTGCAAGTTCTGTTGATGGCTTTGCCAACTGGCGCGCCAAATTTGCGATCTGCTCTTCCAGGCTACGAATAGCATCGCTTTCGGCAAGGGCAATTTCGTCGGGTTGCGGTGTTTGTAGCAAACCAAGTGAAATCTGCTGGGAAATGTCATCAAGACGGCCTTCAAGTGTATGAAGCAAGCCGCCTTCGGCATAATGGCTGGCGTATTGCGCATCCAGACGCTTCGTTAATTCTTTGAAGCGACTGTCCATTTTTTCCAACAAAGCTGGGCTGGACTCCTGCGCGAATTTTTCCGCAGCCGCAAGTTTCTCAGCAATCGCTTCTAGATGGGTATCGACACTCTGATAATCAGAATAGCTGAAGGTTTCCATAACCTTGGCGACTTGGTGCGCAAGGAGGTTAATCTGCTGGGCTAGTTGATCAAGTGCTTGTTCAGGCAAATGCGCCCCTTCGCTCAGGGCATCAATACGCTGCGAAAGCTCGCCGAGACGACGGAAAAGCGTGTCTGCATTCTGGTCAGCCACTGAGTTATCGAGCTGCTGTGTCAGTTCCGTCAATTGGCGCTCGATACGTTCCAGTCGCAGCGCCTCGTCACCGCTGGTATTCTGATAGCGATTAGTCGCGATTACAGCGCGACTGATTTCCTCTAAACGATTGTCGATGTTGCGCAGGCTGTTTAATTCATTGGAAGGCGAGGCAGGCTGCTGATGGGTATTGGCGTAGCGCGGTACCGATGCGCGTTCATTTTGCTGCTCGTTAAGACGACGCAGATGCTCAGCAATTTCTGCGAGTCCCTTAATGCGTTCATCAGATTTTTGCGCTTCATCCGCACGAGGGTGAGAAGAAATACTTCCCTTTTGTCCAAGCCGCTTTTCCAACTCAGCTAATGTATTGTGTAACTCATTCATTGCGTTTGATTTTGGGGCAACATGACGCTCACGCAGGGCGTTGAGTTCTTCGATTATAGAACGAGAACCGGATGCCTGATTGTTGTTTGCCATGTGAAATTCACTTTTCCAAAAATAGAAACAGTCGAAAGCCGAATTCACGAACGGATCGACGCAATGATTTGCTAAGTTCAGTTTCCTACAAACGTGGTAAATAAGTGGTTAAGAAAAGCTTGTCTCAGAATGAAAACGGCCTCCGCAAGGAAGGCCGTTTATGGTTATAAGCATCGGAAAATTAAGATTATTAGGCCGTTCGATCTATGCGGGGACGCAGTAAGAGAGCGAGCGTCAGAAAAATTAGACAGGCTATCGTAACGAAGATTGGCAACCCATGCGTTAGGTACTGTTGAGCTATTCCAGCGAAGAGAGGACCGATTAATGCGCCCACACCCCACATTAAGCCCATGCTGGCATAGATGCCAACAAGCTGAGCGCCTTTGAACTGGCTTCCCACTACACTGAGCATGATTGTATAAATTCCGACAAAAGCGCCGCCCCACAAGAATAACAGCGAGTACGTTAGCCATGGGAGACTGAGGGCCCAAGGCCACACCGCAGCGCCACCTGCCGAAAGCGCGGCCAGTATGACCAGAAGTGTTTGTCTGTTCATTCGATCTCCCAAAAATCCAATGGGAATTTGGAGGATGATGGCTCCGAACATCATGACGGACATGAGCTGAGTGGCTTGATTTTCATTCCAGCCGAGATTGACGGCATAAAGCGGGAGGAAGGACAAGCCAGACGATTCAATGGCCGCATTCAAAACGGTCGCTGCCAGTGCTACTGGAGCCAAAACAATATAACGCAGCGGGTTACCATGAGGCTTATCAGTTATTGGTGGCGCGGCTATTTGTGGGCTGCTGATCAGCAATGCAGCAACGACAGCGAGCACAGAGCCCACAAGATAGGCCAAAAATCCCGACGAACCTATGATCGAAAGGGTAAGTGGCCCAAGTGCAAATCCAAGTGATAGAGCGGCAGTATATATGCCCATGCTTTTGGATCTGTTTTCATCGGTACTAAGAGCGTTTAACCAGGTTTCAGAGACAACGAAGAGCGTTTCGGATGCTGCGCCTAATAATATCCTCAATGGAAACCACAGCCAGATAAGAGGGATGGCAGGAAACAAACCGAGTAAAAGAGCCGCAGCTGTTAGGGCCAGAATGACAAGAAGACGCATTCCGAGCAAAGCACTGAAGCGTGGCAGCAAAAATGCCATGCATAGCACTCCCACTGCGTGCATAGCTGCATTTGTTCCGATAACGGCCTCGCTGAACCCCATTTCGTCTAGGTCCAGCGCTATGAGAGCTGCACTGAGACTATAGGTCAGGCCAAATATCATTGCAGTGCTGATGACTGCTATGCGCGAAAGAAAAATGGTCTGAGATTGAGAGTTCATTGGAAACGCTGCGCCTGACCTTTTAATAGAATCGAAATGCCTGAATTTTTAAAGTTTAAGATAAATTCTTAATATCTTATAGTTCAGTTTTTCTTTACCTTAAAAGGATGCGTAACGATTATTCGTCGGCTTTAATCTTGGAGAAATGTCTTTGGATTTTTATAAGGCTTCCATCTAAGTCAGTAAATCGGATACCTACCCCTAATGCATCTTTGATACCAAATGAATATCGATTAGAGAACCTTTTGCTGAATTGTACAGGATCTGTGCAGCCATACTTATAAGAAATTGATTTAATGGACACTTTTTGCCCTTCGGGTAATTTTGAAACATCGACGTAAGCGGCCCTTAATCGCCTGTCCCAGATTAATTTACTTATTCCGCCGTAACTATCGAAAATTCTATAAAGATGTGCTCTCGATATATTAAATCGCTCGGTTATTAAAGTTGGACCCAATGCGGTATTGGATATGTTTTGATCAATAAAATCTATTATGGATTGTCTTTGTATTTCGGTTGGCAGATTTATTCTGCTGCCTTCTTGTGCAAGTCTTTTGCCGATAAATTCTATGACATCTACTTCCAGTGAACGAGTTTCGATGACGCTGCTATTTGATGCGATATTCAAGGAGGTCGAAATCATGTTGGTGAGCATAATAGCCAATGGGGTCGCTGCTCTTATGACCGAGCCATGCAGCAATTGAGGGTTTAGGATTCTGGAAATGATCGTGCGATCAAATGCGAAAGAATAGGTTCCGCCTTCCGATACTTGTATTTCAAACGGTTTTGCATAGTCCATTAAAACGATGTCGCCCATGCGCGCCGTAATGTTCACTCCGTCAAAATTTCCGCGAAATTCTCCACCTAAAACCACTTGAAGTAAAATGTGATCTATACCAGTATTTTTTATGAGAGTATTACTTCTGACACATAGATGTGCATCATATTTTGATTTTCCTATTAGAGAATAACCAAACAATCTAGATTCTATCTCTCCAGATATACTTGATTGCTTATTGTCGGAAATTGGAAATACTTCATATAAGGGAGACATTATGGATTTCCATAATTCATTTCTCATCCGCTTTTCAATGAAGCTTAGATCGGAATTATTATCGCAATTTTCATTTTTAATGTGACTATCCACATCCGGCCCCCGTGAATGTGCAAAATCCGTATTTTTGGGTATGTTAACTAAGTAATATTATACTTCTGAATAGAATAAGCAATATTATTTTGTAATTTGATATCTAATTATGAAATTCCGATATGAATTTTGCGTTGATTAATCCGATCAGATTAGAAAATCTGAGGGATTAATCAACTGTATCTCAAAAATAACTTATAGTTGAGGGAACATGCACTCGACAAAGCGCGCGGCAGTTGGCTGTGGCTCGTGGTTGGCAAGTCCCGGCCGCTCATTGGCTTCGATGAAAACGTAGTTTGACCTCTCGGGTGATTTCACCATGAAGTCAATTCCGACTACGGGGATCCCAATGGCGCTTGCAGCCTTGCAGGCGGCATCAACCAGAGTTGGATGCACAGTGGCCGTGACATCGTGAATTGTCCCGCCGGTATGAAGGTTGGCAGCCTTACGCACTGTAATCTCACAACGGTCGTCAAGCACATCGTCAAGTGTCAGACATTGTTGCTCAAGGCAGCGTTTTGTCTCAGCATCAATAGGGATGCGGCTTTCGCCGCCCGTTGCAGCCATACGGCGCCGTGACTGCACTTCAATAAGACGGCGGATGGTTGATTTGCCGTCACCGATTACGCGCGGCGGGCGACGCACAGCGGCGGCAACCAGCTTGTAATCAATAATTACCAATCGCAGATCTTCACCTTCAAAACAGGCTTCGAGCAGAACCTGATTACAAACTTCGCGTGCCTGCTTGATGGCCGCGCGCAGATCTTTCATCGTCGTGATGCCGACGGAAATCCCGCGACCCTGTTCACCTCGCGCGGGCTTTACGACGAGTTTGTGATGTTTGGTAAGGAAAGCCTCAAGCGTTTTGTCATCTGCATCCGCCGCGATTTGCTCAGGTACGCTCAAACCGGCTTTTGCCACTGTTCGGCGCGTGACGGCTTTGTCATCGCAAATCGACATAGCAACGCCCGATGTCATTTCAGAAAGACTTTCGCGGCAGTGGATTGAGCGTCCGCCATGCGAGAGACGGAAAAAGCCGCCTTCCGCGTCGGTAATGTCCACATGCACACCACGGCGAAGCGCTTCGTCAACGATGATGCGCGCATAAGGGTTCAGTGCATCAAGGGAATTGATCGGCTGGGCAAAAAACTTCTCATTGATCGCGTTTTTGCGTTTGATAGCAAAAAGCGGCACACGGCGGAATTTCAGCTTTTCATAAAGCCGGATTGCGTTGTCATTGTCGTAAAGAACAGACAAATCAACATGATTGAGTCCCCGAGCCTGAAAATGCTCCGCAAGCTTGCGCACGAGCTTTTCGCCGATGCCGGGTTGTCGTGCCTGCGGATGCACAGCCAAACACCAGAGTGAGCCACCCTGAGCGGGATCATTGAACAGGCGTTGATGATTAATGCCTGTGACTGTGCCGACAATCTCGCCCGTCGCGTCATCCTGAGCGACAAAATAGGTAACAGCGCGGTTGTCACGCTCGCAGGAAAAGAAGTCGTCGCGTAACTGCACCATACCACAGGCCGCATAGACGGCATTAATGCCGTCAGCGTCGATCTCAGATATAGCGCGGCGAATGGTGATGCCGCGTGTGCTGCGGTTACTTGCCCGATAATTGGAAAGCTCCAGCCGATAGGTGTGCGACGGATCGAGGAAGATTTCCTGTGGTGCAAGCGATAGCAGCACATGTGGATCGCTAACATAAAACAGGATATCACGGCTTAAAGGAGCCTCGGCGCGCAACGCTTCAATGATCGCTTCGTTGCTTTCAAAGGTCTGCGCGAATAGCAGGCGTCCCCAACCGCAATCAAGCACTGTGTTACGGTTGGGGTTGTGTACGTTCTGCTCTGTTTGGCGGGACAGATGTTCCTGATAAAAGCCAGCGCTTTCGGGTGTACGCAGCCGTGTCAGCCGGTGCGAGAACGCGTTTCTGCCCCTTGCTTTCTGCCGCGTTATTTCAACTTCACCTGTCTTTTTCATCTCACGCCGCCTCTTGCGTCTGAAGCCACATTTCAAGCAGTCCGGCCTGCCAAAGCTCCGATCCACGCAAAGGCGTGATATGGTCAGAAGGGTTGGCAAACAGGCGGTCAAGATAATCACGCTGGAACAGTCCGCGTTCGCGTGCTTGTTGCGATGAAAGCGCATCGCGCAGCATATCGAGATAGGGACCAGCGATATATTTAAGCTGCGGCACCGGGAAGTATCCCTTCTTACGGTCGATTACCTCGCTTGGGATGATCTTGCGGGCGACGTCCTTCAAAATGCCCTTGCCGCCATCCCGCAACTTTTCTTCTGGCGGCATACGTGCAGCCAGTTCCACGAGTTCATGATCGAGAAACGGGACACGAGCTTCCAGGCCCCACGCCATTGTCATGTTATCGACGCGTTTGACAGGGTCATCCACCAGCATGATATTACTGTCGAGACGAAGTGCGCGGTCAACGGGTGTGTCAGCGCCATCTCGCAATAAATGCTCTTCGATAAGTTCGCGGCTATAGTCGCGATCTGTTATCCAGTCGGGCGACAGCTGGGTTTTAAGCACCTCATGAGAGCGGTCACAGAACGCTTTGGCATAATCGCTTACCACGTCGTTTGAATCGACCAGCGGCGGATACCAGTGGTAGCCCGCAAAGACCTCGTCGGCACCCTGACCGGATTGCACGACCTTTATATGTTTGGAAACTTCCTTCGACAGCAGATAAAAGCCGACATTGTCGTAGGAAACCATTGGTTCCGACATGGCGGCAATCGTACCAGGAAGCGCATCCATCAAATCAGAGCTCGGCACAAAAATCTTGTGATGATCGGTGCCGAAATGTTTGGCAATCAGGTCGGAATAGACGAACTCATCGCCTTTTTCGCCGTTGGCTTCTTCAAAACCGACCGAAAAGCTCATAAGGCCGGTCTGACCTGCTTCGGCAAGAAGGCCGACAATCAGGCTCGAATCCACACCACCCGAAAGTAAAACACCAACCGGAACGTCAGAAATCATGCGGCGCTTAACAGCGACGCGCAACGTATCAAGAAGCTGCTCCTGCCACTCTTCACGGCTGATAGCGCTGTCGCCAGCCAGACGGCTATGTGGCGGCTGCCAATAGATGCGATCACGGAATTCGCCATTGGCCTGATAAACACGGATCGTCGCTGCAGGCAGCTTGCGCACGCCATTATAGATGGTGCGCGGAGCCGGAACCACCGCATGAAAGCTCATGTAATTATGCAGTGCTGCCCGGTCGATTGACGTATCGACACCGCCCGCCTTTACGAGTGCAGGAAGGGTCGAGGCAAAGCGCAGCGCGCCGTTGACCTCTGCCAGATAAAGCGGCTTGATGCCAAAACGGTCGCGGGCAAAAATCACACGGCCGGTGTCGCGTTCATGGATGGCAAAGGCGAACATGCCGTAAAAGCGCGTCACGCATTCTTCGCCCCAGGCGTGCCATGCCTTAATAATAACTTCCGTGTCGCCATCGGAAAAGAAGCGGTAGCCATTGGCTTCGAGCTCAGCACGCAATTCGCGGAAATTGTAAATGCAGCCGTTGAATACAACGCTTATGCCAAGATCGGCGTCGATCATGGGCTGCTGGGATTTCTCCGACAGATCGAGAATTCTCAATCGCCGGTGTCCAAAGCCGACATTGCCACGCACAACGATGCCAGAAGCGTCTGGCCCTCTGGGGGCAAGAATGTCTGCCATTTTCGAGATTGCCGAAACCGACGGTGTCGCACCATCGAACCTGACTTCTCCGCAAATTCCACACATAAAAAGGGTCGAAACCTCCATTGTAATCTACAAAAATGAGGCCGTCGCGTGAGTTTTGGCGGCGGCCTGCATAGTTGCTAATGCATGCGCGCCGGTATGGTTCCGAAATTTCTGATTTTTATGCGCTTGGTGCTTTTTTCAGTTCGTTTTCTTTGGAGAGCATGTATTTTTCGGCGGAAATCATATGTTCCAGCGCGATTTTACGTGCATCTTCGACCCTGTTTTCCATCAGAGCCGTCAAAAGGCGATGCTGAAAAAGCAGGCCTTCTTCGCGAGATGCAGGTGTGGGATCGGCATAAATGGCACGCGCCACAGGCATGTTGCGCAGCAGATTGTGCGAAACACCACACATGAACCCAAGAAGCCGATTTGGACAGAGTTGCGCCAATTGTGTATGAAAATCGAGTTCTGCCACACGCTGCTGAAACTGGTCGTCCAGATTGGTCGGAGGGCGGTCGTAAAACCGCATCGTGCTTTCCAGTTTCTCCAGATCATCATTGCTCAACCTGCCGGCAAGGGATACAGCGATCTCAGGCTCCAGCAATTTACGAATGGTGTAAATTTCTTGAAGGCTTGGCTGGTCGAAGAAGAAATAATTGCCGAGCATTTCCATTGCGTGTTGTGTCGATGGTTCCGCGACGAAGACGCCGCCACCGGGGCCGGTGCGGGTGAAGAGCAGGCCTTGGGTTTCAAGCGCCTTCATCGCTTCGCGCACAGTACCTTTTGCCGCCTTAAACTGGTCTATCAGGTCTTTTTCCTGCGGTAGCCGATCACCGGGTTTGAGATGGTCCGTTTGGATCACGTCTTTGATACGGTCAGCAATGACCTCAGGCCGTCGCTTTGATTTGGTCAGCGAAGCATTGTCCGATTTGCTGCGGCTGTTTCGGGCCATACCTTGCTACTCTCTTTTCATACGCGGCGCGCTGTCTATCAACTGACGTGTATAGGCATGTTGTGGCTTCGCAAAAAGGTCCTCGGCGGTCGCTTCCTCGACGATTTCCCCATAATACATGACGGCAACGCGGTCGCTGATAGCTTCCACCACCGCAAGATCATGGCTGATGAAGAGATAGGACAGTCCGAACTGCTGTTTAAGCTCATCGAGCAGTAGCAGCACTTGCGCCTGAACGGAGACATCAAGTGCACTGACCGGCTCATCCAGTACGATGATTTCGGCATTTGCGGCTAGTGTGCGGGCTATCGCGATGCGCTGGGCCTGTCCGCCGGAAAACTCATGCGGGTAGCGCAGAAGAGTATCTTCTGGCATCTGCACGGCATCAAGCAGTTCTTCCATACGCTTTTGGCGCTTTTGACTATCCAATTCACCCAGCAGCTTCAGGGGTGTTTCCAGTATCTGTCGGATGGTCTTGCGCGGATTAAGCGACGCCACGGGGTCCTGAAACACATATTGGATCATTTTGCCAAAAGCTCGCGGACCAGAGCGGCGAAGTACGCTGGCATCCTGTCCGGCGATTTTCATCGTGCCGTCGCTCGGCTCTGTCAGCCCCACCAGCATTCGCGCCAGAGTGCTTTTTCCTGATCCGCTTTCGCCTACGATTGCCAGTGTTTCACCGCGCGCGAGATTGAACGACACAGACTTGACCGCTTCAACAGCATGGCGCTGTTTGCCGAAAAATGAGCGTCCGCCACCAAAGGTTTTGCTCAGATTCTGGACACTGATTGCAGCCTGGCTCATGTGGCGGCCTCCATCTGTTTGCCGCTGAACAGCTTTGCCACGCGCTCATAGAAGCCCTTGCCGTGGCCAAGTTCCGGCACGCAGGCAATCAGCCGCTTGGTATAGCTGTGTTGCGGGTTGGCGAGCACCTCTCTGGCGGTCCCGGTCTCGACGATCACCCCGTCTTTCATGACGGCAACACGATCGCAGATTTCGGAAACGACGCCAAAGTCATGAGTGATGAACAAAAGCGCCATGCCGCGTTCGCGCTGCAGATGGCGTAAAAGCTCAAGAATGCGCGCCTGTACGGTCACATCAAGTGCGGTCGTCGGCTCATCGGCGATGATGATGTCGGGATCATTTGCGAGTGCCATGGCTATGCCGACACGCTGACGCTGACCACCGGAAAGCTGGTGCGGGTAATGATCTGCACGCTCCTTTGCATCTGGAATACCCACTTTCTCCAGCAAGGCGATAGCTTCTACCCGGCGTTCGGATGCGCTGATCGATTTATGCGCTGCGATTGCCTCCTCGACCTGTTTGCCGATTGAGTACATCGGGTGCAGCGTGGTCAACGGATCCTGAAAGACATAGGCGACCTTGCTGCCGCGCGTGGCGGTCAGTTCGGTTTCGCTCATGTCGAGTACATCTTTGCCGTCAAGATAGATGGCGCCGTTGCGGATCATTCCGGGTGGAGAAGCGACCAGCCTCATGATGGAAAGCGCGGTGACGCTTTTGCCTGAGCCGCTTTCGCCAATCAGGCCAAGACATTCGCCGCGATTAAGATGCAGGGAAACACTGTTGACCGCAGGCGTGTAGTTGCCATTGTTGACGAAGCCTGTTTCGAGCTTTTCGACCGCGAGAGCTGCATCCAGCATCCTCGTCTTGGGCGCGGTTCTGTTCTTGGCGACTGCCGTTACCGAGCCGGGGCGGGCGAGGGCACCGGAGCGCAAACGGGGATCAAGCACATCGCGGATGCCGTCGCCCAGCACATTGAGGCTGATGACAATCAGGAAGATCATCAGGCCCGGCACGATGGAAACATGCGGTGCCGTGAACATTTGCGCGCGGCCTTCACCGAGCATCGAGCCAAGATCAGCCTGTGGCGGCTGCGCACCAAGACCCAGAAAGCTGAGGCCTGCCGTTTCAAGGATCATCCAGCCTGCCGTGGTTGACATGGTGATGACGATAACCGGCAACACATTGGGCAACACTTCGGTAAGCAGGATTGAAATATGCCCTTTGCCGGAAAGCCGGGCAGCATCGACAAATTCGCGATTGGCAAGGCCGAGTGTTGTGCCGCGCACATTACGTGCAAAGAACGGGATATTGACCACGGCGATTGCATAAAGCGCATTCATCAATCCCGGTCCCAGCGCAGCAACAATTGCAAGAGCCAGCAGGATATAGGGAAAAGCCATTAGCATATCGATGCCGCGCATCATAAGGTTGTCGGTGCGCCCACCTGCATAGCCTGCGACGATGCCGATAGCCGAGCCGATCACGGCGGCAATCAGCGTGGCTGCGAAGCCGACCGCGATCGAGACGCGGGCGCCCCAGAGAAGGCGACTCAGAATATCGCGTCCAAGCTGGTCTGTGCCCAGCAGATGACCTGCGGAGAAGACGGGTTGCAACCGGTTTGCAGGTGCTGTCGCATCCGGGTTGGGCAATGGCAGGATGGGCACGAGTATTATCAGCACGCAGATGAGCGCGAGCAGAAAAAAGCCAAAAGCTGCCAGACGATTGCTCATCAGCAGACGCCATGATGACAGGCGTGCAGGAGCGGCTGGGGTGTAGGTTTCCGAAAGGGCGCTCATGTGCGTATCCTCGGATCAAGCATGGTCTGAAGGACATCGGCGAGCAGATTGAACAGCACATAGCTTGCTGCCACGATCAGCACGCCGCCCTGCACAAGCAGGATGTCGCGGGTCGAAATTGCCTTCACAAGCATGGCGCCAATACCGGGCCATTGAAACACGGTCTCGATATAGACCGCACCGCCCAGCACGAAGCCTGCCTGAATGCCGATGACGGGAATGACACTGACAAGGGCTGCACGAAAGGCGTGACCGTAAATAACGCGACGCTCATTGAGCCCTTTGGCGCGTGCGGTGCGGATATAATCCTGACGCAAAACTTCGAGCATAGCGCCGCGCGTCAGCCGGGCAATCACACCGGCAGCAACGACCGCAAGCGTCGATGCTGGCAGGATCAAATGCCAGATCAGGTCTTTGAGATCGCCGCCGCCATAGACTGCATACATGCCCGATGCCGGAAGGATGCGCCAATGCACTGCGAAGAGATAAATCAGCAGAAGGCCAAGCCAGAATGACGGGATCGAAATGCCTGCCAATACAATGAAGGTGATCGTGCGGTCTGCCCAGCCGAACTGACGCACCGCTGAAACGATGCCTGCAAAAAGTCCGAAGATCGAACAGAGCACGAGAGCAACGCCCGCCAGAATGAGCGTTGCCTGAAAACGCTCCATTACTTCATCCAGAACAGGTCGGTTGAGCACGAAGGAGCGACCGAAATCACCCTGCAGCAGATTGCCGATCCAGATGAAATATTGCTGAATAAGTGGCTTATCGAGACCGAGATCACGATTGATACGCTCGACATTTTCCGGCGTTGCATAAGAGCCGAGCAGAGCTGTCGCAGTATCGCCGGGAATTGATGCCATCACAAGAAACACGATGATGGAAAGCCCGAAAAGAACGGGAACGACCGCTATGAGCCGCTTGAAGATATAGGCTGGCATTAGCCCTCCTCCGCTCTGTTTAGAACGCGCTTCGATCTAACAAAATCAAATCGATGCTCTAAACCTTTTTGTTTTCACGCACATTTACCCCGAAAACCAGTTCCCACTTTTCGGGATGTGCTCAAGCAAAATTGCGCCAGCGGCTGAAACGCTGGCGTAGTGCTTTATTGTTTGGTCACATCCTTGAGATGCAGCAGGAATGACGGCTGGAGCTTGAAGCCCTGAACGGCTGCTGTTGTGACAGCATTCTGCTTCCAGTTGGCAACAAAGAGCCATGGCGCATCGTCGTGCACGATAGACTGGATCTCGCCGTAGAGCTTGCCGCGCTCTGCCTGATCGGTCGATGTACGCGCCTTGGTCAGCAATTCATCAACTTTCGGATTGGAATAATAGCCCGAGTTAAAGCCACCTTTGTCCGGCAGGGCTTCGGTACGAAGCGTTAGAAATGGAACTGTGTCCGGATCATTGGTCATCCATGCCATTTCAGCCATGTCTGCCTTGCCATCCAGACCGGAATTCACACGACCAAGAAAGGTGTTCCACTCGTAGGTTTCAATCTTCACCTTGAAGCCGACGGCCTGAAGATCAGCCTGAATAGCTGCGCCCATATTGATCGGGTCGAGCATCCCCGAGCCCCCTTCTGTCACATAGAAAGTAAGTTCAGGATTGGGCGCACCCGCTTCTTGCAACAGCGCCGTAGCTTTTTCCGGATCGTAGGGATAAGGCTCGGTTTTATCATCAACCCAGTTGAATGCAGGTGGCACGGGACCGGCCGCGACAGTTGCAGAACCTTGCAGGACATTATCGACCAGACCCTGCTTGTTGACTGCATAGTTTGCAGCCTGACGAACTTTCTTGTCGGCGAACGGACCGCTTTTGGTGTTGAGGATGCTGAACCAGACATGCGGTCCCGCCTGTTCTGCGACAGCGAAATTTGCATCCTGCTTGAAGGTCGCGAGATTATCCGGCGGCACCTCGACCATGATATCGATGCCACCTGCCATCATTTCAGCAACGCGCGTATTGGCGTCGGTGATGGGACGGAAAACAATCGCGTTCAAGGTCGGCGCCGTATCCCAGTAGTCGGGATTACGCTCGACCACCACGCGCTGGCCAGACTGCCATTCGGCAAATTTGAATGGGCCGGTGCCGGAAGGATGACGGCCAAACTCCGCACCATATTGTTCAACCGCTGCTGGCGAAACGATCAGGCCGGTCGGATAGGCGAGGTTTGACAAGAACGGCGCGAACGGCTCTTTCAGCTTGAACTCGACGGTGTTTGCATCGAGCGCATTGACGCTTTCAATGGATTCAAAGTTGAAGGAGAGGGGGAACGGTCCGGTGTTATAGAACGGATGATCCTTGTTCAGCATCCGCTCGAAGTTGAATTTGACCGCTTCCGCGTTGAAATCCGAACCGTCATGGAATTTCACGCCCTGTCTCAGCTTGAATGTATAGGTTTTGCCATCGTCTGAAATGGTCCAGCTTTCAGCAAGCGCCGGCTCGATTTCCAGCGTGCCATCCTTATAGCGGACCAGACCGTCATAGATGTTCACAAGGATGCGGAAATCATTTGTTGCCGTGACCGTGTGTGGGTCAAGCGATTGCGGTTCAGCAATCTGCCCGACGATAAGAACATCGGGCGGTGTCTGCGCGCCAGCGTGAAATGTCGCTGAACCCAGAACCAGAGTGGCCGCTGTCAAAACGGCGCGAAATAACCTCTTCATCAGCGGTTCCTTTCGTTTGGCCATATCTGCCTGCAAATCTGTCAGGCTATTATTTATAGGGAGTAAATGACGTATATCAACAAATTATCATAATTAATTTGCGTGACCGCACCCGCTTTACGCTTTTAGGGACGCGCTCGAAAAAAAGGCGGGATCATCCCGCCTTCAAATTCTCTGTGCTGCTTTCAACTATTCCGTTGGGCTGTCTTCCGGCCTCAGGTCCTGCTCGGCAGTGGTTGATTTCTGATGCGTGAAGCCCTTGAGACCTTTGGTGGTTTCCTCGGCATCGCGCTTGATCTCAACCTCGCTCATTGCATAGTGAACAGTAAGCTTTGCAATCGATGTAAGAGCGCTCAAATGAATGCGTTCATAGCCGTGCGACGCATCGACACCGAAGGCCAGAAGCGCCGTGCGAACATCGTGGCCAGCCTCTACCGCAGATGCCGCGTCAGACCGATAATAGCGGAAAACGTCCTTCTGCACCGGGATATCGTGCTCGCCGCAAAGCTCGTAAAGCTTCTTGGTCAGATGATAATCGAAAGGCCCGGTCTGGTCCGCCATAGCGAGTGTCACGCCAAATTCGGACGAATTCTGACCGGGGGCTGTGGTACCGTTATCAATCGCCACCAGCGAGGCAATATCCGGCACAACGGCTGCAGAAGCGCCGACGCCAACTTCTTCGCCTATGGTGAATATCCAGTATGTATCGACCGGTGTTTCGACATTGAGCCGCTGCATGGCTTCGAGCGATGCCAGCATGATTGCAACGCCCGCCTTGTCATCAAGATGGCGCGAGACGATGAAGCCATTATCGATGAATTCCGGCATAGGATCGACGGCGACAATGTCGCCAACGTCGATGCCGAGTTCAATGAGGTCTTCCTTGTTGCGGGCCAGCGCATCGACGCGCAGCTCGATATAGGTCCAGCCAACGGGAAGCGTATCCACTTCCTCATTGAAGGTGTGGCCGGAGGCTTTCAGCGGCAGGATCGAACCGCGATAGGTGCCTTTGGAAGAGAAGATCGAAACGCGCGCACCTTCTGCAAAGCGTGCCGACCAGTTGCCGATTGAAACAAGCTCAAGCCGCCCATTGGACTTGAGATACTTGACCTGCGCACCAAGCGTATCGACATGGGAGACGATACCGCGCGCAGGCTTTCTCGATTTGCCGCTGCGGCGTGCGCGGATCGCCCCTCGCCGCGTTAGGATAACTTCAAGCCCGAGCCGCTCCAGTTCGCGGGCAACGAAATGCACCGCTTCATCCGTAAAACCTGTAGGGCTTGGAATTGCCAGCAGCGCAGCGAGCTTTTCAATAAGATAGTCTTGGTCGATCATAATTTTGTTCATGGATGACTAATTTACGGTTCTGGTCCGTGTCGTCAACCATCGTTAAAAATTTAATAAAATTAAATTTTTTTCCGATCGTTTCGAATACTCAGTGTGTAATTGAATATTTAAAAAGGAACCTATTTTTATTGGCATTTTATTGATAAATTCCGTATCTCGCCCGTTGGCTTCGTTAAAAGACTTGTATAGCGTCATCTAATATGTGGGGCGTTGACTCGCCGGGTGGAGACGTTCTTTCGGATGGCAAGGCTGCGTAACAACGGAGATCGGTGGTTTGTTGCGCTCGCCGCATGTCTTGGCGTGGGAATAATTATATTTTTGGGGCAGCTCGAACTGGTTCGTCTCTCTTATATTCGTTTGAATGAATACCGCGACGACCTGTTAAAACACTCAGTAAATGTCGCAAAGTCTGGCAGGAATACACTTGCGATCGTCAACAACAGTAGCGAAGATTTTTGTTCTGACGAGAATATCACGGAATTGAGGCGATTGGCTTTTAACGCACGTTATCTTCGTGATATCGGTCGCGTAGAGGGTAATCATATAGTCTGTACAGCGTTATGGGGCAAATTATCCCCCCCCATCGAATTGCCGGTGTCAGATCGGGAAGTAGACGGCGGACATCGACTATGGGCCAACGCAAGGGGCATTGGAAAACATCTCGGGCCTGTCGATATGGTTACGCATGGCGCGGGGATCGTGTTTACTTCACCTGTTGCCTTTGAGTCTTATGAAAAGCCAGAGCCAAATTTGAGCGCTCATGTTTTGAGCCGAAGCAGCAATTATATTTATCGTACATTTGGTGATGCCAGCCAATTGACAATGCAAGCACCCGAGAAGCTGGCGTGGTATGACATCCGTTCTCATCGCGTAGTTTCAGGCTGCTCTGACGAGATTGATATTTGTGTGATCGCGTCGCTATCGGGAGTCAGCCTTTTTCAACAACCAACCGGCGTCTTTATGGCACTTGTGGCCTTTGGAGCGCTTGCTGGCAGTGGACTGGGCGTGGCCGCTATTCGGTGGCGGCATGGTTACTCGTCGCTACCACAACAGATAAAGCGAGCAATTACCGAAGAACGTATTACGGTTGTTTATCAGCCGCTGGTGTCGCTTCGTAACGGTCATGTGAAGGGTGCCGAAGTGCTTGCGCGACTGTCTGATGAGCATGGCGCAGAGATACCCCCCGATGTATTTATTATGATAGCAGAAGAACAAGGCGACATCAAAAACCTAACACGTATAATCATCCGTAAGTCGCTGGAGGAAATGAGGTTGCTGCTACAAAAGCACAGCGATTTCTATATCAGCCTCAATTTATCGGTAGATGATGTTGTTGACCCTAAAATCCTGGTTTTTCTTGATGATGAAAGAAGCCGCCTGGACATCTCTGCCCAGCAAATCGTTCTCGAAATAACCGAACGCTCAACCACGCATCATGAACAGCTCATCGAAGGAATGAGGTCCTATCGGGCTAGAGGCTATGAGTTTTTCATCGATGATTTCGGTACCGGATATTCGAATCTAGCTTATATGGCAAAATTGCCTATCAGCGGCATTAAGATTGATCGCATGTTTACACAGGCTATTGGCACCGAGGCCGTGAGCGCAGAAATCGTCGAAAATATTTGTAATATTGCCGCGCGCCTTGAGCTAAAGCTGGTCGTTGAAGGTGTGGAAACACCGGAACAGGCCGAGCATGTGCTTGAATTGCACAAAGATGCCATTGGTCAAGGCTGGCTGTTTGGCCGTCCGGTTCCGATTGCGGAATTTCATCTAAAAAAACCCGCAATATTAAGTTGATAATAGCAGCAATTACGACGATCGATCGGAAATTACTTGCTGTTGTTTCGCAACGTCATGTGATGCGGTCGAAGCATTATGTTGTTCCCGTCACCATTCCACCAAATGAGTTCTTGGGTGACTTTTATGGCAGTTTGAATTGCGAAACCGAAGAAGAAAAGGCTTATGAACATACAAACAACATCGGCAGCTCGAATATCGCGAATAGCCGTAAGTCATCCAGCTCGATCGACAAGCATACTGCTCAGCTGGGCTTCAACTTCGATTTCTAGCAGTTAGAAGGTGCGACATTTTGTGCCGAAGCATTTTTTTTCCGTCTCGGGATTGCAAAAGATGGGTCGCTCAAACGTCTTAGTAAATGGAGAGGTTAATGTCCGGTTCGAACCGAAGACATGCCAGATAACAGGGACACACGATATGACTGATGCCGCCGTACTTGAGCAGCCCGTTGCTCTTCCCCGCTCGAAACGTCTAAAGGCGCGTACCACAGGAACGCATGAGCGCCTTGACCAGAGCATCATGGCAGGCAAGCCATTTTCCAGCCGTGACCGCTATGCAATGTTTGTGCAGGTGCAGTATCAGTTCCACCGCGATATCAATGTTCTTTATGACGATGCCGCTCTTGATGCGTTGCTTCCAGACCTGAAGGGCCGCCGCCGCTTCGAACAGGTTGGTCAGGATCTTATCGATCTTGGATTTGAGCTGCCAGCACCCGATGCAGCACCTGCTTTTGCAGAAGGCATTGAAATTGATCTGCCGACCGCACTCGGCTGGCTTTACGTTGCTGAAGGTTCCAACCTTGGCGCTGCTTTCCTCCTCAAAGAAGCACTGAAGCTAGAACTGTCAGAAGAGTTTGGCGCACGCCATCTCGCTGGCGCGCCTGAAGGCCGTGGTTTGCATTGGCGTACATTTACCGCAGCACTGGATGAAGTTGATCTCACAGAAGTTGAAGAAGAACGCGTTGTTGCGGGAGCAGAAGCTGCTTTCCGTCGCGTTCATGCGCTGGTGCGTGAAATCTTCGCTTGATCCTCACATATCGTAAAGGCCACATGTTGATGGGGCCATGTTTCTGAAAAGGTTTACACCAGAAAAGATTCATGTGATGCGATTTACCAGACAAGCCGAACTTTCGATTGAATTGCTCGTTCTCTGCGCCCGTAACTCGGGCGGCCAAGCTGTCACGACACGTGAGGCTGCAGAAGCGACGGGCACGACGAAGGATCATGCAGCGCAGATCGTCTCGGATCTCATTCATCACGGTTTTCTGGTCGGCACGCGGGGGCGCGGGGGCGGCATTCGGCTTGCTTGTGAGCCGGATGCCATCAACGTTGGCACTGTGCTGCGTTTGATGCAGCCTGGTTTTGACAATCCGGCTGAAGCAGCAAAAGACAATAATACAGGGTCTGCCTTCGGGCATTTGTTGCAAGCCGCACAGCGATCATTTGTTGCTGCTTTTGATGATTTTACAATTGCCGATCTTGCTTTGCAGACGGAAGACGGACGCCTTGCATGCCTTGATTGTGATCTGCTTAGCATGATCAATCACGGGCAGATGCTTTCTGATTTTCGCCGTAAAGAGAAGGTCGTTGATACGCCTGTATGGGCGGAGCTGTCATGAACGGTAATAGCGACAACCACGATCTGCGTGGCGGCGTGAGTGAGTTAGCACTTTGGGCGGGGGCATGTTTTGTTGTGCTATCGGTTCACGTTGCAGCTGCAATGTGGCTGATGCGTGAACCGGAAATGGCGATGGCGGATGATACGCCTCCGGCAGCAATCATGATCGAACTGGCTGAGACACCGGAAGCAATGACGACGGAGGAAAACGAGATTTCCCCCGATCAGGAAACAGCTGATGCCAGTGCACCTGCGGAGAAAGTCGAAAAACCCGTAGAAGAGCCTGAAGTTCAAGAAGAAGAAAGTGCTCAGGAAGAACCGACTCCGGTTGAACCGGAAGAAGTGCATCCAGAAGAAGAACTTGCACAACTCGAAAATGTTGAAGTCCCTCTTCCGATAGCGAAGCCTACTCCTCCGGAACCCAAAAAAGAGATTGAGAAAAAGCCGGTTGTTAAAAAAGAAGTTGTAAAGAAAGAGGATACTAAGAAGACGCCCGTTAAACAACGCCAGCAGGAGCAAGCGTCGTCCAAGCAGGCGGTCAAGGCCCAAGCTCAGGTGGCGCAGACAAACCGGAATGCCGCACGCCAATCGGCGTCTGGCCTATTCGCATCTTCAATGACACCGGCCCGCTGGCAGTCACGTCTTATGGCGCATCTTGAGCGTCGTAAAAAATACCCTTCTGCTGCGAAATCACGCGGGGAAGAAGGCATCGTTTATGTTCGTTTCCGCATCGATGATAGCGGCAAGGTTCTGTCCGCCTCGCTCGCAAGATCTTCGGGATGGCCGGAGCTCGACAGTGAAGTGTTGTCATTGGTTCAGCGTGCTTCGCCTGTCCCAGCACCTCCGCCGGATGCTAACAAGACGATTACGGCACCTGTTAAATTTTCCCGTCGCTAAAAAAATAAAGGACTGAAACCAGTGGTTTCAGTCCGTTTTTCTCATCAGAATTTCCGGCTAAACGAAACCTTGAAATTACGGCCCGGCATAGCTGTGATGCCGTCGCTGAGATAAGGCTCGTATTCTTTGTCGAATATATTATCAAGACCAAGCCGCAGTTCAGAATCCTTCATGATGCCTTTTGTAGGTGCCCAATTGAAGAACAGGTCATGGACGGCATAGCCGGGTGCATTTGGTCGTTTGAAACTCAGATCATCTTTGACGTAACCAGTTCTGTTCTGATGATCGACAAAAGTGCCGGTCCAGCCAAAGTTGATGTCATAATCAGGAAGTTTGTAGCCAAGCGTGGTTATGGCAGTGGTTGGCATGATGTCGTTGATATAGCTATCGGGACCATGGATATTGTTAAGCGTCCCATGACGCCTCCCGATCATATAGGTGAGACTTGCGTCTGCAAATAAGAAGCTGTTTTCATAATGCGCTTCCAATTCAAAACCGCGCGAATAGTAGGAAGGCATGTTCCAGTAGAAGGAAGCCTCTCTGTAATCTAGTCCGGCATTATTTTTACTACCGACGCGTCTTCCGACGGGGTTTGTAACCTTGTTGTTGAAGAAAGAGCCGCGAACCATCAACATATCGCCATCTGTAAAGATGCTGTTGAGCGATGTATCAGCGCCGATGTTGACCGTGTTATTGCGTTCGACCGAAAGACCGCGACTTGATCTGGATGTTTTCGTGTCCGCACTCTGCACGGAATAGATTTCATCGATGTTGGGCGCGCGCATTGCATAGGCCCAGTCAACAAACAGGCGTGTTGCGGGTGTAATCTGGTATGACGCGCTGACCGCCGGTGTGAAACCGTGATGCGTTACCGCGGAGTAATCGTGACCTGCGGATGGATCATTATAACGAGGCGCGGCATTAGGCTCGCCTTCTGAACGAATATAATCATAGCGGATGCCGGGAGTGACGATCAGTTTGTCAGTTAGTCCGATCTTGTCTCGGATAAAGAATGATGTCACGTCCTGTTTTCCGGCAGGCATTATCCACGGCGCGAAATAGCCGTAATTATACTGAGCCTGATTTTCATAACCCTTGTAGAACATTGTCACATCACGAACGTGATGATTGAACTGCACACCGTAGTTCAGGCTGTGATCGATGCCGCCAAGCTGAAAATTTGAAGTATTTTCTGCTTCAATATGAAAATCAGAATATTTTGCGTCGTTCTCCGTCCCGCCAAGGGATGCCGAACCTTCCACACCGGGAAAGCGTTCTGCATGCATATCGGTGGATGAATAGCTCGCCATGATCCGCGTGTTCACCAGATCGCTGTCACCATCATAGGTGTGCTCGACAACCGATGTGAAATCTTTCAGCTCTCGCCATGCAAGCATTCTTTGCACGGCACCCCGAAACCCATATCGTTGGATTTGATAAGCACTCGGCTCAAACTCTCCGCGAATAGCGGCGAGGGGTCCCCAATTGGCACTTTCGCCGTAAAGTACAGAAGCAGTTAGTTTATGCCCTGCCGCTTCTCCGGATAGTTTGCCGGAAAAGGAAGTCAGCTCGGAATTAGAGTAACTATAGACCTCGCCGCGGCCAACACGCATGTTGTCGCCTTTGCGCCATGTCAGGCTGGCAATACCGTCGAAATCAATACCCGTGCCAAGATTGGAGCGACCATAGACTGCGCCGGTTTCCAGAAACTGCTTGTTTGCTGTTTGGTATGCGGTCTTGCCCCATGCGCCCCAATTTTCGCCCGCCCGCAGCATATCTGCTGCATCCTTGCTCTCAAGCCTGATCGTGCCGCCGAAGCCACCATTGCCATAGCGAACGGTCGTCGCACCCTTTTCGATTTCGACACGCTTGAGTAGCTCAGGCTCTACAAAGATTGTGCCCTGATCGTATTTTTCGAAATTCTTCGGTGCGCCGTCGAGCAAAATGCGCACATCGGACTGACGTGAAAAGCCGCGGACCGCAATTGATTGACCTTCGGTACGCACGCCGCCAAGCATGGAGACGCCGGGTGTTTTCTTAACCAGTTCAGGAATTGTCGAAGCCTGTGCCTGCTGCAATTGTTCAGAGGTGATCTGCGACACACGCGGATCAAGCTCGGCAAAATCAACACCAGTAATATTTCTGACGGTGATGGTGTCGAGTTGCAAGAAACCGTTATTGACAGGCGCAGCGGCATTGCTTGCACCCGTTTCGCGCTCAAGGCGCACCGTGCGGTCGCCGGTGAAACGATAGTCAATATCTGTGTTGCGCAGCAGCGTCGCAAGCGCCTGCGCAGGTGTCATGATTCCCTTGACGCCGGATGTGCTTAAACCGCTGGTGACAGACGCATCAAAAGCGATCTGAAGACCCGTTTGCACTGCAAGGCGGTTGAGGCTGTTTGCAAGCCCTCCTGCCGGAATGTTGACCGCGACTGCCTGTGGTGCCGCCTGCGCCGTAGCAGGCGTGGCAATGAACGCGCTCAATACGGTGCCGCTCATAAGCAGCGATGCAAACAATGGACGTGCGCAGACGTTGAGAATGCGCGAAGAGGGGATTTTCATGTCGTTTCCAGTCTCAACGGTCAAGGCGTTGGTGTCGGGCATTGGTATTGAGGCTCTAGCGCATGCGCGCAAATTGCCTTTCAAAGACTGGACGAATGAGTTGATATGTTTGGGACATCTGATCGAAAATTAATTATGCAGTACCGTCAGGAGTGATCCCACACGTATTGCTTTGAGATCAAAAGCTTTGATAAAATCATCAAGTGCGGTTGAAGGGGCCGTCAGATCAAATGAGCCTGTTATCCGGCGTTCGGCAAGGTTGCTGCTTGTGATCATCACCTTACCGGGAAGGTGGCGCGCAATGTCCTCGATCACGGATCCCAGTGGCTGATCTTCAAAAACCAGCCGGCCGCTGCGCCATGAAGCAGCCAGTTCCGGGTCAACCCTCGTCACCTGTCCGATGCCATTGCGGCTGTCGTATGAAACGCTCTGTCCTTCATCCAGCCGTAACGTATCGAGTGGGTTGAAGGCTGATGAAGACGCGCTGGTCTGCACCTGAACTGCGTGTTCAATGACAACGATATCTGTACCGCTATCTTTTAACTTTACATCGAATTGAGTTCCAAGGGCTGTCACTTCGCCATTTGCAGCTTTAACTCTGAAAGGGCGCTGCGGATCTGGTGCGACAATGAAATAGGCTTCGCCGCGCAATAGCTGTACTTGACGTCCATCATTCGTAATATCAAAAGCGACTGCCGATCCGGCATTCAATTGAACGGTGGAACCATCGCTTAATTTAATGACGGGCATTTCGCTACTTGTCGAAATAGCATCCGCCCGCAGGCGCATCGGGCCATCAAATGCAATGAAACCACCGGTAAGGGCAGCGAAGAAAAGCATCGAGCTTAAAGCAGCAGCAATCGGATAATTCGGCTTTCGTGCAGCATTTTTTGCAAAATCTGTATCGTTTAACAGTAGAAAACGACTATCACTGAACACGCGGGAGGCTTTAGCAAATGCGCGTTCATGTCGGGTATCGCTCGCGCGCCATAGTGCACAAGCTTCCATAAGCGTTTCATCATCGGGGTCGGCTTGCAATTGAAGCAACCAGTCGATTGCCTGTTCCTGAACCTGTCGCTCAGCCTCGTTCGTTTTTTTTGATGCTGGGTTCATTATGCCTGGTCCAGTTCGTCCAGCCGAATGAGGCAATGCATAAGCGCTTTTCGAAGGTGTCTGTCCACCATATTCCGCGTGATTCCAAAGCGCATTGCTATTTCATCCGGGGGTAGGTTGCCAATGCGATGGGCGATGAAAACGCGGCGCTGTTTCAACGGCAGTTCCATGATGGCATCGCGCAGACGAGCGAGGCGGCGTGGCATATCCAGTGCCAGATCAGGATTTGTAACCTTGCTTGCAATGTTTGCTGCTTCTTCCTCTGTGCCGGAAAAGAGTTCGGCTTCAAAGCGTTCGCGGCGAAAGCGGTCCAGACCCAGATTGATCGCAGCACGTGTAAGAAAGGCGCGTAACGACGATTTGCCTTGAAGATCGGTTCTGCGATCCTTCAGGCGCACATAAAGATCGTGAACGACTTCATTCGCATTGGAGGAGGCGCGCCCACGCCGACGGACTGCGCGGCACAGTTCGTCGTAATAATCTGTAATAGCGGCATCGATATCTGCAATTTCTTGCAGAGGAAAAGCCGAAGGCAGATTGTGTTTGTCGGATCGGTTCAAGGAGGGCACCACATTTTGTTGCGGCACCATAGTTATGCATTCGCTGAAACACAATAATATATGAGAAATACACTCATCTTATTCAGCGGTGTTGCATTTTGGCAAAAGTAGGCTGCTGCAATGGAGAGAATTCCATTGCAGCAAAAATAAGCTTATTTCGGCAGCTGTGCGGCTGTCTGCTTAATGGCTGTGGTAATCTGCTGGCAGAACGGCTCGACGCTCTTGCCAGAGGTTTTGGCGTAATCTTCAACGTCGGTTTCCTGCCCAAGTGACTGGACAAGACCCTTGCGGCCTGCGGCCTGCGCTTCTTCAAGGCCTGACTTGTCGGCAGGTTCCTGCATGATCTTCATGATGGACTGCTGGCTGTCGATGTCTTCCTGTGTCGCGAAGCCTTTGTCTTTGCAATACTCGACGATGCCAAGCTGGTTCTGAGCTGCTTTATAGAGCGCTTCAGGCGTCATCTGTGGTGCTGTGGCCTGACCTTGCGCTAAAGCGCTGCCAGCCGTGAGAGTCGTCATAATAAAAGCGCAGATACCCGCAGTTTTCATCGTTTCAACCTTTCAGTTCTTTTGCATTTCCCACCCGAGCAAACAGATAGAGCGGGTCCGGTAAAACGGAACCCGCCCAGAAAGGCTTAAAGGTCATAAAAGGCATCGCGAAATAAAGACCTGCAAAACCGGGTAACAAGTTTTTACTGCATCCCGGGTTTTCAAGGCTTTGTTTTGTCACATTTGAAACCGGGGGTTACGCCCAGAAGTACCGCACAATGTGGAAGAAGACCGGGGCCGAGAAGACGAGACTGTCTGCACGGTCGAGCATGCCACCATGCCCTTCAATCATATGTCCCCAGTCTTTGACCCCGCGATCACGTTTGATGGCAGATGCCACAAGCCCGCCGAAAAAGCCCATGACGCAAGCGGTCGCGGCCAGCGCACCAGCTTGCAATGGCGAAAACGGTGTGAGCCAGGCAAGTCCAGCCCCCAGAAGAGATGCGCTCGCGACTCCTCCGACAAAGCCTTCCCAGGTTTTGGATGGGGAAATATTGGGCGCAATGCGATGCTTGCCGAACAATTTTCCGAAAACATATTGCAGCACGTCGCTGCCCTGTACGGTTGCCACCAGAAATGCGATCAGCAGCAGCTTCTTGCCCTCATAGCTCGGAATATCCAGCGTCATCAATGCAGGCACATGGCTGATGCAATAGACCGAAAGCATGATGCCCCATTGCTGCTCGCTGATGCGTTCGAGAAAGCGCGACGTATCGCCGGAAAGGGCCGTCAGCACAGGCATGGCGAGGAAGCAATAGACCGGAATGAAGATGGAATAGAGACCGTACCAGTCGATCCAGATCAGATAATATTGCACCGGAATGACCAGCAGGAACATGCCAAGCAGCACCCGATGGTCAGCGCGACGGGTTTGTGTCAGCGTCGCATATTCGCGCAATGACGCAAATGAAATGAGCGCAAACAGCACGATCACGCCGCCTTTTCCGAAGAGAAAGGCGATACACATAGCGCCGACCATGATCCACCATGCCTTGATGCGGGCATTGAGGTTGACCAGCGTGGATGAAAGCGGTTTTGGCGCACGCCATGACAACACACCGGCAACGGCACTGGCTGTGACCAGAACGCCCATGAGGCCAAGGAAGAGTTGGGTCGTTTCGCTCATGGGTGATTACCATTCTGAGGCTGAATATCGAGAAGGCTCTGGCGCGCGCGTGTGAGAAATTCCTTGCGGTCCTCGCCCTCATGGAGCTGAACTGGCGCACCGAAAATCACACGACAAAGAAGTGGCACGGGCAGCATCGCGCCCTTTGGCAACACGCGTGACATATTTTCAATCCAGCAGGGCACCAGTTCAACATCCGGTCTCGCCAGCGCAAGATTGTAAATGCCGGAGCGGAAACGCAGCAGCGCCTCATCGGTCATGTTGCGTGTGCCTTCGGGAAAGATGATGAGCGAATGACCATCGGCCAGCGCTTTCAGCATCACTTCCATCGGATCTTGTGTGCGTTCCACCCAGTTGCGTTCCACAAGCACGGTGCGCAACAGCACTTCAGCCATGAACTGGCGCACGGCATTGCCCCGCCAGTAATCAGCACCGGCGACGGCGCGGGTGCGCGCACGTTCTTCCTGATTAAGACAGGACGAAAGCAGAATGAAATCACCATGGCTGGTGTGGTTGGCAAAATAGATGCGCTGATTGCGCGAGGGTCCGGTGCCGCTCCAGATGGGCCGCACGCCGGTAATTCCGCGTGACAGGATCGCCAGAAACGAGCCGAAAATCGATTGCACCTGATGGCGGATCAGCTCCCGCATATCAAAGCCCCTGACCATGTGGCACGAAGGCCAGAAGAATGAACAGCACAATGGCTAGTGCCAGAAAAAACCGCAAACGACCGATGATGCGCCGGGAGCCGGCAATCCGTTCGACGAGCGGGCGGGTGGGGCCGATTGCTTTACGCAGGCCCATTTTTTCGAGCGTCCTGTCGAGTTCGATCAGCCCCGCCTCTTCAATGGGACTTGCGGCAACCAGCCGAAAAAGTGCTGCATCGAAAAGCAGGTGAGCGGCAATTCCGAGAGTGACCAAACCACTCGCAAGAAGGATCGGCCAGACCAGCCAGAAGGTGAGGTCATGCACGACGCGCAAAAACGGAGCGGCAGCCAATATCAATACGGCCACCGCAATGGCGAGATAGGCATTTCGCTGCAAACTTGCTGCGATGCTTGATGCCTGCGCGCTCATTCATGCACCTCACTTGTGTGCAGATGCACCGGCCAGCCTTTTGCGCGGATCAGCGCTTCGGCTTCGCGTTGATTGTTCACACGTCCCGTTTTGACAAGCCAGTGGGCTGCAACCGTGGCGCTGCGTTGAAAGCCCAACGCGCAACAGATAAGCACCGGGCCGTGGTGGCGTGCGACTTCGACCGCATCTGATGCAAGCTGTAGCTTTTCTGCGGGAGGCTTGATGAGATCAATCGTGCCGTAGCTTTTCCAGTCGATAGAGTGCGCGGGTGGCACCATTTCGGATGCAAGATCAATGACGGTCGAGAAAAACTGCAGTTCTCTAGCCTTTGGGAAACGCCCCAAGAAAACATTGTCGCCAAGTTCGACATGGGCTGGGAGCTTGCGCGTCCAGAAGCGGATATTCATCCGGGCAAAGAAGCGGTAAGGCCAGAGCAACAGACGGCTGGCAAGACTGACCGAGCCATCGGTGTCTTTCTCGAAAATGTTCGGACCTGCACCGAAATAACCGAGTGCCACGATTGCAAGCGCGGTTGCGGGCCAGAACCAGAAAATCGCGTAGCCGGTGATGCTCAGACCATGGACACCCAGCGCAAGAAAAACTGTTGCCCCCGCAAGATAATAAAGACCGATCCGCCGCGATTTCAGGTCGGATGTGATGTGAAACTCTGCCAAAGGCGATGGCGTGTTGCGTGGGAAAAGCCATAGCGCGAACAGCCCGAGCAAAGCCCCTGCCGGAATATCAACCGCATGATGCTGATAGGTGGTTAGCACCGACAATCCGATCTGCAGACACCAGACATGCCAGACCACCCGCATTACATCGCCCATCACGCGACGCATCTGATCCCAGATAATGATCAAAAGGCCGATATGCAGCGAAGGCGCCTGATTGAATGGTTTGTCGAACCCGCCCAGCACATCGAACATGAAACCCGGCAGGCCGGAGGTCGCAGGTTTGACGAATGTGGCTGTCAGCGGAAAGGCTACAAAGCATAGGACAGCGATAATCTGCGCGGTGAGATAACGCTTAGCCAGCCTGTCTACCTGTTCCGGGCTGTCATTGACGAAAAGTGCTATCGCGTAAAACAGATTGACAGACCAATAGGGAATGATGCTCCACGCGATAAAGGGAACATGGCCTTCCCAGTTGAAAGCGAGGTTCGGCACGTCATCATGGAGAGATGCAAGCCAGTTGGCCGTGCCATAGGTCAGATAGAAAAACGGTCCAAGAAACAGAAGCCAAGCGATTGCGCGGCGGATCACAGCCCGCCGTGGTAAACCACTATGGTCTGCCGGTCTTGTTATCACGCTGCGTCGTCTCCGATGCGTTCGGCGATCGAGACAGTGAAAATGCCCCACTGATCAATGCGTTGTTCGATTTTGCGATAGCCAGCCTTTTCAACAAGCTGATCCATTTCGCCCTGTGTGCGGCGGCGCATGACCCATGCCTGTCCGCCGCGATGTGACGTGAGCGCACGCGCGATCATTTCAAGCTGCGGATGCCATGGCTGGTTGGTGTAAATGAGCAGTGAGCCCGGCTGCTGCACACGAGCGAGGCCCGAAAGCGACCGGTTAATGAGCGCATTGTCCGGGAAAAGCTCATAAAGTCCGGACACAATCGCAAGGTCTGGTTGCGGCGTGATGCTTGCAAGGCTTTCCTCGTCAAAGGCATCGCCTTCTTCCATATGAGCGATTGCTTCAAGGCCACGATCTTTGATGAGCTTGCGTCCAGCCAGCACATTGATCGGCGAGTAATCACGAAGATGAATGCTGTTTGGCAATTCGCCCGCCCGCACCACCGCATCAATCACATAACGGCCATGCCCACAGGCAATATCGACGATATTGGTTGATCGACCTTCGTTCTCAAGTCGCCTGATGGCGTGTCTGATCAGCTCCTCAAGATGCACTTTGCGCTGGCGAATGCCGCGCCAGCCGATGGCTTCCAGAAACTGCTTGTCGATGAGTTTGCCACCGGGACCCAAGCCCCGCGCTTCATTCTCATAGACATAATCGAGCGTGGAGCCTGAATCAAACCCGGTACGACGACCAACTTTCAGACCTTCCGACAAAAACGAGCCAAAGCCGATAGAGGCGCGCGTGGACGCCCAATAAAGACCGCGCGGTGAAAGCAGCGGTAGCGGACTTGATAGTCTGTCAGCCTCGTCGCGCGTGTGGCCAGCAATATGCGCTTCCGTCAGATCGGTGCGTTGCGGTGCCTCTGCAAAACGGGCCTCGATGAAATCATGGATCAGAGCGAGTGCCGGTTTGCGATCCCTTTCACCCAGCGTGTCATGGTAAAAACCTTTGAGCACATGGCGCTCTTTAATGCGGCTGCCGAGGTTCTCAAAAAAGCGATGCTGTGGAGTTGGCCGTACGACAAAATCGCTGCCGGAAATGAGTAGTTGTGTCGGAACGGTAATCGCCCGCGCATCATCCACCACGCGCTTTGCCGCCTCATAAAGCTGAAGCAGAATATGCGAGGCGATCGGCCGTGTAATCAGCGGATCAGTGCGATAGGATTCAATGCGCTCCCGATCATGGGTCAAAAACTGCGGTTTGACGTAGGAATTGACGAAGAACGTGCCTTTGAGTTTCTGCCAGAGCGCGATGCCCTCTTTGGCGAAAGGCACATAAAGCTTAATGTCGAAGGCTGGCGACGCCATGACCAGCGCACGGATATTGGGCGCATAGTCATGCACCCATGCAGACGCAAGAACAGCGCCAACGCTCTGCGCAATAAGCGCCACGTCTTCGTTTCTTATGCCAGTTTCATGGCGGATATGGGCGACGAAACTATCGAGATCGCGGATCGAAGCGCCGAAGGATGGCGAGAAGCCACGCACGCCCGGAGAGTTTCCATGGCCGCGCGCATCCCAGGCATAGAATGCATAATCATCAAGGCCGAGCTCATCCACGAGATGGCTCACACGTCCGCTGTGCTCATGGCCGCGATGCAGCAGAACGATAACGCCTTTCGGTTTTTTAGAAAGGGCAGGCCAGAAACGATAGAACAGCGAAGTGCCGTCATGGGTGACGAAATGGGATTCTTGCGCTGCACGATGTGACGCCGTTTCATGCCCCGGTAATTTCGTAGGCTGGTTCATTCCCACTCCTCTCAGCAAGCCCTTCAACTTATTCTCCCCAATTACTATTGAGTAGAATAGAATGTTTGAATAAACGAGCTAAGGCCGGTCGCAAATAGCTGATTTTTACATAATCGTCATTTCCAAAAGTTTCCCGAAAGTTTCTTATGTCTGTTTATCAACTTAAGTTCCGTTTCCAGAACGTGTTGAGACCTCTTGTCGTACAGCTTGCTGCAAAAGGTGTGACGGCCAATCAGGTCACGATTGCAGCCGCACTGGGCTCGATCGCTCTTGGTGCCTTTCTTGGCCTGAACGGGAATCCGATCTGGTTTGCGCTTGTGCCAGTCTGGCTGTTTCTTCGCATGGCGCTCAATGCGGTTGATGGTATGCTGGCGCGCGAACACGGTCAAAAATCCGTGCTGGGTGCCTATCTCAACGAGATCGGCGATGTGATTTCCGACGCAGCGCTCTATGCGCCTTTTGCGATCATCGCGCCGTTTTCGGCGCTCTGGATCTTCGCGATTATCTTCATTGCCACGCTGACTGAGTTTGTCGGCGTCACGGCAGCCTCGCTCGGATCAAGCCGCCGTTATGACGGTCCAATGGGCAAGAGCGACCGCGCTGTGGTTTTCGGCGTACTTGGCGCGTGGATCGCCATCGATGGGGCCTTGCCACAATGGATGTTTTGGGTGCAGCCAGTCTTTTGTCTGCTGTTGATACTCACTGTCGTAAAGCGAATACGTAATGCTCTTCTTGAATCGCGATAGAGTGCTAGGCAAATAGCAGCTTACGTTTTTTACTCGAGCATCTTGGATTTAAAGTTCAATTGGAAAGGTGACAACGATCTTCAGTCCTGGACGGTTATCGATTTCTTCCATTTCTCCGCCAAGTCCGAGAATGATTGCATTGAGTAATTTGCTGCCAAATCCCTCTCGTGTTCTTGTTTTGCCCGTTCCACTATCAGCAACAATTAAGCGAGCTTGGTTGAAATGCTGATCAAGCGAAACAGCGGTTGGCCCCGGTGCGCCGTCATAGGCATACTTATTTGCATTTGTGACAAGTTCAGAATAGACCAAGCCAATGTTAATTGCGCGGTCGGCGTTGATGAGCACATGCGCGAGTTTGCTGGTATGTCGGCTTCGCCATTCCTCGCCCATTGATTGGAAAAGTTCATTCGATAGTTCATCCAAATAACGCGCCAGATCGACAGAGCCAACATAACTGTCAGAATACAGGCGACGATGAACAAGTGCTACTGCTGCAATACGACTGCGTGCGTCAGTAAGGTATTGAATAATCTGTAAGTCATCAATCTCTCGCATTTGCATGCCGAGAAATGTTGAAACAAGCTGCAAGCTGTTTTGAACACGATGGTTGATTTCCTTCATGAGAAAATCTTTTTGCTCCAGCAGCTTTTGTTGCTGGTCCAAAGTGCGCTGAAGTTCGCGGTTTAGTTTGTCAATCCGACGACGCTGATATGCTTCAAGTATCACACGGCTTATGCGATGCATCGCATCGATCTTGTTGAAATTCCAGTAACGCGATTTGCCACGTACTTTTTCTGTCCACGCGTCGAATGAAGCGCGCGGTGTCAAAGGCGACGATGCTGAAGCGGATGTGTCTTTGTGTGGATTGCCCGCCCATTCAACTGTTTGTACCTTTTCCGCACGCGACCAAATGACAAAAAGGTCCTCTTCTAAATAGAGCTTGAGCACCGATATGCCGCTGGCAATCTGAACGATTTGTTCAGGCAGGTTTTTCTGAAGGCCGAATTCATGGGAGTAAAAAAGGCCATCTTTGAATTTGTCTTCTATCAGTTCGAGGATATGGGTAAGGTCGCTTATATTCGGGGCCTTGCCAGACTGAGCTATAAGCTTACCGTCAGAAACAATCGA
Source organism: Brucella sp. H1_1004 (assembly GCF_047308065.1). Lineage (NCBI taxonomy): Bacteria > Pseudomonadati > Pseudomonadota > Alphaproteobacteria > Hyphomicrobiales > Brucellaceae > Brucella > Brucella sp. H1_1004. The sequence goes on from NZ_JAYKZA010000001.1 coordinate 552,601, forward strand.
AAAGCCGTCGGCAATCATCATTCTACGCAAATTATCGGCGTTCTGCGCAAGGCATTCCCCGATCGGTGCATTGATAAGGAGGGCGTCTACAAGACGATCTTCGTGAGAGCGCAGGCGCAATCGCTCACGTGCATTTTCCGCCTCATCTTTCGCCTTCATTTGGCGTGCCAGACTCGCGGCAAGTGCCCGCGCTGCTGTTCGCGTCGCGAATGGCATGACGAGTGGCGTTGCATTGTGGCAGGCGATTAACCCCCATAATAGACCGTCTTTGATGATCGATATGGATGCACTGGCGCCTACATTCATATTCTGCAAATACTGCAAATGGATTGGCGAAACACTGCGCAGAACGACATCGCTAAGATCAAGCGGCTGTTCGGGTTCTTGGCCAATCCAACGCAAAGGCGCAGGCGTGTAATGCGAATTTGGTATAACGCGAACACGATTGTGTAAATAAAGTGCGCGTGCCTGTTTTGGAATATCGCTCGCAGGAAAATGATGATTAATGAACGGCTTGTATTTTTCGTTTCCATCTTCTGCGGTGACAACACCTGACCCATCTTCAAGGAATTGATAAATCATCACGCGATCGAATCCGGTCAACTGTCGAAAAGTAACGACGGCCTTAGCAAATAATGTGCGCAAGTCCGGCGTTTCCTCGAATTGCTGCGCGATGTTTTCGAGGTTTGCGAGCGATTGTTCGGCAGTTACCAGTGATTGAAGGGCGGGTTCTACTTCGACCAACAAATATTGATCTGAAATATGGCCGAGCAAATCGAAGGTTATGCTATCTACGACCAGCTTTCCTAGAATGATTTCATCTTTTTTCGGTGCGGCTAAAGCCAAAGAGAGCGCGTTGAATTTCAATACCTCGTTAATATTGCCGTGCAACCATGTTTGACCAAAAATCGACTCTAGATCACCTGCGCCGCCCATAATCCGACCACTTGCTAACTCTACAATTAAGAGCATACCGTGCGGCTGAATTGATCCGGGGATATGAATTGGTTCGCGATCACAGGCAGTTTGGTCAATTTCGCTGTGGGGCAACATCATTGAAGACCTTTTGATAGTTGTACTCAAAGGCACCGAATGCTGCGATGGCTGCAAATGTGCAGCGCTCTTCATCATCGTCATCAAAAGGCGTTATCTCGATTAAATTAAGTGTTTGCTGCCATGAACGCAAATTTAAGATTTGACGGTTGATATGTCGGGCACCAAAGTCCTTTGTGAAACCCATTTTCGATACAAGAGTCATCCGTTCGGGAACGCGTATAGCCGACGCTTCCAGCGCATAAAGTGTTCCGATAATTGTTGGTAAGTCGACCGGTTCTGTCGCGCGTTTAAACTTCAATGTTTCTGGCGGGGAACATTCACTGACGTCACTAATATCATTTGTGAGGTCAGGTTCAATCCGTCGCTCACTCCATTGAGGCAACAATGCCTCAATATGGCTCGCTTCGAGCATGGATTCTAGCAGTAAACGGCTTGCCAGGGTCGCTTGCAAATAGTTTTTGTATGAAGACTCCGATCCAAACATCGAGAGGTCGCTGCATAGCGTATCGACGCGTTTATGATGAGGGTCGGTAGCAGACTTCAGCCGCCAGTATCGTCCTGACATTATTTTATGAAACATTTAGAAAAAATCACTCCGCCTCAAGTCCGAAGCCGCGTATGCTTGTGTGTGGGTACACGTCTCCGAGCGCCTAAACGCGTGAAGCTGAGGTTTGTTCCGAATTATTTAATCGTAAGCTGAAATAATGGTTTGCATCAAAATGGGAGAGTTTCTGAAGCGCTAAGAGCTTTTTGTTATTTGTAATCTTAGCTTTGAATTCGAATGGTGGGTGTAGTAGGCATTGAACCTGTACCCCCTACAATGTAAATGTTTCCGTCTAGCGCTTCCTAAAATTCCCAGACATTTCTTTTAAGTTTATTTAATGCACATTATCAATGGCTTGCAGTGACATTGTTTTTTTAGTTTTCTTGGCTCTTTCATTGTTTTCTAATTCGTGGTGGCACTACAGTGACACTACAATGGCACGAACGATTAGTGAGTGGGTCACGGAATGCCAAAACTCGCCAAAGAAATTCTCGACAATGCCGATTTGCGCGACAAACCATATTTCATTTGGCGCAGTGACTTGCAGGGCTTTGGCGTGAGAGTTTTCCCGACCAACAAAAGGCCATTCGATGTTGATTACTACAATCAAGTCGGCCAGCGTAAGCGCATGTCTATCGGTAGCTTTGGAAAGCTCACGGTTGATGATGCTCATCCGCTATACAGCGGATTTGGCAGCGAGCGCCTTGCAAGCCGCCTCCTCGTACGACATCGCATAGGCCGTTCTGTTGGGAACTGAAATAAACTGACTACGTTATCGCTGCATCAATAATGGGAGCGGTACAATGGAGCAGTTTCAATCAGCCCTTCATCAAGCTTTAAGTGCTGACAATTTCAATGTTTGGCCGCACATTATTACCTTGGCAGCAGCTTATATATTAGCTCTGCCTATCGGGTGGCACCGTGAAGTCGAAGAACGTAGTGCAGGACTGAGAACTTTCCCCCTGGTTGCCGTTGCTAGCTGCGGCTTCGTTAAGGCGACAGAAGGATTGACCGCAGATAACCCCGAAGCGTTAGCCCGTATTATCGAAGGCGTCATCACCGGCATGGGCTTTATTGGTGGTGGTGCTATTCTTCGCCTGAGTTCGTCTGTTAAAGGAACGGCTACAGCTGCGAGCCTTTGGGCTACAGGTGCAATCGGAATAGCCTGCGCACTTAACGCCTTCGACGTAGCAATCATCATTATGGTATTCGCATTGATAACGCTTGCGCTATTCTCTCATGGTAAAGACAACATCAAAACACTGGCCAAGCCTGTCAATGAACACAAGTCAGACAACGCAGACCCAGTGGGATAGATTGATTAAATTTCTTAAGTATTGAGGTCAGTTGATGTGTGATCGAACAACCTAATCGCAAGCGCCAGCCTTTTCAGCACCGTATTTTGCTTGAGATTTAGTGTATTTATCGCCGGCGTCAGAAGACAGTTGCTCAAACAAACCTTTACAAGAAAACCCCATCATATCGAGATAATTCTCGCCTGCTTTTGCAGCTTGTTCATTCCAGTCCACTCTTAAGCTATTAACAGCAATCTCAGCATCGTTTCGATCATAGCCTTCACCCGCATCTGATGAAAGCTGATCAATTAAACCTTCTTTTGAAAAAGGCATCATGTTCAGATAATCATCAGCTGATCGAGCAGCATTCCTCTGAGAATTAGTCAATTCCTGCGCATTAGCAATCTGACTTATACACGCAAGCATCAATGCGCAAAATGTTCCAATGAACCGTTTAAAATTCATTCTGCCCCTCACTTTAATGGGAAGAACTAGAATGCGGGAAAGGAGTTATGTCAAGCAACCTTTGGCTTGGCCGAATACTGCTTCCGTTTACGCTGGTTTCTCAAGTCCGACATATCAGCATAGATCAGCTTTTCACCAAACCTTGGAAGTGCAGCCTTGCGGTCTTTTACAGCCCATCTATCAGTTGTAAACGTGTTGTAATTTCTTGACGCGCTGGCCTCCATATTATCCCGAATATCACCGATTTCGGGGGTAAGTCGCAAGGTGCAGTTTTTTGCCTTTTCGTTAGGCTGCACACGATTGCTGGCAAGTTTTCCTCAAATTTCAGCAATTGCCATGTCTGCAGAAACTTTTCCGTAGTTTCGATGCACGCCGTCCAACATTGCGCACCACTTTGAAAACGAAATTCGCAGCCAGCGCAACTCCCCAGAAGCATTGACCGAGGATACTTTCAAAGCTTTGGCCTGAGACATTGCGTAAGCCCAAAGACAGCGCCGGTTCTTCTCACGAATGACGGGCCGTATATGGTGCTATCTGAGAAGCCCAGATCAGCCCCAACGCTGGCGAATGAGTGGTGAAGCACATGCGGGGTCACATCATCAAAACCAGCGGCCTTGAAGGTATCGCAATAGAACCGCTTGATACCGGCATAGGCGCAATCTTCGAGCCGATACGATGGAGAGACGAACTTTTGGTTGGAAGTCCTTGACAGGCTCTTGAGAAGGGCTACAGTAGGGGGGTGGCGATCGGTCGAACAGATTTGCTAGTCTTGCTGTCTTCCAGCGTCCGGAGAGTGTTTGTAAGATCAACCTCGGACCATTTCAGATTTTCAATCTCACCGATCCGTCACCCTGTAGACGCTGCCAGCTTAAGAGCCGCCACGCCTTGCAATGCCTTTTCCTCGGCTTCACGCAATGCTTTGCCAAAGGCTCTATGTTCTTCTGGCCGCAAGGGCCGCTCCCTTTTGACTATGACGGGCTTCCTGCTGAGCAACGGAACAATGTGAGCAAGAATACGAGCGGCCCTCGGGACGCGTCTTATTTGTCATTAATGCGGAAGTATCGCATTAATTTGGGTAATCATATCATTTAGCTGGATGCGTAGTTCAGCATCTTCTTCTTCTCGTTCATGGTCAGATTGTCCGGAACGCGCATGGAGTTTAGCCTTAATTTCTTCTATCTTGGCTTTGATGTGTTCAATTTCATCTTTGACGATATGCGACATTGTGTTTGCCTAAATTAGAGTGGAGATGATTGGATGTTATTAGCTCTGCGACGTTTTTTTGTTTATTATTTATTAATTATAATAAAACGCTACTCTGTTAAAAGTCCCTATTGAGTTAGGTGTGTCTTATTTACTACAGACTTTTGAACAGGATGCCTTATTTTAATTTCTAGAGTTTTTTAAACGGCTTGGAGAGATTTAGATGAAAATCAAAGCGATCTTGTTTGCTTCGGCAGCTATTTTTGCAGGCATCTCGGCAGCAAACGCAGCTGACGCCATTGTTTATGAAGAGCCAGCTCCAGTAGTTGTTGCGCCATCGTTCACATGGAACGGTGCATATCTTGGTGGCCAGATTGGCTACGGCTGGGGCAAGTCAACGTTTAGCGATGCCGATGGAGAAGGCGGTCGCCTCAAGCCAGATGGCTTCCTCGGTGGTCTATATGCAGGTTACAACTTTGACCTCGGCAACAGCGTTGTACTTGGTATTGACGGTGACGTAACCTACAATAACCTCAAGAAGCGTTTCTCAGAAACAGATATTGACGGTGATTTCGCTAGCTTAGAAAGCAAATTGCGTTGGTCGGGTGCTGTACGTGCACGTGCAGGTTACGCAGTTGACCGCTTCCTGCCTTACATCGCTGGTGGTGTAGCTTTCGGTCAGGTCAAGAACTCTGCAACCTCAATCGTTGACGGCTTTGAAGACAATTTCTCTTCCAGCAAGACCCACACCGGCTGGACAGCAGGTGCTGGTGTTGATTACGCTGCAACCGACAACGTAATCCTTCGTCTCGAATATCGTTATACCGATTACGGTCACAAGAACTTTGACGTTGACGGTGTAGACACCCGCAACAAGTTTAAGACCAATGAAGTCCGTCTCGGCGTTGCATACAAATTCTAATAACTGTTGACCTCCAGTTTAACTAAACCGCTCGGAGAAATCTGGGCGGTTTTTATTTGTAGGTTAGAGCCGAAGCATAACGGGTGGGCGAAAAGAATGAAAATTCTCGTCCAAATTACACCCCTTTTATGGGCCAATACGGTGCGCCACACATATAAAATTAAAAGCGCTTGAAACATACCCTTGGCGTTATATCTACACTGCTAGAAGCAAATGAGGTGGTGATATGAAGTTGAAACATTGGGGTGTTATAACTGCATTGGCTGGTCTTGCGATCTTGACCGCTTGCAAAACCACACGGCACGATTTGGCTTTGGCTCCAGTTCAAAATTTTGATTCAGATCGATATTTAGGGAAGTGGTATGAACTCGGTCGTATTGAAAACCGCTTTGAAAAAGGAATGAACCAAACCACGGCCCAATACTCGCTAAACGAGGACGGTTCGATAAAAGTCGTTAATGCTGGTTACGATCCGGCAAAAGGCAAATTCAGAAGCTCCACTGGCAAGGCAAAGTTTGCTGAGGCATCAAACGTTGGTGCGTTGAAAGTTTCCTTCTTTGGCCCGTTTTACGGCGCTTATAATATCGTGGCTCTTGACCGTAATTATCAATGGTCGATTGTTGCGGGGGATAATCCTAAGAAATATTTTTGGGTACTGTCTCGTCAGCCAAAGTTGACGAGCGCACTAAAATCTGAGGCTGTGAAAGTTGCTAAGGCACTTGGTGTTGATCCATCGACCATTATTTGGGTGGAGCAGTGATCTTCGATTTCACTAGTTAGCATTCAAATGTCCACCTGATTGCCGGGAGGTGCAAATCCTCCCAAAGTTTTTGATCTAAGGAAGCATCCTTTTCAAGATATTATCCTTTTTGTAAAACTGATGCCAAAGTGCGGCAAGAGAATGTATTGCCACAACGATAAGAATGAGATTTGCGAGGAAACCGTGAATTTCTTTCACTGTTCCTGACAAATCTCTGTTTGGAGTTATGAATTGAGGAATGGAGAATATTCCAAAGAAAGAAAGCTCGTTACCTCTGAGCTGGGCAAGCCAAATGCCGAGTACAGGGATCAAGACCAGAAGAGTATAAAGCAAGTGATGTGCAAATTTTGCTGCTTTCTTTTCAAGTGGTGACATCGTATCGGGCATTACTGGCGTGCTAGAGAAAACTCTAACAATTATTCGCCAGATTACGAACGCCAACAACAGTAGCCCGATTGAAATATGCAGCCACCACACATTGCTGCGCTCAGTAGACCCCCGAGGAAAAAAGTCTTCCCCGAACGTTACGAGATAGGCAAAAATTACTAGTAAGAAAACTGACCAGTGAAGAAACTTTTGGATAGGTGTGTAAGAGGAGCGGGGCATTAGACTTCTCCAGTTTAGAACAGTTTTAGTTTTTTCCTAAATTACGGCAATCTTTTGTCTTCTTTTTCTTGAAGGTGTATTGGTTCGGAAGACTTAGTAAAAGTCTCTTCAAAAATACCAGCAGCATTCGCCCTTAGCCTAACGGTAGGGCAACGCACTTTGAATGCGTGTGTCTTGGTTCGATCCCAGGAGGGCGACGCAGTTTATCCGTATAGTGGTAGGCCGCTGTGTATGCAGATGGTGCTTAAAACGTGCTAAAAACGGCTAAAGCACCTGACGTTGCCCCCAAGTTTTATCCAGTTTTGAGTTCGCTCCAGCGGTTTATGAGGTGCACCCCGAATTTGTACCACGGAGAGCTGGAATTTTCCGGGTTTAAGGCTCAAAGCGGCGGGGATGCCGTTGAGCCATTCATAAGCGAAATCGGCACCTTATTGCCTATGGCGCTATGTGGCCGGAATTTGTTATAGTCTCTACACCGATCCTCCATCTTAATGCGGGCGTCGTCAAGGCTCATGAACCAATGGGCGTTCAGGCACTCGGCTCTGAACTTGCCATTGATGGGGAAGACGGTCCCGCTCCAACCCGGATCGTCGTATGATGAATAGCCAACTCAAACAGGAGCCATTGATATGATTGCCAGCACAATCGGCCTTGATCTGGCCAAGCATAACTTTCACGTCCATGCGGTGGATGCCGCGGGTTGAGTGATTAAAAACGCTGCGCTCCGGCGAAGCGAGATGATCAAGTTCTTTCAGAGTGCTAAGCCATGCCTTGTTGGCATGGAAGCTTGCGCTACCGCACACTACTGGGCCCGCGAACTGACGAAGCTTGGTCACGAAGTTAAATTGATCCCGCCTTCGTACATTGAGCCGTTTGTACGGCGCGGCGCTAAGAAGGATGCTGCGGACGCTGCAGCCATCTGCGAAGCCGTCCGACGACCTGATATGCGTTTCGTTCCGATCAAATCGGAAGCCAACCAGGGCTTCCTGATGTTACATCGAGCTCGAGGTCTGCTGGTGAGACAACGGACCATGGCAGTATGTGCGATCCGCGCTCACCTTGCTGAGTTTGGAATCATCTTCGGTCAAGGTCGACAACGCATCGAGACCATAATGCCTTCGATAGAGGAAGTCGCAGCGTCGTTACCAGAACATGCCCGGTTCGCATTTGAACAGTCTTATGTGAACGGTCGGCGAGTTGAACACGCAGATAGAGGGAATTGAGACGAAGCTAGCGGAAGTGGGCCGATCAGATCCAGTCTGTAATCTGCTATCTTCGATCCCAGGTGTCGGCCCAATCACGTCTACGGCTATCGCTGCGACCGTTCCGAACGCGAGAATGTTTCGCTCTGGTCGAGAGTTTGCCGCCTGGCTGGGCTTGACCCCGCGTCAAAACTCCAGCGGTGGCACAACTCGATTAGGAGGCATAACGAAGCAAGGAGATGCGTACCTGCGTCATCTGCTTGTGATCGGTGCCAGGAACATCGTTCGGTATCCAAAAGCGCGAGCGAAGGTCGGCTGAGCTTGGATCGACGCTTTGCTGCAACGACGGCGTCCTATGATTGTGGCCGTCGCGGTGGCCAACAAGCTTGCCCGGATCATCTGGGCGATGATGACGAATGGAGAAATGTTCAGAGAGGCACACGTTAAGGCCGCATAAGGCCGCAACCCAATCCAGTTGGTGTAAGGTGCAGAAGCAGCAGATGGTCATCCAGCGGAGCTGAGGATCGAGCAAACCCGGAGAGCTTTAGGCGCCATTCAAGCGCGACCCGTTGATGAGGCCTCGATCCGCGTACTCCATCAGGGCCAGCGACCATTGTATCGGTCGCAGTTAAAGGCCGAATACATGAACGCACCCGAATGATGACCTGAACTTGCAGAAAGCCTCTTGCGCCCGCGGGGGCCGTCTATACATGAAGCTTTCGATGTAGCTGTTATCTGTCGGCTTGCCGGGTCGGGAGAAGTCGAGCCCCCTTATGGTAAGCCCATAAATCCAGGTCACGAGAGATAAATTCGCCGCCATTATCCACACGAATAACCGCAGGATAACCAACCTGACAACATATCCGTTCCAGGGTCTGCACCACATCCTCACCACGATAACTAAAGCGGGCATCAACTGCTGGCGAGAAGCGTGAGAATGTACCAACCACCGTCAGGATGCGGATATTCCGTCCTGTCGCCAATTGATCATGGACAAAATCCATTGCCCAGACATGGTTGGAATGCGTCGCATCTGTGCGATCAGCGCGAAGCTTCGCCTTCACACGCCGTTTGGGAACCTTGTTCCGCAGCTGAAGTCCCATCTCCTTGTAAAGACGATAGATTCGCTTCGGATTAACGGGCCAGCCGTCACGCTTGAGAAGCACATGCACGCGCCGATACCCATAACGAACCCGTATCTGACAGATGTCCTTGATCCTGAGCTTCAGTTCAGCCTGCTCGCCGCGCTTTGACTTGTAGACATAAAGTGACCGGTCAATCTTGAGCACCGAACAGGCGCGTCTTACCGAGACTTTCCGATCCGACTTAATAGTGTCGACAAGCGCTCGCCTGCGTGCAGGCTTCAGAGCTTTTTTGCCAAAACATCCTGAAGCATGGCCTTGTCCAGAGACAGATCAGCAACGATCCGCTTCAGCTTGGCATTTTCCTCCTCGAGTTGCCGCAACCGCTTCATCTCGGATGGCATCAGGCCCGCATATTTCTTGTGCCAGTTATAAAACGTGGCGTCTGAAATACCTGCCTTCCGACAAACCTCACCAATCGGCGTGCCATCCTCTGCTTGCTTCAAAACGAATGCTATCTGCGCCTCTGAAAACGTCGATGCCTTCATGGAACTCTCCTTCTCCCGGATAAGGGATCATAAGTGGAAAATTCCAGTTCTGAATGGCCTAATTTAACGGGAGCACGTCAATTGTTGACGCTCCGGGTCGCCCGACTTTTGGTCGGCCGGGTGAGCAATGGGTGTTTGATTTTTTGTCTTCGATATTCGGGGCATACAATGGAGATACCGGGCAGCGATTAATCAATGAGTTCTTTCTTTGTCTAAGCAAGAAGAACGGCAAATCGACCATTGCAGCCGGTATCATGCTAAGAGCCTGTTCCAAAAAGGATTGAGCGATTTCAGTAGGTTATGATTCAATCGGATAGCTTACATTCGATGGAGATCATGATGGCCTGGACTGCAACCGCTCGGCAACAATATGGACGACGCAACGCACGTTATGCAAGCGATTTAACGGATGCGGAATGGACTGTCATCGAACGGATGATGCCTGCACCGAGCCGTCTCGGACGCCCTCGCAAGACGGATTTGCGAGAGGTGGTAAATGCGTTGCTTTATATTGCTTCATCAGGTGGCGCATGGCGGCTTTTGCCCACGGACTTCCCACCATTTTCCACGGTGCAAAAGTATTTCCATCGATGGCGAGATGAAGGGATGCTGCGCACGATCAACAACGCGCTCGTGATGACAGCACGCGAGTTGACCGGAAAGCAGCCCAGCCCTACCGCTGGCGTGATCGATAGCCAGTCAGTAAAAACCACGGAAAGTGGCGGAATACGGGGCTTTGACGCGGGAAAAAAGATCAACGGTCGCAAGCGTCATATTGTGGTTGATACCCTCGGCTTGATGGTTGGTCTGGTGATCCATTCTGCGGGCATTCAAGACAGAGATAGTGCACCTGATGTCTTGAAAACCATCCTCAAACGCTGGCCGTGGTTACGGCATATCTTTGCTGATGGTGGATACGCGGGACCCAAGCTCAAAGACAGGTTGGAAAAGGTCGGAAAATTTACGCTGGAAATCGTCAAACGATCCGATCACGCTGAGGGCTTCAAACTCTTACCACGCCGATGGGTGGTCGAGCGGACGTTTGCATGGCTGGGACGTTGCCGTAGATTGGCCAAAGATTTCGAAAAAACCGTCGCGTCTGCTGAAGCCCGGGTCTACATCGCAAACATCCGCCTGCTCACCCGGCGCATCGCAAGAGCCTGATATCGTTACATTCATTATGATTCAGGCTCTAACGGCGTTGATACTGAATTGGCTTGAGCTGAATGATCTGATCATCGTGGCTCCGACAATCACGGCGGCGAATAATAGCTTTAAACCCGCTGCTGAGATGATCCGAGCTGAGCCAACATTGAGCGCAGATGATGATGGGTTACAATATGGCGATCTGCAATGGTACGGCGCTAACAGTGATCAACTTACCGTCACAATTGATCAGGACGGGTGGGTTGCTTTACCGAATGCTCGTTATCCTCCTCCTGTTGAACTCTTCCCGCCACAACAATTTGCAGAGGGGGAAGCCTATGCCGATTAATCACGCACTCATGACATGAAAAAGTCGATCGCAATAGCCGCTTTGATTGATGGCTATAGTGTTGCCATTCAACAGATGATCGACGTCAAGGCCAGTGGACGCCAATACGACAGCGGCCCGACCTTGGCGAGTTACGTCAACTCGACAATCCCAGAATGGGTAACCGAAGCGCAAGCCTTCGTCGCATGGCGTGGTGCTGTTTGGCTCTAAGATTGGCTGAACTTCCCACGTTCGAGTGGCCGCTATGAATTATTTTGCACGGCGTGACAATTTCAGAGAAACGTCAGATAGAGCCGTTCGTTACTTTCGCGAGCAGCGTTCAGTGCGTTCATACAGCGGCTATTAATGCCTGCTCAAGATGTAATTCAAGGCTACCGAGGACGAAGAGCGGGCAATGATGGTATCGTTGGAAACAAAACCAAACGATAAACCACGCCACCCTCGAGGTGAATGACGAACTTTGAGAGGGTCATCATAAAAACATCGCCAAAAACCCCGCCAAGGCAAACAGAAATGCGAATACTGTTAAGCTGATGTTGAAGTAGACGACCATGGTTGCCTCAAGAGACATTGCACGATTGCAATGCACATCAATTGCTAATCCGATTGAGGCGGATTTATGGTTATACCTCGCCGTCGCGCATCGATCATCTTACAAAAATAGGAAAACACAATTGACAGAACCGTGCCAGCTGGCGCGACGCTTTTGTTTGACTTCATCGCACAGACCGAAGTTGGAAGCACAGGCTGCGTGTTGTATGACGTGATCTACGGTCACAATCAGTGGAAGCTATCGAAGCAGATCACCAGCATGACACTTGGCGAATTGATTGACGCGCAGGCCTCATTCACTAATCGCTTCAAATCGTCGGCGTCTGGCCGTTATCAGTTTATGCGAGCAACTTTGCAGGATCGTCTTGGTTATCACCTGCTTATACATCGCGGATACAATGAGCTTATCGCAGGCAAGATCAGCCGCACTGAGCTCGGCAAGCGCCTCGCGCAGGAATGGGCATTGTTCCCGGTGCTGGCCGCGACCAAGGGCGCACACCGCGATCCGACACGCGGTTAGAGCTATTACACTTGCGATCCGCTGAACAAAGCACTTGTCACTCCTGCCAAGATTGAAGCTGTCCTGAATAAGGTCAAGACTGCCGAAACTGCGCAGCCCGCTGCTGAGGTTATCGTGGAGCAGGTGCCGGTTGTTGCTGATCCTGGTGAACTCGGCACCAAGCCATCGCACAGTAAGACAGTATGGACGTGGGCAGGGGCTGCAATCATGTCGGCAGTCAGCGGCGTTGGTTCATTTCTTGGCGGGCTGGATTGGCGTGTGCAGCTTGTTTTCAGTGCGGCGATCATCGGCTTTGCAATCTACGGCATTAAGCGACGTCGCGATTTGTTCAAAGCCGTTAAAGAGCTACAGGCCGATTTGTCATGATCTGGGCGCTAATCCCGAACTGGTTGAAGATGACCGCCGCCGCTGTTCTGGCGGCATTTTTGTGTCTGACTGCTGGATATGTGGCTGGAACGATCAAAGAGCGTCAGCGGTCAGCATTGGCCGCAGCAGAAGCAACCGCAAAGGCAATCCAAAAGAGGGCCGAAATAGATGAGGAAGTTATCAATATGGATGCTGTTGCTTTGCGCGAGCAATGCGAGCAACTGAGCTGGTTGGAAGCAAATCAGCCTTAAGCCTGATACAGCGCTTTATCTGGCTGGAAATGATCTGAGGGCGGGGCAGGGCATTGCATCACATAATCAATTCGGTAATGCGCGGGGCTGTTGGTAATGACCGATGAAGGGCAGGAGCGGGCGCTAGGCCGTGTCGAAGGCAAGTTTGATCATATCATCAGGGATCAAGAACAAGCCGGGTCAGACCGGAAGCAGCAATATGAGCGCCAAGAGAAAACCGAACGTCTCCTTGAGGAGATGAGCAGGCAGATGAAAGGCATGAACCATCGCCTTGAAAAGGTCGAAGAACCCGTTGCAGATTTCAACCGCTGGCAAGAGCGTGGCGTTGGAGCGATTATGCTTGTATCTTTCGCAGCCGCATCACTCGGCGGGTTATTTGCTACCTTTGGAAAAAAGATTTGGGCGCCGATGACTGGAGAAGGCGAGGACAGAAGAAGGGACATTGAATTATTCTCAAATATTTTTGGAACGATTTCGGCCTATGCACATTAAGCAATTGGCTAATATGTCATTGAAAGTTTTGGAGAATTTAGATGCGTCGTATTCTGCTCGCTGCTGCTGCAACTGTTGCCCTGGTTTCTTTTGCTAACGCTCAGACTGCCACTGTTGCAGAAAAAGAAGTGTTTGTGACTGCTCAACCGACTGCTGTTCTTAGCTATAATCTTATCGGTTTGAATATCGTAAATGGCGACGACAAAACCATTGGGGAAATTAAGGACCTTATTATCTCAGATGGTGTACTAAGTGGCTATATCGTGTCTGTTGGCGGCTTTCTGGGAGTTGGTGAGCGTTACGTGATTGTTGCCCCTGATGCCGTGGATATTACCTATTTTGACGAAGACAAGAAATGGTCGGCAGTTATGAACTCGACCAAGGAAGAAATTGAGAAGGCGCCAGAGTTCAAGTACGATGGTCGCTGGGCAAAGTAATTATTGACAAAAGACTATGAAAGCCGCCCTTCGGGGCGGTTTATTTATTGTGCACAACTCGGCGGGGATATGCGTGTCGTGAAAGAGATATTGCAGAGGATGGAAGCCGCACAGAAAAAGGGGCATTAGGTTCATGAGAGGTTCAGTGAACCTAAAGAGAGCCATTTATTCGTTTCTCTTATTCCGTCTAACCTATTGATGTATCAGGAGTTCGAATGGTGGGCGTAACAGGGATTGAACCTGTGACCCCTACAATGTCAATGAAATTTTTAAACGTTTCCATTTGTTTCCAGAAATTTCTTTTAAGTCGATTACGTTATTAATTTCAATGCCTTACAGTTTCCATCTGTTTCCACTCGTTTCCGGCCATATTCCCATACTTCCATTTTTGTGGTGAGTATATGGTGAGTAATTCGGAAATGTGGGGGTCGCACGGTGCCAAAACTTACCAAGTCAATTGTCGATAAAGCTGAGCCAAAAGACAAGCAATATACGGTCTGGTGTTCCGATCTCAAAGGCTTTGGCGTTTCCATTAATCCGGCTGGATCACGTTCTTATATTGTCGATTACCGGACGGCCGACGGCGCTCGCAGAAGAATGACAATCGGGCGGCATGGCTCGGTCACGACAGAAGAAGCACGTAAGCTGGCTATCAAGACGCTGGGCGATACCATCCGGGGCGATGATCCTGCTCTTGAGCGTCGAACGCGCCGCACTTCTTTGACCGTCTGGGAACTGTGCAATAATTATCTGGCAGCTGCTGGCAAGGGACTTATCATTGGCCGAGGCGGTCAACCAAAAAAGCAAAGCACTGTTGCCACGGACAAGAGCGCCGTCGATGCTCACATTGGCCCATTGCTCGGCAAGAAGCTTGTCATTGACCTCAAGCGTGCAGACATAGTGAAATTCATCCGCGATGTATCGGCAGGCAAGACAGCAAAGGCATCTGAGAAGTCCGGCAAGTTGCGTGGGCGCATTCGCGTATCGGGTGGCACCGGTATTGCCACGAGAACAACAGCAACGCTTGGCGCTATCCTTTCTTATGCTGTGTCTGAGGGTATCATTGAAACAAATCCGACCTATGGCGTGAAAAAGCCAGCTATAGGCAAGCGCGACAGGCGTCTATCACCTGCTGAATATAAGGCATTCGGCCAAGCGCTGCGAGCTGCTGAAACTGATGAGACGAAGGCATGGCAAGGCATTCTTGCTTTGCGTCTGGCTGCGCTGACAGGTTGCCGGATCGGGGAGATTGAAAATCTCAAGTGGTCTGAGGTCGATCTTGAAAACAGCTTGCTCAAGTTAGAAGACAGCAAAACCGGGAAGTCTATTCGTCCGCTCGGATCCCCAGCGGTCGCCCTGCTGGATGGCTTGTCACGTGATCCAGGCAGTCATTTTGTGCTGCCAGCGCCACGACTTGAGAACCGACCATTCGCGGGGATCAAGCGTTTCTATCGCGGAATATTCAAGGCCGCTGGATTTGAAGACGTGACGCCTCATGTATTGCGCCATTCATTCGCCAGTGTCGGCGCTGATCTCGGTTTTTCAGATAGCACCATCGGCGCGATGCTTGGTCATTCTGGCAGTGGAATAACCAGTCGATACACTCACCGGCTTGATAGCGTTCTCATTGCAGCGGCGGATAAGATTGCGCTCGAAGTGGATCGCCAGATGGGGTTAGCATTAATTTGATGCAAACAGCTAAGTCGTTGAAAGATTGAGAACCTCATCTAGCAAATGCCACGGTTTTGCCATGGCAATTCTGCGTTTTTCTTGCGTTCTTTGTGCGTTGCGCTTTCCAGATAGGCCAGCAGTTGCAGGCGTTTGCTTGCGTTCTGGTTGCGTTTCGACTTGAGACGCGTCAGGTTTTCACCGTTGGTGTGAAGCTATTCGCCACCCTTTTTTACTCTCCAAAGTGAAAGCATAGCCTGTGAAGGTGACAAATCTTGCTGTTCACAAGCCCGCTTATATTCTTCAACTTCGGCTAACGACTTTTCAATTTCTTCATTGCCTCTCATTGGGAGGACGGCGCCACGAAGACGCGTGAAAGACTCAGCAATTTTAGAAACGCTATCAAATATTCTGATAGCCTCACTTTCGTCCTCAGTCCGGCTCGCGACTTCCATTGCCGCGTTAAAAACATCTACATAACCGTCACACATAGGAATGAAATGTTTATCAGCGGCGAGGCCTATCTGACAAAGGCGTCGTATTGCTTCCGCTCTCGAGCGAACGCGATTTTCAAACATCCAATCGTCAAGCTCTTTGGCTTCATTTGGCGACATCATCATTTGAAATTTAAGCGTTTTCTTATCGTCAGTCATAAGCTTCTCCGTTGCCGTCAGATAAGGCAATATCCACAAGTGCGTCAATAAACGGAACTTCCGTTACTTTTTTGCTTGACGCAAGGATCGCTTCAGAACATAGTTAATCCGTTACTAACGGAACTAACGGAGGTTTATGTGAAAGAAGCACTTTCGGCCAAGGTTCAGATTATGATCGAGCCAAGCCTAATTAAGCAGATTGATGACTGGCGTTTTACCCATCGTGTTTCGTCGCGCTCCCATGCTATGCGAGAGCTTTTGAAAACAATTCTCAGAGATGAAAAAGCAAAAGGCCCGGCAACCGCGCCAACGGTTCCGAGCCAAGGCTGAATTTTCCCTACTCACAGAGAAAGAAATCAACATGTCGTTGAATAGCACAACTGCGCCCAAAGTTCCAGACGGCCAAAGCGGGAACATTCCGAATAACGCCGAAGGCTCGTCTAGTCGGCAAGCCAAAATCAATGCAGCGTATGAAACAAGTCTGACTTTGTCCGCGCTGCTCAATGTCTGCCGCGCCGCCGCGCATCTTATTGAGGACGATGACGGAAAGTTCAGCAAAACGGTTCCGGCTCACCTTGGGAAGGTACTGAAGCACGCCGATCAGTTGGTAGCTGATGTGCTGGTTGGCTTGGAAACGGCAGGTGCAAAATGAGCGCGACAAACGATAAGCGTCTTTCCGCTTGCTTCGGACAATCAGTCCAAGATGGGGAAGCCATCGCTCGCACCATTCAGGAAGCAGCTGAGGATTTGTCTTTCTTGATGTCGCAACTTCACGGCGAGTCTTTCAGCGCAGATATCAATCATGATCTGGGATTTCTGCTTAGCCGTTTGCATGCCGGTGGTGATGACATGTTCAAGGATGCAAAGCCAAAGGGAGCATCGTCATGAGCAACGATTTAAGCCCACAGGTGCGCAAGGCGGCTATGGCCAGCGTATCCTCGGTGTAAAGGATGGCGGTCAATGCTTTGTGCGCTTCTATCAGGGGACCCTCGACCAGACTGCTGACCCTGCATTGATCGCTTATGCTAATCCGGCTGGACGTTGGACCTCAGCGCATCGTGGTGCCGGTGAGTGCTATGCAATCGTCACGACCATGACGGACGTGGACAACCTCACATCTGTTCCAAGCCTTATGTTCGAAGTGCGCGGCGCTCCGCTGCATGATCCCCGCAAGGATAGTTCATTGGGGGGATCAGGTCCGCATCGTCTTAATGATCAAAGCACTTGGGAGTTCAGCAACAACCCCGCCGTGATGATGTGGAACCTTGAACTAGGCTTGTTTAACGGCACTGAAAAGATTGTCGGTCGCGGTGTAGCAGCAAGCCGTCTGCCTTTGTCTGAATGGTTCACCGCGATGAATATCTGCGATGAAATTATGCCAGATGGCAGCAAGCGTTATACGGCTGCTCTGATTGCGGTATCTGGTGATGGCGTAACGCATGACAGCAACATGACCCCGCTGCGCGAAGCGTGTGCCGGTTCGTGGATTGAAGCCGTATCAGGTGAATATCCGCTCGTTGGTGCAAATCAAGCGGTTGTTGCGACAATCACTGACGATGATATCGCATGGGAAAAGTCGTTCCAGCTGTCGTTCTCACGCACCCGCACGGAACTGGTGAACACAGTTGCGGCTTCATATGTCAGTCCTGATCTGTTTTATGAAACTACGTCACTGACAACCCGAATTGATGTACTGGCGCTTGCGCAAGATCGTGAGCGGCTTGCATCCAAGGTCGATTATACGGCTGTTACAGATCATCGTGTGGGCGACCGTTTAGCGGATATCGCTATTCGTGCATCGCGCTATCAGGCCAATGGCAGCTTCACGATACACCCGAAGTTTCTGTCGCTTCAGGTTGGGCAGTGGGTGCAGTGGGTTTCTGATCGTTATAACCGAACGGTTAAGTTTCAGATCCAGTCCAAGTCTCTCGGTGCCATGGGTAGTGACAGCGTTCGCGATGTTTCGATCTCATGGCAGGAAGTCGGCGACGGCATCTTTGACCCAACAGCTTACGAAACTAACCCGCCAATTCCGATCCCAAGCGGTCAACCGGATTATCAGGCGCAACTCTCAAACTTCAACGCTATTCCGAATAAGGTTGTGGGGGCAGATGGTCGGGAGCATCCGGGTATTCGGCTCTTTTGGGATGCTATCATTGATACGACTGTGGAAGGCGTTGATATTCAGTATTGGCCCGACAATGACCCGTCACAGCTGTTCAGTAATTATGTAACGCGTGATGTGACCGTTTTTCAAATTGTGAACGGTCTGACCAGTGTTTCGGATTGGTGGGTACGGTATCGATTGCGCGTTGCAGCAGGAACTCGTCCTGTCGTTTGGTCTGCGGCTGTTAAGGTGCGAACTTTAAATGCCCAAAGTGAACAGAACCCGATTGATTACAAGGGGCTTGCTGAAGACCTCAAAGGCTATCTGGGCTGGATCGGCCCACAGATGCGCGAAATCATCCGCCAAGCGGAAGAACTAGCGACAAGAACGTCTGATAATCACAATACCAACTATTCGGATATTCAGCGTCTGAGCCGTCAGCTCACAAGCACGTTCAATGATGCAAAGGCGCAATGGCAAGAAGAAATTCTGGTCGCAACTGGCCCAAACAGTGCGATTGGTCAGCAACTAACCCTTATCAACGCGCAACTGTGGGATAATACCGGCGCGAGCATTACACAGCTTTTACAGGCTCGTGTTGATGGCGTGGAGGATGAAGTTGAGGCCCAGACCAATGCAATCACCAGCCTGACGACTGCCGTCAATAATGTTAGCGCGAATGCCACTTTCCGAATGGCAAGTTCTGTCGCTCCTTCTGGCTGGAATTCTCGTATCGGTATGCAGGTTGAAGGCGGGACGGTTGGTGACTGGAAGAGCGCCGGGCTGTTTCTGGACGTCAACAGTACACAGGCTCGCATAGCGTTGATGGCTGCGCAGATTGTTTTCACAAACGGCACGGAGTTTTTTCACCCTTTCGTTATTCAGAACAACGTCATGTATGGCGAAGGCTTCGTCATGGACTGGGCGAAGATCGTTAATGTCTCGATCGAGTGGGCGCAAATTCAGAATGCTGTGATCAACAATCTGATTGTGGGAACAAGCAATCTCGACTTCAATGCCGTCACAGAAAGCAAACAGGTATACTATTCAGGGGCATTTCCGAGCAATCAGCATATCATGGGAACACTTGTTGTTAGCTCCCCTCAGGCTAACACAGGTCTTTTAGACTGGTCATGTAACGGGACTATTTCTGGAATTACCGCCAGCACAACCTCTGCGACTATAAGGCTTGTAAATACAACTTCGGGCGTTGAACTAAAAGCATTTGTAGTCACAAAACCAAGTGGGGTCTCCTCACAAGCATTTACGATTTCTTCAATGGCAATTGATGCG
Source organism: Brucella sp. H1_1004 (assembly GCF_047308065.1). Classification (NCBI taxonomy): domain Bacteria; kingdom Pseudomonadati; phylum Pseudomonadota; class Alphaproteobacteria; order Hyphomicrobiales; family Brucellaceae; genus Brucella; species Brucella sp. H1_1004. Next base: position 572,118 of record NZ_JAYKZA010000001.1, read on the forward strand.
TCAGCAGTCGTAGGAAGCAATACGTATGTTGCTAGGAAGGGCTACGATGACAGCGCCTCATCAGGCGATGTTACTGTCAACAACACGTCTTACATAAAAAGCCTCGTTTGGAAGCGCTAATCAGCGCTTCTCTTAAATCTCGAAAACTAAATCTCAATTTAAACTTACCGTGCGAAGAGCGCGGGGAGGTAACACATGGCCGTATTGCCTGATTATGTCAGCGGCACGATTTCGCTTGCCAACGGATCAACAACTGTTACTGGCACTGGAACATTATTCCAGGTGGCGGCATTCAAAGCTGGCGACACGCTTCAAATCCAAAACCTGACCGCCGTCATTGCAAGTGTGAACAGTAATACGTCGCTAACACTTACCGCGCCGTGGACAGGGACAACACTCACGAATGCGACCTACCGCGCTCGTTATCTGCCAGACGGTGCGCGCGTCACTGCGCAGACTACCACTCTGATCGAATTGCTCGGCAATGGTAATCTGCAATCCATCGCCGGTCTTACCAGTGCTGCCGACAAAGGCATCATGTTCACGGGTGCAGGTACGGCGGGGACGTTTGATCTTACGGCTTTGGGTAGGGCAATGCTCGCTCTTACTGGCACCAACGGTAACATACCCGTCATGACTGGGTCTGGAAGTGTTGCAAGTCGCCCTATCGTGGGTACCGTTTCTGCCGCCAATAATGCGCTTATGGAGACTGGAAATAATGCGAACGGTTTCTACTTTCGGTTCGCCAATCGCCTTCAGGTCTGCTTCAATCGGCAATTTGTGTTTGATGGCGTCAGAACATACCAGCTGTATGGATCGTGGACCTTTCCCGCCGCGTTTAACAGCTATAACGTCGCCTTTTTAGGGTCTGCAAGAGGGGCTACGGGTGAGGCGTCTTGGACTGCTGATAGTACGCTTGGTCAAGGTGATTGGGGTGCAATAAGCTTCTCAACTATTTCCGCAAACTTTTCGTCAGTTTCTGTTGGCTTCAATAAGATTGCGTCCGCTGCTAACCCCGGTGCATCTGCGAAACTGTATGGTCATCTTGTTGCAATAGGATTTTATTGATGTTCAAGATAACTTTTTCCCCTCAAATATCGGAAGAACATCTTCTTGTGTCAAAAGCGGGTGATGTCTTAATAATCAACGGCGATGCTCTGGACTTTTCAGAACTACCAGAGGGTGGGGAGTATCCCGCAGAAGCAATTGAAAATGATTTTGTCATCGGTGGCGTGACACGCATTGGCGGTGAAATCAAAATCACCGTGCTACTTCCATATCAAAATCCCGATGCGCCGGTTTCTGTAACATACCCGGCACCAGTTTCTATTGTGCAGGACGGCGCAGTCTCCTTGCCTGTAGGTCGATTTGTGGAGGTCGAAAATGCCGGTAAATAAAGCACTTCTGGTTACGTCAGATATGAAGAAGGCAGCGGCGCTGGCGTCTGCTGTGAATATTTACCGCCTTGAAATCCAGTCGATGATCGATAATAAAGCGCAAGCGCGCCAATACGACAGCGGCGCAACCTTGGCGAGCTACGTCAACTCGACAATTCCAGAATGGGCGAAGGAAGCGCAAGTATTCGTCGCATGGCGTGATGCTGTATGGCTTTATGCATTAGCTGAACTGGATAAGGTTCAAAAGGGTGAACGTGAGCAGCCGAGTGTTGCTGACTTCTTGGCTGAACTGCCGGTGTTTGAGTGGCCGCTATGAATTATTTTGGTCGGCGCAATCAATTCAGGGAGACAGCGGATAGAGCCGTTCGTTATTTCCGGGAGCAGGGCCACACGGCGTTGCGTGGGGCTGTCCTTAGCGCTTGTGCAACGATGCAATTCAAGGCTACCGAGGATGAAGAGCGGGAAATGATGGACATCGTTCGAAGCAAATCCAAACGATAGACCGCACCGCCGCAAGGCGGTTTTTTTGCCGAAATGGAATTATCTTGGCAAGCGCCACATGAGATAACTAGCTAAAGCAAAAGCAAAAAATGCTGAACCCAAGAGCCAAAACTCAGGTTGTATGTTTTCTAAAATATTCATGCACGCTCCCACGTAACCCCTAACCGTGGCATCAATATTCGAGTGCGGTAGTGGTCACAAGTGGGTGTAACTGTCGCACTTTTCAAAAGTATACCCCAGATGCTGGCGGGCGATCTGGGGCTGCACTCACCCAAGCGAACCCCCGCCTGTAAAGTGCATTGTCAATGCTACCAGAGCGATTAAGGCTTGCAGACGCAACTTTAGTATTAGGCGTCAATTAAAAGAAAACCCCGGCAGCACGGGGGTGCAAACCGGGGCCGCGCCAGATTGATGGTCACACCTCACCGTCGCACATCGATCATCTCACAAAAATAGGAAAAGACAATGAATATGCATCTTGGCGATACCCGCCTCTTGATTGAGGCAATAGAAAACCCTCATCCGTGAAGATGCGGGTTTATTAGCTGCGATTACGCATATCCATAATCATTATAACTACTGCTGGTGCAACAATCGCTAACGTTAAAGACGTCAGCCCGACATTAAACCAATACATAACAACCCCATAGTACCCGCCAATTAAAACATGTCTTATATCATCAAGTTTTAAATTCAAGCACCGTCTTCACAAAATTTAAACATAGGAAAACACAATGGACAGAACCGTACCAGCTGGCGCGGCGCTTTTGCTCGACTTTATTGCACAGACGGAAGTCGGAAGCACAGGCCGCGCATCTTATGACGTGATCTATGGTCACAATCAGGGGAAGTTGCCAAAGCAGATCACAAGCATGACGCTTGGCGAACTAATTGACGCACAGGCTTCTTTTACGAAGCGCTTCAAATCGTCGGCGTCGGGGCGTTACCAGTTCATGCGAGCAACTTTGCAGGATCTTTCGCGGGAGCTTGGTTTGCGCGGTACGCAGGTGTTTGACCCTGATTTGCAGGATCGCCTCGGCTATCACCTGCTTATCCGTCGCGGGTATCATGATTTCATCTCTGGCAAGATCAGCCGGACAGAGTTTGGCAAACGTCTCGCGCAGGAGTGGGCATCTTTCCCGGTGCTGGCCGCAACCAAGGGTGCGCACCGTGATCTGACACGCGGCCAGAGCTATTACACTGGCGATCCGCTGAATAAGGCGCTTGTTACCCCTGCAAAAATTGAAGCCGTTCTGAACAAGGTGAAGACTGCTGGAGTTGTCCAGCCAGCCGCAGAGGTTATCGTAGAACAGGTGCCGGTTGTTGCTGATCCGGGTGAGCTTGGCACCAAGCCATCGCACAGTAAGACAGTATGGACGTGGGCAGGGGCTGCAATCATGTCGGCAGTCAGCGGCGTTGGTTCATTTCTTGGCGGGCTGGATTGGCGTGTGCAGCTTGTTTTTAGTGCAGCAATCATCGGTTTTGCAATCTACGGCATTAAGCGACGTCGGGATTTGTTCAAAGCCGTTAAAGAGCTACAGGCCGATTTGTCATGATCTGGGCCTTAATCCCCAACTGGTTGAAGATAACCGCCGCCGCTGTTCTGGCGGCATTTTTGTGTCTGGCTGCAGGATATGTGGCCGGAACGATCAAAGAGCGTCAGCGGTCAGCATTGGCCGCAGCAGAAGCAACCGCAAAGGCAATCCAAAAGAGGGCGGATATAGATGAGGAAGTTATCAACATGGATGCTGTTGCTTTGTGCAAGCAGCTTGGCGGGGTGCGCGAGCAATGCGACAAACTGCGCGGGTTGGAAGCAGATAAGCCTTAAGCCTGACACCGCGCTCTATCTGGCTGGCAGTGATTTGAAAGCAGGGCAGGGGATTGCAGGACATAATGCCTACGGGCGGAAAGTATGTGGCTGGTAATGGGCGATGATATTAAGTGGCTGATCGGGACATCTATTACCCTCTGCATTTTCTTTGGCGGGGTATTGATCGCTGCATTCCGATCTCTGTCAGCATCAATGAAATCCGGCGACGATGCTTTGCACGAGAGAATTAATCGGACACGCGATGATTATGTGCGCCGTGTCGATCTGGATGGTCATGTCAGCCAATTACGTGAGGGCATGAAGGAACTAAAAGACGAAACCCGCGACAGCGCCAAGGAGACAAACAAGCGTCTCGATCAGGTACTAGCAGTGCTGGCGCAGGATAAGAAATAAATTAGCATTGGATATGCAACTTATCACCCCGATACATTTGATGCACGATCTAGCGCTAGTAAAAGCTCGTCAAATTTCTCTCGTCGCGCATCTCTTATGTTATTTAATTCGGCAATAGCTATGCCAATGGCTCGGCTTGTCTCATTCAGATGAGAGCCTTTCACCGATTTTAACTTCTTAGCAGCGCTTAACAAGTCTCGGTGCTTAGGCATGGGCCTGCTTTCAATAAGAGTATGTGGGCTTAACCTTCAGATGAGCCAATGGTTCCGCTTTAATTGGAAGAATATCCAAGCAGGACAGACGAAGAGGCATTGACGAGTTAAGTTGGTAAAATGCAAGTGACAGAGGGGAGATATGAGCTTTTATTTAACTTCTCACACGGAACTTATTCGCCCATCAAAGGTTCGCCTTCTATATAGCTTTGTTCTGGCAGGAGGAATATATCGTGAAAAAGTTAAACCCCACCGAGGCGCGGCAGGGTAAAGAAGGCAAGCCAGTTCTCATTATATTGTTGATCAGTCTTGCTGCGGCGGCAGTCGTTTGGATTGGAATAGAAATATTCGGCAATGCGATCGAGCCAGAGGATCCAGCTAATAGCGAGCAAACCGTGCCGCCAGCTTCTACCAATTAGATAAGTGCTTATTCTATTCGGTTGGATTGACACCTATCTCGCCTTTTCGAATTTCCTCTGAGACAATCGTTATGGCGTCTGCTGCTTCATCTGCTGACCAGCCCGCTTCAACGGCTTCCTCAATGAGATTACTTGCGCCGGGGATGCTTGTTCCATCAATGACCGCTTCTGCTTCTTTTGGAGAGCGCCCTTCTAAGGTTGCCTGTTCAAGGAGTTCTGCAACTCCCTCAGAAACAGCCTCTTGGCAATCAATTTCGCGATCAGGATATGGTCCTATCTCTTTTGGGCCCAACATTGCCTTCTACCTTTTGTGACTTAGTCAATATTAATCGTTAGATCTATCAATATAGGGCTCGTTCGGAAGTTTTTTTTCATGGTTGCCGGGTGAGTTTGACTGCTCGTGTGTAGGCCTCTCGTTTTGATCCTTGGGATCAACGGGGGCAGGATCAGCCGATTGATCTTCACGAGCCAAATCAGGATCTGTCCAAGGGCTCTTTTTTCTATCCACTTGTGTCTCCTCGCACTTGAATTTCATTAAAAGAGAAAACCCCACCGAAGTGGGGTTGTTGAATTAAGCAGCTTTAAGGTTGACTTTTGTTTCTGCCAGTTTTGTCAAATCGTGATCTGTTTGACCTTCTTCCTTCAAAGTTGCGTCAAGTAGCTTCGCAACATCCTTGTGTCCAAGTTCCGTGGCCCAGCGTTTAAGCGTTCCATATCTTGTAATCTCGTAGTGTTCGACAGCCTGAGCAGACGAGATGAGGCCAGCGTCAAGGGCTTTTGTGCCCTTAAACTCCTCGATGATTTCTTCACCTTCTGCGATAATTCCCTCAATAGCATCACAAGTTTTGCCTTGAGCGCGTTTTCCGATCAGTTCGAAAACCTGCTGAAGCCTTTCGATATGCTCCTGAGTTTGTTCCTTATGTTTTTCGAATGCTTCTTTTAGTTCTGGCGCTACAGCGGCCCTAGCCATCTTTGGCAATGCCTTAATGATTTTTCGTTCCGCGTAATAAATGTCTTTGAGTGTATCGTAGAACAGATCGTCGAGTGTCTTTTCTTTGGAAGTTGGCATTTTTCTCTCCGTTAGAGTTTATGCCCCTGCATGGAGAATCAACGTAGCCAAACCTTCTTGGTTCCTACCAAGTCCAGAAAATGTTGGCTTTATATTATTTGAACAATGAAGCTTCATTGTCGTTATTCGATGAAAGGTCGATTAAATCCGCGTCTGGCAGAGGGGTTTGCATTTCTTTCGCTTCACCCCACGGAGCGCGTAGCCAAGTTTCGATTTCCTCTTTTGTTCTAAGTATGACTGGCATTGCTTTGGGATGGACTGGCTTAACGACTGCGTTAGGCTCGGTGGTCAGGAAGCCGAATATATCGACTTCAACTGGTCCTTCCTTTTTCTTCCGGATGCCTTTCCATGTCGTCCAGATGCCAGCGAACGCAAATAGCGGCTTTTCTTCATTCAGAGCGAACCAGTGCAGCGGCTTGCGCTTCGTCTTCGGATCTGGCGTTTGACCATATTCAGAGAATGATGTGGCCGGAACTACGCAACGGCTTTCAACGCCTTGCCAGCGCCGCCAATGGGGAGAGGTGAGATTGCGAATGTTCGTGACGCCTGAGTCGGCCTCGCCCTTTACATATATCGGTGGCGTGGGCATTCCCCAGCGAAGGTATGCAAGTTCATGCTCTCCATCCGTGAGATTGCGCAAAACAGGTGCTGGATAATCTGGGTAAACGTCCAGCTGAGGATCGACACGGTTCGTCACGTCTGCGAATTTCGGAAACAGCCGGCGCATGGCCTCATGTGTCGTGGTGATATTATATAGGTTGCACATACAGTCCTCCTGAGCGTGAGAGGATAGGGCGCGAATTGAAGCTGCCCAGCTACCCAGCCCGATAGCGGATAGTTCTATCGAGGAATTTTTCTAACGCCAAACTGACTTTCACCCTTTGATTTGCAAACTGTGCAGCGCATTCGTTTGTGAAGCTCGATAAAATAGGTATGCGTGCCAAACTTGCGCAGAATGATCTTGTGCTGAATTGGTCCAATATGCCCGCACAGAAAACAATATCCATGCAGCTCATACCACGACACCATATCCTTGATACGCGTTTCAGGCGGTATTGCTTCTAAGTGGCGGGGTTTTGATCGCATTTTTCAAAATATGTTTCCCACGGCTTAGATTTTTTGTCCCATGGATCGTGTATAACGCCGCCATAAAGCCTGATGAACTCTTGCTGGCCTTCTTCCGTCTGAAACATAGCTATTTCGAAATATTTGATGTCATGACGTGCACCGCCCCAAAGGTGATATCCACCCAGACGCGTCCGGTCATTCAACATTTGGATAAGATTTTCCCGGTGCCAATCGGTCATGAAAAGCACGACCTGAAAAGGATATTCTTTGTTGATGAGCGTCTTTGGTGGCTCGCCGCGTGGTCTGCTCATTTTGTAAACACAGTCGGCTTCCAGCCACGAGCAAAACCCATCGACATTGCAAGGCTGGCGTACTCGATCTCTTTAACCAGGAAGTCGCGGTCTTTCAGAAGCGCTTCAATTGCTGCCCGCACATCGCCTTTGTGATAGGCAAGGACCAGCTCAATTTCATTGTCATATTCATTTTCTTGCGTAACCGCATTCATTGTACTGCTCCATTAAAAAGCAGATACACACGCCATCCGTATATCTGTGATTGTCACGACCGCCATCGATGTTCTTATTTTGTTCATGGAGGGCAGAGAGTCAATCTCGAAAGTGAATGTGATCAGAAAAACTAACTTGAAGGTGTATTGTTCAGTATCGAAAACTGAGTCTCTGATCAGAGGAGGCGCTGAGGTGGAAAAGCGGAAAGCTGATATACTTCCCAGATGGATCACTAAGGCTAAACTGCAAACTCTTATGCAGATGGAGCCAGAGGAGGCTCTTGAAGAAGCGCTGCGCCTGCGAGCGGAATTCAACAGAAAGCGGCGCGATAACAGATCCGCACGTAAAGAGATTGTCGCTCTGCAGGCGAAGAAATGGTCCCGCCGATACAAAACAAAAAGGAGGGAAACAAGTCGAGCTCGGTTGGCCAAAATCAAAATCGAAGACCCAAATTTGTATCGCAGTATTTGCGATAAAAAAAATGCGCGTGATCGGGTCAGACGGCTGGGCAAAAAACAAGTTCGCACAGACGCGATGCGTGAAAAAGACCGCCGAAAATATCAGCGTATCAAGGCACAAGATTTCGCGCGCGCTAACCACACCGAAATGTGCAAGCTTATCAGCGTTCATGTGCCCGGCTATCTCATGGCCGCTGCGCAAATGGACGTTATCAATTCCGTTATGGTGCAAATTCTCGATCGGAAGGTGCCTTTCAATGAGCTTGCAGCATGGGTGAAGAAATCAGTCACCGAATACAACCGTCAATATAATTACTTCAAGACTGTTTCTATTGACGCCCCGATCGCTGGAATTGATGGACTGACACGAGGTGATGTACTTGCTGACGACACCCCGCATTTTTAATCGCTATTAGGACAAAGACAGATTTGCAACGCGCATGAAAAACCCCGCCGAAGCGGGGTTGGTTTTAGGCTAAATCGAAGGCCAAATAGCAGCAATCATTGAGCAGGCACTCTCGAGATCATTTGTCCTACGCGTATTTGCAGCCGGAGCAGTAAATACCTCGCCGTGTTGTATATCAATCGACATACACAGTCTCTTTGAAGGCGTCCTGTCTGAAATGATATTTTGATCTATATGCATTTTGGCGAGAGTTGCCACGTAAAAGCCGATATTTCGGCGTCGCTCGCGCGCTAATTCAGTCGTGGCATCGTCTGCTGTCATCCGCAATATTGCTGCTCCAATCTGCTGCTCACCTCTCAGTGAACCATGTACGAGAACATCTGCCCGGACAGATATTTCGACACCAGATATAGTTAATTTATCTTGTTCATTCGGAGCCGGATGAAAGTCGAAGCCGCTTAATTGATTTCGCATGCGTTGAAGGGAGTGCAAGACTTCGATCGATAATTCTGCGTCGTTTCTCACAAGGTTTGAAAGGGAGAGATCACCTCTCCTTTGGTCAAACATCTGCTCAGCAGATACAAGATGGTTCAAATTTCTCGTTGCATCTGTTAAATATGATGTTATAGCGCGGCGCACATCACGATAGCGGATCATTGGCGGGGCAATAGGGTTCTTAGCCCTGCGAAGAATACCCATTCGGGCTGTGTCTGATGAAACCATATAAAGCGCCAAATCGTTTGCTGATAATCTTGGTTCAACGCGTTCTGGTATTGCAGCTCGAGGGGTACGTGCCATGGAAGAAATCCTTGCTACAGTTGCTCTTGATGAAAATCGCAGCATTCACATTGCAGAATTGGCGAAGCAAACAGTTATTGATGCAGGTGTAGAACACCTCGGATTTGGTGGCCTGTTTCTATTTGAAACAAATGATGCGCCATCTGGTGGTATCAGTATTTTAGGGAAGGTCGCTTCACTCGAAGCTGCGTTCCGCATGGCGGAACTTTGGATGTCAAAGCCAGCATATTAATAATTCCCCATCCCCTTATCCCGTTGCCCCTTGCGGGTTATTTCATTTCCAATTGCAGGCGTCTGATATTTTGTTGACGACCTCTTCAACGTTGCCGAGGTCAAAAACAGCCTCTGTATTAGGATTTTCAGTTTGAATGGCTAATGTCTCACCGTTTTTTAGAAGTTTGAGGAAGGGGACTGCCTTGGCTCCATCCCATAGGCCTATTGCTTGTCGATCGGTAGACGATCCCCATGTTTCTGTCTTGGGCGCGGTGTCAGAGATACGGTAAGTGATTTTGATGCGATCATTCGCACTGAACCGACCTGTGGTGTAAATAACCGAAGTCGTATTGTCCCTACATCTCAGGAGAAGTGAAGGACCGCCGAGTATGCGCATTTGTTTTTCAGCATCCCTCGGCAGCAAGAATGCTGCGATCCGTAAGCTATCGTCAATGGGCGAACGGTCTTCTGAAATATCCCAATTGCTTGCAGCACTCTCTTTTGCTGCGCTGTCATCTTGTGCCGGGTTTTCACCTTTGGGGAAAATCTTATCAAAGCAGGTCAAGCGTTGAAGGCTGTCACCAATTGCTGAGCACTCCTGTGGTGTAGTCTGGGCGTGTGCAGCTCCAAAAACAAGCAGCGTGGCACCCACCGCTATAAGTCCTTGCTTAATCATGACTTGCAGCCCTTGCTTTTCTCAGCGCTTTCAATGGCGTTCACTTTGCCTTTAGAGACAGCTACTTCGCCTTCTTTGTCACCGCCAAGGGTACTCGATGCTGGAACGCCGATCAGGAATACGCCAACGGCATCGCCAGTTGCAGCTTCATTCTGCTGCTTGGAAAGGGTTGCAAGTTTTGTCTTTTCTTTTACCAGCTCGCTAGCAAGCGCTTGGCAGCTGAGGTTTGTGTACGCCGCCATTGGAATATCCACTGGCACAATTGCGTCAGGACGCTTTGCGCATGCGGTGGAAAGTGCGCTGAAAGCCAGCACAGCGATAATAAGCTTATTCATGAAACTCCCCTTTGCCCTTGCTAATCTGTGGCAAAGACTGGATGAGTAGTCAATATGATGCTTTAGTAGCAATTTCTTACAATATACGGCACCGATTTGCCTTTGCCGATTTCAACCCGACTCACACTGAAAACACATTGTCAATACAGACACTTAATACCTGATTTAACATGATTTCCTCTCAGTGGACTCGCGCTGACTTTTTAGCCATAGCTAACGTACTGATTTCAGTCTGGCCGCTTCCACTCTTTCGAAATGCCGATGCGCCACTGACTGAACTTATGACTTCTCGGTCGAATAACGCGTGTCCAGAAGCTTAACGAGGCGCTCATTTGCTTCTCGCATATCGTGAATGTGCTCAATAATTAAGCCAAGGCAGATTATCACCATGCCTGATAAGCATAAGCTTATGCCGCAAGACAGGAGGACAAGCCTGTCAGTGCCTGTCGTAGCAATACCGAAAACAGCAATCGTCAATCCTGGAATTAATGCCAGTATTCCGATGATCTTTATAAAAAGACCCATATAAACCTCTTGTTTGCCGCAAGCTGGCAAAGGCGTCTTAATTTCCTATAGCTAATGCAGCCAGTTCATTAATTCTTCGGTCGAGAAACATTTGGTCTAGGTCACGACGGCGCTCATACTCCTCGACTTCTTCAGTATTTAAATCTGCATCAGGATTTGGAAGACGTTGAATAAGTTCAAGGTGCTGGTTGTGTCGTTCTATACTAGCTTTCAGTGCTTCAATACGGCTTTCAAGAAATTCCCGAATGTTTGACATAAAACCGCTCCCATTATTTACCGCAAGCTGGCAGAGGTGCTCCTGATGGTCAAGGGGGCAATAAAAAACCCCACCGAAGCGGGGTTTGACTTGCAAATTTACTTCTTAGGTGGACCTACGCGGTCGAGAAGTTTGTAAACAACCTCGGCGCACTCAATCGTCGACTGGTCTTCTGCACACTTTACGTCAACCTTATACCCCTTATCTTCCACGCGGATATGTGCGGACTTATCAGGGGCACGGTGCGGTCCACCGCGTGGAGGAGGTGGTGGCGGTGTTCCCGGTGCACCAGCTTCGGGAGGGGCAGGCGGCTTAGGTGGCTCCTGCGCAAGGGCAGTTCCGGAAATCATTGCAAATGCAGCGGCAGCAATAAGAACTTTCTTCATTGCATTACTCCTATAGGTGTTTGCGCATAATAAACACCCACGCCAATGATATGTTCCGAGACAATAGCGTGACATTTTCGGCACGCTAACAATATTGGTCCTGACCATAGCAATTGCGCAAAAGGAAGATGTAGCCTAAATCCGTCTCATGATTTCGATTTCTTGGTGGGTTGCCATCATTTTTTACATGTCGATCTATTGGCCTGTTACAATGTTGGCGGCTGGTTCAATCGTGGTAACCGCATTTATGGCAACTAATAGCGTTGGCTGGCGTCTAGTTTGGTCCGCAGTCGCTGTTCTGCTCATTGTGCTGGCCATCTGGTTCTTTTCCGTTGCATAAAAAAGGGCCCCTGCACGTCTCCGAACGTCGCGGGGCTGCTTACCTTGAAACCACAGGGTTTCAAAGGCCCCGGCAAGCGGGATAATTTTAGTAAACAGTCACGCCGTTGCTAGAGCCAGATTTATTTTTTCGATTGGCGGGTTACGTCTACTTTTGGGTAGGCCTACAAATTGTTCCAACTAAGCTAGTAGGTTGATAAGATTGAGCAGATAAACAATTGCTTGAGCCATTGCCGCCGCTGCCGCTGCTGATGCTGCCGCCTTGTTGTAACGCGTAGATTTTAGCCATTGCTTGCGATGCAATTTTAAATTAGCCGAAAACTGCTCAACCCATTCGTCTGAAAGGCTGCCTTCTTTAGTCTTGTGGTGTTTCGTGGGTGCTATGTCTGGAATATCAATATCGGCTGAGCGAAACCACAAGATGGCGGCAGCGACACCTGCAAAGACGGAAATTACGTGTAGCGAGATAATAAGAGCGTGCGTCATCATTGCGATTATTCCAGTATTTCCTATGATTTTTTGATGATTTAGAAAGCTCATTGGCTATGCATATCGCTTCCCTGAAGGATCAATAAGGCCTTTTCAGGCTAACGCATGAAACCGCTCCGCATTTCACCTTGGGAAAGTCGGCCGACTTGACTCGTATGCAATTGCCCTCAAGTGGCGCACTGTTAACTCGTCGCCGATTGGCACGAAGTTGATTTGGCTTGGCTAAACCATGGTTATTGCAAGTCGTTAATTTGCTGATGGCGAGTCCACTTTTCAGCCGAATTTTCTCAAGAAAAACAAAAGATAATCCCAACGAACGTTCAACGGGCGTTTAACGACCGTCACGTGACGTAACGTTACAGTCACGTTTCTGTAACACCTTGCGTCCGCGCTGCGTCCGTTACACGTCCGGCATTCCCGATTGCCGTTTTGTATCAAGGCTTTGTTTGCGTCCCGGCTGCGTCCGCTTCGGATATCCCAAAGAGATTAATGCATCTACGCCGACTCACTGTCTGAAAAGCGTCTTAGCCAGACGAATTTGGTCTAGACTGGTGAGTTAAGTCTCCAGCTCTATGAGTAGCCTGCATCGTTTGTGAGTATTTGGTGAGTAGAAGTTTTCAACAGGCCATACGGCAATCGCCGTAATGTCTCTAAACTATTGATTTATCAGGGGTTCGAATGGTGGGCGTAACAGGGATTGAACCTGTGACCCCTACAATGTCAATGTAGTGCTCTCCCGCTGAGCTATACGCCCATTCGATGTGGCGCATACACCATATCGTGCTGCGCCCGTCAATGCCCTTTTTCGAAGTTTTTGTTCTTTTTGTTGAATAACTTATGAAAGGTTGGAAAACGTGCTGGTCGCCTCAGGCGGCAATCAGCATTTTTTCGATTTCGTTCACCAAATCGCGAAGGTGGAAAGGTTTGGAAAGCACTTTGGCATCACGCGGCGCATCAGAATCGGGATTCAGTGCAACTGCCGCGAACCCTGTGATGAACATGATCTTAAGGTCAGGATCAATTTCGGTTGCGCGGCGTGCAAGCTCGATGCCGTCCATTTCAGGCATGACGATGTCAGTTAGCAACAGCGAAAACGGTTCTTCGCGTAATCTTTCATATGCGCTGGCGCCATTGTCGAAGTGCGTGACGTGATAGCCCGCTTTTTCCAACGCTTTCACGAGGAAGCGACGCATATCGTTGTCGTCTTCAGCTAACAGAATTCTCTTCATTGGTCCGTCCGAATTTCACGTCGTTCGTGCGCAGCTTTCTGCATGGCCGACGACTCAGCGTTTCCCATAGAAAACGCTCTTTTGGTAAATATGAAATGAATCTTCTCTTAAATGTTAATTGTTATGGCCGCTGTTTGGCAACAAGCTGTTTTATGTTACAGCTTTTTACCGTTTGAAGCGCCTGTCAGAGGGAGGGGCGTGGTGTCTCAAATGATGTATATTGGTCAATGTGAGACTCGTGTAAGGTGCTGCTTTGAAAGCCGAATTATCTTATCACGTGTTACTAAGAGGCGGCAGGACAGGTAGAGAATATGAGTCTGGAACGCGATTTTCCTCAGATTCCTCCTTTTGAGATCTGCGCGCCGGCGCAGCAGCGAATCCCGTTCGTTTTCAATTCACCTCATAGCGGGCGCGTTTATCCAGCGTCTTTTCTAAAGGAATCGCGGCTCGATTCGCTGACGATCCGGAATTCCGAAGATTGCTACGTTGATGAGCTGTTTGCTACCACCCCACGTCTTGGCGCGCCATTGCTTAAGGCGCATTTTCCGCGTGCATTTCTCGATGTAAACCGCGAGCCTTACGAACTTGATCCGCGTATGTTCGCTGAACCGCTGCCACCTTTTGTGAACAGTCAGTCAGCGCGTGTCGCCGGAGGCCTGGGGACTGTGCCGCGTCTTGTGGCTGAAGGGCAGTTGATCTATCCCGGACGCATTGCGTTGGAAGAAGCAGTTTACCGGATTGAACAGCTTTATAAGCCATATCACCGCGTGCTGGATGCATTGCTGAAGGAAACTCATGAGCGCTTCGGTTATTCCGTTCTGATTGATTGTCACTCAATGCCGGGTGGGACGCGTTCAGGAGAGACTGCCGGGCGGCCCGATTTTATCATTGGTGATCGTTTTGGTCGGTCTTGTGGTGAACAGCTCACGCAGGCAGCCATTGAGCTTTTACAAGGGCTTGGTTATACGGTTGCGCATAACAAACCCTATGCAGGTGGTTTCATCACCGAGCATTATGGGCGACCTGCTGCAGCCTGCTATGCACTTCAGATAGAGATCAATCGCAGTATTTATATGAATGAGCAAACTTTGCAGAAACTGGTTGGTTTTGATGCCTTGTGCGGAGATCTCTATCAATTCTTGAGTGATCTTACCTCTTTGCCGGATGAGCTTCTGGTTGTGCCACCGCTGGCGGCAGAGTAGCTCGGTATTCTCCATAAAAAGAGCCGCGCTGCAATGAAGAAGCGCGGCCAAAGACTAGGGAGGAAATGCCCCGAAAGGCACCGACAGGACAGCCTGTCTGTCCTTTAAGCTACGCGGCAAGGACTTTTTGGTCAAGAGTTTGCGCATATTTTTTGAGCTTAAGAATAGCTAGCTCAATTTATAGGCAATATTAGCAAGGAATGCATATCAATGCATCAATTTATGAAAACGGGAGTTTAGGATTGCTGATCGATAAGGCATTTTTTTCCGAAGTGGCGAGCGTAGCAGCGCGTGAAACCTTGCCAAGATTTCGCCAGTTCAACGAAATCGACAATAAATATACCACGGGCTTTGATCCGGTAACGGAAGCAGACCGCGCAGCCGAGCGCGCGATTCGTGCCGTCATTGGCCGAGAGTTTCCGGACCATGGTATTCTTGGCGAAGAATATGGCCCTGAAAATATCGACCGCAGCCATGTCTGGGTTATTGATCCGGTGGATGGAACCCGTGCATTCATTTCTGGCCTGCCGGTTTGGGGAACGCTGGTCGGATTGTCTGTCGATGGCGATGCAAAGGCCGGCATGATGTCCCAGCCGTTCACGGGTGAGCTTTTTTACGGCGATGCCAATGGGTCTTATCTGCTCCGTGAAGGTGCCGAACCACGTCGGCTTTCCGTGCGCGCTCAGGCAAAGCTTGATGATGCGACCATGTTCACCACCACGCCAGCGCTTTTCAAGGGCGATCTGCGCAAAGGCTTCGACCAGCTGGAAAATGCGGTGCGTCTGTCGCGTTACGGCGTGGATTGTTATGCTTTTGCCATGCTTGCCAGCGGCTTTGCTGATCTTGTCGTGGAAGCTGGCCTTCAACCTTATGATATTGTCGCGCTTATACCGATTATCGAGCAGGCGGGTGGCGTTGTCACGCAGCGCGACGGTGGTCCGGCGGAAAAGGGCGGCGATATTGTTGCCGCCGCTTCGCCGGAATTACACAGCGCAGTGCTTGAGCTGCTCAACAGCTGATTAGTTTTTGTCAGGATTTGAAGGCTCCAGGCTATCTGGCTGCGTTTCTATTTTCGATGTTCCGGGAATGAAAGCGTCGAATGCTGCAAGGGTTTGTTCTCGATAAAAGTCGGCCTCTTGCAGCAGTTCGTGACGCGCCCCATCAATAACGACGAGTGAGACGTTACGCGTGCGCGCTGCGAGGCGTTCTGTGGCAGCAGTCGAGACGACTGTATCGGCACCGGCGGCGATAATGAGGACCGGCACCGTCGGTCCTTCGTAAAAGTCGGGTTGATGAATCCGCGATGCGGCGCGCAGAGCATTACCGATCCAGTGAATAGTCGGGCCACCCAACGCCAGATTCGGATTGTTGCGGACAACTTCCATATTGCGTGCAAAGCGGACTGGATCGCTGGTGAGCGGATTGTTTTCAAATTGCCGCTCGCCGCGTATCCGCCCGCCAGCAGCATATTTTCGGCCCAACCCAAGCCAGCGCAGGGCCGTTGCCATGCGGCGCATTTTATCATCACCGGATTGCAATGGGCGCAACCCCATCAGTGGTGCACACAGAACCATGCGGGTCACGCGTGATGTGAGCTTATGCATTGACGAATAGGTGATGAGTGCACCCGCTGAATGCGCCAGAACATAGAAGGGGGGCGGACAATCCGGGAGAACTATTTCAGTCAAAAACTGATCGAGATCGTCGGTATAATCGCTGAAATTTCGCACATAGCCGCGCATACGATCTTTAAGAAGCCGTTGAGACCCCCCCTGTCCGCGCCAGTCCATTGTCGCGACGGTGAAACCACGCGCAGTGAGGTCTGACATCGTTTCAAAGTATTTTTCGATAAATTCGTTGCGGCCTTGCAGCAGAATGACTGTTCCGCGTGAGGGCCTCACTTCTGACTTAAGAATTGCGTAACGCAGATCAATGCCATCTTTGGCTTTAAATTGCCCTGATGTCGCTCCCACGGGAATTGGGTTCGCGTCGGTTTCAAAAAGAAATTCTGGCATTCAAACTGCGGCCCCAATTAAAATTACACACCAGTATAGTCGGATAAACAATTATAAAAAGTAACCGGAAGTTTGCGAGCAAACTTCCGGTTCAGAATACAGCCTGTGCAAGGGACGTTACACAGACTGATCTTTTAAAATCAGACTAAGTTACCAGCCGCGACCAACGCGGCGTTCATCAATGATGCGGCCGCTGAACGCGTCAACAACGACGATTACGCGGCGACCATTCGGGCGGGTTGCTTTGACGAGATAAGCTCCGCGTTCACGGCGCATATCGCCAACATCATAGCCCCGGCGTTGCAGTGAACGCGCAATCTGGCGAGGGCCTAAAATTTCCGGACGTCCATAGCCGTCGCCCCAGCCTGGTCCGCGACCCGGGCCTCTATCATATCCGCGATCTGGACCGTCCCAACCCGGACGGGGTCCGCCGCGTGGCGGCATGGGTGGACGATAACCGTCATCATCGTAATATTGAACCTGAACACGCAGGCCGTTATCGGCTGCATGGGACGTGGTCGCAATTCCGGTTGCGACGGTGGCAAGTGCGGCAAAAGCAAGAAAAGCTTTTTTCATAACCGTGATCCTTTGATGAACCCACTTCTCAGCGGGCATAGTGGGACAATAGCCCCAAGCATCTGAACGCTCGCCAAAGATGATGTTCATTTTGGGTTCATTGGATGGCGTACCCCCCAATTTTCGGGGTCCAAGCGATCAGGAGTTGTTACGGCAAGTGATAAGCCGTGTAACTGTATTGGCTGTGCTCATACGCGGCTCTGGGAGAATTTTATACGAGACACGTTAAAATCAGTCTTGAAATGAAAAAGCGGTATTCCCAATTAAGTTTTGCGGTCGCCGAGAACGGGATCGCCGGCACAAAGAATTCGCCAGAATGGGAGTTCTGCCGCCAATATTGTGCATTCTTGTCGCTCTTAAGGAGGGCTTAAACATGCGTCACGTAGATTTTTCTCCACTTTATCGTTCCACCGTTGGTTTTGATCGTCTCTTCTCCTCGATGCTCGACACGCTTGCATCGCCAGAAGGTTCACAGTCTTATCCGCCCTATAATATTGAGCGGACCGGTGAGACCACCTATCGCATCACAATGGCTGTTGCAGGCTTCTCTGAAAGCGAACTCGAAATCGAAGCTCATCGTAATCAGTTGACCGTGAAGGGCCAGAAGGCCGAAAATGATGATTCTGAAACCGGTGAAGTGCTTTATCGCGGCATTGCTTCGCGTGCTTTCGAGCGCCGCTTCCAGCTCGCAGACTTTGTTGAAGTTGCGGGCGCCAGCCTTAAAAATGGTTTGCTCCACATCGATCTTAAGCGCGAAATTCCTGAGCAGATGAAGCCGCGCAAGATCGAAGTCAGCAATTCTTCTGCGGCCGATGCTCAGCAGATTGAGGCGAAAACCGCCCACTAATCTCTGTTGAGATTCTATAAAGAAAGCGGCGCATTCAGCGCCGCTTTTTTTGTTAGGCGATAAGCTTGCCAAACTGATCGACTTCTTCTTCCGTATTGGCAAAGCTTGTCACAAAGCGCGCGAAGATTTCGCCTTCGCTGATGCGGTTGACTTCCGAATGCGGCGGGTTCCAATCATAGAATATCGCGCCAGCGTCACGCAGGCGGTCATAGACTGATTGTTTCATGATTGCGAAAACTTCATTGGCTTCCGGCTTCCAAGCCAGACGCATCTGACTGGATGCATCGATGTGACGGGCGAGACGTGCGGAAAGCGCATTGGAATGCTTTGCCAGTTCAATCCAAAGATCGTCCGCCAGATAGGCATCAAACTGCGCTGCAATGAAGCGTGTTTTTGAGAAAAGCTGTGCGGCGCGTTTGCGGATAAACGGTAAATCGCGTGCGCGGGCAGGGTCCATGAAGACGAGCGCTTCCGCACACCAGCAACCATTCTTCGTACCGCCAAAGGAAACAATGTCGACGCCCTGCTTCCATGTCATTTCTGCAGGCGTCATATCGAGCGACACCAGCGCATTTGCAAAACGGGCACCATCCATATGCAGCGGCAAGCCTGCACCGCGGCAGATTTCCGAAATCGTCGAGATGTGTTCCGGCTGATAAAGCGTGCCAACTTCGGTCGCCTGCGTGATACTGACCGCCATTGGCTGACCGGCATGCACGAAAGCTGGATTAAAGCGTTTGAGCTCGCGTTTCAGAAGCTCAGGATCGATACGACCCATCGCGCCATCAATCGGATGCAGACGCGCACCGCCGGTGAAATATTCCGGCGCGCCGCATTCATCTTCAATAACATGGGCCTCACGATGCACAAGTGAAACGCCGCCGGGACGATTGACACTGGCGAGCGCCAAGGAGTTGGCGGCTGTGCCTGTGCCGACAAAGAAGACCGCGACTTCACGCTCGAACAATTCGTTGAAACGCTGTTCGACGCGTTTGTCGATTTCGCTGGCACCATAGGCCGCAGCAAATCCGTTTGCATGAAGGGAAAGACTCTCAGCAATTTTCGGGTGGGCGCCTGCCCAATTGTCTGAAGCAAAATGCACGTTGTTCTCCACCGTCTTGATGAGTTTTCTGAAAGGTCTATAGCCGGACTCGGTAACGGGTGTAAGGTCTGTAAGCGCTAAAAATCAGGCCGTATCTGTCTCTTTTTTTAGCGGGATGTCTAAGTTTAAAGCCGTGCCAAACTGACGCATTTGGTGTGTAGCGCAACTAAACATTGTTTAATGTAAGTTATACGATATTTTATTTCGCAATAGGCTTAAAAAAATCACGTTTCCATCTTGTGAGCGAATTTGAATTCTGTCATACGTTATTAGGACAGTAATGCTGACTAATTCACCATTGCTGTCCAATTCATCACTGTGATTATCAGGATTTTTCATCAGATTATCCGACGGTCGCAGAAAGAAGGTGTCGTGCAGATCGGGACAACCCGGCAGAATACGGCACTGAATAAGACAGGGGAGTTTGGTGCGCCGCAATGCGGGCCGAGGTCACTTGTAGAGCCTGAAAGACTAAGGCGAGAAAACAATATTCCATTCGATGGTTATGCTATCGGCCATGGAACGTCGTCTAACGCCTTTTCGATAAGGCTATCCATACACTTAAATCAGTTACGGAACGAATAGCCGTTCCGGTTCATTATCGTATCGCGCAGGGTTGCGCGCTTATTGGAGGGAATGACGATGCCGCATTTGACGCCATCTGTATCGCATGTGGATTTACACAACGGTCAGAACGGATCGGTCAAAGCTGCGACCAATTCCACCAACACAACCCGAAAAACGCGAACTTCGGCGGGTACTCCCCCCGCCCAAGGTCTCTATGATCCGCGCAACGAACACGACGCCTGCGGCGTGGGCTTCATCGCGCATATGAAGGGCCAGAAGTCGCATCAGGTTGTCGAAAACGGCCTCAAGATGCTCGAAAACCTCACCCATCGTGGTGCGGTTGGCGCCGACCCTCTGATGGGCGATGGTGCGGGCATACTGGTCCAGATTCCAGATCGCTTTTTCCGCGAAGAAATGGCGCGTCAGGGCATCGATCTGCCGCAGCCGGGCCACTACGCCGTAGGCTATTTGTTCATGCCGCGCGATGCTGAATTGCGTGGGCATATCGAAGAGATCATTAAGGAGGTCATCGGCTCAGAAGGCCAGACCTTTATCGGTTTCCGTCAGGTTCCGGTTGACAATTCCTCGCTTTCAAAAGCCCCGGATATTGCTGCAACCGAGCCATCTCACGTTCAGGTTTTCATCGGTCGCAACGCGACCATCGAAACCGATGATGAATTTGAACGCCGTCTGTTCGTGCTGCGCAAAGTCATTTCCAACCGCATCTATCAGGAAAACGACGGCGACGATAAGGGCTTCTACATCGTCTCCATGTCGGCGCGTACCGTTGTTTATAAGGGCATGTTCCTGGCCTATCAGGTTGGTGCCTATTACAACGATCTGAAAGATCCGCGTTTTGAAAGTGCTGTGGCGCTCGTTCACCAGCGCTTTTCAACCAACACTTTCCCATCATGGCGGCTGGCGCATCCTTATCGTATGGTTGCGCATAATGGCGAGATCAACACGTTGCGCGGCAACGTCAATTGGATGGCGGCCCGTCAGGCGTCGGTGGATTCGGAGCTGTTCGGCAACGACATCTCCAAACTCTGGCCGATTTCCTACGAAGGTCAGTCGGATACGGCTTGCTTTGATAACGCGCTCGAATTCCTGCATCAGGGGGGCTACAGCCTCGCCCATGCGATGATGATGCTGATCCCGGAAGCATGGTCGGGCAACAAGCTGATGTCGGACGAACGCCGCGCGTTCTACGAATATCATGCCGCTCTCATGGAGCCATGGGATGGTCCTGCTGCCGTTGCCTTTACCGATGGTCGCCAGATTGGTGCGACGCTGGACCGTAACGGTCTGCGTCCGGCCCGTTATATTGTGACTGACGACGATTTCGTAATTCTGGCTTCGGAAGCTGGAGTTCTGCCTGTCGAAGAGAAGAAGGTCGTCAAGAAGTGGCGTCTTCAGCCGGGCCGTATGCTGCTCATCGATATGGAAGAAGGCCGCATCGTTTCGGATGAGGAAATCAAGTCACAGATCGCACAGAAGCATCCCTACAAGCAGTGGCTTTCCAACACGCAGCTTATTCTGGAAGACCTGAACCCGGTTGAGCCTCGCGCGCTACGCAAGGATGTAAGCCTCCTCGACCGTCAGCAGTCATTCGGTTACAGTCAGGAAGACACCAAACTTCTGATGTCGCCAATGGCCACAACGGGTCAGGAAGCCATCGGCTCGATGGGGACGGATACGCCGATTTCGGCCATGTCCGACAAGTCGAAGCTGCTCTACACCTATTTCAAGCAGAACTTCGCGCAGGTCACCAATCCGCCCATTGATCCGATCCGTGAAGAGCTGGTGATGAGCCTTGTCTCGTTCATCGGACCACGCCCAAACATTTTCGATCTGGTTGGCACATCGCGCCGCAAGCGTCTGGAAGTGCGTCAGCCGATTCTGACCAATGGCGATCTCGAAAAGATCCGCTCCATCGGTCACACGGAAGATCGCTTTGATACCAAGACGCTCGACATCACATATAATGTCGGTGAGGGTGCTGCCGGTATGCATGGCGCGATTGAACGCCTGTGCGACCGTGCGGAAGCAGCGGTTCATGGCGGCTATAACATCGTCATCCTGTCGGATCGTCAGGTTGGTCCGGATCGCATTCCGATCCCGGCTCTGCTGGCAACGGCTGCTGTCCACCATCACCTGATCCGCAAGGGTCTGCGCACTTCGGTGGGTCTGGTTGTTGAATCGGGTGAGCCGCGCGAGGTGCATCATTTCGCTTGTCTTGCTGGTTATGGTGCGGAAGCAATCAACCCGTATCTCGCTTTCGACACGCTGCTCGACATGCATCGCCGTCGCGAATTCCCGCCGGAAGTCGACGAGCATGAAGTGGTCAAGCGCTATATCAAGTCGATCGGCAAGGGCATTCTGAAGGTCATGTCCAAGATGGGCATCTCGACCTACCAGTCCTATTGTGGCGCGCAGATTTTCGATGCGGTCGGCCTGCAGACGAGCTTCGTCGATCAGTTCTTCTTCGGCACGGCAACAAGCATCGAAGGTGTTGGTCTTAATGAGATTGCGGAAGAAACTGTGCGTCGTCATACCGATGCGTTCGGCAACGACCCGGTTCTGCTGACAGCGCTCGAAGTTGGTGGCGAATATGCCTACCGTATGCGGGGTGAGGCGCATCTCTGGTCGCCCGATGCGGTAGCGAAACTCCAGCACGCCGTCCGCACTTCAAACCCGGATACGTTCACCGAATATACAACGATGCTCGATTCCAAGGCGGCGCAGGCAAAGACCATTCGTGGCTTGTTTGATATCCGCTTTGCGGAAGCCAGTGGCCGCGAGCCTGTTGCCATTGAAGAGGTTGAATCGGCAGTCGATATCGTCAAGCGCTTCTCGACGGGTGCCATGTCGTTTGGCTCGATCTCGCGTGAAGCGCACACCACGCTTGCGCGTGCGATGAACGCCATTGGCGGCAAGTCAAACACAGGTGAGGGTGGTGAAGAGCCGGATCGTTTCTATCCGCTGCCGGATGGTACGCCAAACCCTGAACGCTCTGCGATCAAGCAGGTGGCATCGGGCCGTTTTGGTGTGACGACGGAATATCTGGTCAATTCCGATCTCATCCAGATCAAGGTTGCGCAGGGTGCAAAGCCGGGTGAAGGCGG
This sequence comes from Brucella sp. H1_1004, assembly GCF_047308065.1. Lineage (NCBI taxonomy): Bacteria > Pseudomonadati > Pseudomonadota > Alphaproteobacteria > Hyphomicrobiales > Brucellaceae > Brucella > Brucella sp. H1_1004. The sequence continues at coordinate 595,058 of NZ_JAYKZA010000001.1, forward strand.
TCAGCTGCCGGGCCATAAGGTCGATGCGACCATCGCCAAGACACGTCACTCGACGCCGGGCGTTGGTCTCATTTCGCCTCCACCACACCATGACATCTACTCGATCGAAGATCTGGCACAGCTGATCTATGATCTGAAGAACGTCAATCCGGCTGCTGATATTTCCGTTAAGCTGGTTTCGGAAGTAGGTGTTGGTACGGTTGCGGCCGGTGTTGCCAAGGCACGTGCTGACCATATCACAGTGTCCGGCTATGATGGCGGCACGGGTGCGTCGCCGCTCACATCACTCAAGCACGCTGGTTCGCCATGGGAAATCGGCCTTGCCGAAACCCATCAGACGCTGGTGTTGAACGGTCTTCGTTCACGCATTGCGCTGCAGGTCGATGGCGGTCTTCGGACCGGTCGCGACGTGGTGATTGGTGCGCTGCTCGGTGCCGACGAGTTCGGTTTCTCGACTGCTCCGCTGATTGCCGCTGGCTGCATCATGATGCGCAAGTGTCATCTCAACACCTGTCCTGTGGGCGTTGCTACGCAGGACCCTGTTCTGCGCAAGCGCTTCAAGGGCACGCCTGAGCATGTCATCAACTTCTTCTTCTATCTGGCAGAAGAAGTGCGCGCATTGCTGGCAGCCATGGGCTTCACCAAGCTTGAGCAGATTATCGGCGAAACGGAACTGCTCGAAAAGCAGACCATGATCGATCATTGGAAGGCCAAGGGTCTCGACTTCAGCCGTATCTTCTACAAGCCGGAAGCCGAGAAGCACGAAATCTTCTGGACCGAACGTCAGCATCATCCGATTGACGATGTTCTGGATCGCACGCTGATTGCTCAGGCCATGCCTGCGCTTGAAAACAAGACGCCGGTCAAGATCGATGTCGACATCAAGAATGTCGATCGTTCCGCAGGTGCGATGCTTTCGGGCGAAGTGGCCAAGCGTTTCCGTCACAAGGGTCTGCCGGATGACACCATTGCCGTTACCCTGCGCGGTACGGCTGGCCAGTCCTTTGGTGCCTTCCTTGCACGCGGTGTCTCGTTTGAACTCATTGGCGATGGCAACGACTATATCGGCAAGGGTCTTTCGGGTGGTCGCATTGTCATACGTCCGCCAGAAGACACGCGTATCGTGGCTGAAAACTCGATCATTGCAGGCAATACCGTGCTTTACGGTGCGCTTGAAGGCGAGTGCTATTTCCGCGGTGTGGCAGGCGAGCGTTTCGCAGTGCGTAACTCTGGTGCGGTCACGGTTGTCGAAGGCGTGGGTGATCACGGCTGCGAATATATGACGGGCGGTGTGGTTGTCGTTATCGGTCAGACTGGCCGTAACTTCGCAGCCGGCATGTCGGGCGGTGTCGCCTATGTGCTGGATGAAGAAGGTGACTTTGCACAGCGCTGCAACATGGCGATGGTCGAGCTTGAACCGGTGCCGGAAGAGGATGATATCCTCGAAAAGCTGCACCATCACGGCGGCGACCTGATGCACAAGGGCCGTGTGGATGTATCGGCAAACATGACGCGCCACGACGAAGAACGTCTGGTGCAGCTGATTGCCAACCATCTGCATTACACCGGCTCTACGCGTGCCAAAGACATTCTCGATAATTGGGAGAGCTATCGCCCGAAATTCGTGAAGGTCATGCCGGTCGAATATCGTCGCGCGCTTGAAGAGATGGAACGCATGCAGATCGGTGTCGCAGCTGAGTAAATGAATATCATAACGCGGTGCCTGTGCGCCTGAAATGGCGCACGGCACGGTGATAGGAGCACGGAATAATGGGTAAGGTTACTGGTTTTCTTGAGATCGACCGGCAGGTAGCAAAGTACCAGCCAGCATCGGATCGCATTCGTCACTTCCGCGAATTCACGCTTCCCATGACGGATGGTGAAGTGCAGAAGCAGGCGGCACGCTGCATGGATTGCGGCATCCCGTTCTGCCACGGTGACACTGGTTGTCCGGTGAACAATCAGATCCCGGACTGGAACGATCTCGTCTATAACAACAACTGGGATCAGGCGATCCGCAACCTGCATCTGACCAACAACTTCCCGGAATTCACGGGTCGTGTTTGTCCGGCGCCTTGCGAGGAAGCCTGCACGCTGAACCTTGAAGATGCGCCAGTTGCGATCAAGACTGTGGAGCAGGCACTGGGCGACAAGGCCTATGAGCTTGGCTATATCGTTCCGCAGCCAGCAGCGCAGAAGACCGGCAAGTCGGTTGCGATTATCGGTTCTGGTCCAGCAGGTCTTGCTGCGGCGCAGCAGCTTGCACGCGCTGGTCACATGGTCGATGTCTATGAACGCGAAAGCCGTCCGGGGGGTCTGCTGCGTTATGGTATTCCTGACTTCAAGATGGAAAAGCACCTGATCGACCGTCGCGTCACGCAGATGGAAGGTGAGGGTGTCCGCTTCCTTTGCGGTGTCAATATCGGCGTTGACAAGCCACTGCGCGGTCTGCTCGATACCTATGATGCGGTGCTTTATTCGGGGGGGTCTGAAAAGCCGCGTCCAGCCGGTATTCCGGGTGCAGACCTTGAAGGCGTGCATGATGCCATGCCTTATCTCGTTCAGCAGAATCGTCGTGTTGGCCGCGAGAACATTGAATCCGTTGCATGGCACGAAGCCCCAATCCTCGCCGGTGGCAAGCATATCGTCGTTGTCGGCGGTGGTGATACAGCTTCTGACTGCGTAGGCACGGCTTTCCGTCAGGGCGCGGTCAATGTCACGCAGCTCGATATTCGCCCGCAGCCGCCTGAAAGAGAAGACAAGCTGAGTGTCTGGCCTTATTGGGCAACCAAGATGCGTACATCTTCCAGTCAGGCTGAAGGTGCTAATCGTGAGTTTCAGGTCGCAACGCTTGAATTCATCGGCGAAGACGGCAAGCTCACGCATGTGAAGTGCTGCCAGGTTGACGAGAAGCGCAAGCCGATTGCCGGCTCCGAATTCTACATCAAAGCTGATCTTGCTTTTATTGCTATCGGCTTCTTTGGTCCGGCTGAAGACAGTGTCGTGAAGGAACTTGGCGATAAGCTTGAAATTTCAACGGATCGTCGCGGTGGAACTTCCGTGAAGGCCAATGAGCAAGATTATCGCACCAATGTCGACAAGCTCTATGCAGCAGGTGACGTGCGTCGCGGTCAGTCGCTGGTTGTCTGGGCAATTCGTGAAGGCCGTCAGGCAGCTCATGCCATTGATGCTGATCTGATGGGATCGTCCGTATTGCCTCGATAATTAAAACGTCGTCTCAATAAAAAGCCCGGCTCTAAGCCGGGCTTTTTTGCTTTTTATGTTAGCCCTGCTGACGATTCTTGCGGATGGCGAGATAGATAATGCCCAGAAGCACAAACCAGACTGGCGTTACTTTAAGCGCCGCTGCTGTGTCCTGTTCCTGTGCCAGCGCCCAGAGGATGAAGGCAAAGAAGGCAAACACCATCACGACAGACGCGCGGCCACCGGGAAGCTTGAAGGTCGATTTTTCATGCAGGTCAGGACGCTTGCGGCGATACTGAAGATAAGACGCAAGAATGATTGACCAGATGAAAATGAACAGAAGTGCCGAAATCGTCGTGACGATTGTAAAGGCTTCAATGATGCTCTGGCCTGCATAAAGCAGCACAACGCCTGCAAGCAGGAAGATGCAGGAGAAGAACAGCGCATTCACTGGCACCTTGCGGCTGTTAAGCTTGCCGAGTGTCTGCGGTGCGAGGCGTGATGTTGCCAGACCATAGATCATGCGCGATGTGGAGTAGATGCCGGAATTGGCACTCGATGTTGCAGAGGTCAGTACGACGAAGTTGACGACATGCGCGGCAATGCCAAGGCCTGCCAGCGAGAACATGGCCACGAACGGGCTTGAACCCGGATCAACCTGATCCCAAGGAATAACGGTAATGATCACAAATAGGGCGCCGACATAGAAAAGCACGACGCGGATGGGGATCGAATTGATTGCCTTTGGCAGGTTGCGGGTCGGGTTTTCCGTTTCGGCGGCAGCTGTACCAACAAGTTCGATGCCCACGAAAGCGAAAACCGCGATCTGGAAGCCTGCCACAAAGCCGAAGAAGCCATTCGGGAAAAACCCGCCATTCGCCCACAGATGTGTGACCGAAGCCTGCGTACCATTTGGCAGCGTGAAATTCGTGATCAGCATATAGGCGCCAGCCAGAATAAGCGCTACGATTGCGATGATCTTGATCAGAGCAAACCAGAACTCGATTTCACCGAAGTTGCGCACGTTTGGCAGGTTCAGCAGCAGCAACACGCCGATCAGGCCAAGCGCCGGAATCCACAGAGCCAGTTCCGGATACCAGAACGATACATAGCCCGAAACAGCCACCACATCGGCAATGCCGGTTACAATCCAGCAAAGCCAGTAGGTCCAGCCAGTAAAGAACTGTGCCCATGGTCCGAGATAGTCGCCTGCGAAATCAGCGAATGAGCGATATTCGAGATTGGAGAGCAGAATTTCACCCAGCGCACGCATGACGAAGAATAGCATGAAGCCGATGATCGCATAGACCAGCAGAATGGATGGTCCAGCGAGCGAGATGGTCTTGCCCGAACCCATGAAAAGGCCCGTTCCAATCGCGCCGCCAATGGCGATCAGCTGGAGATGTCGATTGGTGAGATTGCGTGCAAGATGGGATTCCTCCTCCCGGTTGTTTTCAACGGGAGGCTTCGATGCGATGTTCATTCATATGCCTCTTATTCAATGCAGACGCGTGCGCGAAACGTCCTGTTGGACAGCGCGACCTTCTGATAGACGAGGAAATATGAAATGTGAACTACGAGATAATTAGCATTTAGACGAAGAAATGCCGCATATTTCACGGCATTATAGTGTGATTTATAAAATCATATTTGCAAATAGTATTGTTATTCAGGGATTTACGCTTTTCTGCGGCCATGAAAAGTCATCAGCGCGGCCCGATGAAGCGCCGCTGCCTTTATTGGGTATTTGATTGTTTTTCGTCTTCGGCGCGATTACGCCTCCTAGCAGAACGCCGCTAGTATCTTGATCAACGTCGCGCAGGCTAATCGGTGCAATGCGGTCTATTGGCTTTTCTGGAGCAATTATCTGTGCGGTTGGCAGCAATTGCTCATTATCTTTGCTGCTGCCGAAGAGTGCTTGCAGCGGCTTTTCTGCATAGAATGCGAGTTTGCGTTTACCGGCCGTTGTTGTATTGATGCCGTCATTGCCGCGCAAACGCGCTGTCTGGCCATTAATGTCGAAGCCTGTTTGGCTGAAATTGCCTTCTTCATCGATAAATCCATCCCAGACATCGACGAACTTTGCCCCCGCCTTTTCAGACGTCGTGCGATAGATTTCGTTAAGTGCCAGCATATCCTGAGACATACCGCGCGGCCGGAATGGGGGCTGACCGACCCAGATCAGCGGATAATTCTTATCGGTAATTTCTCTTAAAAATTTTGACACACGATTTTGATATTCTGCGGTCCATTCTGGTGATCGCGCTGCGAGGCTTTGTCCGTTGATCGTGATTGCTTGCCGGTCGTTTGAGCCAATCATGACGACGACAGCAGCGGGCTTTTCTTCATCAAGTATCTTACCGATGTTCGCAGGCCAATCAAAATGATCGTCACGGACAAAGCCCGAAGAACCATTGATGCGGCTGACAATCCGTAGGTCACTATCGGCGGCAAAGGCAACATCGAGCCCTTCCGCTAAGCCGTTGCCGATAAAATCACCGACGACGAGAATTTTTTTGGCGTCTGGCTTTTTCTCGACAAAGTTGATTTCAGGTTGTGGTGGCGTAGCCGGAACGGCGCGAGCTGCGGGTGTTACAGCTTTCGGTGCACGTTTTGGCTTTGCAGGGCGTGTGCGTTGCGGCTTGGGCTGCTCATATTGAGGCTGTGGTTGCGTCTGTTTTGGCCCAAATAGCATATCAAAAATTGTGCGTGGTCGGTTCTGGGCAGATGCGGAAGAGAAGGCTACCAGTATCATTGCAAAGGCAATTAGAGTGGTCATCAGAACGCCGTTGATAGATTTTTTAAAACGTTCTGCCTGCATTGGCTTTACTCTCCTGCGCCCGGAATAGTAGCGTCCTTTGCCAAGAAGAAAAGGAGCGCACATGAAATACGCGCTCCGGCTTTATTCGCATTGATTTTAACGGCGACGGAGAACCGTCAGTACTTCTTTGCTTGGATGTCCATCTTGCTGCAAGCCGTTGCGCTGTTGGAAAGCTTCAATTGCTTTGCGCGATGTAGAGCCGATTTTTCCGTCAATTTTGCCGTCATAATAGCCGAGCGCTTTAAGATGCGACTGCAGCTCTTCGCGTTCATTCATTGTGATCGGAGTGAAAGGACGGTTCCAATCCTGACGCAGGCCCTGATAGCCGCCGATGCGATCTGCAAGCAATCCAACTGCGAGAGCGTATTTATCAGCATTGTTGTAGCGCTTGATCATAAAGAAATTCTTGGCCATCAAAAATGCTGGACCTTCGCGACCATCCATCACTTTCAAGGTCACTTTTTCATTGGCATCCGGGAATGGACGGCCATTGGCGCGAACCACACCAAGTTTCTGCCATTCGGAGGCGGAAAGCGAGCCGGATGGGAATTTACGTCCTGCCGGAAGCACGACTTCATAGCCCCATGTACGGCCCGGCTGCCAGCCATTGCGATGCAGAAGGTTTGCAGCTGTGCCAAGTGCATCTGGAACCGAATTCCAGATATCGCGCTTGCCATTGCCATCCATATCAACCGCATAGGCCTGATAGCTGGTTGGGATGAACTGGGTATGACCCATTGCACCCGCCCACGAACCAGTCAGATGACCGCGATCAATATCGCCAGTTTGGAGAATTTTCATTGCAGCAATCAACTGCGTGCGGCCGAATTTGGCGCGGCGCTGATCGGCATAGGCGAGGGTTGCAAGCGAGCGGATCGTGTCCATCATGACATCGTCACGCTTGAGAATCTCGCCGTAATTGCTTTCCATCGACCAGATGGCCAGCAGGATGTTGCGGTCAACTGAGAAGCGCTGTTCGATCCGCTGGAGCCACGGGCCCCATTTTTTTGCCATGCTTTGTCCAACAGCAACGGAATGCTCATTCACGCGATTGTCGATGTAGCTCCAAATAGGTTCGTTGAATTCAGGCTGAAGGTTTGCTTTGCGCAAAACTTCAGGATCGGGCGAGTTAACGCCTTTAAAAGCTCGATCGAAAGTCGATGGGGATACGCCATTCTGAATGGCTGTTGTGCGGAAACTGGATACCCATTTTCTAAAATTAGCATCAGCAAGAGCGGCGCCGGTAGACAGGCCAGATGCGAGTATCGCTACCGCAACGGTCGCTGTAATCTTGGCGCGCATTCCTCGTCCCAGAGTGAATGGAAATCGCAGCATTCTGTGTTTCCCTTCTGCAATCATGTTCTGCCGCTTCAAACGGCGAGTTGCCTTTCATGCCGATCCTCGTTCAACTAGATTGCATTAACCCATTAATACGATCCAGTGTTGAATTTAGGGCCGACCCTTATGATGCATCAAATTACAGGCTTCAGGTTAGCATTTGGTTTACCATGGTGCGACGAGCCAGAAAATTGCGAAAAATTTTGTGGTTTTCTTGAATCAAGTAACATTAAGGAAAAGTCACTTAATGTGATGGCCTTGAAGAAGATTTTCGCTATTCTTTAATTAAAACGCCCTAATTGAAATGCAGTGGTTTCAATGCTTTCATAGCACACCTTTGTTTTTAACACCTCGAGGAGACGAATGAGTTCGATCCGCAAAATTCGTAAGGCAGTTTTCCCGGTCGCCGGTCTTGGCACGCGTTTTCTTCCCGCGACAAAGTCCATCCCCAAGGAAATGCTTACCGTAGTCGACAAGCCCGTCATCCAATATGTGGTGGACGAGGCTCGCGAAGCCGGTATCGAACATCTCATTTTCGTCACTGGGCGCAACAAGGCTGTCATCGAAGACTACTTCGATGCACAGGTTGAGCTTTATTCGACACTTGCCGAACGCGGTAAAAAGGCCGAACTTGAGCATCTGCAGGAATTGCAGCCTCAGCCAGGCACCACCAGCTTTACCCGCCAGCAGGTTCCACTCGGCCTTGGCCATGCAGTCTGGTGCGCGCGCGAACTGGTCGGGGATGAGCCTTTTGCACTTCTGTTGCCAGATATGGTCATGCAGTCGAAGAAGGGCTGCCTCAAGGAAATGGTCGAGCTATATGAGCAGACCGGCGGAAATGTGATTGCTGTGCAGGAATGCGATCCTGAAGAAGCCCATAAATACGGCATCGTCGGTAAGGGCAATGCGATTGGCAACGGCTTTGAGATCAACCAGATGGTTGAAAAGCCAGCCAAGGGCACCGCACCTTCCAATCTCTATATCAATGGCCGCTATATTCTTCAGCCAGAAATCTTTGAACTGCTAAGCAAGCAGGAAAAAGGAGCGGGCAATGAAATCCAGCTGACAGATGCCATGCTCAAGCTTGCCGATCAGCAGAAGTTCTTCGGCTTTGATTATCATGGTCTGACGTTTGACTGTGGTTCAAAGTCAGGCTTTATCGAAGCCAACGTGGCTTTTGCTCTTTGGCGTAAAGATATCCGCCCAACGGTTGAGTTTTCGATCGCGGATCTTCTCAAGACGATCAAGTCGGCTTAAGCTTGGCTGCATAGATACCTAAAAGGCCCGCTTTCAGTGATGAAAGCGGGTTTTTGTTTGAGCTTATAGCCCCATCCGTCGGCAGATCGCGATGTAGCTCTTCACTGCCTGCGAAGCTTCGCTTTTGCGAAACGCCAGTACCACGTCAGATGTCGTTGGGGTACCTGTTACATTGATATAGCGAATACCGGGCAAGCCTACAGCACTCAAGGATTTGGGGGCCAGAGCGACGCCCAGACCTATCGCGACTCGGCTCGCAATTTCGGTAAAATCAAGAGCCTGTGCACTAATGCTGGGGTCAAAACCAGCGCTGTGGCACGCTTCGATTGTTGTGCCGTGAAATCCAATATCGGCAGGCTGACGCGGCGTGATGAAGATTTCATCCTTGAGTGATGGAAGCTCAATGGTAGCCTGATCTGCCAACGGGTGTGTTTCGCTAAGAACCGCAACAAGCGGCTCTTTTCTCACCACAAGGCTCGTCAGGCCCGGCAAAAGTGGCGCTGGCCAGCGCACGAAACCCATATCGAGAAGCCCTTCGGAAATGCGTGTTAACTGCATCCGCAGTTCCATCTCCACCAGATTGACGGAGACGTCAGGATACTCTTCCTTAAATTTGCGTATGGTCTCGAAGACAATGCCTGAATAGGCGGCTGATGCGACATAGCCTATGGAGATCTGACCAATTTCACCGCGCCCGGCACGGTTCACCGCAATCATCGTCGCGTCGACCTGCATGAGGATTTTGACGGCCTCACGATAGAGCACTTCGCCTGATTGCGTCAGTTGAACTGCGCGTCGCGAGCGATCAAGAAGTGGTGCCCCGAGAATGGTTTCCAGCGCCATGATCTGTTGGCTCAAGCCTGGTTGCGCAATACCAAGTTTCGCAGCCGCCCGCTCGAAGTTCTTCTCCTCAACAAGTGCGCAGAAATACCGCAGGTGTCGGAGTTCAAAGGATTTGGACGTGAGGAGCTTGCTGCGCTGTTCCGGCATGGCTGTTTCTTTGAATAATTCAAAACTATGGCGATTTTGATTAGTATAACTCAAACTTATGAAAAATACGCCCTTGAATTATTGGATAGATTACGAAAAGATGATTAATGGGGTCCAGTTTAAACCTTGAGGGGATCAAAGTGAAAATCCTGGCCCGAAAACGCCGCGCTTTATCGGTTGTTATTTTTTCCGGCACAACGTTGGCCTCCATCGTTGCAGTCAATGCGCAAGAGACAGCAAGCCCCACCGTGCTTGCACCGATTGTCGTGAATGGTGGTTCGGAAGATCCCACGGCGCCGATTAAGGGCTACGTTGCCAGAACCAGCATCAGCGCGACCAAGACTGGCACGCCTCTGGTTGAAACTCCGCAGTCAATCTCTGTCGTGACTGCGAACGAAATAGCAGCGCAGGGTGCCCAAACCCTGGGACAAGCGCTTGGCTATACGCCCGGCGTTGTGTCAGAGCCTTATGGATCCGATCCGCGCTTTGACTCTCCACTGATCCGTGGTTTTGATGGCCGTCAGGTGCAGTTCTTAAACGGTCTTCGCCTGATGCGCACTGCAGGTGCCTCGGCGGTTGATCCTTATATGCTTGAGCGTATCGAAGTGGTGCGCGGACCTGCTTCGGTGATGTTCGGTCAGGGCAATCCCGGTGGCCTGATCAATATGATCAGCAAACGCCCGACGTTTGAGAAGTTCGGCGAGATTGGTGTTCAGGCTGGCAGCTATGACACCTATGGCACCTATTTTGATTTTGGGGGTCCTGTCGCGGAAAGTGATCAGTTTGCCTATCGCCTGACGGGCATGGTTCGCAAAGCTGGCACACAGACCGATTATCTCGACAATGATCGCTATTTCATCGCGCCCGCCTTCACATGGAAGCCGGATGAAGACACAAAGCTGACCATTCTCACCAGCTTCCAGCATGATAATCCAAGCTCGCCTTCGGGCCTGCCACCAGAATTTACACTTAATTCCACTGGCTATACGCTGCCACGCGATTTTTCGCTGGGCGATCCAGATTTTGATCGTTCAAGCCGCGATGTTATCAATCTCGGCTATGAACTTGAACATCGTATCAATGATACATGGACCTTCCGCCAGAATGCGCGCTTTTCCAATCAAAGCTGGCAATATCAAGCGCTTGGTTATTCAAATTCTGGCCGTATCACCGATGGGCGCACGTTAAGACGTATTGCGACATATCAGGATGAACGTCTGAACACCTATAATATCGACAATAACTTCGTTGCGGAATTTAACACCGGCCCAGTCGAGCATAAGTTTCTTGCTGGTCTCGATTATCGTTATTTCGACAATAATGTCGAAACGCAGTTCTGGCGCTGGGCACCGCTGGATATTTATAATCCGATCTATGGTCAGCCGATCAATCTGACGGAAAGAAATTTGGCGACGAAGGTCGATTCAAGCCTGAGCCAGCTTGGTATTTATGCGCAGGACGAACTGGCCTATGAAAACTGGCGCGCTACCTTTGGTCTGCGTCAGGATTGGGCGAGCACCAAGGGGACGTCCACCAATTTGAATACGCTTGTATCGCGTCCACTGGACAAGGATGATCACAAGCTGACAGGTCGTGCCGGTCTTGGCTATGTGTTTGATAATGGCATTGCACCATACATCAGCTATTCTACATCGTTTGAACCGCTCGCTGTGCCTGCCAGTGGTCAGCTGTTAGAACCGACAACAGGAAAACAGTGGGAAGCAGGTATCAAGTATCAACCGAATGGCTGGGACGGCTATTTTGCAGCAGCCATTTACGATTTACGGCAGCAGAATGTTGCTGTTTCAGTCCTCGAAAACGATAAAACTGTGACAAAGCAGATTGGTGAAGTACGCGTTCGGGGATTGGAGCTGGAGGGTGTTGCGAGCCTTGCGCAAGGCCTCGATCTGCGTGCGGCCTACACATATATGGATGCTGAAAATATTGAAGGCAATTACAATGGCAAGCGTCCTGCCAATGTGCCCAAACATGCAGCAAGTCTGTGGCTCGACTACACTTTTCAGGAAGGCTCAGTGCTTGAAGGCTTTGGCGTTGGCGGTGGCGTGCGCTATGTCGGTCAGCGTTATGGCGATCTGGAAAATAATTATGATCTTGATGCGGTGACACTGGCCGATGCCGTCATTCACTATCAGAAGGATCACATTAAGGCGTCGCTCAATATCAAGAATATTGCGGACAAGAAGTATGTCGCAAGTTGCAGTTCTTTCGGATGTAACTATGGTGACGGCAGAACCTATATGAGCAAGCTGACATTTACATGGTAACAGGCCCGCAACGCGGATCGATAGTCTCTGCATCTAAAATCAGCCGCCGGAAAGCCCTTGGCCTTTTGGCGGCTTTGGCTTTGCCGAATGTGGCACGCGCCAATCCATTTTCGCGTATTGCGGCAATCGATTGGGCCATGCTCGAATGTCTGGTGGCATTGGGTGTCACGCCGATTGCAGCAACAGAGCTGATCCGGTTTCGTGAAGATGCGGTTGAGCCGCAATTGCCTGCTTCGGTTGTCGATCTCGGTCTGCGTGGTTCGCCGAATTTCGAGCTGCTTTATCTGCTCAAGCCTGATCTGATCCTGAGTTCCCCTTTTTATACCCGGCATGAAGAGGCGATGAAATCGATAGCGCCGATCATGTCGTTGCCGTTTTATGTGCGCGGCGAGGGGCCTTATGAGAAGTCGCTGCAAGCTGTAACGGCGCTGGGCGATAAGCTTGAACTCAGCGCCAAAGCATCAAGTGTTATTGAGGCTCAGGCGAAGTTTATTGCCGAGACCAAAGAGACGTTAAAACCTTTTGCATCGCGCCCGACCTACCTCATCAATATTGGCGATGCGCGCCATTTCCGCGCTTTCGGCAATGACAGCATGTTTGGTGACGTGCTGGAACGGCTTGGTCTGCCAAACGCCTGGACGGATCGCTCGCGCTTTACATTTGCGGCCCCCGTTCCGCTGGAAAATCTGGCAGCAAATCCTGATGCGCGCATCATCATCATCTCGGATATTCCAGTTGAATCGCGCAACAGCCTGCGCAACAGCGTGATCTGGCAATCGCTCAAACCTGTCCGTGACGGTCGTGTCTATATGGTGGGTAACATCAATCCCTATGGCGGACTGACCGCCGGATTGCGATTTGCACGGCTTCTGAGCCGGGCGTTGCAGGCAAGCGACGAGGCATTCCTGTGACCCGTGGTGGACTGATTTCAAGCGCTGTAATCGGCGTTATGATCGCTCTTGGGCTGTTTCTCTGGAACGCCAACGCGTTTTTGCCTTTTGCGCAATGGCCTTCGCTGCCGTTTAATCCGCAAAGCATGAGTACCGAGCAGGTCATTCTGGTCTATGCGCTGTTTCCGCGTGCTTCCGTTGCGATTTTTGCCGGTGCAGCACTGGGGCTGGCGGGTGCTTTGCTGCAGCGTTTGCTCAACAACCCGATTGCTGATCCATCGACGCTTGGCGTGTCGTCGGGCGCGCAGCTTGCAATCGTTACGGCAACGCTGTTCTTCCCGACAGTGCTTGACCAGTTTCGCTGGGCGGTCGCGCTTTCTGGTGCTGGTGTTGCGACCGCAATGGTGTTTCTGCTCGGCTGGCGCAGTCGGCTTGAGCCAGTGACGATGGTTGTGTCCGGTCTTTTGATCGGTGTGACATGCAGTGCGATCTCCGCTGCGATGACGCTATCGCAGGGCCAGTATCTCATGTCGCTTGTGACATGGAATGGCGGTTCGCTGAGCCAGCAGGACTGGTCATCGACAGTCGCCCTTGCTTTGCAATTCCTTGTCTGCCTCATTGCCGCAATCATGCTCAGCCGTCCGCTGACGCTTGCAAGTCTTGGTGATAGCAGTGCGCGCTCGCTGGGTGTATCGCTTTCATGGCTGCGCGTTGCGATCGTGGCTGTTGCGGTGGTGCTGAGTGCCGGCGTTGCGGCCAGTGTCGGGCTTGTCAGTTTTATCGGTCTGGCCGCCCCTGCAATCGTCCGTAGCTTCGGGGTCAGAAAGCCGGGTTCAATCCTGCTGGCGTCACCTTTTGCTGGTGCCGTTCTTCTCTGGATCTGCGACGGAGCGGTGCAAGTTTTCGGCGCAAATCTGGGTGAGACTTTCCCGACAGGCGCGGTTACCGCGCTGATCGGCGGGCCTTTGCTGCTCTGGCTCATTCCACGTGTGCGTTCGACAGGATCGCAGCAATCCTCACCTGCACAGGTTTTCAGACGTGCTTCAAATGCCAAACTTGGCTTGCTGCTCATCGCTCTGCTGGTCGCAGCTTTTCTCGCTCTTGCGCTTGCGCGCACGCCGGAGGGTTGGTTGCTTCTGACAGGCGAAAATCTTCGCGATATCCTGCCTTTGCGCTGGCCGCGCCTTCTGGCTGCCGCTGCCGCAGGCAGTCTGCTTGCAATGGCGGGCGCTGTTCTTCAGCGACTAACCGGCAACCCGCTGGCAAGCCCGGAAGTCATCGGCGTCAGTGGCGGAGCAGGCATAGGCTTTGCTTTAGCACTGACAGTTTTCGCCGCACCCAATAATGCGCAATTGCTGCTTTGCGCGTCCGTTGGTGCGCTGATTGCCATGCTGGTTGTGTTGAGCTTTGCGAGCCGCAGAAGGCTCTCATCCGCACGCTTGCTGCTGTCCGGCATTTCGGTCGGTTCGCTCGCATCTGCCGTTTTGAGCATCTTCCTCTCGATCGGCGATCAGCGGTCGTGGCAGATTCTTGCCTGGCTCAGCGGGTCATCGGCAACGGCAACGCCGGAAAGTTCGCTTTTCCTTTTCGTGCTGACATTCACAGTGATTGGGCTGGCATTGCTTGCGTCCCGCTGGTTGACCATCCTGCCGCTGGGGCAGACGATTCCAGTCTCGCTTGGTTTACCAGTGCGGTCTGCACGGATATTGACGATCCTGCTTGCCGCGATTGCCAGTGCCGCCGCATCGCTTCTCGTCGGCCCTTTGAGCTTCGTGGGGCTGATGGCGCCGCATATGACGCGGCGTATGGGCTTTGATCAGGCTCAGTCGCATGTCGTGGCATCAGCCGTGCTGGGCGCGCTTTTGATGGTGATTGCTGATCTTGGTTCGCGCAATGCGACCTTCCCCTATGAGTTACCGCTGGGCCTTTTCGCAGCTTTGATCGGTGCGCCCTACCTTGCCTGGGCACTAACTAAAAAAGGATAGTCCGATGAACACGAACACGCCGCTCTGGACGGATTCTCCGGAGCGATACGGGCTTGTGAGCCGGATTCTACATTGGGCAATGGCCTATATTCTGCTCTGGCAGTTTGTGATGATCCTTTCGTGGAAAATGGTTGGCCCTTCACCGGTGCTTGATGCCATCAGGGTTTTCGGTCCGGCACATGGAACGGTCGGGTTTCTGACGATTGTACTGGTTGTCGTGCGTGGCATCTGGGCATTCATCAATCGCAATCAGCGCCCGCCGCATCAAGCAGGACTGATGGGCAAACTGGCGCGCATTGCACATCATGCTTTCTATGTGCTGCTGTTCGCCATTCCGGCTCTGGCACTGTTTCGCGCCTATGGCAGCGGTAAAGGACGCGAGCAATGGGGCATCAATATTGTCCCTGCAACGGGCGAGAAAGTGGAATGGATGATGGCACCCGCAAATGCGCTGCACAGCCTGCTTTCATGGGTTCTGTGCGTGTTGATTGTCGCTCACATACTGGCCGCGCTGTGTCATCGGTTTTTTCTTAAAGACGGTATTCTCTCACGCATGGCTGGCCCGATGCGCTCCAATTTCTCACTTTAACGCGCATCTTTTCCGAAAACCGTTTCACACTTTTCGGGATGCGTTCCAAATTCAGAGTTTTGCCGCAAGGAAGTCGATAAAGGCACGGATACGCGCGGCGAGGTGAGGGTGGCCGGGGAAAACCGCATGGATTTTCTCAGGCTCCGCAGGCGACCATGCGGCCAGCACTTCCACCAGTCGCCCGCTTGCCAGATCATCGGCAACAGTATGCTCTCCGGTCTTCATCAGCCCGCCGCCTTCGATGCAGATGCGTCTTAGGATCGTGCCGTCGCTGCCAAGAAAATTGCCGGAAACCACCTGTCGAATGCTATGGCCCGTATCTGGGTCGGCAAACTCCCATTCACTCGGCTGGAAATTATAGCGCAGACAATTATGCGTTTTGAGGTCTTCCGGTCTCTGTGGCGTGCCGTGCTTTTCCAGATAAAGCGGTGAGGCAACGACCAGCCGCCGCATCAGCGTGATGGGGTGGGCTTTTAACGCCGAATCCTTCAAGACGCCGGAGCGGATCGCAAGATCGGTTCGCTCCTGCCAGAGATCGATAATGCTGTCGTTTAAGGTAATATCCAGCTCGACCTCCGGATATAGTTTCAGAAATTCAGGCACCAGCGGCATGATCACCGTTGCACCAAAGCCGACCGTCGAACTGACACGCAAAGGGCCGCGTACTGCTGCCTTTGCGCCATCGGTGATGCGTGCCTCCATTTCAGTCAACCGGTCGAGCAGGCTGCGCGCTTCCGCCAGATAGATTTCACCTTCCGGTGTCGGCGTCAGACTGCGGGTGGACCGCACCAGCAAACGCACCTGCAAACGATCTTCCAGTCGCGAGACAAGACGGCTGATCGCTGACGGTGTCATGTTGAGCTGACGGGCGGCAGCGGAAAAACTGCCTGTTGCCACTGCGCGCGCAAAAACTTCCATTTCACCAAAGCGGTTATCCAAAGCATCACCTGTGAATTTGATGAACAGTTATATGCACAATTATCACTCTTATCATTTGATATCCAGAGAGCGATATGGAGACAAAGTTAAACAACAGGAACTTCTCCCATGCCTGTCGCTCTCATTGCTCTTACGATCGCTGCCTATGCGATCGGGACGACTGAATTTGTGATCGTTGGTTTGCTGCCGACGGTCACCTCGGATCTGAATATCACTTTGCCGCTCGCCGGATTGATCGTCAGCGTTTATGCGCTTGGCGTCACCGTTGGCGCTCCAATCCTCACGGCCCTGACCGGTCGTCTTGAACGCAAGCCATTGCTGCTTGGCCTCATGGCGCTGTTCATCGCGGGCAACATGGTTGCAGCTTCCGCCCCAAGCTATGAAATCCTCATGGTCGGGCGCGTGCTGTCTGCCTTTGCGCACGGCGTTTTCTTCTCGGTCGGTGCCACCATTGCGGCTGATCTCGTGCCGGAAAACAAACGTGCTTCGGCTATCGCCATGATGTTCATGGGCCTGACAGTTGCAATCGTTACCGGCGTGCCGCTCGGCACATGGATCGGCCAGAACTTCGGCTGGCGTGCAACCTTCTGGGCTGTTTCGGCTATCGGCCTTGTGGCTCTCGTCGGTATTGCAGCACTTCTGCCGCGTGCATTGCCGAAGGCTAAACCAGCATCACTCATAGATCAGCTGCGTGTTTTGGGCTCCGGTCGCTTGCTGATTGTCTATGGTATGACCGCACTCGGTTATGGTGGCACGTTCGTGGCCTTCACCTACTTAACCCCGATCCTGCAGGATATTACCGGCTTTTCCGCAGATTCCGTCAGCTACATTCTCGTGCTTTATGGAATTGCCATTGCCATCGGCAATATCGTCGGTGGACGCATTTCAAACGCCGATCCGGTGCGTGCGCTGACTGTTCTGTTCGTGTTGCAGGCGATTGTGCTGGTGCTGTTCAGCTTTAGTACCGTGTCCCCCCTTTTCACGCTGATCACGCTTGCGGCTCTCGGTTTTCTGCAATTCGCAAATGTTCCCGGCCTGCAGCTCTATGTGGTGCAGCTTGCCAAGGAACACCGTCCGGGGGCTGTCGATGTCGCTTCCGCGCTGAATATTGCAGCGTTCAATCTCGGCATTGCGCTTGGCGCCTGGCTCGGAGGCATGGTGGTCGAAAGCCAGCTCGGCCTCATCTCAACCCCTTGGGTTGGTGCAATTCTCGTCGCGGGTGCTCTTGGCCTCACAGTTTTGAGCGGCGTGCTTGACCGCCGCACCGAAACCCGCGTTGCAACCGCTGTTTGATTTAACCTTGGCACTACAAAAGTATAAGGACGGCACAAGCCGTCCTTTTTTCGTGACATGCTTTATCGCTGCACTTTCATGCCAACATAAATGCTGTTGGCGTGGTACTCGCGATAGGAAATCTGGCTGGTTTGAAACTCATGCCGTAGTCGTGCATCAATGCCGACAAAGCGATTGATCCAGTATGTCGCACCAATCTGGGCGCCGATGGTGTAATCCGTGCCAGTGCCGTCCTTGTTGTCGCGGATATTGAGATCAAGTTTGCCGTTGAGGCTTAGATCAGAGCGTACACGTCGTGTGACCTCAAGGCTAGCAAAGTGTAGCAGTGCGCCTGCAACACCCGGCGTTGTCGAGGTATCCACCATGGTGCGGGCATAAAGCTGTACGTCGGTTCCACGTAATGGCGACCAGTTGATGGCTGCCGCAAGCGATGGGCCGCTGACATCTGCGAGGCGGGAATCGTCGCTATTGGCACGCATGTAGCCCGCTGAGAATTCGCCATTGAATTTTTCACCGCGATCAAACATGAGACCTGCGCGCAACCCATATTGTGAGCCGCTGCGCTCATAGCCGTTACTGTCTACCCGTTCATCGAATATCCGCTTTCCGAGTTCGACGTCGGCGAAGGGCTTAAGCGCAGGCGAAATCGCGAAACCGCCGCGCAGCGTTACGCTGGCATAGGTATTGTCGCGGTCCTTCTGACTGACAGTGCCACCAGACGAAAGTTCTGCATTGCCGTAGCTGTCATGCTCAAGGCGACCTGTGGCGCGACCAAATACCAGCCCGGTGTCACGTTCGATGCCTAGGCTGCCGTTGATCGTATGGACAAGCGGGCGTTTCAAGGCATCCGTCACGCCGTTGGGGCTTGATGCGCTTTCACGGCGCAGCTTATAGCCTGCGCCTGCATTCACGGTTGTCTGGTCACTCAAATCAAAACGCAAATTGCCCTGAACATCGACGCGAGGTTCTGATACGTCCTGCCCGGAGATTGATTTGCTCATCGTGCCGGAAGCATCGATTTTCGCCTGATGGCGTCCCCAATCCGATTCCGCATTGAGACGGAGAGTTGTTTCCGACAACACGGCGCTTGAACCTGTCGAACTGTTGTCACCGTTGGTCGTCGCGCGAATGCCTTGTTCGAGTGAGGGACGCAGTATGAAATTACCAGTACGAATGCCGATTGGAGCGAATGGATCCGCTCCCTGTGTTGCACGGCGACCCTGTGCAGGAAGCATAGGCAGGTTCTCACGGCGGGCACGGCCAGTATCTTCGCGTTCTTGCATTGTGATCGCACCAACCGGCATATTGTCGGTGGCTAGAAAACGTGGAGCTTCTTCTTCTGAAAGCTTTGTTGCTTCTGATGTCCCAGTGGGCTTCGGCGGGGTGGGGGGTGTGTAGGAATCGTCTGCAAGGTCGTCCTGTGAAGACGTATTCAGATTTGCAGGATCGCCATCGCGATAGGTGTCGTTTTCATTTGAAGAAACGAAGAGGTTGTCGTCGCCTAGGCTGCCGCGTAGCGAGACGTCTTGAGAAAATGCTGGCGAGTTGCTGATTGCAAAGGCGCATGCTGCCAGCAACAGGCTTCTCAGCCTGCGGGCAAAAGGTGAGGGGGCGCGCGATGGGATATTCGCAAAAAGCATATTGTCTTCAAATCGTTGCAACGTGGTAATTGAACGGTAAACGCACATGGTTAATTCTTTATTGATTATAGCGTCCGGCGCTGCGCTCATGTGCGTCAACAAATGCTTGGACAAGCAGCAATGAAGGCGCTAACCGTTGGCATCATGACAAAGCTCGACACGACACACGAAGTCGCGCGTGCGGAGGATTCTATTGCCTCGGCTCTGCGCACGATCAGAACCGAAAATACGGGTCTTTTGGCGCTCGAAGATGCGCTGAACAATGGCCTGTCTGCACCGTTTGCTGAAGCAGTAAAGACGATAGTTAGCTCCAAAGGCCGTCTGGTAGTGACAGGCGTTGGTAAAAGCGGCCATATTGGTGCCAAGCTTGCAGCAACATTCGCTTCCACGGGCACTTCGGCTTTCTTCGTGCATTCTGCCGAAGCCAATCATGGCGACCTTGGCATGATCGGCAAGGATGACGTCATTCTCGCGATTTCTTGGTCCGGCGAAACGGCGGAACTCAAGGGCATCGTCAATTATTCGCAGCGCTTCCGCATTCCGCTGATCGCAATTACTGCGGGCGAGGAATCAGCCCTTGGACGTGCGGCCAATGTCGTGTTGTTGCTGCCAAAAGCGCAGGAAGCCTGTCCGCATGGCCTTGCTCCGACCACGTCGACAATGATGCAATTGGCCATTGGGGATGCGCTTGCAATTGCTCTTCTCGAAGCACGCGGTTTCAGCCCAACAGATTTTAAAACCTTCCATCCGGGAGGCTCACTCGGTGCGAGCCTCGTTCATGTGCGCGAAATCATGCATAAGGGTGACCGTCTGCCGCTGGTCACTGTTGGCACAAAGATGCCGGAAGCCATGAAGGTACAGGCGCAGAAGAGTTTCGGTTGCGTCATCGTTGTCGATCAGGATGGGCAGCTGGCAGGTTTCATCTCTGATGGCGATATTTCGCGAAATCTGAGCCGCAGCCTTTCGGAGCTGACTGTTGATGACATCATGACACGTAAGCCGAGGACGATTGATAAGAATTTGCTGGCAAGCGCAGCGCTAAGTCTCATCAATGAAAAGCATATCGGCGCATTGATCGTTGTTGAAGACAATCGACCAATTGGCCTCGTACACTTCCATGATCTGCTCCGTATCGGGGTAGCATGAGTTTGCGGAAGTGGCTGCTTAAACTGCCACTTCCATCTCAAGCGTTATCGGATCAAACGACACAATATGAACCTCGGTACCTGCGGGTAAGTCCGGGCCTTTGATACGCCATGTCGTGTCATTGATGCGGATGCGGCCCCGACCGTTTATGATTGGTTCGGTAAGAGTTGCGCGCTGACCGACGAGCTGATCTCCGCGACGATTGAGCAGTGGTTCATCCTGACGGCCGCTGGAGCCAAAAACGCGGCGTCCCACCAGCGCAAAAACCACAGCAAAAACGAGAAACAGCACGATTTGCAATTGCCAACCGAAGTCCGCAATTGAACCGAGCAGGAAAGCCAGGACACCTGTTATAAGGGCTGCAAGGCCAAACCAGATGAAGAAAATGCCGGGCGCCAGAATTTCCAGAATGAGCAGGACGAGTCCTAAAACGAACCAGCCCCAAAGCCCAAGCTGTGACAGGAAATTGATAATCATGACGCCCTGCCTGTTTTAGCTACGAGTGGTGGGAACGCTGCGCGAGCGTGGTGCTGGCGCAGTCGGTGTCGGGTCAACCGAATGGTTGCCATCACCAAACACTTCCTTGGCAATCGCACCGATACCAGCCAGCGAGCCAATCACCGAGCTTGCTTCAAGTGGCATCAGGACCACTTTCTGGTTCTTGGCGCTGGCGATATTGCCGAGTGCCTCGGTATATTTCTGCGCAACAAAATAGTTGAGTGCTTGCACGTTGCCGCTCGACACAGCATCTGAAACAAGTGTCGTTGCGCGTGCTTCTGCTTCCGCCAGACGTTCACGCGCCTCAGCTTCGCGTTTTGCAGCTTCGAGCTTACCTTCAGCTTCCAGAATCTGTGATTGCTTCTGGCCTTCCGCACGCAAAATCTGCGCATTGCGGTCGCCCTCTGCTTCCAGAACCTGTGCACGCTTATCGCGCTCCGCCTTCATCTGGCGTGCCATTGAGGTCACAATATCAGCCGGTGGGTTAATGTCTTTAATCTCTACACGGGTTATTTTCAGACCCCATGGATGCGCTGCATCATCGACGATACGCAACAGGCGATCATTGATCGCATCACGGTTGGAAAGCAGTTCGTCCAGATCCATTGAGCCCATAACAGAACGGATATTTGTCATGGTGAGATTCAGGATTGCATATTGCAGATTGGAAACCTGATAAGCGGCCTGTGCTGCGTTGAGTACCTGATAAAAAGCCACGCCATCAACACCCACGATTGCATTGTCGCGGGTGATAACTTCCTGCGTTGGAACGTCCAGCACCTGTTCCATCATATTGAGCTTTGCACCAATGCGATCAAAGAAAGGCACGATGAGATTGAGGCCCGGCATCAGCGTGCGGGTATAGCGGCCAAAACGCTCGACTGTGTAGTTATAGCCTTGGGGCACAGTCTTGATGCCAGCAAAAAGCGTAATCAGAACGAGTGCAGCTAAAATCAGCAGCGTAATGTCAAAACCAGTCATTATCCAAACCCTCTAAATTAAACCCAACCCTGCAACTCACGACGGACGAGTGTTTCGATCACTTTCATACCCTCTTCGCTGTCATTGAGACATGGGATATGGCTGAAGTTTTCACCACCGGCCTCATGAAATTCTTCTGCTGCTTCATGGCCAATTTCATCCACCGTTTCCAGACAATCCACCACAAAGCCCGGATTGAGAACGGCAACGGATTTTACGCCCTGCTTGGCCAGTTCCACAAGGGTTTCGTCAGTGTAGGGCTGGAGCCACTCTTCCGGTCCGAAACGCGACTGGAAGGTGGAACGGAACTGTTTGTCATCCATGCCAAGCCGAGCACGCAAAAGCCGTGATGTTTCAAGGCATTGTGCGCGATATGGATCGCCTTTGTCGGAATAGCTTTTCGGAATGCCGTGATAAGAAGCGAGGATAACTTCCGGCTTGAAATCAAGGGTTGCCAGATGCTTCTCAATCGACTGCGCGAGCGCCTCGATATAGACTGGCTCAACTTCATAGGAAGGAATCGTGCGGACCGCTGGCATGAAGCGCTTTTTCATCAGCACTTCAAAGAATTTATCATTTACAGTGGCGGTCGTGGTTGCTGAATATTGCGGATAAAGCGGGAACATCACGATGCGCTCGCAGCCCTGTTTCAGCAGCCGGTCCGTCACTTCCTCAATCGAAGGCTGACCATAACGCATGGCCCAGTCGACGATGACATTCGATTGATCTTTTAGCGCTACCGCAAGCTTTTCGCCCTGAGCGCGGGTGTAGGTGCGCAAAGGAGATTCGTTTTTCTCATGGTTCCAGATGCGATCATAAAGTTTTCCGGAGCGCTTTGGGCGCACGGTGAGCACGATGCCGTAAAGGATAGGATACCAGAGAATGCGAGGCCATTCGATGACGCGGCGATCCGAGAGAAACTCGGCCAGATAACGGCGCATTGGAGCATAACTCGTACCATCCGGGGTGCCGAGATTGACCAGCAGAACACCAACTTTGGGTTGCTTTGCACAATGGTGTTCCGGGGATGTGATCACTTTATCCATCTCATTCATCTTCCTGTTCCTACGCTGCCGGAAAACTAGAGAAAAAAAGGTAAATTACAATCCTTACAGTGCTCAAGACTGTTAATTTATCAGCCATCACAGACGAGAACCAACTAAAAAGCGGCACACGCTCGCCACGTGTGCCGCCCAATCAATTTTTCGGATCGCGATTAGCCGCGACGGGTGAGTGAGAAGCGCGAGCCTGCCGAGGATGTACAATTAAGCTGGTTTTGCGAAACGAGAGCGCAGTTTACGCGGGACGAGGTGCCACGCACGATTGAACGCATGTCGATTTCAACCAGCTGGGGAGACTGGTAACGATAATTCCCCTCAGCCAGCTTTTCGTTTGTATCAGTGGCGCGCGTTTCAAAAATACCGCCATTAAAAGATGACACGATCCCGTTTGGATCGACCCAGGAACCATCAATGCCAGATGGCGCGCGATTGACGACCGGGACATTGCCGCCACCGCCAGGGCCGGTTGCCACACAACCTGCAAGCGCGAGCGACACGATTGCCGTAGAGCCAATAATGCGGAAGCGTTTCATGTCCATTTTCTCCATAAGAGTGTTTATCGTGTGATGTATGGAAATTTAAACGAATACAAGTCCCTTTTGTTAGGATTGCAGGACTGTTGCGCAACTGTCGCATTCGGTAGCCCGGCTTCAGCCGGGCAGTCACATGCCTAGCGAACAAGAATGTTGCGGAATTGCCAAGGGTCTTTGGTGTCGAGGTCTTCTTCGAACAGGACGCCACGGCCTTCCAGCGGGTTCCAGTCGGTATAATA
Organism: Brucella sp. H1_1004; assembly: GCF_047308065.1. Lineage (NCBI taxonomy): Bacteria > Pseudomonadati > Pseudomonadota > Alphaproteobacteria > Hyphomicrobiales > Brucellaceae > Brucella > Brucella sp. H1_1004. The sequence goes on from NZ_JAYKZA010000001.1 coordinate 618,747, forward strand.
GCCTTTGACTGGTCCCAAATAGGGGAGCTGTACTTCAAGGCAGCGTCGATAGTCCATTTCGTCAGTTTCGACGATACCGCTTTCAGGGTTCTCCAGCGCCCACACCATGCCTGCCAGAACGGCAGAAGAAACCTGTAGACCTGTCGCGTTCTGATAAGGCGCGAGCTTACGCGCTTCTTCGACGCTCAGCTGCGAGCCATACCAATAGGCGTTTTTGTCGTGACCATAGAGCAAAACCCCCAGCTCATCCGAACCGTCGAGAATTTCTTCTTCTTCAAGCACATGCTGGACCGTCTGTGCGCGTCCACTGCCGCCAAACATTTCGTCAAGCGAGAGAATGGCAACATTGCTTGGATGATAGGCATAGTTACAGGTCGGGCGATATTCGAGCTTGCCCTTCTTGCTGCGCACAGTGAAAAAATCGGCAATCGAAATTGCTTCATTGTGGGTTACAAGCAGGCCATATTGTGCGCCGTGGGTCGGGCACCAGGTGCGAATGCGCGTGTTACCGCCGGGTTGTTCAAGGAAGATCGCAGCCTTGTTGCCTTTCTTCTGCTTGCGAGCATTCTTCGGTTTCCAGTTTTCGTGGGTGCCCCAGCCAAGCTCGGCAGGCTGCAAGCCTTCAGAAATAAAACCCTCGACCGACCATGTGTTCCAGAATGTATCAAATGGCTTTGGTTCTTTGGCGCGTTGGGTGTCGCGTTCTGCGATATGAACGCCTTTCACGCCGACCTTCTTCATGAGCTTCGCCCAGCCCTGACGGTCATCGGTGGCAGGCTCTTCAAATTCCAATTTGAGTTCGGTGGCGAGGTCAATCAGCGCCTTTTTTACAAACCACGACACCATGCCGGGATTTGCGCCGCAGCAGGAAACAGCGGTAGGGCCGCCCGGATGCTTTTTCTTTTCGGCACGCACGGTTTCACGCAGTGCATAATTTGTGCGCGCGGCATTGTCGGCTTTTTCATCAAAATAGAAGCCAAGCCATGGCTCGACGACCGTATCAATATAGAGTGCGCCCTGTTCGCGGCTGTAACGCATCAAATCGAGCGAACCAGTGTCGACCGACAGATTGACGATGAACGGTTGGCCTTCGCCTTCCTTGATCAGAGGCCCAAGGATTTTCTTATAATTGTCCTTGGTGATCGCTTCCTTGATGAAGCGGATACCCTTGTCATCTAGGATCTTGCGGTTCTTCTCAGATGGATCAATGACGACCAGACGGGACTTGTCGAGTTTGAAATGGCGTTCGATCAGTGGCAGGGTACCGCGCCCGATCGAGCCAAAGCCGATCATGATAACAGAGCCGGTAATTTCGCCATAGACTGGCCATTTCGCTTTCGCCATTTTCTTTCTCTCTCCTGCCGCAAGAATGCAGCGCTTGGTATTTCCGGGATGCGGAATTACTCATTTTGCTACGATAGCACAGGTTCATACAAAGAAAGAAACGTCATAAGTCTATGACAGCAAACGTGTTTAACGAATTTATATCGTAACCAGCTGAGCGCGGATCATTCCACGCAATGAATTGCCAACAAGAATGTTGCGCGCGCGGCTAAGATCATCCACCGTCACAATGCCTTCTTGAACCACGCTGTTGTTCAAAAGTTCGCGCCGCAGAACACCATCAAGCAGGCCGCAGGAAAGGGCAGGGGTGACACAGGTCGTGCCGCCGATATCGAGGAAAATCGATGTGATGGTGCCTTCACACACTTCGCCACGTTCGTTGAGCAGAATGACTTCATCCACCTCGGCTGAAGAATATTCTTCACGGGCTGAAATATAGGCCTCACGCCGCGTGGTCTTGTGGCGCAGCAAGGCATCATCGTGTTTCAGACGCGTTTCTGCCACTGCGATGCGCCAGACAGTCTGTGGCTGCAACGGCTCATAAGGAAAAGCCGCAATCTCGACGAGACCGTCCGGAGCAAGGGTCAGGCGCAGTTTGAGTGGGCTGTCCCCGGCGCTGATCTCGGCGATCTTCTTATGCACCGTTTCCATGTTGTAGCGGAAGCCAAGCTCTTTCGCGGAGTTTTCCAGCCGCGCCATATGAAGATCGCAACGCAGGATACCCGAAAGAGGCTCCCAGCGCATGGTCTCGATCAGCTGATAGTCTGGGTCCGCATGGCTGGTCGCTGTCCCGTCGCGAACCGTGCTTTCAGAAGACATTCCTCATACTCCGCTTGCGCTGTGGAATCGAAGACCACGCCGCCCCCGACATTGAAGATTGCACGATTTTGCTCAAGAAGCGAGATCGTGCGGATGGCAACATTGAACCGCATACGCCCACCCGGCTCGATCCAGCCGAGCGAGCCGCAATAGATGTCGCGCGGGTCGCTTTCTAGTTGGCGCAGAATTTCCATCGCGCTGATTTTCGGCGCGCCGGTAATGGAACCACATGGGAAAAGCGCTGCAAAAATCGCGCGCAGTGGCAGATTGTCTTGAAGCTTTGCGCGCACGCGGCTGATCATCTGATGCACGGTTGGATAAGTTTCGACGCGGAAAAGTTCGGGCACATCAAGTGATCCGACTTCGCTGACCAATGAAATGTCATTACGTAACAGGTCGACGATCATGCGGTTTTCCGCCTGATTTTTAGGGTCGTTCATCAGGAACTGGCGGTTGGCTTCATCCTCAAAAGGAGTGGCACCGCGCGGCATGGTGCCCTTCATTGGATGTGTTTCGATATAACCTTCGCTATCTACTTCAAAGAACAGTTCCGGCGAACGCGACAGGATGATCGGGCCGCCGAGATCGCAATAGGTCGCATAGCGAACGGGTTGACGCTTTGCGAGCGTGTTAAATAGCACGAGCGGATCGCCATCCCATTCAGCGTGAACCGGAAATGTCAGATTGCCCTGATAGCAATCGCCTTCGCGCAAATGCTGGTGAAGGCGTGCAAACTTCGGCTGGTAATCCTCAAGCGACCATTGGGCGACCGGTTCACGTAAGTAGGTGATGTTGTCATCGCTGCGCGTGTGCAAGGCTTCGTCTGATGGGCCATCGAAGACACCAAAGCATAAAAGCGGCGCTTTGCGACCTTCCGGCAGAAGCTCTTTCAGTTTGGGTTCTAGCAAATAGCCCGCTTCATAGGAGAGGTAGCCTGCAAGCCATTTGCCCGCATCATGGGCGCGTTGCAGGGCCTTCCATGCTGCTTCGAACGTATCTGGCGTATCGGCACGGATAATCGAAGACGGAGCCGCGAATAAAACATCGCGGCCCGCCTTGTCATCCCGAAAAAGGATTTGCGGCCTATTCAAACCCCTATTCAAACCTTTGTGGGTCACGAATTTGCTCAGTCTTCCATGGCTTCGAGTTCGTCGATGATGCCTTCCACCACCGACAGGCCTTTGCTCCAGAAATCCGGATCAGTTGCATCAAGGCCAAATGGCGCCAGCAGTTCCTTGTGGTGCTTGGTGCCACCCGTTTTCAGCATGTCGAAATACTTCTGCTGGAAGCCTTGTTCCGAGTTCTGGTAGACGGCATAAAGCGAGTTTACCAGACAATCGCCGAAAGCATAGGCATAGACGTAGAACGGCGAATGGATGAAGTGCGGAATATAGGTCCAGAAGGTTTCGTAACCCGGATTGAGATTGACCGCATCGCCAAGGCTTTCGCGCTGCACATCCATCCAGATTTCGCCGATACGCTCTGATGTCAGTTCGCCTTCGCGGCGCTCGGTGTGAACACGACGCTCGAACTGGTAGAAAGCGATCTGGCGCACGACCGTATTGATCATGTCCTCGGCCTTCTGAGCCAGCATGGCCTTGCGTTCGCGCTTGTTGGTGGTGCGTTCAAGCAGCGAGCGGAACGTGAGCATCTCACCAAAAACGGAAGCCGTTTCCGCCAGTGTGAGTGGCGTGGATGCCATCAGCGCACCCTGTTCGCCGGCCAATACCTGATGCACGCCATGGCCAAGCTCGTGCGCAAGCGTCATTACATCGCGCGGCTTGCCCATATAGTTGAGCAGCACATAAGGATGGGCGGAAGGTACGGTTGGATGCGCAAAAGCACCCGGCGCCTTGCCCGGACGCACTGGCGCGTCAATCCAGTTCTTGTCAAAGAACTTCTTGGCAATTTCGGCCATTTCAGGCGCGAAGTTGCCATAGGCGGAAAGCACGGTTTCGCGCGCCTCATCCCACGAGATCAGCGCCTGCGGTGTTTCCGGCAGCGGCGCATTGCGATCCCAGTTCTCCAGCTTTTCAAGGCCGAGCCACTTGGCTTTCAACGCATAATAGCGGTGCGAAATACGCGGATAGGCTGCTTCGACGGCACTGCTGAGCGCATCGACAACTTCACGTTCAACGCGATTGGCAAGATGGCGGCTGTCGGCAATGTCCTGAAAACCACGCCAGCGGTCGGAGATTTCCTTGTCCTTGGCCAGCGTATTGGTAATCAGCGTGAAAGTGCGCAGGTTTGCGCCAAAAGTCTTGGCGAGCGCTTCCGATGCCTTTTTGCGCACGGCACCATCTGCGTCATGCAGCATGTTGAGCGTCTGCTCGATGGCAAGTTCTTCTCCATCGATTTCAAAACGCAGGCTCGACATGGTTTCATCGAACAGTCGGTTCCAAGCGCTGTAGCCGGTGATCGATTTTTCGTGGAAAAGCTGTTCCAGCTTGTCGTCAAGCTCATAGGGTTTGTCGAGGCGCAAATCTTCCAGCCATGGGCGGTAGTGGCCGATCGAGGGATTGGAGGCCATCGCCTTTTCAAGCACGTCGTCATCGATGCGGTTGATTTCTAGGCTGAAGAAAATCAGCGGCGTGTTGGCGTCAGTCAGTTTCTGTTGCACATCACCGAATAGTTTCATGCGCTTTGGATCGGTTGTGTCGCCGTAGTAATAAAGGCCCGCGAATGAAGCGATGCGGCCCATGAGTTCGCTTAGACCCTCATATTCCTTGATCGCATCGGCAAAATTTCCGCCATTGGCCTTTGCCGCTTCTTCACCGAGTTTGCCTTTCCAGCGGGCTTCAAAATCGGCTGCATCCTTTGCCGCCTTTTCGAGATCGGCTTTCAATTCAGCGCTCTCAGCAGAAGGGTAGAGGTCAGCCAGATTCCACTCGGGCAGCTTTCCAAGGTCAGCCTTCGTGGCAGCTCCCGTATCACCGGCTGGCATATGAGGCATGGTGTCGAGCATCGCAGACTTCGAAAAACGTTTCATGGCAAAGGTCATAGCATTCTCCTGTTGCCTTCTTCTCGCATGTCTTTTTCAAGACGCCAAGGGGCAAGGTGCCATCCTAAATCATAGAACTATTCTGAGGATGAAATAAGCTCCGATCATATGAGGGGTTGCATTCAACGAAAGCGCGACTGCAAATGCACGCCTGAAATAAGACATATACTAGTTATTGGGATACACCATCATATAAACCGCTGATAGATAAGCAATTAATGAGTACGCGTATTCTTATAGTCGACGATGATCCGATACAGCGCAGAAGCCTTGAGGCTGCTGTGTTGCGTATGGGGCACAGAAGCATTCTCGCGGATGGCGGTATCAATGCGCTTGGTTTCATCACTAACCGCAAAGATATAGCGCTCGTTCTGCTTGATCTGTCTATGCCTGATCTGGATGGTTGTGCGGTTCTTGCCCGGATGCGGCAGGCCAATGTCAAAGTTCCCGTTATTGCAATTGCTCAAGTCGATGAAGTCGAAAAAGCGATGCAAGCTATTCGGCTCGGTGCCACTGATTTTATGACGAAGCCGGTTGTTTTTGAACGTATGCAAGTCTCCGTTGCAAATGCATTCAAGCTTGACTCGCTTTCGCAGGAGTTAAAGCGAACACGGACGACTCAGAAGTCGCATATCTTGCTATCTGAGCTTGTCATGAAAAGTCAGGAGATGGAAAATGTCTCAACGCTTGCAAGACGGGTGATGCAGCTTGATTCACCGCTTCTCATTGAAGGTGAATATGGTACAGGCAAGGAAACCCTTGCGCGTGCCATCAGCAGCGGTGGTACACGCTGGCAAGGCGCTTTCGTTGCCATTGATTGTCGCGTGATTGCAAAGCAAAACACCAATGAAGTGCTGTTTGGTCAATTAAATGATGATCGTGGGTCGACCTTGGGTCAGCCACCTATCCTTATTGCTGGAAAACTAGCAGAAGCACAGGGCGGTACACTGTTTTTTGATGAGATAAGTGCCCTGCCTTATCGGACGCAAGGTCGTCTTTTTGAAGCGATGCGAGGGTTACAGAAGACTACAGATAATGCGTTGCTATCAGAGACCCGCATTATTGCATCTAATAGCAGAGTGCTAGCCGATTTTGTTCATATGGGCCGCTTTCACCCTGGCCTTTATCAATTGCTTTCTTCATTCCATATTACTTTGCCACCACTAAGAGATCGGCTGGAAGACATTCCAATTCTTGCGCATCAGTTTCTGATGCATTTTGCGAGCGAAGAACGCTTAGGGCATCTCACCGGGATTACACCTGCTGTGATGGAGGGGCTAAAAAGCTATGATTGGCCCGGCAATGTTCGTGAACTCAAAAATGCAATCTATCAGGCAGTTCTTCTTTGTGAAGAACATGCGCTAACAGTGCATGATTTCCGCAATATGGATATTTTTGGCGGCGTTAGTTATCCGCGCGCAAATATATCTTCGACTCCCAGGCTATCCGGTCATTCTCACGAGGTTCGGCTCGCGGGTGCCATCAGGGGTGTCACGCCAGAGGGGCAAGTGCGGACACTGGCCGCTGCTGAAGAAGAGATGATCCGCTTCGCGATAGGGCATTATGATGGTCAAATCAGTGAGGTTGCTCGTCGTTTGGGTATTGGCCGAACAACACTTTATCGAAAATTGAAAGAATATGGCATCGATGTGGCGTCTATCTCGTCGAAGAAAGAAGACGAAGATTTAAGCTATAAAGAGGGCAATCAGCCGCAAATTTTGCGCGCTTAAAACAGATAAGAAACTGAAAATATTAATGAAATGTTGCAATGCCTGTGAGTGTTGCCAGAATGTTAGCATCTCAGAAGATTGTTAATAATTTTTTTACCATGATAAAAATAGATGCGCCCCTGTGTCTTTTTTGCCATGGTGTTTCCTCATTTGTTGTTCACTAAGCGTCCATTAACCATTAAATCCGACAATAAGGGTTCACGCATATTCGTTTCTTGGAACTCTGATACGGCCTTTAGGGCGGACAACACGGTAAGGCGATATAATTCGATGAGCAGCATATCGACTATCAAAGCGCGGTTGGCGAAAGTCTGGACGGGTTTGTTCAATTCGGCTTCCCAGGTTCGAGCGTCTGCTTCGACAGCTTTGGTTGCGGCGGCGGTCGTAACGGCGTTAGCGCCTTCGCAGGCGTCTGCCGAAACGCGCACGCTGAAGCTCTATTATGTTCATACGGGTGAAAAAGCAGAAATCACCTTCAAAAAGAATGGCAAATTTTTGCCGGACGGTTTGAAGAAGCTGAATGTTTTCTTGCGTGATTGGCGTCGTAATGAACCGACGAGAATGGACCCGCGGCTGTTCGATCTCGTTTGGCAAGTGTATCGCTCAACCGGTTCGAACCAGTATATCACGGTTGTTTCCGCTTATCGTTCGCCCGCAACGAATAACATGCTGCGTTCCAAGACGAGTGGCGTTGCTAAAAAGAGCCAGCACACGCTTGGCCGTGCGATGGATTTTTTCATTCCGGGTGTTCCACTCGCCAAACTTCGCGCTATCGGTATGCGTTATCAGATCGGTGGCGTCGGCTATTATCCGCGTTCAGGCTCCCCTTTTACCCATATGGATGTTGGCAATGTCCGCTCCTGGCCACGTATGAGCCGTCGCGAGCTGCTCGCTCTGTTCCCGGACGGAAAAACGGCGCATATTCCTGCTGATGGCAAGCCACTGCCGGGGTATGAACAGGCTCTTGCTATGATCGAACGGCAGAAGGCAAGCGGCGGTAACGTTATGATGGCAAGTAACTCTGCTCCGCGTAAAAGCAAGACTTTGTTTGGTGCTCTCTTCGGCGGCGGAGGCGCTGACGAAGAAGAAGATAATGGTGATGTTGCTCCTGCCGCGTCGCGTCCGGCACGTGCTGCTCCTGTTCGTCAGGCTCCAACACCTGCTGCGCCGGTACAAACGCCTCAACCCGAAGCCATGATCGCTGCGCTTCCGGCACGTGATGCACCGATTCCGATGCAGGCTCCGCGCCCTGAAGCCATCATACAGGCACCACAGCAAGTGGAAGAAGCGCCTGTGGTTGCATTCAATGTTCCTATTCCGTCTCGTAAGCCTGCTAATGCGGCACAAGATGCGATTGCTCTGGCAGCAGCGGCAACGCCGGACGAGGGTGCCGCACAACAAGTCGCTGATGCTGGGACTAACGCGATGCTAACCGGTTTTGTTCCAGTCCCATCAATGCGTCCGCAACAGGAAACTGCACCACAATTGGCTTCGGCTGTCGTTCCCGCGATGCGTCCGCAACCAGCGCAAGAAAACCCGCAGGATGCGATTGCTCAGATCGTTAATAACAATCCGCAGGCCGAGGCAACGGTTGCAGATGCAGGCAATGTGATTGCCCAGGGCAATGCTGCTTCCTATCCACTGCCCAAGGAAGCTCCACGGGCCGATACGCAATTGGCAATGGTTTCCAAAAAGGATGAAATCGGCGAGCTTATTGCGCCACCACGGGATGATTTTGAAGCACAGCAAGTTGCTGTCGCTAAGCCTCAGCCAGTGAAGATTGCGCCAGTCAAGACTGCCTCTGTTTCAAAGACAACTCCATCGCGTTCGCATGTTGCTGCCGTTGGGCATGGAGCAAAAACCGGTGTGCGTTCAACGGGCAAGGGTGATCGTCGCATTGCTGCCTCGGCCGCGCGTCCAGCGCCTATGGTTCAGCCAGCCGCAATGCCTGCTTCTGCAGTCGCGATGTCTACAGAGTCTGTCGCACAGACTGCGCCGGCAACCAATGCAGTTCTGCGTAATGATGCGCTGCGTTCGGCTCCTGCTATGGTCTATACGGCTGGTTTCCAGCGCGGTAACTTACCGAGTGAACGCTCCGGTCAGTTTAGCGGTAATGCCGTTACATTCTTGACGGTAGCGAAGTTCACTGAAACGAACTGACTATCTGCGGAATCAAGATAAGCAAAAGGGGCCTTGTCGGCCCCTTTTTTATTTTACCGTTTAACACTCAGGCCTTTAAAGCTGCGGCTTCCGCGGCAAGCTTGGTGATGCCCTCCCAGTCGCCTGCTTCCAGTAGTTCTTTCGGGGCAACCCATGAGCCACCGACACAGACCACATTTGGCAGCGATAGATAGGTCTTCGCATTGCCCAGGCTGATGCCGCCAGTTGGGCAGAAGGTTAATCCTGCCAGTGGTGAGGAAAGGGCTTTGAGGAACGGCGCGCCGCCTGCCTGTTCTGCCGGGAAAAACTTGAGATGCGTGTAGCCTTCTTCGCGAAGAGCAAGCATTTCGCTCGGGGTGATTGCCGCAGGCAGAAGCGGCACATCACTGTCATCAGCTGCAGCGAGAATATACTTCGTTGCGCCAGGGCTTACGATGAAGCGTGAACCAGCCTTGGCTGCCTCCTCATATTGCTTGGCATTGAGAATGGTGCCCGCTCCAACGATCGCTTCCGGCACTTCTGATGCGACTGCGCGAATTGCGTCGAGTGCTGCCGCTGTGCGCAGGGTGATTTCGATGGCCGGCAATCCACCCTTGGCCAAAGCGCGTGCAAGCGGAACCGCGTGTTCGACCTTGTCAATCAGCAAGACGGGAATGACCGGCTGGCCTTGCAGGACGGGAACGAGAAGATCGATTTTCTGCGGCATAGGTTTGCTCTTCTGCTGGAAATTGAATGGCTAAAACCGATTTAAAGCGCATGGCCTTGTTTGTCTACCGCACGTATCAAAACCGATACGCGGCTCGGCAGCGTCATGCCGCTTTCATTAAGTGGCTTAAACTGCGGCTCCATCGCTCATAGGCTGCGGCCATGCGGCTATCATATTGATTGCGCGAGAAGGCGGGACCATTGTAGCGGCGCGCAAAATCGCGCCAGTCTTTTGCCTGTAAAGTTGGCTTCAAACCGGCTTTTTCGATGAATTTGAGCATCAGCATTACCTGTCCGCTCACAGAACCACGGACGTCCGCCACCAATTCATCAATGCTGGAATAACCAAGCCATTCCCAGTGCGCGCCCATCACCTGACCCAAGCCCCATGAGGTAGATTCAAGCGCTGCCTGACGGTGAATGCTCATGGCGCGTTCCAGTAAGAGCCAGCGTTCACGTTGCATCTTGGGGTTGCGCACGCGTCCGGCTTCGGGTGAAGCCAGTCCCACCTGACGCGCCTGTTCGCGGATACGTCCCGAAAGCCTGCGATCAAAATAATGGCCCTCGAAGCGAATTGCTGGTTCTTTTTTATCTGCGACAGGAAACAGCGCCCGCCCGCCGCTTTCCACTTCGGCAACTGCCAACAAAGCGGCTGGCTCAATGTCCGCATTATTGGCCATGGAGATGACTGCTGCGAAAGTTTCGGTATCAAACATCTGGTTTCTCCTCTGAAAACTACGTTCATCGAAGCCAGATTGTCGCTGCACCTGAGAAGTCGGGGATAAATAACTTGAATTTGCCGCGTTCGAGGACTAGGTCGAAGTAAATTTAAAAGAGATAGAACCTATGAGCAATTTGCCATTTACCGTTGCCGCCCTTTATTGCTTTGCGCCATTGCCGCAATATGAAAGCCTGCGCGAGCCGCTGGCAACACTTTGTTGCTCGAATGGAATCAAAGGGACGTTGCTGCTTGCAGCAGAGGGTATCAATGGCACGGTTGCAGGCTCTGCTGAAGCAATCGAAAAGCTCGTAAAATACATCACTGCAGTTCCCGGTCTTGCCAACCCTGAACTCAAATACTCTCATGCGACAGAAATGCCCTTCTATCGCATGAAGGTGCGTTTGAAGCGCGAGATCGTCACCATGGGCGTCGATGGTATTGATCCGCTGAAAAGCGTTGGCACCTATGTTGCCCCCAAGGATTGGAATGCGCTCATTGCCGATGACAACACGGTTGTTGTCGACACGCGCAATGATTACGAATATGCCATTGGCACCTTCGAAGGTGCACTTGATCCGAACACCAAGACATTTCGCGAATTTCCGCAATGGGTGGAGCAAAACCGTGACAAGCTTGAAGGCAAGAAGATTGCCATGTTCTGCACGGGCGGTATTCGCTGTGAGAAGGCGACGGCTTTCGTTAAAGGTCTTGGCTTCGATGACGTGTTCCATCTCAAGGGCGGTATTCTGAAATATCTTGAAGACGTGCCAAAAGAAGAAAGCATGTGGAACGGCGAATGCTTCGTGTTCGATGAACGCGTAGCCATCGGTCATGGTCTGACGGAAAGCGATATCGAGCTTTGCCGTGCCTGTCGCCGTCCAATCACTGCAGAAGACAAGCTTTCGCAGTTCTTCGAGGAAGGCATTTCCTGCGCGGGTTGCTATGAAGAGCGCACGCCGGAAGATCGCGCACGCTTTGCTGAGCGCGAAAAGCAGGTGAAGCTGGCGAAGCTGCGCGGCACAAGCCACAAACATATTGGACGCTAAAAATATCGGGTGGCGCGGCTCTTTTTGCCGCATTACTTCCATAGGCACTAGCCAAAGCGAATACTCCCCTTTAAGGTGGCCTCGTTTTCGGAACGATATGAATTCGTTACGGAAATTCTGGGCGGCTTTTGCATGGACGCCCGTGTGAAAAGGGTCTGACGGCATCCGGGTCGCGTTTGCCTCCATCATACCCATCATCGCAAATCGGTGTATCGAATGAAATTCGAGCCCCGAACAAACAGCGCCGGTTTTTGCCGGTGGATGATGGTGTTTGCCCGAAATCCGGGTGCTATGGAGGTCGACAATGAAAAAACTTATCGCTGCGTTTCTTATCACGGTTGCAGCCGGTGCCGCGTCAGTTGCTCATGCTGCCGAAAAGGTCACGGTTTTTGCCGCTGCCAGCATGAAAGATGTGATCGAGGAAGCCGCCAAGCAGATCAAGGCCAAGGATGGTACGGAAGTTGTTGCGTCTTTTGCTTCATCTTCGGTTCTGGCAAAGCAGATCGAGCAGGGCGCTCCGGCACAGATTTTCATTTCTGCCGATCTCGACTGGATGGATTATGTCGAAAAAGCCGACCTGATCGATAAGGCATCGCGCAAGGTAATTGCTGGCAACGCGCTGGTGATTGCAACGCAGAAGGACGAAGCAAAGGGTGACGCTAAGGAACTGCTCAGCGCCGGTCGTTTTGCGATGGGCGATCCATCCAATGTTCCAGCTGGTAAATACGGTAAAGCTGCGCTCGAAAAGCTCAACATCTGGAAAGACGTCGAAAAGAACGCCGTCTTCACCGAAAACGTGCGCGTTGCGCTACAATATGTGAGCCGCGCCGAAGTGAAGGCTGCAATCGTCTATGCATCGGATCGCGCAGCAGCTCCTGATCTGGTCGAAGCTTATCGCTTCCCGGCTTCGAGCCATGCTCCAATCCTTTATCCTGCAGCACTGATTGCAAAGAACGAAAATGATGCCGCCAAGGCGTTCCTTGCGTTCCTTGAAAGCGATGCTGGTCAGGCGATCATCAAGGACAAGGGCTTTGTTGGCGCTGCAGAGGCCGTTCAATAATGATGGAAAGTAATGTCTGGCAGATTGTTGCTCTGTCGCTCCGGGTTGCCGGGATCGCTATTGTTGTCGCTCTGCCAATTGCCTTTCTTGTTGCGTGGATTCTTGCCCGGTTTAATTTTCCGGGCAAGTCTCTGGTACAGGCTATTGTTACCATGCCGCTGGTTCTGCCGCCGGTGGTGACTGGTTATCTTCTGCTGATCCTGTTTGGATCACGTGGCGCGCTTGGCGCGCCGTTGCAGGAATGGCTTGGCCTTTCCTTCTCCTTCCGCTGGACTGGCGCAGCTCTTGCTGCAGGCGTCATGGCGTTTCCATTGCTTGTTCGCCCTATTCGCCTTTCGATTGAAGGGCTTGATCGTGGGCTTGAGGAAGCGGCGCGCACGTTGGGCGCCAACAGGTTTATTGCTTTTTTTACGGTGATTTTGCCGCCCTTGCTGCCGGGCATTCTGGCGGGTGCGGTGCTTGGTTTTGCCAAGGCGCTCGGCGAGTTCGGCGCGACCATCACCTTTGTTTCCAACATTCCGGGCGAAACGCAGACGCTTTCACTCGCGCTTTATGCGCTTTTGCAGACGCCGACAGGCGACGCCGAAGCTTTCCGTCTGATAGCGATTTCTGCAGCCATTTCCATTGCTGCCGTGGTGTTGTCTGAATGGTTGCAGCGCAGGCTTGCAGGAGAAGCGAAATGAGTGGTCTTGAAGTTTCCGTCGCTGGCCGCAATGGCGAATTCGCGGTTGAAGCAGATTTTGCCGCCCGTTGGGGTGTTACGGCTCTGTTTGGACATTCGGGCGCTGGCAAAACAACGCTTCTCAAGATGATTGCCGGAACGCTGCGTCCGGAAAGCGGGCGCATCGCAGTCGGTGATTTCACGCTTTTCGATGCCGAAAAGGGGATCAACCTGCCACCTGAAAAACGCCGTATCGGCTATGTGTTTCAGGAAGCGCGGCTGTTTCCGCATATGAGTGTGAAGCGAAACCTTGACTATGCGCGCTGGGCCGGAAAGCGTCAGAACAGCCGCAGCTTTGACGAGGTTGTGGCGCTGCTTGGCATAGATCATCTCTTGGATCGTCGTCCTGCAACTCTTTCGGGCGGCGAACGCCAGCGTGTGGCCATTGGTCGTGCGCTTTTGTCTGATCCGGCACTTTTGTTGCTGGACGAGCCGCTGTCCTCTCTGGATCATGCACGCAGGCAGGAGATTTTGCCCTTTATCGAGCGGCTTCGTGATGAAAGCCCTGTGCCGATCGTCTATGTCAGCCATGAGATTGACGAGGTTGCGCGGCTTGCCGATGAAATCGTTCTTCTGTCGGGCGGCAAAGTGAAAGCCAGTGGTGAGGCTGCTGAGATTTTCCCGCTGATTGATGGGGAAGGCGAGGGTGCTGGTGTGCTGCTTGAAGGCTCGGTTTCAGCTTATGATGAGCGCTACAAGCTTGCGGACATCGATCTTGGCGGGACGACATTCCAGCTCAGCGATGCCGGACTTAAACAGAACATGCATGTGCGTCTTCGGGTTCGCGCACGCGATGTTTCTATCGCACGCAAGGCACCTGATGCGATCAGTATCCGCAACGTGCTGCCGGTTTCAATTGTGGCGATTGAAGCGGGAGAAGGGCCGAATGCTCATGTTGCGCTCGACTTTCAGGGGCGGCATCTGGGTGCGCGACTGACGCGACGTTCGGTCGATGATCTCGGCCTTAAAGTGGGTGAGCATGTTGTGGCGCTCGTCAAAGCGGTCTCCGTGGATCGTACCGCAATAAGAGAGAAATGAGGGTGACATTTTTTCTGTTTGCGTAATCCACCTTTTATGCTCCTGTCTCTACTAGTGTGGTGGATTTGAAGTTCCTATGATTTGTGTTGCATTCACGTTTAGGAACTTCAAATCCGTAAACCACACTAGATTCAAAAGTTTACTAGTATGGCTTAGAACCCGAAATTCGCTCCGAGAGCTGCTTCAAGGTGAAACGAATTTCGGGTTCGCCATACTAGATGGGAGCATTAAATGACTGATTTGCGAGATTGGACACCACGCCCGAAGCCTGAACGCAGAGTGCTGGAAGGCCACTATGTAAGGCTCGAACCACTGGATGCCGCCCGGCACGGAGACGAGCTGTTTGCGGCATCTTCCGTTGAAGATGCGGATCAGCGGTTTACTTGGCTGTTCGAGGTTCCGCCTGCAACGCGCGAAGCGTTTGAGCCGTGGCTCGAAAAGGTGTCGGGCAGCGAAGATCCGCTATTCTTTGCGGTCATCGACAAGGCCAGTGGCAAGGTCGCCGGTCGTCAGGCGTTGATGCGTATTGATCCGGTTCATGGTGCCATCGAGATTGGGAACATCTATTGGGGACCGCTCATCTCGCGTAAACCGGCTGCCACCGAAGCGCAATTCCTGTTCATGCAGTATATTTTCGATGAGCTTGGCTATCGCCGCTATGAGTGGAAGTGCAATGATAACAACGCGCCGTCCAAGCGCGCGGCGGAACGTTTCGGTTTCACGTTTGAAGGCACTTTCCGCCAGCATATGGTGACAAAGGGCAACAACCGCGACACTGCATGGTTTTCGATCATCGACAGCGAATGGCCAGCGCTGAAACAAGCTTATCAGGCATGGCTTGCGCCGACAAACTTTGATAGTGACGGTCAGCAGATCAGAAAATTAGAGGATTTTCGCATTGGCGGCTGAACCGAAGAAAAGCAATCCGGCAATTGCCGCAGCCATTATCCTGGTTGGTTTTGGCATTCTTGCCTATTATCTGCCAACCATCATGATCGCGCTTGGCGAACGCTCGCACATCGCAGCGGTTATTTTCGGGATACTCTTCGTACTTAGCTTCTTTGGCATATTCTGGCTGCGGTCACGCCGCCAGAATAAGGACTAACCTACGAGTGCAGCGCTAAGCAGCAGAGCGCCGGTCAGCGCAATAAACAGTGCTGCGCCTACTTCAATCGCCGCTTTCAAGCGACCGGACATGGCGCTGCTGCCTGCAAAGCGCAATGCCGTGTTCTTGGCGGTTACGGCGAGGGTTGCGAGAAATGCCACGGTCAGAAATGTGCCAAAGGCCATCGCGAAGACCGAGAGCAATCCACCAACCAACAGACCATTGAGAAGCGCGAAGGTGAGCACGATCAGCGCGCCTGAACATGGGCGCAGGCCGACAGAGAAAATCGCCGACCATGCCGTCTTCCAGTTGAAGTCGTCGCTGAGCGTCGATGGATCGGCAATATGCGCGTTGCCGCAATCGGCACAGATATCACCCTCACCGATGAAGACGTGATCGGCCGCGGCATTGGCAGGCTTGTAGTTGAGCTTGACTGTGTTGGTGGTGCCGAGCGCACGTGTGCTTTGTGAAACGCTGCCCTGCCAGGCTGGACCGCTGGCCATTGCCGTTTGAGGCGCTGTTGCAAAAAGCGCGCTTGTGGGGGAAGGCTTGGCACTGTCACGCTTCTTGAACAGAAGCGGCAATTTGCGCGCAAGCAACCACAGGCCAAAGAATAGCACCAGCGCGAAACTGGCAATCTCCATATAGCGTGCGGTCTGGTTCATCGAAATGCCGGTGCCACGCAGCAAAAACCATGCGAGTCCCACCACGAAGACCGCCATGATCGCCTGAAGCAGTGACGAAATAAACGACAGGAAAATGCCGCGTCGTAGCGCCGTTTCATTGGCGATCATGTAAGACGAAATGACAGCCTTGCCGTGGCCCGGTCCAGCGGCATGGAAAATACCGTAAACAAAGGAAAGGCCGATAAGCACGGATGCCTGCCATGGGTCTTCCCGCATGGCTTTGAGCGCGGTTGTCATGGCGAGATAGAAGTTGCGTTGCTGTTCATTCATCCAGAGAATGATATGTGCAAGAGGTCCGGTCGGTTTCATGGCGACTTCATTGGCACCGATGCCCAGAGATGATTGCGCCCAAGCCTGGGCGGCGATCATCACAAGGCTGACTGTGAGAATGAAACGGACCGTTTTCTTCATAAGGCTGATTATCCTTTTTTCTCGCAGTCTATCTCAAGGCGCGTGGCGAAAATCTTCGACATGTCTGTGCCTGCCGGATCGTTGAAAAAGGCTTCGGTCAGTGTGCCCTGATTTTGCGCAAGCGCTTCATCGGGATTAGGGCGAATGACCTCAGACTTGCAGCCTGCAGGCAGACCTTTAACAACCAGCTCATTATCACTCACATAGTCGATCGCCGTATAAAAGGTCGGATCGTAAACACCGAAACTGACCTTGTGTCCCGGTTCAAGCTTTAGCGGCTTTTCAGGCTTGCTGGTGAAAACGATCATCAGATGATTATCGGAGAAGTCAGCTGCCAGATCTTTCGGACGAGCCATTTTAACATCCTTGCCATCGGCAAGCACGGTCTGAAAATATTTGAACTCGGCGATGGAGCTGTTGATGACATGGCCAAGGTCGATCAGCTCGTTTTTGTCGAGCTGCAAATCGCCATTCTTATCAAACTCCATCAGAACCGTTGATGAAAACACATCATCAAAACGCCAGATATGGGCGAGCTGTTCCACCGTTCCGTCCGGTGCAATTGTCAGTTCCAGCCTTGCATCGGCAAAGACATGCGGGTGCGCACTCGCGGCCAGAGGCGCAAACACTGTCGCCAGTGTTACGGCAAGGCCAAGGGGGCTTTTAAGCCATGAGCGCAAATCAAGCATATACGGGTTCCGTCAGTTCATCTGCAAGGCATAAGGGTGAAGGCGGCAAAAGTGGGACGAGTACCGCCTTTTATAACCCCTTGATTACAGTTTTGTGTTTTCGCGCGCTTCGCGGTCCTTAAACCATTGGGTCAGAAAGTCGACCAACGCGCGAATCTTAGCAGGTAGATAGCGGCGGTGCGGATAGACGGCATAGATGCCGCCGTCCCTTACGATGAATTCATCGAGACAGGGAATGAGCCTGCCTCGCTCAATCTCCTCCTCCGCAATAAAGGCTGGGAGCGAGCAAAATCCAAGTCCGGCAATTGCTGCCGTCTTGGTTGCAACGGGACTGTTCACTTCAATGGGGCCATTGACCGTCACCGTCATCATCGAGCCGTCGGTATTGCGGAAATGCCAGTTGTTGCGTGAGCGGGCATTGGTGTCGATGATGCAGGGCTTGTCGTGCAGATCTTCCGGGCGTTCGGGCTTGCCAACGCGCGCAATCAGTTCTGGTGCACCACACAAAACGGAATGGAACGGTGACAGCCTTTTGGCAATGAGCGAGGAATCCTGCAAACGCGTAATGCGAATTGCAAGGTCGAAGCCTTCTTCCACCATATCAACGAAACGATCATCCAGCCGCACGTCGAGCACGATCTCCGGATGGGCAAGGCAGAAATCGATCAGCGATTGTCCGATCACCGCATCGGCAAAGGTACGCGGCGCTGAAAGCTTGATGCGTCCGCGCGCATCTGAACTTGTCTCGCTGACGGCATCCTGTAGCGCGTCGATTTCTCGGATGATCTCGACAGCGCGGTGATAATAGGTGTGCCCGGCTTCTGTCAGCGAGAACTGGCGCGTGGTACGGTTCAAAAGACGGGCGCCGAGTTCATCTTCCAGTTCGCGCACATATTTGGAAAGCAGCGCTTTGGAACGTCCGATCTTTCGTGCCGCAGCCGAAAAACCTTCCGCTTCGACCACGTCGATGAATGCGCGCATACGTGTGAGGGTGTCCATGGTCTAGTCCTGTTTTTCAAAGTTGTTTGAGTTAAGCGCATTCAATATCTGGTACGGTTGGCAGTCCGCGCGCAGTGTTGCGGCCAATGATTGTCTCCGATTGCCCGTTGAAACGCACTTTCTCACTCACAGGGTTAACAAGTGATTCGTTCGAAATTTGCCCATTTTCGCATTCATTTGGCACCCTGACTGCGCCATAAATGCTTCTTGCAACCAAGTGTTCGCCTTTTAACCAGCCGGCATTCGCTTGCATTAGAGGTTTTGAGTGCTTCGCGATGATCGGTTTCAACGGATCGAGGAGCGTCATTGTTCACAGCCAGCAGCTTGTTTTGGGGGGGTATGGTCAATCAAAGGTTAAAATTTGCGACAGAATGTTTCACCATTATTGAACAATGGCAAGCGCGGTAAGTGCATTGGCGCGCTTAAAAATTATTTTTACCGCAACAAAGATTTGTCATTGTATGGACACATCTTTGAGATTATATCGCCCTTGCCCAAAGTCGCACGTGCCTGTGGGTGTCCGCCGATCCTCGAATGGTGAGGAATTCGGTACGGTACCTGGACCTAACCGCTCCAGTTGATCTGTAGGCCAACCGCCAGATCAAGGACATCTTGAAGCAACGACGGTGCGGGCCTTTCTAGTGTCTTTCGGTTGTCCAAAAACCGAAATTACTGAAGAGGCACACCTTCATTGCCAGAAGTGCGGATGCGGTTCTCCAATTCCAATCCAAGGCAGACAAAGCGGAGTAACGCGGGTTTAGCGTTGCTCCACCGCCGCATGAGTTTTCGCGTGACCTCAGCACCTCCAAAGGCTGGCCTCACTGCGGATGCGCTTATGCATACTTTGTCCCTTAGAATGCGGCTTAAGTATACGCCGTGCGGGAGAACGACCATGGCTACACAGCGTATTATCGACTTCCTCAACACTCGCCGCCCGGATGGTCCTTGCCTCGTCGTGGACACCGACGTCGTGCGCGAAAACTATCAGAATTTTGAAAAGGCTTTGCCAAACTCACGCATTTTTTATGCTGTGAAGGCAAATCCTGCACCCGAAGTGCTACGTCTTCTGGCTTCCCTCGGCTCGTGCTTCGATACGGCATCGGTTGCCGAAATTGAAATGGCACTCGAAGCAGGCGCAACACCAAGCCGCATCTCTTATGGTAATACCATCAAGAAGGAGCGCGATGTTGCGCGCGCTTTCGAGCTGGGCATTCGTCTCTTTGCGGTTGATTGCGTAGAAGAAGTCGAAAAGGTTGCACGCGCCGCTCCTGGCAGCCGCGTGTTCTGCCGCGTTCTGACCGATGGTGAAGGCGCTGAATGGCCTCTGTCGCGCAAGTTCGGTTGCGTGCCTGCCATGGCTATCGACGTGCTGCGTCATGCAAAGTCGCTCGGCCTCGACTCCTACGGTGTGTCGTTCCATGTCGGCTCGCAGCAGACGGACCTCACCGCATGGGATCGCGCTTTGAGCGATGCTGCATCGGTCTTCCGTACGCTGGCTGACGAAGGGATCATCCTGCGCATGGTCAACATGGGCGGCGGTTTCCCAACCCGCTACCTCAAGGACGTACCGACCGCACAGGCTTACGGCATGGCGATCTTCGATGCGCTGTCGAAGCATTTCGGCAACCGCATTCCGGAAACCATCATTGAACCGGGCCGCGGCATGGTTGGCAATGCAGGCGTGATCAAGACCGAAGTGGTTCTGGTTTCGCGCAAGTCGGACAACGACAATGTTCGTTGGGTCTATCTCGATATCGGCAAATTCGGCGGTCTGGCTGAAACGATGGATGAGGCGATCCGCTACCAGATCGTGACCCCGCGTGACGGCGGCGAAACTGAGCTTTGCGTGCTGGCTGGCCCAACCTGTGACAGTGCGGATGTTCTTTATGAAAAGACGCCGTATCCGCTGCCGGTTTCGCTGACCATCGGTGATGAAGTTCTCATCGAAGGCACAGGCGCCTACACCACCACCTATTCGGCGGTGGCGTTCAACGGCTTCGAACCGCTCCGATCATACGTCATCTGATCTTTCAGGTTTAATCTGAAATTTCCTCTCAATCTGCCCAGCGCTGAAAGGTGCTGGGCAGGATGTGCGGCTGCCCATTTTTAGGGTGCGATGTCATGAACGCAAATCTGGAAATCCAGGAAAATACTGTTACCGGCTTTTCGCCGCTCTTTGTTCCTGCCTTCACGGTTTCGGTCGAGGCGGCAGAGCACGTTGCTGCGCGCGAAGCTCTGCTTGATCGGGCGATGGGCGAGGGCCGTCGCAGGAAATCGTCGGAAAAGCTTCGCCGTGGTCGTCTGCCCGCGGAAGGTCTGGCTTTTTCGGCGATTGATGACCATGGAATGCTGGTGGGCACTGTCCGGCTATGGAACGTTCACGCAGGACTTGACGCATTTGGATTCCCGGTTTCGGCGCTACTGCTCGGCCCTCTGGCAGTCGATCCATCGACCGCCGGTCGCGGTATTGGCTCGGCCTTGATGCAGCACGCAATTGCCGAGGCAAAGCGGCTTGATCATGGTGCCATTCTGCTGGTTGGTGATCCGGAATATTACGGACGTTTCGGTTTTACTGCCGAGAAGACCGACCACCTTGCCATGCCTGGCCCATTTGAAAAGCGTCGGTTTCTGGCGTTGGAGCTAAAGGTCGGTCATCTCGATGGCGCGCAGGGAGTTCTGCGTGCTAGCGGACGTAAAAGCGCGCGTGCCTAGAGAATTTCCAGTTTTCATTGAACCTTTGGATTTTCTCTATCTTTTTGCTTTGCGCGCATCTTGCTCCGAAAACCGTTTCACACTTTTCGGGATGCGCTCTAACTGATACGCACCAGCCGTCCGAAGTTGCGGACGGCTGTTATGGCAAGCCCTGCCAAGAATCCAGCAATCAGCCCGGCAATGACAATCAGTTTGCGGGACGAGCCAGCCGGTTCAAGCGGCGGACGGGCTGCAGAAATCACGCGAACATTGGTGGTGGTGATGCCTTCCTGTTCGCTCGTCTCGCGCGAGCGCAGCAGAAATGCTTCATAAACGGAACGAAGCGTGGTGGCTTCGCGCTCCAATTCGCGCAGTTTCACACGATCATTGTTGCTGTTGGCCTGCTGAGACTTGAGCTGCGCGAGGCGGGAGCTCAAGTCACGCTCCTGCTGCATCGAACGCGCGACCTCAACTTGCAACGACGCACGGATGCGGCGCAGTTCTGCATCAATATCATTAAGCGCCGTCTGCTTCTGTGACTGAAGTTGGATGTACTGCGGATGACGTGGCCCAAGCTGAGTGGATGCGCCACTGGCATTCTGGCTCGCCAGTGCATATTGCGCACGCAAGGCCGTCAGCGTGTTCGAGCGCAGGTCTTCTGGTAACGTGCCGGAAATAACACTGCCTGTATTTGCATCGTTGAGCACCTGTACCCGCGCCTGAAGGCGCATGGTTTCAGCGCGTTGATTGGTCAACTGATCGTTGAGGCGCGACAGATCATTGTCACTGATAAGCTTGCCATCGACATCAACCAAATCGCGTGATGTACGAAAGTCTGCTGCGGCTTTTTCTGCGGCTTCAACATTTGCCCGCATATCTGCAAGCCGCTTTGAAAGCTCAGCCGCATTGCGGCGTGCCGCATCCGATTGCAGAGAATCGAGTTCTTTCTGGAACACCGAACCGATCAGATTGGCGATTTCGGCCGATTTTTCCGAACTGCGGGTTTTGACGGCAACAGAGTAGATAAACGTTTTTGGATCGCGCCCGATAGTCACACTGTCATAAAGATTATAAAGAACGCGCGTCTCAAGCGCCTGGCCATCGGCGACTGTCTTGGGCTTCACCATGCTTTTAAGCTGCGCGAAAAACCCTGCTACACCGGTCGGAACGAAGGTGCCGTTAAACTCCGGGTCTTTGGTAAGATCCGCCTTATCGATGACTTTGAGCAGAACACTGCTCGAATCAAGCAATCGTGCCTGACTTTCAGCAATCGCCAGCGATGCATCGGTTGGAAGCTGGCCAGGGGTCAGTTCTGTGCCAACGCTTTTTATATTGCGCGGATCGACCAGAATATCCGTTGAAGCGACATACATCTGCGGAATGGTCAGCGCATAAAGCGTTGCAACAAGGCCGCCGAGCAACGTTGTCGCTATCAGCAATCTACGGGACCCGCGAACGAGTTCAATCGCCACGCGCGGATCGATCAGCGGCCTCCATTCATTATCAGGCGCGGCCTGTCGTACTGGCAGCTTTTCTTCGAAGACACTCACTGGTGGCTCCACACTATCGGCTGCTTCTGCTTTGACTTTTGAAGCCTTCTCGCGCTCTGCAATTTTGCGCTCAAGTTCCGCTTTAATAGAAGCCATGCGCGAGCGTAGCTCAGAAACTTCGTGTTCATCAGCAGCCTTTTTTTCCTGTTTGTTTCGGAAAAATTCGGTGCGTTCTTTTGGCGTTGCTGGAGGGGTCCATGGTGGGATTATTGACGGTTGCTCGTCTGAACGCGCGTCAGCTTCTTCGCGGCTTGTCTGCGGCGAGTCCGAGAATGCAAGAAGAGGCTTATCCTCTCTTCCTTTATTGCGCTGGTCGTCACCGCTCATCGTTAAAGATGTCCGTACCCCGAAATGGCTTATCTAAACCCGACTATATGTTTTCTGTGCAGAACAAATGGTTAATTTGCGGATCGATAATTGTCCCACAGCATAATTCCTTAAACTTTCTTCGGTTTAAGGTAAAAATTATGCTGTAAATTTAACAATTTAGAGCGACCTTTGTGCGCCCAACAGGGCGCACGGCGCTCTAGTGCTTATTAATTAAGTCTTTTTCGCTAAGTTCTGGTCTATGGTCGGTATGCGCGACTAATTAAGTAAAACACAATATAATGACGAGGCCCGTGTTTGTTCGCGAAAGCAGTCCAGAAATTGTTGGGTAGCCGTGGGACCGTGGTGCGGGATTATTTCTCTCTCTTTTCAGGTTCCGCTGGGCGACTAGTGGTTTCACTTCTTTATTTCATAGCGCTTGCAAACACGCTGCCCACCGGAGACTTTGGTATTTTTGCCACTGCATCTGGGACTGGTGTCGTGCTGTCGCGCCTCGTCTCGCTGGGGTTCAGTTCGCCACTCTATCGCATTTCAACGGTTAAACCGTTGCTGCTTGGCACTTATACGGCGGGTTATCTCGCGGCAGTTGTGCTGTCATTACCACTTTTCGCCATCTGTTCTTGGCTGGTCTATTTCATCTTTTTTAGTCGCGACATTTCGTTTCTACCCTTTGCCGTGGTGGTGATTGCGGAAGCGCTTTTGTGGCGCTCCACTGAAATGATCATGATCGTCAATAATGGGCTGCGCCGTTTTGGAATCACTGCGCTGCTGGTGATTTTTGGCACCGCCACACGCGCGATTGCGGCTGTGTTGTTTATGTTTTTGGCTGCCACTCACGATATTGCACATTGGGCATGGTGGTATCTGGCAGCAAACGCAGTGGCGCTGACTGTTGCTCTGCGCTTTTACCCGAAGGTGAAGCTTCGTTTCGAGCCGCGACTCTATATGCGGCGTGTGTCTGATTCTTTCGCCGTGATGGGTGCGGAACTGCTCTTTTATATTCAGAGCGAACTCGACAAGCTTCTGGTTCTGAGCATTGGCGGGCCGACCACGACGGGTATCTATGCGATCATCATGCGATTGGTTGATCTGACCGCATTGCCGATCCGCTCTTTCAATATGATGCTGGTTCAGAAGCTTATGCGTAGCCCGGATATGCTGGCGTCGCTGCGCATCAGGGCAGGGCTGGAATTTGCAGTTTTTGCGGTGTCGGTTGCGGGCCTCGGT
Source organism: Brucella sp. H1_1004 (assembly GCF_047308065.1). Taxonomy (NCBI): domain Bacteria; kingdom Pseudomonadati; phylum Pseudomonadota; class Alphaproteobacteria; order Hyphomicrobiales; family Brucellaceae; genus Brucella; species Brucella sp. H1_1004. Next base: position 642,777 of record NZ_JAYKZA010000001.1, read on the forward strand.
GCGATGGTGATTTTTCTGCAGTTTTTCCCGACAGCACTTGGTGCAAGCGTGGCGCCGATTGTCGGTCTTCTGCCACTGGTTCTTTTGGTGCCGGGCTTTCGCAATCTCATCGAGTATCAGACAGAAATTCTTTATGCGCGTGGCCAGTCAGGTCTGCGGACAATAAGCATGGTGCTGATGACGGCGGCAAAAGCGTTGTTCGTCTGGCTGCTTCTCCTCAATTTTGGTGATAACAATGATTGGATCGCCGGATTGAATTTTGTTTTTGCAGGCATTTATATTTTGTCGCTGGTTTTCACCTATACCAGCCTTCGCCGGCCTGCCAAACGGGTATAGAAAGCCCGAAGTTGGGCTTCGGGCCGGATAATTTATTTAGCTAGGCGCCGATGATGCGGCGAATATCGGCCACCGACAGGCTGAGGAATGACTGCATACCAATGGCAACCTGATGCGGTTCCATCTCGGCAATGAAGGTTCGAAATTCTTCTTCGCTCGGCGGTGGTGCAAACCACTGCATACGGCAGAGATCGTGGGTATCGTGGAAATGGCCTGCGCCTTCCAGAACATCATCAACGTAATGGCCATAAATAAAGCATTCAGAGAAGCGACGGACATTGCCGATTGCGGCAACCCAATGCTGGCCGGTGTGCTCTTCGATCCGCTCGCACATGCCGACGACTGAATCTCTGCGCCATGAAACAAGCTGGCCGATATAATCATTCAGCGCGCTTTTGCCGTTTTTGACGCCAAGCAGTTTACCGGCATTCTCCGCCCATACCGGATGCTCCGGCCATTCGGGATTGGCAAGTGCATTGGGCCGATAGAACAGGCGCAACTTATCGCCCTGCCAGAGCGTGCCGCAATAGAAAGGCTTCACAAAAGCGGTGTCTGAATCAGTATAAAGAAGGCCGTCTTCCTCGACCTTGCTGGCCAGCGCAATGCGACGCAATTGCTGCACATGCCAGCCACGCAACGGCTTAGCTTTGTAAGAAAGCCAGACACGGCGGCGACCGAGATAGGTGGGATCTGGAAATGCGCGAATCCATGAAGGCAGCAAATCACGCTCATCGATAACGATGCGGTTTGCACTTTCGATATGCCTAAAAAGGGCTACATCTTTGCTGTCGACAAGAATGTAATGCTTGGTGAAACCAGTGACATGCTTGTCCATAGTTTCGCACAAGAGCTTGCAGCGCTCAAAGTCCTGATCCCAGCTGGCGGTAACAATTGCTGTCTTCAAGGCTTACTCCTCAAGAGCTTTTCCTTCACCACGCGCCAGAGGAAAACCGGATTGCCGACAAGGTAACGCTTTGCCAAACGCCGTGGTTCTTGCAGCAGACGATGCACCCACTCCATTTTGATTGTGCGGACCCAATGCGGCGCACGCTGCACGCGGCCGGTATGCAGATCGAACAACGCTCCCACAGCACTCGCAATGGTGCAATGCTCTGCTGTGATATGCTTGTCAATAAACAGCTCCTGCCGCGGAACACCCATAGCGACGAGCAGCATGTCCGGATGATAGTCTTTTAGTTGTGTCAGAATACCGTCAAGATCGGCAGGCTTGAAATAGCCGTCGGAGATTACGCGGAAATCGTGCTGTGGTATCTGCTTTTTGAACAGCTCAGCTGCATCTGCGGCAACGCCAGGACCGCCGCCCAACAGCGCTACTTTCATCGGGCGCTTTATGTGCTGCATCAGTCCAGGAATAAAGTCCGTCCCGTTGAGATTGGCAGGGAATTTTTCGCCGTAGGCAACTTTGCTGGCAATATCAACGCCGATACCGTCAGGCAGGATCAGGAAATCCTTCAGTGCGGTCATATAGAGAGGGTCTTCGTGCGCTATATTGGCATTGTTGGCATTCAGCCAGCCCTGTTTTAGAAATTCGCGTTTTTCTATGCGCTTCTCAAAATAAGCGAATGAACTGTCCCAATCGAAACAGACAACTCTGATGCCGAGAATATTTTTGTATTCAAGCTTTTCGGGGGAAGCAGTCGTCATGTCAGTTCGCTTTTCCTGTCATGTCCTGAAGTTTCTTTAGTCCGCGGGCGATTGCGCTGTCCATGCCTGCGATTTGTGCCTGTTTAAAGGCTTTTCCGTCGAGTTTTTGACTATCACCGTCATTGATTTTTTTCAGTCTTTCAATAACGGCGGCAGCAAATTCTGCGGGCTTATCGGTAATGGTGCAGTTTGCCGGAACATTTCCAATACCGCGAACCGAATGGGCTGTCGCGACACTCGGCAATCCGAGTTCAAATGTCTCGATCGACTTTAACTGAACACCCGTGCCTGCGCGGCTGATCAGCGGTACAAGCTTGCAGCTTTCTACAAATTTCGTTGCATCGGGAACTTTGCCGACGAAATTTACGCCGGGCCATGCTGCAATCAGATCAGCGGGTGTGCTTCCAGCAATCGCAATCGAAATGTCTTGTGGCAGCAGCGGTTTCACTTCACGCAGGAACCATTCAAGGCCGATACGGTTTGGGTGCCATGTCCACGTGCCGATTAAAGCAAGATCATATTTTGCAGTCGGCGTCTTAGGTGTCGCGCCATTGTCCGGCATAACCAGCGGTAATGTCGCAAACTTTTCTGATGTCAGGCAGAGTGCCGGGCCATCTTCTTCCGCAAAGGTGAAAACAAAGCTAGCCTGTTTGCACAGCCGGTTTTCTAGTTTCTTGAGAACACGCGCTTCGCGCGCAAATAAGATTTTCTGAATTTTACTCTGGGTATCGGCGGCATTCTCTTCTGCCGAACGATGTTCGACATTATGCGCGATGAATATCGAAGGCTTGTCTTTGAAAACATCTTCAAATGCACCAGGAAGCGTGACGCCATTCAGAACATAGGCGTCGAAGTCGCCAAGATCGCCAATCGCTTCGCGGATTTCTACCGCCGGGATCACGCGTAGTTTTGCGGAGGATACCGTAAGCCCGGTCAGAAATGATTTTAGCACCCAGCCGACTTTGCGTTTGATCCCCGCACCTTCGGTTCGCACTTCCACTTCCCCAAGCACAACAGTGTCTTTGCTTTTGACCGCCTTATGGCCGGGCCATGTGAAACCTAAAACAGTTACCTGCGCGCCTGCGCGACGAAGGCCGTCAATGACGGCTGCGTTTGCAACTTCGTAACCTGTCGAAGCGACAGCGTGCGGAACAAGTGATGTTACGAAGACAAGACGAAACGGTTGCAATTCAGCTCCTGACAAATTTAAACGCTTGACCAATCATTATGAATGACTGTGTTTGACAGTCTCTACAGCCATGCAGTGAACTTTTCTTTAAGCGTTTATCTATAGTGGAAAGATAAATATAAAATATAAAACTCTGAAATAAATCGGAAGCCGAGATGTCAGATTTACCAGATCATATAGAAGTAATCGCTAAAACGCCCGACCTTGCTTATGACGAGATCGATATTGTTGTGTCGCTTCCGACATTCAAGCGGCCTGAGCACCTTATCAGAACCCTTGATACACTCAATGCGCAGACAACAAAGCGCAAATGGGCTGTTGTTGTTATTGAGAACGAGACCGAAAAGAAGGAGGGTGCAACTGTTGCAGCCCCACTTTTCGAAGCTGGCAAATATAATGGGATGCTGATCGGTGAATCGCATCGCGGCAATTGCAATGCCTATAACGCTGGCTGGCTGACCGCGACGAAGTATTTCCCAAACTTCAAATACATCATCGTCATCGATGATGACGAACTGGCAGATCCGGACTGGATCGAAAACATGGTTTCGACGGCAGAGCGTTATGACGTAAGCCTCGTTGGCGGTCCGCAATATCCGATTTTCGAAAAGCCCAATTCGGAACAGTGGGCGAAGCATCCTGTGTTTCTTCCGCATTATACCAAGACTGGCCCGGTTCCGATCATCTATTCGTCGGGCAACCTTTTGATCGCCCGTGCGGTCATTGAAGCCCATAGCTATCCGTTTATGGATCTCCAGTTTAACTTTACCGGCGGCGGCGATTCTGACTTCCTGTCTCGCTCGATTGCCAAAGGCTTTAAAGTTGCTTGGTGCGCTGAAGGCATCGTTCGCGAAACAATTCCAGAGCGCCGATTGGAAAATGACTGGATTCGTTCGCGGGGCCTGCGCAATGGCGTTCTTTCGACGCTCATTGAGCAGCGCAAGCGTAAGGATGAGCCACTTGGTCAGGTACGTGTATTTCTGAAAAGCCTTGCTTTGCTGGCTTATTCGCCAATCAAGGCTGTGAGAAGAGGCGTTGCCGCAGGTTTCGCACCTGTTGGCATGTACTTCATTCATATCGGTTTGGGCCGTGTGATGGCGCATTTTGGCTATCTGAACGAACAGTACCGAAACCCAGATAAAAATTGATCAAATCTGAAAAACGAGGCCGGCTATGAAAATATCCGGCCTTATATTATTTTAAAGAGTATTAAGCGCTGCGTCTCATTTGTATACGCGCATTTGCCATCGCGTCGGCTAAACGAGTAGTATTTTTAGCGGCGTCAGCATCAGCATCATCGAACACGATATGGTTCATTTCCACGCTTGCGCGCTTACCTGATAAAGTTAGTCGAAAATATGCGTAAACTCCCATGTTGCGAAATTCCATGTCCAATATAATTGATGGTGCGGAAAACCAGTCGCAATTTAGCTCACCGCCGTGTCCGAGCGAAAGTGTGCCCGGAAAGAAATAGAGCTCTGTCGCTGAACTAACCAGATCAGCGATATTGGCAAAAAGTTCACAGCGGATAAAAGCGATGTAATCAGCTGGGTCGACTAGTCGCAGTTCTGCAACGACTTCGCTAATATTTTCGGCAATTATTGCCTCGCGTTCCTTTGAGAATTGTAAACTCTTCATCCAGTCACCACCGATCTGCAGAAACAAGAAATATAAGAATAGAGCGATATAAAATCATTTCAAACCTATCAACGAACAGAGTGTCGAGAGTTGATCACTCGGATCAATTCTGCCACGGCTTTATAAAATTCTGGAGCAATCATCTGATCGACATTAACCTGCTTATAGAGGGCACGTGCTAGTTGAACATTCTCAAATACCGGGATGGAATTAGCAGTTGCTATTTCTCTTATTTTCAACGCAATGAGATCTTGCCCTTTTGCAACAACGATAGGCGCCGCATCTTCATTGGGGCGATAGCGCAATGCTACAGAAAAATGGGTTGGATTTGCGACAATCAGCGTGGCAGTTGGGACAGCGTTGATCATGCGGCGCCGGGCGCGGTCTCGTCCCAGCGAGCGCAGGCGTGCTTTAACCAGTGGATCGCCTTCCGACTGCTTAAGCTCGTCCTTCACTTCCTGCTTGGTCATGCGCAGTTCCTGCTTCCAGTGAATGCGCGACCATGCAAGATCGAAGCTAGCAATCGCGGTGATCGCGAGAACATTGGCCACCAGAAGCCGCACCAGATTTTTACGCAGAAACTCGGGTAGTGCACTTGGGTCTGTCGCTACCGCTTCGGTGAAGAGATTGTTGCCTTTGAAGAAGACAAAGAACACGATCACGCTTGCGGCAATGAATTTCGCCAATGATTTGAGAAACTCAACTTGACCGGCACGACCGAAAATGCGCGACCAGCCTTTGAGCAGGGAAATGCGCGATGCTTGTGGGCGAATACGCTCACCGACAAATCGCGGTGCATTCTGGAAGGCGGATGCAGCAATGCCCGCAAGTGGAATGATGATGAAGACCGGAATGAGAGCTGCACCGACAGACAGAGCCAGAATGCCAAACAGATGGCTTGCATCTTCTGCGCTGTTAAGGGTCCAATCTTCCGGGCGGTCCATCAGTTCGCGCAAGAAGACAGCCAGTTTGGTTGTTGCGGGTGCCGCGACGAAGACTGCAATCACCAGAAAGGACGCGATACCAGCGAGGATCGGGATTTCACGAGAGAAAGGCATGTTGCCCTTGTCCAATGCGTCGCGGATCTTCTTCTCGGTCGCTTCCTCGGTTTTGCTCTCTTTATCGGTATCGTCGGACATCTGTCACACGAGGTGTTAGTTCGCACCGTCACCAGAATCGAGGGTGATAATACCCCGTTCTGAGAGATCGATGGCGATGCGTGCGATTGCACGTCGTGCGTCTGCGATGTTTTGGCTGGTAATGTTGCCTTGTTCGGCGGCCAGTTCGCTTTCGACCATGCGGCGACCGCGCGTGGAAAGCGAGGAAAGCACCATTTCCCGAAGCGACGCATCCGCACCCCGCAGAGCGGTTGCAATCTGTTCGGTCTGGACTTCATCAAACAGCAGAAGACGCGCACGTTGTGGAAGCCGTTCCACATCTTCAAAGTTAAACAGCTTAGATTTAATGCGCGCGATGTCGTCCTGGCTGAGATCTTTGAGGCTCGACATGAGCTCTTCCATCTCCTGTCGGTCGAGCTGGTTGAAGATGTTGGCGATCTGCCCGTGATGGGCTTTGACCGGGCCTGCATCGCTGCGGCCAAGGAGGTCGCGACGCAATACATCTTCCAGAAGATCGGCTGCAGCTGGCGCAACATTGCCAATATGCAGCGAGCGCTGCACGACGGCACTGCGCAGCTGTGGCGGCAGACCTACAAACATGCGGGCGGCGAGGTCCGACGGCAGTTTGGAGACGATATAGGCGATGATCTGTGGATGCTGATCGGCGAGATAGGCCTGCAGGCTTTCGACCGGCAGTCTCGCAAGCTGTACCCAGACGGATTCCTGCACGAGCTGGGGCTGAACGCGCTCTTCAAACACGGCATCGGCTTCGTCTTGTGGCAAGGCTTCGCGCAGCAGGCCTTCAAAGCGCTGTGCTGCTTCTGAAACGGGCGCGCCTTCGGCAAATGAATCTTCGAACTGCTTCACCAGATGTTCAAAGTCGAGCGGAGAAATGGGTTCAAGCGTGCGGGCATGGCCTGCAAGCTTCCGCAAATCTTCGGCGTTGAAGTGTTTGAGCAGCCGTGAGGCGGAAGGACGGCCGATTGCGACGAGGATCGCAGCCGCTTTCTGCGGACCGGAAAGAGTGTCAATCACTCCGCTTACGCTGTCATCGAGAGGCTTCTGCGATTCATTATCGGCCATGGTCGATCCGTTACTTACCGATGATTTCGGTGAGGCTGACGCCGAAGCGGGAGGAATCGTCTTCAAGAACGATCACTTCACCGCGCGCAATCACACGTCCATTGACGACGATATCGACCGGATCACCGATCTGCTTGTCGAGGGTGATAACAGCACCGCGACCAAGCTTCATCAGATTGGCAACAGGCATGGTCGTTCCGCCCAGCACGACCTGCACGTCGACCGGGATGCCCATGATGAGCTCGAGATTGGGCTTCGCTGCGCCTGTCTTTGCAGCGCGCGGCTTATCTTCCTGCAATTCTTCGATCGCCTCGTTGAGCTCATGCTGCATGTCTTCATCCTTGCTTTTCTTGCTCATGCCTGCCCCGCAATTTCAACGGTCGCCTTCTTGACGGCGCGACGTACGAAGACAGGTAGTGCGTTCTTTTCTTTTGGCGCAGGCTCGCTTACGGGAGCGAAAGCCTGCTCTTCAATACGGGCGACTGTCGCCGTAACATTGCGTGCCTGACGCACATCACGGGAAAGAGCCTTGCGCACGCGATTCAGCTCCTCAATCGCTTCGTCCATTTCTCGACGAACGCGGGCAGTTTCAGCGAGACGGGCTTCAAGGCGGACGGTTTCATCTGCAACATCGGTGCGCTGGTTCTGCAAAGATTTTGCAACGCGCTCCAGACCGTTGGAAGCCGCAGCCACGCGAAGCGTCAGCAGCTTGCCGAGCTTGATCGTCTCATTGGCTTTGCGCCCGACGATGATGAGCGCACCAAGCGAGCCGAGAGCCATCAGCGTGGAAAGTATGTTAGCCAGCAACAAGCTCATCGATGAGATCCTCTTCCTGATTGACCGGATCGCCAACCTTGACTGTAAAGTGAATGCCGGACTTGCCGAGCGTGCATTTGAAAAGCTGCTGATCGCCAGCGCGCAGACGTACCTGTTCCATGGCGTCCATCGGGAGCTTCAGAACCTGACCGATTTCAAGCTTTGAAAGAGCGTCGAGCGTCAGGCTTCCCTGCTGAATGAAGGCTTCCAGCTCGATCCGTGCGCGGCTGACTTCGCTGCGCATTCTTTTGCTCCAGGCAGGATCTGCCTGATCCATCGGACGGCGCAGGAATGCAGCCACGGCATCTTGCATTGGCTTGTGCGTGCTGCGAGGCAGAAAAAGATGCACAGCCCCTGTCTTGCCTGCCGCGACCACATCAATCCGGCAAACGAAGAGGCGCGAACGCTCGAATTCCTCGCTATTGAACTCAGCCGCGTCAGTGCATTCGCCTGCAGCAAACAGCGCCTGGGCGGTGTTTGAGAAAACCTGATCGAGCGCTGCAGCCATGTGGGATATCAGCAGGTTCGATATTTTGCGCTCCAGCAGACCGAAAGGGCGTTCCAGATCGAAGCTTCCAAGATTTCCCTGTGCACCAAACATGGCTTCAATCACGGAAAATACCAGTGTCGCATCAGCGGTTACATAGAGCGTGCAACCCCAGCGATCGGCTTTAAGCGGCGCGATAATCGCAGCCTTGTCCATAATGGCATTGAATGCTGCATCGTCCGCAGCCTCAACCTGGCCTGCTTCCGCATCAAATGCAGCAGCACTGCCCTGTTTGAGACGACCGCAAAAATGGGTGGATGCATCCTTGAACACATGCGCAAGCGACTTCAGATCGTCGCCCGACAATCCTGCCGCCCGCAACAGATTTTCAGCGAGCACGTCGTTTTTGCGGTTCTGGCCCAGAGTGGTCATATCAGGCTGCCTGCTGGATCGGCGTTGTCGCCATGGTTTCCTGCTCGACAACGTCGATGCTTGGACGTTCATAAGCGGAGATCGTCTTGCGGCCGTATTCGACGGCGATCTGCGGCAGCGAACCGTTCATATATGCAAGCAGGGTCTGCTTGACGACGGTGTAAAGACGGTTGTTCTTATCACGCGTCGACTTGATCTTGGTAGCAATCGGACCAACGACACCATAGGAAAAGAAGATACCTGCGAAAGTACCAACAAGGGCCGCACCAATCAGATGGCCGAGCACTTCCGGGGACTGGTTGAGCGCACCCATCGCTTTAATAACACCAAGAACAGCCGCGACGATGCCGAGGGCAGGCAGCGCTTCGGAAATGCTGACCATCGCCTGATAAGGCTTGAGCTTGTCGCGCGAAAGCGTGTGGATTTCTTCATCCATAAGCGCTTCGATTTCATGCGAACGAACATTGCCAACGATGATGAGGCGGCAATAATCGCAGATGAAGTGGATGAGGTCGTCTTTTTTCAGGATGTTCGGATATGCCTGAAAGATCGAGGATTCTTTGGGGTTGTCGATATGGACTTCCACCTCGTTGCGCGACTTGGCGCGCAGCTCACGCATCAGGCTATAAAGCAAGCCGAGAAGATCGAGATAATCACGCTGCTGGGGCACTGCATTGGTGAAGGCCTCAACGCACGCCTTGCCCGTATCTTTCACAAGTGAAAACGGGTTGGCGATGAAGAATGTGCCAAGGGCTGCGCCCAGAATAATGACGAATTCCCACGGCTGAACAAGCACGCCGACGTGACCGCCCATGGCGATAAACCCGCCCAACATGCAACCCAATGTAATGGCAAGGCCGATGAGAATACCCAAAGCTCAGAACCCCTCAGACACAATTCCTATAATTGCATCATAAGGGGGCTGGCTTGCGTGAGGCTTGCTTTGCGAAATTAATTATTCGCAAACATTCAGAAAATGCACTTTATATTTTTGCTGGAAGTATGGTGCAAATTTTGTCGGGAGCAGAGACATAAGAAATGCTCGCTTCAGATTGGTTAGTGGCAATTGTATTTAATTCGATGCTTTTTGATATTCGTTTAAGATGGGGCGAGTTTAAATTCATTGGGTGCGATATGCTTTGTCTCGAAAAGTTCCATGCCTTTTAAGCGATTATTTGCAAGGGACTGCGCGCATTTAAAAATAGCCGAATTTTTTTCATCGCCAAGTTTTGTCTTATGCTCGGCCCGTTCTACGTATATGTTCGACAACCTATTAACAGCCCAGCTTGAAAATAATACGGCACCTGCACTGATACCTGCACTATCCCTTTTATCCATATCGGGATCTAACCATCGACTTGAGAGATACCCCCCAGCGGCGGCGGCTACTCCAGCTACGAGGCCGGTTGAATGGCTAATAATTTTCTCCTTGTTAAAATAAGCCCTACCAGGTGCGCTTAACTTGTTATGAGCTGAGATGTCAAAAAGTGCGCGTGCCTTAATAAATTCTGGTTTTTCATTGTCTTCTGGTGCATTTCTACCACAAAGAAGATTGATTAAATCATCTTTGTCGTAGTCTGGCTTAGCTATTGCGGAAATTTCTGATTTTGGAAGCAAATTTATTGCTTCTTTCATTGCAGAAAGCGCTTCTATGTCTTTTTTTCTTTTCAAATTGTTATTATTAGCTTCTTCGTAAATATCAGAAATTTTCTTTGAGAATTTGATTTTATCATTGCATACATCTTCTAGCTCTTTTCTGATTGTTGCAGGGTTAGGTTCATCGGGTTTATTGATATTATTTTTCTCATTTAATTTAGATGAAGCATCGTAATTATCAATATTAATCATATCAATAAATGTATGGCTGGGTTTTATATTCATAATTTAATTTCCTGTTTAATGCATATGATCGTAATTCTTGGCGGAAAAATATTGAAATAGTAAATTCAAATAAGATTTCCTGGATGGCTGGGCGAGGTCGCATCGCGCAGTGCAAGGTTTAAATAAGCTAAAGGCTTACGTTGTTGATCATCTTGAAGCAGCATAACAAGCATCAGCTTCGGACAAGCTTGAGACCGCATAAAGGATGTGAAAAATCGCAGGGGGTTCTCGCATGGTCAACACGATGATGAGTTATCGGCTGATCGCGTCCGATATGACGCGGTCGTTGCAGCGCGTTTCGAAGGAACCGCTGGTCGAGCGAGAAACCGCCTATTACAAAGAGAATATCGGCAAGGTGAAATCCATTGATGATTTCATGTCCGATACCCGGCTTTTTAACTACGCCATGAAGGCATTCGGCTTGGAAGACATGGCCTATGCCAAGGCATTCGTTCGCAAGATCCTGACCGAAGGCGTCAAAGATGATGACGCGATGGCGAACAAGCTGACCGACAAGCGGTATAAAGAATTTGCGACGACATTCGATTTTGCAGGCAAGGGTGAAAAAGCCACCGAAAGCACGGCTGCCCAGCAAGGTGTGATGGATAAATATATCCGTCAGACACTGGAGACCGAGGCTGGCAGCCAGAACGAGGGTGTCCGTCTGGCGCTCTATTTCGAGCGCAAGGCATCCACCATTACCAATGCATATGAAATCCTTGGCGATAAGGCATTGCTGACCGTTATGCAGACAACGTTTGGCTGGCCCTCGGTGATGTCGAATGCTGACATCGACAAGCAGGCCAAGATGATCGAGGCCAAGGTCGATTTCTCGAAAATGTCAGACCCTGACTATGTATCGAAGATGATCTCGCGTTTCACAGCCATGTACGAAATGAACAATCCAACCACGAGCAGCCCGGCATCAATCGCCTCGCTGTTGCTCGGTGGCACATCGTCGGTCGGCATATCGTCGAGCATTCTGACCACTTTGCAGAACTTCAAGCCGGGCGGACGCTGATCGATGCAGAATAATTCCATCTATGTAGGCCTGTCTTCCCTCGTCACACTTGAACGGCGGATGGATGCCATTGCGCATAATGTGGCAAATATTTCGACGCCGGGCTTTCGCGGCGAAGGCACGAAATTCAATACAATCGTCTCGAACAAGGCCAGCGAAGACGTGAACTTCGCGACCGCAGGCAAGAGCTATATTCGCACAGAAGCAGGCTCAATGCTGGAAACCGGCAATCCTTTTGATGTTGCCGTTAAGGGCGATGCCTGGATGTCGGTCAACACCCCGCAGGGTGTTGTCTATACCCGCGACGGCCGCATGAAGATGATGCCAACCGGCGAACTTGTGTCTGTCACAGGCAATTCGGTTCTGGATGTGGGCGGTGCGCCTATCGTTCTCAATCCGGATGGTGGCGCGCCCAAGATTTCCAGTGACGGTGCGGTCTACCAGAACGGTGCACAGATCGGTGCAATTGGCCTGTTCTCGATCCCAGCAGATGCCGATCTCAGCTATGCAGGCAATTCCGGTGTCGTGCCAAGCAAGCCTGCACAGGCTGTCGTTGACGATATGAGTGTCGGCGTTGTGCAGGGGATGATCGAAGGTTCCAATGTTGATGGCATGACGGAAATGACCCGTCTGATCAGCGTCAGCCGGGCTTTTGAGCAGGTCAATAATCTGCTTTCGCAACAGGAAAGCACGGTGGCTGAAGCCATCAGGACGCTGGGCTCCAAAAACGGATGACGCCTGATTTACCGCTCGCGCGGCTCGCCGCCTTTGCACGCCAACAATCGATAGCGCCAAAGTCTCTGACAGGTATTGGCGGTACGGTGAGCGATGTGTCGCGTTCGGCGATTGCGGTACGGGGTCTGTCGCGCAATGCGCGTTTGGGTGATGCGGTGGCTATCCGTGCCGACAGTGGTCAGAGCCTAGCCGAGATCATTCGTGTGGCTGATCATCAGGTGCTCGTGAAGCCGTTCGATGATCGCATAATTCCATCACTTGGCGCCGCTGTTTTTGAAGAAGGGCCGCTTCGCATTCGACCTGCGCCGGAATGGCGTGGCAGGGTCATCAATGCATTGGGCGAGGCGGTGGATGGAAAAGGCGCATTGCAACCCGGTTTGCGCCCCATGGCATTGGAAAACCTTGCGCCAGCCGCCTTGCGACGCGCACGCGTGGATCGCGGATTGCGGACCGGCGTCAATGTAATCGATATTTTCACGCCGCTTTGTTTTGGGCAGCGTATCGGCATTTTTGCAGGCTCAGGTGTTGGCAAATCCACCTTGCTCGCCATGATGACCCGCGCTGCCGATTTCGATACCGTCGTTCTGGCGCTGACCGGTGAACGCGGTCGCGAAGTGCGCGAGATGCTCGAAGAGACCATGGCGGGGCATCTCGATAAAACGGTAACGGTGGTTGCGACGGGCGACGAAAGCCCGATGATGCGCCGCCTTGCTCCCAATACTGCAACAGCAATTGCCGAGTATTTCCGCGATCTTGGACAGAATGTCCTGCTGATTGTGGATTCCGTCACACGTTTTGCCCATGCTGCGCGCGAGGTGGCTATTGCTGCGGAAGAACCGCCGGTATCGCGGGGTTATCCGCCAAGCGTGTTCAGTCAGTTACCGCGTTTGCTTGAGCGCGCCGGCCCCGGCATTACCGAGGCGGGTGGCAGTATCACGGGCATTTATTCGGTGCTGGTCGATGGCGATGATCACAATGATCCGGTTTCCGATACCATTCGCGGTACGCTTGATGGGCATATTGTTCTTGATCGCGCAATTGCGGCTCGGGGACGTTTTCCGGCGGTCGATATTCCTGCGTCGGTTTCACGACTGGCAAAACATAACTGGACGCCAGAACAGCGCAAACTTGCCACCCAGCTGCGCAGTATGGTTGCGCGTTTTGAAGAGACGCGCGATCTGCGTGCGATTGGCGCCTATCAGAAGGGCAATGACGGATTGCTGGATCAGGCTGTCGATTTTGTTCCGCGTATTTATGATGCGCTGCAGCAGTCGCCCGAGACAGGCCTGTCGGCTGACCCTTATCACGATCTTGCCGCGGCACTGCGCGGGGAAAAACAGGCATGAAGAACATGAAGACGGGTTCGCGCAAAACTATGGAAGAGGCCATTCTCGCTGATCTGGCAGCAGAGGTGGAAGCCGCGACTGTGAGCGAAACCAAAAAGCCGCAAAGTCAGGTTGACCGCTATCTCAAGATTGCAGCAATCACACTTGCTGTCGGCTGCGCGATGCTTCCCTTCGTTACCTATTTGCAACGTGCCGATCTGAGCCCGGATAAGAAGGCCGACAGCAAGATTGTTGATCCGCTTGACCGCTCCGAGCAGAAGACCGTGCGTCATTTTCCGTCCTTCCGCCCGAATGATCAGGTCGCCCCGAGTGAGGATATCGACACCACCACGACTGGTTCGGTCATGTCGAACGGCAAAGGCTTGCCGGGAACAGGCGCGGGTAATGGCGGTGAAGGCGGTGAGGGGCAGGCATTGCCAAAGCCGGTATTTGCATTGCGTGAAGTGGTCGGCGGTATGGCGATGATCGAAGATACGTCGGGCTATTGGTTCGTCGAAAAGGGGTCGCTCCTGCCCGACGGCAGCCATCTGGTTTCTATCGGTCGCGGCAATCAGGCCGGTACGTGGAAGCTGACGACATCATCCGGCGATGTGATTGAAATGCGCAGATGAGGCCATGAACTGACCTTTATGAAGCTTGCGTCAGTCCGGCTTGCAAACAGTTGGTTCATTTTTCCAGAATCAGAACTGATACTAATATAAGTATTTGATTCAAATATATTTTATGAGCGTTATCCGCATGTCGGAATGCTCTGCCCTTGCTAAACCTTGCTCCACGCAAGCTTGACGCAAGTTCCGACCTTTAAGTTAACGAACTATAAAGGCGGGATACTCAATGAGCTCCATTCATCTTTTCGATCTGGCTGCAAGGCAGGCGCAGTGGTTGTCGGTACGACAGGCCACGGTTGCGGGCAATGTCGCCAATGCGAATACGCCGGATTTCCGGGCGCGCGACGTTCAGCCCTTCGCTGATGTGCTGGACAAGACCCAGCTCACCATGGCTGCAACAAGTCCGCAGCATCTGGAAGTCGAGGCGAATGGCATCGCAGGCGCCCGGCTGCGCCCGGAGGATATCACCGAGCAGACCCATTCGGGCAATACGGTCGATGTCGAGCGGGAAATGATGAAGGCGGGCGAGATTTCGCGTGAGTATTCGCTCAACACCAGCATCGTCAAAGCGTTTCACCGCATGATGCTGTCTGTGGCGAAAGGGTAAGCCATGTCGGATGCCTTGCAAAATACCCTCAAGATTGCAGCGTCGGGGCTTTCGGCTCAGTCGACCCGTTTGCGCATCGTTTCTGAAAACCTCGCCAATGCGCAGGCGACTGCCAAGACTGCCGATGCCGATCCTTACCGCCGCAAGACTGTATCCTTCCGCACGGAAGTCGAGCAGGGCACGGGCGCTGCCGAAGTCCGAGTTGCTGAAGTCGGCAAGGATACCTCGGCCTTTATCGAGCAATATGACCCAAGCCATCCAGCAGCGGATGCGCGTGGCTATGTGAAATACCCAAACGTCAACATGGTCGTCGAGATGGCGGACATGCGTGAAGCCAACCGTTCTTACGAAGCCAATTTGCAGGTCGTCAAACAGGCCCGCGAGCTGATTTCAATGACCATCGATCTCCTGAGGAGCACATAATGTACGACTCAATCATGAGTGTTTCGGCGCGCAACGCCCTGTCGCGTCTTTCTGAAACGGTTGCTGAAAAGAGCGTCGGCTCGACCTCGGCTCCGCAGGCTATTCCAACGACGCCCGGTGCTTCCTTCGGGGAAGTGCTGTCGCAGATGACGGATTCCGTTGGTCAGAAGCTGCAGGCAGCGGAAGCCAACTCGATCCAGGGCATCAAAGGCGATGCGCCGCTGCGTGATGTGGTCAGTTCCGTCATGGAGGCCGAGCAGTCGCTTCAGACGGCAATCGCGATCCGCGACAAGATCGTGCAGGCCTATCTCGAAATCAGCCGTATGCCGGTCTGAGTGCTCTCACTGAATAAGGACCCGCTATGAAAGCCCTGACGATTGCCGCAACCGGTATGAACGCCCAGCAGCTCAATCTGGAAGTGATTGCCAACAACATCGCCAATATCAATACGACAGGCTTCAAGCGTGCCCGCGCCGAGTTTTCCGATCTTCTCTATCAATCGGAACGGACCGCTGGTGTGCCAAATCAGGCCAATCAGGCAATCGTTCCCGAAGGCGCGCTGGTCGGGCTTGGTGTTCAGACAGCGGCTGTGCGCAATCTGCATATTCAGGGCAGCTTCAATCAAACCGGCAATCCCTATGACGTGGCGCTGACGGGTCGCGGCTGGTTCCAGATCCAGAGCCCAACGGGCGAAACGCTTTACACGCGCGCTGGCGCATTCAACAAGAATGCCGACGGCCAGCTGGTAACGCTCGATGGAAATCCGGTCGAACCTGCGATCACCATTCCACCTGACGCCATTGAGGTCACGGTTACAGAGACCGGTCAGGTTTTTGCCAAGCTGCAGGATCAGGTCAATCAGGTCGATCTCGGTCAGCTGACACTTGCCAACTTCACCAACGAAGCGGGTCTGGAGCCACTGGGCGGCAATCTCTACCGCGAAACGGAAGCCTCTGGCGGCCCATTGGTCGGCGTCCCGGGTGATCCTGGCTATGGCGCGATCAAGCAGGGTTATCTCGAAGCGTCAAACGTCGATCCGGTGAAGGAAATCACTGATCTGATTACGGCACAGCGTGCCTATGAAATGAACTCCAAGGTCATTCAGGCAGCTGACGAAATGGCCGCGACTGTATCGAAGAATCTGCGCTGACGGTGAGAGCGATGATATACGCGAAGGCATATTCCCGGAAATTAAGGCTCGCATTTGCTGCTGGCCTGTTTCTATCCGCATGCTGGGGTGCCAACGCCGCCGAGCATATGGCTTTCTTCGTGCCTTCGGCGACAGTGTATCCCGGACAGGTTGTAAGTGACGTTTCATTGGTCGAAAAGAAATTTTACATCAGTCGGCCGGCGGCAACGCAATATGTCCTTTCACCAGACCAGGTCACAGGCAAAGTGGCACGTAAAACCTTGTTGTCCGGCAAACCTATTCTTATGGCGGCACTTTCTGAGCCTTCGCTGGTTACGCGCGGCGTACCCGCTTCGATGGTTTTTACATCTGGCCCTTTGACAATTACTGCCACAGGTATGCCGCTTGAATCCGGCGCGGTGGGAGACTTCATAAAAATTCGTAATATGGATAGCGGCATTATCGTATCAGGAACAGTGTTGGCTGACGGTCGTGTTCAGGTGGGTATGCAGTGAGAAAAACATGCGCTGCCCTTTTTGCTTGTATCGCACTTCTGGTTCAGCCGACGACCGGCTTGGCCGACGAGGCTTCTAAAAATGCGCGCGAGTTTAGCTCAGCCGTCGATGCTGATGCCGACTGGTTGGGCTCTGGCGGTGATCCGTCAAAAATGGCTTATGCTGAACTTGGACGGGGCAGCGCGGTAGCGCGCCTGAAAGATATCGCTACCATACAAGGCGTTCGTGAAAATCAACTCGTAGGTTACGGTTTAGTGATCGGCCTAAATGGTACTGGCGATAGCCTGCGCAACTCACCTTTTACTGAGCAATCCATGCGCGCCATGCTTGAAAATCTCGGTATTAATGCGCCACGCAATTCGACACGTTCAAAGAATACCGCAGCGGTGATTGTGACAGCAAATATGGTTCCATTTGCCGGTGCGGGTTCCCGCATTGATGTAACAGTTTCCTCGCTTGGCGACGCAACATCTTTGCAGGGCGGAACACTTGTTATGACGCCCTTGCAGGGTGCTGACAACGAAGTTTATGCGGTTGCACAAGGCAACATGATAGTGTCTGGATTTTCCGCAGAAGGTCAGGCTGCAAGCGTTGTGCAGGGTGTGCCAACATCGGGTCGAATTCCAAACGGTGCGCTGGTTGAAAAGGAAGTACCTGGCAGTTTCGGAAAAGATGCTGAAATGATTGTTGAACTCCGCGATCCAGATTTTACAACTGCGGTTCGCGCTGCCGATACGATTAATATTTTCGCGAAACGTCGCTATGGGCGCGGTGTTGCAATCGCACGCGATGCAAAGACAATTCGGATTCAGCGCCCTAAGAATGTGACACCAGCGCGCTTCCTTGCTGAGCTGGAAGGTTTGCCAATTGTCACTGATGAAGTGGCGCGTGTGGTTGTCGATGAGCGTACGGGCACTGTGGTTATCGGCGATAAGGTTCGCATTTCCAAAGTTGCAATTAGCCATGGCAGTCTGACAGTGCGCGTCACCGAAACACCGATGGTCGTGCAGCCAGATTCGTTTAGCTATGGTGAAACGGAAATCGAACCGAATACCGACATCGCCGTTAATCAAGCAGATGCCAAGATCGGTATCCTTACAGGTGCGAACCTTGAAAATCTGGTTAAGGGCCTCAACCAGATGGGGGTAAAACCCAATGGTATCATAGCAATCTTGCAGGCGATTAAAACGTCAGGTGCTCTTCACGCAGAGTTGGTGGTGCAATGAGATTGGCTGGTAACATCATTCGCTTTGGTTCGGTCATTGTAGTGCTCTTTGGCGCGGGCTTACCTGCTCTTGCGCAACAGCCCATGCCACCTGTTCCGGCCTCAACGACTGCCGCACAACAATTGTCTGCGTCTGCGCCGGTTGGCAACCTTGATGAAATTCGCAAATTTTGCAGCAATATCGACGATCAGGCCGCTGATGCGCGATATTCTTTGCAGGCTAAGCAACTTGCTGAACTCAAGGCTGATGTCGACGAACGCATGCGCGCGCTGGAAGCCAAGCGCAAAGAATATGAGATGTGGCTGAAGCGTCGCGATGCTTTTGTCAACAAGGCACAGGATTCTCTTGTCGATATCATCTCCAAGATGAAGCCGGATGCGGCTGCAGCGCAGATGTCGCTGATCGGTGATGAAGCCGCCGCAGCTTTGATACTCAAGCTCAATCCGCGTGTTTCCAGCATAATCCTCAATGAAATGCCGCCTGAAAAGGCAGCTAAGCTCGCGCGCGTCATCGTTGGCTCGCAGCGCACGACCGCAACGCCGCCGCCCACCAGGGAACAGCGCGCGCAGGCGGAAACCGGGAATTCTGTGCAATGACGAAAAGCATGAACAAAGCGCTCTTTGCAGCAGCAACTTTGGTTCTTCTGGCAGGCTGCGCCACCAAACCAGAAGAAATCGGTCGCGCACCCGACCTTTCCCCTGTCGCGGCCAATCTAGGTGTGCAGAACAATCCGCAATATAGCGGGTATCCGGTCCGCCCCAGCAAAGCCTCTTATTCGCTTTGGAACCAACGCTCGACGAACTTCTTCAAGGACCCTCGTGCGCAGGAGCCGGGCGATGTTTTGACTGTTATTATCTCGATCAATGATCGCGCAAATATGGATAATAAAACCGACCGCGAACGTGTTTCAAAGGGTCTTTATGGCGGCGGCGCTTCGTTTGACACCAGTAGCCTTTCCGGCTCATTCGGTGGTGGATCTATGGATGCGTCGGTCAACACGCGCTCTAATAGTGCTTCTAAGGGTAAAGGTACAATCGAACGAAGCGAAGACATTCGTCTCCAGATTGCTGCTATTGTGACGGACACGCTACCAAACGGCAATCTCATCATTAAAGGTTCGCAGGAAGTGCGCGTGAACAATGAGTTGCGTGTGCTCAACGTTGTCGGTGTTGTGCGGCCGCGTGATATTTCCGGTTACAATACCATTTCCTACGACAAGATTGCTGAGGCGCGTATTTCTTACGGTGGACGCGGTCGCTTGAGCGAAATTCAGCAGCCACCTTATGGCCAGCAGATTCTCGATCAGATTTCTCCGTTCTGAAGTTGAGCAGGCATGAGCGATACGGCAATCAATAAGGACGGCAAGGTAAAAGGCTCTATCGCGGGTCTCTTAGGCGCTGTTGCAGTTTTGACCGCAATCGCGGGCGGTGGCGGATGGTATCTGGGTGGCGTCATTTCCGCTGGCCAGCAAGCTGCAGTCAAATCGACGACGAAGGAAGACAAGCCGAAACAGGGTGATTTTGAATCGCGTTCCATTGGTACAATCATTCCCCTGCAGCCGATTGTAACCAATCTTGGCATTCCGCAGACTACATGGGTCCGACTTGAGGCGGCGCTTGTTGCAAAGCCGGGTCGTGAAATTCCGCCTGCAGTTGCAGCAAGTGTAGGCGATGATTTCATGAGCTTCCTGCGGAGCGTCAATCTCATGCAGTTGCAGGGGGCCGCTGGTTTGGCCTATTTGCGTGCCGATCTTGAAGAGCGGGCGCGGATGCGTTCGGAAGGCGCGGTTGATCGCGTTTTCATTTCGACGCTGGTAGTAGAATGAAGAAAATTTTCGCCCTGAGTGGCTTGCTGACGCTGGCCTTTATTTCGGTTGCCCATGCACAAGCCTTGTCGCTGGATAATCTTCTGCCAGCCGGAAGTGGTGCAGCCAGTGGACAGATCGTTCAGCTGTTTGGCCTTCTGACGGTTCTGTCGGTCGCGCCCGGCCTGCTGATCATGGTCACAAGCTTCACGCGATTTGCCATTGCATTCTCGCTTTTGCGTTCGGGGCTCGGGCTTCAGACAGCTCCTGCAAGCATGGTGATGATCTCGCTGGCGTTGTTCATGACCTTCTATGTCATGGCACCAGTGTTTGATCGTGCCTGGAACAATGGCGTGCAGCCTTTGATGCGCAACGAGATCACACAGGACGTGGCATTTCGTGAAATTTCGAATCCGTTTCGCGAATTTATGATGCGCGAAGTGCGCGACAAAGATTTGCGCATGTTTGAAGATCTAGCAGATCCGGCATTCCGCACGGGTGAAGACGGCATTGTTGATTTCCGCGTGCTGGTTCCGGCCTTCATGATTTCGGAATTGCGGCGTGGGTTCGAGATCGGCTTTCTGATTGTTCTGCCGTTTCTGGTGATCGACCTCGTGGTCGCAACACTGACCATGTCTATGGGTATGATGATGTTGCCGCCGACGGTGATATCGCTGCCGTTCAAGATACTCTTCTTCGTACTGATCGATGGCTGGAATATTCTGGTTGGAAGCCTGATACGGTCATTTGCGTAAAATCGGGTGTACCCCATCAATTGCATGTTAAGCATTCTGACTAGGTATCCCACCAGAAAATGCCGTTCGTTAAAAACGATCGCATTCTATTAATATATTCTTAACAATTGGGTTATAATGCTAGCTTCCATAGGAGGTCCCACGCGTTCGTGGTGACAGGCATGATGCCGCTCTCCTATGCCGGTAATATTCAATCCGGCCTGTCCCTCAGTTTGTTTTCCCAAGGGGCAATACAATGTCTAGCATTCTTACCAACTCTTCAGCTCTTACCGCTCTTCAGACCCTTTCCTCGACCAACAAGTCGCTGGAAACCACGCAGAACCGTATTTCGACCGGCCTGCGCATTGGTGAAGCTGCTGACAATGCATCTTACTGGTCGATCGCAACCTCGATGAAGTCCGACAACAAGGCCAACTCGGCTGTTCAGGACGCTCTCGGCCTCGGCGCCGGCAAGGTTGACACTGCATACACTGCAATCAACGACATCAAGGACCAGGTTGACAAGATGAAGTCGCTTCTGGTTAGCGCTCAGGGCGCCAGCCAGGAAGACCAGAAGAAGGTCGCGACCGAACTCAAAGCAATCCAGTCGCAGATCAAGTCGTCTGCCAGCAACGCGAATTACGCTGGTTCCAACCTGCTCGTGAACGACGCAGCTGCAACTTCGGACCTTAAGGTTGTTGCATCGTACAACCGGACCGGCACCACTGTAACGATCGACACCGTTGACGTTGCTGCTGCTGACGTACAGGTTTTTGCTGACGCTGCGGGCACCGGCGGTATCGCTGGTGATCTGGTCGCTGATGCTTTCTTCGATCCATCGACTGCAAAGCTTGACGACGCTGCAATCAAGACTGCTCTGGAATCGGTTGAAACCGCTCTGGACAAGCTCACCACCGGTGCAGCTTCACTTGGTGCTGCAAAGGCACGTATCGACACCCAGAAGAGCTTCATTTCCAAGCTCAGCGACTCGGTTGAAAAGGGCGTTGGTACGCTCGTTGATGCCGACATGAACAAGGAATCGGCTCGTCTGTCGGCTCTGCAGGTTCAGCAGCAGCTGGGCGTTCAGGCTCTCTCGATCGCTAACTCGTCGAGCCAGTCGATCCTGTCGCTGTTCCGCGGCTAATCACTTAGCTGATAAAGTTGATACTTTGAGGGGCGTGGAATTTATTCCGCGCCCTTCTTCTTTTCTAAAAAATCGCCTCGTCCTTCAAGCCGACACTTTCGCGCAAGCTTCGCGATCTATTTTGTTCGCATTAGGATGGCGGTGGTATCGATGCAGCAGAATTTCCAGCAATTACTCGATCAGCTTAAGGGAACGCTCGGCAAGCTTGGCGCGCGAAAACTTATAGCGCTCGGACTTGTCGGAGCTGCACTGATGGGCGCTATTCTTTATACGAGCGTCTATCTGAGCCGCCCCTCCTATGAGACGCTTTATGTCGGCCTTTCGCGCGATGATGTGAACCGTATGGGGCTGGCGCTCGGTGAAGCTGGCATTGCTTTCGACGTCAAATCCGACGGTTCATCGATCCTTGTTCCTGTCGGCAAGGCCGAACAGGCGCGTATGTATCTGGCTGAAAAAGGTCTGCCGACGTCAAACAACGCCGGTTACGAGCTTTTCGACAATATGGGCTCGCTTGGCCTGACGTCGTTCATGCAGGAAATCACGCATGTTCGCGCACTTGAAGGCGAGATCGCGCGTACCATTCAGGCCATTCGTGGCGTAAAAGCTGCGCGCGTTCACATCGTCATGGCCGAAAAAGGCTCGTTCCGTCGCGGTGATCAGAAGCCATCTGCCTCGGTTGTGATCCGCGCTGAAGGCGGCTTTGCCGCTGAATCCGCGCAGTCGATCCGCCAGCTGGTTGCTGCCGCTGTGCCATCGCTGGATGCTTCGTCCGTTACGGTTCTCGATACCAATGGTCGTCTGCTCGCATCTGCGGGAGAGGCCGCGAATGGTGCTGCTCTTTTGACCGCGTCGCTTGAACAGCAGGTGGCTGGCAATGTGGATGAGAGCATCCGCAAGGCGCTTGCTCCATATCTCGGTGTTGGTCACTTCCAGAGCAGTGTTCAGGCAACGCTTGATACCGACCGCCGTCAGACCAATGAAACGCAATTCGATCCTGAATCGCGCGTTGAACGTTCTGTTCGTGTTGTGCGTGAAAGCGGAGACTCCCGCAACGCACGTAACGACAATGCCACCGGCGTTGAGCAGAACATTCCGCAGGAAGAAATTCAGAACCGCAACGGCGAAAGCTCGTCTGAAAAGACTGATCGCCGCGAAGAACTGACCAATTACGAAATGAACTCCAAGACGGTGTCCACAGTCAGCGATGGCTACACCGTCAAGCGTCTGTCGATTGCGGTCGTCATCGATCAGGCGCGTTTGCTTGAAACGGCGGGCACCACGCCGCCGCCTGCCGATTTCGTCGATCAGCAGATCCTGAAAATCCGCGACCTCGTTGCAACTGCCGCCGGTCTCAATGCCGATCGTGGTGATGTGATCAACGTAACGGCTGTCAATTTCCTCAGCCCTGCGGGCGCAGATATGGAGCCGGTTTCGACGCCGTGGTCCGAGCAGCTGATGCGTCAGAGCCGTTCCTACGTCAATGCGCTGGCAATTCTTGCCGCTGTTGCACTCCTGATCTGGTTCGGTGTCCGTCCTTTGCTCCGCGATCAGAACGCGAAGCCATCCGGAACAGAAGTTGCGCTGCGTGAACCGGGTGATGTCGCTGTGCCAAACTTTGTTGGTGATACACAGCAGGCCATCGCCGGTGAGGGTGCTAAGGCAGTGATCGGTGGACCAGAAGCCTATGCCGATCAGATGAAGACCAGCCTCAGCGATTTGCGTCAGCGTATGCGCATGCCTGCCAAGTTGCGCCTCGAACAGATGATCGAGATGGATGAAGAGCGCGTTGCTGCAGTTCTTAAGCAGTGGATCCACGAAACCGCCATCAAGCAGGAAGCAGCATCAAACCAGCGATCTGTAATGCCGGAGCTTGAGGCTGCCTGATTATGAGCACGCTCGCACTCAGCCGCTACCTTCCTGATTTCTCGACGCATCGTATCGCCGACGAAGCGGTTGAAATCATTGCGGCCCCTGCACAGCCGCAGCCTTTGTCGGAGCTCTTGCCGCACACCGATCCGCAAATGGCTGAGGCTTCGGAGAAGCCTCCATTTGCAGAGCGGGCGGAAGTCGCAAGCATCATCGCCATTGAAGAGGAAAAGCGGGCTGCATTTGAGGCCGGTCGCGAAGACGGTCACAAGGAAGCAGAAGCGCTTTATGAGGCCGAGAAGGCCAGACTGCTGCGTGAGCATGAAGCGGAGATCGAAGCATTGCGTGCGAGTTTCTCTCGTGAGCAGGCCAATCTCCTGGCTGGTGCCTTGACGGAAGCTGTGAGCGGGCTTGAACAATCCATGTCCGCGCAGATTGCCGAGATTCTCGCACCGTTGCTGGCAGCCAAAATCGAACAGGACGCGATTGCGGGCTTCGCGCAGCGGATCAGCAAGCTGGCTCTGGAAGGCGAAGCACCTGAAATCTTCGGTCCAGCGCATCTGCTTGAGTCGCTCAAGGACCATGCCGACCTTCTGCCGTCTGGATGCCGTTTTACTGAGAACGCGTCCAGCGAACTCTCATTTTCCTTTGGCGATCGTGCGCTTGAAACACGCGTCGCGCCGGTTCTGGAAGAACTAAGGGCTACTGCCAGATGAGCATCGATCCGGAAACCAAGCGCGAAATCATTATTGTCCGCCGTGGCAAGCACGATGATCATGACGGTCATCATGGCGGTGTCTGGAAGATCGCTTACGCTGACTTCATGACTGCGATGATGGCGTTCTTCCTCGTCATGTGGCTCATCAATGCGGCCAACGAAGAAAGCAAGGCGGCTGTCGCCAGCTACTTCAATCCCGTTAAGCTGATGGATCGTCATTCAAGCCCAAAAGGCGTGCAGGATATTGACGAACAGAACGGCAAAGTTCGCTTTGAGAGCGACAAGCAGATTGAAAACAGCACCAAGGTTATCAACGATAGCGCTGCTTCCCCGCCGATTGAGCAGGAAGAAAGCCGCATGTTCCGCGAGCCATATGCGGTCTTATCCGAACTTGCGCATGAAACGGGCGTTCTGCAGAACCAATCCACGAAGGGCGATGGCGGCAGCGCACAGGCTGGCACGCAGACAGGCGCTGACGGCGGCGATGCCTATCGCGATCCGTTCAGCCCTGACTACTGGTCGAGCAAGGCTGCGGAAGAGCTGACGCCGCCGGAAACTGCCCCTGCAACGCCGCCACAGCAAACAGCGGAAGCAAAAACCGAGGCAAAGCCCGAAGAAGCTGAAAAGCCAGCAGAGAACCAGGAAAAGCTGATTTCTGATTTGAAGAAGGCAGCAGACGGAGATGCATCGACTGATGGCAGCAAGGCGGCAAAGGCTGAGCTTATGCCGGATGTGACAGTCGTCCCGGTCGATGGCGGCGTCATGATCCAGCTGACCGATAAAGTCGATTTTGGCATGTTCACGATTGGCTCCGCCAAGCCGGATGCGCGTGTTGTGCAGATGCTTGAACGCATTGCGCAGGTTATCGCGCGTCAGCCGGGGGAGGTTGTCATCAGCGGTCACACTGACGCCCGACCCTTTAAGAGTGCGACCTATGACAATTGGCGCTTGTCTTCGGCTCGTGCGCAGATGGCCTATTACATGCTGGTGCGTGGCGGGCTGGATGAAAAACGTGTGCTGCGTGTTGAAGGCTATGCCGACCGCCAGCCAAAGAACGCCGCCGATCCAAATGCAGCCGAAAATCGTCGCATCGACATCTTCCTCAAGTCCAACCCATGAAGAAACTGGTAAAGCGCTCCCTGCTGGCACTTGTTGCAAGCCTACCGCTGGCAAGCGGAGGAGCGGTTTCCTATGGGCAGACGCAAGCAGCTGAAGAGCCACGCAGTTTGCCGGTGCTTGAGCCTTATAAGCTCGTCCGCTCACTGCGCATGTTGCAGGATCAGCTGGTTTCCGGAAAGCCTGAAGCCGTCGTGATGCTCAACAGGCTGCTGATTTTTGTGAGCGCTGATATGGAACGCGCTCCAAAGGAATTCTGGGGCAAGCCTGAGAATATCTATGCGGCAATCATCTATCTGTTTAACGGCGGCAATCCTGATGCCGTGCGAAAGGTGCTTGCTGGTTTTGATGGCGAGACTGTTCCGCAAGAACTCGTCAAAGGCGCGCTTGCCTATGCATCGGGTCAGAATATTGAGGTGGTAAAGCTGTTCTCAGTGCCGCTCTCATCACAGCTGCCAGCCGAGCTGCGCTCTTCCATCGTGCTGGTAACGGCCAGCCAGATGACGGCTTTTGATCCTGCAACGGCACTTCTGCGACTTGATCAGGTGCGGCTCGATAGTCCGGGTACGCTTTTTGAAGAAGCGGCTATTCGTCGTTCGATGCCGATTGCAGCCAAGCTCGGTGACGCAGACAAGATCAGGATGCTATCGCGCAATTACCTGCAGCGCTTCCCGCGCTCGCCCTATATGCGTGATTTCATGAAGCAATTTGTGGATGCAGCGTTGAAACTCAATGATCGCATCGGCAATGCCGAACTGGTCAAGCTGATCGGTACAGCTGATCCGGTCATGCAATATTCGCTTTATCTGCAGATTGCGCGCGGCGCTCTGGTGGATGGGCAGACGGAGCGCGCGCGCTTCATGTCGGCCGAGGCAAGAAAGCTTGCCGATCATCTGAAAGCTGACCCAAGCAGAGCCAATCTTTATGCCGCGGCAAGTGATGTTGCTTCGGATTCCGCCAAAGATGCATTGCGTGAATTGTCTCAAATTTCGCCTGATCGCTTGCAGGAACGTGACAGGCAACTTCTGCAGGCGGCAGAAGCTGTTGGCTCGGTGGTGACGCAACAGCCTCCCGTTGAGGGCGCAAGAAAGCCTGTCAGAAGCGAAACTGACTTTCCGACAATGCCGATTGCTGACGGTGATGAGGCGCCCGTCGTGCCCAAGGCCCCAGCGACCCCTTCGCCTGCTGCGGGTTGGAAGCCATCCCAGCCTGCAAAGCCGGAAGATGATGTGCAGAAGACCATGGATGATGCGCGGCGCAAGCTTGCGGAAATTGATGCCTTGCTAGGAAAGACTGTTCAATGAGCGTAGATCTTTTGCTCACTACGGCTGGAAGACTGGCTTCACTTGCCAAGGGTACTGGCGCCCAACAGGGCGCTGTGGCAAAAGCCAATGGCGAAAATCAGGAACAGTCTGAACCGGCAAAATTGTTTGGCGCATTGCTGGAAAAGTCTCAAAACAAGCTATCGCTTGAAGGCGAGCAGAAGGATGAGACTCAGTCGGAAGATAGCGACAAAGCGGATCGCGATACGCCTGCTCAATCTTCGGTCTATGGTGTGTCGCAGAACCTGCTTGCACTTGCTGCAGGGTTCAACAACCCAAAAGATGAGGATCAGCTTGCTGCGTGTGATAATGCCACCAAGCAGTCGATGAATGTATCGGCGCTGGCTGAAGCTGCAGATCCTGCACTGACGACTGCCGTTGCCGTTGCCGCTGACCTGCCTATGCCTGATGCAGAGCCAAAGAAGGATCAGAAGGAAAACGTTCAGGCAAACAAGCAGACGCAAGCAACAGCAGATTCCAAGGGTGTCGCAAAACCTGAGAATTTGGCCAGCCACACTCCACCTGCTGTAACGAAAGATCAGCAGACAGACAGCGCCACAGACGGCTCTTCTGCATCGCCTAAGCCTGAGCTTACACTTCAATCCAGCAATGCCGCAGAATCTGATCGTCCAAATGTTCAGCCGCAGCAGCAAGCCGGAAAGTCTGCACCTGTTGCCGATGTAAAAGCGCCTGCACCAGCAGTGCTAACGGCTGCTGCACGTGTCACGGATATCCAAGTCCTCTCTGAACGCAGCTTTGGTGCTGTGAAAACCTTGCAGATCAGGCTTGATCCGGTGGAGCTTGGTGCAGTGACTGCTCGTATTCGTCTGATTGCCGACAGCGTGGAAGTACATCTGGTGGCTGACAAAGCCCATGCTGCCGAGGCGCTGGCTGCTGATCGCTCAATGATCGAAAAAGCTTTGAAAGTTGCAGGCATTACGGACGACACGAAAATTTCGGTCACAGTGACTGAACGTGGAGCAGTCAGTGCAGTTCAGCACGGCTCCGCAAGCCATAGTGCGGGGCAACAGCAGGCCAGCTCTCTACAGCAAGGCCAGCAGACTTTTGACATGCAAAATGGCTCGGATGGTCGGGGAAATGCGCAGGCGCAATTTATGGGTGGTGAGGGCAGGCAGAATGGCGAATCTGGCCAGGCAGACAGCAATAATGCACGGACTCGCTCATCGTCTGAAGCCAATGAGCGCGAAATTTCTGCTCTTTCTGGGGGCCGGAATCGCGGCCTCGTCGTTTAGTTTAGCAGGCGCTAAAGCAGAGAATATTTGCGAACGGGAAATGCATCGAGCGTCCGCCCGCTATGATGTGCCACTCGGTATTCTTTATGCTGTTGGTCTGACCGAAACCGGGCGCAAAAACTCGCTCCAGCCCTATGCGATGAACATTGAAGGAAAGGCAGAGTTTTTCCCATCTCAAGCGGCCGCTTTAAGACGTTTCACCCAAGTACACGCCGAAGGTGCAAAACTGATTGATCTGGGCTGCATGCAGATCAATCACTATTATCATTCCAGCGAATTTCCGTCTGTCGGCGCGATGCTGCAACCAAGCCTCAATGTTGATTATGCTGCGCGCTTCCTAAAGCGTCTGCGTGAGCGCGAAGGCAACTGGACAATGGCAGTCGCGCGTTATCACGCAGGTCCAAATAACGATCCTGCACAGAAGCGATATGTGTGTCGGGTGATGACAAATATGATCGCAACAGGCTTCGGAAATTGGACGCCTCAGGCAAAAAACTTCTGCGCTGGTTAATCGGAAATCCCACAAAATTGCGGGTTGTAGAGCGATGTCGTATACACGCAGCTTTTAGATATTCAGCCTGTAATTGCATGTAGCTAGATAATATATTTTGGAGGGCAGATTTTTAAGTCCTTGTAAAGAATCGTTAAATTTCGTGAGCACGTTAACGAATTGTTAATACTTTCAGATCAAGATTGTCAGGCCGATACAATCATGGCGATTCCTCTTAAATTAGATATTGCTAAAACCCCTCCCAATTTATTGCGGGCAATTTTGTGTGGTTGCCGCTGACTCCCTCTGCCAGTTACTTCTGCCTTATTGGGGTTAACATATTGATTCGGAAGGCGGGCCGATGATCGTAGTCGTAGATGAGCGGAATATTGTGACTGAGGGCTACTCCTCCTGGTTCAGCCGAGAAGGCATCACGACAACCGGGTTCACACCATCAGATTTCAATGAATGGGTCGAAAGCGTCCCCCATCAGGATATTATGGCTGTAGAAGCCTTCCTGATTGGCGAGTGCGAGGCTCAGAACGGTCTGCCCGCGCGTATTCGTGAACGCTGCAAGGCGCCTGTTATTGCCGTAAACGACCGTCCTTCACTGGAACACACTCTGGAACTTTTTCAATCCGGGGTTGATGATGTCGTTCGTAAGCCAGTTCACGTCCGCGAAATCCTCGCTCGCATCAACGCAATTCGCCGCCGCACAGGTGCCTCGGCAGCATCAGGCGATGATGGAACCGAGCTTGGACCGATCCGCGTTTTCTCCGATGGCCGTGATCCACAGATAAATGGTGTGGATTTTCCGCTGCCGCGTCGCGAGCGCCGGATCCTTGAATATCTAATTGCAAACCGTGGTCGCCGCCTGAACAAGGCGCAGATTTTCAGCGCGATTTACGGCATTTTCGACAGTGAAGTCGAAGAGAATGTGGTCGAAAGCCATATTAGCAAGCTCCGCAAAAAATTGCGTGAAAAGCTTGGTTTTGATCCTGTTGATTCAAAGCGTTTTCTTGGATACTCAATCAACATCGATTGAGATTCGTGTCCTTTCTATCGAGCTTTCAAAAGCTCAAATCCAGTAGTTTGCGGTTTTTTAAGGTAGTCTTGCCGGAGCAGCCACTGAAACTGATTGTGTCTTCAGTAAAAGCGTAAAAATTCTTCAGGCTACAGTTTCACGCAAGCATGGCCCGATAGCTTATCTGCGAATTCTCAAATTCTCAGGAGTTGCCAATGAGCCTCTACGGTATGATGCGGACCGGCGTTTCAGGTATGAACGCGCAGGCGAACCGCTTGTCGGCAGTCGCAGATAACATCGCGAATGCAAGCACGGTCGGCTATAAGCGCGCCGATGCGCAGTTCTCATCGCTCGTTCTGCCAAGCACCGCAGGCCAGTATAACTCCGGTAGTGTCGCGACCAATATCCGCTACGGCATTTCGGATCAGGGCGGCATTCGCTCGACAGCTTCCGCGACCGACCTTGCAATCGACGGCAATGGCTATTTTGTCGTCAGCAATGCTGATGGCACACCTTATCTCACGCGCGCAGGTTCGTTTGTGCCGGACCAGTTCGGCAATCTCGTCAATACGGCTGGTTATTACCTGATGGGTTATCCGGCGGATGCTAACGGCAATGTTAACACGGTCGCCAACAGCTTTGACGGTCTGGAACGTGTGAACGTCAAGCAGTCCGATCTTGTTGCAACACCTAGCACCTCCGGCAATTTCACCGTCAACCTGCCTTCGACGGATTCGGTTCCTGCTGCCGGCGAATTCAATCACAAGACATCGCTGATCGCTTACGACAATCTCGGCGGCAAGATCACGCTGGACGTCTATTTTACCAAGACCGCTGACAATACCTGGGATGTTTCGATTAAGAACGCCGCAGATGGTGTTGAAGTCGGCGCAACAACGCTGAATTTTGATGGTGCAAACGGTAAGCTGCTTTCTGGCGGTGATGTTGCTGTCGATCTGACAGCCTATAATGGCCAGGCGTTGGATCTTAATCTCGGTTCGTCCAAGCAGCTCGCAAAAGATTATACGATCAGTGAAGCCGTTATCAACGGTCAGGCTCCTTCGTCCATCAAGGGCGTGGACATCGGCAAAGACGGGTCGGTTGTCGCGCTCTATGAAAATGGCGCGCAGAAGTTGCTCTATCGTATTCCGCTGGGAACGGTAGCAAGTCCGGATCGTATGTCGGTAATCAGCGGCAACGTATTCTCGCCGAGTGCGGAATCCGGCAATATCCAGCTTGGCTTCCCTGAAGGCGGCGGCATGGGCAAAATTTCTTCCGGCGCGCTGGAAGAATCCAACGCCGACATTGCGCAAGAACTGACCGACATGATCGAAGCGCAGCGCAGCTACACCGCAAATTCCAAGGTCTTCCAGACCGGCTCCGAATTGATGGACGTGCTGGTTAACCTGAAAAGATAAATTGAAGCGGTTTCGGTGAGGTGGTCATTCTCCCCGGAATTGCAGTTTTAAAACTGGACTGTTTTCGCAACAAAAACGGTTCGACGTAGGATGGGGATAAGATGTCGCTTAGTTCTGCTCTTCTGACGGCCAAAAGTTCGCTTGCGGCAACGTCCAAGCAGACGTCAGTCGTCTCTCGCAATATTGCGGGGGTCAATGATCCTGATTACTCGCGCCGTACTGCGTCGCTCGCTGCGGGGTCGTATGGTTCGCTTTATGTCAATATAAGCCGATCCGCTGACGAAGCCTTATTCAACCGCTTTATCCAGTCGAACAGCACGGCATCGTCGTCGTCTATTCTTGCAGGCGGACTTGACCGCCTTTCATCGCTTTATTCGGCAGATAATTTCTCAGGTTCGCCTTCGGCGTTGGTCGGCGATCTTCGAGATTCGCTCGAGATTTTTGCCGCCTCACCATCCAATTCGGCCCTTGGTGATAGCGTTGTTTCGACGGCGCAGTCGCTGGCCAATGCATTGAACGCAGGCTCGAAGCAGATCCAGTCTCTGCGTACCGATGCAGATAATGAAATCGCGGACTCCGTTGCCAATATCAACGACGTGTTGTCGAAGTTCGAGAAGGTCAACCAGCAGATCGTCAGCGGCACACGCGCTGGCAACGATGTGTCTGATTTTCTTGATCAGCGCGATTCACTGCTGAAGCAGCTTTCCGGCGAACTGGGAATCACAACCATGGTTCGCGGCGATAATGACATGGTCATTTTTGCGGAAAATGGTGTGACGCTGTTTGAAACCACAGCGCGCAAGATCAGCTTCGAATCTTCCGGCGGTCTGGCGGCTGGTGTTGCTGGCAATGCGGTTCTCGTCGATGGTGTCCCGCTTACGCATGATACATTCGATCAACCTTATGGCACAGGCCGTCTGAGCGGACTTCTGCAGCTGCGCGATCAGCTTGCGCCGCAATATCAGATGCAGCTCGACGAGATTGCTCGCGGCCTGGTGTCGATGTTTGCAGAAGCCGACCAGACTGGTGCAGGTCCAAAACTAACAGGCCTTTTCGGCTGGTCAGGTTCGCCTTCCGTTCCGGCTGCGGGTGTGGCAGCTGGCCTCGCAGGCACCATCAATGTGTCATCTGCGTTTGTTGCAACCGAAGGCGGCAGCTCGCTGCTGCTGCGTGACGGCGGTGCAAACGGCGCGAATTACAACTATAATTCAACCGGCGCCAGCGGCTTTAGCGATCGTCTGCGCGCGTTGAATGAGGCGTTCTCCGAGCCGCTG
Organism: Brucella sp. H1_1004; assembly: GCF_047308065.1. Classification (NCBI taxonomy): domain Bacteria; kingdom Pseudomonadati; phylum Pseudomonadota; class Alphaproteobacteria; order Hyphomicrobiales; family Brucellaceae; genus Brucella; species Brucella sp. H1_1004. The sequence goes on from NZ_JAYKZA010000001.1 coordinate 675,195, forward strand.
ACTTTCGCTTCTTCAGCAGGTCTCAGCTCAAATGCGAGCCTGATTGATTACGGTGCATCGTCCATCAGCTGGCTTGAAGGCAAGCGCAAGACTGCGAATGCCAATTTCTCTTACAATCAGACTTTAGCAACGCAGGCGGATCAGGCTCTGTCCAATGCCAACGGTGTCGATATCAACACCGAGATGGCACTGCTTCTCGATCTGGAACATTCCTATCAGGCATCAAGCCGGGTACTGACGACGGTCAACGCCATGCTTGACGAACTTCTCAGAGCGGTGTGAGGCTATGAAAGCGCAATCTATTTCTACATATGGTGCAGCTTCAGCCCTCAAGGTTCTCGTCGCAAAGACGAAGGCCGAGCTTGCAAAGGCGCAGCAGGAGTCCACCACAGGTACGGTTTTCGATGTTGGTTTGTCGCTTGGTTCCAAGTCTGGACAGACCATATCGCTGCGCAAGGAATATGATCGCCTTTCCGTTCTGACCGACATGAACAAGCTGGTGCAGCAGCGCATGACGACAACGCAGAGCGCAACGACAACTATTATCGAAAAAACGCAGGATTTTCTGGGTGATCTGACGGGCGCAAACAGCACTATTGAAAGTGCGCAGACTGCTGCGAAGACGGCAAAGTCGTTGTTGGATTCAGTCACGGGCCTGCTCAACACCAGTTATAACGGCGAATATATCTTCTCAGGCGTGAATACGGATGTGAAGCCGATTGCTGACTACACGGAAGGCAGCCAGGCACAGAATGCGGTTCGCCAGGCATTTGAAGATCATTTCGGTTTTCCCATGAATGATCCGCAGGTTGCCAATATCACTGGCGACCAGATGAAGTCCTTCCTCGAAGGTGATTTCGCCGAGCAGTTCAATGATGCCAACTGGGATGCCAATTGGTCGAATGCTTCCGATACGGTGATCAAGAGCCGTATTTCGCCGACTGAAACGGCTTCGACCTCCATTTCGGCAAATGCTGATGGTTTCCGCAAGACCATCATGTCTGCAGTGATGGTGTCCGAGTTCGCAACGATTGGTCTGAGTAATTCAGCGTTTCAGGCGCTGACAAGTCAGGCAATGCAGACCACAACTCAGGCAATTACCGAGACGACGTCTGAACAGACAACGCTGGGTCTGGCTCAGCAGCGCACCAATGCCGCGACAATCCGGATTGGCGCACAGCAGAAGATCCTCAATGAATCGGTTCTGGATCTTGAATCGGTCGATCCTTATGAGGCTGCAACACGCGTCAACGCACTGATGTCGCAGATTGAGACGTCATATGCACTAACGGTCCAATTGCAGAATATGAGTTTGCTTAATTATCTGAAGTAAGACCATTTGGGTGCTGTTCGCGCTCGAAGAAGAACATCACAAATCGGGCAGCATGATGCGGTTCGTATGGATGGTGCCGGAAAACGGAGACTACATGTATCAGCTGCGCTACGAAGACGTCATGAATGATGATATGGCGAGCGCCAAGGAACGCGAGCGGATGCTCTTTGATCGCTCGATTGAAATGCTCGCCGCCGCGAAAGCCCATGGTGCCGGATCGCGCGAAGGCATTGACGCTTCCTATTTCACAACCAAGCTGTGGACGACAATCATTGAAGATCTTGGTTCAGAAGAGAATGTGCTTCCAAAAGAACTGAAAGCCGCAATCATTTCGGTTGGAATCTTCATTCTCAAAGAGATCGAGCAAATTCGGCAGGGTGAAAGCACCGATTACGACACGCTGATCGAGATTACTCAATCTATCCGTGACGGTCTGTGACATGACGACGAACGGCAAATCAGCGATCCGTCTTTCGCTGCGCGCAGGCGAAAAGATTTATATCAACGGCGCGGTTTTGAAAGCTGACCGCAAGGTTTCGCTGGAGCTTTTGAACGACGCGACATTCCTTCTGGAAAACCATGTTTTGCAGCCGGAAGAGACGACATCCCCGCTGCGTCAGCTTTACTTTGCGGCGCAGATGATCCTGATTGAGCCGGCTCTGAGGGAACAGGCGCGCAACACGTTTGCACAGATGCTGAGGGGCATGTTTGCGACGTTCAAGGATGCGGAAATCCTCAATGCGCTCAAGCTGGTTGATGAGCTGGTGCATAACGGGCGCGTCTTCGATGCACTGAAAACAATTCGCACGCAATATAAGCGTGAGGCAGAGCTGATGGGTGAAAAAGACCTGTCGGTGCCTGCCATACAAACAGAAAAGCCTATGGCAACGGCCCAAGAATCTAACTCGGTTTTTGGAACCAGATCCGCGTAAAAACAAACAGATAGAGCATTTCCGATGATTCAGTTTCAAGAGGAAACGCTCTAGAGCGTCCTTTGGGACAAACAGCGCTCTAAGGGGCAAGTCTATGACGACAACATCGACAGTCGGCGCCAACAATACGACCAACAACACGGCAAATTCGTCATCAAGCAGCAGTTCTGCTGCCGCAAAGGCGAGTGTGGATTACAATTCCTTTCTGAAGCTTCTCGTCACTCAGATGCAGAACCAGGACCCCACACAGCCGATGGATGCGACGCAATATGTCTCGCAGCTTGCGACATTCTCCAATGTCGAACAGGCGGTGCAGATGAACAGCAAGCTCGAAACGCTGATCGCCAATTCGTCGCTTTCGCAGGCTGAAGGCTGGATTGGCCGCACGCTGACCAGTGCTGACGGCACGGTTACGGGTGTCGTCAAGTCTGTCACGATCCAGTCGTCGGGGATGCTCGCTGAACTCGAAGACGGCAAGACGATGCTGATCGGACAGGGCGTCAAGATCAGTTAAACGATGTCTCCAAAGCCGGGTGCGGGTTTGGAGACAATAACATGTTCTAAAATATGGATTGAGACGCAGTTTCGATAGTTTAACTGAACCGAAACTGTGCAAAAGCGCTGTGCGCTGAGGACCTTAACTGTGAACGAAGCTGATGCGCTCGATATCGTCAATTCGGCGATCTGGACAGTGCTTATGGCGAGCGGACCAGCCGTGCTTGCGGCGATGCTTGCAGGTATCGGCATTGCGCTTTTTCAGGCTTTGACCCAGATTCAGGAAATGACGCTGACTTTCGTGCCGAAGATCATCGTTATTTTCGTGGTGCTTGCCTTTACTGCACCATTTGTTGGCGCGCAGATCAACTCTTTCACGCTGCTTGCCTATTCGCGCATCGAAAAGGGTTTCTAGAGCGCGTGTCGTTCTGATTGGGTCAGATCGGCGCCGTAAGCCTTTTAATGTGAAGCATAATCTTATCGATCTTCGGTTCACTCCGATAAGACTTTTGCTCTAACGCAGCCCTCGCGCAAGCTTCGTCGTATATGTTGCGTCTGACAACAGGAGACGGACGTGCAGCAGGCAGCAGCTAAGCCATTGACAAAACGTGGAATTCTGACCGGTAGCGACATGGGGCTTGCTGCCGGTATCGTCATTATTCTGACAGTGCTTTTCCTGCCTGTTCCAGCGGTTGTTCTGGATATCGGCCTCGCTTTCTCGATTGCGTTCTCCGTCCTTATCCTCATGGTTTCGCTCTGGATTCAACGTCCGCTTGATTTCTCGGCCTTCCCGACAGTGCTGCTGATTGCGACCATGATGCGTCTATCGCTCAATATTGCGACGACGCGTGTGATTTTGACTCATGGTGACGAAGGATATTTAGCTGCAGGCCATGTTATTCATGGCTTTTCGCAGTTTGTGATGGGCGGTGATTTTGTCATCGGTCTTGTGGTTTTCGCGATCCTCATCATCGTCAACTTTCTCGTCATCACCAAGGGTGCGACGCGTATTGCGGAAGTGGGTGCCCGCTTCACGCTCGATGCTATCCCCGGCAAGCAGATGGCGATTGACGCTGATCTTTCGTCGGGTCTGATCGACGAAAAGCAAGCACAGCATCGCCGTCGTGAACTGGAAGAGGAAAGCTCGTTCTTCGGTTCGATGGACGGCGCGTCCAAGTTCGTGCGCGGTGATGCGATTGCCGGTTTGATCATTACCGCCGTCAATATTTTCGGCGGGATCATCATTGGCGTTACCCGCCATGGTATGGATATTTCGGAAGCTGCAGACGTCTTCACCAAGCTCTCGGTTGGTGACGGTCTGGTTACGCAGATTCCTGCGTTGATCGTTTCGCTCGCAGCGGGTCTTCTTGTGTCCAAAGGCGGGACGCGCGGTTCCGCTGATCAGGCAATCTTTGGTCAGCTCGGTGCTTACCCCAAGGCACTTTTGATTGCTGCCTTCCTTCTGTTTGTTCTGGGTATCATGCCAGGTCTTCCGGCTTTCCCATTCTTCCTGCTTGGTGGTGCAATGGCATTTGTCGGTATTGCCGTGCCACGCCGTCAAGCGCGTCAGCGCGAGGCGGAAGAGGCAGAAGCACAGTCGAAGCAGCGTGACGCAGAAGAGCAGGAGCGCAACTCGGTCAAGGCTTCGCTTGAGACCACACAGATCGAACTTTGCCTGGGCAAGCAGCTTTCCGCACGTCTCATCGCTTCGCAGCAGGAGCTGGCGCATCGCGTCGCCAAGATGCGCAAGAAGTTTGCTCAGGAATATGGTTTCGTCATTCCAGAGATCAAAGTTACTGACGATATTTCGCTGCCGCCAAAGAGCTATCGCATCAAAATTCATGGTACCGCCGTTGCGAGCCATGAATTGCGGGTCGGTGAAATTCTCGTGGTGCTGGGCGAGCGTCCATTGCCATCTATTCCGGGTGAAGAAGTACGGGAACCAGCTTTCGGTATGCGTGCTTATTCCGTGCCGGAGACTTTTGCTTCAGATCTTCGCCGCGACGGCTATATGACTGTCGACAACTTGTCGGTTCTTCTCACCCATCTCAGCGAAATCCTGCGCAACAATCTGGCGCAGCTTCTCTCCTATAAGGATATGCGTATTCTGCTGGACCGCCTTGGTCCGGAATATCGCAAGCTTCTCGAAGATATTTGCCCGGCCAATATTTCCTATTCGGGGCTGCAGGCAGTCTTGAAACTGCTGCTTGCGGAGCGAGTCTCGATCCGTAATTTGCATCTTATTCTTGAATCCATCGCCGAAATTGCGCCTCTGGTCCGCCGGCCTGAGATGATCGTCGAGCATGTTCGGATGCGGATGGCGCAGCAGATATGCGGCGATCTTTCAGACAATGGTGTTCTTAACGTGCTTCGTCTTGGCAATCGTTGGGACCTCGTGTTCCACCAGAGCCTCAAGCGCGACAATAAGGGCGAAATCGTCGAATTTGACATAGACCCGCGCCAGCTTGAGCAGTTCGGCACAGAAGCAACCACAGCAATTCGCAAACATTTCGATAGCGGCGAGCGTTTCGTCCTCGTTTCTTCGCCGGAAGCGCGCCCTTACATTCGCATGATTATCGAGCGGCTGTTTGCAACGCTTCCCGTGCTGTCGCATGTGGAGATTGCGCGCGGTGTCGAAGTGAAATCGCTCGGCGCGATTTCCTGACGGGGGAGTGAACCCGTTGCCCATCACGCAACTGCCGATCAATGAACTTGTCTTCGCGGCCATGCTTGCATTTTGCCGCGTTGGCGCATGTCTGATGCTGATGCCCGGCATTTCAAGCGGACGCATTCCCTTGCAGGTCCGATTGTTTATCGCGCTGGCCTGTTCTTTTGCAGTCTTGCCTTTGGTGATCCAGAATATTGTTCCGAGCTTAAATGGCAGCCATCCGCTGGCGATGTTTCGTCTGATGCTCAGCGAAATGTTCGTCGGAGGGGTGATCGGAATTCTGGCGCATATCTATTTCTGGGCATTGCAGTTCATGGCCAACATGATGGCGATGGCTGTTGGCTATTCGGGTACCCCGGCAGACGCGATTACAGAAGCAGAACCACAGGCAACGCTTGCGACCATTGTTACTTTCAGCGCGCTATTCCTGTTTTTCGTCACGGATATGCATCTTGAAATTCTGCGAGCGCTGCTGAGCTCCTATACGGCTATCCCTGTTGAGGGGCATTTCAGGCCTGATGCTGCGATGATCGACATCAGCGACGCGCTTTCCGCAGCATTTTTGGCGACGTTACGCATCGCAGCACCCTTTATTGTGTTTGCGATTCTGGTCAATTTCGCCATCGGTCTTATCAATAAGCTGACGCCGACGATCCCGGTCTACTTTGTGTCGATGCCCTTCGTGCTGGGCGGCGGTCTTCTGGTTGTCTACTTCATCCTGCCCGAATTGCTGCGTTTTTTTACCGGCGAAGCTGCAACGCAGTTACACGATTTGTTCTGAGGATTGCATGGCTCAAACCAATGCCCGTAATCTGAAAAAGCTCATCACCTTGCAGAAGCTCGGCGCTGCACGGCTGGAAGCCTCGCTGGCTGCAACCAGTAACCGCAAGGCCGTTCTGGATGAAGAACGTGACGCGCTGATCGCCATGCAGGATCGCCGTTATGACGGCGATGCCTTTACTGTCGATCCATCTCTGCTCATCAAACGGCTGGGGGCGAACGCGCTCGCAACTGAACAGATTGAGCAGCAGCTCGAATCAGAACGTAGAGGCCTTTTGAAAGAACAACGTCGGGTAGAACTTTTGGAAGATCGGCTCGAAACTGTTCGCGATGATTCCGAAAGACGAGAGCTTGCAAGCCTGATTGAAGAGTTTGTTAGTCGGAAAACCACCGCGTCGTAAGGTTGTAAGACGCGACCAGAATAGAAAAATAGTGAATAAAATCATTTAATTGCAAGAAATCTGGTGAGTTTTCTCCGGCCGCATTGACCAAGGCTTTGTCATAAAATTGAAACTGATTCGTACCGCAAGCTTCAGTCAAGTTTGACAGATTAATGTGCAATCAAGAGATGAAGAAAGGCAAGTTGCATGGCGATTAATCCGCCGTCAGATCTGGTTATGGACGTGGCGCGTGCGGCTGATCCGCAGGCCTATCGCCTTGCGGCAGAGCGTCTGAAATCTATATCGGCAAGCACTGGTCCGGTGAGCGCTGATACGGATACGGGATCAAACTTCGTCAGTTTTTCTGAAAACCTGGCTTCAGGCGTTCGGTTCAATCCGCAAGGGGCGAACACGGTCAATCCGGCTTATCGGAAGTTTGAAGCTTTCATGCTGCAATCTTTCGTTCAGTCGATGTTTACCAGCGATACGACAGCTACCTTCGGCAAGGGCATCGCAGGCGAATATTGGAAATCGATGATGGCCGAAGCGATGGCGAACAAGATGGCTGATACAGGCGGCGTTGGTATCGCTAGAATGCTTGAAGCGCAGGCAGCGCAAAAGGTGCGCGCGGAAAACGCGTCAACCTTGGCCTTAGGAGGTGTGATCGACGATCTGGGACAGGGATTGAACACTAACACAGTTTCAAAAGATATCGTTCACGGATTTGAACGGCAGCTCATTCAGAAACAACTGGGAAACAATGAAAGCGGAGATCGCGCTCGTAGCTGACGCTGAATATCAAGCACAGAATCGAGCGGTCAGGACAGCAAACCCTTCCAAGGCCTGACCGGCGAATAACATCGCGACCTGCTTATACGTATAATTGAGGAACCCGAAAATGACTGACACAAGCTCCGAAATCAGCCTGCTGCCGCAAGTGGCGGAAGCAGTACTGGAGGCAGACCCGGTTCAGGAACTGGAACAGCAGCCTGTATTATCGCCGGTCGTGCGTGCAATTCAGCGTCTTGAGGAGGTCATTGATACTGAAACTCGTCTTCTGCTTGAAGGCGGACATCCGGATCTCGCTGAGATTAATTCACGCAAGAGCCGGGGCCTATACGACTTCAACAAGACAATCAAAAAGGCTGCAAGCCTTGCAGAGCCAGCGACGATGAAGGGATTGCAGCCATTGCTCGATAGTCTCAAGCAGAAGCTTGAGAAGAATTGCGAAGCGCTGCAGTTGCATCTGCGCGCTGTTGGCGAGCTGGCCGATCTTATTCGCGGCGCGCTTGAAACGCAGGATGCCGACGGCACTTACAGCATGCAGAGCGCGAGGCTCGGTCACGCAAGATGATCCGCACAATCGTAATTGGCCTCTGGATCTGCGCAGTCGCTTTGGGTTCGTTGTTTTTCGCCGTTCGCCAGAATGATGGATCATCTGGTGAGGTGAAAGCGGAGGCCGGAGGATTCGGCGGGCTCGATTACGTCAAAACGGATGTGATGAGCGTTCCGATCATCTCCAATGGCAGCGTTGCTGGCTATGTCGTGACGCAGCTGGTTTATACGATTGATTCGAATATCCGGAAAAAGATCACGGTTCCGCTCGAATTTTTCATCAGTGACGAGATTTTTCGTAAATTCTATGGCAGCTATTCGGATACGAAAGACGTCGAGAAGGTGAAGTTCGAGGATGTTCGGGCATCAATTATCACTGACTTAAATGCACGCTTTCCGGAACCGGTCATCAAGGACCTGCTTGTCGAACAATTCAATTATATTTCCGCTGAAGAAATCCGCGCCATGAATATGCGTGGCAGCAGTGCACCACCGGAGCAAGCTTCCGGCAAACAAGCCACAGCTCATAGTGAGTAATATTTTCCTGCGAGCTGATTGAGGCGTTCCTCATCAAGCTCTGGAATTAATGCATCGGTTATCAAACGAACACCAATTTCACGTTTTTGACGCCAGACTATCTGCGCCAGAATCGCCCGTGCATAATGATCGTCGAAGAGCCAAAACCGTTCAGGAAGATTTGGAACCTCTATAACCCGCAATCGCGCTCCGTGCGGAGCAATGTCGCAAAATTGGCATTCGATAATGAAACGACCATCAAGATCAATAATTTTCCCGGATCGCAAACGCGTGCGCTGTCGCTCCTCCTTACGTCGCTCATGAGACGGCTTGTTGCGCACCATAGGTTTTTGCCTGCTTGTTCCCCTTAAAGAAGAAATATAGCAGGGATCGCTTTAGTAAGCGTTACCGAACTTCAGTGCGTGCCGCATTTTTCACACAAACCACGCAATTCCAGCGTCGTTTTGCGTGATTTGAAACCGCTCTGCACGCTCCAGGCGCTCACAAGGTTCTCGATCGCTGAATCGGAGAACTCCGTCACCTGCCCACATTGCTCGCAAATGGCGAAAGCAATCAAGCCATGCTCATGGCATTGTGGATGCGCGCAGGCAACGAAAGCGTTGAGGCTTTCGAGACGATGAATCATCCCGTAATCCAGTAGCTTTTCCAGTGCACGATAGACCTGCAACGGTGCGCGAAAGCCATCATCGCGTAGCTGATCAAGGATCGTATAGGCGCTGAGCGGGCCATCTGCTTTAGACAGCACATCAAAAACCAGCGACTGATTGCGCGTCAGGTCATGCGTTGCGTGCGTATGGGCATGGTTGTGATCGTGATGATTGCTCATTGTCCAGCGGTCCGTTTCGGTGAAGCCTGTCTCTTATGTAGTGGTAAGAGGCTTAAAATGAAAATAGCTAGTGCAGCAACGACAATTGATGGGCCGGAAGGCGTATCAAATTCTACCGAACCATAAAGCCCGCCGATAACGCCAAGCGCGCCGATGACGGATGCCATAATGGCCATTTGCTCCGGTGTCGATGCAAAGCGCCGTGCGGTGGCAGCAGGAATAATCAGCAGCGACGTAATCAACAGAATGCCGACGATCTTCATCGAAATAGCGATAACGATTGCCAGCAAAAGCATAAAGATAATGCGTGATAAGGCTGGGTTAAGCCCCTCAGCGCGTGCAATATCTTCGCTTAGTGTTGCGGCAAGCAGTGGCCGCCAAAGCCATGCCAGCACTGCGAGCACCAGAATGCCGCCGCCATAAATAAAGGCAATATCCAGTCGCGAGACAGCCAGCAGATCGCCAAACAAGAACGATAGCAGGTCAACACGCACCCATGTCATAAAGGCGACGATGACCAGCCCAAGCGACAGAGTTGCGTGGGACAGAATGCCCAGAAGAGAATCTGCCGAAAGCGAATGTCGCTTTTGAAGCAGAAGCAGGATTGCTGAGATTGCGACTGCGACCGCAAAAACGCCGATCATAAGGTTGATGTCGAGGATCAGCGCTAAAGCAACCCCCAGCAGGGCCGAATGCGCCATAGTATCGCCGAAATAGGCCATACGCCGCCAAACTATGAAGCAACCGAGTGGGCCTGTGGTTAGTGCCAGACCGATACCGGCAATGAGGGCGCGTGTGAAAAAATCGTCAAGCATGAGGCTTATCTCCCTCATGGTGGTGATGGTGCTCACCATCATGATGATGACCGTCATCAGAGTGGCAATGATCTGTCACGCTGCCATCGGCATGCATAACGCGGCCATCCGGCAGATGCGTGTGATCATGGTGATGCTCATAAACGGCCAGTGGACCAACGGCACGGCTTCCGAACAAGCGCACATATTCGGGGCTTGTTGTCACGTCGCGGGGTGTGCCGCTGCAACAGACATGGCCATTGAGACAAATAACGCGGTCGGTTGCAGCCATCACCAAATGCAGATCATGCGAAATCAACAACACGCCGCAGCCGGTATCGTCTCGCAGCTTCGCGATCAGTTCATAAAGGGCAGCTTCACCGGAAAAATCGACGCCCTGTACGGGCTCATCGAGCACCATAATATCTGGTTTGCGGGCGAGGGCGCGCGCCATCAGTGCGCGCTGAAACTCGCCGCCAGAGAGGTTTGCAATTTCAGCCTTGAGAAGATGCGCGATTCCGACTGCATTAAGCGCGTGGAGAATATCGGCTTTGGAAAGTGGTCCGGTCAACGTCATAAGGCGTTCAACAGACAGCGGCATAGTCCGGTCAATATTGATCTTCTGCGGCACATATCCGATGCGCAAGCCTTTGAGATGGTGGATTTCACCTTCATCGGGCTTTAGAATACGAAGTGCCATTTTGGCCGTCGTACTTTTCCCCGCACCATTGGGACCAATGAGCGTGACAATTTCTCCGCGATGAATCGTCAGGTCGACATTGCGCACCAGCCAGCGACCGTCACGATGAACGCCGGCGCCTTTCAATTCTATCAGTGGCTCCCGCGTGGCATCTGCGGGGAGGGCGGTCTTATGGGCCATGTAAAATGAGCTTTCGCTGCCTTTTTGAGAGTATGAGCCTGTTTATCTGCCGATAAATAGCTGCTCCCGAAATTCTTGTCTCAAGATGCGTGAACGATATGCCGATTCGCGATCATTTGCGTCTGACGCTTTCGTACTGTGAACAATTCTCCAAAAAGAGGTTGTGTCTCCTTATTGCAGACGTTATAGCATAACGCAAACGATGTAATAGAATAACATATCACTCACATATGTTGTTGCGCTTCAACGGACGTTCAAGAGAGATTTTGAGAAAGCTATCATGAAACACCTGAAATCCCTGCTTTTAGCATCTGCCTTTATGACTGTTCTGAGCGGAGCGGCTTTTGCCGCCGAGCGCGAAGGCGTCGTTGTGTCGATAAAGCCGCTGCATTCGCTGGTCTCTGCAGTGATGCAGGGTGTCGGCGAGCCGACATTGATCGTTCAGGGTGCGGGATCGGAGCACTCTTATAATCTTAAGCCATCTGATGCGAAGGCGATTGAGGGCGCAAAAGTTATTTTCTGGGCCGGCCCTTCGATGGAAACATTTCTCGATAAGCCAATCGACACACTGGGCGAAGGCGCAAAAGTGGTCGCGCTTGGTGAAACAGATGGTTTGACGAAGCTAAAATTCCGTGAAGGTGGACCGTTTGAGGCACACGATCACGGACATGACCATGGTGCTGAAGCGCATTCCCATGACAGTCATGATCACAAGCATGATGACGGGCACGATCATAAGCATGATCACGCCGATGAGGCCGCTGAAAAGGGCCATGATCATCACCATGGCGAGTTTGATCTGCATTTCTGGCTCGATCCGCAGAATGGCAAGGTGCTGGTTGGCAATATCGCCAAGGTTTTGAGCGAGAGCGATCCGGAGCACGCAGCACAATATGAAAAGAATGCTGCTGATTATGCAAACAAGCTGGATGCGTTGAATAAGGATATTGAAACGGAACTTCAGCCTGTCAAAGACAAGCCGTTCATCGTCTTCCACGATGCATACCAGTATTTTGAGAATCGTTTTGGCGTTAAAGCTGCCGGATCAATCACGGTCAGCCCGGAAAAGGCACCGGGTGCGGCGCGCATCAAAGACATTCACGAGAAAATCAAATCGCTGGGTGCGGTCTGCGTCTTCTCTGAACCGCAATTCGAGCCAAAGCTGGTCAATACTGTTATTGATGGAACAGATGCAAAGACTGGTGTTCTCGATCCGCTTGGTGCGGAATTGAAAGACGGCCCGGATCTTTATCCGCAGCTCATTCGCAATCTGGCGGACTCACTGAAAAATTGTTTGTCGAAATAGCACTGGTCACACCTTCATTCCGGGACCCCACCCTGAAGTGACCAGTTGTTGTGCCGGATCGTCTTAAGTGATGGTCCGGCATAATTGATCAGTGAAAGCTGATTAAACCAATAAGGAACTTATCTTGCGTTCATTCCATGGGGCGCATCGAGTTTGGTTCGATTGCTGAATATCATGCTTAAAGGTGGCTTTGCTGCCTCTTTTCAGCCAAACTGATGTAATGATATAACATTAAATTAGTCAGCAATGCTGCAAGCGCAGCTGATCTTACAAACGCCAGCGAAGGATTTGTCATGAAAAGGCTTCCCGTCACTGTTTTATCCGGCTTTCTCGGTGCCGGTAAGACGACACTTCTTAATCATGTTCTCAATAATCGCGAGAATCGCCGTGTTGCAGTGATCGTCAATGATATGAGCGAAATCAATATTGATGCAGCATTGGTCCGCGAAGGTGGGGCCGACCTGTCACGCACTGAAGAACAGCTTGTTGAAATGACCAATGGCTGCATTTGCTGCACTTTACGCGATGACCTTCTCAAAGAAGTGGCGCAGCTCGCTGCACAAGATCGGTTCGATTATCTGCTGATCGAATCGACTGGCATATCCGAGCCTTTACCCGTTGCCGCCACATTCGAATTTCGCGATGAGAAGGGCGAAAGCCTGTCTGATCTCGCGCGTCTTGATACGATGGTGACTGTCGTTGACGCCGCCAATTTGCTCAAAGACTATTCCTCCAGCGATTTTCTGCGGGATCGCGGCGAGTCGCTTGGTGACGAAGATGAGCGCACGCTGGTCGATCTGCTGGTCGAGCAGATCGAATTTGCGGATGTCGTGATACTTAACAAGGTTTCGACTGCTTCCACAGAAGAACTCGACCTAGCGCGTAAAGTGATCCGTTCGCTTAACCCAGATGCCCGGATTGAAGAAGTCGATTTCGGCCAGATTCCGCTGGATGCTATTCTCAATACGAAGCGTTTTGATTTCAATCGCGCACATGAGCATCCCCTTTGGTATAAAGAGCTATACGGCTTCAATGACCATATTCCCGAAACAGAAGAATATGGTGTTCGCTCATTCGTCTATCGGGCGCGGCGTCCGTTTGATCCGGCACGTTTCCAAGCTTTCATCGACAAAAGTTGGCCGGGTGTTGTCCGCACCAAGGGCTTTTTCTGGCTGGCAACGCGTCCTGATTATGTGGGTGAACTGAGCCAGGCCGGTGCATTGGTTCGAACAAACAAGCGCGGGCGCTGGTGGTCGGCAGTTCCGCGCAGCTATTGGCCTCAGGAACCCGAATGGCATCGCGCAATACAGGATTATCTTGATGCAGAATGGGGTGATCGTCGGCAGGAGATTGTCTTTATCGGCGTCGATCCGATGGATAAAGCGTCGATCGTTGCTGAGCTTGATAGCTGTCTGGTGACTGAAGAAATGTTTAAGCCGGAAAGCTGGCAGAGCCTCAACGATCCGTTTCCGAGCTGGTCTGTCGCGGCCTAAAACTTACTCAGCCGACAGTATGACAAGTTCAGAGGCCCTGCTGTCGGCAAGTGTACGGTGATCGAGCACATTGGCGATGGCTTCACGTACTTCTAGCATCATGTGACGAACTTCGCATTCCGTTTCGTCGCAGTCGTCACATGGCTGATAATCGGTTTTGCTGGCACAGGCGATCGGTGCAAGTGCGCCGTCCAGAGCACGGATGATATTGCCAACGTGAATTTCATTGGCTGGACGCGCCAGACAAAACCCGCCGCCTTTGCCTTTACGACTAAGGACAAAGCCCGCATTGCGTAGTTCGGTGAATATATTATCGAGAAATTTGCGCGGAATATGATGACGCTCAGCAATCTCGCTTGCTGAAACCAACTGGCCATCGGAGACACCTGCGAGATGCACCATAGCTTTCAGGCCGTATTTGCCTTTTTTCGTTAGCATTGCATCCCTGTTGTCATATCCGGCGGACGATCTAAACTCTGTTTCTCTCTTTTAAAAGAATTAGGCAGGAAAGCGGGGCGGGACAAGTTACCTTCGCGTCGCATGTGGTGACACAAAGAGTATTTTGTTTCAAACCGAGTTGCCTTGCAGGGCCAATGCCAGTGCGCCCTGCAAACTATCCCCCTGCGCGGGAACGTAAAACTCCTTATAAGGCAGCGAATCCAAGGACGCATATGAATGCGCTAGCCCGCCTGTGATACTGAACCGTCGCAATTTCGCTACGCCCAACCTGAGCAGATTCCGCTCAATCATCAGGCATGCAGCTGAGAGAATTTGCAAACCCAGCAGATCGCCGTTCTTCGCAAATTGAAAGATCATTGGTGCGAAGGCGGCGTAATCTGCGGCAGTTGCTGATCTCGAAAACTGAGTTATCTTGCGCGCTTCATCACTGAACTTGCTCATTATCGCTTTCGTCAGATCTGTTTTTTCAGCGATTTCGTCGTGCGCGAGCAATGCATGCTCCAGCAGATCGCGGCCAAGACGTGCGCCGCCTGCATGGTCGCTGAGCATAAAGCCACGCCCACCTATAACCTCGACCGTATCTCCTGT
>NZ_JAYKZA010000001.1:695000-1491347 GCF_047308065.1 Brucella sp. H1_1004
AGGGGGTAGCGACTGTTTACCAAAAACACAGGGCTCTGCGAAGTCGCAAGACGACGTATAGGGTCTGACGCCTGCCCGGTGCTGGAAGGTTAAGAGGAGATGTGCAAGCATTGAATTGAAGCCCCAGTAAACGGCGGCCGTAACTATAACGGTCCTAAGGTAGCGAAATTCCTTGTCGGGTAAGTTCCGACCTGCACGAATGGCGTAACGACTTCCCCGCTGTCTCCAACGCAGACTCAGTGAAATTGAATTCCCCGTGAAGATGCGGGGTTCCTGCGGTTAGACGGAAAGACCCCGTGCACCTTTACTATAGCTTTACACTGGCATTCGTGTCGACATGTGTAGGATAGGTGGTAGACTTTGAAGCCGTGGCGCCAGCCATGGTGGAGTCATCCTTGAAATACCACCCTTATCTATATGGATGTCTAACTGCGGCCCGTTATCCGGGTCCAGGACCGTGTATGGTGGGTAGTTTGACTGGGGCGGTCGCCTCCTAAAGAGTAACGGAGGCGCGCGATGGTAGGCTCAGAACGGTCGGAAATCGTTCGTCGAGTGCAATGGCATAAGCCTGCCTGACTGCAAGACTGACAAGTCGAGCAGAGACGAAAGTCGGTCATAGTGATCCGGTGGTCCCGCGTGGAAGGGCCATCGCTCAACGGATAAAAGGTACGCCGGGGATAACAGGCTGATGACCCCCAAGAGTCCATATCGACGGGGTTGTTTGGCACCTCGATGTCGACTCATCGCATCCTGGGGCTGGAGCAGGTCCCAAGGGTATGGCTGTTCGCCATTTAAAGCGGTACGTGAGTTGGGTTCAGAACGTCGTGAGACAGTTCGGTCCCTATCTGCCGTGGGTGTAGGAATATTGATAGGATCTGTCCCTAGTACGAGAGGACCGGGATGGACGTATCTCTGGTGGACCTGTTGTCGTGCCAACGGCATAGCAGGGTAGCTATATACGGACTAGATAACCGCTGAAGGCATCTAAGCGGGAAACTAACCTAAAAACGAGTATTCCCTATCAGAGCCGTGGAAGACTACCACGTTGATAGGCCGGGTGTGGAAGTGCGGCAACGCATGTAGCTTACCGGTACTAATAGCTCGATCGACTTGATCATTCTCATTTACAATATCCATCGAACAAAGTTCGATGAAAACTTTGCCCCTCACGCCTTATTCACTTCGTGAATGGCTCCGGGAGGGCGCCGGGCAACCGGCGGCACACAGTCGTGTGCTTATTGTTTATCAGCGCTCTATAAACGCGCTGAATTATCTGCACGAAAGACAACAGCTTCTCATATTTGTGTTCTTCGCCGACCTGGTGGTTATGGCGGAGCGGCTGCACCCGATCCCATTCCGAACTCGGCCGTGAAACGCTCCAGCGCCAATGGTACTTTGTCTTAAGACACGGGAGAGTAGGTCGCTGCCAGGTCTGCTAAGCACACAAATAATCAACATCTTCTCAAAAACATACAAAACAGACATTCAACGCAATAAGCGCAAAAAATACCGAATATATGATTATGTGAGAGTGGCTCGGAGCAGCCCGTTCGGTCTAAAATCGATAATCAATCGATTTTTAAACGACCTCACCTCATCAGGCCAATGCCATGAAAAAAGGCGCCTGACTTCGCTCCCGGGCCGCAATGGTTCGTAACTCATAACGCGGGGTGGAGCAGCCCGGTAGCTCGTCAGGCTCATAACCTGAAGGCCGCAGGTTCAAATCCTGCCCCCGCAACCAAAATCTCCAAAACTTAAAGCATATATTATCGCTGGCACGAACACGTCTTCTGCGCTGGCAATCGTTGCTCGTCATCCTGTGGACCATAACCTGAAGGGGGAGGAGCATAGTAATCGATTGAGTATCGATTACCCGACGAACGGGGCAAATCCTGCCCCCGCAACCACTGATAACGACAAACCCGTAGCATAAGCTGCGGAGTTTGTTGTTTTTGCCGCCTTTCCAATGGCTTGCCGCTCCGTCCAGTTGGACTTCCCCTTCAAAAGTGGAGGGCTTCTGTTAGATAAAACTGACAGGAGACTTAGAATTGAAGCAGCGCGAATTTACAGAAGATTTCAAACGGGAAGCCGTTCGTATTTTAACGACGAGTGGTCGAAGCATTTCATCGGTTGCGGACGACCTTGGCATTGGCAAATCAACACTTGACCGCTGGCGTCGCAATTTTGCTGAGAAGGATCTGCTTTCTGGTCCGCATGAGGACATGAGCGAGGAACTTGCCCGGCTTCGTAAGGAAAATGAACTCCTGCGACAGGAACGTGACCTACTAAAAAAAGCGACGGCCTTCTTCGCTCGGGAGACAAGTCGATGAAGTTTGCGTTCATCGACACGGAGAAGGCTCATATGTCTCTGTCACGGCTGTGCGCTTTCGCAGGCGTCAGTATCAGCGGTTATTATGCATGGAAGCATCGTTTGCCCAGTCGTCGTCAGCTCGACGATATGATCATCCTGGCGCATATTCGTAATCAGTTTGAGCTGTCACGTGAAACTTATGGCAGCCCTCGAATGCATGTCGAACTGAACGAAGAAGGTATTCGAGCAGGACGTCACCGCACGGCGCGACTGATGCGTGAAAACGGCCTTAAAGCCCGGCAGAAAACTCGCTTCAAACGCACGACCGACAGCAATCATGGTGAGCCCGTCGCTCCCAATCTTCTGGATCAGGACTTCACTTGTGATGGGCCTAATCAAAAATGGGGTGTCGATATCAGTTACATATGGACGGCAGAAGGCTGGCTATATCTGGCAATCGTTGTCGATCTTTATTCGCGTCGCATCATCGGCTGGGAAGCACGCGATAGGATGAAGAAGGATCTGGCGATCAGTGCTTTGAAGAAAGCCATTGCAATCCGTCAACCAAAGCCGGGGCTGATCCAGCACTCGGACAGAGGAAGCCAGTATGCCAGTTATGAGTATCGCAAAATCCTCACAGCTCACAAAATGCTTCCATCCATGAGCGGCAAAGGAAATTGCTATGACAATGCAATGGTGGAAACCGTCTTCAAAACGATCAAGTCGGAACTGATCTGGCGCACTGTGTTCTACACACGTAAGGATGCAATCAAAGCCATTGGCGAATACATTGACGGCTTCTATAATCCTGTGCGCAGACATTCTGCACTCGGATACAAATCACCGATGCAGTTCGAGATGATAAACCGTAAATTAGTGACAGAACCCCTCCACTAAATAAGGGCAAGTCCAGTTTGGAACCATCCAATTGCGGTCCATGGCTCAGACCAATTTTTCTCCCCAAACGGGTTTGAGGCTGTCAGAATTTGGCGATTTCGTGAGGCGCCGCTTATAAAAAATTGCAATAATAGTAAAATTGGTCTGGTGTTATCGGCTTTATTGGAGGGAAAATATCCATCCAATATTGGCTAAAGGCTTCGTCAACTCGTGGAGAAATTTCCGCGCTAAGAAGGGAGACTTGCCAATGACCAAACCAACAATCAACGATAGTGATGCGCGATTTTCTGAGGAAATTAAAATCCGTGCTATGGGACCAGCGGATAAAACACACTGGAAAAAACTCTATCGAGCCTATGCCGCTTTTTACAAGGTACCCATGAATGACGATATACTGGATCGCACATGGGCCTGGTTGCAAGATGCAACGCATCCATTGGAAGGGCTGGTGGCTCAATCCGGCGAAAGCATCATCGGTTTTGCCCACTTCTGGCCTCAACCAAGGCCTTTGCAAGGCCAATATGCTGGGTTTCTTGATGACCTTTTTGTCGATCCATCGCACCGCAGCCGCGGTGTTGGGCGTATGCTTATTGGGGCGCTTAGCGATATTGCAAGCATGCGCGGCTGGACAATGCTGAGTTGGGTGACTGCGCAGGACAATGTAACTGCGCGTCGTCTTTATGACGACGTTGCAAAAGCAGCCAACTGGGTCACGTACGAACGTTTATTTTGATGGTTTTGCAGCCTGTGGCGTTAACACGCTGCAGGCTCTTACACATAGCCAAAGCTTTTTGGGCTAAAGCTTTTTGGGTTTAACTACATTTCGCTGACGGACCGACTTTGAGTGTGTGGAATATCTTTTCAAGCTTCCTGACCGCGATCTCAATTTCTATCGGCGTATAGGCCGCGAAGCCGAGCAGAAATCCCGCTTTAGATTCACCCGTGGCGTGGAGTGCTGACAGCCCCAGCAGCTCAATTTCAGAACGGCGAGCCGCCTCCACAATCACTTGCTCGGAGATGTCGCATGTTAATAGGCATGGCATTTGCAAGCCCCCCACGGGAACGCGTGGCTCAATAAAACCTGCAAGATGTTTGCGAACCAACCTAGTCAGTAATTCAAGGCGCTGGGCATAGATACCGCGCATGGTGCGAATATAGGCTCCGAAATGTCCGCCTTCTATAAAGCGGGCAAGCGTATATTGTGGAATGGATGCGGTATGCCCATCGAGAAGCGTGCGGGCCGTGGTCATTGGTTTGACCAGCTGTTCGGGCAATACAACATAGCCTATTCGTAATCCCGGAAAGAGTGATTTGGTAAAAGTCCCGATATATATGGTTCTGTCATACTGATCGAGGCCTTGCATGCAGGCTGTGGGCCTGCCCGCATAATGAAACTCACTGTCGTAGTCATCCTCTATTATCCAGCCGCGATGACGCTTCGCCCATTCGATCAATGCAAGCCGGCGGTCCAAGGCCAAGGTAGCACCGGTCGGGAATTGATGTGAGGGTGTGAGGAAGACAGCGCGTGCTGGATTGGGATCACTGATGATGGGCTCGATATTTATGCCTTGTTGATCCAGCGCAACGGGCACGCAATTCAACCCAGCAGCATTAAATGCTTTGCGGGCTCCATAATAAGCGGGGTCTTCGATATAGATGCGCTCACCCGGATCAAACAGCACATTCGCGCACAATGTAAGGGCCTGTTGCGAGGATGTGAGGATTAGCACGCGATCCGCACTGGCGCGTGCGCCACGTTCGAGATTTATATAGTCTGCTATCGCTTGTCGCAACGGTTCGACCCCTTGCGGGTCTCCATGCAAAAGCGATTGCTGTCCGATCTCTTTGAGAACTTGTCTTTGTAAGCGCTCCCAAAGTGCAAGCGGAAAGCTTCTTGTGTCGGGGATACCGGGCGCGAATGGGCGTGGGGTCAAACTCTCACGCACGCCACCGCTTTGGAACATCGCGCTGCCACGCTTGCTGAGTTCTGGCGATTGATCTTTTGGTTTGGGAGAGCGTTTCGTTAGTCGACGACCGACAGAAAGCTCTGCAATTTGTGAGACGAAACTTCCGCTGCCGACGCGACGTTCAATGAAACCTTCTGCATGAAGCTGTGCATAGGCGGCTTCCACCGTATCCCGAGAAACGCCCAGTGATTGTGAGAGCGCGCGTGAGGCCGGAAGCGGTTTGCCACGACTGAGTGCACCATCCACGATTAATTGCCGGATCGCGCGTTGAATACGCGCGTGAAGTGGCATGGCTGAGTGCGCTGGGTGATTAAGCCATGCCTTTACGGATTCGAGTTGCGAGTGCTTGAACAATTGGATGGTATCTCATTTGATAATTGGCAGGGCATATCAGGCCATTGAGCGTCTAAAAGTCAAGGCTGTCAGTTGCATAAATATGCTTTTCCGGAGAAGCCCGAACATGCCCCGTACCTCTTCACGCACGCTTACTCGAATAAATGATATAATCCACCCTGTTGTTGCAGGTTTGATTTCAGTCATCGTCAATTATGGCGGTACGTTCATTCTCGTTTTTCAGGCGGCTCGTGTTGCCAATCTTAGCCCCGAACTAACCGCATCTTGGGTGTGGTCGATTTCGATCGGCGTCGGGTTTTCTGGTTTATTGCTGAGCTGGCGTTATCGTGAACCAATTATTACGGCATGGTCCACACCAGCTGCAGCGTTCCTTGTTACTGCCCTCGCCACAACATCCTATGCGGAAGCGATTGGGGCTTACATGATCTCAGCGATTGCCTTCGTTCTGCTTGGGCTGACTGGATGTTTTGAAAAAGTTATCCGGCTGATACCTCCGGGCATAGCTTCGGGATTGCTTGCAGGCATCTTATTGCAGTTCGGAATAGGTGCATTCAGCAGTGTGAGTGTTGATCCCGTTTTGGTGGGTACGCTGATCGCTGCCTATCTCGTTTTAAAGCGTGTTTCCGCACGATATGCAGTCATTGGCATCTTGTTGATTGGGCTTTTTCTCCTGCTGATGCAGGGTCGTGTTGAACTGTCTGATCTGGAATTGAAACTGGCTGCTCCGGTTTTTAACATGCCAGAGTTTAGCCTGAACGCCACGCTCAGTATCGCACTGCCGTTGTTCCTTATCACCTTAACAGGTCAATATATGCCCGGCATGTTGGTGCTGCGCAATGATGGGTTTCAGACAAGTGCCAACCCCATCGTAACGGTAACGGGCCTGGGTTCGCTCATCATGGCGCCGTTTGGCTCCCACGCCTTCAACATTGCAGCTATTACTGCTGCCATCGCCACCGGACGGGAAGCACACGAAGATCCGTCGAAACGCTGGATTGCCGGTATCGCTGCGGGCTGTTTTTATATTCTGGTCGGAGTGTTTGGTGTAACGCTCGCAGCTGTGTTTATGGCATTCCCCGCGACGTTTATTACAACACTTGCGGGGCTTGCTCTGCTTGGCGCCATTGGCGGAAGCCTTGCTGGTGCGATGGCAGATGCTCGTTCGCGAGAAGCATCGCTTATTACTTTTCTGGCATCCGCTGCGAATATCAGTTTGCTCGGTATTGGCGGAGCATTCTGGGGGCTGGTCATTGGCCTTGTTGCGTCAATTGTGTTGAACGGACAATTTCAGCGAAAATCCGATGAGTAGAAATTGCGTAAATAGACCAATGAAAGAAGTAAGTTATTTGGAAGCCACCAGATTTCGAGACTTCTCGACATAATGATTTGAATCAAAGAAAGTCCAAATAGGCATATCTTAAGCGGAGTTTTTTCGGATATGACCGCGGGACTCATTGTGTCAGCGCGGTCATTCCGCTCGCGGTAATCGAAACCTAAACTCAAAGATTTATGCATCAGATCGCGCGAACATGAGTGTGAAAGCCACAAAGATGTTCGCCGAGTGTTTCCCAAGTTATGCGCGTGAAGAGAGGAGATTCAATTTTCTTGTCCGGTCATGGTCGAAATCGACGGCGTTGCTATGATCTCCTGATCGTCAGGGTAAAGAAAGTAGCTTGATCAGTAGGCAAGAATAAAAGATGTCATGGTACCAACTCGCCATGCTTTCAGCTTCATGGCCCTATTACCGCTGATCGATACTCAGGGTCTTTTCGAAACGGAATTTTTTGAAAAGAGGAGCTTAAAACTAAAAAGTGATTAAGAAAAACGTTCAGGGCAGGTCTTCTTTGGGAGTCTCATTGAACACAACGCTCCGCCCGATAACTTGTTGCTTAATTCGAGTCGTCCACCATGAGCCACGACGATCGCTTGAACAACGGAGAGCCCTAGTCCGGTTCCTCCTGTAACCCGTGATCTTGATTCTTCTCCGCGCCAAAACGGCGTGATCTCAGTAAGACGCATGTCGCTAGGGAATCCGGATCCGTTATCACCTATTTGGACTGCCAATAAATCATCCGAAATATCAACTATGGAAAACCGTAACGTGGTTCCTTGCCCAGCATATCGACAGGTATTTTCGATAATTGCAAGAAAGGCTTGTCTCATTCTTTGAGCATCAACGAAGGCTTGAATGGGCTCCAGATCCAATTCGACTTTTATATCGCTGTCATTCAATATTGGCTTAGTTGAGATCAATACATCTTTAATCAGCTCCGATAGATCCGTCATTTGGCAATGCATCACAAGCTTCTGGCCAATTGCAAGCGATAGCGTACGAAGATCTTCGACGATCCGTGAAAGTCCGTCTATTTGAAGAACAAGACTGCCCAGAGCCTTCTTTTCCATTGGGAATACACCGTCTATCATTCCTTGCATTGTCCCACGTAAAATTGTGAGAGGCGTACGCAATTCATGAGCTACTGCCATATTATTAAAACTTAACCTATTTTCCATTTGTTGTAGGCTACTCACCAAATCGTTAAAACTATCAACTAGGCTCAAGACCTCTAATGGGCCATGATGAGGACCCACTTTTTGAATTGAGAAATCTCCTGACCTTAGGGCTTCTGCCGTCTTGGTGAGACGTTCTAGTGGCTGCGTAATTCTTCGTGTTAAATAAATCCCAATTGTACTGCAAAGAAGCGCTGATAATAAACCCGAAACTAAAACTGATAAATAAATGTTCGAATCAAACAGCTCTGAAAAACTACTGAATTGCTCAAGAAGAGCTTTCAATCCAGCGGTTTCAGGAAGGATACCCGCATTTATATCATTGTAAGCCTTCGCGGCATCTGCGGGTAGCGTCTTTAGCAGAGCATCTTCAAGATAAGAAGAATACCAATTCACGCCGAGGAAAGCTAATCCGACGCTTAGTAGCAACATTACAGCGATGATAATCGCAACCTGTGTGGCAAGTGAAAGAACAGGAACTCTCATTTTGGATCGCAGAAGCGATAGCCTATGCCCCTAACAGCGGTAAAAAAACCAAATTGTTCTTGCTTTTCGAATTTGCGCCTAAGATTTGATATATGAGTATCGACTGTACGGTATAGAGCGTCACTTTCGGGCAAGCAGGCATCAAGAATGTCACTGCGTTCATAAGCATGTGTTGGTCGTCTGATCATGTAAGCAAGGATCCGAAACTCGCTCAGAGTTAACGGAAGCAACACGCGTTGTTCGTCTTGATGAACAAACACAGAATATGCTTTAAAGTCGATCTCAACGTTGCCAACACGGAGGATTTCAACTGTTTGCGATCCTTTGAAACGACGAAGCACAGCTTTTACGCGGGCGACAACTTCCAGAGGATTAAATGGCTTGGAGATATAATCATCGGCTCCCAGACGTAAACCGCTTAGTCTGTCCAAGTCCTCTGTCAATGCAGTTAACATTATTACAGGCGTATTCGATATTTGTCTCAATCTGGCGAGAACGGTAAAGCCGTCCAGCTTCGGTAGTCTTGCATCAAGTAGTACAAGATCAGGTGAGAGCGAGTTATGATGTTGAAGCGCTGTTTCACCATCCCCTGCACAAATTGTACGAAAGCCCTCTCGCTCTAAATAAGCGATCAAAATCTCTGCAATCTTGGGCTCATCTTCAACGATTAGAATGAGGCTATTTTCCAATTTGGACTCCAAATGAAGGCATCGGGGTCGTAACCCCATTTTATTTCAAACGGACTTTTACAATAGAAAAAATCGAGTGCAATCTCCCGCATTGATGGAGCTAAACTTGCACCTGCAATTTGACAAACGTCACACTGTCTCTCCATCAAATCTTGACATTAAAAATTAGAACGTTGTGCCAACTGAAACAAAAGGCACTCAAATGCAAATATCGTCCTTCAGCCGTGTTCAACAGTCAAATCTGAACGACAACAACGATGCACGGCTCACCCTTCAGGCCAACCTTGCTCTTATTGCTCTTTTGGCTTCCAGCTTTCTCTTCATTATATTTCCGAATCTGGATCTAGCTATTATTCGAATTTTCGCCAATGGGCATAATTTCCCGTTGTCAGAAAACTGGATATTGTTGGCTATACGTGATGCAAATCGAAGGTTGGTGATTTATCTGATTACCATAATGATTTTATTCATTGCTTTGTATGCTGTAAAACCACAAAAATTTAATTTTGTCCGGCCTCATAAGGCATTATTCGTTATACTGACCTTCCTGTTTGGGCCTTTTTTAACTGTACAGCTACTCAAGAGTTTTATAGGTCGAGTTCGGCCTCGCGGCCTGCTTGAATTTGGCGGAACAGCAGACTTCACGCCCGTTTGGCAATATGCTGCTCAATGCGCTAGAAATTGTTCATTTCCATCGGGCGAAGCAGCGACAGCGGCTGCTACCCTATCGCTGATAATAATATTGCCAATAAAGTGGCGATGGATTGGCCTTTGCATTCTTACACCTATTTTAATTTTTGCATCCTTTAATCGCGTGATGTTCGGAGCGCATTTTCCTTCAGATGTGATTGTCGCTTGGGCTATTATGTGCTGCCTTATGACCTGGCTTTGGCGACGTATTACCAATAATTCTAAAAATATTGATTCTCTCATAGAGAGTTTGGGAGGACAACTTACTGGCTGAGTTAATGAGTAAGAACGTCAAACTATGCAACATCAATCAAACCGTGTGATTGCGACGATGGATAAGGAACAATTAACAACAATCGACCAATTCAAACATCCATGGTTATTTTTTACGCGATTGAATATTTCAGGCCTTTTATAGCGGACCAGAGCTTTCTCATCCGCTTTGATGCAGAAGTTCGCCTTCAGAGCCTGAATCATAATGAATGTAAGGATATCAGGCTCTTGCGATGCGCCGGGTGAGCAGGCGGATGTTTGCGATGTAGACCCAGGCTTCAGCAGACGCGACGGTTTTCTCGAAATCTTTAGTCAGTCTGCGGCAACGTCCGAGCCATGCAAACGTTCGCTCGACAACCCATCGGCGTGGTAAGAGTTTGAAGCCCTCAGCGTGATCGGATCGTTTGACGATTTCCAGCGTAAATTTTCCGACCTTTTCCAACCTGTCTTTGAGCTTGGGTCCCGCGTATCCACCATCAGCAAAGATATGTCGAAACCATGGCCAGCGTTTGAGGATGGTTTTCAAGACATCAGGTGCACTATCTTTGTCTTGAATACCCGCAGAATGGATCACCAGACCAACCATCAAGCCGAGGGTATCAACCACAATATGACGCTTGCGACCGTTGATCTTTTTTCCCGCGTCAAAGCCCCGTATTCCGCCACTTTCCGTGGTTTTTATTGACTGGCTATCGATCACGCCAGCGGTAGGGCTGGGCTGCTTTCCGGTCAACTCGCGTGCTGTCATCACGAGCGCGTTGTTGATCGTGCGCAGCATCCCTTCATCTCGCCATCGATAGAAATACTTTTGCACCGTGGAAAATGGTGGGAAGTCCGTGGGCAAAAGCCGCCATGCGCCACCTGATGAAGCAATATAAAGCAGCGCATTTACCACCTCTCGCAAATCCGTCTTGCGAGGGCGTCCGAGACGGCTCGGTGCAGGCATCATCGGTTCGATGACAGTCCATTCCGCATCCGTTAAATCGCTTGCATAACGTGCGTTGCGTCGTCCATATTGTTGCCGAGCGGTTGCAGTCCAGGCCATCATGATCTCCATCGAATGTAAGCTATCCGATTGAATCATAACCTACTGAAATCGCTCAATCCTTTTTGGAACAGGCTCTTAGGGGGCTGCAATTGAAATATATACTTATGGGAATAACTATCATGATGGGCAGTATTATAACTGCTCAATTGTTATCTCTCTTATTTGGTTATAACACTAAACAATTTAATCTTTCCCACTCTGCTTCATTTAATGCGGGGATTCTGATTGGTTGGGTACCGTTGGTTTTAGCACCGATTGTCGAGGAAATCAGTTGGCACGGATGCCCTCCGGTCGCGTATGAGCATGTTCTGCACTTCAATCGTATTCAGTATTTATTGGGCTATATGGCAGTTTCCGTTAGCCTGCATTAAGGGGTATTATCAAGCTAATTTGGTAGCTACCGGAAATATCCACGCACTGAATTTCACTATTAGTCTGTTTCCATTTGTTATAATAATGAACTGGTTATATTACCGCTCAGGGCGTAGCATTTGGGTTGCGGTTCTCTTTCACTTATCGGCTAATGTTTTCAATGAGATATTTCAGACGCATCCTGACACTAAAATTATTCAGACTTTGCTTTTGATAGTAATTACGCTTGCGTTGATAGCGCTCCAGTCTGATTTTTTCTTTGGCTATAAAAAATTCACAGAGGTGAAAAGAAAGATGTTTTTATCAAAGTAATAGTTATTGAGAAGCATGTTATGTAACGGTAATCCCCCCGTTTTTAACGGGGCTCTGCAGTAGAATTTATGCAGCCATTTTTAGTTTCTGTGCGGGCGTTATGCCGCCGATACCCATATTAAGTCGTTCATTATTATACGTCCAGAACCATTGAGTAGCGGATTCCTGAGCCTCTTCAATGCTTTCAATGATGTGTTGGTCTAGCCATTCGTGCCGAACAGTTCGATTATAGCGTTCGACATAAGCGTTTTGTTGCGGCTTTCCTGGTTGGATGTGACTGATGGTAACGCCTTGTTTTTCAGCCCATTCCATCAGCTTGCCACTGACATACCCAGGTCCATTATCCACACGAATTGTGTGGGGTTTGCCGCGCCATTCGATGATCTGGTTGAGGCAACGAATAACACGCTCAGCTGGTAGCGAGAAGTCGACTTCAATGCCGAGCCCCTCGCGATTAAAGTCGTCCAGGACATTCAACAGCCGGAATTGGCCGCCGTCTTCCAACCGATCCGCCATGAAATCCATGGACCAAATCAAATTTGGCGCTTCGGGCACGGCCAGCGCATCAGGTTTGTCGCGCTTCAACCGCTTGCGTGGCTTGATCCTGAGGTTCAGTTCCAGCTCACGGTAGATGCGGTATATGCGCTTGTGGTTCCAACGATGCCCCCGGACATTGCGCAGGTAAAGAAAACAAAGACCAAAGCCCCAGTTCTTCTTCGCCCTCGTTAGCCCGATCAGCAGATCGGCGATCTGCTCGTTCTCTTCGTTCAGCTTGGCGCTGTAACGATAGCAAGTCTCGCTGACACCAAAGGTACGGCAGGCCAGTGCGATGTTGACCCCGCGTAGCGCCACGGCTTTCCTGCTCATCTCGGCATACATCTTCTTCAGCCGACGATTGCTGCGCCGGGCAATTGATTCACTGGATCAATTACTTTCCCGGCTCCGATCCTCCAGAGCCTTCATCTGGCTGATCATCGACGCATCCATGCCGCCAAACTTGGCGCGCCACTTGTAGAATGAAGTGTTGCTCATTCCATGTTCGCGACATAGCTCAGGTGCTGGAACACCACCTTCTGCCTGACGCAGGATCGCAAGACTCTGCGGTTCGCTACATTTGCTTATCTTCATCAACAATCTCCTCGGTCATAATGCCGAGAAAATTCTACTTTTAAAGCCTGTTAATTACCGGGGGATTACCCAATTAAGAACATCAACAAGCGCATCCGACGGTATTTACCCAGCAACACGGATCTGACACAGGTCAGCCAGGCGCAGTTGACTGCCCTCGCCCATAATCTGAATGCAACACCGCGCAAGTGTCTTGGCTTTAAGACACCAGCCGAGGTCTTTGCTTCTCTTTTGCAGGATGCATCTTAATCAGATACCATCACTATCTGCATGATGCACTTGGAGTAGCTTTTCCAAGAAAATAACCGCCGAGAAGAGAGGAAGAGGCGGTAATAAATCGGGACAAGTCCACATCACAACAAAACCACGACACCAGAAATCAGTATCACAATTCAGCCGTTACACGTGCGGATACCGTATTTATTCAATCAGCTTTATCTTGTCTTACTTGCGTTGGTAAAGAGTGCAGGGTGTCGGGTTCTTTCGTGTCCTTTTTATCGTCTGATGGCTGCATATAAAGCGTTTCACTAGCGAATGCGAAGTCAGCACCGCGCGCATGAACGATTTCAATGATCTTCAGGTAAACTTCTTGCTGTGCCGCCAACCAGTCGGCCCAGATTGTCGTTTTGGTGAAGCAATAGACCATAATGTTGAGCGATGAATCGGCAAAAGCATCAAAATAAACAAGCAAAGACTGTGTTTGATCAATATCTTGATTGTTTTTCAACATGTTGCGGATGTCTTCGACGACAGCCGCGAGTTTATCAGCATCTTCGTAACGCAAGCCAACAGTCGTGGTGATGCGCCGGTTTGTCATGCGACCCGGATTAACGACGCTGATTGTTGAGAACGCAGCATTTGGTACATAAAGCGGGCGGTTTTCAAATGTCGTGATTTTGGTGATACGCCAGCCAATTTCAACGACTGTGCCTTCGATGTCGCGGTCAGGAGAACTGATCCAATCGCCGATGCTAAACGGGCGGTCAAAATAGAGCATAACGCCGGAAAAGAGATTGCTCAGCATGTCCTTGCCAGCGACGCCAATCGCGATACCGCCGATGCCACCAAATGCAAGCAATCCGGATAGTCCAATCCCAAAATGCTCGCCGAAAATCAGCATGATGACCACAAAGATTGCTAATTTCAGAATACGCGCAACCATCCGCGCCGATGTGACGTCATTGCCACGTGCAATCTGGCTATGCGTAAGGCGGTTGATGAGCTGGAAAAGCTGCTGCATCGTCAGCAGCGCCATCGCAAACACTGATGCTGTCTTGATCATATCGGGCGTAATATCCGTGATATGATAATCCTCAAGCAGCATGAAGGCGATTTGACGGATGGTGAGGATCGCGCCAAACATCATCCCAACAAAAACGACATGAACGGATATGCTGCGTGACCAGCCGCGCCTGTGGCGCATCAGAAACCACGCGGTAAATGCCGTAATGGCAAAAAGAACAGCGATTGCAGCGGCTATCCAGTATTTCGACATTCAATCCCCGCAGTCAGAACAGTTGAGCTGAAAGTGCTTGATGGCCTTACATTAAGACTTCTGGCAATCCATGCCGGGCTCACTAAACTTATAAATCATTCGAAACACCGGCAAGGCTTTTGCTGGATGTCAGTGCGCCGGTGAAAAACGCGAGATTAGCCGCTGCAATGCGCGACGCGGCCTGTGCGTCCGTCTGCGCAAGCTTTGCATCCAAAAGCGCATTGTTGGTTTCATTCACAATCGTGATTGTCCCTAGGCCATTTTTATAGGCCTCAAGTGCTGCATCAAAAGCAACTGCCGAGGTTTGAACAAGTACACCCGCCGCTTTATTGGCCGCAAGCGCGGTTCTCAGCGCATTGGAAGCCAAGACTATTTCTGCAACGGCATCAAGCTGCACTCTGCGGAATGTCTCAGTTGCTGCACTTTGTGTTGACTGCGCATTCTTCAACTGCGCGGCTCTAAACCCACCGTCGAAGAGCGGCACTGTGGCTCCAACAAGAATGCCAGCGCCTGACGTTTGGTTGCCGATGGATGGCAGGCTGCCGGCATTGAAACTGTTGGAACTTGACGAGAGTGCGCCTGCCACGAAGACTTTCGGCATGAACTCAGCCTGAGCCACCTTGACGCCTGACTTACTCGCCTGGAGGGCAGCATAGCTTGCTATCAGATCAGGGCGCCGTGACAAAGCGGTTTCGAGAACCGATTGGGTAACACCATCAAAACTCGCCGGCAGCTTATGGTTCGCAGAGCCGTCGACCTTGATCTTTACCATTGCATTGACGCCCATCGCGGCAAGAAGTGCCTGATAGGTGACTTGCTGTTGGCCTTCTGCACGTACAATGCGCAGTTCGGATTGCGCGACCTGTTGACGTGCAAGTGCGAGTTCAACCGTTGTTGCACGGCCTTCATTCAGCTTGGCCTGAACAGCGGCGAGAACCGCTTTGCTGTTGCGCAATGTCTGTTGAGCGATGCGATAGCCGTCAACAGCCGCGCTATATTCGTAATAGGTCCGCGTTACATCAAAGATGACCTTCTGATGCAAAGCATTGAAAGTCACATTGGCCGCAAATGAAACTTGCTTAGCAGCTTCGGCCAAAGCCGCGCGCTGTCCAAAATCGAATACGAGCCATTGCAGAGCAATATTGGGGGTTACGCCGCGTAGTGTCGTGTTAACCGTGCGCTCGCCGATTAACGGAACATCGACAGGTGTGGACGTCTTTTGAATGCCACCAATGACGTTGGCCGTTATGATCGGCAACATGGTCGCTTCGACCATGCCGACAGCAAGAGCTGCTTGTCGTGCTCGTTCCCATGAGCTTCTGGTCGCAGGATTGCTGCGCTGCGCAAGATCGATTAATTGCGCAAGATTATATTCCGACTGTGTGTTCACCGAGACTGGGCTTGAAATCAAAGCCAGTTCGGGATTGGCCGGAACGCTAAAATCTTTCACCCCGTCGGGAGTGCTGGCTGGCGCGCCACCGTTCTTATTTTCTTTCCAGGGCTTGTCGGACGCTTCGGGCGCGAGCTTAAGCGCATCCGTAGCGCAACCGCCAAGCGACAACGCAAGGAGCAAAGGAAGTATTGGTGATCGCAGCTGTGCAAGTTTTTTCATGCCTTACCATCCGCCAACGCTGTTTCCAGATGTGTAAGATGCATATCGATCTGCTTTGCCCCAATATCTTCAACGCCAGCAACGGGAGGAGTCTGATCGGCAGATAAGCCATCTCCTTGTACACCAACAGACCCGAGTTGCGCAGACAATATATTCAATCGTTCAGCAGCATCCGGGATTGCCTCAGATGAGAAGTAGACTTCCCTGTTCAACGAGGCAAGCTGCGTGACAGCAACATCAAATGTTTTTTCGAGCTCTGATGACGGTCGCAGCCCAGATGGTTCAAAGGGCAATAGATAAAAACAATAGCGCACTTCGTCTAAAAGACGCTCGGCTTCGGCTGCCGTTGCAATCATTTTCATGCGGTCATCCGGTTGCGCGGATGCAATCTGTGCAATTTTTCGAGCTGTATCGGAAAGCTTTTGGCGGATAACTGCTGCCACAGGCGCAGGCCAGATGAGCGTCGAAACAATATAGACGGCAAAATTGCCGACCAGAATGCCGATAATACGATCACGTGCCGTATCCATGTCAGTTGTCGGTCCAAAGCCTTGCAAAACCGTCAGTGTAAAAGCCAGGCCGATTTGCACGCCGCCATAAGACACTTTTTCGCTACCAGCAGTAACCCATGCCGCCAAAAGCGCGACGATGAACACCAGCACCATCAGGCCACCAACAGTTTCAAGCTGCGGCATCAAATAAATCAGCGACCCAATTCCGATGACGGCACCGATGAGACAACCGGTAATACGTAAAGTCAACTTGTGGATGGTGTCGCCCGCAGTTCCCATTGAGGCGACATAGCATGTGACCATGGCCGTATGGATGCCCTGCCAATTGATAGCGGCATAGAATATATAACACAGAATAGCAGCCAGTGTTGTTTTGAGCGCAAAGCGCTGATAAACAGGGTTGGTAAAAGCATCGGCGGCAAAAAAGCTATCGCCTGATCCTTTGCCATATGCAGTCTTCTCGCTACCCGCAATGTTGCGAAGCGCTTGCAGGAGACCTGCTTCTTGTCTGCTACTCGATGTATTTAGCTCAATCTTAGGGGCAGGCAGTGCCTCGCCCTTATCGAGAGCTGTGACCATCTGATCAATGTGCTCGATATATTCTTTCTTGCTCTCATCAGAAGTGTCAGCCGGAAGTGCGGAGACTGCAAACAACAGCTGATAAGAAGCCGGAATATCCGATTGGATTTTAGCGGCTTTATCTGTAGTTGTTTGATGGAGGATTTTAACAAGCATCGAACGCTTGTTTTCATCATCATTGGCTGCGCCCAGTTTTTCTTTTAGCGCTTCAGTGGTTGCTGACGTTTTCTGAAGCAAGGCTTCTTTTGCAACCAGCAATCGCTCGCGCATTTCTTCGCGCAGCAACGTCAAGCTCCAGCGTCCGAAAAACAGGCAGAAACCCGCGATGACAAACATCGGTAGAATGGCCATTTCCCACGCATAGCGCAGTGCGAAAGAAATGACGCCATTAATTGGAACTTCATTCACAAGGCTGAGAATGAACGCGATGATCAAGGCAACAATGCTACCGCCTTCACCAAGTTTGCTGGCCGCACCGATGAAAATAAACACAAAGGAGACGAGAATCATCACCAGTATGCGCAAAAGAGCAGACTCAATAGTCCATTGCAGAACGGGGATCATCATGGCGACGAGCAATGTAATTGCTATAACCGCCGCTGTCGCAACGATGGTGTTTTCGGCACCATCTGCCTTCATCAAAAAGATGACGAGATAACAACTAATCGCAGATTCCGGGATGTGGAACATCATTGCTATGCCAGCGACCAGCGCGCAAACAGCTGCGACGCGCCATGAAGTTGCCATGCGACCCGGAAAAGGCGCAAGGTCCGCTAAGGTTTCGCGAACCGCTCCGCGCAGTGTGTTGTCAGCACTTTTTGCCATTTAACACTGTCACAACGGCCGAGGCACCAGAACGGGTCAGCTCTGCGGGCGGATTAATCAGTTTTACACGGACCGGAAAGCGCTGCGCGATGCGAACCCAATTCAGGTTCTTTGGAACATAAGGCAGACTACGCGGAATGTTGATCAGGTCTTCTGAGGATACGCCCCAGCCAATACCCTCGACAACACCTTTAACCACAATTGAGCTGTCAGCCATAATGCGGACCTCCGCGCAATCGCCCACTTTGATGCCAGTAAGTTCGGTTTCCGGGAAAGTTGCCGAAGCATACCAGCTTGCGGTATCAATCAATGTGAAAACAGATTGGCCCGGTGCAATGATCTGCCCGGTGCCATTACGCACACCAACGACGCGTCCATCATGCGGCGCGTAAACCACGCTGTTATCAAGATTATGCTGCGCAAGAGCGAGTGCTGCCTGTCGAGCGCGTACCAGAGCTTGAGAGCTGTCAAGCGTTCCAACCAAAGTATTGGCGGCCTCGGCTTGTTTGACGGCCTGGCTGAGACTGATCTGCGCATCGTTGCGCAGGGTACGGGCATCATCAACTTGTTGTTTCGTGACGTAGCCCTTTGGGCTTAATGCTTCGAGACGCTTGAGCGTGGCTTCTGCGAGATCGAGATTGGTGCGCGCACGCGCAACCTGCTGATCAGCGATCAGTGCGTTTTGCGATTCCGCCTTTACGGCTCGCCGTTGCGTATCAAGTGTTGCCTCGGCAATTGCGAGATCTGCCGTTGTTTGATCGACAAGCAGCTGAAGCGGCACGGGATCAATAGAAAAGAGCTTATCTCCCTTTTTGACCGCCTGATTTTCCTGCACATCAATAGCGATAATTCTGCCCGGTACCGTCGCAGCAATATTGACAATATTTGCGCCGATGACGGCGTCATCCGACAATGGATTATTGTGTGCTTCTCGAAGATAAAGCCACCCCATCACGACGGCGACAATAATCAATATACCCGTCAGAACGACACCAACGATACTGAATTCTCTTTTGTTGTAAGCGTTGCTTGTCATGTTATCGCCCATACACAAAAAGCGCGAGGCTGCAGGCGATCGCGATGACGATTGCAGTATAAGCTGTCAAGCGAAATGGCAGGATGTCGTCTACGCCAAGACGAATAAACACCACGCGCAGCAATATTGTGATAACGATCGCGACGAGAAGACAAAGCATCCACGATGGGAAATATGCCCCTAACAAAGAGAATGATGGCCCAGACAACGCAATAGGTCTCCGTAAGATATGCGTGCAATATGAGACAGATTCCTACCCCACAAAAGAGTTACGGGAAGCCAGCCTCGACTGCAAGCCGTATGATCTTCTTTCGCGTGATAGCACGCGCATATTTAATGATGGTGCTGTGATATTTATTATTAAGTGGCAGTCAGAACCATATTCCTTCAATACGCGGCTCTTATCACTTGAATGCAATATACACAGCTGGTAGCTCTTAAGGGCTTGGGCTGCTGCCTCGAAAAGGTCTGATATTTCAAAGGGGATGAAAAGTGTCTTTGTTGTCAAATGTTTTGCCGTTTTTTACCGACTTGCCTACTTTTCAGACTTCACATGATTTATGGCTTGCCTGTACTGCGCTATTGTTCAAAGACGCAAAAGCAGGATCCTATGCAGGTCGTACGATGGAGCTGTCGTTAGAGCTGCCATACTTGGCCGCGTCTATTCCTCGTGGTCATCAGTTCACGTCTGCCGTTGATGGGCATGATCCGCTCAAGTATGAATCGAAATATGCAATCTTTGCAATTGTTGTCCCAAATGAAACGATTGAGGATCTGAAGATCGTCGAAGGCATCAATGAAAAGGGGCTGACGTTCAGCGTTCTGGCTTATGCTGGTGCTTCTGGACCTGCTGATAATGCTGCTAAGACCAAGGCAATGCTTGCTGCAATTGACCTCGGATCATGGGTTCTCGGACAGTTTGACAGCGCTGAAAAAGTAAAGGCCAGCTTAAGCGAAAATACGGTTATTCTGACATCGCTTGCGCCTTTGCATGGCGCTAAGACGCCATTCCACTTTGTCGTCCATGACAGTGCTGGGAAATCGATCGTGATTGAGTTCTCAAGCGAAAAGCAAAATGTCTACGACAATCCTGTTGGTGTGATGACCAATGGTCCTGAATTTACGTGGCATTTGACCAACCTGAATAACTACACGTTTTTGTCAAATCTTGATCAATCGACTGGCCAGTTTGGTGATCTCAAGGTTTCTCAGCCAGATCCTGGTATTGCTACCGCTGGATTGCCTGCGTCCAACACATCGGTAGGCCGTTTCGTGCGCGCCGCTTACTACGCCACTTATGCGGAAAAACCTGAGCCTGAAAACGCGATTAAATCGCTCGGTCATATAATGAATAATTTTGACCGTCCGCGTGGTATTACGATTGATCGTCCGCAATCGGGTGGATTGGATTTTGAATCGGTGCCGTCGAAGCCCGGGCAGGAATATGAGACAGAATATACGTCATGGACGGTTCTCGCAGACCTGAACAAGAGCGAATTTTATATCCGCACGTACGACGGGTTGAACTTTATAAAGTTCGATTTGCCACGGCTCTTTGCCGTGAATGAGCTGAAATTGGCACCGCTGGATAAATTGTCTGCACTCGACAATGTCGACGTGACTGATGCTCTACTGAAATAGCGAAGCTTCTTAATTATCCGTAAGGAGTAATAAAGCAGAGTAATTTAGCGCTCGTGGACAAAATGTACCCATAGTTTGACTGCGGCTATGACGACGAAGCCAAGACAGGATTTCATGGCTTCGTCGTGTGTGATTGGCTCGTGGCTGTTTTTTTTTGAGGGGATGACGGCCACGACGTCACTGCTGGCAATTTCGCCGCGAATGGCGTCGGCATTGTAACCCTTGTCGGCGAGGAAAGCTTCAATCCGATCGGAGATCATCCGGAACAAGGGCGCAAAGCCTTGGGTATCATGAACTTGCCTAGAGTATTTCCAGTTTTCATTGAATCATTCGAAAAGCTCTATCTCTTTGTTTAACGTGCATCTTGTTCCGAAAACCGTTTCACACTTTTCAGGATGAGTCTTAGGCGTCAGCACGAAGCTGATCGGCCGCCCTTTGCATTGCACCAAGCATGGGGCCTGGTGGTGAAGCCGTCGCGTGATCGACCAGACGACTCGATCTTCCGAGTCCCGTTTTATGCCGACCGCAAAAATGATGCGCTCGGACAATTGCGCTGTCGATCATGACGGCGGTTTGATCCTGCTCGACCAGATCAGCCAGAACTTGAAGCAGTGCTTCGAAGACGCCGGTCTCAACCCAGCGTCGAGATCGGTGCAAGACGCCGCTCCAGTTGCCATATTCATCAGCCAGGTCTCGCTATCGCGCTGGAGACAACGATGCAGCGATGAACGTGTCAGGTGCGGAATGATTGGCTGCAAAGCATAGAGAAATCATCAAGCGGCAGAAGTGTGTGTTTGCGAAAGGCAAAAACAACCGCATCGTCTTCAACCGACAGGACCGTTGAACGCCGTTCCCTTGGTCCCGCAGGAAGATCGACAACGGAATTGCGTTTACGCCACTTCGTAACTGTCTTCTGATTGATGCCGCAACGCTTCGAGAGCCCTCTTAGGCTCTGTTTACTATTTCGTATTGGCCGCGGAATTGCCTCAGTCATCGTGGCACTGCCGTGTGGAACTTACCCCTTAATTCATCACTCCAAGTCTTATAAAGTATCGTACCATCAAAAACTGTTATGAAACAGCTAAAATTGTTGTCTTTTATAAAATTGTTGTGTTTCTTATAAATAGTTATGATTAATATTAATATATTATTTGTAAGAGTATTATTTTTTCAAAAAATATATTGTATTTTAATTTTATAAGAGTGATCAACTCTATTTTATTAATTTGAATGGTATTCCAGAAATCAGTGCCTTTACATAACGGCGCTTCTGGAAGCGTCCGTTTAGTGAAACGCGCGGTAATGTTGTAAGTTGGGTCAGGCTTTCTGAGGTCAGGATGCCCGGTTGTGTTGTGACAGCTACACGAATGCCAACATCGGCAATAGCATTTGATTCACGTTCACTAACTGCGGTCTTCCAGCCATAAGGATAAGAAAATGAGCGCGGCGTCTGGCCCGTTATTTGGTTTAGGAGACTTATTGAATCCTCTACTTCTTGTTTTAAGCGGATGGAAGTGGCCCGCTTTAGATTAATATGGTTTACGGTATGCGCGCCAAAGTGAGCAAATGGATCGGACGCCAGTGACTGGATATCTGAGGTGCTCATTATAAGTTCGTCTACGATATTTATCGGGGAAATTTGATTTGCCCGTGCGGCGTTGTCGATCCTTTGGACAGCAACATCTTCGTTAATGGATTGAACGAGATTAGCTAACCGCTGAAAGGCCGTAAATTTTTCAGTATAAGTTTGGCATTGTACTGTTTCTGTTCCAGCGCCAAAGTCAAAACGAAAAGAGCTCGCTTCACGTGTCAGTGCGGCTGCTGTTTCCCACCAGATTGTCCGGCTGCGGTCGACAAAGCCTGGGCTTATAAAAATAGTGTAAGGGATATTGAACTTACGAAATATGGGTACCGCAAATTCTGCGTTGTTTTTATATCCATCGTCAAGTGTGAAGGCGACGAAATTTCTCTTGTCTGTAGTATTGTTAAGTAAGTCTGGCAGGTCGTGTAGGTGAACTGGAGTGAGGCCTTGTTCTAAGGCCGCACGAATAGAAACTTCGAGAAAATCTGGTGTGATGGAAAGTATATCGTTGGGATCAAATAGTTTGTCTTGTTGAGGTCGAACGTGATGAAGAGTAAATATCAAGCCCCGCCCACCTGCCTCAGGAAAAAGACGGTGCATAAGAGGATTAGACGTCAGTTCCAGTCCACCCTTGATTAGCCTATATTTCAGGGCGTTTTTAGCGGCGTGTAAAGGCCACATTGGACCGATCCTTCTGAAAACTCTATTTCATTAATTGAAAATACGTCGTTTTAATACCCGATAGACGGTTATAGGAAGATCAGCGAAGCCGGGCTTTAGATCGCTCCATGAAAACGCTGCCCATGCTTTAACCTTGAGCAATGACGCTAGATAGGTTCTGAGCTTTAGCTTTCTTCTGCTTATTAGTATAGTGGCAGCTATTATGTCTCGAGATAAATATATCCAAGCTGCGTTACGCTGCATCAGCACTTCAGGTTGTGGCGCGCGATTATTCACGGCGTCCCACAGCATTGTGGTAAGGTTTGAGCTAGTGACACTGCTCAAAGCGAACCATGACCAGGGACGGGGATTCACATCCAGAATATTGAGGCTACCATCGGTGAGGTCTCGTTTAAATTCCACTTCGACCAACCCGCTATAATGAACGGAACTCAGAATTTTGCGAGCTGCGTCTATGGCTTCGGGTGAATTGATGGTCTCTACGAACGTACTCGTGAATCCGAAGTCAACGGGATACTGCCTACTTCGCTGAGCGGTGAACTCCCCGATTGGCGTACCTTTATGCCAGAAAGCTGCATAGGATAGCTGTGTATCTCCATCACCAGGGATTAAGCGTTGAATAACTATATTCTCTGCTCCCAGTTCACGGCTCGCAGAAACATAAACTTTAATGAGGGAGGGTTTGTCATCAACCCTTATCACCTTAGCTTTAGCTAGGGCACTGTTGCCTCCGCCCATATTGGGTTTCAGTACAACCGGAAAACGAAAGCTCTGTTCGTGAATATTGCCTAAAGCGGTGATCTTGTAAGTTGTTGGATGGGCGATTTGTAATTCTGCTGCGCGTTTATATAGGTTAGGCTTGTCACACAGCCACCTTAATTGTTCCCATTCCGGCGTTATAAGCGCAAATGTCGATGAAAGAATTTTGGTGTTTTGAGAAACGAATTTTACATCTTGATCACCTGCGGGGATCAGTAACGCACCGGTCAGATCATATGATTTAGCGATTTGAAGGATCTCTTCCGCCGCATTAGCTGTTTGTGGTCCGGACCAAAAAATGGTCTTTTTTATGTGGCGTGACCATTGAGTTAAGGGATTGTCGTTGGTGATATAAAATACTTTTACATCTAGTTTTGCCAAGCTTCGTGCTAAAGCAAGTGAACCATGCGCACCGCCTAAGATGACGGCGCTGTTCATTAATAATTCTGGATGTGATCGAGACATGTGCCAGTTATCCACCAATGGTAACCACATCAGTATCAGCTATCAGCGAAACATTGTATAATTGAATGGCTTTTGATGATGCGCAGAAAATAATTGATTTATCGCTGTTGAGGTAAAACAGGATAATTTATCAAAACGGAACGAGCAACAATGGCAGCTAATACCGCTTTGATAATGTCTCCCGGTATAAATGCCATAGCTCCTATCAGAGCTGTATAGAATGAAAGTCCCGTTATCAACATAACCCCGATGATACCCACCGCGTATAGCACGATAACGCACCCGACTATTGACGCAATTGCAAAGCCTGCCAACTGTATAATATTAGTTTGGGACCGTTTGATAAAGGTTTGTGCTATAAAGCCCGTGGTCAACACAGCAGGAACCCAGCCGATAAAAAAGCCGACAGTTGGGCCTGTATAGACGGCTAGTCCGCCCCGTCCACCTGAAAGAACCGGCATCCCTATAGTCACAAGAGTGATTACCAACAAGACTGCAATCGCGCCGCGCTTAGCACCAAGAACCATGCCGGCGAGCATGACGCCGAATGATTGAGCGGTGATTGGCACCGGAATAAAACCGAGGGTGATCGGAGGGATAAGGCCTAAAATTACGATGATTGCGGCAAACAGCGAAACAAAAACGATATCTTTGGTGTGCATGATTTCACTTTTCGTTTCGATGACTTCTTAGCGTGACCGCAAATTTCTTGCGTCGATCGCTTGCGCAATCTGATCAGCTTGCTGCAGTGTGAGTATAATAAGTGACGGCAGTATCGTTAAGAGGCGTAGTTTCAATCCGCGCACTTTGTGTGCGTCTCGTATTGCTTCGTAGCGTGTCAAGATTTCGGGTACAAAGCGCAAAATCAATCCAATTGCAAGACCAATATCCTCAGCGTTGGCAATGCCGATCCGTTCAAGTGGTTTGGAAAAATCTGTAATTGCTTGAATGAATTCGCCTATCTTCGTGGTTGCAGTTATCGCTGCCGCAAAAAGCATTAAACTTGTCAGCCTCAGCAATTGAAAAGCTGCTTCTTCTTTGTCTCTGAGAAAAAAGCTAAATAAGGAAACTATCAAAATAGTTATAAAGATCGGAAGTAATCGCTTTAGTGCCGGTACAAGCGATTGCCGAATTGAAAAATAGATAATTCCACAAAAGATGCATATTGATATCAGTAACGGAAAATTATTTGTAACATATAAAATAATTCCTACCGAAAATAATAATAATAATTTCAGTTTGATGGGTGTTTTATAAAGTAAACCCTCACCATCTATATAAAGAGAGCGGATCAATTTGCTACTTCCAAATATCTGGCAATGGCAATTGAAGGGCAGTTGTCTTCGACGAGTCTTCCCTCATGAAAAACAAGAACGCGGTCATATTTTTCAACCAGCTGTAAATCATGGGTGATGACAATTGTTTGCTGCGGTAGTCCGTGAATGGTCCGATCAACAGTTCTACGATTTCTAAAATCAAGCTGGTTTGTTGGTTCATCAAATATAATAAGTTCTGGTTCGGTGACCAGCACTGATGCTAAGGCCGCAAGTTGTAACTCGCCACCAGAAAGTTCGTGCACACGACGAGATGCCAGATGCTCGGCGTCTAATTGCAAAAGCATATTTTTAGACACTTCTGCACGCATTTTCTTATCTGCCACAAGGTTTTTAAGACCGAATTCAATGTCTTCCTGTACGGTAGGCATTATGATCTGGTTGGCCGGATTTTGAAAAATATAGCTCACGCGCCCATTAAGGCGCACATTTTCTTTAGTAATTTTTCCCGAGGATACTGTTTCAAGGCCCGCTATAAGCCGTGCAAAGGTTGATTTTCCTGATCCGTTTAAGCCGACAATACCTATCCTCTTTTCGGAGATAGATATCGTGAGTGGATAAAGCGCTGTATGTTCAGCATATTGAACAGTTACGTCGTTAAAGTGAACAATCAACCTTTGCGCCTCATTTTGATCCCGTATACATTGGATTAAATAGTGTTCTTTCTAAGATTGCTGAGTACTGTGACGCGGCTTGAATGGCAATATGGAGTAATAAATGTTGTTGGTGCCGCTCGATGAAATGAAGAATAGTCGAACGGTATCAATCGTAGCAGGGTAAGATATCCAGCCAGTCAGTGAAATACGCTGCGGAAAATATAAAATCTTATCCAAAAACTACGCCAACTCAATTTTCCTAACGGTTCGTTTGGGCCGACAGGGTAGCTTCACGGATATTAATGGGCTCGCCGGAATTGTACATTTCCTTTGGCGTCTTAAAAATAAAGTCAATTATCGCGGTAACGTGAGGTGTCGGAGAAATTTATCACAAAGGTCCTAAAGGGGATTTGCGCTTGTTGCTGCCAAGGTCGTCTGAAATAGCGCTGTGCAGTGTATGGTAGAATAGTTACTTTGAACGCTTCACTTCTGAATTCCTGGTTGAACGGCTTTGCCCGTAAATAGCTTCATTTTTATGAGTCTCTGGCAGATAAAATTTGAAGTTATTCAGTGGGCGGCCTATGCCTGCGTAACTTGAACAAGTGGAATACGATGTTCCTTGTAAATTCCCGTTTTAGCAAGTTTACGACTATTTGCTGAAATGCGGCATCTTGTCAGCTGGCCTTGATTGGCGTACGCGAAACCCATAATAAACCGCCAGATTGAAATTCTCGTTTGGCGGCGCTGTCCTTCAAAGCCGTGCAACATAATGACGTTGGGATTACGATGACCCTGTATCTGGATTACCTCGCTGAAATTAAAAGCAGAGAAACACAAGGGCTCGCTCCGAAGCCGATTGATGATGGCGCCTTGACAGCGGAAATCACTGCCCTCATTGATGACAGCGCGAATGAACATCGTGCAGAAGCGTTGAACTTTTTCATTTATAACACGTTGCCGGGTACAACCAGTGCAGCAGGCGTCAAAGCTGCATATCTGAAGAAAATTATTCTCGGTGAAACCGTCGTTCCGGAAATAACGCCTGATTTCGCTCTCGAGTTACTTTCACATATGAAGGGCGGGCCATCGGTTGAAGTGCTTTTGGATATCGCATTGGGTGATGATGCTTCAATTGCGACCAAAGCCGGCGATGTTCTGAAAACACAGGTTTTCCTCTACGACGCGGATATGTTCCGTCTGCGTGACGCCTATACAAAAGAAAATCCGGTCGCCAAAGACATTCTTGAGAGCTATGCGAGGGCAGAGTTCTTCACCAAGCTCCCTGACATCGATGACGAAATCAAGGTTGTAACTTTCATTGCCGCTGAAGGCGATATTTCAACCGACCTTCTGTCGCCGGGAAATCAGGCGCATTCCCGCTCCGACCGTCAGTTACATGGTCAGTGCATGATTTCGCCGGAAGCGCAGCAGCAAATTGTGGCGTTGCAAAAGCAGCATCCTGACAAACGCGTTATGATGATCGCTGAAAAGGGTACAATGGGTGTTGGCTCGTCGCGTATGTCAGGCGTCAATAACGTAGCATTGTGGACAGGAAAGCAATCCAGCCCTTACGTGCCTTTTGTCAATTTCGCACCGATTGTCGCTGGCACCAACGGCATCTCGCCAATTTTTGCGACGACTGTTGACGTGACGGGCGGCATCGGCATCAACCTGAAAAATTGGGTTAAGAAGACTGGTGAAGATGGCAAGCCGATCCTCAACAATGACGGAAACCCGATACTTGAACAAAAGTTCTCCGTTGAAACAGGCACTATTTTAAATATCGACACTAAAAATAAAAAACTTCGTGATGAAAACGGCAGTGAGTTGGTTGATGTCGCATCTTCCTTCACACTGCAGAAGATGGAGTTCATGAAGGCCGGAAGCTCTTATGCTATCGTCTTTGGAAAGAAGCTCCAGACATTTGCTGCACAGACGCTGGGCATCGAACCAACACCAGTGTTTGCACCAAACAAAGAAATTACGATAGAAAATCAGGGCCTTACCGCAGTTGAGAAGATTTTCAATCGCAACGCTGTTGGTGTCACTCCGGGCAAAATTCTTCATGCCGGTTCAGACGTTCGTGTAAAAGTGAACATCGTCGGTTCGCAGGACACAACCGGCCTGATGACTGCGCAGGAACTGGAAGCGATGGCTGCAACTGTCATTTCGCCGCTGGTTGATGGCGCCTATCAGTCTGGCTGCCATACTGCATCAGTGTGGGACAAAAAGGCTCAGGTCAATATTCCGAAGCTAATGCGCTTCATGAATAATTTTGGCGTGATTACAGCACGTGATCCGAACGGCGTTTATCATTCAATGACAGACGTTATTCATAAAGTGCTGAACGATATTACTGTCGATGACTGGGATATTATCATTGGCGGAGACAGCCATACACGCATGTCCAAAGGCGTGGCTTTTGGTGCGGACTCCGGCACAGTTGCACTGGCACTTGCAACTGGTGAAGCAACCATGCCGATCCCCCAGTCAGTTAAAGTAACATTCAAAGGCACGATGCAGCCTTATATGGACTTCCGCGACGTTGTACATGCAACACAGGCGCAGATGCTCAAACAGCATGGTGACAACGTCTTCCAGGGGCGCGTCATCGAAGTTCATATCGGCACATTGCTGGCGGATCAGGCCTTCACCTTCACCGACTGGACTGCGGAAATGAAGGCCAAAGCTTCGATTTGTATTTCTGAAGATGAAACACTGATTGAATCGCTTGAAATAGCAAAATCACGTATTCAGATTATGATCGACAAGGGCATGGATAATGCCGCTGAAACATTACAAGGTCTGATCAACAAGGCAGATGCACGTATTTTCGAAATCCGTTCGGGCGAAAAGCCTGCGCTGAAACCAGACGATAATGCAAAGTATTTTGCTGAAGTTGTTGTTGATCTTGATGAAATCAACGAGCCTATGATTGCGGATCCGGACGTCAACAATGCCGACGTCTCGCGTCGTTATACCCATGACACTATCCGCCCGGTTTCCTATTACGGTGGCAACAAG
The DNA here is from genome assembly GCF_047308065.1 of Brucella sp. H1_1004. Taxonomy (NCBI): domain Bacteria; kingdom Pseudomonadati; phylum Pseudomonadota; class Alphaproteobacteria; order Hyphomicrobiales; family Brucellaceae; genus Brucella; species Brucella sp. H1_1004. Next base: position 724,177 of record NZ_JAYKZA010000001.1, read on the forward strand.
AAAGTTGATTTAGGTTTTGTTGGTTCTTGTATGGTTCATAAGGGTGACATTAAAATTGTTGCTCAATTGCTCAAGAACCTTGAAAAGAAACAAGGCAAGATTGAATTTAACGCTCCACTTGTTGTCGCAGCACCAACCTACAACATCATTGATGAGCTGAAAGCCGAAGGCGACTGGGAAATTCTTCAGAAATATTCTGGCTTTGAATTCGATGATGCGAAGCCAAAGACTGCCAACCGCACCGAATATGAGAATATTCTCTATCTGGAGCGTCCGGGCTGCAATCTTTGCATGGGCAATCAGGAAAAAGCTGGAAAAGGCGATACGGTTCTTGCCACCTCCACCCGTCTTTTCCAGGGCCGCGTTGTTGAAGATACAGCAGAGAAGAAGGGGGAATCCTTGCTGGCATCTACGCCGCTGGTGGTTCTATCAGCCATCCTTGGCCGTACACCAAGCATCGAAGAATATCGCTCGGCAGTAGAAGGTATCAATCTGACAAAGTTTGCGCCGCCAAAGACAACGCCTATCGATTCTTTGTCGGTTCATTATTAAGTTTGAATTTATAGCTCCTCGCGGTGTAATTTTTGCGCGAGGAGCTGTCATTTTTTAAAATATATTTAAGTTCCTTCTTTCGAATTTTGGTAATATTGTTTTTTATTTAAGTATGTCTGATAGCCGTTTATGATCTTTTTCGGTTCTGTTAAGATTTAGACCGTCTAAAAGATCTAAAATGTGAGCTTTCATTAGAAATGATGCTTCGTTTGGCCTGCGTTTTTCTATTGAGTCAATTAGCGCATTATGAGCGTGGCTTTCGCATGTTGTTTCCCTGCGTTGCCAGTATAAGGCTATAATGAGCGATGAGCGGGGCAATAACTCTGCAACAAAAGCTGCTAAAATCGAATGTCCAGCAATTCTGGCCAGATCAAGATGAAATCGGGCAGACAGTTTGATGGCATCACTGTCCCGACCGGCATGAAGAGCTTCATGTTCATCCTGCAGGTGTTTGCGAAGCTTTGCGATATCTTCCGCCTTCGCAACCTTTGCTGCGATAGCTGCGACTTCGGGCTCAATCAGTGTCCGCGCTTCAAACACTTCCCGTGCTTCTTCACGAGAGGGTTCGGCAACAAATGCGCCGCGATTGGGTTCCAATCTGACAAGGCGATCATGGGCGAGGGCTTGCAAGGCCGACCGGACGACAGATCGGCTCACCGAATAAATTGTTGCAAGTTCATCCTCAGGTAGTTTTGTTCCAGGCAGCAGTTGGTGACTGACAACAGCATCGCGCAGTCCCTGATAAACCGGGTACCATCGTGTGGCTCCGTTATTATTTTGGGTCTCAATATTGTCCGCAGGCTGATTATTAAGAAAGTTCATTTGCTACCGGATATAAACTGTGCGGTGTCAGGAGTGACCGCGATCAGAGTAATTTCAGATCTTGCTTACTTACATATCTAATCCTGTTTATCGCGTGTCAACAAATGCCGGAACGTGGTTTGTAAAATAGAGCTTAAACTTTGGCTAAGTTCGATTGAAGACCCATAGGTTTATCTATCGGGTGAATATTTTTCAAAAATTCCTTGAAACGTTTTGCTCCTAGGCGGCAAATAACCACCGCGCTTGGATGTCTTTAGTCCCAAACTTACAAGGCCTTCGCAGAGTTTGACGGCCGCTGTTACTCCGTCAATTACAGGCAATTCGTGTTCGCTTGAAAGAGACGCTGCAAGATCTGCCATGCCGGCACAACCAAGAACAATAGCCTCCGCATGATCTTCGCGGATCGCACGCGCTATTTCTTCAGAAATACGTTTGCGCGCATCAGAGCCCGGTATTTCAAGTTCCAGCACTGCAACGTCACTTGCTCGGACGCGTGAGCAGCGCGTTGCCAGACCATATCGCACCAGATTGTGTTCTATTGCTGGCACAGAGCGGGAGAGGGTTGTTACCACACTAAATTTTCCCGAGATCAAGCTGGCCATATGAAAGGCTGCCTCGCCAATGCCAACGACTGGCATCGTACCCGCACAACGCGCCGCATCAAGACCGGTATCATCGAAGCACGCTATAATGCATGCATCAGCCTTTGAATGTTTTTGCATCTCACCGATCATACCGGGAATGGCGAAAACCTCGTCAAAATAACCTTCTATGCTGGGTGGCCCGTCTTTGGGGTTAACCGCAGTAATTGTCGTGGAGGGCAGGGCAACGCTTCGTGCAGCCTCGCCAATTTTCTTCGTCATTGACGATGTTGTATTGGGGTTGATGACAAGTATGTCCATTTCCTCAAACCATGTTTTTTATCGTTGTTGGTGACCTGAAGCGCGCTTCGTTCTGAATGTTTTTCGCGCTTCAAGTTAACAGCGTGAGTCACTGTCGCTTCTTCGGCTGTCCAATTGCCTAGTGTGGTTTACGGATTTAAAGTTCGTATCATTCGCGCTGCATTCACCTCGAGGAACTTTAAATCCGTAAACCACACTAGATTTAATAATTTGCTGGTATGGCTTTAGACCCGAAATTCGCTCAGTTGGTTGCTTTGCAGTGAAGCAAATTTCGGGTCCGCCATACTAGCTATCATTGCGCCTGAAATTAAAGTTCAGCAGCCATGTCTTGCCCCCACGACACGGCTGCTGATCTGGTTGGTTATTTAGATTTCACCGCCCAGATAGAGTTTTTTGACGCGTTCGTCGGAAATGAGCTCTTCTGAATTACCCGAGAGAACGATTTTTCCTGTCGTGAGAGCATAGGCTCGTTGTGATATTCGAAGTGCCATGCGTGAGTTTTGCTCGACAAGCAGGACACTTACTTTCTCGTCACGGTTGATCGCAACGATAGAACGGGCGATATCCTGCACAAGCTTTGGTGCTACCCCCAGCGATGGTTCATCAAGAAGCAGGAGCTTGGGCTTAGCCATGAGTGCGCGCCCGATGACGAGCATCTGTTGTTCACCACCGCTCATCGTCCCTGCCGCCTGTGAGTATCGTTCTTTCAAACGGGGAAAGCGCCCCAATACCATTTCAAGCGTATTCGAAATCTCGGCCTTACTCGAACGGGTAAACGCACCCATCAACAAGTTGTCCCTAACACTCATATAGGGGAAAACGCGGCGTCCTTCCGGAACCATAGCGATGCCCATTTCGACAATTGCATCGGAACGCGTGCCGTCAAGCCGTTGACCTTCGAAATGGATTTCGCCCTTACGAAGCTTGTTCAACCCGGTAATCGCCCTCAAAATCGAGGATTTTCCCGCGCCATTTGCTCCGATCAATGCAACGGTTTCCCCTTCATTGACCGTAAGCGATACACCTTTGAGGGCATAGACATGATCATAATAGAGTTCGGCATCAGTGATTTTCAGAAGCTCTGTCATGATCAGTATCCAATCGTTTCATCTTCTGCGCCGAGATAGGCTTCGATGACTTTCTCGTTCTCCTGAATTTCTTTAGGTGTGCCTTCAGCAATTTTCTGGCCGAAGTTTATTACGACAATTCTGTCGGAAATATTCATGACAGCCGGCATATCATGTTCGACGAGTAGCACAGTCACTCCACGATCTCTTACAGCACGTACCATTTCTACGGCCTTCACCGTTTCATCGTGGTTCATGCCCGCGAAAGGTTCATCAAGCAGTAGAATTTTAGGTTCGGTTGCAAGTCCAATCGCGATGCCGAGTGCTCGCAAATGACCGTGCGGCAGATTTTGCGCAACTTCGTTGCGTTGATGACCCAAGCCGAGGAAATCGAGTATCTCATCGGCTGAACGACCGAATTCTTCCTGATCCTGACGGGCGATGCTTGTGCCGATATAGCAACCCAGAAGGCTAGCTTTTGCGCGCAGGTGGTGGGCGACAATAACATTGTCGCGTACCGTCATTCCTTTGAAGATTGTGGTTTCCTGAAAGGTACGTACGACACCTTTTCGAGCAACAATATGTGGAGCAAGTCCCGATATCCGCTGTCCATCAAATACAACTTCACCGCTTGTTGGTGTGAGGAAGGATGCGATTAATTTAAAAAGCGTGGATTTTCCTGCTCCATTGGGTCCGATTACCGAGAGAATTGCCTTTTCTTTGACTGCGAAGGAAACATCATTCACGGCAACGAGCCCACCAAAACGTTTGGTCAGTCCCTTTACTTCGAGAATTGCGTTCATGATTTAGTTCCTTTCTTGCCTGTCAGTCGAAGGCTGAGCAGCCCGTTGGGCAGGAACAGCATTAGAATGATCAAAACGCTCGAAAAGATAAGGAGCTGGAACTTTCCGGTTTGGAACAAGAAATCCCATCCGAAATAGAGAACAAAAGTTCCAATAATTGGGCCGAATACATAACCAAGGCCACCAAGGAAACAGTTGAGCATGAAGTTTACAGAGTCTGTAACTGTAAAGCTGGATGGATAGATTGACTGCGAAATCGCCACGAACATCGCGCCCCCAAGTCCCCCTAGGAAAGAGGAAATCGCATAGGCCAGCACTCTGAGATACGTAATGTTTACTCCAATAGAAGACGCAAGTTCTTCATTTTGTTGTAGTGACTGGCACAGGCCGCCAATGCGCGAATGTATCAGTCGATAAAGCGCGGCAAAACACACGACCATCAATACAACTGAGACGAAGTAGAAAGCGGCACGCGGATTTTGCAATGTCGCAAAATCAGGCAAAATTGTCAGTCCGAAGATGGATATGCCGCCAGGCATAGGGATGCTGACAATGCCTTTTGCACCATTTGTAATGGGTAAAGCCATCGCCAGTAATCGTGCAACTTCCGTCAGAACAAGAGTAACCATGGCAAAGTAAACGCCACGAAGTCGCAGTATTGGAATGCCGATAAGGATACTGGCGAAGGCACAAAACAGGCCTGCAAGTGGTAAAGTGAGCCAGAACGATACCCCGTATTTCACCATCAAAATGGCGGATACGTAGCCACCCATCAAAGCGTAGGCACCTTGGCCGATATTAATTCGGCCAATGTAGAAGGTAAGCCAGACACCACCGCTGACAATTGAAAGCAAGGCGACTGAAGTCAGCGTGTAATAAAGATCGTTGCGGCCGGTTATTTCGATTAGCAACGGAATGGCGACCAATACGAGTGCAAGGAATGCAATCACGCCAAGTATTTTTGTTGTCTTTGTCATGTTGGTCCTCATCAGCCCCACGGTTTGCCCATCAGCCCGTTCGGGCGAAGGCTGAGGAAGATCATCAAGCCAGCGAAGATGACCAAGTACGTGATGTCACCATATGGGCGGAGCACTGTGAGGCCTACAGACTCAAGCATGCCGAGTATAAAGCCGCCCGCAATAGCTCCGCTGACGACGCCAGCCCCGCCTATCATCACCATCATGAACGCTTTGATGGAGATTGCTCCACCAATGCCTGAATTAACACCGGTAATGGCGACCAACAAACCGCCGACCAGGCCTGCCAGCATAGCCCCCATTGCGAAGCCGATCATGGAATATCGGTCGACATTCACGCCCATTAATTGTGCCGCCACACGGTCTTGGGCGAGCGCGCGCATGGCGCGACCGGGTTTCGTGAATTGCATGAAAAGAACAAAGGAAACGATGAATATTACCGCAAGCGCACCGATCAGCATGCGATCATAAGGCATGATAAGCCAATCAGAAACGTAGACACCGTTTACGATCTTTGGCACGCCGCGCTGTTTTTCTCCAAACAGCAGCAGAATGATTGCATCGAGGAAGAATGCGACTGCCGCCGCCAACAACATCGTGCTTTCATCACGTAGACTTCGCTTGATAACGGGTCTGAACAAAAATTTTTCAATTAAAGCGCCTACAATCATCAAAGTGACCGCCGAAGCCAGCAAAGCTACTACAAACGGCAAACCAAGCTGACCATAAATGGTGTACGTGACGAAACCGCCGAGCACATACATTTGGCCGTGCGCGAAGTTAAGAACGTTCATCAGTGCAAAGATAAGCGTCAAACCCAACGCGATGAGTGCGTATTGAGCACCGAGATACAGCCCATTGGCTATAATCTGTTCCATGAAGACAGACTCCCCCAGTGGAGACCAGCGATAGCGAAGCCTCCTCTTTAGTTTTTACGTTTGGGAGGCCTGACGCATATTTAGAGATGCTGCGTCAGGCTATTCAGTCACGACGATTTGTTAATCGACTTGAGCCACGAATAGGGTTTCAAACTTGCCGTCTTTGTATTCGGTGACAACCATAGGAATACCGATTTGGCGCTTCTGACCAAATGACGCTGTGCCGACATAGGTTAGCTTCGCATCGTCACCTTTAACAAAAGGGTTTGGCGCAGAAAAAGTGTCCATAGTCTTTTTAAATTCTTCGACGTTATCGACAGCCGCAGGATTGGCCTTCATCGTTTCCACGATGTAGTCGAGCGCATAGACTTTTGTATTGGATTCATCATTATACTCGCCATAAGCTTTTGTATAACGGTCAACGAATTCTTTCATCGTGTCTGAGGCGATTTCTGGGGTCGATGCACCTCCGACGGAGATGAATCCATTTGCTAACTCGCCAGCACCTTCTTCAAGAACTTTGGCATCCTGTGCAGTTTCAGTGGAAATAAAGCCCTCGTAGCCCAGTTCCCGTGCCGCACGGATCAGAAGGGGCGCGTTACCTGGAGCGACACCGGAAAGAACAAGAAGGTCAGGCTTCTGCATTACAATGGGTGTCAGTACCGGCGTGAAATCTCGCGTGTCGTTCTGATAAGCATCGCTTGTTGAAATGACTTCAAGATCGAGTGCTTTCGCTGCTTCAATGCCGCTGTCGCGTTGGCTTAATGGATCGGACTCATTGGCTGCTACGAATGCGACCCGCTTCACACCTTTGTTTTCTTTGAGATATTTATAGATTGCCGGGCCGGACTGATAATTTGCAATCATGCCAAGAACGGCATTGGAGGCTGGAGGTGTGTAAAGCTCTTTGGGAAATGAATAAGGAAAATAGATGATGCCTTTGGATTCTGCGACGGGCCGGACAGCCGCTGCACCGTCATCGACATTGGGGCCAACGACATAATGCACGCCTTCCTGTGCCATTTTTTCCATACCCGCGATTGCGCGTTTGGGATCTTTTTGATCGTCAAAGGTTACAATCTTGATCTTGTATGTATCGTCGCCGATCTTCACGCCGCCAAGTTCATTAAGCCAGTCGGCACGGACTTGCATGGATCGCACGTTGGACGTTCCCCATGCTGCAGCTGGCCCACTGGTTACGCCTACAAACCCAATTTTGAGTTCTTTGTCTGCGGCTTGAGAAGCATTGGCGGACATGAGCGCAAAAAATGAAACAGCGCCCAGCGCCGCAGTTTTGATAACTGCGCGTCTGTTAAACATTGATATTCCCCTTGTTTAAGTAACTCTTCTCTCGTTTGATGGAGAAGAGCATGCGTGATTGAACGTCACTTCCGAAAAATTGTCAACAATATTAATTCCTATTATTTACAATATGGCCATCGGATGGCTACAATTAAGGAGCAGGTGCTTAAAGACCGTGTCCGTCCGACAGAAATTACAAATGATTAGAATAGTTTATTCAAATCCAAGTATGAGGGCGCAATCGGTTTATTGAATACGCGTAAGGCCAGTATCTCAATTGAAAAAGCGCAGCTTATAAGCTGCGCTTTTGATATTTAGAGCTGTTTACCAAGGGCTTGTATCAGATCATTTTCCAGATCGGCAGGATCCTCGAGTCCCACGGAAATTCGAATGAGGTTAGGTCCAATACCGAGATCAGATTTGTGATCTTCAGGCACAACGGCATGAGTTAATGAAAACGGATGCTGAATTAGGCTTTCCACACTTCCAAGACTTACTGCAAAATGAAAATAGTTGGTGCTCTTGAGTATGCGTTCCACTCTTCTCAGATCGCCCTCAACGTCAATGGATACCACGCAACCAAAATTAATCATTTGGCTTGCGGCAAGTTCATGTTGTGGATGGCTTTTTAAGCCGGGATAGATAACTCTTTCTATTCCTAACTCTTTCGCCCGACTTTCCAAGTTTTGAGCGATCTTTAAGGCTGTTTCTGCCTGTCTGGTGCTCCTGATTTCAAGCGTCTTCAGAGACCGGTGAAGCAAATTACAATCCATGGGAGACATGACTGATCCAAGTGCATTTTGAAGGTACTTGATACGGTCAGCAAGATTGTCTGGTGCTTGCGCGGAAACAGCAATAACGCCACCCAAAAGGTCGGAGTGTCCGTTCAACATCTTCGTGGCGGAATGAACCACGACGTCAATCCCATATTCAATGGGACGCTGCCCAGCGGGCGAGGAAAATGTGCTGTCGCAAACTGTAATCGCTCCTGCCTCTTTGCCAAGCTGCGCAACCAGTGACAGATCAACAATGCGCAAAGTTGGATTGGAAGGCGTTTCAAACCATACCAATTTCGGCTTCTGTTGAGATATGGCTTTCCGAAGTGCTGTTTCATCTGAAAAGTCAACAAAATGAACTTTATGGCCTGCCGATATAGGACGTACATCGGCCAAAAGTCGGTAAACGCCACCATAAAGATCATTATGTGCGAGGATAGATGCACCTGCTGGCAGAACTTCGAGCAGTGTAGCTGCAGCAGCCAATCCCGAAGGGAAAGCGAAAGCTGCTTCCGCACCTTCAAGGTCTGCAAGGCAAACTTCAAGCGAATTACGCGTTGGATTACCGCTGCGGCTGTAATCGAAGCCCTTACTTTGGCCTATTCCATCCTGAACGAATGTTGTTGCGTGATAAATTGGGGGTATTACTGCACCGGTCAATGGATCGGGAGATTGGCCAGTATGGATTGCTCGAGTTGCAAACCCAGCTTGATTGCGGAGAAGCGCTTTTGTCACTTTTTTCATTCCCGTGGGGTCTTTGGGCGTCGTTACAGAAATAACTTCTGACTTGTGATCACGTTTACAAAATTTATTTAATACTCAATCAGTTCACTCGTGTCTTTGAGATACAAGGGGTGCCCCGGTGAGCCGTTATTGGTGATTTTAAGCGCATGCAACTCTATTCCTTGCGCACGCAAGGCATCAGTGACCGTCTGACCATGGTGTGCGAGGCGCTTGTGTAGTGAGCCATATGCCATGACGACAATCGCTGCATTGCGGGCTTGATCAACAATCGTTTTTAGATTTTCTTCGGTGCAAGGGATCACGCCTGGCTCCAACAGTGTTTTGGGATCGGTGGCGCGATAATCCATCACATTGCATTTTACGTAACGGCTATATCCCCAGCGACGCGTGAACTTCTGTTCCTTAAAAACTGTGGGATCGTCGACATCAAGGTCAGCTGTGCTGGGATTCATACCAATCCATAAAACATATCCAGGATTTTCGGCGCCATCCCATTCCCGAGTCAACAAGCGTCTGTAACGACCACAATTTGAGAAAAGGGCGTCACTGCGAATATCAGCTTTGACTTTCAGGCGAACTTTGCCACCCGGGTCATGAGGCTCTTTATTCATTGTGTTTTTCATTTTTTGTATCATAAGGTGCGATTGTAGGTTTTCTACCCTATTTTATTGGCATGTTAAGAGCCTGAATCATTATGATACAAAGATATCATGCTCTTGTGATGCGCCGGGTGAGCATGCGGATGTTTGCGATGTCGACCCACGCTTCAGCGGAGGCGACGGTTTTCTCGAAATCTTTAGCCAGTCTGCCTTTGAACCTGGGACCTGCCTATCCACTATCAGCGAAGATATGCCGTAACCACGGCCAGCGTTTGAGTATGGTCCTCAATGACTGGCTACAGGCTGCCCTTATACGGCTGAAGGATTTTACCCGGTCGCTGTCGAAGGAAACTATAAGAACGTTCATGGCCGCAAGGCCTCAAACCGGATGCACTTTCATTCAGTGAAAATTGGCCTGAACTATTACTTCTAATAATAATAATTTTTGTGCCTTTTAAACCGAAGAAGCTGCAACCCTATAATCAGCTTGCAGCTAAGATTTAGAACTGCGGTGACATGCTTATGAGTAAAAAATGGCCTAGTTGGATTTCCAGCTAGGCCATATTGTTTTATCGATCTATTTAAGCTGACTTCTCTATGAGTTGTATTCAGTTATTTTATTTTGAGCTTTTTTGTAGAGCAGCAAGGTCAGACACAATGGCCGCTGCTTCATTTTGCAACACATCTTTGGCATTCTTCCGAGCATTTTCGCGGGCAATATCTGCAGTCAGACTTCGTTCATTTGATTGGAGTCCATCATCACTACGAGAATTGACATCGTCGGTATCTTCTCCGTGAGATTTTGACCTTTTGGCCTGTTCTTCCATCTCAGTTTTGCGGACTGCTTCATTGAGGGAGACAGTTGATTTCTCGCGTTGTGCTTTCAATGTTGCCAGATCATCAACAAACTGCCGGAATCCGCTGTCATCTTTGACACGGTTATCATGCAGTGCTTGCAATTGCGGAACTATAGCTTTGGTCTTATGGAATGATTTGTATTTCGCAGGCTTTATTTCCGTCCACGGTAATGCGTTATCAAAGCTTGATTCACCAACGGTACTTAAATCAAAAAGACCCGGTAATGTTATATCAGGTGTTACGCCGCGCAACTGAGTTGTGCCGCCATTAACCCGAAAAAATTGAGCTATTGTCAACTTCAATGCGCCCAGTTTTGGTTCGGGATTGTTTGCAACTTCATCGAGGTTCACTACAGTCTGCACTGTGCCTTTGCCAAAGCTAGGTTCACCTATGACGATGCCGCGATCGTAATCTTGTATAGCCGCAGCAAAAATCTCGGATGCTGACGCTGAGCCACGATTAATCAGCACGCCTAAAGGGCCATTCCAAGCAGGAGTTGTAAGAGTATCGCTCTCTACTCTAATATCACCCTGTGCGTTACGCTGTTGAACTACAGGGCCTTTTCCTATGAAAAGACCTGTCAAATCAATGGCTTCAGTTAATGAGCCGCCGCCATTATTCCGCAAGTCAAACAAAATACCATCAACTTTCTCATCAGAAAGTTCTTTAAGAAGCTTGGCAACGTCTCGGCTGGCGCTTCGATAATTTTTATCGCCTTTTCTTCGCGCCTCGATGTCTTCGTAGAAGGCCGGAAGGGTAATGACACCGATCTTGCGGGTCACATCGCCATCTTTAACAGAAAGCGTCTTTTTCTGCGCAGCTTGTTTATCGAGGCTGATCTTGTCCCGTACCAGACTGATAATCCGGTGGGGGGCGTCTGGCCCAGCATCGGCAGGCAATATTTCCAAACGAACGACAGAGCCTTTGTCACCTCTGATGAGTTTTACAACTTCATCAAGCCGCATGCCTACGACTTCTTTGATGGGCCCTTCTTTATCTTGTCCAACACCGACAATTCGATCACCAACGGCAAGCTTTCCTGAAAGCTGCGCTGGGCCACCGGCGGTTAATTCTCTTATCGTCGTAAAATCGTCGCGCTCCTGAAGAACAGCGCCAATACCAACGAGTGAGAGCTTCATCGAGATATCAAATTCCGCTGAAGCATTTGCACCAAAGTAATCCGTGTGTGGATCTACTGAGGTCGTGTATGCGGCCATGAAGAGTTGAAAAACGTCGTCTGCCTTTGCTTTATTCGCACGCGATAACACGTTTTCATAGCGTTTCGTCAAAGTTTCACGGATTGAAGCGTCGTCTTTTCCGGCAAGTTTTAAACGCAACCAATCGTTTTTGACACGTTTGCGCCAAAGGTCATCACGCTCGTCTTCTGATTTTGGCCATGGTCCTTTGTCTCTCTTGGTAGAATAACTCTCTTGATCGTTGAAGTCGAATTTCTCTGAGAGAAGTTTTTGTGCGTATGTCATGCGATCATTAATGCGCTGTCCGTAAATATTATAGATCGCAAAAGGAATACTCAGATCTTGCCCTTGAATAGCATCATCTAGTTTTGTGTTCTGGGTTTTGAAGCTATCAATATCAGCCTGTAAGAAAATTAGCCTTTCAGGATCGAGAGCATCAATAAACCGGTCCATGATTTTGACCGATAGTTTATCGTCCAATGCAACCGGTTTGTAATGAAAGCGCTGAAGAAACTCTGCCGTGAGATTGGCAGCCTCTGCCTGTTGCGGCGATGGTTCAAGAACTGGGGGTGGGCTGGCCTCAAAAGCATTGGCTGAGGAAGCAAGTGCCATCATTAGGCAAAAGAAAACAGACTTGATACGTATCACCTTTTATCCCGCTTCTGGCTATTTGGTATTCTACTCATAAACTTATTTGCCGGAATTGGGGCGCTTTGGCAATCTATCTGCTTAATTCTTCCGTCACAGTTCCTTGAGTTGGACTTATAAATAGCGGCGGGGATTGGCTGCCAGATAGAATGTGTTGATCAGAGTGTTGATATCAAAAACCGGCAAGCCAGATTCTTCCGCAACAAAAGATGAAAATGGGCACATATTCGTGCATTCAAACATGATTGCACCGGGATTTTCACAACTCGCCATAAACGCTCGCGTCATGTCCAGCATTTCTTCTTTTAACACGTCCGTATCAAGATAATCGCGGCCTTCAATGTAGGTTTGCGGAAACTCAGCGTTTTCCTTCATACCCTGCACCTGAACTGGGATCATCTCTGATGACCAGCCAACGCCCTTAAAATGTGCGTCATTCATGTGGTGCGCGCGCTCGGTAAACACACCAATGACTTTGCCGGGAGCTAGCATGGCATGGATAATCGGTGCTTGCATCAAGGCTGATGTGAAGACAGGAATATTCACCGCAGCAGCAATATCTTTTTGGAATGGACCCAGAAAGCCGCAGCTCGTGGTAATGGCGCGCACGCCTTCTGCTTCAAGTTCCCGCGCCGCGTCGATAAAGGGTTCGATGAGTTTTGGATCCGGGTTGTTGCCCATGATACGCGTGGCATGCGCACCTTTCACCGTCTTGTAGCGAACAGGAAAATCATAGGACAGTGCGTTACCAATATCGCCTGCCGGACGCGGGAAAATCGTGTCCAGCATCAGTACGCCAATCTGCTGACCATAATTGGTAAAGCCACCTTTGAGCATCATTTTTTATTCCTTTGTAATCAGAAAATCAGTGGCCGAAACGTGCAGGCGAAAAGTCGCGGGCCCGTTCAGAAGCGACGTTATTGATTGCGTCGAGAACCATTTCCGCCGTTTTGGGGGCTGAGGCGATCCCGATATGACCATGGCCAAAGGCTGCAATAATTCCGGGGTGGCGGGTGAGTTTTCCGATTACCGGAATGCCATCAGAGGGCGATGGGCGATGTCCCATCCAGAGCTTGAGATGCTGTAAATCTTGTTTAGCCAGATTAGGATAACTCGCCAAAGCGTGCTTAAGCAGCACTTCAGAACGCCTCCAGTCCGGTGCTTTTTCGACCGTTGCCAGCTCGACCTGACCAGACAAGCGCAGTCCCATATTGGTTGGGGTATTCCCCATCCGTCCCGTGCTCGGCATGATCGGAATATCAAAAGGAAGCTCCTTCATCGGCAAAGTCACGTGATAGCCGCGCTCACTTTGCATTGGCACATGCATGCCAAGATCATTCATCATCCGGCCGGAGTGAATGCCTGCGGCAAGAACGATATGATCAGCAGCAAGGCTTTCATTGTTCTCCAACACTACGCGCGGGTACACACCTGTAAGCACACGCACGACATTCTTGCGTATAAACTCAACGCCGGATTTTTCAGCCTGTGCAGCAATCCCGGCAACATATTTGCCTGTATCGAGACAATGCGCTCCTTCTGTTACATGAATGGCAAAGCGATAGTTATTTCCAAGCGCTGGAATGCGCTCGCGCAATTCCACCTCCTGCCATTCGTCGAACAGAATCCCGTTATCGCGACGCAACTGCCAGCTCAGCGCTTCGGCTTCAAATGCTGTGCGGTCGGGATAAGCGTAAAGCAAGCCCTTCTGCACAATGAGATGGCCCTGTCCAGTTTTGCGCGCCAAATCGATATGCCGTTTCGGTCCATCATTGAGCAACCAGTTCAGTTTAGCAGCAGTCTTCGTCACGCGTGATTTTGTGGCGCCGGCGAAGAGGAAACGCGTAAGCCATGGCATCAATCTGGGGACCGATTTCCAGTCGAGCGTAAGCGGACCATTGCGATCCAGCAGAAAACCCGGCACCTGCCGCCAGAGACCCGGCATACTCATGGGAATAATAGAAGCGGGACTGATCCACCCACCATTGCCATAGCTTGCACTTTGCTCGCCGCCCGGTTCCGAGCCGTCGCACAGCGTTACCTTCAGGCCAGCTTCAGCAAGTCGCAAAGCGATTGTGGAGCCGATAATGCCAGCTCCGATGACAATAACACTGCCTGTCATGACATCCATCCATTCTGCGTGTGCGCTTAAGCGAGGCCGCCATGGAAATGGCTTAAGAACTCGCGGGTTGCAGCTTCGCGTGGCTCATTGATCATCTGACGAGCATCGCCGGTTTCGACAACGTAGCCGTCCTGCATAAAGATGACTTTGTCGGCGACGTCGCGTGCAAAGGCCATTTCATGGGTTACGAGGATCATCGTCATGCCCTGCTCGGCCAGTTGTCGGATAACGGCGAGAACTTCACCGACCAGCGCCGGATCAAGCGCCGATGTCGCCTCATCAAACAGCATCACATCAGGACGCATCGCGAGCGCTCTTGCAATCGCCACACGTTGTTTCTGACCACCTGAAAGCTGCTCCGGCCTGGCATCTGCGCGCGCTGCAAGTCCGACCTTTTCGAGCAACTCCATCGCCAACTGGCGTGCAGCTTTTTTATCCTGCTTTAGCACAGTGACTGGCCCGACCATGACGTTATCGATCACGCTCATATGTGGAAACAGATTGAAGTTCTGAAACACCATGCCCGTATTGGCGCGGAACGCAGCGAGATACTTGTCTTTCAGGGCGACGTTACCGGACGAAAAATCAATCTTCTGATCGCCGATTGCGACATAGCCTGCATCGGGTAGTGAGAGCAGATTAAGGCTGCGCAGCAGTGTCGATTTGCCAGAGCCACTCGGTCCGATCAGCGCAACAACTTGTCCGCGTTCGACGGTGAGGCAGATATTGCGCAGCACTTCGATGTCGCCAAAAGACTTCTTAAGCCCACGTACTTCGATCATCGGTTCAGTATTCATGGCTTATCTCCACAAGGCTTGCTTGCTTCATTCGGTCCATCATTTTAGCTTGCCTTCCAGCCCATGAGCGAGGCGTGTGAGAGGGAAGAGAACTGCGAGATAAAGCACTGCAATCAAGGTGTAGGTTTCAAGCGGACGGTACGTAGCCGATGTCACCAGCTGGCCTTGGTACAGAAGGTCTGGCACTGCAAGGACAGACAAAAGCGACGTGTTTTTTAGCTGCAGCACGGACTGGTTGACGAGCGGTGGCACCATGCGGCGGAGCGCTTGCGGTAGGATAATCTTGCCCATCAATTGCCCTCGGCGCATGCCGATCGCTCGTCCGGCATCCCACTGTCCTGCATCAATGGAAACGATGCCGCCTCGAATGATTTCAGCATAAAATGCAGCGCCATAGAAAGTCAGCGTAAGGAAAGCTGCCATGGCTGGCGAGATTTCAAGGCCGATTAGCATCGGGAGCGCATAATAGCACCAGACAAGCTGCACCAGCACTGGCGTACAACGAAATATTTCTACGACCGTCATGATAGGCACGGTGATAATCTTATTGCCGGAAAGCCTGCCAAGAGCGAAAACCGTACCGACCAAGATGCCGGAGATTACCGTTATAATCGTGAAGCCGACAGTGTAGGCCAGCCCTTGGACAAATAATCCTCGATACTGCCACAGGCCGGAAAAGTCCCATTGATAGTCCATTAATTCACTCTTTCTGACACCCCGGCAAAGGCACGGGAGGACGTTGAGCTGAACAGCCAGTGCCCAAGCGAAAGGATGTCGAACACTGGCACGCCGCTGGCTTTAGCAACCGCTCGTGCGAAGGGCGGCATGTTCGTACACTCGAGCACTACGGCACCAAGATCATGTTCTCGGGACTGCAATTGCTGCGCCGCATGGATGATTTCAGCTTCGAGGGCAGAGTGGTCGTAAATCCCATTGCCTTCGATTAATTCACGAAATGCGCCGCCGTCTGGCATGCCGATCCGTGGTGTGTTGATGTCGGCACCGCAAGCCAAGAAGATTGCATCATCAAGGCTGGCTTCATCATAAGTGATCACACCGACTTTGCGTGTCTGACCAATCAATGCTTTCACCATCGGCAATTGCAGCAAGCTGGACGTTGCAATCGGCACCGATAGTCTCTCACTTAAAACACTTTGATGCCGCGCCATGAAACCGCAAGACGTGACTAGCGCACTGCACCCTTCAGCGATCAAAGCATTGCCAGCCTGAACGAAGTCTTCGATCAATCCAGCGCCCCGCTGACGAATTATCTTGTCCGCTGATGCGCCAACGACCTTTCTGAACCGCACAGGCATATTCCATGACGCCGGATTTCCGACGTCTCCGGGCGGCCTTGGAAAGTCGGTATCAAGCATGATGACACCGAGTGATTTCTGCTCGAACTGCATGTTGGTTGACGCGTCAGAATTTTAGCGTTGGTGGTAGATCAGATGGCTGCACGCCGACCAGCGAAAGGCTGCTGACGATCCACTCATTGACCTTGCCCTCCTCGCGACGTTTCTTTAGCCAAACGTCAACGTAATCGCGGAATTCGCCCTTCGCGTCTTTGCGCACACCAATCGTCGTCGGCTGGCTATCCAATGGCTCTGGTACAAACACTTTAAATTTGTCGCCCAGCTTATGTGCTGTCACCACTGACATCAGTGCGACCTGTATGATTGCATCGGCCCGACCCGATTGCAGGGCGATAACGGTTTCATCTGCACCTTTGAGCGCGACGAGCGTACAATTCGGCAATGTTTTACGTGTGAAAAGATCCTGCGTGGAACCAAGATCAACCGTGACGCGGATTTCCGGCTTATTCAGTTCTTCCCAAGTTTTAACATCGCGGTCTTTGTTGGTGATGACAGTGAAGACATTGTCCATCATGGCTTCAGTGAAATCGACGGTCTTCGCGCGTTCAGGATTATTGCTCAGCGCAAACATGATGTCGATTTTGCCACTCTGAAGATCCATAACGGAATTGCCCCAGGTGGTTTCGACCATTTCCAGCGGGACTCCAATATTTTCAGCCAAATCCCTGCCCATAGAAACGCAGAAACCGTCCCATTCGCCGGTCGCGAGATTTTTCTGATAATAAGGCGGGGTGCCGTTAAAAACGCCGATGCGTAGAGCACCTCGATCCTTAATCGCTTTAAGCGTCGCGCCTTCTTCAACGGCCCATGAAAGGCCAGGTGCCAGCATCACTGCTGTGCCACCCAAAAGCGTTGTTTGGATAAACTTACGTCTGTTCATTGTTGTTTCCCTCTTTTTTGACCGAGCATTCCGTCGAACATTATTGGGCGCTTGAATGCGCCAGACTGCTTTCTCTATTAAATTTATTGGAAAGTACCACCGAGTAACTAACGTTCTCGATCTCTTCTATCTGTGCCAGCTCTTCAATCAAAGCCTCCAGGTCTTCGAGAAAGCCGACATGCACGCGGCACATAATGTTGGCCGGTCCACTGATCGCATCCGCAGTCAGAATTTCCGGATAAGCACGCAATGTCGCAAACAGACGTTGCGCGATACGCTGTGCGGCCGTGATAAACAAATAGGCAGAAATGCTGTTATCGTCCGTCGCCCGACGAACGATGGCGCGATAACCCAATATGACGCCGCGCCGTTCCAGACGACCAATGCGCTCTTGAACGCTAGATCGGGCAAGCCCGACCCGCCGCGCCAGTTCACTTGCAGGAAGCCGTGCATTCTCTTCCAGGATACTGACCAGATTTCGGTCGATGCTATCACCGTAGTCCATCGTGTTCCCTTATCTTTATTTTTAGTAAGAATGCGGCTCTTTCTCATCAAATAAAAGCATTGAAAATTGGATTAGTCATGACTTAAAATCATGATGAAATCTTGAGGAAACCCAATGCGCCGTTTTCTTCCCTCACTCTCAGCACTGCACGCTTTTGATGCCTCCGTGCGGTATCTCAGTTTTACGCGGGCCTCCGAAAACTTAGGCATGACGCAAAGCGGCGTTAGTCGCCAGATTCAAAATCTTGAATCTTTTCTTGGCCTTAAACTATTTGAGCGTGCAGGGCCGCGTTTGGTTTTAACGGAAGAAGGGCAAAGCTATTACGAAGAAGTCTCGCGCATCCTTGCCAAGCTTGAAGAAGTGTCGATGGATGCGGTGCGTGGATATAAAACGCAAAGTCTGCTCAAAGTTGGCCTGCCGCCAACACTGATGCGCAAATGGGCGCCGGGCATTATCAGCACCTTTGCGAGATCGCATCCGCAAATATGGTTTGAAGTGTTTCCTTGCTCACACGACCTAGACTGGGGCAAATCTGATCTCGATCTTGCAGTGCTGCGCGGTATCGGCAACTGGGCGAATGTGCGTAGCCACTTGCTTTTCGATGAAGAGCTGGTCGTGATTGGATCACCGGATGTCGTGCCAGAGAATGGGCTGAACGGTGACGTAGAATTGCTCGATTTTCCGCTGATCCAGAATTCAAACAGGCCAAGCCTCTGGCTGCATTGGCTGCGTGGCGCCGGTATTCATTATAATAAGCGCATCTTTGGGCCGCGCTTGCCAACGCATGATATTATCATCGAATGCGCTGTTGCGGGGATGGGGCTTGCGATAGCGCCCAAAATTTTCGTGCAGGACGAATTGCGCTCTGGAAAGCTCAAGCTGGCGCTTGATCGTGTTCAGACATCTGGAGAAAGCTACTTTCTGTGCTCTGCACAGGCGCGCCAAGGCTCGAAAAACGTCCGTCTGTTTCGTGACTGGTTCATCGCAGAAGCAAAACGCCACAGACATCAAGTGCCTGTGGCGTGAGGTGCTCAGATATAGGAGCGTTCAACGGGCTTGAAGTTGAGCGGGTCTTCTCCGCGTTTTAGAAGCCACGAATAAACGGGCGGCACCCGGTCAGCGATCGATTCAACATGAATATCGATAAAGCACGGACCATCTTTCCACGCAAAAGCCTCCGACATTACAATATCCAACTGATCTGCCGTTTTGGCGGTCCATGCTTTTAAGCCATATGCTTCGGCAATTGCCTGTCCTTTTGGTGCCAGAAAATCGACGCCGAAACATTGATTATGCCCTTTCAGGCGATGAAGGCCTTTGATCCAGCCGAATGTTCCGTTGTTAAACAAGATCAGAAGTGCGGGCACCTGCAATCGCACCAGCGTTTCAAGTTCACCCACTGTCATCCCAAAGGAACCATCGCCAAACATTCCGATTGGACGCTTATCGGGATCCGCACGCCACGCACCAACCGTTGCTGGCAAAGCCGAACCCAAACCGCCAAAGGCACGCGGAATAGCAAAGCGCGTTTCACGATCATTGATCTTCAGGAAGCGCGTCATATAGGGCGTTGGCGTACCAGCATCGGAATAGATCAATGCGGGCTGCCCGGACTGACTAAGCGCCTCATTAAAAGAGCGCACAACGCGTTCGGGTCGCAAAGGCACCCGTTCATCGCTCAGGGCTTCTTCGGCATGCTCCCAGAATGTGCGGCGATGCGCATTGAGTTCTTCAATCCAGCTATCATGTCTCTTAAGTTCAACTGGTTGTTCGATCTGCAATAACTCATCCAGAACCAGCAATGCATCGCCCTGAATCGAGAGCAGGTTCTCATAATTATTCGCCATGATTTCGGGCGAGATATCAATCTGAGCAAGGCGCCGGTTCAGTGTAACCTTCGGGAAAGTCCAGCCAATCGTCACCACAGAACCAATCCGCGATCCGACAAACAATGTGAAATCGGAATGCTCCAACGCCCAGTTTGCATGAGGATGATAGCCATTGTCACCGATCACACCGATGGCAAGACGATGGTCGTCGTCAATTGCGCCTTGTCCCGTCATCGTCGTGCACATAGGAATATCGAAACGCTCGGCGAGTTTGGTAATTAGCCCTCCGGCATGGGCACGATTGACACCACCACCCGCGACGATCAAAGGCCGCTCAGCTTTTGCGATGAGTTCTAAAAGCTCAACGAGTTTTTGCTTCGGTGGGAGTGTCGGGAAGGCAGGAAATGTTTTGCACTCTTCTTCGACATGCAGCGATATACGTGCTGGATCGACTTCGGCCAACAACATATCCTCTGGAATTTGCAGATGCACGGCACCCGGTTTTCCTGAACAGGCAACACGGAACGCACGGCGAATAATTTCCGGCAATTTATCAGCCGATTTCACCTGCACTGAGAGCTTTGTCACCGGCTCGAACAGTTTGGCGCAATCAAGCTCAGTAAGAACACCACGACCTTCACCTGGCAACGGAATATCAATCGTCAGAAGGATGACGGGAACGGATGAGCCGTTTGATTCAGCGACAGGCGGCAATGAATACATCGCTCCTGCGCCTGACGGACACTCAAAAACACCCGGCTTATTGGAAAAGCGGCCATAAGCATCGGCCATATATCCCGCAGAGCGCTCGTCCCGAGCCATAATATGGCGGATTTCGCCCTCGCGCTGCTGCAATGCTTCATAAAAAGGCACATTCGTATCGCCTGGCACTCCGAAGATTGTCTCGACACCATAACCAATCAACATTTGCACCAAAATATCCGCGCCGCGCATTCCATTACTCCTTCAGAATCTGATGAAGTAACAATAATCGCGATATTTTTCGGCAAGGACCGGCGGATAGTCGGCTAATACGCGGTTGTTCCGGCGATACGTCGTGCAATCCCGCCGCTTTGCCGAGGCATGAAAATTGTGCTGCGTTATACAGCAAGTGAAATTTTGAAAAGAAAGATCGAAAAAACGGCGATATAAATTGGTCTGGCTTTATCTGCCGTGGAACGGCTCAAATTGTCTTCCACTCTTCCATTTTATCACGAAACAGCTCTCTTATTATTGGAAACATGGGTGGTTGGGAACGCCCCGAAAGCCTGATAATGGCGAACTCAGATGCATTCGATGCAGGATGGACAGGTAGTTCGACGAGTTGGCAACTCTCAATAAGCTCGTGAGCGGGTGCGAGAACACCATAATAGACAGTTTCACTGTCCAATGCTGTTTGAAGAAGCCCATCTATTGCATCGGAGTGAAAGGTAACACTCTCATCCGGGTGAGCTGCGGGGCCATAGGTGGTGATCATATTCCTTATTTGTTCGGGTGCAAGAATTGTTGTAGCCAACGGCCAGGGGCGAAGATCTGAAAAACTGAGCTCTTGACGTTTAGACAATGGATGATTGTTCTTGACGAGAAAGCCAGTTCGCAATGGGGGAAGCATTTCAATCTGAAGATCGGCTGTGACTGGAACGCCACGTATTTCTACGACAAGCATATCAAGTGTTCTGTCTCGTAATGCTTGCACTTGCAAAGGAATTGCCCCTCGCATCAGCAATATGTGCAGCGACGGGTTCGTCGTTGAAAATCTGCTGAGTAAAGGGGCGGTGAGAAGAGCGCTTGGCGTTGAACCCAGTCCAATTCTTATTCGTCCGGCGCTGCCCTCATGTTGTTGTTTTACGACGCGATATAGCTCTTCTGTTTCAAACAGAACGCGCCTTGCATGATTCAGAACAACATTACCGAAAGCAGTTACTTCGCAACGTTTGCCAATCCTATCCACCAGCTTCATGCCTAATTCCGCTTCAAGCTGAGCAATGCTTCGTGAGAGCGCAGGCTGCGTGAGATGGGTATGTTCAGCAGCGCGTGTGAAAGAACCTTTCTCCGCAAGCGCAACAAAGTGTTTCAATTGCTGAATATTCACGTAATTTTCCTAAATCATTATGCCTATTATGCATGGTAATCAAATTTACTATGCATTGGACAAATAAAAAAGCACCTCGTAGCTAGCATGATAAATAATTGAGCATTGCGAGTGGTTTTATGAACGATATCCGGCAGCTGATCGAGCGAGACATTGAGGAATTTGTGTCGATCAGGCGCGATCTGCACCAACATCCGGAATTAGCCTTTATGGAAGTTCGAACGGGCGAGCTTGTTGCCTCATTGTTGGAAAAGTGGGGTTACGCTGTCGCAAGAAATGTTGGAACGACAGGAATTGTCGGCCAGCTTCGCCATGGTAACAGTGCAAATGCAATTGGCATTAGAGCAGATATGGATGCGCTCCCAATTTCGGAGGAAACAGGACTTTCATATGCAAGTGTCAATCCGGGTGTAATGCATGCTTGCGGGCATGATGGTCATACAACGATGCTGCTTGCTGCGGCAAAGGCGATAGCAGAACGCAAAAATTTTCATGGTACGGTGAACCTAATTTTCCAGCCGGCAGAGGAATATGGCCGACCAGACAGCGGTGCCGCGCGGATGGTTGCTGACGGATTATTCAAGAAGTTTCCGTGCGATGCAGTGTTTGCAATTCACAATATGCCGGGTGTTCCGCAGGGGCAATTGCAGTTTTACGATGGTGCGATGATGGCGTCTTCGGACACCGTTTTTATCACCATTGAAGGCCGTGGGGGACACGGCGCGCAACCACACACGACAGCTGATCCCATTACCGCAACTGCTTCCATCGTGATGGCGCTTCAAACGGTCGTGGCGCGCAATATCAACCCGCTTGATACAGCGGTGGTGACTGTGGGTGTAATGCAGGCTGGGGTTGCAAATAATGTCATTCCTGAAACTGCGAAGCTTGAATTGACTGTTCGGTGTTTTAAACCGGAAGTGCGGGATCTCCTTGAGCAAAGAATTCGTGAACTTGTACTTGCTCAGGCTCAAAGTTTCGGGGTCATAGCTCAAATCGATTATTGTCGCGGTTACCCAGCGCTACAAAACTCTCCCGCAGCGACCAAATTCGCACGTCAAGTTGGAGAGAGCTTTGCTGCCGCGAGTAACTTCGTCGCTCAAACGACTCCGATGACAGGCAGCGAAGACTTCTCTTTCATGCTCGAAGAGCGACCAGGCTCTTATATTTTCTTAGGAAATGGCGACCAGCCAGGTTCGCAAAGCTGCGCGCTGCATAATCCGGGGTTTGATTTCAATGACGCGAGTATTGTCGATGGCGCGGCCTATTGGGTTGCCCTCACAGAAGCGTTCCTAGCTGCAACAGATACCCCCCAGATTTGACGGATTACTACACTATCGGAGGACAACCATGAATACTTGTATGATGCACACGCAATCCGCTGGATCAATCGATGACCATGAACGATCAGATAAACCACCGGTTAAAGCGATAGCGGCGGCTGTTGCAGGGAATGCGCTCGAATTTTACGATTTCATCGTCTATTCGTTTTTTGCGGTTTACATTGGACAAACGTTTTTCCCGCTTGGCAGTGAAACTGCGAGTTTGCTGGCATCAGTGGCTGTATTCGGTGTTGGCTTTTTTACCCGTCCACTTGGCGGTGTTTTGATTGGAGCATTTGCAGACAAGGCAGGTCGCCGTGCAGCGATGATTCTCACTGTAACGCTGATCACAGTGGGAACGTTGGGTTTGGCCGCGACGCCGGGCTATGAAACAATTGGTATTGCGGCACCGATCATCGTTTTGATGTGTCGATTATTGCAAGGTTTGGCTCTTGGTGGTGAAGTCGGCCCCGCTTCTGCAATGCTTATTGAGGCTGCTCCACGTGATAAACGTGGTCTTTATGCAAGCTGGCAAATTGCCAGTCAGGGGATTGCAGTTGTAGCCGGTGGCCTGATGGGTGTTCTGGTGTCATGGTATCTTACTCATGAAGAACTCGTTTCATGGGGCTGGCGCATTCCGTTCTTGGTGTCGCTCGCGCTTATTCCACTAGCGGTCTATATTCGCCGTGCGTTGCCGGAGACGTTGGAAAAACCGAGCGACAAAAGCGGTGCCCAAATCGTATCTTCGGTTTTCTCAGACCATTCGCGTTATCTCATTCTGGGAATTCTCGTTATTATTTCAACAACCGTGTCCACGCAGGTGGGCAACTATATGACAACTTATGCGATTCAAACGCTGAAATTACCAGCTACTCTTGCGCAGGCAGGAACGGTTCTCGGCGGGACAATGACCTTTTTATTTGCGCTGGTCGCAGGTTATCTTGCTGACAAATATGGGCGTAAAAGCGTAATGATCTGGCCGCGGATTGTCTTGATGTTGGCCATCATCCCGTTGTTCTTCTGGCTCTCAGAATCCAAAGATGCAACAGTGCTTCTTGTTGTAACCGCAGCAGTCACTTTGCTTACCTCTATGAGTGGTGCGGCCAGTCTGGTTGCCATACCTGAGATGATGCCGATCGCTTTGCGTGCGACTGGTGTTTCTTTGATCTACGCCATTGGGGCGACGCTTTTTGGTGGTACAACACAATTCATCATAACTTGGCTTATTGGAATTTTCGGTGCAGTTGCACCTGCATATTATGTGGTTGCGACGAGCATCATCTCGCTTGTAGCGATGTTCATGATGCCTGAGACCCGCAATTTTGACGTGAAGCGATAAGATTTTCCATTTGAGAATGGACAGAATGGCTGACTTTGTTTAGCCATTCTGCTTCCGTTTGTCATAACCAGAGACCTTGAATGGCTCATTATGACGTTGGTTGGTTCTGTTAAAATGACAGCGACTTTTCAAAGGTGTGGACTTGAAGCAGCGTTTGCGTGCCGTTATTGATGCCATCGAAGCCGAACTTCAAAACACCGAAGTACGTGGTAAAGTCGCTGATTATATTCCCCCACTGGCGAAGATCGATCCCTCAAAATTTGGCATTGCCATCATGTTACATGATGGCACTTTGATTTCTGCGGGAGACTCAAAAGAAAAATTTTCTATCCAGAGCATTTCAAAGGTCTTTGCTCTGACGCTTGCTTTGGGCAAAAGAGGTGACAGCATTTGGCGACGTGTGAACCGGGAGCCATCCGGAGATCCCTTTAATTCAAGCGTATTGCTGGAGCTTGAAAAAGGTATTCCTCGGAATCCGTTCATAAATGCAGGGGCGATTGTTATCTCCGATGTGTTGTTAGGTTCGCATAAGCCACGAGAGACTATCGCCGAGATAGTGCGGTTTGTTCAGTCTGTGTCTGACGATGATGATATTTATATTGATCGCTTTGTTGCCGAGGCTGAAGATCAAACCGGCTTCAACAATGCAGCTCTCGCTAACCTGTTAAAGGCAAACCAAAATCTGGATAACATTCCCTCACACGTGCTTGGTGTGTATCATCATCAATGTGCGCTTGCGATGTCTTGTGAACAGCTTGCGAAGGCTGGGCTTTTCCTTTCCGCCTCCGGTCGAAACCCGGTGAGCGATCATCGCATTGTCAGTATTGAGCGTGCGTTACGTATTAATGCTCTTATGATGACGTGTGGGCACTATGATGGGTCAGGTGATTTTGCTTTTCGTGTTGGGATTCCGGCAAAAAGTGGTGTCGGTGGCGGCATATTAGCTATAGTGCCTGGTGTCGCATCAATCGCTGTTTGGTCTCCGGGTCTTAATCAGCATGGAAATTCTCTGTTGGGGACTTACGCGCTGGAAAAGCTTTGCAGGGAGATGAACTGGTCCGTTTTTGGCGCTTAAATACTCGACGGTCGACAGTGCGATATAATATTCAAACTGATTATTCTTCCAACTCGGCATAGACGAGATAACGAAGTGGGCCTTGTGTAACCGCTTCAAAGGGATAACAGGTCGCTAGAACCAGATATGAGCCGGAAGCGTGAATATCGATTTGGGCTTCATCCCAGCGGGTGACGGTCATCTGAGTGGCGCGATATGTGAATATCTTACCGTCATCCCGGGTGATGCGAATGAGATCGCCTTTTTCGACATTCTTTAAGAAAGCAAAATGCGTATCGCGATGTGCAGCATAGACTGCGGTTCCCGCTTCACCGGCCTTGGGTGTGTTCTGTAAATGTCCGGGACCAAACGCGAGAGCCTGTCCGCCTACGCCATTCAGAGTAATGGCTGATGCAGCCAGTCGTGGCGCTTCGATACGTGCGACCGGCCAGGTATCGGCCCAGCTCCACGGTTTGACCTTGTCACCTGAGGCGATGCTTTGCGTGAACGCCCACTCTAGAAGAATTTGCGCTGCATATGCCTTGGCGTGAATCCAAAGACCCTGGCCAAAAAGCACAAGACCACAAACCATAACGGCAACAGACAGAATGGGGAGGGGGGAGCGCGACCAAGCGCGCTCCTTTGACTTCTTATTCTGGGTAATAACAATACTCATTATGCATTCCCCCTGCGGCGTGAGAACCAGAAGATCAGGAAACCGATGAAAACGACGCCCAGCCCCTGCAGCATATTAAGTGTTGCTGGTGTTGCGGTTTGCGGCAGAGGCGTTGCAGGTGCCGGAACTCTCGGCACATTGACACGCTCTTGAGTGCGAACCTTGATCTGGTCCTGCCCGGCATCCGCATGATCAAGCACGCTGCGTTCTGCACGACTGCCAAACAAAGTCTCGAAATCCCATCCGGCAGGAAGTTCCAAAGGAATATCAGCACGGGTGAGGGGTGTGTTTGCAGGACGTGCTGGCGTCTGATCGACAGCGACAAGACTTGTGAGACGTGTCACCAGATGGTGTTCCAATGCCAGATTGAGGATACGCGTGTCGGCTGCCAAGACTGAAATCTTGCCGAGCTTCATGTCCACTTCCGCATCATCGATTTTGCGACGAGCCCAAATTTTCGAAATGCCTTCCGCGGGGCTTACTGCATCAAGTGACAGGGTGATCGTCCAGGGACGGCTTCCAACTGTACCTTGAACTGTAATGGTACCAGCTGCATTTTTTGTACGGGCAGCAATCACCAACGGTTCGCCATGATAGATATCCGGTAGAATACCGGGTGTCAGATTGGTGCCTTCCTGTGAGAAATTGACCTTTAGATCGGTGACACCTGGATTCTGCAGCTTATCAAAGAGCTCACGCATACGCTGTTCCAGCTCTTCAGAAGAACCGATATGTGTGAAGGTGCCGCGACCAAGTTCCGATGCCTTGCTCATCAGGTAAGTATTGGGTGCTGAGCCGATGCCGACCATGAAGAGGCGCGAGCGGTCACGGCGCGATGCGATGACATCGAACATCTGCTGTTCGTTGCTGATTTCGCCATCAGTCAGGAACACGATCTGGCGCAAACCATCTTTCTGGTGGCTGTCATCAAGAGCCGCGTGCAGTGCGGGCAGCATTTCTGTTCCGCCGACAGCTTCGAGGCTGGCAACATACTGGCGGGCATCATTGATATTCTGCTGTGTGGCATCGACGGAATCCTCAAAGAATTTGGTCAGCGTGTCGTCAAAGCGAATGACGTTGAAACGGTCGCCGGGATTGAGATGCGAGAGGCCATAATCGAGACTGGCTTTGGCCTGTGTCATCGATGTGCCACCCATCGAACCTGAATTATCGATGACGAAGACGATCTCACGCGATTGAGCTGCATTGGTTTTGGCAAGCGGAGGGGTCACATAGGCAAGTACATAGTCCTCATTGCCGACCCGTTCACGAAACAGCCCGACATTCGGCATATCCGTTTGGGCTGCTTGCCATTCGAGGACGAAGTCGCGATCCGCTGTGGCTTTTCCATCGAGAATGATTTTGGCTGTCTGCTCGTTCTGTCGATCAATGCGCACAGGATGATAAAGGCTCTTGATATCGGTTGCGGGGAAACCGGGTTTGAGATCGACCGTGATCGTTACCGGATTGATACGCTCCTCACTCGGCTCCTCACCGGGTATGATGAGCGGTGTTTCAATTGCGCTGTTGTCCGGGCCGGGCGCTGGTCGCGTTTTAGGCTGTCCCCAACCACCGGAAAGATCGGCGCTCTGTTCGATCGGATCGATATTTTCAGGATTATAGCGCGGCGCCACAACAAGCGGCAGGCGCAGTGAAAAGCGATTGTCGCTGAGACGCACAGCCTGCTGATATTCGATCTGGATGACGACTTTCTCGTGCGGACCCAGATTGGCGACAGCATTGGTGAAGATGTTTGGCCGCTGCTGCTCGATGAGCGCAGCCTTCTTGCCTTCGCTTTTGGCTTTCTCGTAGATTTCGCGTGCAGCCTGCTTTTCCTTGATGTCGGCAACGATAACCCGGTCACCCACGATCATTTTCAAGGAATAGACCGCGCTGTCTTCTGGCAGCGGGAAAACATAGAGCCCTTCAACCCAGCCATTGGTCGGATTTTCAAAAATCTGGCTGAGGCGGGCGCGGGCGGTTGGGCCGCTGACATCGATATTGTAGTCAGTGCTGATGCGTGGGGCTTCGACATATTGACCTTCTTTGCTGCCTTGCAGCAGAAGGCTTCCGCTTTGTACTGCATTCGGCGTCAGATAGGCCGGCGTCTCAGCACGGGCTGAAGCCACGTTGAGAAGCGAAAGAACAACGGCAAGGATTGGCAGTATCAGCATGTTCACAAACCAGATGAGTTTGCAGAACTGCGAGAGGCTGATTGCCCTTCCGCTGCGATGAGAGTGTCTGATGGCAGGCGACATGATGCGCTCCTGTAACTATCGGATAACTGGAGACAATTTTTGCCAAAGCGGTGTTTTAGTGCCAGCGTAAGCTTTCCCAAGTTTTATCCGGACTTTGCCGCAAGCCACCTTGCCGGTTCCGCTTATGTGTGGAATTGTGAAGAGAAGTACGGATTCAGGAAGTTCTCATGTCTCAGCAAGATGGGGTTTTGCCCGATCAGATGAATAGCCGTGTCGCTGAACGTGTGCGTGAGGAGATTGCGCGGCGCAGAATTTCCCGTCAGCATCTGGCGGATGAGGCGCGCATCAGCCTGTCGACGCTTGAAAAAGCATTGTCAGGACATAGGCCTTTCACGCTTGCCACCATCATCCGGCTTGAACAGGCCATGGGGTTTGAACTGCGCGATCAGCTGGAAACGGAGAAGCCAAAGCCAGCCGCGCCGCATGGACATGCTGCAGAAGAACTGGGTGCCTATTCGCGTGCCGGTGTCTCCTGGCTTGAAGGGACCTTTCTCACGCTTCGCCCGTCCTTTGGCAATCAATCCGATATTTTCGCTTATTGTACAGATATCAGCTGGGATGCCGAAAATACCCATCTGAAGTTTGAAGAGCGCGAGCGCACCGATACGTCTTTTTCGCAGCATGGACGTGTTTCTGTTCCGCACCTCTCAGGCCATGTTTATCTTGTAACCAACACGTCTGGCCAATATCGGATGGCGGTTCTGTCGCGCCCAAGCATCGCAGGTGAAATGTACGGCATTCTCACGACATTGCGGGCAGGGCAGGGCGCGCAACTGACACCTGTATCAGTGCCTTTGGCGCTTATACCGATGAAGGTTTTTGAAACGCCAGTCTTTGGGCGCGTGACACGAGAACATGCAGCCTATGACCACTACTCCCGCTTTATCAGCAAGACGCTGGGCGAGGGTTATGCAAGCTTCATATCATCAGAATAGCCGAAACGCGGGTAGATGAGAGATTTATAGCGGGAGGGCTATATGAGCGCATCGCAGGGCTTTGCCTCAGATCCGCGGTCCGGTTAGAGATTGCAAATGTCATTGCGTCACGCGCGCCGATCTTAACCCGTCGTTAGCTTATTATTCAGCAACAAAAGGGCGGAAATTCCGCCCTTTCTATTTAGTTTATTAATGCGTACCGACTGCTTTGCCGTAAACCCGGATGACATTTCTGACGGCTTCGACCATCAGGGCATGCGGTGTGGCTTCAACCTTGCCGGCTGCAACAGCCGGATAAAGCGTGCCAAGATACTGGCTGATCAGCGTTTCAGGAATTTTGCGACCTTCAAGGCGCTTGAGTAGGTCATTGACGGCAGCTGTGGCTTCCGGATGTGGCCAGTAATAACGAATGCGGTCGCTATAGGAGAAATGGCGCTGAAGACGCAGTTCTTCCGCATCGCCATGATAATATTTCTCCCAGTTCTTCGGCTCGTTGAGAAGCAGCTTCTCAAGCTTGCCGCGAACCGTCTCTTCTTCTGGCAGTTTGTCGAGGAAAGCTGCAATCTGATCAAGACCATAGAGTGCTTCACGCAGCGCAAACGTCAGACCCGGTCCAACTTTCAGAATGGCAAAGCCATCATGAACCAGAGCTGATAGTGCCTCAACCGGCTGATAGTCGGTCGAATGGGCTTCAAAGACAAATTGCGGCACTTCGTTGAGAACGCCGCTTAAAGCACTCGCCTTGTTGCTGTCGTAATAGACAACGTTTTCATTGCCGAATTCCACGCCCGGCTGCACGACAACGCCGATGGCGCGCGAGAACGCATCCTCTAAGCCAAGAGCTGCAAAAGCCTTGCGGTGAATGGCGATGGTTTCAAGCGCTGCATCTGGCTTGGTCAGTTCCAGATCTTCGATCTCTTCCATTGCGCCGCCCGGGATCGGAACTTCCGTGCCGACAATATAAACAGGCAGATCAAAGCCGGATTCAGCGGCTGCTTTTTCTGCAACCTTGGCAAGACGCGCTGCACGTTCAGCAGTCACAGCATCAGGCAGTGCAACAGGTTCGCCAGCGCAACCCATCGACGTGTCGAGGTGGATTTTGGTAAAGCCTGCACGCACAAATCCATCCATCATCACTTCGGATTTGGCCATGGCTTCTTCAGCCGACAAATGCTTCCACGGATTGGGGCCGAGGTGATCACCACCCAGAATAAGGTGCTTGGTATCAAAGCCGAGACGCGCTGCGATGTCTTCGACAAAACGGCGGAAATCAGCCGGTGTCATGCCGGTATAGCCACCATCCTGATTGACCTGATTGCAGGTGGCTTCGATCAGAACGTCAGTCTTGGTTGCAATGCCTTCAAGAAGGGCTGCTTCGATAACCAGAGGATGAGCCGAGCAGATCGAGGTGATGCCTCCGCGTTCGCCGCCAGTATAACGGGCGGGAAGGTGGCGTAAGCGCTGAGTGCTGCTCATGACGGGACTCCATATATAATGTAAATTTCAGAGAGAAATGCGCTGAAGATTGTTATCCAGAGCAAGAACTTCTGGCAGTGGCGTTCCGGCACCAAGGTTCGGGCTAGTTACGCCCATCACATCGGCAGGCACAACACAGGCCGCGCGAACGGCTTCTTCAAGCGACACGCCGACATGCTGAACGAGATTGGCAAGGCAGCCGACCATATCGATATGGGCGCCTGCAAGCGAACCGGCTGCATTGACCAGTGCGCCATCGCGTACTTCAATACGCTCGCCATACAGTTCGAAATGGTCTGGCCCGCCAATGGTGGACATGGCATCTGACACGAGGAACATGCGGTCGCGCTTAGGGCGTGCACGCCATGCGATGCCGACCATTTCCCATGTCACATGATGTCCATCAACAATGATGCCAACAAACGCATTGCTGCCAATCGCAGTGCCGACCACACCCGGCTCACGCGATGTCATTGGCGGCATGGCGTTGTAAAGATGGGTGAAGCAGCGGATCCCGGCTTCAAGCCCGGCGCGGGCCTGTTCCGTCGTGCCGTTGGTGTGACCGGCGGAAACTACGACACCCATATCAGCGATCTCGCGGATCGTGTCGCCCGGCACCATTTCCGGCGCCAGCGTCAGCATGACAGGCACATCCGCCTTGCGCAGAATTTTCAGCGCTTCAAGCGTGGATGCATCTATCGGGCGGATGAATTCAACGCGATGCGTGCCCTTGCGGACAGGATTGAGATGCGGGCCTTCAATGTGCAGACCGAAGAAGCCATCCATGCCCTTGCATTCAACGGCAGCATGGGCTGCCTGAATGATGCGCTCCGGCTCGCAGGTAATGAGCGTTGGCAGAACCCAGGCAGTGCCGAGTTTGCGCAATGTCGAGATGATGTGCGCGATGCCCTTTGCACTGGTTTCCGAATTGAGCATGACGCCGCCCGCACCATTGACCTGCAGGTCGATGCAGGCTGGCATCAGCACATGCGGCGTGAGGTCCGGCGTTTCATCCGACTTTCGCGGGCGAAGACGGATGATGCCATGCTGGCCGATCTCGGCCACGAGACCAGTCTGAAGTCGCCCATTTAGAAACACATAATCGGGGGCAACAAGACGGGTCATTGGCTTTCTCCAGAATGATTAAGCGCATAGAGCGCAACGCCGCGTGCACCCGAACTATCACCAAAACGTGCCGTTCTGATGGCGGGTATGCGTGTGGGTCCGAGCTTGCGCTTTTCAAATGCCTTTGAGACGCGTTCGGCAACCCCGTCCATATTGGAAAGACCGCCGCCAAGAACGAAGCAATCCGGATCGACGACAAGCTGCATGGTCAGAAGCGATTCCGCCATCAGATCAGCCCAGTCATCGAGAATCTTTTCTGCGTTCGCATCGCCATTGGACGCGCGCAATGTCAGTTCCTGATTGGAGATGGTCTCATTGAGCTTGATCTTGGAAATATCGGCAAGGCCCGTGCCGGAAACATAGCGTTCCATGCAACCTGTCTTGCCGCAGCCGCAAGGAATCAATGGCAGGTTCTGCTCGCTCAGAACGCGTGCAGGCATACCCGTGTGACCGATTTCCAGTGCAAGACCGTTATAACGTGGTGGAATTTCGCCATTGATGACCACACCAGCGCCCATGCCGGTGCCGACGATCAGGCCAATCATTGCTTCGCTGCCTTCGGCTGCACCGCCATGCGCTTCCGAATAAGCAAAAGCCATACAGTCGTTCATCAGCGGAAAGCTGCGCCCGAAACGTTTGACCAGTGCTGTGCCCACATCGCGACCGGTGATGGGAATATTGGATGCGAAGCCGTGTCCGGTGGCTGGATCAATCCATCCCGGTAGGCTGATGCCGACGGGCAGATTTGGATTGCCCGCCGTCTCGGTCAGCCATTCAATCTGTGCCGAAAGCCCATCGATAAAGGCCTCAAAGTCGCTGACGGGCGTTGGAATACGCCGTGTCAGAACTGTTTCCATATTTGCGTCGAACAGGCGGCCCTCAATTTTGGTGCCGCCCAGATCAATGGCGCCGCAGATCATGCTGACCTCGTGTTTCATGCTGCAAAGGGGTAAATCTTAACCCCGGAAACAACGCGTGTCAGGTTGCCCTGATCAATGAATGGATTGTCGATGTTGAGATCGAGTTCTGCCGACCAGCGGGCGGACCAGATTTGCGCCAAAAGCACGTAGAGTACGGCATCCCAGCGGCTGTCGCCGGTAAGATCAAGCGCAATATCACAGCCTTCGCCACCAACAGTCGTAACAGTTGCTGTCGGGAACTGCTGAGCAATTTCAACTGCGATGTCGCGATCATAACGCGCGGTATGCTGATCCGGGTGAATGAAGACCACAACGCGGGTGCTGCCGACAACCGAAGCTTTTGGACCATGACGGAAGCCGAGCGTGCTATCCCAATTTGTCATGACTTGACCTGCGGTCAGCTCCAGAACTTTGAGTGCGCTTTCGCGCGAAACGCCGGTCAGTGCGCCGGAGCCCAGAAAGATTGCGCGGTCTGGATGCGGGGCAGGCGTTGCGTCGAGCTGTGCAAGTGCCTTAGTACCCGCAGCCGAGAGCTTGTTAAGTTTGTCGGCGACATCAACATTGCTATCAATGCAGGCGAGCGCCGACAAAAGCATTGTCGTGTAGCTCGACGTCATTGCAAAAGCCTGATCGTGCGTTGCTGCTGGCAGAACGATCACGCGCTGTTCGCCAGGGCCTTTCGCTGCCCGAACGGCCAGTGTACTTTCGCCATTGCAGGTGATGTTGAGGCGGTGTGCCTTCGGAAAATGCTCATCCAGCAGGTCGAGTGTTGCGATGGTTTCCGAGCTGTTGCCGCTGCGGCCAAACTGCACGACGAGCAGTTCGCCATCATCAGACAGCGTTTCAGACGGATTGGAAACAATGTCGGTGGTCGGAATGGCGTTAAGCGAAATCGGGCCAGCCTTGACCGATGCAAGAGCCTGACCGATGAAAGCCGAGGTGCCTGCGCCGCTGAAAACGATACGCTTGATACCCTTGGCGGCGATCCATTCGCGGATTTCAGCCGACTGGGTGGCAAGAGGTGCTGCCCAAGCCTGCCAGATGCCCGGCTGTGCATGAATTTCCTGCCAGGTGTGGCTCGTTTCCAGTTTAGTCATTAACGCCGTCCTCTTGAGTACTGATGACACGCACACCGCGTTCGCGGATGCGGTTGGCTATTTCGTGATTGGGTTCAAGATCGGTTATGATCGCCGTAATCCGATCCATTGCGCAGATACGATGCAGTCGTGGTTTGCTGAATTTGGTCTTGTCGGCCAGAACGATGACACGGCCAGAAGCCTCGATCATCGCGCGGTTTTCATGGGCCTCGTCTTCCAGAAAAGTGCTGACGCCCGTCTCTGGCTCAATGCTGTCTGCCCCCATCACGAAAGTATCGAAACGCATCTGGGAAAGAGCCGTATCGACCAGTCGTCCGGAGACGGACATGGTTTCACGGCGAATGCTACCACCAGTCAGCATCACCTGATGCTGTTTATGGCGAAGCACGGTCTGGGCAACGTCGAGACTGCGGGTCATCACGATAAGCGGTGCAAGATTGCCCAGATGCGCTGCGAAGCGCTCTATGCTGGAGCCGTTATCGAACAGCACAGCTGTATCGCCTTCAAGGAGACTGACCGCCTTGCGTCCGATTGCATCCTTGGCGTCATAATTGACGGCGCGACGATCAACCGGATTGGCTTCCACGCCAGTGGGGACGAGGCCGGGACGCTGGGCAAGCGACAAAGCAAGATCGATGCGAAAATCCGCAAGACCTGCATAGCCAAAGCGCTGGCAGAAGCGGATGAGCGTTGGTTCTGAAGTACCAAGCTGGTTGCACAATTCGCGTGCTGTTGAGCGAATGAAGCCTACCGGATCGTTTTCGATCAACAGGCATATGCCACGCAGCTTCGGAGTGAGCTCCGGCACTGCTGCTTGCACAGTCTGATAGAGGTCTTCTGTCGGTTGCAACTCCGGCCCTTTCCTTGTGTTGTAATTTTCTATTGAAAAGAGAATTTTACTTCAACACAAATTTCTAATGTCAGTTGTTTATTTTAACACAAATTTTGTTTTGCTCCGTTTGCATGTCAGCCATTCCTGAGCACGGATGGCTGTTTAAATCAGGAAGGCGGCTGCCTGCCATCGGCAATTGCCTTGAGGGCTTCACGCAGTTCGGCAACTTTGGCTGCCGTAGTTCTTGTTGCACCCGGTACGGCGAAGCCGAAATTCAGCAAAATCTCATCCGCATCGATTGGCGCACTGCAGGATGCATGAATTTCAGTTAGACCAGGCAATGCCGCAGCGATCTCGGCAAGTGTTCCCATATTCACGCCCGAACCCGGCATGATGGTGATTTTGTTTTTGGCAGCACTCTGCATTTCCGCAAGGCGTTTGAGACCGGATACGGCTTTCAAGGCACCGCCTGAACTCAAAATCCGGTTGATACCAAGCTCGATAGCTATTTGTACGGCTTCTGCCGCGTCAGGGGTAAGATCGATTGAGCGATGCAGTGCGATCTCAAGACCATCGGCTGCATTGACCAGTCGCTCCAATGCAGGTCTATCAAGCCTGCCGTCGGGCAGATTGGCGCCAATCACAACGCCCGCGAGGCCGAGAGCTCGTGTGGCTGCAATTTCGGCTTCCATGATCTGCAATTCATCTTCGGTCCAGACAAAGCTGCCTGCGCGCGGCCGTATCATTACCATGATCGGAATTGGTGCTTTGGCTGAAAGCTGCATGAGACCAATGGAAGGCGTCAGCCCGCCGATTGCGAGGGCCGAGCATAGCTCGATCCGATCTGCACCGCCTTTGATTGCGGTGTCCAACCCTTCTGCATCATCGACGCAGACTTCCAGTAATATCCGGCTCAAAGCAATCCCCTCAGTTTTTGTTGTATTCTACCTTTGCCAGTATCGCGACACCGGCCAATCCTGCGATAGCTCCCATGATGGTGACAGTTCCATAGCCAGCAATGCTTGTGCCGATTGCAAAAAGCGCTGTTCCTAGGCCGCCGCCGACAAACATGTTGATTGCGATAAGCGAAGCCGACAGGCCGGGCCGATCGTGAATGATGCCAAGCAGATAGCTTATTGGCTGGCTCACGATTGCTGCTGCACCAATCCCCCCAATCGCTGATGCGGCGTAAATCTCCCATCGTGTGGTGAGGAATGCAAGCCAGATCAAATAGATTGCGTAAAGCAATGATGCGACAAAGAAGATGCCGATCTGACTTCGGCGGCGACCAATACGGGCCCAGACCAGCATAAGCACTGCTTCAAGCCCTGCCACCAAGCCCATGACCATGCCGACATCTTCGACCGATCCACCACCGCGCCCTGTAATGATGAGCGGAAGTGCAATAGCATTCACATGCAAAACCGAGGTTATGAGCGCGGTTCCAATCAACCGGATGAAAACGCCGGGTGAAATCAGGCGCTGAAGATCGGCAAGGCTTGATGGCTTTGTGCTATGCGCGTTTGTGTCCGGCTTATGATCATGGGGCATCAGCGTCATGATCGACAGAAAGCAACCCAGTGAAAGCAGCGTTGCAAAGGAATAGGCGGTCAGAGGCGAGCCGGTTCCGGCCAGCACAGCACCGACAAGTCCGGGCACAAGAATCCACGCGATTGAAATCGCCATCCGAACAATTGTGATCGAATCGCTGAGTTCAATCGGTGTCATTCCAGCCGAGTGATTGCGGATATTGGCAAAAAGCAATGTGCTGATGACGTTGAAAAGTGCAATCGGGCCGATGGTTGCCAGCGCAAAGACCCATGGCGATGGAAACAGCCAGATCAGGCCGAAACCTACAATACCAAGGGCTGTAACGATAACCATCGGCGCGCGATAACGCCCGATGCGGTCAGAAACCAGTCCGATAGCAATGCTGGCCGCGAGATTGGCGACAACGGCGCAGAAGGCCACAACCGAATAGGTGAAGTCGCTTAAGCCGATGACGCGGATGCCCACGATCGGCTGATATGGCGTTGTGGCCGCCCCTGCGAAGCCAAAAAACAGGATCGCGATCGTGCTGGCTCGCACGATCAGATATTGCCGGACAAGATCGAGGCTCGAGGTCGACATTCAGTGCGCCACTATTTTCACAATAGGCCTTGTCCTGCACGGCTATAACCGTGCAGGACATGAGGATCAAAATAGCGGATGACGGCGTGCCTGCACAGCAAAGCGCAGCCAATCCTTTTCCGATGCTGGGGTCCACGCAGCTTCCGCCACCGCCAAAAGACGCGGGAAGGTGAGGTCGTTAAAATAAGCGTGCGTGGTGAAATGTTCACACCAGATACATGCCTGAACACCCTTGAGATGCTGTGCCAGTTCCGGCGGGAAATCACCAGCAGCTTCGTAGGCATAGCTTTCTTCTGGCGTGGAAGCGCCCGCCCAGCCAGCGCCCGGTTCCCACCAGTTATGCGACTGCGCCATATCAAGATAATAGGCCTGACCCGGCGTCATGACGACGTCGTAACCCTGCTTTGCTAGCTCAATGCCGATTTCTGGTGCCTGCCATGCCATCAGCAAAGTGCCTTCCGGCTGCACGCCACCACCATGCGCGACTTCGTTCCAGCCAGCGAGAACACGGCCGCGCTGTTCCAGCATGATCTTGAGCCTGCGCATGAACCACGATTGCAGTTCAAAGGTGCCTTCAAGCCCTTCGCGTTCCATCAATTCGCGTGCAAGCGGTGAGCCAATCCACGAATTGTCGGCCACTTCGTCGCCGCCGATATGGATATAGCGCCCCGGGAAGAGAGCGACGATATTGTCAAGGATTGTCTTCACAAATTCCCATGTCGCTGGCATGGCTGGGTTGAGCGCATTATTCGTGAAGCCCTGAACGGTTTTGTAAGACTCATTGGCTTCATTGCGATCCTGAAGATACGGCAGAGCGGTCAGTACTGCCTTGCAATGGCCGGGCATGTCGACTTCCGGCACCACTTCGATGCCAAGTGATTGCGCATGTGCGACCACTAAGCGGATTTGTTCCTGGGTATAAAGGCCGTGCGACGGTTCAGTCGTATCGCCAAGCTGCGGCAGCATCGCACTGTTCGGAGCGCGGGTTGCGCCAATCCCTGTCAGTTCCGGCAGTTCCGGAATTTCAATGCGCCATGCTTCATCGTCGGTCAGATGCCAATGGAAGGTGTTGAGGCGATACCAGGCCATGATGTCGAGGAAGCGCTTAACTTCATCATGTGTCCAGAAATGACGCGAAACGTCCAGAAGGCAGCCGCGCCAATCATGGCGTGGCGCATCTTCAATGCGGCCAGAAACGGGAAATTTGAAGCGTTCTGCCTCCTGCTTTGCACCATCAAGAATTTGTGCCAGAGCGATAAGACCATGGCGCGTGCCATCGGCATCAGAGGCAGTAACCGTGATTAGCTCAGCCGTGAAATCGATGCTGAAGCCGCTTTTCTTGATGCCCGTGTCGGTTCTGATCGCAACAGCGCGGCCGCCTTCAACTGCTTTCAGCGAAAAGACCTGACGTGCCTGCGGGAACAGTCGTGCATGAAGCTCCTCAACCAGCGAAAGCGCACGCAGACCTGAAAGGTCGGTGCCTTCTGCGGGATGCAGAGCAATTGGTGTGCTGCCTGCCTCAGCCTCGAACTTCACGGGCCATGGTAGTAGGGCAAACGGAAGCGTAAGACGGCCTTCTGGCAGACGCGGGCCGGGCAGAGGGAGGTTCTGACCCGAAAGTGCAAGTTCGCCGGTCTCAATGTGGATTAAACGGCCATCGGCACATTTGAGATAAGCCGTCTTCGCTCCGTCATTAACATGAAATGGTGAGCGATTAAGTGGTGCGACGCTCACCGTCCATGTTTCGCCCGGCTTCAATGTGAAGCCTTTGGGCGCAGCTATTTCGTTGAAGCTGCCATCATGCAGGACAAAATGTCCGTTCGTGATCTGTGGCTCTCCAACAATGCGGGTGATGCTGGTGTAGCAAAGTGAGAAATTGGTCAGTGTTTCATCCGACAGGTTAAACACTTCGATTGTCATGGTTCCGGCTGGTGCGGGATTTGCGTTCCACGAATTTTCAAGTCGGAATAGGCTAGGCATGCAATTCTCCACCAGCAGATTTGTGCGCATTCCGAAAGATAAACCTGTTTTCGGTGAGCGCGTTTTAGATAAGTGAGATCCCGCTGAGTCTTTGTCGGCTTGGCCACAAATCATGCGGGATAGAGGCCTTGGCCTTGTTAGCAACTATATCATCGTCTTCAATGGATTTTGTCCATCCTAAAATTTAGCCGTTTGTAATTTAATGTTTATTAAATTCCTTTGTTGCGAATTCTGCATGACGTCATGCGCTTCGTGCAGCCAGAATTTATAACAAAAGTACATCATTTCTTGTCAGTCCGATCTGCTTATTGCGAAATCGTAAATCCATTAAATTCCTGTTTTTATTCATTAAAATTGCAATCTTAATGCGGAATGATTGCAATTTGTACATATTGAACAGATTTCGAGCAATTTGATTTCTTTTAAGGCAGATGGCCGGAATGCTATTTCTGGACCTCATCAAGTCTGTGTGAAAAGTTTTTGTTTTGCTAAATTCCTTGTGTTTTATCTTGACATTTTGTGGTGATAATTTTCATCTTACTAAAAAATCGATTGGGAGTTTATCGTGAAAGTCGGCATTGTAGGACTGGGATATCGTCTGGGT
This sequence comes from Brucella sp. H1_1004, assembly GCF_047308065.1. Taxonomy (NCBI): domain Bacteria; kingdom Pseudomonadati; phylum Pseudomonadota; class Alphaproteobacteria; order Hyphomicrobiales; family Brucellaceae; genus Brucella; species Brucella sp. H1_1004. Next base: position 763,650 of record NZ_JAYKZA010000001.1, read on the forward strand.
TATTTGGGTTTTGTCTTCAATGCACTTGATCCCGAGTTCGAGATTGTCGGCTATGTAGACCCTGCGCCTGCGGGCATGGCAGAGCTGGATGAGCATGGCATTTCGGCTGGCAAGCAATATGCGACGCCGGAAGAGCTGATCGCTAATGAAACGTTCGATCTTCTGATGATCGGCTCACCAAACCATATGCATCTTGATCATATTCGTGTGGGTCTTGAAGCTGGTCTTACCGTTTTCACCGAAAAGCCGATTGTATCATCAATTGAGCAGACCTATGCGCTGGCTGAGCTTCTTGCCAAACACGGTCAGGAGCGTTTGCTGGTTGGTCTCGTGTTGCGCTATGCGCCGATGTATCGCGATCTGATGCAGGCCAAGACCGATGGTTTGCTGGGCAATATCGTTTCGGTTGAAGCCGCAGAGCACATCTATCCATATCACGGCGCATTCTTCATGCGCGACTGGCGCCGCTATTCGAAGTGGTCGGGCAGCTTCCTTCTTGAGAAGTGCTGCCACGATCTCGATCTTTACAATAGCGTGATCGGATCGCGCCCTGAGCGGGTTGCAAGCTTTGGTGGCCGCAAGACCTTCATTCCGGAAAATGATCCACGCCGTGAAGGCATCAACGACATGTCACTGTTCCATCGCAAGCCGACCGGCTGGGAAGGTTCCGACAAAGTTTTCGATTCCGATGGTGACATCATCGATTATCAGGTTGCGATCATTGAATATGCCAATGGTGTCGGCATGAACTTCCACACCAATCTGAATGCGCCGGACCAGTTCCGTCGTTTTGCGATTTTCGGAACGCGCGGTCAGGCTGAGGGCGACTTCATTCGCGGTTATTTCGATGTGCATGAAGTGCTGAACGAAAAGCGCACTATTCACAAGGAATATGCGACACGCACCGAGCTTTCGCAGCATTACGGTGCGGATGAGAAAATGGCGGAAGAAGTGATCGCCCATGTCATGCATGGCGGACCACTGCCTGTTTCGCCGCTTGATGCGATGGAAGCGGGCATTCTTGCCATGGCAATGGATGAAGCGCGTGAAAAGCGCACGGTCATCGATCTGCGTCCCGTCTGGGATCGCTTCGACACAGCACTTCAGAAAGTTTGACCTGATACATGGGAATGCAACGCTCCAAAGTCATCTTTGCTTGGGTCATGCTTGCACCGGCACTTATCTATGTGCTGGCAATCGTCGCCTATCCGCTGATCGACACTTTCATCCTGTCCTTCACCGACGCATCGCTGCGTCGCACGACCAATTGGGTCGGCTGGGCTAACTACGACAAGATCGCCAATGCGCAGTTTATGGCTGTTATTGGCCGGACATTCGTCTGGACGTTCTTTTCGGTGTTGATGAAGATCACGATTGGCATGTTTGGAGCGGTGCTTCTCAATATGGCTTTGCCGGGGCGTGCATTGTTCCGCCTGATGATTATGCCACCGTGGATCGTGCCAATGGCTATCGGCATTTTCATGTGGAGCTGGATGTATAATGGCCAGTTCGGCATGATTTCGGGCATGCTTCAGCGCTTTGGGCTGGTCGATGGACCGGTTGCATTCCTCGCTTATGGCAACACGGCTTTCTGGGCAACGATTGTCACGGACGTCTGGATCGGTGTGCCGATGGTGACGCTCTATTTCTTGGCGGCCCTTCAGGCGATCCCGAAAGATCTCTATGAAGCCGCTTGGACTGATGGCGCAGGTCGCATGTATCGCTTCCGCCGGGTGACGCTGCCGCTGATGCTGCCAGCCATCATCACCATGTCGATGCTCTCGACCATTGCGACATTCAACTCGTTCGACATCATCTGGATTTTGACGCAGGGCGGCCCGAACGGTTCGACCACCACGATGATTATCGACACCTATCAGACGGCTATTGGCTCGAAGCGTTATGGCGAAGGTGCGGCGCGTGCCGTCACCATCTGCATATTCCTGTCGCTGTTCTGCCTTGCCTATTTCCGTGTCACGCGGCGCATCAGCCCCGAAAAACTTGCGTAAGGGGAAACATAATGAGCCAACCGCAAAATACACCGCTTATCGACCGCTATACGTGGATTGAAAAAATTGGTGCTTATGTAGGCATTGCGATCTTTATGATCTTCCTGCTCGCACCATTCTTTGAAGGGTTTCTGGTTTCATTGAAGCCATTAAACCAGCTGTTCTCTTCGCCCTATCGGTTCTGGCCGGAAAATGGCAGTTTTGATGCCTATTTTTCGATGTGGAAGAGCGTTCCGCAATTCGGACGCTACATCTTCAACTCGTTCTTTATCTCGTCAGTGGTCACAATCATTGTGCTCATTCTGGTGGTGCCTGCGGCTTACGCCTTCTCACGTTTTGAGTTTCGTGGGGCAGGGCTGATCCTTGGCGGTTTTCTGGCAATCAATATGTTTTCAGGCGCGGTTCTGCTGATCCCGCTGTTCCGCCTGATGCGCAGTTTTCAGCTTCTCAACACCTATGCCGCGATGATCGTGCCGGGCGTTGCCTTCCTTATTCCGGCGGCGATCTGGCTGCTGCGCACTTATATGATGCGTATTCCGCGTGAGTTGAATGAAGCTGCCTATATGGATGGCGCAAGTCACTTCTACACATTGCGCCGGGTTATCCTGCCGATCGCCATGCCGGGTATCATCGTTGTGGCGATCACCACCTTCATCGGGGCCTATGCGCAGCAGTTTATCTTCGCGCTGACGTTCAATTCCAAGGCGGAATACATGCCGCTGCCGGTAGGCCTCTTTGCCTTCTTCGGCAAGCAGGAAGTCGTCTGGAATGAGCTGATGGCGGCGTCTTTTGTGGGCATCGCACCAGCGATGATCATCATCTTCTTACTACAGCGCTATCTGGTCGGAGGACTGACCGCAGGTGCTGTGAAGCAATAACAATCCGTCTAAAGATCTATCATCATAAGGGAGTTTTCAGAGGTGACGACGATATTTAAAATGGGAGCTGCGGCGCTCGTTCTCGCAGGCAGCACGATGCTTGGCACGCTCGGTGCATCGGCAGCACAGCAGGAGATATCGTGGATCTATTGCGGCGACAAGCTCGACAAGACACACGACAAATACATCAAGGCCTGGGAAGAAAAGAACCCGGATTGGAAGATCGCTGTTGAAGTTGTCGGCTGGGCACAGTGCCAGGACAAGGCAACGACGCTTGCAGCCGCAGGCACGCCGCCAGCAATCGCTTATGTCGGCTCGCGCACGCTCAAGGAATTTGCTGACAACGACATGATCGTGTCTGTTCCGATGACGGACGAAGAAAAAAGCGCTTATTTCCCACATGTGGTTGAAACCGTTACCTATGACGGCACCCAGTGGGGCGTACCAATCGCGCTTTCGACCAAGGTTCTTTACTGGAACAAGGACCTGTTCAAGCAGGCTGGTCTTGATCCAGAACGGCCACCACGCACATGGGCTGAAGAAATCGAATTCGCCAAGGTCATCAAAGAAAAGACCGGCATTCCGGGCTATGGCCTGTCTGCTAAGACCTTCGACAACACCGTTCACCAGTTCCTGCATTGGGTTTACACCAATGACGGCAAGATCGTGAACGATAAGGGCGAAGTCGTCATCGACAACCCGCAGGTTCTTGCAGCACTCAATGCTTATAATGACATCAAGTCCTATTCGCAGGAAGGTCCAACCGCCTACGAACAGAACGAAGTGCGCGCGATCTTCCTCGACGGCAAAGTTGGTATGATTCAGGGCGGTTCGGGTGCTGCTGTTCGTTTGCAGGATTCCAAGTTCAATTGGGGCATTGCAACACTCCCCGTTGGTCCTGATTCAAAAGGTCCGGGCACGCTCGTCATCACCGACAGCCTAGCCGTGTTCAAGGATTCAGGGGTGGAAGAAAAGGCAGCCGAGTTTGCCAAATACATCACGTCACCTGCAATTCAGGAAGAGTATGAACTGGCAACCGATGAAGGTCTGACGCCAATGCGTCCGTCACCAGCGGTTGATAAGGTTATGGTTGATATTCCTTACTGGCGTCCGCTGATTGAAGGCATTCAGTATGGTGGTGCAGAGCCGCTCTTCACTGATTGGCGCGGTTTCCAGAACGTCATGATCGCTATGGTTCAGTCTGTTGTCACAGGCGATGCAAAGCCTGAAGACGCGCTGAAGAAGGCTGATCAAGAGCTGAAGAACCTTAAATAAAACTGAGACTGAACCGCCCTGCAAGATCATTTTGCAGGGCGGTACTAAAACGAGTTTTCGGCCGCAGGAGAGCAGCGTGGGAAAATTATCCCTCAAGAATATTGTCAAGAGCTTCGGCCAGTTTGACGTCGTCAAGAACGTATCCCTTGAAGTGAACGAAGGCGAGTTCATGGTCTTTGTCGGACCATCGGGCTGCGGCAAGTCCACGCTTCTGCGCATGATCGCAGGCCTTGAGGATACGACGTCTGGCGATATTGTCATCGATGAGAAGCGCGTCAACGACCTGCCTCCGGTCAAGCGCGGCATCGCGATGGTGTTCCAGAGCTATGCGCTCTATCCGCATATGAGTGTTTTTGAGAATATCGCATTTCCGTTGCGCGTCGAAGGTGCTGATAACGCGACCATCAAGCGCAAAGTAGAACATGCGGCCTCAATCCTGCATCTCGATCAGCGCCTTGAACAAAAGCCCGGCATGCTATCCGGTGGCCAGCGTCAGCGCGTAGCGATTGGCCGTGCGATTGTGCGTGAACCGAAGATTTTCCTGTTCGATGAGCCGCTTTCCAATCTTGATGCAGCGCTTCGTGCCGACATGCGTATCGAGCTGACCAAGCTGCACAAGCAGCTTGGCGCAACAATGATTTATGTGACGCATGATCAGGTTGAAGCCATGACAATGGCTGATCGCATTGTGGTGCTTGAAGGTGGCAACATCTCGCAGGTTGGTACGCCGCTCGAGCTTTACAACAAGCCGCGTAACAGCTTCGTTGCAGGCTTTATCGGTAACCCGCGTATGAATATGCTGCCGGTCACCTTTGCTGGTTTTGAGAGCAACGGCTATGCGCGTGTTAAGCTCGGAAACAACGAATTGGTTCTGCCGGTTCTTTGCGAAGAAGCCGCGCGTCCAGACGTCGGCCAGACGCTTACACTGGGCATTCGTCCTGAGCATGTCGAAATCGGTGACGGTGAAGTTGCAATCACGGTGCAGCCATCTGTTGTTGAGCGCCTTGGTCAGCAGACAATCGTTTACAGCACTCCGGAAGGCATGAGCGAGACGTTCTGCATCATTACGCCGGGCACAGCGCCGATCTCTGGTGATGCTTCGATCAAGGCAAGTTTTGATGCACAATCATGCCATTTGTTCGATCAGAATGGCATTGCCTTTACAAGACAGGGCGACTTCTCGAATTAAACTTCGAGTACCATTTGACGATAATAAAAAAGGGCGGAAATTCCGCCCTTTCTATTTAGTTTATTAATGCGTACCGACTGCTTTGCCGTAAACCCGGATGACATTTCTGACGGCTTCGACCATCAGGGCATGCGGTGTGGCTTCAACCTTGCCGGCTGCAACAGCCGGATAAAGCGTGCCAAGATACTGGCTGATCAGCGTTTCAGGAATTTTGCGACCTTCAAGGCGCTTGAGTAGGTCATTGACGGCAGCTGTGGCTTCCGGATGTGGCCAGTAATAACGAATGCGGTCGCTATAGGAGAAATGGCGCTGAAGACGCAGTTCTTCCGCATCGCCATGATAATATTTCTCCCAGTTCTTGGGTTCGTTGAGAAGCAGCTTCTCAAGCTTGCCGCGAACCGTCTCTTCTTCTGGCAGTTTGTCGAGGAAAGCTGCAATCTGATCAAGACCATAGAGTGCTTCACGCAGCGCAAACGTCAGACCCGGTCCAACTTTCAGAATGGCAAAGCCATCATGAACCAGAGCTGATAGTGCCTCAACCGGCTGATAGTCGGTCGAATGGGCTTCAAAGACAAATTGCGGCACTTCGTTGAGAACGCCGCTTAAAGCACTCGCCTTGTTGCTGTCGTAATAGACAACGTTTTCATTGCCGAATTCCACGCCCGGCTGCACGACAACGCCGATGGCGCGCGAGAACGCATCCTCTAAGCCAAGAGCTGCAAAAGCCTTGCGGTGAATGGCGATGGTTTCAAGCGCTGCATCTGGCTTGGTCAGTTCCAGATCTTCGATCTCTTCCATTGCGCCGCCCGGGATCGGAACTTCCGTGCCGACAATATAAACAGGCAGATCAAAGCCGGATTCAGCGGCTGCTTTTTCTGCAACCTTGGCAAGACGCGCTGCACGTTCAGCAGTCACAGCATCAGGCAGTGCAACAGGTTCGCCAGCGCAACCCATCGACGTGTCGAGGTGGATTTTGGTAAAGCCTGCACGCACAAATCCATCCATCATCACTTCGGATTTGGCCATGGCTTCTTCAGCCGACAAATGCTTCCACGGATTGGGGCCGAGGTGATCACCACCCAGAATAAGGTGCTTGGTATCAAAGCCGAGACGCGCTGCGATGTCTTCGACAAAACGGCGGAAATCTGCCGGTGTCATGCCGGTATAGCCGCCATCTTGGTTGACCTGATTGCAGGTGGCCTCGATCAGAACGTCGGTGTTGGTGGCAATGCCTTCAAGAAGGGCTGCTTCGATAACCAGAGGATGAGCCGAGCAGATTGAGGTGATGCCTCCCCGCGCACCGCTTGCATAACGCGTGGGAAGTTTGCTCAAGGTCTGAGTGCTGCTCATGACGGGACTCCGTTTTTGGCGATGAATGCGTTGATTTCATCCATCGTTGATGTGCCTTCCATTGGGCCTTTGACACCAACGGCGCGCGCGCCTGTCGCGTTGGCTATGGTCAATGCTTCTTTTGGTGCGAGACCGCGCAACCAGCAGGTGACGAAGGCCGCGCCAAAGCTGTCACCTGCGCCTGTTGGATCGATCTCATTGACTTTGAATGCGGGGGCTGTGACTTCGCCAGACTGGTCGAAGTAGCTTGCACCTTCAGCGCCACGCTTAATCACAATTGCCTTGATGCCACGAGCGAGCAATTCTTCAATGGCGGCTTTTTCTTCCGTCGCCTTGGTGAATAGGAAGATTTCAGGCCCACTTGGCATGAACAAATCGGTATGTTCAAGCGCATGGACGAGTGCCTCGCGCATACCCGGCAGATCAAGCATTTCCTTGCGGATATTCGGATCAAATGAGACCGTGCCGCCTTTAGCTTTGATGCGCAGCGTTGCTTCGTGGATAGCGTCAACAATGCCATCAGAAAAGAGTGCTGAACCCATAATATGCAAATGGTCGGCAGTCTCGATTAGCTTTTGCGCTTCAGGTGTCAGCCCAATTGCGCTGCATGCACTGTGCTTGATGTTGAAGATGAAATCGCGATTACCATCTGGACGATAACGCACGAACGCGCTGCCTGTGGCGGCTGTTGGATGCACACTGATTGCTGACACATCCACGCCGTCTTTTTGCAAACGTTCGATGTTGAGAGTGCCAAAGTCGTCATTGCCTACCGCACTGACCATACCGCAAGGCTGGCCCATCTTGGCTGCCTGATCAATGAAGATTGCCGGTGCGCCGGAAGCAAAAGGGCCAATCAATGGAATGGCGCTTTTGAAGCCGTTGCCGGTTTCGATAGCCATGATCTCAACGACGATTTCGCCGATTGTGATGATCTTTTTCATGCGATGCACCAGTTATGTTCTGACTGATTTCGAGCGGACATCGAGCCAAACAGCGACGAGAATGACGACGCCCTTGACGATGAGCTGATAGAAATACGGCACCGACAGCATGTTCATGCCATTGTTGATGACGCCGATAATCAATGCGCCAAGGATTGTACCGACCATCGTGCCGACACCACCGGCGAGCGATGTGCCACCCAGAACAACGGCTGCAATGGCGTCGAGTTCGTACCCCATGCCTGCATTGGTTTGTGCCGAGGACAGGCGCGATGAGAGCAAAATGCCACTGATTGCAGCCATAACGCCGGAAAGCATGAAGACGATGATCTTAATACGATCGACACGAATACCGGAATAAACGGCCGCCTCCTTGTTGCCACCTGCGAGATAAATGCGGCGGCCAAAAACTGTTTTGGACAACAGAACATAATTGACGAGAAACAGAACACCGACGATCCAGATGATGATTGGTAAGCCGAGCCAGCTTTCTGAACCGATTGCCAGCCAGGTTTCATTCTCGATAATTTCGGGCGCGCCATTGGTCGGTAGGCTGACCATGCCGCGATAAATGCCCATTGTGGCAACTGTCACAATGAAGGACGGAAGCATAAGTTTCGCTGAGAGCACACCATTCAGCCCGCCCATAATCGCACCGGCAGCCAGTGTGAAGATGACGGTCGGCGCAAAGCCGAAGCCCATGGAAAACGCTTGCGCCGCCACCATGCCAGCAACTGCAATGATTGAACCGATGGAAAGATCAATTTCACCCAGCAGGATCACATAGGTCATGCCGTAGGCCGCAACCGCAATCACGGCCACCTGCTGCATGATGTTCATGAAGTTGTTGAATGCAAGAAAGCGCGGGTTCAAAACTGCAAAAACAATGCAGAGAACGGCCAGCGAAATGACAATGCCGCCATATTGACGGATCATCGGAGAGGAGAAAAGCGAACGACGAACTTCTGCGTCTGCGGCTTTTGTCTGAATGTCTTGTGCGTTGCTCATTGATGCATTCCTGCTGCGTAGCTCATGACGGTTTCTGGGGTGAGGCCATCTGCTTCGAGTGTTGCGGCGACATGCTTGGAATGCATGACGACAACGCGATCACTCAGACCCAGAACTTCTGGCAACTCGGACGAAACCATCAGGATCGCCGCGCCATGGGCGGCAAGTTCACGGATGATGCGATAGATTTCAAATTTTGCGCCTACATCGACGCCGCGGGTTGGCTCATCGAGGATGAGCACTTTTGGCTTCATCTGAAGCCACTTTGCTAAAACGATTTTCTGCTGATTACCGCCGCTGAGAGAGCCGGCAATCGTGTCAAGCGATGCGGTCTTGATTGCCAGTCGCAGCACTTCAGCTTTTGCGCTGGCACGTTCAGCGGATGAGCGCATCATGCCAAAAGGTCCGGCAAGTTGTCCGAGAGCAACCATATTGATGTTGCGCTCGACGCTCTGCGGCAGAACGAGACCTTCTTCCTTGCGGTTCTCAGTCACAAAAGCGATGCCGTGAGCAATCGCCTGTGTTGGCGAGGCGAGAGTAATGGATTGACCGTCGAGTTTTATGTCGCCGGTTGGATGCAGCATGCCAAAGAGCGCTTTCATCACATCCGAACGACCGGAGCCGACGAGGCCAAACAAACCAAGCACTTCGCCGGGTTTTACATCGATGGATACGTCGTTGAATTTGCCCGGAACCGAAAGGTTCTTTGTTTCTAAAATAGCGGGAACCATTGCTGATGGGCGAGGGGCCTCACGCGCGGGGTAGATGTCGTTCATCTCACGGCCGACCATCAAAGCGATTAGCTCTTCAATGCTGGTCTGGCTTTTTTCAGTCGTTGTAACATATTCGCCGTCGCGCACGACCGTAATGTCGTCGGACAGGCGCATGATTTCTTCCATCCGGTGCGAAATGTAGATGACGGCCGTACCGCGCGCTTTGAGACGTTCAATAATTGAGAACAGAATCTCGGCTTCACTGTCAGACAGCGATGATGTTGGCTCGTCCAGGATCACAACATCAGCCGGTTGGCTAAGCCCCTTGGCGATCTCAACCAACTGGCGCTGCGCGATCGATAAATCGCCGACTTTGGCGCGTGCATCAACCGGCAGGCCAAGTTCTGCAATGAGCTTGTTGGCTTCAGCGATGAGCTCCCGTTCGCGGATAAAACCAAAGCGGCTCGGTTCATTGTTCGCCAGAATATTCTCGGCAACCGATAGGTTGCGAGACAGGCTTAGCTCTTGAAATACGATTGAAATGCCACAGGCGCGTGCATCGCGCGGGTTCTTGGGCGCGTAAGGCGCGCCCTTGAGCACTATCGTGCCTGATGTGGGTTTGAAGACCCCGGCAAGGATTTTCATCAAGGTGGATTTGCCAGCACCGTTTTCGCCGAGCAATGTGTGCACACGCCCACCGCGAACAGTCAGGTTCATGCGTTTGAGTGCAACAACAGACCCAAATGTTTTGGCCACATTGCTGATCTCAAGCACAATATCCTGAGTGGTATTGGTCGCAGAATTGATAGCGGTCATCGGAAGTCTCCGCTCTCCATAAGAGGTCTGTATTTAACACGCCTGAAAATGCGCTAACTACAACCTTGTATCGATAATGTGCTGCGGCGGCACTGACGCGTGGTGATCGTCGTGCCGCCGCGCACTAAAGAGAAACGACGGTTGGGAGGAGTTGCCGTCGTTTCACGCGGTTTTACTTGGTTTCGCCGTCCTTGGTGACAACACCAGGTACGATTGGCTGCTTTGCAGGAACCTCTTCGCCCTTGATCACTTTCACTGCGGTTTCAACGGCAGTTTTTCCCATTTGGTCGGGATACTGCGCAATCACGCCGACCATGATCGGGTCGTTCTTAACTGCGTTGCGGGCTTCTTCCATGCCATCAAAGCCGATAACCTTGACCTGATTTTCGAGCTTTGCAGCTTTTACAGCGGAAGCTGCGGCCAGCGCTGCATCATCACCAAATCCGAAGATGCCGACGATATCAGGATTGGCCTGAATGATGTTCTGAGCAGCAGCAAGCGCTTCTGAACGCGTGATGCCTGGCTGGATAGAAACAATCTTGATGTCAGGATGGTTTGCGATGGCCTTCTTGAAGCCTTCGACGCGATCAACAACGGATTGAACCGTCGGGTATTCGATGACCGCAACATTACCCTTGTCGCCAATGGACTTTGCCATCAGCTCGCCAGCCTTTTCGCCGCCGGCAAAGTTGTCTGTGCCAACAAAGGAAGTCACGTCGATATTGTTGGCTGGAACGTCAACGGTGATGACCTTGATGCCCGCTTTCTGAGCTTTGGTTATAGCCGAGCGAACGCCCTTGCTGTCAACAGGTGAAATGATGATGACATCAACGCCCTTGGTGATGAAATCTTCAACGTCAGCGAGCTGTTTGCTGAGATCCTGATTGGCAATGGACACTTCGAGCGGCACGTTTTCGGCCTGCGCTTCCTTTTTCATCGCTTCTGCGAGCGAGATATAGAAAGGATGCTGCTGTGTGAGAAGCGATGCACCAATGCCTTCGGCGGAAGCAACGCCTGCCATCATGGCAAGAGCTACGCCAGAAAAAAGAATACGACCAAGCGATTTACGAAACATAATTTCCTCCGAGTAGAACCGGCATCTGCCGGGTCGTCCTTCTGATAGGGACACATAAACATTTCCTGCTGGGTTAAAGGCCGTTGCTGACCTTAACCTCCCGGAAGGGCAGGTTCCTTCCTAAGCCCGCCTTAGAGCCTTTATTAGACATGATGGAGCCCGCTCGATGAGTCAATATAAAATTTATCACGTGTAAAAATTATAACGATTTAAAGTCGGGGTTTTAACGCAGTTTGAGGTCTATTTTACATTGTAAATCAAGGATACGCTGCATATCAGCGCAAATTAGAGTTGCTTCTGATAAGAAATAATTTTACGCATAGAAAATAATTGACCCGTCTAGAGATGCTCGCAACACGGGATGGGAGGAGCGGCAATGGCCGACAACAAAATCAGGACAATGGAAGAATTCGCTGTCGCAAGCGGTTTATCGCGTCCGACTGTTTCGAAATATTTCGACAATCCTGAGAGTGTTAAACCATCGACGCGTGCACGCATTGAGAAGGCGCTGAAAGACCATAATTATCAGCCCAATATTTTTGCTGTGAGCATGAACCGCAAAAAGCCCAAGAATATTGGCGTGATTGTTCCACATATTTCAGATCCATTTTACGCCGAAATCATTCGCCAGATTGAAATGCGTTGTCTGGCTGAGGGCTATTGGACGATTGTTCTGTCTTCTCATGGCGATCGCAAGCTTGAAGCGCGCGCGATGCGCACGCTCATGTCGCTCAACATATCGGGTGTGCTAATGGCGCCGCTTGGCTTTGAAACTGATGCCAAGCTCCTTTCAAGCCTGTCGGCCTCTATGCCAGTCGTTTTTTTGGATAGCCGTATTAGTGATGATCAGCCTTTTGTTGGAACAGATAATCGCCAGAGCATTGGCAATATTGTCGAATATCTCTGCCGCACGGGTGAACACCCTTGTTTCATGGAAATGCCCGCCGTTAATCAGAATGCGATAGAGCGCCGGGCTGCTTATATCTCTGCAATGGAGCGTCTGCGCATTGAGCCGATTGTCTTGCCGATGACACCGAAGAAGTGGAACTTCGAAGAGCTTGGTTATGAGGAAGCAGGGCGCATTCTTGATCGGGGCGGTTTTCCGACACGCACTGTCTTGTGTGCCAATGACCGTATTGCTTTTGGCGTGATTTCAGCGGCTTATGAGAGGCGACGTCACGTTGGGCGAGAAGAGGGATGCGATTTTCGCGTGGCAGGCCATGACGATCATCCGCTTAGTCGATTTACGTGTCCGCCACTGACAACAGTCGCGCAGGATTATCGCACAATTGCTCAGCTTGGGCTCGATATGTTGTTTTCACGTATAAACGCGCAGAAAAGCGGTACTGCGGTTGCTGCGGAAATTAGTCATCTCGCAAGCCAGCTGATTTTACGCTCATCCGCTTAAACTCTGGTTTGAGTGTTTTTCTGTTTGCGCCATTCCAGCGGGCTTAATCCCGTCACGCGGCGGAATTCTCGGTTGAAGTTTGACTTCGTTGTGAAGCCTGAATCGAGCATGATCACGGTCACGGATGTATCTGTCTCGATTAGTAACTTGCAAGCTTCAGCTATTCGATAATCATTGATGAATTGCGAAACATTTTTTGCAGTCAAATGGTTCACAGCAATTGAAATTTGACGTGCGGGTAGACCGACTTTTTTTCCAAGACGAACCAGCGTTAAGTTCTCGTCGAGATACAGCTTCTTTGCTGACAGAAATTCTTCGACATGCGCCAATACTGCTTGATGTTGTTCTCTATCTGAAATGCTTTGGTTTCTGTCTTCATGGCTAGGCACTGATGGTTGCGCTTTACCCGCTACGATTGCCGTGAGGCCAAGAAAGAACAGCCCAAGCAGATTGGCATTGCTTACCATCAGAGCCGCATTGTTTCCGTTGGTCCACTCGAAATCAAAAAGGATTGCGATATCAAAAAATGCAGACATGAAAAGAGACGCTGCAGCGATAAGAAGTGCGCGATGCGCTGAAATTGCTGTCTCAAACCGTGCATCACTTAAAGAATCCGGGCCGCGCCGACCAAGATATAGCAAGGCGATTGCATATCCCATAAAAAGCAGGATCAGAGCGCCATCAATCAGAATTGGCGCGACAAATAACAGGCCTATAATCGTGATCGGAAAAATTGCTGTAAGCCAGAGGTTGTCGGTATTTCGCCCCGTTTCAGAGCCGATCAAGGTCCGAAAGCTTGCATAAAGCAATGGCGGTAGCGCGCTGGCAATTATTGGAAGCACATAGCGAACTTCAGTAATGTCATATCCCCATCGCAAACCCACGGCCACAGATTGCGCAATGCAAAGTGCGACGAGGAGTTGAAATGGCCAATTATGATGCTCGGAAGTTCTATTCCGCCACATCGTAAAAAACAGGATTGTCAAAAGCAGAGCGACGACAAAGGGCAAGGGAACAAAGATCACGCTGAGACTCTATTTGAGGGAAGCACGCTCACTGTTGGCCTAAATCGCGATTGTGTACGACCTGAATCGCGATTTAGGACGAAAATGAGAAAGGTTCGCCGCAATTCTCCAGACATAACTAAAACTCTGGAGACTTGAATGAAACGACCTTTTTTGCTTGCCGCTTTTATCACTGTTAAGCTGATGATCATAGCGCCGAACGCTGATGCCTATGAGGTTGGGGTGCGTGAAATAAAGGTGCCTTTTGCGGAAAGGAAAACCGATCTTTCTGTTGCGATTTGGTATCCAGCACAAAAAGGAGGCGAGGCGATTTCGTTCGGTGAGAACAAAGTGTTCAAAGGCACGGAGGCTTATTTGAATGCGCCTTTGGCCGCCGGAAAGTTTCCTGTGATTTTGCTTTCTCACGGTTCAGGTGGGCGGGTGGAAACGGCTGGCTGGCTGGCGGCGAAATTGGCCGAAGCAGGCTTTGTGGTTGCTGGCCCTAATCACCCCGGAACAACGTCCGGCAATTCCTTGCCGGCGGAAACGCCAAAGCTATGGCAAAGAACGCGCGATATCTCTGATGTGGCAAGTTACTTGACGAGCGATGCGGAATGGTCGCCACATCTTAAGGCCGATCAAATGGGTATTGTGGGATTTTCATTGGGTGGTGCGACTGCACTTGAACTGATTGGTGCCCGCGCAAATCTTGAAGCTTTTGCAACTTACTGTGATCAATACGATAAATGGGACTGTGCGTGGTATCAAGGTGGTGTGGGGTATGCCGATGGCGAGGCTGTTAAGGTCGAAAGGGTCAATTTGCGCACCATCGATAAAAAGCTGTTTGAGCAATCCAACCTTGATGCGCGCATCAAATCAGCAGTGCTTATCGATCCGGGATTGGTTCATGCTTATGTTTCGCAGAGCCTGAAAGACATCAGTGTTCCAAGCTCATTTATCAATTTTGGTGCGGGTAATGAAATCCCGTTTGCCGTGATTGCCGATAAAGTGTCTAGTCAGGTTTCAGGCGCCAATTATGAAACGGTGAGCGGAGCGGATCATTTCAGCTTTTTGCCAGTCTGCCATTCAGGCGCTGCAGATTTTCTAAAATCAATTGGGGAAATTGATCCCATATGTAATGAAACATCAAAAAGCCGTTCAGATATTCACGACGAGGTTTCTGAACTGGTATTGAAGCACATGGACGAAACACTTCAAAAATAAATAGCGCTATCACGTTGGTTTGGTGACAACTTTAATGCAAGACGGCCTTGTTGATGAAAATCAGGATGCCGTCTTTTAATACCTAAAAATTATTTGCGCTCTCATCTGTTCGGCGAGGCAGGGAAAGTGTAGGCACCTGTTTTCTTTGCATATTTTGATTGCTGCGTTCGAACTCATTGAAGATGCGCAAACCGACAGCCCAAGTTAAAAATATCAGGCATAACGCTATAACAGCGTTAAAAACAGTTTCAGGCTTCATGGAGTTTATCGTCCTTTGACGTTGGACGTGTATATGCTGCCTAAGTGGCGCTTATACAATGAATAATAAAGCATATCTGTTATGTGAGAGAATGCTAAATGAACAATGTGGTTCATTTCTGCCTGCGCATGCGAATGGCTTTAATCCAGGTGTTGTTGAACATGAACGCACCTATCACGAGAGCAACCAATCCAAGCGCCATCATTCCGTAAGCAATGCCTTGGTCGCCAAACTGCTGATATAGCCAGCCAGATTTCTCGACGTCCTGAGCAGGTTGACCGATTCGCATAAGCCCTTGAAAAAATGCGCCGACGCCGACGATTAACAAAAGAACACTACGAATCATCAGTCATGCCTGAATGCAAATTTTTAAATGGAAGGAGTTATCTGAGAGCATATATTTATTTCTATCATGCTCATGAAAGCCTCGGAAAAACTGGAGCGGGCGAAGGGATTCGAACCCTCGACCCCAACCTTGGCAAGGTTGTGCTCTACCCCTGAGCTACACCCGCTCGCGCCAGTCTTCTCTGAGAGAGAAGTCGTTTCCGTTAGGCAAGCGCTATATCGCTCACAGCTTTTAATATTGCAACAGAGAAAAGAGATTTTCCTGAAAAGAAACTGATTTATACAATTAAGCAATTGATTTAATTATATAAATATTTTTTGGTTGGCTGTGGATATGGTGCTGGTTTTACGGAGTGACGCTTATAATCGTATGGAATCGATGTGAATCAGCTGATTCATTGTGATTTACATTGGCTTTTCCAGAAGGGCTCAGCGGAAAGGTTTTGCAGACGCGGAGTGACTGGTATTGCGTCTGCAGATGGGTTGAGTAAGTGTACCTCTGCGCTTCGTATAATGGTCTTGCGACAAGATCATGCATTTAGGGAACCCAATTTTATGCCTCTTACGCCAGCCGAACTTCACGACTATCTGAAAAACCTTGGCATTGAGGTTAAGACGGTGGAACATCCACCTTTGTTTACGGTAGCGGACTCGCAAAGTCTTCGTGGTGAAATCGCTGGAGGCCATACCAAGAACCTTTTCCTGAAAGACAAGAAAGACAATTTCTTTTTGGTGACAGTAGACGAGGATGCTGTTGTTGATCTCAAGACAATTCATCAGACCATTGGCGCCGCCAGTCGGGTTTCGTTTGGCAAGCCAGAAAAGCTGATGGAATATCTGGGGGTTGTTCCGGGCGGCGTGACGGTATTTGGTGCGGTCAATGATACTGAACACAATGTTCAGATTATCCTCGATGCAAATCTGATGAAAAATGACATCGTCAATGGTCATCCTCTAACCAATGAAGCAACGACATCGATCCGACGTGACGATCTGTTACGCTTTTTGGCAGCAACAGGACATGAGCCACGCATTCTTGCAGTTTCGGATGATACCAAGGCTACACAACAGGTCTAAGCATTTTGCTAGCGTGTAGAACTTGAAATTAGAGGCTGCCAATACAAATTGATCTATCGAAACCGGCCTGCCTCCGCCCTATATGCAAGCTGGAAGATATAAGGAATATCCAATGACGAGCCAGAACAATCCTTATTCAAAAGCCAGCGGACAAATGACTGGGAACGTTTCGTTTGGGGTTGCGCCAGCAACAGGTGGCAACGATCTGATCAGGGATACGACGACAGCCACTTTTCAGACTGATGTCATTGCGGAATCGCGTAAGCAGCCTGTTCTCGTTGATTTTTGGGCGCCGTGGTGCGGGCCTTGCAAACAACTCACGCCCATTATCGAAAAAGCAGTTCGTGAAGCAGGCGGTGCGGTTAAGCTTGTTAAGATGAACATTGACGATCATCCATCAATCGCTGGTCAGCTTGGTATCCAGTCGATCCCGGCTGTCATTGCCTTTGTCAATGGTCAGCCTGCCGATGGCTTTATGGGGGCTTTGCCTGAATCCAAGGTGAAGGAATTTATCGCGAAGATCAGCGGTCCAAGTGATCAGGAAGCAGCAATTGCTGAAGCCGTGACAGCAGCAAAAGAGTTGGTTGACGCGGGTGATTTTGTGCAGGCGGCACAGATTTTTTCATCAATTCTGCAAGTAGCACCTGATAATGTGGATGCAATTGTCGGCTTGGCCATGTGTTTGCTGGAATCTGGCGATGCTGACAAAGCACGGGAAATGCTGGCAAGCTTGCCTGCCGATAAGCAGGATGCCGCCCCTGTTCGTGCGCTTGAAGCGAAGCTTGCCCTTGCCGATCAGGTGAAACTTATCGGTGATCCAGTAGAGCTGGAGCGCCGCGTTCAGACGGACCCGAGTGATTATCAGGCCCGGTTTGATCTCGCGCAGGTACGCAATGCGCAGGGAAGGCGCGTGGAAGCCGCTGATGAATTGCTGGCAATCATGAAGGCGGACCGCAGTTGGAACGATGACGGTGCACGTAAGCAGCTTCTGCAATTCTTTGAAGCGTGGGGCAATGCAGACCCGGCAACTTTAGGTGCGCGCCGCAAGCTTTCGTCGCTTCTGTTTTCTTAAAGGAGATAGTTATGCAAGTGGGCAATGCCCGTTATCGGATAGCTTCGGATATACCGGAGCTTGTTCCGGTGTTTCCCCTTAAAGGCGCACTTTTGCTGCCGGGTGGTCAGCTGCCGTTAAACATATTCGAGCCTCGCTATCTTGAGATGGTCGAAGACGCACTGTCGGGTAAGCGGATCATTGCAATGATCCAGCCTCGCATTCATGATGTCGAGGAAGAAGATGATAGTGATGATTTCGACGAGACACAGAAACCTGAATTGAGCCAGGTTGGCTGTCTTGGGCGCATCACCACCTATTCAGAAACGGGCGACGGTCGCGTGTTGATCACATTGCAAGGCATTTGCCGGTTCCGAGTTCTCGAGGAGGTGCATTCTCGCAAGCCCTATCGCCAATGCAAGATAGCGCCATTTTTGACTGATCTCGAAGCTGCGAATGATGTTGGAGACATCGACCGAGAAGCTTTGTTGCGCGCTTTTAAAGACTATCTGGAAGTGCATAATTTGGAAGCTGATTGGGATAGTATTTCGCGGGCAGCCAATGATACGCTCGTCAATGCGCTCTCAATTATGTCGCCTTTTGGTCCTGCAGAAAAGCAAGCATTGTTGGAAGCAGCAGATTTGAAAACGCGTGCCGCAACTTTGATTGCGATCACGGAAGTGGTGTTGGCGAAAGCCAGGGATGATTATGGTTCGCGTTTGCAGTAGGTGCCCGGAAGAGTTTAATGATGACAAATGAAAATGACAGCCAGCTCGACGTAAAGCTACTTGAGTTGCTTGTGTGCCCGCTGACGAAAGGCCTGCTTCGTTATGATGCACAGAATAGCGAGTTGATTTCGGAAAAAGCCAAACTTGCTTATCCAATTCGAGGTGGCATTCCGATTATGCTGCCCTCGGAAGCACGTCCAACTGACTAGTTTTTCTGGCTTCTGCGGCTCACATGAGCGTAACACAGGTTGACTTGATACGACTGTTATATAATTTCTGCATATCCTCTGTTCTTTTTCATAAATTTCACGCCGCCGGTTGTTGCCTGCCGCGCGGCGGGGTTCTATAACCCTCGCGGAACTTGAAAGCGCGATAGTGGGATACAATTTTCCTGCTCCTATTGTGCGATGAAAAACAGAGGCTTGGCATTATGGCATCCAGAAAACTTCTTCTCCTGCCCGGCGACGGCATCGGTCCCGAAGCAATGGCTGAGGTCCGCAAGATTATTGATTACCTGAACACAGGCCTCAATCTCGGTTTTGAGACCGATGAAGGTCTTGTTGGTGGTTCTGCATATGATGCGTGCGGTCAGGCGATTTCCGATGCGGATATGGAAAAAGCGCTTGCAGCCGATGCCGTACTTTTCGGTGCTGTTGGCGGTCCTAAGTGGGACAGCGTACCTTACGAAGTGCGTCCAGAAGCAGGTCTTCTGCGCCTGCGTAAAGATTTGGCCCTTTATGCTAATCTGCGCCCGGCAATCTGCTATCCAGCACTCGCACATTCATCGTCGCTCAAGCCGGAAGTGATTGAAGGTCTCGACATTCTGATTCTGCGCGAACTGACCGGTGGCGTCTACTTCGGTGAACCGAAGGAAATTATCGATCTGGGTAATGGTCAGAAGCGCGGTATCGATACGCAGCTTTATGACACCTACGAAATCGAACGCATTGCTGATGTCGCTTTTGAGCTTGCACGCACCCGTCGCAACAAAGTGACGTCGATGGAAAAGCGCAATGTGATGAAGTCGGGCGTTCTGTGGAATCAAGTCGTCACAGCACGTCACAAAGAAAAGCATTCGGACGTTGAACTTGAGCATATGCTGGCTGATGCGGGTGGTATGCAGCTCGTTCGCTGGCCGAAGCAGTTCGACGTGATCGTCACTGACAATCTTTTTGGTGACATGCTTTCCGACGTTGCTGCGATGCTGACCGGTTCGCTCGGTATGCTTCCGTCTGCTTCGCTCGGTGCGGCCGATGGCGTGACTGGCAAGCGCAAGGCGCTTTATGAGCCAGTACACGGTTCGGCGCCGGATATTGCTGGTCAGGGCGTTGCCAATCCGATCGCAATGATCGCGTCGCTTGCCATGTGCTTGCGTTATTCGTTCAACCTGATCGATGAAGCTGATCGTCTGGAAGCTGCGATTGCTGGCGTTCTGGATGACGGTCTGCGCACTGCCGATATCTGGTCGGAAGGCACGAATAAGGTCGGAACGACAGAAATGGGCGATGCTATCCTTGCCAAGTTCAAGGCGCTGTCAGCTTAATCACTGATCGAATATGCGTTGAAAGTCGCTGTGTGAAGATCGCACAGCGGCTTTTTTAATTTCAGTCGAGTTGAATTGTGAAGTCTGCAAACACCGCTACTATAAGCAGTGCAATAAAGAAATACTGAAAGCCTATTTTCTTGATCTTCATAGCTAGCAGTATCACCGCTGTTTCGATTGTAAAGAAAATGAAATCACCTAGCGGAGATTCCTCGTTATTGATTGAAATACTGGGGCCAGCACTGCGCAATAGCTCAATAAGATTGAGCAATATCAAAAGCGATAACAGCCATATTTTTCGTGAAAGGAAATATTTTTCATAATCTCCATACTCTTTGATATCGTCTGGAGTTAGAGTGACGCACATGAAAAAAAGACCGAATACATAAAGTAAATCTAAAACATAGGTATAGACGTTGTAGGCCTTTGTGCTGCTTTCAAAAAGATAGTCCCACCAGAACTGGATTATCCAGAGAAAAACAACAATTACCCAGCCGATATGCATATAGGAGATTTTATGCTTGTTAGGATGCTGCACAAATCTGGATGCAAAGATAAGCAATCGTGAGAGGCAAAGACTGATGCCCATGCCGTTAATGATGCGCATGTGCGAGAAAGCATCAGCAGCACTGATCGCGGTGTCAACTCCAGAAGGCAATGTTTACCCGTATTGATGTTTGCAAAGAGTTGTTGTTGAATATTTATTCTATAGATATGTCGTGTTCTCACACGGTGTCAAAGTAATAAATTCGCATAGCAATATGTCGCGCCGAAAAATATACGCCCGATTTCCGGCTGCAATTTCGCTCTGATGCACTAACAGTTGTCGCCATGTTGAACACACTCCCAGATTTAAATACCTTGTATGATGCGCTGCTTGCTCGTGATGCGGCCTATGAAGGCAGGGCCTATGTCGGCGTGCTGTCGACGGGCATTTTCTGTCGGCTGACCTGTCCGGCAAGAAAGCCCCTCAAGGAGAACTGCCGCTTTTTTGCGTCTATCCCAGAATGTATTGCGGATGGATTTCGCGCTTGCAAACGATGCCACCCGTTACAGCCTGCAGCTGATGCGGATGCCTCGGTTGAGCGTTTGTTGAAAGCACTTGAAGCTGAGCCGCAGCGTCGTTGGAGTGAAGATGATGTTGCCGGCATGGGCTTCGATCCGTCAACGGTGAGGCGTAGCTTCAGACGACACTTTGGAATTACGTTTCTTGAAATGGCGCGGCAGGAACGCCTACGACAAGGATTTCAAACTCTTGCGCAGGGTGAGCGTGTTATCGATGCGCAAGTCGATGCAGGTTTTGAATCACCTGACGCATTTCGCACTGCTTTTGCACGTATTCTTGGAATGCCACCGGCACAATTGCGGAAGGATGGCTTGTTGCGCGCTGACTGGATCAAAACACCGCTCGGCACGATGATTGCTGTTTGTGACCGGTCGGCGCTGCATTTGCTTGAGTTTGCGGATCGCAAAGCTTTGCCACAGGAGTTGAAGAAGCTTTATAAGGCGTGTCACGGTTTGATTGGTATCGGTCGGTATCCGTCACATGATGTGCTGGAACTACAGCTTAACGCTTTCTTTGCCGGTCGCTCTGCAAGGTTTGATATACCGCTTGTGTTGCATGGAAGTGAATTTACACGCGATGTCTGGCGCGAATTGCAAAATATACGTGCAGGGCAGACGCGCAGCTATAGCGAGATAGCAAGAGCGGTCGACAAGCCGCTGGCGGTTCGCGCTGTTGCGCGTGCCAATGGAGTCAATCAGATTGCCATCCTCATTCCGTGCCATCGGGTAATTGGTGCTGACGGTTCTCTGACTGGTTATGGCGGCGGGCTTTGGCGTAAACAAAAGCTGATTGAGATTGAAGCACAATATCGCTGAGATAGGTCAACAAATGAAAACGCCGCCCAAAGAGGCGGCGTTTTTATTTCATTGGTGGTGACTATTATTCGACCTTGTTGAGATCGACGTCTTTGGTTTCCTTGACGAACAGGATGCCGATGACGAGCGTAATCGTCGCGATGATGATCGGATACCAAAGACCATAATAAATATCGCCCTTGGCAGCACTCATTGCAAACACGGTTGCTGGAAGAAGACCACCGAACCAGCCGTTACCGATGTGGTATGGTAGTGACATACCAGTATAACGGATGCGTGTTGGGAACATCTCAACGAGGATAGCGGCAATCGGGCCGTAAACCATGGTTACGTAGATGACCAGAACGGTTAGTATTGCGATTGTCATTGTCCAGTTGATCTGTGCCGGATCTGCAACCATCTTGAACGCGCCTGCGTTCGGGATGGTGTAAACAGCCTGACTTGGTTCACCTGCCGCATCTGCTTCGATCTGCGTGACGATGTTTGCTTTGACCAATTCCGCATTGGTCATTGTGGTGCTCTCACCTGCGCGCACAGCCTCTGCATTCAGAGCAAGCTCTGGGTTTGCCGCAACAAAGGCATCAAGCTTTGAATCGGCAACCTTTGCAGGGCTGCGTACCAGTGGCCAGCCAGCCTTTTGCAGAGCAAGGTTGATGTCGTGTGTCAGTGTCGCCTGTTTGGCTTTTGCATCCGCACCCGCTGCGTTTGCATCAAAGGACGTGATGGTCGCATCGCCGATTTTGACGGTTGCAGGCTGTCCGGCAGGACCTGTTACCACATCGTAAGGCACGGCGCTACGCGACAGGAAGCTCGTGGCAATATCGCAGGAACTGGTGAATTTCGACGTTCCTGTAGCGTTGAACTGGAAGTTACAGTCACCCGGCGCAGCGGTAACGGTTGCACGGATGGTCTGTTCTGCATGAGCAAGCGCCGGATTTGCAGCTTGCGTGAGCGCTTTAAACAGCGGGAAATAGGTGACTGCTGCCAAAAGCAATCCAGCCATGATAATCGGCTTGCGGCCTATCTTGTCTGATAACCAGCCAAACACAACAAAGAATCCGGTGCCTATAACCAGCGCCGATGCAACCATAATATTGGCGGACTGATTTTCGACTTTCAGTACGTTCTGCAGGAAGAACAGAGCGTAGAACTGGCCACTATACCAGACGACAGCCTGACCCATTGTGAGGCCGAACAGAGCGATCAGGGCAATCTTCGCATTTTTCCACTGGCCGAAAGCTTCGGAAAGTGGTGCCTTTGATGTCTTACCTTCTTCTTTCATCTTCTTGAAGGCAGGCGATTCACTCATCTGCAAGCGAATCCAGACGG
Organism: Brucella sp. H1_1004; assembly: GCF_047308065.1. NCBI lineage: Bacteria > Pseudomonadati > Pseudomonadota > Alphaproteobacteria > Hyphomicrobiales > Brucellaceae > Brucella > Brucella sp. H1_1004. The sequence continues at coordinate 786,756 of NZ_JAYKZA010000001.1, forward strand.
AAATGCCCAAAAGAACAATCGAAACAAGGAAAGGAATACGCCAGCCCCACGAGGCGAAGGATTCTGTGGTCATGACGTTCTGAATGCTCAAAATGACCATCAGAGAAAGGAACAGTCCAAGCGTTGCGGTTGTCTGAATCCACGATGTGTAGAAACCGCGACGACCGTTTGGCGCGTGCTCAGCCACATAGGTTGCAGCACCACCATATTCGCCGCCCAGGGCCAGACCCTGCAACATGCGCAGGATGATCAGGATTGCAGGCGCTATGATGCCAAGTGTCGCCGATCCCGGCAGAATGCCGACCAGAAAGGTCGAGGCACCCATGATGACGATCGTGACAAGGAATGTATATTTACGCCCGACGAGATCGCCGATGCGTCCGAACACGAGCGCTCCAAACGGGCGCACAAGAAAGCCTGCCGCAAACGCGAGCAGAACGAAAATATTACGGGTTGTTTCTGGATATTCATTGAAGAACGCGGCGCCAATAAAGGCAGCAAGTGTTCCGTATAGATAAAAATCATACCATTCAAATACGGTGCCGAGTGAAGAGGCGAAAATAACCTTCTTTTCTTCACGCGTCATTTTAGGCGCGCCGGCCTTGGCGCTCGATTGCACTGACATAGGGTTCCTCCCAACAGCATTTTTGCTGATATGCGCGGATGTTCTCCTCCAACTTCCGCACACGTCTCCACCTGGTCATGATGAACTGAATCGTTTCAAACGGTTATTATCTTTTAGTATGATAAAAGCCGATAACCGGTTCGCGGACGAAAGGCAGAGATGAAACAGTTTACAGGTGGTTGCTTGTGTGGTCGCGTCAGACTGGAAGCTTCTGGAAATCCTTACAGGGTCGGTGTCTGCCATTGCCTCGATTGCCGCAAGCATCATGGTGCATTGTTTCATGCATCTGCAATTTTCCCGGAGAATGCTGTAATCATTGAAGGAGAAACGAACAGCTATGCAGGCCGGTTTTTTTGCCCTAACTGCGGATCGTCCGTATTTTCAAAGTCAGGCGATGAAGTTGAAATCAACCTCGGATCGCTGGACGCGCCCGATCAGTTCAAGCCAACTTACGAGCTCTGGACTATCCGTCGCGAAGCGTGGTTGCCAGAATTTCCGCTGAGCAGGCACTATGAGCGCGATCGCACCGAGACGACTCGCGATGATGAGTGAATTCTAAAGTTGCGTAACAGAGCGGTAATCCGGCGCCATTCATCTTTTTTGGGCGCATGAAGGCCTATGATTCATGCAATCTCAGGCGCGTATGTGGTGCCAAGTTGGAATGATTATCCAAATACGACTGTCGTTGGTCATTTTCCGTCGAATTTGGTTTTTTTCTCGGTCATGGAGTGCTAAGTCGCTCTCGCGATAAATGCCGACAAATCCTCAGAGTTCAATTCATCCGCATGCCCCAAAATATCGCAGTGACGACATTTGCAGATTGATTTATGTCGCCGAGCGAGTACCGAGCCCAGAGCCTGAAAGCCCCAAAATGACCGCACGTCTTTCATTTGCGCGTGAGCGTATCAATGTTCTTCTTCTCGAAGGCATCAATCAGTCCGCTGTCGATTATTTCAAATCGTCTGGCTATACCAATGTTGTCCATCTGCCAAAGGCATTGGACAAAGCTGAGCTGATCGAGGCGATTGCGTCTGCGCATATTATAGGCATCCGTTCGCGCACCCAGCTCACCGATGAAGTGTTTGAAGCTGCGCAGCGTCTGATCGCAGTCGGTTGTTTTTCGGTCGGCACCAATCAGGTTGATTTGAAGGCGGCCCGCAAACGCGGTATCCCTGTTTTCAACGCACCGTTCTCCAATACACGTTCAGTGGCCGAGCTGGTGATTGGCGAAATCATCATGCTGATGCGCCGCATTTTCCCGCGTTCAAACTCTGCGCATGCGGGCGGCTGGGACAAAAGCGCGACGGGTAGCCGTGAAGTGCGTGGCAAGACGCTGGGTATCGTTGGCTACGGCAACATTGGTTCGCAGGTCGGCAACCTTGCTGAAAGCCTCGGCATGACGGTTCGCTATTTCGACATGACTGACAAGTTGCAATATGGCAATGTTATCCCGACCGAGACGCTCGACGAACTGCTCGAAATTTCCGACGTAATCAGCTTGCATGTACCGTCAAACAAGTCGACGGCCAAGATGATCACCGAAGCCAAGCTGCGTAAGATGAAGAAGGGTGCCTTCCTCATCAACAATGCGCGCGGAAATGTGGTTGATTTGGAAGCGCTGGCTACAGTGCTTAAAGAAGGGCATCTCGCAGGTGCCGCAATTGACGTATTCCCGGTTGAGCCGGCTTCGAACAAAGATCCATTTACTTCGCCATTGCAGGGACTGGAAAACGTCATTCTGACCCCACATATCGGTGGTTCGACCGCAGAAGCGCAAGAGCGCATCGGCATGGAAGTCACCCGCAAGCTTGTTGAATATTCCGATGTTGGTTCGACGCTGGGTGCTGTCAACTTCCCTCAGGTGCAGTTGCCAGCACGTCCGAACGGCACGCGTTTCATGCATGTGCACGAAAACCGTCCGGGCATCCTTAACAGTCTCGTCAATATTTTCTCGTCACACAATATCAACATCATCAGCCAGTTTTTGCAGACCGATGGTGAAGTTGGCTATGTGGTGATTGAAGGCGACGCGATGGAGGAACACGCTGAGGACGTGCTTCAGGCGATGCGCGAAATTCCGGGCACCATCCGCACGCGCTTGCTGTATTAATTCGTCGCAATTTTGAGTAAGGTCCGCGCCGCATTCGCTGCGCGGGCTTTTTCATTGCGCCTGTCAGGGTAATAAGCGGCATTGTTCCTGCATATTCGAGCAGTTTTGTTGCGCTTGTCTTTGCAAACACATTGACTCTTTTCTCAAAGGGCTTAAAAGCGCAATCGGAAAAGGAGAAATCCCGTGAACGCTTCCTGCGCATCACATAGCCTGTACGGACTGAATGGCCTCAACGCCATCGGTGCCGCTATGGCGTCCGTTTCCAAAACTACCACGGCCACTTGCATTAAAACGACCACCAAAACGGTCTGACCCCTTGGCCTGCTCGCCCTCTCTCCCCGGGTCCGGCCCAGGGAAAAGGCCCGCTGGTCGCGGGTTTTTATGGAAGCGGAGAGGACAGGAGACAGGTAAATGGGTTTTAAAGTTGCAGTCGTCGGCGCTACCGGGAATGTCGGTCGCGAAATGCTCAATATCCTCGAAGAACGCGGTTTTCCGGCTGATGAAGTCGTAGCACTCGCTTCGCGTCGCAGTCAGGGTACGGAAGTATCTTATGGCGATAAGACGCTGAAGGTTAAGGCGCTCGACCAGTACGATTTTTCGGATACTGACATTTGCCTTATGTCTGCTGGTGGCAACATTTCCAAAGAATGGTCGCCAAAGATCGGTGCGCAGGGTTGTGTCGTCATCGATAATTCATCCGCATGGCGCTATGATGCCAATGTGCCGCTGATCGTTCCGGAAGTGAACCCAGACGCGATTGAAGACTTCCGCAAGCGCAATATCATTGCCAATCCGAATTGCTCGACTGCGCAGCTTGTTGTCGCTCTGAAGCCGCTTCACGACGCAGCCAAGATCAAGCGCGTTGTTGTCGCCACCTACCAGTCCGTTTCGGGCGCTGGCAAGGAAGGCATGGACGAGCTGTTTCAGCAGTCGCGTGCGGTTTTTGTTGCCGACCCTGTCACGGCGCAGAAATTTACGAAGCGTATTGCCTTCAATGTGATCCCGCACATCGATGAGTTTATGGAAGACGGCTACACCAAGGAAGAATGGAAGGTGATGGCTGAAACCAAGAAGATGCTTGATCCGAAGATCAAGCTCACCGCAACGGCTGTGCGCGTTCCTGTCTTCATTGGCCACTCTGAAGCCGTTAACATTGAGTTCGAAAACCCGATTTCGGCTGAAGAAGCACGTGAAATTCTGCGTGAAGCACCAGGCTGTCAGGTTGTCGATAAGCACGAAAATGGCGGTTATATCACGCCATATGAATCGGCAGGTGAAGACGCAACTTACATCAGCCGTATCCGTGAAGACATCACGGTTGAAAACGGCCTGTCGATGTGGGTTGTTTCCGACAATCTGCGTAAGGGCGCTGCTCTTAATACAATCCAGATCGCAGAACTGCTTGTTGCGCGTGGTCTAATTACGCCAAAGGCACTTGCTGCTTAATCGATCTTACAGATTACAAAACAAAAGCGCCGGGCAACCGGCGCTTTTTTTATTACCTTGAAATGCTGTCTTTGAGATTATTGCGGACTTTAAGCAATCTTTCACGCAAATCCTGCAAGTCATTCAGAGGCTCACCAAGCGCGCAGAAGACCTTCTCAGGAATATCGGCAGCTTTTATCCGCAAAGCACGCCCTTCATCGGTCAGCGTAATGCGGACCTGCCGCTCATCCTCTGGATCTCTGCGGCGCGCGAGATGACCGGCTGCTTCAAGCCGTTTTAAAAGCGGGGTGAGGGTGCCAGAATCGAGATTGAGTTTCGCACCAATTTCCGAAACCGTGCAATTATCCTGTTCCCATAAAATAACCATCACCAGAAACTGAGGATAAGTAAGTTCCAGTTTACTCAAAATTGGCTGGTATGCGCGCGTCAGCGCATTCGCAGTGGAATAGATCGCGAAACAAACCATATCCGACAGATTGAGATGAGATTCTTGTTTGTCGTCCTTCATAGCGCAATCTCCATGGCAGAACTTTACATGAGGTGCAATTGAATTGTGCATCACATATTTGTGTAAATAAATTTTGCAAAATTAGATTGTGTGCAATATAAAAATCTGCCAGTTTGGTTGTGGAGATAATTCAACGATACCAACGGAGACATTTAAATGGCTATTCTTTACACGACCCAATCCACCGCAACCGGCGGCCGCACAGGCAGCGCCAAGACGGCAGACGGTCGCCTTAGTGTTGTTCTTGATACGCCAAAGGAACTTGGCGGTTCGGGTGGCGAAGGCACCAATCCTGAGCAGTTGTTTGCATCCGGTTATGCGGCTTGTTTCCTCGGCGCATTGAAATTCGTTGCAGCGAAAGAAAAGGTTTCTATTTCTGCTGATAGCACGGTCACAGCCACTGTTGGTATTGGTCCGCGTGAAGATGGCACTGGTTTTGGACTGGATGTGGCTCTGGAAGTCGCTTTGCCTGGAGTTGAAAAAGCCAAAGCGCAGGAGCTGGTCAATGCTGCGCACATCGTCTGTCCTTATTCCCATGCAACACGTGGCAATATCGATGTCCGCCTAAGCGTAGCATAAATTAGACAAGCAAAAGGCGCTCGGTTGAGCGCCTTTTTTGTTTATGAGGATAGTTCTTCCAAAACCTGCAAAGCATCCTCAATCTGCTCACGGACCTCTGTCGTTAACGGCAATATGGGCCGAGGCGGTTCGATTTTTGCAAGGCCCAGTAGATCGGCGATGACATACATTACGCGGAAGCTGCCATGGGTTTTGAACAGGCCCCAGAGCGGCCCAAACGCCGAGTTGATGCGTTCCGCCTCAGTCTGGTGGCCGCTTTGCGACGCGCGTACAAGTGCTGAAAATTGTTTTGGTAGAAGACCCGCAGCGACACTGTAGAAAGTGTCGGCCCCCGCAAGAAGTGCATCTTTTGCGCCCCAATCGCCACTATAACCGATGGCGAAGTCATCGGGTGTTGAAGCACGCAACTTCCCAATTTCTGCCGCATAGTTTTCGTCGGCGGGCAGGGGCATCTTGATCGCGCAGATATTATCGATATTTGCAAGTCGAGCAATCAGTTCATCACTGAAAACAAATCGTGTGGTCCCAGGGTTGTTATAAATGCAGAGCGGCAAATCAGTGGCCCGCGCGACAGCCTTGAAATGCTGATAGACTTCTTCTTGGGTCAGCGGCGTGTAGGAAACGGGCGCAAGTAATAAAGCATCAGCGCCAGCGTCTGCGGCATCTCTTGCAAGTGCCTGCGCTTCATCAGTACGCAACGCTCCAACGCCAACAATCAGTGGTATTTTACCGCCAATGTGTTTGACGGCAGTTTTCACTGTATGCTGACGTTGTTCACGTGTGAGAAAAGCATATCCACCTGTGCTTCCTAATAGGCCAATCGAATCTGCTCCTGCGTCATGGATGCGCGTAAGAAAAGCCTCTAGCGCGTCCTCTATCAAATTGCCTTCGGTATCCATCGGCGTGAGCGGAAAGGCGGATAGACCATGGAACATCTTCATTACGACACTCATTTCTCAAATGGTTCTAGCGTGACAGAAGGAGGCGAATGCCAGCGAGGGCAAACACCGCGGACAGAACCCCTTCGATCCAGCGCCGTGCCCCACGATATAACCGCACCATGGGTGCAGTAGAGAACACAATCGCATAGCCGCAGAAGATCGTAATGCTAAGCGTAATGCAGCCACCGAGGAATGCCGCCATCTGTGGCCAAGACGAATTTGTGCCAAGGCCAAGCGTGACGAGTGCTATCCATGATAGTATCGATTTTGGATTGGAAAGGTGCAAAAGCAGGCCACGACGATATAGTTCGCCGCCTGAAAGGAATGCATCACCATTTATGTTGCGTGCTGCGATTTGCTCATCTGATGTCATAGCAGCACGTGCTGCTTTGAACGCGAGGTAGAGCAGATAAAGACCACCGAAAATCTTGAGAATAATAAGCGCTTCGGCAAACCGTGTAAGGATTGCAGATACCCCTGTTGCCGCCATCAGGCCCCAGAATATAGAGCCGGTCACAACACCTGATGCAAACATCAGTCCGGCTTTGCGGCCTTGATGCATGGAAACGCCCATGATGCGCATATTGCTTGGGCCGGGGCTTCCGGCAGCAATAACATAGGTCGTGTAAACAAGGAGAAGCTGATAGGCGGCGGGCGAAAGGCTCATGATCATCACTCAGATTGAACTGAGCAGATTTATAGCATTCTCTGCGTCCGATATCTTGATTGGATTGTATTAAAAACGGCCAAAATTGTCTCAATTTTGGTTAGAACTGATAGCCTAATAAAGCACCGCGATAATGTGTTGCTTTAGTCAGCATGTGCTTCCAGAGCTTCCATATCATCATCCGAAAGGCCAAAATGATGGCCAATTTCATGAATGAGAACATGGGTAATAATATCGCCAAGTGTCTCTTCATTCTCTGACCAATAGTCGAGAATTGCGCGGCGAAAGAGCGTGATGCGGTTGGGCGTGTCGCCGGTTTGCAGGCTGAAACGTTCGCCTATCCCCATGCCTTCAAACAGACCAAGAAGATCAAAGGGGGTCTCTAAGCCCATATCTTCAACGATCTGTTCTTCAGGGAAGTCTGCAATCTGGATGATGATGTCACCACAAAGCGCACGAAATTCCTGCGGAAGATGCGCAAGCGCTTCAATCGCAATAGATTCAATTTCGTCTAGCGAGGGCGAGAGACGTCCCGCCCAGTCACCGCTTTGATCTTCTCTGGCCATTTCAGCCAACCGTGTCCTATTCAATGATTCAGGCCACCGCACATCCGCCAAAGGCGCATAATGGAGCTGCCATTATGCCCAGGGACGCTGTTGAGCGTTTTTCGCCTCGAACGTATCAATGTTCCTTACCTTTTCCATGGTCAGACCGATGTCATCAAGACCATTGAGCAGACAATGACGCTTGAAGTCGTCAAGGTCAAAGGCAATCGAACCGCCATCAGGACCGTGGATCTCTTTGGCTTCAAGATCAACAGTCAGCGTTGCATTGGCACCGCGTGATGCATCGTCCATCAGCTTATCGAGATCTTCCTGGCTGACTCTGATTGGCAGAATGCCGTTCTTGAAGCAGTTGTTGTAGAAGATGTCGGCGAACGAAGTCGAGATCACACAGCGAATACCAAAATCAAGCAGTGCCCAAGGCGCATGCTCACGCGAAGAACCGCAACCAAAATTGTCGCCAGCAACCAGAATCTGTGCGTTGCGATAGCCGGGCTTGTTGAGCACGAAATCCGGATTTTCGGTTCCGTCTTCGTTAAAGCGCATTTCGGCAAAAAGCCCCTTGCTCAGACCCGTGCGCTTGATCGTCTTCAGATAATCCTTCGGGATGATCATGTCCGTATCGATATTGACGATCGGCAGGGGGGCTGCAACGCCCGTGAGCTTGGTGAACTTATCCATGTTCCTGACCTGTCGGTTGGGTATTTTAAATTTGCAGTCTGCTTTACATCAGCATGGCAGAGAGTCAATCTTTCTGGCCGCAAGTGCCCAATAGGTCGCAACCCTCAAGACAAAAATTGCCCTTCCGGCATATGCAAAGGTACGCTGGAAGGGACTCTTTAAGCTTTGCGCATGAATATTTCTGAGGCTTTGCTAACAAACTCAGAATCATGCGCTGGTGCTCTTATTGGCGAAATTATTGTATGTTTAATGTAATTCCGCCACTCTCACTGCCGGTCAATCGGCGTGACTTACCGTCTGCACCAACAACGAACGTGAATCGCCTGCGCAGCATCGACAGGTTGGGTGAAACTGCGACATTAATTGCGGGATCAAATTGCAGAGTGATCCGCCAGAGATCAGGCTTGATCGTTTCTTCCACGCCGATGATGCGGGCTTCAAATGCTGTTGAATGGAACATGCCCGAAACGCGCTGACTGACGCGGTAAGGTGCTTTATCTTCTTCAACCTTTGGAGTTTCAATATTCGTGCTGTTGGCTGCAAGCGTATTCCAGTCGCGTGTGCCAGATTGGCGTGCAACGAGATCAAGCGCTTTTCCGTGGCTAATGTTAATGCCTTCTTCGCCTAAAGCCTGCCTTAAACGGCGAGCCTGATGTTTGAAGTCGGTTGTCGTGTTCCCAGCAAGGATTGCTGTGGTCATAATATCGCTCCTGAATGTGAGCAGCATTTTCGTGAACGGGCACCCGCATTGCCGTTTCTGCCGTCACCGGAACAGGAACGTGAATTCAGAATGCTTTACCATGGCCTTGAGGCTGCGAGCGGCAGGTGCATTCCAACCGTGGATGCAAATTAAGCAGTCACAATGCAGATTTCAAGTGTCTTAGAATATGCGGGTTAAGTGCTTGCGAATGAACGCTGTTCGGTGCACAAATTGCGTATGAAAACAATTGCTCGTCCGCGCCGTTCCGTTTTGTTTGTACCAGCTTCCAATAGCCGTGCGGTTGAAAAATCGCTGACGCTTGGAGCCGATTGCGTCATTTATGATTTGGAAGACTCTGTTGCGCCGGAAGCAAAACTTGCAGCGCGCGATGCATTGATTTCTTATTTTTCTGAGCATCCAAACGTCGGCTTTGAGCGCGTGGTGCGCGTGAACGCCGCCGATACGCAATGGAATAAGGCTGATCTTAATGCCGCGGCAGAGATTGGCGCGGACGCGGTTTTGTTGCCGAAGGTTGAGCGTCCGCAGGACGTGATTGATGCGGCGAGCCTGCTTGATCGTCAGGATGCGGATCCTCAAATGTGCGTCTGGGCGATGATCGAAACCCCTCGCGGAATTCTCAATGCGGATGAGATTGCCGTACTGGGCCATCGCTCTGCGGCACGGCTTAGCTGTTTTGTCGTCGGGCCGAATGATATTGCGCTGGCAACCGGTGTGCGTCCGCAATCTGGGCGGCCTTATCTCGTCCCATGGCTGATGCAGATATTACTGGCCGCGCGTGCTGGTGGCATCGATGTGTTGGACGGCGTCTATAACGATTTTCGCGACACTGCAGGCTTTGAAGCGGAATGCATGCAGGGCGCTCTGATGGGCTTTGATGGCAAAACCCTCATTCATCCCTCGCAGATTGAGGTAGCCAATCGCGCCTTCTCCCCTTCAGACGAAGATGTGGCAAATGCCCGTGCGGTGGTCGCTGCATTTGCGCAGCCAGAAAATGCTGACAAAGGCGTCGTATCGCTGAACGGCCAGATGGTCGAACGCCTGCACCTGAAAATGGCCGAGCGCTTGCTGGCTAAATCAATCTCGTAAAACTTAAAGGAAGAAAAACTATGAAGCTCTATCGTTTCATCACTGGCCCAGATGATTCCGCATTCTGTCACCGTGTCACTGCAGCTTTGAACAAGGGCTGGCAGCTGCATGGTTCGCCAACCTATGCGTTCAATGCAGCAACAGGCGTGTTGCATTGCGGTCAGCCGGTTATCAAGGAAGTTGAGGGTGTCGAATATACGCCTGATATCAAGCTCGGCGAATATTAAGAAGACAACAAAAAGGCCGGGTTCCCGGCCTTTACTTTTTCTGCGCATGTCTTTGTCCCAAAACCGGTTCCCACTTTTGGGAGACATGCTGTTAATTCAATCCACGCTTTTCAATCATTGCATCCGGCGTTGGCATCTTACCACGGAAGGCTTTGTAAAGCTCTTCCGGGTCGCGGCTGCCACCAGCTGCATAGATATATTGCTTCAGCTTTGCTGCCAGTTCCGGATTGAAAGCATCGCCTGTTTCTTCAAAGGCCGAGAATGCATCGGCATCCAGCACCTCAGACCACATGTAGGAATAGTAGCCCGCCGAATAGCCGTCGCCGGAGAATACATGGGTGAAGTGCGGCGTGCGGTGACGCATGATGATTGCGTCAGGCATTGAAAGTTTTTTCAGCGTTTCTGCTTCAAAAGCCAATGGGTCAGTGATTTTTTCCGTGCCGGTATGGAATGCCATATCGACAAGTGCGGACGAGGTGAACTCGACCGTGTTGAAGCCTGCATTAAATGAACGCGCAGCAAGCACCTTGTCGAGAAGCGCCTTTGGCATGGCCTCACCGGTGCGATAGTGAACGGCATATTTTTCAAGCACTTCAGGCACCGTTAGCCAATGCTCATAAAGCTGGGACGGCAGTTCAACGAAGTCTCGCGAAACAGCAGTGCCGGAAATGGCAGGCCACGCCACATCCGAAAGAAGCCCATGCAGCGCATGGCCAAACTCGTGGAACAACGTGCGGGCATCATCAAGCGAGAGCAGGGCAGGTTCGCCAGCCTTGGGCTTCGCGAAATTCATAACATTGTAGATGAACGGCTTTTGCCCTGCATCGAGTTTATGACTTGATTGCAGTGAACTCATCCACGCGCCTGAGCGCTTTGATGTGCGGGCAAAGTAGTCGCCAAGGAATAAGCCACGCTCGCTGCCATCTGCATTGAGAACTTGAAACACGCGCACATCAGGGTGCCATGTCGGGATGCCTTTTTTCTCTTCGAAGCGAATGCCGAAAAGACGGGTGGCTACATCGAAGCTCGCTTCGATGATTTTTTCGAGCTGCAGATATGGCTTCAGCTCTGCTTCATCGAACGCAAATCGCTCGGCACGAAGCTTCTCGGCATAAAAACGCCAGTCCCACGGCGCGACTTTGTGATTATGACCATCAGCTGCGATCAGCCGTTCGAGTTCTGCTTCTTCGTCGCTCGCTTTGGCGCGTGCCTTGTCCCAGACTGGCTCTAACAGATCCATCACGGCTTTTGGTGTCTTGGCCATGGTGTCGTCGAGTTTGTATGCGGCAAAGTTGGTGTAGCCGAGCAGATGCGCTTTGCGTTCGCGCAGTTCGACCATCTCGCGCACGACGTCGCGATTGTCGGTTTCGCCACCGTTTTCACCACGTTTGCCCCATGCCTTGAACGCCTGTTCGCGCAGTTTGCGGTTTTCCGAGAATGTCAGGAACGGCTCAACGATAGAACGAGACAGAGTAATTGCCCACGCATCCGGCTGACCGCGTTCTGCAGCGGCACTTTGCATGGCATTTTTCAGAAAATCGGGCAGTCCTGCAAGGTCAGCTTCATCGGTGATCAATAGGAACCAGCTTGCTTCATCCTTGAGAACATTCTGGCCGAAGCGTGCACCCAGACCAGCGAGCTTTTCATTGATGCCAGCGAGCTCCTGTTTGCCTGCTTCATCGAGCTTTGCGCCGGAACGGACAAAGCCTTTCCATGTCTTTTCCAATACCCGCTTTGTCTCAATGTCGAGATCAAGGTGACTGCGATTTTCATAAAGCGCATCAATGCGGGCAAACAGCTTTGGGTCCATCATGATGCGCGAATAATGACGCGACATCTTGGGCGCGATTTCCCGCTCCAGCGCCTGAATGGTCTCGTTGGTGTGAGCACCAGCGCGAAGCCAGAAAATGGATGAAACGCGATCAAGCGATTGGCCGGTAAGCTGTAAGGCTTTCAACGTATTTTCAATTGTTGGTTCAGTATCATCATTGATGATCGCTTCAACTTCCGCGAGATCTTCGGCCAAAGCTGCGTCGAAAGTGGCGGCGAAATCATCGTCCTTAAATGCTGTGAAGTCCGGCAAGCCAAGCGGTCCATTCCATTGGGTCAATGCGTGATTATAGGGCTGCTTTTCGGACATCAGAGACTCCAGATAAAATGAATTTGATTTGTATCAGACTTAGGATTTTGCAACGGGCGAGACAAGGGTGCCACGGGATTATGAAAAAGCCTTCATGATTGAGAGGCGGGGGTTGACTTTCGAGGCAGCCGGGCGCAAATCAGCCACGCAGCCCCAACTCTTTGGCTGCATTTCAACCGGAGTCTTATTCTCTTATGCCAAGCGACAGTCACAGTCGATTGTTTCAGCCGTCAAGGCAGTTCGTGATCTGATCGTTTGCGGTCAGCTTGCACGGTCTGTCTTCGACGGCGGATCGACAGAAAGGCAAGCCTATGACCGACAACAACTTCTCCTCCGAAGTATTCAATGTTGCCGACCTACCTGCTGCAGCAATCGCCAGCCGCATCGCCGATATTCGCACCGGCGACGCAGTTGAGATCGTCAACGAACTCGACGCAGATGATGCAGTCGCAGTTATCGCACAACTCTCGCAAGAAGACGCCATTCGTCTGCTTGATCAGCCGGAGCTTGAACGCGCAACTGAAATCCTGACGATTCTTCCGCCCAATATTTCCAGTGAATTGCTGGACGGGATGTCCGCTGACCGTGCGACGGACGTCTTCCAGTCGATGGAAGATGCGGATCGGGCACGCTTATTCCCCATTCTTGCGCCAGAAACAAAGGCCGCGCTGAAAAAGCTTATGGGCTATCCCACAAATACTGCGGGTAGCCTCATGACAATCGAGTTCATCACTGTCCCGTCAAACTGGAATGTCGGGCAAACGCTTGAGCACATCCGAAAGGTGGAGCGCACACGCGAGACTGTTTACGCAATCTATGTGGTCGATCCGCAGACACGTGTTCTGCTGGGTGTGGTTAGTTTGCGCCGGCTGATTATCCGCGAGCTGGATGAGCCGATCCTTTCGCTCGCACGCGACGATGATCCTATTACCATTTCACCAAACGCAGATCGTGAAGACGTTGCGCGCCTTTTCCGCAAGCACGACCTTCTGGCGGTTCCCGTCGTTGATGACAGCCGTCACATCATCGGCATTGTGACTGTCGATGATGTGTTGGATGCCATGACCGAGGATGCCAGCGAAGATGCTTACCGTTTCGGTGGTATGGAAGCACTCGACAAGCCTTACATGCGCATTGGTTTCGGTGAAATGCTCAAAAAGCGCGGTGGCTGGCTGGGTATTCTGTTTCTCGGCGAAATGCTCACAGCCAGTGCGATGCAGCATTTTGAGCTGGAGCTGGAAAAGGCACTGGTTCTGACCTTGTTCATTCCGCTCATCATGTCTTCGGGTGGTAATTCGGGTTCGCAGGCCACATCGCTCATCATTCGTGCACTGGCATTGCAGGAACTCACACTTAAAGACTGGTGGCGGGTGTCAATTCGCGAATTACCGACAGGACTGGCTCTGGGCTCGTTCCTCGGCTTCATCGGCATTGTTCGCATCGCTATTTGGCAGAATCTCGGCATCTATGATTATGGTGAGCATTGGATGCTGGTTGCAGCCACGGTGGGTATGGCACTTGTCTGTATCGTAACTTTTGGTTCGGTAACGGGGTCAATGCTGCCGTTTATCCTTCGCAGACTGGGCTTCGATCCAGCGAGTGCATCGGCACCTTTTGTTGCAACGCTCGTCGATGTGACAGGTCTTGTCATTTATTTCAGTGTGGCACTGGTCATTCTTTCAGGCACTTTGCTGTAGGTTGCACGGCAAAACTGTCACAATCGGCCTGTAAACAAACACCTAAATCCGGGCTTTCCGGGTTAATTTAGGGGCAGTTTCGCGCTGCCCCTTTCTAAAACATAAAAAAACCTGTAAGAGCGGCCCATTGATTTTCCGTGCATCCATCTTGGCGCGGCTCCCAACTCATACAGAAGTGATCTCTATATGGAATTGCGTAATATCGCTATTATCGCACACGTTGACCATGGCAAAACCACGCTGGTTGACGAACTGCTGAAGCAGTCCGGTTCTTTCCGCGACAATCAGCGCGTCGCAGAACGCATGATGGATTCGAACGACATCGAAAAGGAACGTGGGATTACCATTCTCGCGAAAGCCACTTCGGTTGTTTGGAAGAACACACGCATCAACATCGTTGATACGCCAGGTCACGCCGATTTTGGCGGTGAAGTTGAGCGTATTCTTTCGATGGTGGACGGAGCGATCGTGCTCGTTGATGCCGCTGAAGGCCCAATGCCACAGACGAAGTTCGTTGTTGGTAAGGCACTCAAGGTTGGCCTTCGTCCGATCGTTGCGATCAATAAGATTGACCGTCCAGATGGTCGCCATGAAGAAGTCATCAACGAAGTTTTCGACCTCTTCGCCAATCTTGATGCGACCGACGAACAGCTCGACTTTCCAGTTCTTTACGGTTCAGGCCGTAACGGCTGGATGGCACTGAACCCGGAAGGTCCGCAGGACGAAGGTCTGGCACCACTGTTCGATCTGGTTCTCAAGCACGTTCCAGCGCCAAAGGTTGCTGAAGGTCCGTTCCGCATGATCGGTACGATTCTTGAAGCTGATCCGTTCCTTGGACGTATCATCACAGGTCGTATTCACTCCGGTTCCATCAAGGCTAACCAGGCTGTCAAGGTTCTCGGTCAGGATGGTTCGCTGCTCGAAAATGGCCGTATCTCGAAGATTCTCGCGTTCCGCGGCATTGAGCGTCAGCCAATTGAGGAAGCACAGGCAGGCGACATCGTTGCTATCGCGGGCCTTTCCAAGGGCACTGTTGCTGACACGTTCTGTGATCCTTCAGTTAGCATTCCGTTGGAAGCGCAGCCAATCGATCCGCCAACTGTGACCATGTCCTTCATCGTCAATGACAGCCCTTATGCTGGTACTGAAGGCGATAAGGTGACGAGCCGCGTTATTCGTGACCGTCTGTTCAAGGAAGCAGAAGGCAACGTTGCGCTTAAGATCGAAGAATCAAACGAAAAAGATTCGTTCTTCGTTTCGGGTCGTGGCGAATTGCAACTTGCAGTTCTGATCGAAAACATGCGCCGTGAAGGCTTCGAGCTTGGCGTTTCGCGTCCACGCGTCGTCATGAAAGACGGTGAAAACGGCGAAAAGCTTGAGCCTATCGAAGAAGTGGTCATCGACGTCGATGAAGAATATTCGGGTACTGTTGTTCAGAAAATGTCTGAACGTAAGGCCGAAATGGTCGAACTGCGTCCTTCGGGCGGCAACCGCGTTCGTATGGTGTTTTATGCACCGACCCGCGGTCTGATCGGCTATCAGTCGGAACTTCTGACCGATACACGCGGCACGGCGATCATGAACCGTCTGTTCCATGATTATCAGCCATTTAAGGGTGAAATCTCGGGTCGTAACAATGGCGTTCTGATTTCCAACGATCAGGGTGAAGCGGTTGCTTATGCGCTGTTCAACCTCGAAGATCGTGGTCCGATGATCATCGATGCTGGCGTCAAGGTCTATCAGGGCATGCTGATCGGTATTCACTCGCGCGATAACGATCTGGAAGTCAACGTATTGAAGGGCAAGAAGCTCACCAACATCCGTGCCGCCGGTAAGGATGAAGCCGTGAAGCTGACGCCTCCGATCCGTATGACGCTGGAACGCGCTCTGTCGTGGATTCAGGACGACGAACTGGTCGAAGTGACGCCAAAGTCGATCCGTCTGCGCAAGCTCTACCTCGATCCAAATGAGCGCAAGCGCTTTGAAAAGAGCAAGTCGAGCGCAGCTTAATTGCTCTGACGATATAAAAACGGCGCCTTACGGCGCCGTTTTTATTATGTTTTATTTTATCGCTCGCCGCGGCGATAAGGCTGCATCAATGCCTGTGGTACGCGTGCACGGCGCGCCATGACGACGAGTGCTGCAATTGACATGATGTAAGGGATCATCAGGAAAAGTTGATAAGGCACCAGCTTCCCATAGACCGTTTGCAACCGGAGCTGGAATGCGTCGAACAGTGCAAAGAGCAGGGCGCCCAAAAGTGCACGGGCAGGATTCCATGAGGCGAATACGACAAGCGCGATGCAGACCCAGCCGCGTCCCTGCATCATGGTCGGGAAGAACGAGTTGAACGCAGAGAGCGTGAGAAACGAACCGCCGACAGCCATCAGCGCACTGCCGAACATGATCGTGAAAATACGCACACGGATAGGATTGATGCCTTGCGCTTCCGCGGCATGCGGGTTTTCGCCGGTCATGCGGATGGCGAGGCCAAGCGGTGTGCGGAAAAGAACATAACCCAGCAGAAGTGCCAGCGGAATGGCAAGCCATGTCAATGCCGTCTGGGTGCCTAGAACTTGTCCGATAAACGGAATATCGGAAAGCCACGATGGATTAACTGGCTGGAACGGCGTAATCGATGGTGGCGTTGAGGATAGTGGCACCAGAAGGCGAAACAGGAAGTAACTGAGGCTCGAGGCAAAGAGCGTTATGCCAAGGCCGACAACATGTTGCGAGAGCCCCAGCGGCACGGTCAGTGCTGCATGCAACAGGCCAAACACGGCACCCGATGCTGCCGCTGCCAGCACGCCCACCCAGAGGTCAGCCCCGTTAAAGACAGTCAACCAGCCGATCATGGCGCCAAAGGTCATAATCCCTTCAATGCCGAGATTGAGTACGCCCGCACGTTCGCAATAAAGCGCGCCGAGCGTGCCGAAAATCAGCGGCGTTGCGATGCGCAGGACCGAGACCCAGAGGCCAGCGGAAAGCAGGATATCCATCAGCTCGTTCATCGGGCGATCCTGTATTGGGTGAAGAAGAGTGCAACCAACATGGTGAGCAGTGAGAGCGCCACAGTCACATCGGCGATGAAGCTTGGAATGCCAATAGCGCGGCTCATGCCGTCTGCACCCACGAACATGGCGGCGGCAAAGAGCGCCGAGAAAATCGCGCCGATGGGATTGAGATTGGCGAGCATGGCAACGATGATGCCGGAATAACCAAAGCCCGGCGAAAGGTCGGTCGTGACATAGCCTTTCACGCCCATGACTTGTATGGCACCGGCAAGACCAGCCAGACCACCGGAAATGCACGCAACTTTCACCAGTGTTTTGCCAAGCGGAACACCTGCGAAACGTGCGGCTTTCGGATTAAGCCCCGCAGCCTTGGTTTCAAGGCCAAACACTGTACGCTTTTGCACGTAGGCAATGATGAGGGCGAGGACTATGGCAATCACGATGCCAATATGAAGCCGCATGCCCGACATGATTTTTGGCAGCACAGCTGCATCCGGTATTGGCTCTGACTGCGGCCAGCCAAAAGCCAGCGGGTCTTTCATCGGGCCTTCTATCATCATCGAAACGAAGAGAACCGCGACGAAATTGAGCAGCAATGTGGTCACGACTTCATCAACACCAAAGCGCAAACGCAGGCCAAGCGGGATCAAAAGGAAGATCATCCCGGCAATAGCGCCGACGATCAGCAGAAGTGGAATAAGCAGGGCTGCGGGGAGGGCTAATTGCGTACCGAAGGCGACAACTGCAAGCGCGCCCATATAAAATTGGCCTTCAGCGCCAATATTCCAGAGTTTAGAACGGAAGGCGACAGCCGCAGCAAGGCCAGTTAGCATTAACGGTGTGGCACGGGTCAGCGTTTCGGTGATTGAAAGCCTGGTTCCAAAAGCACCAATTGAAATCTGTTTGAAAGATTCAAACACTGGCGCACCGGCGGCGGCGATCAGCAGTCCAGCGAGAACAAAGGCAGCAAACACTGCAATAATTGGAGCCGTTGCTACCAAAACCATGGGGCGAGTTTCGCGTCGTTCAATACGCATCAGTTCAGCCCCTTTGTGGTCTGTGTCTGCCATTCACCGGCCATCATCAGGCCCAGTCTTTGCGCATTGGCTTCGTTCGCATCAATTGGCGGTGACAGCTTACCCTTGACGATGGCCTGAACGCGATCAGCTAGACCGATAATCTCATCAAGATCTTCCGAGATGAGCAGCACTGCTGCTCCTTTGGAACGCGCTTCCAAAATGCGGGCGTGAATCGCAGCAACCGCACCTTCGTCGAGGCCGCGTGTTGGCTGCGCTGCAATCAGAATGCGGGGAGCCGTTTCAAGATTGCGGCCAAGAATTAGCTTTTGCATATTGCCGCCCGAGAGCAGGCGAATGCGGCTGTCGGGCGATCCACCGCGGACATCGAAATCTTTAATAATGCGATCCGTAAATTCACGCGCTGCCGTTCGATTGACCAGAATACCATTGGAAAACTGCGGATCACGCACGCGTTCGAGCACGGCATTTTCCCACAGAGTGAGGTCGCCAATTGCACCTTCCGCATTGCGATCTTCCGGGATGCGGCCAACACCCATGGCCACAAACTCACGCGCATCAAATTTCGTCACTGTCTGTCCGAATATCGCAAGTGAGCCGCTGGAAGGCTGACTAAGCCCTGAAACAAGACGACCCAGTGCTGCCTGACCATTGCCGGAGACACCGATGATACCCAACGTCTCGCCTGCACGCAGATGAAAATCGAGATCGGTCAGGCGTGTTGTGCCTTCCTCTATCACGGTCACGTTCTTTGCCTCAAGCAAAGTCTCACCGGGCGTCGCAGCTGCCCGTGAAGGGCGCGAAACACGACGACCGACCATGAGTTCGGCGAGCTCTTCCTTCGATGTTTCGGACGCTTTACGCTCAGCGACAAGCTTGCCACCGCGCAACACCACAACGCGGTCAGCTGCCGACATGACTTCGTGTAGTTTGTGTGAAATGAAAATGAGCGACAGGCCCTGACGCGCCATCTCTTTTAATGTCGCGAACAGATTTTCGGCTTCCTGGGTGGTCAGAACGGCAGTCGGCTCATCGAGGATGAGGATGTCCGCGTCATTATACAGCGCTTTAAGAATTTCCACGCGCTGCTGTTCGCCAACGGAAAGATCACCAAGCCGCGCATCAGGGTCCACTTGCAAGCCAAAGCGGCTGGCAATATTTGCGATTTTTGTGCGGGCCGCACGGTGCGCTGACTTCAGCTTCCACAGGCTTTCTGTCCCGGTGATGATATTTTCAAGAACTGTGAGGTTGGGAGCAAGGGTAAAATGCTGATGCACCATGCCAACGCCTGCATCGATTGCGGCGCGTGGCTTGCCCTGTGGGATTTCAGCGCCCTTGACAAAAACGCGGCCTTCATCTGGCACATAATGGCCGAAGAGGATATTCATCAGCGTGGTTTTTCCCGCGCCGTTTTCGCCCAGAAAGGCGAGGATTTCGCCGCGCTCAAGCTTCAACGAAATATCGTCATTGGCGGTCAGTGTGCCAAAGCGTTTTGTGATGTTTTGCAGTTCAAGAACTGTGGTGGTCATGCGTTCAACCCCGCAACGCCAAATTTGTGCTGCCAGCGATGGTCCTCTTCCATCAGCTCGCCAAGCTCTAAAAGCAGATTGTCCCCTCCCATCGGAGCAATCAACTGAATTGCAAGTGGCATACCATTCGTGTCCTCGCCAAAAGGCATCGAAAGTGCCGGAAAGCCGGAAATATTGGCCAATGCCGCATAAGGCGCAAAGGCATTCATCTTATGCCAGTGGGCGTCCACATCGTCATGATCCATCGGGTATGATCCGATTGGCTGCGGCCCGCACGCGAGCATCGGCGTAATCAGCACATCAAGATCGTGGAAAATCTGCCAGAGCTGATAGGCAGTCATCACACCACCATTCATAGCGTCGTAGAGTTCGACGGCGCTCATCTTGCGCCCGCGTGATGCCACGGCCTGTGTCAGTCTTTCGAGCTTTGCTTCATCAATGGAAAATGCATCAACTGCCGAGGCCAGATTTGCCGAGATAATCCGATCAAACGCAGTGGCACTCGCATCAACGAGAGGTGCAAGCGTTCCCGCGTCGATTGTATGGATTGTGTGGCCCTGCGTTTGCAGAAAGCGGGCTGCATCGTCAATCACTTGCTGACGCTCGTTCGTTACCGGATATCTTGGCAAATTTCCTGCGAGTACACCGATACGCAGTTTTGACGGCTTGATGTCTGATCGAAACGAGACGTCAGGCAGAAAGCTCTTAGTGTTGCCTGCAACGAGCGGGAACAGAGTTTTTGCATCGCGGATTGAGCGGCAAAGCGCAAATTCGCTTGCAATACCCGCGAGGTAGTTACCGAAATGCGGACCAGCGGGCATAGCACCACGGCTTGGCTTGAGGCCGATCAGCCCGCAAGTTGCAGCCGGAACGCGGATCGAGCCGCCTGCATCAGTTGCGTGCGCTATCGATACAATGCCTGCTGCAATGGCTGCAGCGGCACCACCAGATGAGCCTGCAGGTGAAAGCTTTTCATCGAAGGGGTGGCGGGCGAGGGGTCCGTTTATTGGCTCACTTGCAAGCGCCATCCCGAATTCAGGAACAGTTGTCGTGCCGAAAAAGTTAAGCCCAGCTTTGCGTAAACGTGCAGCGAGTTCTGAATCAAGGTGTCGCGGTGCATCTGCGCAAGCGCGCGATCCAAGCCGGATCGGCAGTCCAGCGCATGGGCCGCCGAGATCTTTGAAAAGCGACGGCACTCCGGCGAAAGGAGCTTTATGATCAAAAGCTTCCGCATTCTTACGCCCCAGTTCTTCGTCGAGATATGCAATGGCGCCCAAAGGGCGCCATTTTTCTGCTGCTTCAATTGCGGCATCCATAGCCTCTCGTGCGGTCAAAACGCCTTTCGCAATCGCTTGTGCGAGTGCTGTCGCATCTTGTTGCTTCATATCGAGTGCCACGTTGCTGTCCTGAAATTTCTTACTTAGGCTCTGCCGGATTTGGCTCGATCTTGAAAGTGCCAGCCTTAATCTCAGCGCGGCGCGCTTCCATCTTGGCTTCAACATCTGCCGGGGCGGCGCCCTTGACGTAAACGATGTCGTTACCACCTTCCTTCATCAGGCTGAATGGGGTGTAATCCTTGCCAGTCGGATTGCCAGCCTTGACGTCAGCAATGGCTGCATTGAGGATCGGACGGAAGTTCCATATTGCATTGGCGAAAACGGTGTCAGGGTAGCGCGGCGTGTAATCGATCAGCGAACCGATTGCCTTTACACCGCGTTCCTTGGCAGCGTCCGCGGTACCAATGCGTTCACCAAACAGAATGTCGGCACCAGCGTCGATCTGCGCGAGACCAGCTTCGCGTGCCTTTGGCGGATCGAAGAACGTACCGATAAAGGACGCATTGAACTTCGCATCAGGGCGGGTTTCTTTCACGCCTTCCTGAAATGCATTGATGAGCATATTGACTTCAGGAATTGGAATAGCTCCAACCGAACCGAAGGTGCCGGTCTTGCTCATGCCGCCTGCGAGCATGCCTGCAAGATAGGCTGCTTCAAAATTCCAGGTGCCAAACACGCCAAAATTGTCGCCCTGTTCCTTGCCGGAAGAGCCCATGATAAAGGTCGTCTGAGGATAATCGGCTGCGACCTGACGCGCTTCGCGTTCAACCGCGTAGGATTCGCCAACGATCAGCTTGATACCTTGTTCGGCATATTCGCGCATAGCGCGCGGGTAGTCACTGGCCGAAACGCCTTCCGAGAAGACATATTCAATAACGCCTTCGTCATTGGCTTGCTTGAGCGCTTCATGAAGGCGTGAGTTCCATGCATTTTCGACAGGCGATGCATGGATACCTGCAACTTTCAGCTTTTCTTCTGCTGCAAACGCGCCGCTGGACAGGGCAGTTACGCCGAGTGCTGCCGACATGACGAGAACGCTGCGGCGTGTGAATTTGGATGTTGTGGTCATAGGAACCCCTCTTGGGTGATTTAGACGTGCAATTATGCGCGACTTTTTGCTCTGCCTCTTTTGTTGAGGCTTATGAGCAATGTCACGTATTTCAGACGAATCTGCCGTTAATTCAAGCGCTTTTATCAGACGATTGAAAAACAGGCATTAGTTTTCCGTCGCATTTCTGTGGGTATTATCCGCGTGGCGCGTAATCCGCGCCATCAACGGTTGAAGGCCGCCCTGCGAGGTTCAAATTGCTGATGCGCTGCGGCGTTTCAGCAATAATTTTACCACGCTTGACGACTGTCAAACGGTTGGCCTTGAGACGCAACGCTTCCAGCGGATCGCGTGCCTGAAGCACCACAAAATCTGCATTACAGCCTTTTTCAAGGCCGTAACCTTCGAGACCAAGTGCCTTAGCGGAATTGACAGTGAGTGAGTTGAAGACCTGCTTCTTGCCTTCGATCGACGTCATTTGTGCCACATGCACAGCCATATGGCCGACTTCAAGCATGTCGCCTGAACCCATCGAGTACCATGGGTCCATCACGCAATCGTGGCCGAAGGCAACGTTAACGCCAGCAGCCATCAGTTCCGGCACACGGGTCATGCCACGGCGCTTCGGATAGGTATCGGCGCGGCCCTGCAGGGTGATGTTGATGAGCGGGTTTGGAATGGCGTTCATCTGCGCTTCCGCAATCAGCGGGATCAGCTTGGACACATAATAATTGTCCATGGAGTGCATGGATGTGAGATGCGAGCCAGACACGCAGCCTTGCAGACCAAAACGCATTGTTTGTGCTGCCAGCGTCTCAACATGGCGTGACATTGGATCGTCGGTCTCGTCGCAGTGGATATCGACCGGCAGTCCACGCTCCGCAGCAATGCGGCAGAGTGCTTCCAGCGAGGCAGCACCGTCTGACATGGTGCGCTCAAAATGCGGAATACCACCGACCACATCGAGGCCCATATCGAGCGAACGATTGACAAGTTCGACAGCGCCAGGCGAACGATAATAGCCGTCCTGCGGGAAAGCCACGAGCTGAAGGTCGATATAAGGCTTAACCTTTTCGCGCACTTCGATCATCGCCTCAGCAGTGAACAGGCGTGGGTCACTCACATCGACATGGCTGCGAATGGCAAGCAGGCCCTGACTGACAGCGAGATCACAATAGCGCAAAGCGCGCTCGACCATGGCTTCAACGCTCAGCATGGGCTTCAGTTCGCCCCAGAGCGCAATGCCTTCCAGCAGCGTGCCAGAGCGGTTGAGGCGTGGCAGGCCGAGCGAAAGGGTGGCGTCCATATGGAAATGCGGATCAACGAAAGGCGGTGTGACCAGACGATTGGAGGCGTCTATTTCTTTCGCTGCCTGATGTTCGCCTTTCGATGGCCCAATATCGGCAATTTTGCCGTCTTTGACCAGAATGTCCTGCTTTTCACGTCCGTCGGGAAGATTGGCGTTTCTCACAATCAAATCGAACATCGGCGGACCTTTCATATTTTGGCAGGGTGAGCGGCGGGCGGGACGCTGGCTCATTTTTCATTGCCTTATACCCAAGTTTGCGCGTGTGCAATGCTAACGCATCCTTAAGGGGTCGTCATCCGCAACGTAAAATGGTAGGCCCGCCAAATACCGTTTGCAGGATAGTCATGTTCACCATCAGTCGCATTGAAACCATCACACAAGAGATAAAGAAAAGTCGGTTTCTGGCTATTGCCGCTCCTGTCGCCAATGAACAGGCTGCAAAGGACTTTCTCGTTGAATATTCAGATCTTGCTGCGACCCATAATTGCTGGGCATGGCGGATGGGGCAGAACTATCGCTTCAGCGATGACGGTGAGCCGAGCGGCACGGCAGGCAAGCCAATTTTGCAGGCGATAGACGGCCAACAGCTCGATAACATTGTTGTGGTTGTTACGCGCTGGTTCGGAGGTATTCTGCTAGGCAGTGGCGGATTGATGCGTGCCTATGGTGGCACGGCAGCTATGTGTTTGCGACAAGCTGAAAAGACAGAGGTGATCCCCGTCATTGGCTTTGCGCTCGCCTGTGATTTTTCAGATCATGCACTTCTGAAAGCGCGGCTTACGGCCGTCGAGCATGTGACGATTGCGCATGAGAATTTCACAGCAACGGGCGTTGAAATTACCGGCGCGATGCCGCTCGCTGTTCAAAGTGAGCTGGCACAGCTTGTTACTGATCTTACGCGTGGAAAAACGATCATCGAGTTTGATGAGTAATCACGAAAGCTGCGATTTGCGCAATGCTTCCGCTGAATAATGTTTGCGCTTATCCGCATACATTAGAAGATCAGCGCGCTTGGCAACCGTTTCCAATTTTTCGCCCGGCATGCTCGTGGCCGCGCCCATCGAAAGTTCAATCTTGAGGTGGGAGTAATACTGATTGTTGATGTCGATCAGCCGACGAATATCTTCCATAACCGCATCCGTGCCGCGCTCGTCCACATAGGGCAGCACGACTGCAAACTCATCGCCGCCGATGCGGGCTGCGTGACCGGGTAGTTTAACTGCTTCGTTCAGCACTTCGCCTACCCGGCGCAGCAAGCCGTCGCCGCTGGCATGACCAAGCTGATCATTGGCAGTTTTGAGGCCGTTGAGATCAATAATGATGATCGATACCGGTTCATGATTTTTACGCTCAAGGCGATTGAGCTCATCAACATAGAAGGCACGGTTGTGCAACTTGGTCAGAACATCATGTTTGCCGAGATATTCGAGATAGGCTTCCGCTTTTTTGCGAGCTGTAATGTCCGCAAGGGCAACCTGCACCAGTGACCAATCGGCTTCATGGCCCGGAAGTACTGAGAACTGCAACAATAGATGTCGCTCCGTGCCATCAAGTGCATAGTTGATGACTTCACGACGTTGAAAATAGACGCCATTCCAGAGATCGATCAGTTGTTCACGAAAATTCGTCTCCATATCGCCTTTAAAGACCTGTGGCAGATTTTTAAGAAGTGTCTCTTTGTCGGGTGCCGCGAATAAATCGAGCGTTTCGCGATTGATGTCGAGAACACGAATTTCGCTCATGCACTGGCGTACAAATTCTGGATGCACATCGGTAAAGACGCGGAAATCCTCAATCCCACGCTCGCGGATGTCATCCATCAACTGCTTGATGCGGCTGAAATCTTCAACCCAAAGCGAAACAGGTGAATGTTCAAACAGGCCTTCGGCATGCTGTTTGTGTTTGCTTTGCTCGCGCCGCGCTTCTTCCCGTGCCGTCACATCTTCAATGGATAAAAGAACACGATCCCACGTTTCTTCATGGCCGGGGAGAATTACGCCTTTAAGCTGAATATCAAGGCGCTTACCATTGAGCGAATAATTGATGGTATCGCTGTTAAACGCGTTGTCGCCATTCCAGAGCTGAACCATTTCTTCGATATGTGGGTCGAGCATGTCGTCACGGAAAACGCGCTCCAGATTTTCAATCAGATGATTGATGTTCTCCGCTTCATAAAGCGACAGCGTTTTACGATTAACCTTGAGAACACGGATGTGGCTTGTGCAGATGCGCAAGCGGTTGGTATCCTCTTTTAGAAATGCTCTCAGGTCTGTAATGCCGATTTTGCGCCACTGCTCGAACTGCTTTCGCAATCCGCTGTAATCTTCGAGCCAAAGAGAAATTGGTGCTAGTTCGAAGACATTGGCACCATCAGTCAATGCGAATTCCATATTCATGATCAGGCTCTTCGACAAAAGCGAAACGGTAGTCAGTGTGTATCAGATGCCACACCGAAAATGCCTTATATGATGGAGAATAATAATTAACCAGTGTTTATATAGCCGAAGGTTTATTAACCAAAACTATAATGGGGTAGGGAATAATCAGATTGGTAGAGACATCTGACCCGATAACAATTATCGATTGTATGGGGAATTTTTATAATTCATTTGTTTTCTCGTCCTATGAACTGCCAATGAAAGCGGATGAGATGTGCCTTGCGGGCATGCACAACGGGGATCACCTAATATGGATGAACGGCTCAAAAGCCATGAAGTGCCTTTGGCCGTTGATCTGGACGGAACGCTGATCGCGACTGACCTGCTGTGGGAAAGCATCTTCGTTCTACTCAAACGAAATCCGCTATATTTGCTTTTGCTGCCTGTCTGGTTGTTATCCGGCAAAGCCAATTTGAAACAGCAGATCGCCAGTCGTATTTCGTTTGATGTTACTTTGCTGCCATATCGGCAGGATTTTCTCGAGTATCTTCAGCATCAACATGCAAGCGGGCGCAGATTGGTGCTCGCAACAGCAGCAGCGGAACCCTTGGCGGAGGCTGTCGCGGAAGAGCTGGGGATTTTTGAAGCGGTTTTTGCGACTTCAGGTACGACCAATTTGTCTTCGCATCGTAAAGCGAAGGCGCTGACCGATCAGTATGGAGCAAAGGGCTTTGATTACGCTGGTAATGACCGTGCTGATCTTGCGGTTTTCGCCGCTGCGCGTGAAGCAGTCGTCGTTGCACCCGATCGTCTGGCCTCGCGGTTTCAAAAAGTCAATGATAGCCAACTGTTTGAAAAACCGGTGACTGGCATAAAGCCATATCTCAAGATGCTGCGCGTGCATCAATGGCTTAAAAACCTGTTGGTTTTTGTGCCTGCTATTCTGGCACATACTATCTTTCTTGCAGAGGACTTCATTGCTTCCATTTTAGCCTTCATCGCTTTTTCGGCAGCAGCTTCGGCAATCTATATCATCAATGATATCATTGATTTACCGCTCGATAGACAACATGCCAGAAAGCGACTGCGTCCTTTTGCCAGTGGTGCGCTCAGCATTCCTTTTGGCTTGAAAGTTTCATTTCTGCTGCTTTTGATTGCGACAGTGACCTGTTTTTTCCTGCCATTGGCGTTCAGTCTGGTCATCGGCACTTACCTTGTCGCAACGACAGCCTATTCGCTTGTTTTGAAACGTGCTCTTCTTGTTGATGTTATTTGTCTTGCAGCACTTTATACGCTTCGGCTTTTGGGCGGCACTGCGGCGACAGAAATCCCACAGTCATTCTGGCTGATGGCGTTTGCAATGTTTTTCTTTTTGTCACTGGCGCTGGTCAAACGTTATGTCGAGTTGCAGAATTCGACCGTGACAGAAAAAGACCGCATTGCCGGGCGTGGATATCGACCGGAGGACATTGATATTGTCGGGCAAAGCGGCGTGGCATCCGGCTTTACAGCCGTCGTGGTTTTGGCACTTTATATCAATAGCGCCGCAGTCCAGCAGCTCTATACTTATCCATGGTTGATCTGGCCGCTTGTTCCAATTGTCCTCTACATCATTATCCGCGTGTGGATTCTGGCCCATCGCAAGGAAATGGACGACGATCCCGTCGTCTTTCTCGCCACTGACTGGCGTAGTCAGGTGGTCATCGCGATAGGCGCGGTTCTGCTGTTTATCGCCGGAAAGCCCTGATGAATCAGTCTTTCGACAGTTTTGGACGTATTGATCGCCACAAGCGCAACGCATTTACGTTCGATGATGTGTTTTCCAAACTGGAAGGCCCGGAAACGTTGCTGGCTTTCGGCAATGGACGCTCTTATGGCGACAGCTGCCATAATGATGCTGGTTTGCTTGTGCCGATGCTATCGCATAACCGCATTGTGAGTTTTGACCCTCACACGGGAATTCTGGAAGCAGAATCCGGCGCGCTGTTGAGCGAAATTATTCAGGCAGTTGTCAGATATGGCTATTTTCTGCCGGTGACGCCCGGGACGCGTTCCGTGACGCTTGGCGGTGCAATCGCCAATGATGTGCACGGCAAGAACCACCATTTGCGGGGAACATTCGGAAGCCATGTTGAGAGTCTGGAGCTGCTTCGTTCTGACGGAGTGCATTACGTTTGCTCAAGCGCTGAAAACGCTGAGCTCTTCGCGGCAACGATTGGTGGTATGGGCCTGACGGGGCTCATCCTCAATGCGCGCATCCGTCTGATGCCGGTTGGGTCGCTGGATGTCGAAGAACGCATCACGCCGTTTAAATGCCTGTCTGAGTATTTCGCAATTGCGGAAGAAGCCGACCGCGACAATGAATATGCGGTGGCTTGGGTGGACCAGTTGGCACGTGGTCACGCGGAGGGACGCGGTGTGCTGATAACGGGAAATCATGCTCTCAACGGCAATCGCACCGTCAAAAGCGCTGAAGCGCGGCTCGGTGTGCCCTTTGATCTGCCATTTTCGATGCTCAATAAGCTGAGCCTGACGGCCTTCAACACTCTCTATTTTCATGCAAAACGCCGCAAGCAGGAGCCGCATCTGACAGGCTTTGCGGGCTTCTTCTATCCGCTGGATGGTTTGCGCAATTGGAACCGCTTTTACGGCCCAGCCGGGCTATATCAGCATCAGAGCGTGATACCTTTCGAGGCGGCTGAGAAGACAATTCCGGCAATGCTGACAGCAAGTCGTGATGCCGGGCAGGCATCGTTTCTCACCGTATTGAAGCGGTTTGGCGAGGTCCATTCACCGGGGATGCTGTCATTTCCAAAGCCCGGTTACACGCTGACGATGGATTTTCCCAATCGCGGGCGCAAGACGCGCGATCTGCTGGACCAGCTTGACAAAATGACCGTTGAGGCTGGCGGGCGCGTTAATCCCTACAAGGATCAACGCATGAGTGCTGAAACGTTCAAGGCGGGCTTTCCAGAGTGGCAGCAGCTTGAAGACATGCGCGATGCGCGGTTCTGTTCCGATTTCTGGCGGCGTACCGCATTAAAAAATTAAACCACGGGACAGACGATGAAATATATCCCATTCATTCTCTTTACTGTCATGACCAATGCGGCAGCACAGCTGCTGCTCAAATATGGCATGATGACCTTCAGCAATGCCAGCTATACAGCGGATACGCTGATTTACCGGATCTTTCAGATTGTCTTTAATCCGTGGGTTTTCGCTGGTCTGACCATGTTCGTCATTTCAATGGCATCTCATATGTATGTGCTCTCAAAAGTCGATTTGTCTTTTGCCTATCCTTTTTTGAGCCTTGCCTATGTCGCCGTGGCAGTCTTTGCGTGGCTTTTGTTCAAGGAAGAACTGGGCGCCTATAAGATTGCGGGCATCGCCTTCATTTGCATTGGAACAGTGCTGATCGCGCAAAGCGGCAAGACGCCGACTGCCGAACAGAACGCGGCGGTTCAAGACCGTTCGGCATCATAAATTTAAGGTTGGGGCAGGATTATGAGACATATTATTTTCGGTGGCGACGGCTTTGTGGGGCGTTATCTGGCTCCCTTGCTTGTTGCTGACGGGCATGAAGTCATCGTCGCAGACATCGTGAAAAGCGATCTCGCGCATTATGCGCAGGCGACTTTCGTGCATACCGATGTGACCGACCCGGAAGCAATCCGCAAGCTTGGGATTCGCGCCGACGATATGGTCTATAATCTCTCGGCCAAGATGCTATCGCCGCTTCAAGTGCGGGCCAAGCGTCACGATTTCTTCTTTCCGGTCAATTATTACGGCACGGAAAACATTATCAAGGCAATGGACGCGGCTGGTGCAAAGCGCCTCGTGCATTTCACCACCGACATGGTTTATGGCCACACGTATGTCTGGCCACAGAAGGAAGATCACCCCTGCAATCCGCTGGGTGAATATGGCCTGTCAAAGCTAAAGACCGAGGAATTGGCCGCTGAGTGGCGCAAGAAAGGGATGAACATTTCGCTGTTTCGTCCGCGCCTGATTATCGGACCCGGACGCCTTGGCATTCTGGAAAAGCTGTTCAAGCTGATCGATAACAACCTGCCGGTGCCGATGATCGGCTCTGGCAAAAATCCTTATCAGTTCATTTCAGTGTTCGATTGTGCATCCGCTTGCTATGCGGCTTTCAAGGCAGGCGTGCCGAATGAGGTTTATAATCTCGGTTCACTCAATCCGCCACCAGTGCGTAAGTTGCTCGGCGATCTGGTCAAGCACGCAGGCTCGAAGTCCATCCTGGTGCCGACACCAGCCTGGGCGGTCAAACGCACGCTGGATTTCCTTGATTGGCTCAACAAGCCTTTGATGGACCCGGAGCAATATTTGATTGCTGATGAAATGTGCGTTCTCGATGTGTCGAAAGGCGAGCGGGAACTCGGCTGGGTGCCGCAATATCGCGATGAAGATATGCTGATCGCAGCCTATAGTGAATATCACAAAAAGCTTGCATCGAAGGCAGCGTGAGGACAGGTCATGACCAATCAAGTTATAACGAATACTACGCCCAAGCCGAAGCTTCTGACGGTTGAAGACGCCAAAGCGCTTGACCTGCCACGCATGACAGAGCTTTTCACTGGACACCTTAATCCGGGACAGCTGCATTTCATGAAGCTGCTCGGCTTTCACAAGGTGAAAATCGAGCGTGCCGAAGGCATGTATTATTACGATCAGAACGGCCGTAAGATCCTCGATTTCTTCGGTGGTTTCGGTTCGCTGGCACTCGGTCATAATCACCCGCGTATTCTTGAAGCGCGCCGCAAGTTTCAGGAGGAAATGCGGCACGAAATCGCTATCGCCTTCATGTCGCAATATGCGGCGGCCCTTGCTTACGACATTGCTGCCTGTTCGCCGGGCGATCTTGATATGGTGTTCTTAGGCTCGTCCGGTTCGGAAGCTATGGAAGCTGCCATCAAGGTTGCAGAACGTGCTGCAGGGCCGAAGAAGCCGAAGATCGTTTATGCCGAAAATTCTTTTCATGGCAAAACCAAGGGTGTGCTGTCGATCACCGATGGCGGGCTTTATCGTGGTGAGTTCAAGTTGGTCGACAATACGGTGCGCGTACCGTTCGGCGATATCGATGCCATTGAAAACGCGTTCCGCGCGGACCCGGAAATTGGCGTCATCGTTCTTGAAACCATTCAGGGCGGTGGAGGCATTATTCAGGCCGATGCGTCATTCTGGCAGAAGCTGCGCCAGCTCTGTGATCAGTATGGTGTGATCTGGGTCGCCGACGAAGTGCAGTGCGGCTTTGGCCGTACCGGAAAGTTCTATGCCTTTGAACATTACGGCGTCATTCCGGATGTTACAGCGCTAGCCAAGTCATTAGGCGGCGGCAAAACGGCGATGGCCGCGATGATTGCCAAGCGCGATGTCTATATGAAAGCCTATGGTACGCCAAAAACGGCGATGATCCATGCCATGGCAACGTTCGGCGGCATTGGTGAAGCCTGCATCACCTCGATTGAAACGATCAATGTGCTTTACGACGAGCATCTTATAGATAATTCGGCGGAAACCGGCGATTATCTGCTGGAGCGTCTGAATGAGTTGCACGCGCGTTATCCGAAACTCATCAAGGACGTGCGCGGCAAGGGCATGATGGTTGGGTTGGAGTTCCATGATTTCTCCAACGCAATGCCAATGGTACTTCGACCTGTGCTGGCAATGCTTGATGACAAGCTGAAAGGCTCGTTGCCGGGCTTTATCGGCAGTCATCTGCTGCGTGATCACGGCGTATTGGTGGCTTTCACCGAGTATAATCGCAATGTGATCCGCCTTGAGCCGCCACTGATTTGTAGCCGTCAGCATGTCGATGAGTTCATCGCAGCGCTTGATGAAATTCTTGGACGCGGCATTGTTGGCATCGTCAAGGATTTCGTGAAAGCGCAGATTAAGTAAAGAAAAAAGCCGGGTAAATCCCGGCTTTTTTCTTATTTAAGAATGCCGGGACGTAGCAGCAAATCCCAGCACGGGTCGAGAGCAATCACATCGCGATCTTTGAGTGCATCGGCATAGATTTCCTGTAAGGCAAGCCGGGATGTCGTCATCGGACATTTCGGGCGCAACACGCCATCCGTTGCTTGAACTGCAGCTCTGGTTTCAGGCGACATGGGGGGAACGGTGCGAAATGGATCAGCGCCGATCTGGATTTTACGGGCGGCATTGCGATCAAGTAGCCACGGAAACGGATCGGTGAAGTCGAGTGTCATCAACGACTTTAATTGGATGCTGTTTTCTTTCTCGAATTTTTTGAGCGCCTTGACCGCTTCGTCAACCGAGATAAGCCAGTAAATTTGATAGTCGAGCTCGGAATACAGCCGCCAGCTTGGCAATTGTCCTTGTTGTGCCAGTGCTTCATAAGGCGTTGAATAATCTGCATAGTGCTGCGGCAAGAGTTTGGCCCGTTCCATCATGTCGGTTCGGGTGGAAATCTGAGCCATGTTTTTCAGCTCGGTAACGGGCGGCTGAACATAGGTTGGGGCGACTGCAATTGCGCGCAACACCTTATGACCAACTTTGCTAACCGTAGGGACTGCGACGAAGGCTGTAAGGATCAGCACAGTCATCTTGATTTTATTGTCGTTCAACGGTTTGATGCGTTGCCAGATCATCAGCAAAACCGGCCACAGAAAAATGAACTCCTGACTGCCTGTGTTTT
The DNA here is from genome assembly GCF_047308065.1 of Brucella sp. H1_1004. Lineage (NCBI taxonomy): Bacteria > Pseudomonadati > Pseudomonadota > Alphaproteobacteria > Hyphomicrobiales > Brucellaceae > Brucella > Brucella sp. H1_1004. The sequence goes on from NZ_JAYKZA010000001.1 coordinate 819,084, forward strand.
GTGTTTCGACAAAAATCCCGCCGGCAACGGTGATTGCGAGCCAAACTGAGCTGCGATCGAAAAAGCGGGTTGGCGTAATATTATGGCGTGTTTCGTGCCAAAACAACACAACAGCCAGAGCGCTTGCTGGCAAAATAACATCGAGCTTGCCGGATATGACTGTGAGAAAGCGTGGCAGCAACGCTGCTTGGTTTAGCATAAGCAATTGGCTGATATCTGCGAGATAGGCGGATATCATATGGCCATTGAGTTCCAATCCGGCGAGCAACACGAGGGCTGCGATAATAGCGATCAGAACATTGCTTAAGGAGATACGCCCGGCAAGAAGGGCTGTAAATCCGAAGAGTCCTCCAACGAGAAAACCAGTGACCTTCGTCAGAAACAGGCAAAGCATTGTCGCGGCACAAAACAGCGCCAGTTTTCTGCTGTTGGGCATGAAAATAAGCCCGGCGACCAGCACATAAAGCAACAAACACACGTGTCGATTATAAATGCCAAATCCGTCGAGACCCGGATATGATGTTTCAAGTTGGGCATTTGCTGGAGAGATAGCGAAAATCAAAAATGGGATTAGCAATGCAAAAGCTGTGGATCGGCTTTCACGGTCAACATCACAAAGGACGATAGCCATTAATGGTGCTGCGATTATGAGCGTCGACCATTGTGCTAGCAGCACTGGCTGAGCGTGAGAAAAGACGTTCAAACCCCAGGCGAACAGATAGTACTCAAGAGGACCTGCTGGGGTGAAGAAGTCAACCGACGGTATTTGCCCGATATTTATCCGTTGGGCTGCATCGAGGTAAATATAGGTGTCCCAATACATTGGGCCGATCGGCACAACCAATGGAAAGGTTAAAAATAGAACCGTTAAAGTGATTGTAACAAATATCCAAGTCAGCGGAGTGGTCAAAATCCGATGGCAGCCGAGCAACGTTTTGTTGTTGGTTGGAGGTGAGGTTTTCAAATGCTATCGCCACAAATACTTATCATTTTAATACCGTCGAACCACGGCGTTGTTAAGATCATCAAGTTATAACTCTGACTATTTTATAACGCTGATTATTAATAATCTTTGGATGCAAGCGAGCTCATTTCACCTTCCTGCAAATAATTTTGCTTTACGTACCTCAAAGCGAACGCTAAGGTTGGGTTGCGAGACTTTGGGAGGAGTTCACGTGCATCCAGATATTATCGCTGATATTCTTGCGTTGAAATTCTTTTGCGTAATGTCTTACGACAACGCTGTCTTTGGTATTAACGCATGATTCCTCTTTCCAGAGAACCGCGCGTTCCGCTTCTTGAAGCTGTGTCGTTGTCCAAGTCTTTTGGTCCCGTCCAGGTTCTCAAAGGGATCAATCTTAGCATCTATGGCGGCGAAGTTCATGCGATTATCGGCGAAAATGGTGCCGGTAAATCGACATTGATGAAGCTGCTCGCTGGCAATGAACGCCCGACAAGCGGTGAGATTCGGATTGATGGCAAGCCAATTGCATTTTCAGGGCCTGTTGAGGCTGAAGCGCAAGGCATTGTGCTTGTGCATCAGGAGATTTTGCTCGCGCCTGATCTGACTGTTGCCCAGAATATTTATCTTGGACGTGAGCTTTCAAACGGGCTTGTTGTCGATGATAAGTCGATGCGTGAAGGTGCGCGTAAAGCAGTTCGCGATCTTGGCGCCGACATTGATCCCGATGCGATTGTGGGCAGCCTTTCAATAGCGCAGCGCCAGCTTGTGCAAATTGCCCGCGTGCTGCTGGTGCCTCACCGCGTTGTCATTTTCGACGAACCCACAGCGTCGCTAACACCGGTTGAAACCGAAGCACTCTTGAAAGTAATTTGTGATATCCGCGCCAAAGGCGTGGCCGTTCTCTATATTTCGCATCGCCTGCCGGAAGTAAAAGAAATTTCGGATCGCATCACAGTTTTGCGTGATGGAACACTTGTCGCTGCGCACATGACTTCAGAGCTTCAGCCCAATGATATGGCCCGGCTGATGGTTGGTCGTGACGTGGCCAAGCTTTATCCGGATCGCGCATCGGAACGGTCGGATGAGACAGTGCTTGAAGTGCAAGACTTCACAGTTCCTGGCTATGTCAAAACAGCGAGCTTTGCTTTGCGCAAGGGCGAAATCCTGGGATTTGCAGGCTTGGTCGGTGCGGGCCGTACAGAGCTCATGGAAGGTGTGGTTGGCCTTCGTCCCGGCAAGGGACAGGTTCGGCACAATGGTAAATCCGTCAATTTCCATAATGCGCATGAAAGCCTGTCTGCCGGGATCGCTTATCTCAGTGAAGATCGCAAAGGCAAAGGTCTTTTGCTTGGTAAAGATCTTGGCATCAATCTGACACTTGCATCGATCAGCAAATTTGTCCGGGGCTTGCAGATCGACCGGAATAAAGAGCGCGTGGCGCTGGATGATGCGATCAAGGAATTTGATATTCGCACCGGACGCAAAGATATTCTCGCTGGCCAACTTTCAGGTGGAAATCAGCAAAAGCTGCTGCTGGCAAAAATGATGCTGCTGAATCCGTCTATCGTCATCATAGACGAGCCAACACGCGGCATTGATGTGGGTACCAAAGAACAGATTTATCAGTTCATCGCCAATCTTGCCGATGAAGGAAAATCGATCATTGTTGTGTCGTCAGAGATGCCAGAGCTTATCGGGATATGTGATCGCATCGTTGTCATGCGGGAAGGCTGTATTGCGGGTGAGGTGACAGGCGAACGCATGACCGAGCATGACATTGTTGTTCTAGCAACGGGCGTCAGCACAGAAGCGGCATAATTATAAATAGGGGTGTCAATGACTGACGTAGTGAATGACAAGAGCAAGGCGCCAAAAACGTCTAAAGACTGGGATCTGAGGGCGATCGCCCCTTTTATTGCGCTGCTTTTGCTGCTTGTTCTTGGAACAATTGCCAATCCAAATTTTATCAGCATCGACAATTTGCTGAACGTTGCGACACGCAGTGCCTTTATTGCGATTATCGCACTCGGCGCGACCTATGTGATCTCGGCGGGTGGGCTTGATCTATCCGTTGGCGCGATGGCTGCTTTTGTCGGCAGCATCATGATTATGTTTATGAACAGTGGCGTGATCGCTGATCCGGTCATGATGTTGATCGCGGCTGTGTTGCTGGCTGTGGTCGTTGGTGCGCTTTGCGGCTTGACCAACGGGTTGATCACGACAATGGGCGGGATAGAACCCTTCATTGCGACACTTGGAACAATGGGAATATATCGTGGTCTGACGACATGGCTGTCGCAAGGTGGTGCAATTACGCTGCGCAATCCTGAAATTCAGGCTCTTTATCGCCCTGCCTATTTTGGTGACGTGTTTGGCGTGCCAATTCCGGTCATTGCGATTTTTGTCACGGCAGCAATTGCGGCTTTCGTACTCTATCGTACGCGTTATGGACGTCATGTGATCGCTGTTGGCTCCAGCGAAGATGTGGCGCGTTATTCGGGCATCTCGGTCAAGCGCGTTCGCACAATTGCCTATATCGTGCAAGGGCTTTGCGTGGCTGTTGCCGTACTGCTTTATGTGCCGCGACTTGGCTCGACCTCGGCAACAACCGGCATGTTGTGGGAGTTGCAGGCAATTACGGCGGTTGTGGTTGGTGGCACGGCGTTGCGCGGCGGCGTGGGGCGCGTCTGGGGCACAATCTGCGGCGCGTTCATTCTCGAAATCGTTGGCAATATCATGCTGCTTTCCAACTTCATCAGCGAATATCTGATCGGCGCTATTCAGGGTGCCATCATTATCATTGCCATGCTGGTACAGCGCTCACTCTCACGACGATGAAGAGGGGCGTCTAACGGCTTGGAATAACGGGTTTGACGGGATTGATGGGGCGGTCCGGTCACGTGAGGATAAAGCCCCCGAACACTTGGGAGGAATTAATGCGAGGAAAATTCTTAGGGTTTGCCTTTGCTGCTTTGGCGGCTGGCGCTTTGGCATTTACCGGCGCGGCAAGCGCGCAGGATAAAAAGGTGACAATCGGCGTATCGATCCCGGCTGCTGACCATGGCTGGACAGCCGGCGTCGTCTATCATGCCGAACGTGTTGCGAAGCTTTTGATGCAGGAGCATCCGGGCCTCAATGTGATCGTCAAGACATCGCCCGATGCCGCCAGCCAGGCGAACGCTTTGCAGGATTTGGCCGTCCAGGGACTTGATGGACTGGTCGTATTGCCGACCGATCCTGATCCGCTTGTTAACGCGATCAAGGAGATCAAGGATAAGGGTACTTTTGTAGCGCTTGTTGATCGCGCTCCAAGCAACAATGATAACTCGATCCGCGATCTTTATATTGCTGGTAACAATCCGGCTCTTGGTCAGGTGGCTGGTGAATACATCGCCAAGAACACACCAGATGCTCAGGTCGTTGTTATTCGCGGTATGCCTATTCCCATTGACCAGCAGCGTCAGGATGGTTTTGACAAAGGTATCGCAGGCTCAAACGTCAAGGTTCTTGATCGCCAGTATGGCAACTGGAACCGGGATGATGCTTTCCGCGTGATGCAGGATTTCCTGACCAAGTATCCGAAGATAGATGTCGTCTGGTGTCAGGATGACGATATGGCTGTTGGTGTTCTCGAAGCCATCAAACAGGCCAATCGCGACGACATTCAGTATGTTATCGGTGGGGCTGGTTCCAAGGACATGATCAAGAAGGTCATGGATGGCGACAAGCTGATGCCGGTTGATGTGCTTTATCCACCTGCAATGGTTTCAACTGCGATGGAACTGGCTGCTGGCCACTTCTATGATCAGATCCCCGTCAGCGGCGAATATATCCTCGACGCAACACTGATCACAAAGGACAACGCTGAGCAGTTCTACTTCCCGGATTCTCCGTTCTGATATCTGAATACGCGCCCGCTTTGTCGGGCGCGTATTTGCATTATCCCGATATGAGTTTGAGTTTTAATTGGAGGACTTTTGATGAAAACGATCAAAGGCCCCGGGATTTTTCTCGGGCAGTTTGCAGGCGATGAAGCGCCATTCAATACATGGGACGGCATTACCAAATGGGCTGCAGAGAAGGGCTATGCCGGTGTGCAGGTGCCGACATGGGCAAGCCAGTTGATCGATCTGAAAAAAGCCGCCGAATCTAAAGATTATTGTGATGAATTCGCCGGTGTTGCGCGTGAAAACGGCGTTGAAGTCACCGAGCTTTCGACGCATTTGCAAGGCCAGCTTGTCGCCGTGCACCCGGCTTATGACGAGGCGTTTGATGGTTTTGCGGTGCCAGAAGTGCGCGGCAATCCCAGAGCGCGTCAGGCATGGGCGGTTGAGCAGGTCAAAATGGCAATCCGCGCTTCGCGCAATCTTGGCATTGGCGCGCATGCAACCTTCTCAGGCGCGTTGGCTTGGCCGTTCATCTATCCGTGGCCGCAGCGTCCCGCCGGCCTTGTTGAAACGGCTTTTGATGAACTGGCGCGTCGCTGGTTACCAATTCTTGATCATGCGGATGAGCACGGCGTGGATATCTGCTACGAAATCCATCCGGGCGAGGACCTGCATGATGGCGTGACGTATGAGATGTTTCTGGAGCGGGTTAAGAACCATCCGCGCGCAAACATGCTCTATGATCCATCGCATTACGTGCTGCAATGTCTGGATTACCTCGACAATATCGACATCTACAAAGACCGTATCAAGATGTTCCACGTCAAGGATGCCGAGTTTAACCCGACCGGGCGTCAGGGCGTTTATGGCGGTTATCAAGGCTGGGTTAATCGCGCGGGTCGCTTCCGCTCACTTGGTGATGGTCAGGTCGATTTTGGTGCTGTGTTCTCGAAAATGGCAGCCAATGACTTTGACGGCTGGGCTGTTGTCGAATGGGAATGCGCGTTGAAACACCCCGAAGACGGTGCGCGTGAGGGTGCCGAGTTTGTGAAGCACCATATCATTCGTGTGACCGAAAAGGCGTTTGACGATTTCGCTGCCGGCGGCACAGATGATGCTGCCAATCGACGTATGCTGGGATTGTAAGGCGTATCCCGAAACGTGCCTAGCGATTTTCGGACGAGATACGCGATAAAATAACAAGTGAGAGCGCCGATCTGAGGAAATCAGATCGAGTGCGCTCGGAGGAACCACGATGAGCATTGAAGCAAAGACCAAAGAAACAGCCAATCCGCGTATCCGTTTGGGTATGGTTGGTGGCGGAGCGGGCGCTTTCATCGGTGGCGTCCATCGCATGGCGTCGCGGCTCGACAACCGTTTTGAACTGGTGGCAGGTGCGCTTTCGTCTTCTGCGGAAAAAGCGCAGGCTTCGGGGCGTGAGCTGGGACTTGCGGAAGACCGCATTTATTCGAGCTATAAAGAAATGGCGATCCGCGAAGCGCGTCTTAAAAGTGGCATTGAAGCGGTGGCCATCGTGACGCCGAACCATGTGCATTATGATGCCGCGAAGGAGTTTCTGCGCCGTGGCATTCATGTGATCTGTGATAAGCCACTGACTTCGACCTTAGCTGATGCGAAGAAGCTTAAGAAAGTCGCTGATGAGAGTGGCGCATTGTTTGTGCTCACCCACAATTACACTGGCTATCCGATGGTGCGACAGGCGCGCGAAATGATCGCCAATGGCGAGCTTGGCGATCTGCGTGTGGTGCAGGTCGAATATGCGCAAGACTGGCTTACGGAAGCGGTTGAAGAAACCGGGGCCAAGGGCGCAGTCTGGCGCACCGATCCGGCACAATCCGGACTTGGTGGAGCAACGGGCGACATTGGCACCCATGCCTTTAACCTTGCATCCTTTGTGACTGACCTCACACTTGAAAGCTTAGCAGCTGATCTTGACAGCTTTGTTCCGGGACGCCGTCTTGATGACAATGCGCATGTGATGCTGCGTTTCGCTGGTGGTGCCAAGGGTATGCTCTGGTGCAGTCAAGTCGCGCCGGGTAATGAAAACGCACTGCGTTTGCGCGTCTATGGCACCAAGGGTGGGATTGAATGGGCTCAGGAAGACCCGAACCGACTGTGGTTTACGCCATTTGGTGATCAGAAACGTCTTATCACTCGCGGTGGAGCAGGCGCGGGCGATGCGGCAGCGCGTGTTACACGAATCCCGGCTGGGCACCCGGAGGGTTATCTCGAAGCTTTTGCAACGATCTATACGGAAGCTGCGAACGCAATTCAGGCGCGACGTGACAATGCGAAGGTTGATAGTGCGGTCATTTATCCAACCGTTGATGACGGGGTGAGGGGCGTATCATTTATCGATGCTTGTGTGCGTTCGTCCAATAAAAACGGAGGATGGGTTAGTCTCTGATACCGTGAGAGATTAAATTAGAAGCGTCGCCGTTTTCGGCGGCGTTTTTGTTTGGGTGTTTAGTTCCTCTTACCTTTCAAATTGTTTCGCCGCAGAAAAGCCATCTTGATTTCATGTCTGGCGCAAACGGGCCTGAAAAAAAGCCGACCCTCGTTGCTGGTTGCTCTTGTAAGGCGTGCGTGTTCAAAAATTTCGAAAGCGTGCCATGCAGAAGTTTCGTCCCACAATCGCCAGTGGACCATTGTGTCTTTTAACGGCGCTCTATGTTCTTATCTTTACAAATACCTCATTTTGGTATGCGATCAGCACTTATTATGCTGATGCCCCGTTTAGACTTGCGGGGATCGCTGTCGTTCTGCTTTTGCTTTATGTTGCATTATTTGTTCTGTTTTCAGCAAAATATATTATCAAGCCAATGCTGATCTTTTTTGTGATGATTGCAGCGGGTGGCTCCTATTTCACAGACACGTTTGGTACGATTATTGACAAATACGTTGTCGAGGCGGCGCTTACGACGACGCAGGCAGAATCTGGTGCGCTGCTTACCTCAAGCTATCTCTGGCATATGACATTATTTGGTATTGTGCCTTCGCTGTTGATCGCTTGGGTACGGGTAAAACATCGCCCGATACTCTCCAAGTTGCTGGTGAATACAAGCGTTATCTTAAGCTGTGTGATCGTATCTGTTGTGATAATCGGTTCGAATTATGCGGCCTATTCTTCCATGTTCCGCGAACATGGCACTGATATTATGCAGAAGATTATGCCAAGCACACCTATTGCGAGCACAATTCAGTATGTTTCACACGTATATAAAAATCGCGATATCGTAATGGAGCCATTGGGTTTGGATGCCAAGCAGATGCTTACGCAGCTGCCAGCAGGCAAAAAGCTGGTGACCGTTGTCGTGGTCGGCGAAACAGCGCGTGCCGAGAATTTCAGCCTGAATGGATATGCGCGTGAAACCAATCCAGAATTGAAGAAGCGCGATGTTATTGCTTTTACAGATACATCAAGCTGTGGCACCGAAACCTCCGTTTCGGTGCCGTGCATGTTTTCGCCTTTCACGCGTGAGGATTATTCCAACACGAAGTTCCGCGGCTCAGAAAACCTTATGGACATTCTCAAACATGCGGGTGTGCAAACGAGTTGGTATGAGAATAATACTGGCAGTAAGGGCGTTGCCGAGCGCATCAAGCTGGTTGAGTTGCAGGCTTCACACGACAAGCGCTATTGCGAGGGCGGTGAATGTCTTGATCAGATTTTGATCGATAATCTGTCGAAACAACTGAACGAAACAACAGACAATGCGACTATTGTTTTGCATATGACGGGTAGCCATGGCCCAGCCTATTATCGTCGTTACACGGCGGACTATGCGGGTTTTCAGCCAGACTGTCGCTCAAATGACTTTGCTAAATGCTCGCATGAGGAAATCGTCAACGCCTACGACAACTCCATTCTTTACACGGATCATATTTTGTCTGAAGTTATCGATCTCCTGAAAGCACATCAGGACAAATTTGCATCTTCGATGATTTATATGTCTGATCACGGCGAATCGCTCGGTGAAAATGGTCTCTATCTTCACGCGGCACCCTATTTTATTGCGCCATCGCAGCAGACCCATATTCCGTTTATCACGTGGTTTTCGCCGGATTATGCCGCCGATACGGGGTTGAATCTTGATTGCTTGCGCAAAACAACTGCTGAGCCGTCCTCACATGACAATTTATTTCATACGGTACTTGGCATGATGGCGGTTAAAACATCCGCCTATGATCAGAATCTTGATCGGTTTGCAGCCTGCCGAAAGCCGCATGATGTTGCATTAAACTAGTGTGGTGGATTTAAAGTTCGTATCATTCGCGCTGCATTCACCTCGATGAACTTTAAATCCGTAAACCACACTAGATTCAATAATTTGCTGGTATGGCTTTGGACCCCAAATTCGCTCAGTTGGTTGCTTTGCAGTGAAGCGAATTTCGGGTCCGCCATACTAGAAATAAAAACCCCGCTCGGTGAGCGGGGTTTTTTTTACTGGGCTTATCAAACGTAGCGGTTAACGACGTTTTCCAGATACTCCTGACGGCCAGATTTTGGCTGCGGGTTGATATTTTTTGTTTCGACTTCTGACGCGATTTGCTCCAACGAAAGGCTGGTGGCGAGCTTTTTGCCGAAATCGCCAGACCAGCCAGCGTAGCGTTCATCCAATGGCTTGGTCAGCGCGCCGTCTTCAATCATGCGAGCAGCAGCCTTGAGGCCACGTGCACAGCAATCCATACCGCCAATATGGCCGATCAGCAGATCCTGTGGATCAAGCGACTGACGACGTAGTTTGGCATCAAAATTGGTGCCGCCATTTTTGAAGCCACCGTCGAGCAGAACCTGATAATAGGCAAGCGCCATTTCTGGTACATTGTTCGGGAATTGGTCTGTGTCCCAGCCAGATTGATAATCATTGCGGTTCATGTCGATGGAGCCAAGAATGCCGAGGCTGCGGGCCAGTGCCAGTTCATGCTCGAACGAATGACCGGCGAGAATTGCGTGGCCCTGTTCGATATTGACCTTCACCTCATTCTCAAGACCATAGCGCTTGAGGAAGCCATAAACCGTGGCAACGTCATAATCGTACTGATGCTTTGTTGGCTCCTGGGGTTTTGGTTCGATCAGGATTGTGCCCTTGAAGCCGATCTTGTGCTTGTATTCGACCACGAGGTTGAGGAAGCGTCCCATATTGTCGAGTTCGCGTGTCAGGTCGGTGTTGAGAAGAGTTTCATAACCTTCACGGCCGCCCCAAAGCACGTAATTGTCGCCACCAAGACGTTTCGTAGCGTCAAGACAGGTTTTGACGGTGGCGGCTGCAAAAGCAAAGACTTCCGGATCAGGATTGGTCGCAGCACCGGACATATAACGGCGATGTGAGAAAAGGTTCGCCGTGCCCCACAAAAGCTTGATGCCGGTTTCAGCCTGCTTCCGCTCGAAAATGTCGACGATGGCTTCGAGGTTCTTTGTGTTCTCAGCGAAGTTGTCGCCCTCCGGACGAACATCGGCATCATGGAAGCAATAAAATGGCGCGCCGAGCAGCGAGAAAAATTCAAACGCAACATTGGCTTTTAGCTTTGCAGCTTCAAGACCATCCTTGTACCAAGGGCGGTCGAAAGTGCGTCCGCCGAACGGGTCTCCGCCTTCCCATGCAAAGCTATGCCAATAGGCGACAGCGAAACGCAGATGATCTTCCAGACGCTTGCCCATGACGATTTCGTCTGGGTTATAGTGGCGGAACGCCAGTGGATTATCGCTGTCTGGGCCTTCGTAACGTATTTTCTGGATGTCTCCGAAAAATCCGGTGCTCATCATATTCCTCCGATTAAGATGATGGATAAAATGCGCGCGCTCTTATGCGAGAGGGCGCAACGCGGGATAAAGTGCGTGATAGCGCTGATAAGCTTCGTCATAAGATGAAAGCAGCGCCTGTTCAGGTTCGATGGTGAGGGCCGTGCGCGGGGGGATGCAGATCGCAAAAGGATCAGCACCGCTTGCAGCAATCAGCCCGAGACGTGCGGCCCCAAAAGCTGCGCCAAAGTCTCCTTCTTCAGGCAGTGAAATTGGGACATTCAATGCTGTTGCTATGGATTTGAGCCAATAGGCAGACCTTGAACCGCCACCGACCGCGATCAGCGATTTGATCTCAGTTCCAGCTGATTGCAGTGCCACAAGATTATCGCGGATGGCAAAAGCCACACCTTCAAGGACTGCCTGCGTCATTGCTTTGCGATCGGTCTCATGGTCGAGACCGCTGAAGACACCACGAATTTTAGCGTCATTATAAGGTGTGCGCTCGCCCGAAAGATAAGGCAGGAAGGTCGTGCTTCCCGGGGCATTGAGTGTGCTGCCCAGTTCTGCATCCAGTTGATGTGCGCTGGTGCCGGTGACACGGGAGAACCAATCGAGCGCACTCGCAGCCGACAGGATTACACCCATCTGATGCCATGTATCGGGAAGTGCATGGCAGAAGGCGTGGACGGCACTTTCAGGCTTTGGCTGATAAGCACCATTGGCAGCAAACAACACGCCCGATGTGCCCAGCGACACGAAGGCATGACCGGGCTGCACTGTTCCCATGCCGCAAGCGGATGCAGCATTGTCCCCCGCTCCCCCTGCAACAACCGGAGCGGTTGAGAGCCCCCAACGAGCCGTCAGTTCAGCACGCAAATTTCCGGTTGCGTCGCTGCCTTCCGCAAGCGCTGGCATATGGTTTTCGGTGAGGCCAGTCTTGGCGAGCAGTTCCTGCGACCATTTACGTGCACCGGTGTCGAGCCAGCTCGTGCCAGCCGAATCCGACATATCGGATACATATTCGCCGGTAAGCCAGAGACGCAGATAATCCTTTGGCAAAAGCACTTTGCGCGTGCGTGCGAAAATATCCGGTTCATTGCGCGCGACCCAAACGAGTTTAGGCGCCGTAAAGCCTGGGAAAACGATGTTACCGGTGATGGCACGGAACGCCGGATCAGCGTCGAGTTCGGCAGCTTCTTTATAGCTACGCGTATCGTTCCAAAGAATACATGGTCGTAGCACCTGATCATTTTCATCGAGCAAAGTTGCGCCATGCATCTGGCCTGAAAGACCAATCCCTGCTACGGCTGCCAACTCTTTTGGATGTGCAGCCCGAAGACCATCAATGGCTGTTTCGCAAGCCTTGATCCATTGTGCGGGATCCTGTTCGCTCCACCCAGGATGTGGGCGAGAGACGTCAAGTTCGCCATGGGCAGAGCCTATGACGGCCTGATTGTCATCAATCAGCAGCGCTTTGACGCCTGATGTTCCAAGATCAAGCCCGAGATACATGTTTGCTCCAGTCGAATTGCGCTATGCCCCAAGCCTCAATAGGGCTGGGGCAGGTTGTCTTTGAGAAAGATTTCGATGCGAATGTGTTCCTGTCCCGGCACGATGGAAAGGCGGTCCGCTGTCGCTTTGAGAACACGGATGGCACTGCGAATTTCATGCCCTGCATCTTGTGCCAGAACGGCATGGATAAGGCCTTCTTCCAGCGCCTGTGATGTCACGTCGTCCCGCTCATGGGCAACAACCAGAGGGCGAGGGCCGCGATGGGCATCGAGTGCCTGTACCAGGCCATTATTACCCGCGCCGAGGCTATAAATACCGGCAATGTCACTGCGCTTATTGAGCAGCTCACGGACCAGTTTTTCGACGCGTGCGCTTTCGTCAAAGCCTTCAAGAACGGGTAAAATTTCCCGACCCGGAAAGTCAGTTTCCATAGAGTGTTTGAAACCTTCAAAGCGCTCCTGATGGTCACGCACTTTCAGCGAACCTGCAATGACGGCAATAGCGCCATCGGTTCCGCTGGCAAAAAGCCCAAGCAGACGCGCCGCAGTGCGCCCCGCAGCGCCGTTATCTATGCCGACATAATGCGCGCGTGACGAGTCACCCAGATCAGAAACGAGCGTCACCACATGAATGCCAAGTTCTGTTAATTTCGCGCAAGCGCTACGAACCGGATTGGTGTTTACCGCTACAAATGCGACCCCATCAGGTTTACGGATAGCGCTTTCATTGAGGGCCTTTACGAGTGCAGCCTCGTCAAATGCTGGAACAGGAATCAGGTTGATCAAGACACGCTCGGACGGACCGCGTTCTTTCGCAGCCTCAATTTCTGCCCGAAGGCTTAGCATGAAGGTGTTTTCATTATCCGGCAAAATGAAATCGAACTGATACAACCTTCCGCGTGCGAGATTAGCAGCACTTACATCTCGTACATAGCCAAGTGCATTCATCGCTTCCGTAACGCGTTCGCGAGTCTTGTCCCTTACACCGGGGCGATCATTGAGCACACGGTCAACCGTGGCGAGGCTAACACCCGCAGTTCTGGCTATATCGTGGACGGTAGGTTTCATGCTCGCTCCTCGCTGCGGAACATAGGAGTAAAAATGAGGTACGTAAATCAGAAAAATGCTTGCTATTCATTTTTGTTTGCGTATCAATTGCTGCCGAGGATAGGGGTCGTGCGCGATGCGTAAGGCTCGACTGGAGTGATCTGGGCGTTTAGCGCCACTGGGAGGATCAGCCAGATATAGGAAATAAGTTGTCTCGATAGAGGCTGCTTTGTCGTACCAAACTCCGGGGGCGGTTTCGTTCGGGGCGAGGTCTTGTATCAGCCGACATGGCGTCGGTGGTGTTTGGAGGAACGTGCATGAAACGTCGTAATTTTTTGACAGGTGCGTTGGTTGCCGCAGCTTTGGGCATTGGTGCAATGGGGGCTGCACCAGCATTCGCATCGCCGGAAAATCCGGTTATCGGCTTTTCTATTGATGATCTTCGAGTAGAGCGTTGGGCGCGTGACCGCGATTATTTCATCGCAGCAGCGGAAAAGCTGGGCGCCAAGGTCAACGTTCAGTCGGCTGACGGCAACGAAGAAAAGCAGGTCAAGCAGGTTGAAAATCTGATCTCGCAGGGCGTTGATGCCATCGTGATCGTACCTATGAATTCCAAGGTTTTTGACGCTGTTGTGGCCGATGCGAAGGCTTCTGGCATCAAGGTTTTGTCCTATGACCGCCTGATCCTCAATGCAGACATTGATGCTTATATTTCATTCGATAATGAACGCGTTGGTTTCATGCAGGCGGAAGCTGTGCTGAAGGAAAAGCCAGAAGGCAATTATTACCTGCTGGGCGGTTCTCCAACCGACAACAATGCGAAGTTGCTTCGTGCTGGTCAGGAAAAGGCGCTGAAAGAAGCGGTTGATTCCGGCAAGGTCAAGATTGTTGGCTCGCAGTGGGTCAAGGAATGGAGCCCGACTGAAGCGCTTTCGATCATGGAAAATGCACTGACTGCAAACCAGAACAAGATTGACGCTGTTGTTGCTTCCAACGACGGTACAGCTGGTGGTGCAATTCAGGCTTTGGCTGCTCAGGGTCTTGCGGGCAAAACAGCAGTTTCCGGCCAGGATAGCGATCTCGCCGCTGTAAAACGTCTGGTTGATGGCACGCAGACAGTGACTGTTTACAAGCCGCTCAAGCTGATTGCTGAAGAAGCTGCAAAGTTGACGGTTCAGCTGGTTCGGGACGAAAAGCCCGAATTCAACGGCAAGATCGACAATGGTTCGAAGGAAGTTGATACATTGCTTCTCACGCCGACTGCTGTGACGAAGGACAATGTCGACATTTATGTCAAAGACGGCTTCTACACGAAGGAACAGATCGAAGGGAAGTAAGCTTCTTTTCGGTGAACTTGGAATAAGTTGATAGATCAGACGCTGGGCATTTTTCTTTTGGCGTCTGATCTTCAGCAAATCTTGGTTGGCCAGTCTATGACAGCGTTGTCTATGGTCAATTCGCGTTGTGAAACTGCTGCCCGAAATACTGCCTCGAAATACTGCAAGGTCGTTAATTTATGTCCGAATATCTTTTGGAAATGCGAAACATCAGTAAGGATTTCAACGGCGTGAAGGCGTTGGATGGAATTTACCTGAAAGTTCGTCCGGGAGAATGTGTCGGGCTCTGCGGTGAAAACGGCGCGGGCAAATCGACACTTATGAAAGTGCTTTCGGGTGTTTATCCTTATGGGACCTGGACGGGCGAGATTTTCTGGGAAGGCAAGGAACTAAAAGCCAACGGCATTCGCGATACGGAAGAGGCTGGCATCGTCATTATCCATCAGGAATTGATGATGGTGCCACATTTGTCGGTCGCAGAAAACATCTTCTTGGGTTCTGAGCCGACAACGGGCGGCTTCATTGATTATGACCAGATGAATGCACGGGCGACTGAGTTGCTCGCACGCCTCAAGATCTTCGACATCAATGTCGCGCTGCCAGTTTATCACTATACGGGTGGTAAGCAGCAGCTGATCGAAATTGCAAAAGCAATCAATAAAAATGCCAAGCTTCTCATTCTGGATGAGCCGACTTCGGCGCTGACTTCATCCGAAACGCGCATTCTGCTTGATCTGATCAAGGATTTTAAAGCGCAAGGCATGGCTTGTGTCTACATCTCGCACAAGCTTGATGAAGTGGCCGAAATTTCTGACACGGTGACTGTTATTCGCGATGGCGCACATATTGCGACGCGCCCGATGGCAGAACTCACAACACCGGATATCATCACGATGATGGTCGGTCGTGAAATGAAAAACCTTTTCCCGCGTGAGCCGCATGACATTGGCGAAGTGGTTTTTGAAGCGCGCAATGTAAGCTGCTGGGGGGTTACAAACCCCGATCGCAAAGTGGTCGATGATGTTTCTTTCGAATTAAGGCGCGGTGAAATTCTTGGCATCGCAGGTCTTGTCGGCGCAGGGCGTACGGAACTTGTCTCGAGTCTATTTGGCGTCTGGCCCGGTGTGCATCAGGGACAAATTTTTCTGGAAGGCAAAGAAATCAAAATCCGCACGCCGCGTGATGCGGTGCAGCAGGGCATTTGTATGGTCCCCGAAGACCGCAAACGCGACGGCATTCTGCCGATCATGCCGGTCGGTCATAATATGACGATTTCGGTGCTTGATCGCTTCTCATTGCGTGGTCTCATCGACAAGGAAGCGGAACTTGCAACGATTCAGCGCGAAATTCTGCGTCTGAAAGTGAAGACCGCCGATCCGATGCTGGCAATTGCGTCTCTATCGGGCGGCAATCAGCAAAAGGCAGTTCTTTCTAAAATGATGCTGCCTGATCCAAAGGTGCTTATTCTTGATGAGCCAACACGCGGTGTCGATGTCGGTGCGAAGTATGAAATCTACAAGCTGATATTCGCACTTGCAAAGCAAGGCGTGGCAATTTTGATGGTGTCGTCGGAAATGCCAGAGGTACTTGGCATTAGTGATCGTGTTCTCGTCATTGGCGAGGGCAAATTGCGCGGTGATTTCCCAAATGAAAATCTCACCCAAGAGAGGGTTCTTGCCGCAGCAATTGGCAAGCCTGCAACCAATGCGGCCTAGTTTTTTTGAACATTGAACCGCAACTAATCTAACCGGTGCATGACATGACGTTGACAGGCAAAAGCCTCAGAAAATTTTTATCAGAATATAAGATCGTGGCGCTGCTCATTGTCGTCGCTTTGATCTGGGCATTCTTTGCGGTCATGACTTATGATCCAGAAATGGGTCGGTCGCAGTTTTTGACGGCGCGTAACTTCTCAAATCTTCTGCGTCAGATGGCGATTACCGGCATGTTGGCCTCAGCCATGGTGTTCGTCATCGTGGCGGGTGAAATCGACTTGTCTGTCGGGGCTTTGCTCGGCCTTCTGGGAGGCGTCGCGGCGGTGCTCGATGTCATCTATGGCTGGCCTTTATGGGCGACGATCAGCACTGTGCTTGTTCTAGGCGTGATTTTGGGTGGCTTTAACGGTTGGCTGACGGCCTATCTCGGTATTCCCTCCTTCATCGTCACACTGGGCGGACAGCTGGTTTTTCGCGGGATCGTGCTTGGCATTATGGGCGGCGTTACCATAGCGCCAATATCGTCAGACTTTAAATATCTGGGGCAGGGCTATTTACCAGAATGGTTTGGCAATGTCTGCGCTATGGCCTTGTTCGCTGTGCTCATATTGATCACGCTGCGCACGCGCGCCAGCAAGCGTAAGCACAATCTGCAAATGCTTTCGCCCGCTATGGAAATTGCGCGTTTGGTTGGAACGGGCATACTCATTCTCGGCTTTATTCTCGTCCTGAACAGCTATCAGGGCGTTCCATTTCCGGTTCTCGTGTTGCTTGTTATCCTTGGTGTTTTCACCATCATCTCACGGCAGACAGTCTTTGGGCGCCACATTTATGCGGTCGGCTCCAATCTGGAAGCAACGCGGTTTTCGGGCGTCAATGTTAACTTCGTCAAGATGGCTGTGTTTGCGCTGATGGGGCTGATGGCGGCTGTCGCAGGCCTCACCACCACAGCGCGTCTTGCAGCAGGTACGCCATCGGCGGGTTTTGGTGGCGAACTGGATGCTATCGCTTCCTGCTTTATCGGCGGCACGTCAATGCGTGGCGGTGTCGGCTCGGTGATCGGTGCACTGGTTGGCGCGCTCATCATGTCGAGCCTCGACAATGGCATGTCGATGCTGGGCGTCGATACATTCTGGCAGCAGATTATCAAGGGCAGCATTTTGGTGCTGGCCGTATATCTCGATATCGTATCATCTGGGACCCGCCGCGCTTAAGAAAAAGTAAGGCGGCTGGGTGCGGGTGGGGGCGTGTCGCGCAAAACCTTCGTGGTTTTGCGCGACATTTTTTATTGTACGTCGTCGCTTTTACGCCCAATGCTCAGCAACTGATACATAATCAGAGCGGCAAAGGTTGATGTACCAATACCACCAAGTGCAAAGCTTCCGATGTTAACTGTGAAGTCACCGGCGCCAAAAATTAGCGCAACGCCAACGGTAAAAAGATTGCGTGGATCAGCAAAATTGACCTTGTTGACCACCCAGATACGGGCCATTGCCGAAGCAATAAGACCAAATACCGATACGGCAAGACCGGCCAGAACAGGCGCGGGAATGGTTTGCAGGATTGCGCCAAACTTTGGTGACATCCCAAGTGCAATGGCCACAATCGCGGCGATCACAAAGATCAGTGTCGAATAGACTTTCGTCATTGCCATGACGCCAATGTTTTCCGCATAGGTGGTCACGCCTGTGCCGCCGCCGGAACCTGAAATCATGGTGGCAATACCATCACCGAGAAAACCGCGACCGATATAACGATCCATGTTTTGGCCGGTGATTGAGCCAAGTGCTTTGATATGGCCGAGATTTTCAGCAACAAGAACGATGGCAACAGGCGCGATCAGTGTGACTGCAGGCCATGTAAAAACAGGTGCCGTAAAAGCTGGCAGGCCAAACCAAGGTGCAGCACCGACAGCTGCAAAGCTGATGCCGGGTACAAAGCCCAAGCCGTTACCGAAAATCAGCACGAGACAATAGCCGAACAGGAGCGCCAGCAATACGGCGATGCGCTTGGTTGCGAGCGATCCATAGGCGGAAATCATCGCCATGCAAAGCACGGTCAGCAACGCAATTGTCATATGTGCGCCTGAACCTTTAAGTTGGCCAACAGCCACAGGTGCGAGGTTCAGACCAATGGCAACGCCAATCGCGCCAGTAACCGCCGGAGGCATAAGCTTTTCAACCCAGCCTGTACCGACCGCCATAACGATCAGACCAATCACGGCATAAAGCGCGCCGCAGGCGATAATACCGCCAAGTGCGAGTGCGATATTTGGGTTAGGTCCGCTACCAGCATAGCCGGTGACTGTAATAACCACCGCGATGAATGCAAAGGAAGAACCGAGATAGCTTGGAACACGCCCGCCGGTCATCACGAAGAATAATAGCGTTCCGATGCCGGAAAAGAAGACTGCTACATTTGGGTCAAAACCCATGAGCAGCGGTGCAACGATTGTGGAACCGGACATAGCCAGCAAATGCTGGATGCCCATCGGAACCGCTGCCGCGGTTGGAAGACGCTCGTCGGGCAATACGGTGCTGTCGTTGGCTAGACGCCATTTCGGGAAATAAGACATAGCCCCCTCTTGAGATGTTTATCGAGAAGGGATTATCTGCAATCTTTTGAAATCGCTAGACGCTTTAAAGGATTCAAACCAGTATTTTCGCTTTGTGATGTGACATATTTTTCAAGTGCTCGACGATTTTAATGTTTGATATTATGCGAACGACAGCCCATGGCGCGGAGTTTTCCCACGCAGACCCCAATCAGGTCAAAAAAAAGGATGTCAGCAAACACAAGAATTGCCGATTTTCAGAACAAATGTTCGCTCTGTTTTCCGTGGCGATCTGCTCATCTGTGTTCATTTTGTTCCAATTTAAGATGTTTAGGGCTTGCGGTTTAAGTCTTTATATCTTAGGGGTTTTTTCATGGTCCGGAGCGTAGCGCAGCCCGGTAGCGCACTTGACTGGGGGCACGATATACGTAGCCCGATTTCTTCAATATAATCAGTAATTTGTTAGCTAGCTCACAACCTCGGTGGGACGCAATGTGGGAGTTGCCGCCTCCATCGCAACTGCAATGTCGTCCATAACGGCGTGAGCATACTTGGCCGTAGTTGCGACATCTTCATGTCCGAGCATCCGCTGCACTACTCGGATATTTGATTTTCTTAATGTTCTCGTAGCCATAGTATGGCGCGTGTCATGAAACCTAAAATTGCTTACACCTGCTGTCGCTACAGCTCTTCGGAATGCCGTTTTTAAACCAGCTTCAGTGAGTGGATAGCGCTCTCCTCTAATTAAGCCTTTGCGCTTATCTGTGCGGAGGGCTGTGTATGTAAACACACAGGTTTTATGGTGCCCAATACATTTTTCGATGATTTGATGTAGTCTGGGGGTTAAGGGTAATGTGCGGGCTTTACCTCCTTTTCCGGTAACGGTTATCATTTTTCCATCCAAGTCGATATGTTCCCACCGAAGAGCTAGTATCTCCATGCGGCGACATCCGCTAGAGAAAGCAAACTCCACTGCTACATCGTAGCCTCTGGATAGAGTGTTTCCTATTGCGTTTTCTTCTTTTGAGCTTGCTTCACGAATGCGCTCTTTTGGTTCTTTAAGAATTAGTTCAGACCATTTGACATCTGCGACCACGGCTTTCCAGACGGTCCGTGCTCTGTTCATGATGTGCCGAAGAGGTTGAGTAACGGTGCGATTTACAGTGCTGTTTGATATGCGACCGTTTTGCTTATCAGCAACGTTATGCCGCTTCTCTGTTCGACGATCTGCAATAAGACGGGCAATTACTTGACTGTCCACCTCTTGTAGAAGTGTAGCGGACCCTATTTTTGCCTGCAGCCACCCAATATTTCGGAGAGAGGTTTCGGGGTTCGCATGATAGCGAGCTACTTCGTCCCAGTATCTGCTCACTGCTTGGCCGAACGTCAAGTAACCACAATTTGCTGCTTTTGCTTGGCGAAGTTCATTTTCCGCCTTATCGCGAATTTGCTTTTCTAGCTTTTTCGCTTCGCGCTTTGAAGTGCTTCCCGTGTCGCCTGAATATCTAACTCCTGCGCATACGAAGTCGTAAGAGTACGTTTGCCTGCCGGGACGCTGATAGACTGACATTGGCTAGTCTTTCTCTGAGATTTGAAATCATTGATATTTTCGAGTGTGAAGCGCATTTGGGGTCTAGCTGCGCCAGCACTCACATTGATAAAAGAAATTGCGCCTGCCTTTGCGAGCGCACGCACTTGTTGGACAGATGTGCGAAGAAGATTTGCCACTTCCTCAGTTGTGAAGAGCTGACTTTCATGGGATTTGTGAAGGCTACTGGAAGGTGAAGTGGCGGGGTTGCCCGAGCGAATAAATTCCACCACGTCTCGGGTGACAAATACCTCTACTCCGTCAGCACGCGAATACCTTTTCAACTTTGACTTCGGTATTTTCGCCACTTCAGCAACGCTAACACCCAACAAATGCGCGATGTCCTTCGAAAATAAAAAAGGTGTATTGGACACAGGATAGAGGTGAGGAGAGGCTCGTCTGTCCATCTCCGTCATTTCCTCAGCCAATCGAAAGACTGATTGCCGCTGCCGCACTGGCGTGATCGTAGCTTCTCGATTTCTTGTCGCAGCAGTTTCCATTTCTTGATAGCTCAATGATTATGACTTGCTACCCCCAGCTTTTTCTATTTCTTTGCTTGGGAAATGCAGGCCAGATTACAATTTCTTTGAAGTAAAGATTGCCATAAAATAAGGGTGGTTATCAAGAGTGAATTACACTAAGTCATTGATTTTTATGGTTTATATATAAGATTTCGGTGTAGTCAAAATAATGAAATTTGTTGCACCGCAATCATGAAAATCATGAGCTAACATCTATCGAAATTGCGTTTGGCTCGCTTCAATATTGGAATGAAACCTGTTGAAGAGAAGTTCAACTGGCGAATGTGCGGCTAGACAGCACTCATAAATTAGTTACCGTTCATAGAAGATCTTTGACCTCATCAATTCAGAATTCATCTGAAAGAATACGCTGAATGTCCCATTTTTTCGATCAACTAAGAAATGGCCTACAGGTAACCGAGAACGATGCAAAACAAGACCGAATAACCCTTAAGCTCAAGCGCTGGCAGTTTGAGGGTACGGTTTATGAATTTGAAGCTTTCAGTTCACGCTTATCAAATACATTTTGTGACAATGGCATTCAGCGTCGAATATTCAACAAACAACAAGGCGATGTCGGGCGAGCGATTTGGCCAATTCAGGGGGGAACGGGAACAAGACGCTACTATGCACCTCCCGGGACGCCGCTATTTTCAGGCCGATTAAGAGGCTACCAATCTTCATTTACAATGGATCGCGAACAGAAAGTTTGGCAGTTAATTGCTGAGCTTTCTATAAATCCGACGCGGGCACTAGTCTATGAAAGTCGTGCCGTGTATCTCGCAATTGCATCCAATGAAAACAAGGACAAAATTGAAACTACGCTTTTTGCGAGGAATAAGCCCTATATAGGCAATATTTTCCCCTTTATTAGTGGAGATAATTTCGAACAGGGATCAAGGCTTCATAGGACGTTATTTCGCCAACCAAATTGGGACATGCATATTCGGCGCTATTGGGGGGGGATAGTGAACCTTTTTGATAGTGTACTAGGCTGCGCCGCCGCTGACGCCGGTGGCAATATTGTCAGATTAAGAGATGAGAGGCTTACTCTACAAGCTATTGAGACTTATTGGGATATTCGCGAAAATGACCCCGTTGCAACAGTTGCAGCGCTTGAAAGGCCATTTCGCTCATTGGGCTCAAATTCCTCAATTCAGTGGTACTCTTTACCTGAGAACGCAAAAGCGAAGATCAGAAGTAGAGGTGTAGTTATCGGGGATCATGATAATTCGCCCGTCATTAAGATACGGGTGGCTAAAGCCACCGAAATAAAAATTTATGCAAAAACTACCAGTTTTGTTCGAATTGAAGTCACTCATGTACAAGGTGCTGCTGATATTGGATCATTTACTTCAAGCGACGCTGATGGAATTTTCGTTTGGATAGACAAGTGTAAGAAAAAATCTACAGATAGATTAAATAATTTGCTAATTTCATTAAAGAATAATTTCTCAAATTCTAACTCTTTAGAATATGAGCCTCAAAGATTGATTTACGATTTATACAGCGTTTATAAAGATTGGGACTTAGCTATTAAAGTTCTTGGTATGCTTATACACTCTGGTAAAATTGAGGTAAGAAAAAGTTCACCCATCGGGAAAGAGATTAAATCCTTAATAAAAAATAAGATAATTATTAGGGTTTCACCAAGAAACTCTGAAATTCGTATATTTCATGTTTCAGAGAGATATCGAAAGGCTTTAGATGCCTTAAGTTATCGTTCTTGATGACGACGAAAGTGCTTAAGTCCATCCTCTTCAACAATTTATGTCAATTGGCGCGGCGGCTTTAGACGTCGCGCCCTTTGATTGAAGAGGATGGGCAATATCGCGTCGACGTCATCAAATTAAGTAAAATTATATCTTTAAAAGCTACGCAACAATTCCCTGTAAGGCAAACCCCGCTGCAACATGTTGCAGTTGTATTCTCTCTAGGGCTGGAACTTGATTTGCTTAACGGTTCCAGCCGGTTGTGGCCTTCTCACTTCCTTTAGTGGCACTCCGGGAGCAAGGATAAGTGTGTTCGGCGCTTCAAAGCCTATACAGGTATCAAAGGGGCGCTGGTCTCCGTTGATTGTGAGGAGGCCGCAGTAAAGTTTGCGCCCGTCAGAAGCACGACGATCAGCAATGAAACGGCGTCCGGCTGGAAAGAGATACTTGTTCCATGCGTGATCTTGAACAAGCGTGGCGCGTGTGAACTCTATAGCGTCGTATCCCTGTGGACCCGGTTCGACGGCATTAATAGAGACGCAACCGGCAAGCAATGCGAGTGCTGGCAAAGTCAGAGCAGCTTTCATTTCGTTGTCTTTCCAAAAGAGATCGAAAGGCCATTCATGAACTCAGGGCCTTTGGGTCGAGGTGCTTCTTCCCGGACGGGCTTTTCTTCAAATCTACCGTCTTTCCGGAAGCTGTCTGGCAATGCCTGATCCAAATCCTGCCGTTCCGGCTCTTTTCTCGGTTTGAACGCAAGGCGCATGATTTCAGCATAGCTTTTCGTATCGACTTGCAGCAGCGCCCGCTTGCCGTCGGTGAATTCGATAGCGACAATCTTCTCGTGCCTATTGCCGCCACCTAGGAGCCCGGCGAACATTCCAAGCGGACCCAACGCCAAACCTCCAATCGCGCCCCAGCCTGCCTTTTTGAAGACAGACGTGCTGTTTTGCTCGGTAAGGAGTTCAATGCTCACCACTTCAGTATCGGAATACTCCGGGCCGAATACTCTCGCCATGCGAATGCGGTTTGGTTTTCCAAAAAATGCTGGTTCAAATATGCAAACTGTGCCCGGAGCCCAATCTCCGGCTAAAACCTTGATCCCCATTCTATGCCCCTATGCATAAGTGGTCAGCGTTTTGCTGCCATCGCTTCAACCTGCATGTTTACGTAATCGCTGATGCCTTCAAGCTCGTTTTCAGGCAGGCCTTTTGGCTCTTTGCAGCGCTTGTATGCTTCAGCGAGCGCCTTCTCGGTGTCTGGCCGTTTCTGTTTATGCAGAACGGTTGCTGCTTTTCCGACGAGGCAGGCTACATAATCGTCGCTTTTGTCAGCGTGAGCGATGGCCGGAAGAGAAATCACGCCCAAGAACAGAAAAAATACTCGTTTCATCCCTCATTCCCCATCATGTCGAGTTTATTGATGCGATAAATCTGATTACGCGGCACCTTAAGCCCGTTGCAGGCCTCAAAACGTGCAAAAATATCGGCGTATTCCTGCCCATTCTGGCTCCGTAGCTCGCCAGCAAGGTCAACTGGCAGTAATGCCAGCTTAGCAAACCATTCTTCACCTGTGCTGCTGTAGCGTTCCACTATGCGAAGCCAAGCGTCCGGTTTGTTGAAGCGCTGATGTAGCGCCATGTGAATGGAATGATTGAGCGTGAAAGGCTCCCACGAATAATAATTTTCACTATGCAAACGTAGTTGGTGTGTTTGTCCTGAGATGCAACATGTTGCACCGCGTTTGAACAAGCCGCTGTCTTCAAGCCACATAATAAGTTGCCAACCGCGCACGCGTTCGACATGTGTGAAGCCATTGTAATCAGGCAGTTCGCTCCACGGCCACTTCCTCAGTCCCTTCATGCTAGAAGGCCTCCAGAAGCCTCAAAATTGACCGCTGAGTGCTGTGGTGCTGAAAGAGCAAGCATAACGCGTTCAACCTGCCCCGCGAGCGAGCGGACAATCTCAGGGCGCTCCATTCCCGGCTCAATTATCAGCGGAATGAATACGCGTTTCGGACTTTCAACGATGATCTGAATATCATCCGGGAAATCAGAACCGCGTCTAAGACAATCCAGTGTTTCAGGCGGTGTAAATCTGTCAAAGCGGAGCCAAACAGGTGAAAGTTTATGTGACGCCCAAGCAATGCAATCGAAAGCGATAAAGCACACAATCCCGTAGCCACGTATATATCTGCCAGAGTAGCCAAGCCCGGAAGAGCTTGTCAGGCCTTTGTGATCAAAGCCATTGAGTGAAGACAAGGCTTCCCCAACATCATTAACGATCTGGCCGTACTGCACATAACGACGGGCAGTCTCAATGCTAGTTAGCTCTTCACTGCGCAAAGGAAGAAAAGCTTCTGTGTCCATGCGCTCGCAAAGGCCAACCAATTGCCGCACGTCATCAAGTCGTTCGGTTTCGTCCCGGATTTCCATCTCGCGAAGGACCGCTGAAAGAAGCGCACGCCAACTAACCAAAACGAAGTTATTCTTTTCATCAATAGATGCCTGCCAGAGTTCAGGCTTAAGCTCGCGTCTCGCGCTGACGGCATAATTGCCGCCTTTCAGTCTGCGCGTTAATTCTTGCCAAAGCGATGTCATCCGAGCCGACGGAATAATGAAAATGAGTGATGCCGGAACATCTGCTGGAAGGCGGGCTGCATAGGTCAGTGGCTGGTGCTGGGTCAATCCAGCGTGAAACTTTGTTTCCGCCACAACGTATCGCAGCAAGTCGCTGCCATAGCCCTCAAGGTCCGGGCGTCCATCGTCTTCCGCGACCGCTTGCGTGGCGAATGACAAATCCTCTGGCAGCGCAAAGCCGCCAGCGCTTGCAACAGCAGTAAACGCCGCACGTGCAGCCGCTGATTTTTGCAGAACGAAGCCCAAAGCCTCAATGGCTATATTTTCCGGCGATTGGCTGAAACGCGTTGCAAGGTGGGCGAAAAGGGTTTCACTCACCATGCCGTCACCGATAAAAAGGTGACAGTGTCGGACGTGACAAAACCATAGCGTGGAGCTTGTGCGAAAATCATGTTACCCCCGAAGGGTAATCGTCGCGGTACGTCCCCGCGAAATACCCCTTCAACCCTCTGGTGATCGGGGAGTTCGAAACTGCATGACACAGCCCATACGGCCTTTAGTTCCGGAGAACCTGTTGCATACGCCGCAGGCTCCCCGACCCTAAGGTCGAAGAGTGGTGCCAATTCAGCGGCACCAGCCTAGTCATGTGAGGTTTCGACGCCCCAAAGCCGCACGTACGGCTTCACTGTCTATTTCCCGCAGTTCCTGTTAATTGTCAAAGGGTTTGGATTGTCGCGGCCCAACCCACATGACAAGTTTGTCAGTATTGATCTAACTATGAGTGCCCACTTTTTTATTGCTGTAAGCTTCCTGCACTTTTTAGTTGAAAATCGATTGCCAAACCGCTAGCAGGCCAATTCCTTTAGCAACAGGTGGTGCTTAGTTGTGATAAGTCTGAAACAGACAATTGCAATATTTATTAAGTAAGAGTAATCGCACAACAAAGGGCTTCTTTTATCCGTTGCATTAGAGGAGGCAATTTTGCGATTGCCATCGACATTTGTATTAAAAAAAACTGCAACCGTTTCATTATTAGCAGCGGCGATTTCGATTTCTGTATCAACTGGAATTCGATATATACTTGGTGTTCACTCCGACACAATCACGATAATCGTCAGATTGATTTTGCCTTTCGTGATTGCCATCCCGCTCGCATTGGTTTGGTTCACGCGGTTAGAAAAACTTCAAAAAGCATACCGGAACTTAGTTCGCCATTCTAATGAATTAGCGAGAACAGCCAGTTCTGATCCTTTGACTGGTTTATTAAATCGCAGAGCATTTATTGAACAGTTTGATGGGGCTATGCAACTCAATGTTAGAGGCTGGTTCCTTATTGCTGATGTTGATTTTTTGAAAAAGATTAATGACGCATTCGGACATCCTGCTGGAGATGATGCCATTTTGTGTGTTGCACAGGCCATGGAGAGCGAATTGCCGCCCGAGGCTTTAATAGCCCGGATAGGAGGGGACGAATTCTGTGCTTTTATTCCGAGAGGAAATCACGAAGACATCACCACAATACTTCATCGAATTAACGTTGCAGCGGCGGATTTTTTCGCTAACAAGAGAAATTATATCTTACAGCCACTTTCGATCTCTATCGGTTATTTAACAGTCAAACCTAATCAAACATTTGCTGAAATAATGTCGTTGACAGATGAGCGCCTTTATCGAAAGAAACGAGCGCGTTCTAGGGTATAGACTTTGTTATTGACCCTGTTATCGATTGATCAATTGAGACAGAAATGCGACCGTCGGATCCAGAAGCGAAAATAACGGCTAAAACTGCAAGCACGAAAGGCGTCACTAGTATTGCACTTCGCAACGCAGTTTCGGTCAGTGGTGAGTTCCGATGCTTTTTCATGATAAAATATATTTTTAATTACGGTCTAAATTACGGTTAAAAAGTTTGATGAACAAAAAGTAAAAAAGCGGGAATATGTTAAAATAGAGATTAATTTTATACACCTTTTTTACTGCTCAATATTCTATAAACAGAAGCTCTGCTAATGCCTAACCGAATGGCAATTTCAGTGGCTCCAATCCCTGCATCACTTAGCGAATAGACATCTTGCGATTTCTTACGAGCAGTTGCAACGCGCCCTTTGTATTTTCCGGCTGCTCGTGCTGCAGCGATGCCTTCGCGCTGTCGGACTAACATGATACTACGCTCAAATTCAGCCATCGCACCGAAAACGGAAACAAGCATTTTACCGGAAGGCGACTTCGTATCGACGGAACCGCCTCCAAAATCAAGAATACGAAGGCCCACGCCTTTACGGTCTAACTCTTCCACAATGGAGAGAAGGTGACTAGTTGAGCGGGCAAGCCGGTCCAGCTTCGTAATGACTAAGCTATCGCCTTCTCGGACGAATTCGAGTGCTTGTTCAAGTTGGTTTCTTTCAGCGACCGAAGAAATCTGTTCGCTAAAAATCTTAGTGCAACCTGTTGCACGCAAATCCCGATGCTGCGCCTCAAGCCCAGCATTTTGTTCGGCTGTCGAAGTTCTGGCATAACCGACGATCATTTAAACCTCTGTTTCTCATATGCTTTTAGGCACAATGAGAAACTGTCTCAAAAATGCAAGACCTAACTTATGTGAGACGTTTTTAAATGCGTCCGGATTGTCTCACATGAGCAAGGCCTAGTAAGATTTAGCTTACAAACTCTATTTTTTTTCGAAAGGAAACTGTAGCGTCTCATTGTCCCGTTGGTTAATCTGCTGCTGTGACGCTTCCTTGTCTGACATTGCATTTGGTGATGTTGTTAAAAAGCTTGCCCGAGGTAGCCCCGCATAGTCGAGTATCAAGCCGATAATTGTACGAGCTTCTCTGGTTAGTTGTGAGGGAGCGGGCAAATTTCGGTTAAATGCTGCAGCTTCAAGCGAAATTGCCCCATCAATTAAATCTCTACCAGCTGCTGGTTTAGAAAAGAAATCTACCAAGCTATTTATTGATAAGTCCTCTAGCGAGCGCGCGAAACTACTGCGTATACGAGCCGCAGAAGCGCCACTTTGATCAAGATATTCAGTTACGAGCTCCTCAGCAAAATCAGTATATTTCTTGCTTGCGTCGGCATCGGGTTTTCCAAAAAGCAGACCATTCTTGAAGAATTCTCGGCGACCTTCGTTTTCGCTGAATATCTCCCCTCGGCCTAAGTAGTCAGCAGCTATAGCCACCAAAGAAGCGAAAAAATAAGCTCCTCGAGCTAGTTCGCTTGGTACTCTCTCTCTTTCCAATGATAGTGAAAACAGCTCTGCGGCGTCGTCGATCCAAATATTCAAAGCGGAAAAAGTGATCCCTTCACTTAATTCTGAAAGCGAATTTTGAAATCTTGTTTTTAGATTTTCCGGCCCGCGAAGGCCGATTTTTTTCCACTTTTCAAATACTTCCTCGTTTGTCAGGCGGTTCGACATTGAGCCATATTTAGCTAAAATAGGTGCAATATATCCCTTCGAAAGCAATTTAACGCCAACCCGTTTTGCAAACGGCGTAATCGTGTCGACTGAACTGGTTGTCGCAACAATTGCGTCGTCCGCATTTAGAGCTGACTGCAGACCCTTTACCCACACAATTCGCTCGAAGGCTTTAGCTCGTTTCTTGTTTTTTATGTCGACAATCGAGATATGGCGGGAATGAACACTTGCTCGTGTATAAACCCATAAATCAATATCCGTTATATCCTCTTTGCCTTGCCGAAAAGGAACTCCGCGAACGACAAAAGAATTCATTCCGAGGAAATAATGACGTAACGCTTCTTCCAAAGCGCCACCTTTATCTTGATTTTTCTCAATACTAACATTCATTATCTGGTCTTTCTCAAAACGCTCAATGCCTTTGATGCTCCGCTCTTGGCTTCTGGAATGTCTTTTAAGCGTTCTGCACTACGAGTATGATCAGGGCCATAGAATTGCGCGGCAGAAGTACTATCTGCCACCCGGACAGCTGACAATGTCGCATCTCCCTTTAGGATAAGTTCTTTTGCCATTTCAGCGATTTCCGGTTTATTGAGCGAAAGCCGATGGCCTTTTTCAGAGGTCGTTACAGTGACGACACCTCGACGCTCGAGAATTTTATAGTCTTCTCGAAGAGCCTCTGCCCAACCTTCCACATAACCTCGCTTTATAAACACATCTAGAAGAACTTTTGGATCGCGAATGGCTCCTCTAACATTCGAGCTTTTCACTATTCCGTATGTTAGACTACTAGCTAAAGCTTTGGCATCGTGAAGCATATCAGCTAGTCCACCGGGCACGAATTTAGCTAACGAGGCGGGCTTCATGACGAATTCAGTTGCACCGTTCTCATTAGCGACCACGCTCACCTCAAAATATGCGATCTGGTGCAATTTACTCCATAATACATGCCCTAGGAGGCCCTTTAAAGTTTCTGATGGCACACATCCTTTTTGGCTTAATAAAAAGTCCGCCTCCATCAATTGTTTCTGCTCTTCCGGCGACAATCCTTCCAGTACACGCTTCGCTTTTTCCGCGTTGTCGCGGGAAAATAGCGATCCATTAAAATATAACCTATCAGATTTAGCGTCTTCGAAATCGACGAAGCCAATATGTTCGGAAAGCGAGAAAAGATCGTCGCGCTCAGCTGTTGAAAGTTTAAGCTCGTCGCCAATTTCCTCTTCACAGTCTTGCCGGGCCACTGGAGATAAGCTCGCAATTTCAGCCAGTTGAATGACTGCCTTTTCGAGTTTGTTGGGATTTTGCGAAGTAAAGAGGTCAGCGGTGTGGGAAAGCAATTTGGATTGCGTAACGCCTAACACAGCGACGCCCCCATTCTGAGCTGGATCTACTAATCCGGCCTTCTGAAGCTCGTTAACCAGCCCCGGCAAAGCGAATTTCTCGATACCGTTTATTCGTGCAAGTTCATTAAGTCTCTCAGAATTTATGTCCCATCCGTCTTCTTTGGACATGACTGATAGAAGTCTGCCAGCGGTTCCCGCTAAGGAAATGTTATCGAAATCTCGAGACCGTACAGCATTTAACTTTTGATTGTGATGGAGAACCCAAGCACCTATCGTCGCTTTTTTGCTCGAAACCGTATCTTTCTGAATATCCAAGATAATCCCCTAAGTATTTGCCCAATCAGAGAATACATTTCAAAAAAAAATTATCAAGCTGCTGGGAAACTGGGAAAATGAATTTTAGATGCACTAGTTTTACGATACTCAGCGCATATGCTATTTTTATAGACCTAAGTTTTTTTATTAGACGCACTTCTTTTCTTTAAACGCTGCGAGCAAATCGGATGAAAGTTTCCTCCCATCATGGAATAGTTTAGAAAGCTTATAGGGAGGATGGGAAATTTTATTATTGTTATCCACCATCGTTCTCTTAGGAAAAAATAAGGAGATTTAGAAAAATTGGAGATGTGGGTATATTTTTAATCAGGAACCCCGGCTGGGGGCTACGTATGGAGCAGGATGAGACAATCATTTACGAAGGTCTTGCCACTGACTTGGGGTAGTAGTTATTTCTCGAGGTGTAAGAATATGAATTTTCTGGTGGGAATTTTGGTGGGAGTTTAATCGCAATATCACAGAATAAGCAGATTAATTGTTCATTTTGTCGATTTCCTCCTTAATGTAGGCTTGCATTGGAATTGCCTAAAGTCTAAGGGATACGGGCCTTTATGGCAGGTCGGAGCGTAGCGCAGCCCGGTAGCGCACTTGACTGGGGGTCAAGGGGTCGTGGGTTCGAATCCCGCCGCTCCGACCATTAAATAACAAGTACTTAGACCCCATCCTTGAAGTTCCTTAAAATCGAAAATAGCCACCGTGTCGCCACGAAACATAGAAACGTGTGGCAATATTATACACCGTGGCTATCTGGGTCATTTGCGAGTGGCGATGCGCTCGTCAATCCATTCATCGACCTCAGCCCTGACGAACGCTATCCTTTTGACCCCCAGCTGGACCGGCTTGGGGAAGTGACCTTCGCGCGCCATAATTGTTAACAAAACACGCGAAAGGGTCGTCGCCGCACTAGCCTCTTTCGGCGACATAAGTCGCGGAGATGCATTCTGATAGGAATTTTCTTCTGGCATTTTACCTCCTAGTTAAAGTGCAATTGACACAAGGCTTGGTGAAGGCCATATGCCGGTTGTCGGGGTGGTACCCGAAAGGAAACGGAGAGTTGGTGGCGAAAGTCTCCTCGTGGCTCTCCGGATTACGGAGGACGGCGGCTTACGGGTGGTGCCGGGCATAACGCCGTCCTTTAATGATTTATGTAGCTGGAACAAATTAGCTTCGATCTCGTTTTCTTATTGATAAACAAGGAGATCATTATGCTCACAGCTGGCGTTATGTGGCTTTTCGGTGTGCCGCTTGTCGTTGTCATCCTCATTTATTTCTTCATTCTCAGAAGACGTTGAGTTTTTCCGCCACCGGCCATCAACAGCCGGTGGCGCTTTCTTTCCTCGTGCTTGGTACTTCCCGCTGGTGAGGCGCAAAGTTAATGGCGATCCCGACTGGATTCGAACCAGTGACCTACGGCTTAGAAGGCCGGTGCTCTATCCAGCTGAGCTACGGGACCGGAACCGTTATCGCCTGCGCGGGTCGGTATAGACGATGATGGCCATTGCAGCCCATGAGCCGACCACGCCGCAAACGCATCCGATGACGAATGATGTTAAGTCCATTAATCTGACCCCACTCGTGGTTGCGTTTTCACAACCTGATCCTTAAGGGCCACGCGCTGCTTGAGTTTTTTCAGATACAACGGCTCTTTCGTCGACGGTTTAGGATTGTCCCGCCGGCTCCTCTTATATCCCGTACTCAAGCCGCAACCTCCTCAGAGAGCTCTTTCTGCCATGCGGCGAGTGCTCGCTGTAAGCGGTCAGCATTGTGAGCGATCTGACGCGCTAAGAAATCCTGCCGCACGTCGTCCTTGTCAAAGAGGTCGGCGAGAATGAGCGACAATGCGTTATTGTCGTTGACGGCCTGTACCAGACGTTCTTGAGGAGTCATGCTGCTGTTTCCTTAAACTTAATGCCTTCGATGATTTTTAGGAGATGGCGCCGGTTACACGTCATGACGTGCTCGCCACCGTGATGAAGTTCCCAGCCAATAGCATCGTGATGCTTGCCGAGAACAAATGCCTTGCCGTTGAGGAAAACAGTGGCGCCTTCGTGGAAGATGTCGTCTTGTGGCGGTTCTTCGCTTCTGACGACCGACTGCCAGGCGGCCCGCAAGGTTCTCTCAAGATCACTATGCCTGTCGTGTAAGGAAATCGTGCCGAGGTTTAGCGGTGTATCCTCAGTCAGCATGTCCATCACGCAGATTGCTGAATTTAGCCGACCTATGATGTCATCAAGCTCGAAGAAAGCTTCTCTGGCGGTTTCGAGCGGGGTCATGCCAATTCTCCCTCAATAACATCACCGCGAATTGGCGCATCAATGACCATGCCAACCACGATCACACTGTTACGAGCCATGCCGCGGGTACTTAGGTTCGACTGGAACCATTCACCGAGCGCAGTGCGAGCTCCGAATGGCTTGTACCCTAGAGCTTCTGCTTCAATGTCCATAAGGCGGATACGGCCATTATGCTCGATAACAACAGCGCGGCCTGAGCCTTCATAACGGTTGATGTCCACCCACACCACTTCACCATCGATGATCATGGCGCAGAGATTACGCGGCTTGCGGCTTTGGACACGATGAACGATAGATCGCATGTTATGGCCGGTTCTGGGGCGTGCGGGTGCGATTGCTGGCACTGCGTGCTGCATGGCGTGATCTCCTCGGGCAAGAATTAGTAATCTGTTTAGGATGATTGATAGCGTCGCTGTACAACTCTATGCATTTTCTATAATGCTATGCATAAATTATCACGGTTAACAAAGTCAATACAAAAAGTATCGAGTTAGGCAAAAATTATGCTCACAGCCTCCCAGTGTCGTGCAGCTCGCGCTCTCCTAGCTTGGTCGCAGACAGATTTGTGTGACGCGGCTAAGGTTGGTAGAGCCACACTCGCTAACTTCGAATCTGAAAAATCAACACCCTATGATCGTACACTGCGCGACATCCGCACCGCCCTGGAAGCCGCCGGCATCATATTTATTGATCAGAATGGCAACGGGCCCGGCGTCCGTTTGAGAGATCGTCAACAATAGCGCTTGCCTCAATATCATTACAGATCTAGCTTGATACATATCTTAGTGAGGGGCGATGGTATGGAAGCGATCTTTATATTTTTAGGTCTGTTATTCGGCGGTGCAATTTTATGGGGAATCGTTACTGGAAGTAACCAAGTAAAAAAACAGAATGCACAAGGAAAAGCACTGCAGGAGATACCGTCCTTCCGACCAGCTGTTAAGTTTGACGGGGCGAATGGCGGAGCGGGCGTAGCAATTGACGCGACTGGTAATAAATTTGCCATAAGCGATGGTGGGCAAACAAGAGTTTTTAATTTTAGCGACTTGGTTGCGGTAGAAGTTTTTCGCAACGGTTCATCAGTCACAAAAACAAATCGTGGTAGCCAGGTCGCAGGAGCTGCGGTTGGCGCAGTTCTTTTGGGGCCGGTGGGCTTGCTTTTGGGTGGTTTAACTGGGGGGAAGAGAAACGAGGAAAAAGTTGAGCGCCTTTCTTTAAAAATCTTCACAAATGACTTGGTATCACCGGTTTACGAGGTGGTTTTCTTCGGTGGCATGAAAGCCAAGCCAGATTCAATGCTCGTGAAGCAGGGCGCAAAGCAGTTGGACGAGTGGTATGGCAGATTCCAGACTATTCTACATATGCGAAGCGCAGCAATGCACTCTCCCGTGGATCAACAACAAGCTCCCCAAATTCAGATTTAACCAAGCGCCCTCCGGGGAGCTTACTTAAATTCAGAAAGCCACGTGCCACAAAAACCCATCCTCATTTACAAGTTGGCACCTGCTCATATCGCGCTTATGGAGCGGATAGCAGGCGGCATATCGATGGATGCTTTGGGTTACGGAGAACAGGTCGTTTATCAGGAACTAGTCAAGCTCGGCTTCGTCGATATGCAGGTAGCCAAACGTGGTAAGATTGCCCTCATATTTACCGAGAGCGGCCATAAGCTACGCACAAGCGGTTATCTCTCAAAGAGGCCGGTAATCCGCCTCACAGGCGCGCAAATGGCTGGTCTACGCTTTCTTACGAAAGGCCGGGTGGTTTCAATGATATTCCTGCTCAAATGAAAGAGCCAATCCGCCGATTGCGCATTCGTGGCTGGGCTACTTCAGAAGAAGACGAACAAGGCAGATATACAGTCCGGATTACGACCGAGGGCTGGCAGATATTAAAACTGGTGGATGCATCAAGTGAAGCATAGTCCCACTCTTGCCGCTCAATTGAAGCCGTGCAAAATGTAATCTGGGCAATTTGGGGATAATAAATGCATATTCGTGTTCTTGCATCGATTGCAACCGCAATCGTTGTTACTGGCTGCCAGTATAAGGCAGAGCCAATCAGTGTAGCATCTTATAATGTCTACTCATCTTACGATGGAAAGCTTTCAGGCAAATATCTCTTGTATGTAGACGGCTCAAAACTCGACAAGCCTATCAAGCCATCTGACTTTAATTGTGCAGCACATACCTTCCCACTGGCCTTGTCTCAAAGCTTTTCAGGTTCAGTCCGGAAGACATTCCAAAATCTCGTCGGCGAACTCGAAGTAGTCAACCAACCAGTTGATCGGAACGATCTGCGTGCGCGCGGTGCCAAAGGTATGATTATCGTTCGCGGTGAAGACGTTGATGCGCGTCTGAGAGTGGTTCCCGGCTTCTGGTCCGCAGGTATGGATACCAATGTCGAGATTTCTGCATCAATCACAGTTGACGGTGTAAACGGTCGACTACTTGGGACAACGGTATCGGGTAATGGCAATGCGCAAACTGATGCAGGGTTCGCCTGTGAAGGCGGTGCGAAGTCTCTTGCCGGATCTGCGGAAAAAGCAATGAAGGAAACACTTGGTCGTCTCGGCGAAGCGCTCGTCAATTCAGAGCGTGTCAGGAAGGGCGGTTGAATACCGCCCGCTCAGCCACCTCAACTCAGCGGTTGGCTGAAAAGCTGGGAAGGTGATTAAGCCTTGAGAATGTCGAGATACATCACTGGCTGTTCATTGGCTTTATTTGTGGCTGTATCGAGCAGCGTAAAACCAAGACGTTCGTAAAACTTCACCGCTGATTGCTTCGAGTCGACAACGACGAAACGACAGCCAACATGAGGAGCTATTGCGTCCTTGACTACACCGATTGCAAAAGAAACTAGATAGTCGCCGAGCTTCTTGCCTTGGTATCGCCTATCTACTGCAAGGCGTGCAATCTTAACTGACGGAAATGTTTTGTAGTCATAAGCCTGATCAGGAGGAATCACATCTTGCGGTGTTTTTGTCAGGATTTCCCCGCAGATAAGCGTGATATAACCGATCAGCTTCTCATTGGGGCCAAAAAGACCATAGGTTCTGGCAAAACTATTGACCTGATAATCCTTAGCTTTCCGCTGAATAAACATTTTCAGCGGAAGGAACTCTTCACTGCCAAGAGAAAGCCCAGTGACTTTATCACTGGGCCCTATCAGTCTTAGCTCAACTTCGAATTCATCGTTCGGCAACTATTCCCCCGTTGCTGCCTTGACGGTAAACTTAACTTTACCTTTGCCCTGAAACTCCTTAAAGAGCTCACGCCCTTTCTTGACAGTCTCATGCGCGGCAGCTTTTGGTTTACCGAAAGTTACCTGATTCCGAAACTTCTTAGCGTCGTCATCGGTCAATTTCACCTGACCGAACGCGCTTGAAATAACTGCCATTGCACGTTCCTTTCTGTCTGGTGGCTGCGTATTACGCTGTTAATATGCGTCTAGCATATTGACGCGGACTAATCAACGTGGTACGGAACTCGCGTCTCGTTCCGTACCACGCAAGGCTACCCAGCTTACACATTTTTTGTACTCAGTACATATTGTATGTAGGAATGATCGCGGAACCTTCCAATCACGTTCTGCTACAGGCGCACCTTTCCCGCCATTACAATATCTTCACCTCGGCACCTCAATCAGCTGGAAACTGGCCGTCGGAAAATGACCGCTTGCCATTTGAAAGCTGTCCTTCACGAGTCGAGTGTTCATCTCGGGACGCTTAAACCGCACGTTTGCACCAGCGCCAACGTAAGACGATATCGGCTGATCGACCTTGACAGTCAGCGTCGTGCTGGCAGCAACTCCGCCAATGACAACCTGCAGCATTTGCCGATAGTCACCGCTTTGAAGTGAGAATAGATCTCCAGGCTTCAAAATGAGGCCGGGGACGACGTTGTTTAATTGAACCGTGTATCCGCCAGTAACCGTCCCGCGCGTGGCTGTGCCGCTTATCCGAGGATTATCAGCGTCGCCCCAGTAGGCTTGTGGGATGCAAATATGCGTCGGCCGATAAACGATCGTTTCTGCTCCGCCTCTTGCCGCCGCAATGAACGATTGAAGCTGAACGGCTTGTCCGGCTGTCAATGGCACAGTCTCCATATCCACGGTGCGATAGCTATCCGCGTACTGCACCGTCGATAGTGTTCTGCCGCCGTACTTCGTCTGGCTGGTTGGAATAGTAAGCTGGGGATAGGACGGCAGGAAGCCGATACTGGATGGAAGATCGATCATGGATTGTCCTAGAATTCAGTGCAAAATATATTAGTCAGATAATCATTCAACTTGGAACGAAATCGGCTGAATGGTGTTCCGCTATCGAGAATGTAACCGGAGCTCGCCTGTGTCAGTACAAAATGAAATGCGTAGGTCGGCAGAAGCCGTAGGCGAAGTTTCAAAAAGCCAGTCGATTATATTGCGGCGAAGCACGGATATCGCTTCAATTGGAGACACTTTGCGGCGCATGAATTGCGCAAATTTGGAAGAGGACGAAAGTCCATTTGAAGAACTACTATCAAGGCTCGCCAGATGTGAAAAATGACTGTGTCGCATTCGCAGCCAGCAAAAGACACTTGGCGTAGTGTGCCTTTAAGTGACCTCAATTGTTAGCTTGCTATTATATTGAAGATGACGGACTCTAGATTGTCAGTATTAGATTTTTACTCGGGTTCGCTGGCAGGATTAGATCGTCCGTACCCGCAACTTGAAAGGAGGACTCCATGCCTTCCAATATCCAGTTCGTTAATTTTCACATCAACAACCGCATTCTAAATCAAATGATGGCGAAGGCTGGTTATGTTACTTTGAGAATGAAGCCGCTATCCGGGCCACTCTTTCAGCAGTCGAAACTAGTTTTGCAGAATTTTATGACGGGCGTCATGCGTGACCATCGTGCTGATATCGCTCCATTACCTGAAGCTACGTCGGCATATGGGGCGGCCTAGTTACCCCAGCTTTATCGTCGTAGAGTTCACCGTCCGGGAGGGCTCGCCGTAATAAGTTTTGTTTAAATATTGGTTTTGTTATGCCTTTATTAAAATGTTAGATATTTGTTATTATGAAATAATTCATAAATATAATTTGACAAAATCCGATGAGTATATTAGGTATTAATTATCGATATTTTCTTGATGAGTTTTGCTTATTGCACTTTTAGCACCGTGCGCTGATCGAACCCCCTTTTTAAAATTCGTATCAATTTTCGTCACGCGCTCGCGTGTCGTTATTATTAATTCGACGAAAGGGTTCATCATGAACACCGGAACAGTTAAATGGTTCAACTCCACAAAAGGCTTTGGCTTCATTCAGCCTGATAATGGCGGACCCGATACATTCGTTCATATCTCAGCTGTTGAGCGTTCAGGTTTATTTTCCCTTAATGAAGGGCAAAAATTAACCTACGATCTCGAGCAGGACCGGAAGTCCGGCAAAACGTCGGCTTGCAATCTTCAGACTGCATAATTTTGCGTTTTTCCATTCTTTGACCACGGATGTACTGGCATTGAATGGCAAGAATGCTCTTGAAAGGTCGAGTGCACGCTCGGCCTTTTTCAATTCAATTTTCAATAACCGAGTTTTTAAGGAGAGCATTTTGAAAATCAGAAATGAAAATTCCACAAATGGTTACACATCAGGCCACAAAGATTTGAATTTGTCAGTAGTTGCTCCACTATTGCAGCCTTCCCACAGATCATTGTCCAAGGAGTGGTCGAAGCTGTCAAAT
This sequence comes from Brucella sp. H1_1004, assembly GCF_047308065.1. Classification (NCBI taxonomy): domain Bacteria; kingdom Pseudomonadati; phylum Pseudomonadota; class Alphaproteobacteria; order Hyphomicrobiales; family Brucellaceae; genus Brucella; species Brucella sp. H1_1004. The sequence goes on from NZ_JAYKZA010000001.1 coordinate 857,381, forward strand.
GTATTACGACGGAGTGGTGGCGGCTGCTCAACGAGCCGTGCACGATAGATTGGTTTTAATTACGAGAGCGTAACGATGCTTAAAGAGTACACTAAAGATACACTTTTCAAGCCAACTCTTTCGCGAATGGAAGTCCAGAAGGCCGCAACGGATCGAAGTGCGAAGGCGATCCTGAGCCAGGAAAAAAGCTCAACGGATGAAAAAACACTCCGTTTGAGGGCGGCTCGCCTTGCTCGCGATCAGAAAACCTTCAAATAAAGGGAGAACCTAATTGCAAGTTCTTGTCAGGGATAACAATATCGATCAGGCGCTCCGCGTCCTTAAAAAGAAAATGCAGCGCGAGGGCATATTCCGGGAATTAAAGGCACGTCGGTCATTCGAAAAGCCATCTGAGCGGCGTATTAGAGAAAAAGAAGCAGCAATCGGCCGAGCGAAAAAAGATGCTAAAAAGAAAGCACAACGCGATGGATTGCTGCCTAAACCCAAGAAAAAGGTCTTTTCTAGGCCTGCAGTATCAGCGATTTACAGCCCTAATAATCAAACTCAGGTTTAAAGTTTTAGGAGCTGGTGAACACTGCCCTTGTATTGCTGACTAAAGCTGTGTCCTAACCACCGGCACTGGCTCGCACTTAAACGAGTGCTTGGCGATGCCTTCGAACACGATGAAGCGTTCGCCTGGATAGGTTCGAGCGAGCCTCTCAGCTTCATCGGCCGCATCGAGCGTGTTTGGGTAAGCGGACGCATCGGGATCGACGATCATCGGGCCATCAACAGAACAATTGTGTGGTTCACGAGTTACAAAAAATAGTTTCGTTTCAGCCTCATATAAAAATGGGTGGCTCAATGGCCACCCGGTTAGCGATTGAGCATTCCGTACGTTTGTGCTTTACGGACGCCACCTCTGACAGACACCACAAAATCAGTGCTTTGTTTCCAAGCCTTAATCCCCTGCGCCACACCTTGCTGCACCATATTTGCAATCTCAGCGTTGCCCGTTGCGCCGTTTACACTTACGTTGATAACCGGCGCACTATTGACCGAGTTGTCTGTCCGCGAGTTGTCAGTGTTAGAGCTTCCCGCGACCAACTGAGCGGGCGATGGAATAACTGGAACGGGTATCGATGCGCGGGGAGTTATCGGCGCCGGAATGCCGATCTTTCCACCGTTGCTGAACTCGGGAAGCCGCCCAGCGTTCATTGCTTCAAGGATAGGCAAGAACTTCTGCGTGGCGTTGGCGTTCATCATAAACTCGCCATTGCTGCCCCACATGAGCACTTTGTCGTCTCTTGGACCACCAGGACCGCGTACGCGACCGCCGCTCGCATATCCGGGGATAGGTCCGCCTTCTCTTCTGCCAAGCAGGCCACCCAGCAAGCTGCCGGAAGAACCGAAGATGCCGTCGAATAGCGACTGTGCAAGGATATCGAGAAGCTTATCGAGAACCTTCTGCAAAGCGTCCGCAAAGGCTTCAGCGGCATTCTTGCCTGACGCAAGATCGCTAACCAAACCTTTGAAAGCGCCAAGCTCTGTCGATCGCCATTCTTCCGACTTCTGCTGAATTTTGGCTTGCGCTTCACTCAGCTGATTTGCTTCGACGGTGGCCAACGCCCATTGTTCAGCGGTTGCGGCAATCTCAGCGCGCAGTGCCGGTGTCACTTCCACACCAGCCTTCTGCGCCGCATTGAGCAATTCCTGCTCAGTGCGCGCTCTTTCGACCGCATAGCCATAATCGTCGATCAAAGGATTGATCTGGCGTTGTGCCTCGGTTTCTGCAATCAGTGCTGATGTCCGGTCAGTGATGCTTTGAAGATCGCCGTCGAACTTATCGTCAGGCGTCTTCTTTTCCTTCTTTGGCTTTTTGCTTTCAGCAGTTCGCGACCTGTCGCCGGCGAGCTCGGCCTCAGCTATGCGCTTAATCTGATCTTCGGTAAGCTTCGCGTTGTCCGATTCAGAACGCTTCCGAACTTCTGCAATCTTATTTTCAAGGGCGAATTGATCCTTGCCAAGCTGAGCTTTGCGCAACGCATTTCGCTCATATTCGGCCGCGGCTTCATTCTCTGCTTTCCGCTGGAGAATATAAGGATCGGCAGTTGCGCGAGATGCCTTATTTTCATCGGGACCGAGCGGATAGGCTTCTCGCATTGTTTGCAATGCTGTTGCTGCCACCGAACGAACATTACCAAGGACGGTAATTGCCTGAGCCATTTTCGTGAAGAACTGGCTCATGTCAGGATTTGCTTGCGACAGGCCGTTGATTGCGCGCACCGCATCCTCTGCGCTGCCACCAGTTTTAACGAACTTATCAATGATGTCCTGGGTGTCAGCCTTTAACTGCGGACTGATTTCGCCCTTTGTGGCAAGCACACCAAGGTGATCAACCAGATCCTGCACATTCTGAGTGGCAACCGTTAGTTCGGGCATCTCGCCGACTCTCGTCGACATTGCCTGCAAACCACCCATATGCGTGATCGTCTCAAGCACCCGTTTATTCAGTTCAACAACGGCGTCGCTGACAGGCGTGTTATTGATCGCCTCGAGACGTTCTCGCGCTTTTTCCGCTGTAATTTGGAACTCTTGAAACTCAGAAATCACATTTAGAATCTCGCGTCGAGCTTCTCTGTTTGGCTCTGACATGCGAGCGTTCTGCATGACGTTTTCAAGAGGACGCTTAACAAGTGCCGCGATTGTATCAAGCTCATCGCCCTGACTGAATGCCGTACCGAGCCAATTAACACCGCCCTTCCGCAACCGCTCCAGCTCGTCAGCAATATTCTTGAGCTTACGTGCCTTGGCCGCATCAGTCAGTTTATCGAGCGCTTCCGCAGCTTGATCGATCCCTTCAGCAGTCTGCGGCGCCACAAGGCCGAGACGCTCCATCTCGGCGCGCAACTGGTCAGAATTCTGCTTTGCTTCCATGGCTTTGAGTGTGTAATTGCCGACGGCCAAAACGAGCGCGCCGCCGATGATGGCGCCGAGAGGACCGGCAGCAGCACCAAGGCCACCGAGGGCAGAAGCCATCTGCCCAGCGCTCTGTGCGGCTTTCATCGCCTGAGTGAACTTTACGACCGCAGCGGTCGTTGAACCAAGCGTGCGGACCAATCCGCCAAGCGAACGGCCGATAATAGCACCAGCAAACACCGCGGCGACCTGCATACCCGCGTCGGCAACTTTATCGAAGTTGTCAGCGATCAGGATGAGCGCTTGCGACATGGTCGACGATGCCGTCGTCACGTTATCGACATTGCCGACGTACTGCAGCAGAGCATTATTCAGAAGCGTAAAGCCGTCGCCGATCGTAGCTGGCATGTCTTCTGCTTCTTTTCGCAGAACTGCCATCTGGCTTGTGAGGCTCTTTACAATATCGTTGCCGGTAATCTTGCCGTGAGAACCAAGCGCACGCAGGCCACTGACCGTTGTACCCAGACCAGCAGCAAGTGCTTCAGCGGCACGTCCACCAACTTCGATGACAGTATTCAGATTGTCGCCGGACAGCTTGCCGACAGCCATGGCCTTCGCCAACGCATCAATAACGCGTGCGGCACGCTCACCTTTCGCACCCGACACAACGAGCGCATTGTTCAATGCTTCCGTGTAATCGAGTGACTGGTTGGTCGAATAACCCAGGTCGCGCAATGCTGTTGAATTGGAAAGGTAGCTTTCGGCGGTCTGCGTCAGATCCGAATATGTGCGTCGTGCCATTTGGCCGAGGCGGTCCATGACCTGCGTGCCTTCACGGGTCGAGCCTGCAGCCAGATCCACGCGAGACGTCAGATCAGTCCATGTGTCTGTGAGTTTACGAAGCTCGTTCAAGCCGACGACAGAGCCAACAGCAGCCAACCCCTTGTTTATGCCGCTCCCCAGAGGCTTGTTAAAGCTGGCATCAAGCTTGCTGCGCAGACGCTTTGCGCTTTCCTCAATCTGTCTGAAATTCTGGTCGGCAGTTTTCGCCATCTGGCTCAGCGTTTTGTCTGAGCTTCTGCCGATGGCATTCATGGTTTCTTCCATACGCTTTTGCGCGCGACGCAGGGACGCCACATCAGCGGAGATCGAAAGAATGATATCGTCGTTATTGCTTTCGTCGGCCACGCAGACCTCCTAAAAAGAAAAAGGCCGCACGAAGCGGCCTGAAATTAACTTCCGTATTTGCTGATGAGATCGTCGAGCTGATCCTGACTTGGAGCATCGATCTGCTTCTTGCCGCCGCGGGCTATTGCGAAGCCCTCCAAGGCGGATAGAAATTCGCTCAGTGACGAATTCCAAAAAGTATCAGGCGTCCATCGCAAGACGCCAAAGGCTGACTGTTGCCATTCTCGCCAGGGAAACTCCGCCTTTACACTGTTGCCCCGGCTGCCCCGTTTCCCGATTGCTCATCCTCGAAATGATGCGCAAGTGCTGCTTCAAAGGCTTTTGAGAGCGCTGGAAAATGGCCGAATTTTAGAACTGCTAGGGCAGCAGAAGCATCGCCGCGAACTGTCAAATGCCGGATTGCTGACATCGCAGCTGCAACTTCGACATTGGAGAGACGGTCAAAGAGATCTTGCATCGACTTGCAGCTCAGCTCGGTCGAAACCGATGCTAAGCCGCCCATAGTTGCTGCAACCACGATATCGACGCCACCAATGGTGACGCCGACTTCGCCGCGAGCCCCGTTAACAGGGAGCTGCATTCTTATACCTCGGCTTCAAATTCAAGCGGGCCGGCCGCTTCAAACGTCGAACTGAAGTCCATCATGCCTTCAGCTTCGCCGCTGAATTCGAAGTCAGTAACAAACCAAGGGCCAGTGTAAGAACCCAGACCTGGGACGATCACGCGGGCATTGAAGATGGTCGCTTCATTCACATGATTGATAAATGTTGCGCTGTCTGCACCCGCGACGAACTTGCCAGAGCCGGTAAAGGTTCGCTGCTTGATGCCAGGCACGCCAGTCTTCTGAGGCGTTGCTTCGGGATTTTCACAATCAGGAATCGTGGTGTCGACGCTGTTGGCCGACATATTGAAGCTGCGTGCGGTGATGCCGCAGAGGTTTTTGAAAACCTCAGGGGAAGCACCATTGCCGATCTGAATGAGAAGAAGACGGCCGATTTGCTGACCAGTAGCCATGGGAATATTTCCTTTGAACACAAAAAAGCCAGCCGAAATGGCAGGCTGAGAGGATTGGATTTTTGGGGGTGATTAGATTTTGTCGACGTATGCGGTGAGCTCGATCACGGCGTGGGAGTGAATGCCGTCGAGATCACGAAACGTTCGTGTTTGCCGATTATGAAGACTGACGAGACGATTTGTCGGAAGCTGCAAAGGAGCGTCATGCAATGCGTCTGCAACCGCTTCCGCAACCTTCTTCACCTCGGCAAAACCGCCGCCGTAATTCGACCATGCGTGAAGCGTGGCGTAAATTACGCGCGAGCCTACACAGGTGACGTCGGCCCGATGTTCGTCAAAATCGCCCATCACAACATACGGCGGTATTGCTTCAGGCGGCGCCATGTCGAAGATGTTCTCGCCGACAAGACTTGTTAAAGCTGGTGTTGCCAGCAGGTGCAAAACGATCGCACCTTGCAGTTCGAGAGAAGCTGAACTCATCGACCTTTTAGCGCCTCCCGAATGCCCTTATTCATGGCGTTACGTATGCGGCTCATTGCCTTTTTCCGCATGCCTCGCCAGACTGGGAAGATATGCGGCTGGGCTGGTGTCGCGCCATGAGCTTGTGAACCCTTGGTCATCACCTTGCCAGATTTGTAACGCCGATCAGCGCGCGGAGCCTGAGCGCCACTTGCTTTGGTGCCGAACTCAATGAACCGCCAGATGAAATTCGCGTACACGCCGACAGCTGTCGGGTCTTTCGACTTCTTGGCGCCAAACACAATCTTGTCGGGATTGTCGGACTGGAGGCCTGCACGAATGCTTTCTGCGTAATCACCAGAAAGGCGTGGCGCGCGCGCTTTTATCGCTGCGGCTGCTTCTTCAGCAACCTGCAACTTGACCTCATCCATTTTCTCGATCGCCTTGGGAGCAATTTTTCGGATTTTATTGGTCAGTTCCACGCGGCCTAAAAGTTTCGCTCGAAGCACCATCAGCCGCCACCCTCATCTGTTACCATGGCCTCGATATAAGCGTTGCTTTCATCGGGGTTCATGATCGATTTGATGTTATAGGTGCGATCGTTCCGCGCGTTTCGAATTCGCCACGCTGGGGTAACAAGGCGCGTTCGGCTGTTTGAGTGCACTGTCAGAGTGTAGGGCTGAATACCTTCAAGCCGTGCCGCAATGACAGTCTCAGATCCAAGACGCGGACGCAGTCGGGCACGCTCTTCGAACTTATCGACCCATTCGCCGCGAACGCCGCCGCCTTCATCTCTGACATTTTCGCGCTGTTGGAAAACAACGCGTTCATTCATCGCCGCGTTAGGCGTCCGTGGTGTTTTCGACATTCGGCAATTCACCTTTGCGTGGTGTTTTTAAACGAGATGCTTTTCCACTCGCAATCGCGGCCGCGGCGCACGGCGTGGTGACAAGGCCAGACCAGCCAGCCTTGTAAGCGACGGTGACAGCCGGAGTTACGCGGTGATTGAAGTCACCGCTAAATCTTATCCAGGGCATGATAACCTCATGCGAGAACGGGTTTTCGGTACCGATAGAGGATCGAGGTAATCCGTCGATCAAGATAGCCATCGGCCGGTGCATAAAGCGGGTCAGCATCGCCACGATTGGCCCACATAAAGCCGACCTGAAGCAAAACCGCCGCCTGAATGAGAGGCGGTGCGTTTTGATCACTCCATGAGGGGTCAGACTTGTTGATATAATTCAGAATGATGTCAGATGCCTGTTCGATCATGGTTTCCAGATCGGGATCATCATCATCGTGAAAGATGCGCTGACGTCGTTTGACGGCTTCCAAGGTGACGAGTTTTACCATTTGACACCGTCCAGGCCGAGCTGGGTAAGATCACTGCCAGCGCGACCTTCTGGGCCGCGTTCGCCGCGCTCGCCATCTTTACCGTTTTTACCATCGCGCCCGCATTTTACGGCTAGGCGCCAAGCATCTGACGTTCCCGGTCTATCTTCGGTGGCCTTCTGAGCAATCCACAACGAGCCACCATGTGTGACGGCATCGCCGCGAATATAGCTGGCTCCAGCTTTGTGCTGGCCTCGATCAAGCGGGATGGAGAGCATGATTGGAAATTCCTTCACGCGTTCACCCTGAATGAACCGCAAAGTAAGGCCACGTTCTCCGTCATACTCAACAGATAAGTCATCGAAGCCAATCCCATCGGCTCCATCCTTGCCGTTCAGGCCATCCTTGCCATTATCGCCGTCGCGACCCGGAACTCCCGGCAGTCCGTCACGGCCATCCCTGACGTCGCGGGCCTCAATGGCTGCAAGTCGCTCACTCAGTTTGCTGTAGGCCGCGTCGACATATCCCTTGAGCGTTCCAAGAACCGCATCGGCCAGTTTAGTCGCATCAATCATGAGAATACCTCTGCGGCTTTGGTGGTGAAAGCTGCGATCAGCTTGTCTGTTTCATCTTCTGGCTCTGGCAGCGGTTCAATCGGGCTTGCTGTTGTTTGTTTTGCAAACGGGTCATCCAATTGATCGCGCTTATCAAGCGCCGCGAGAGAATAGTTTTGCTGTTGTAGATACGGGGTTGCACCACCCGCGACTGGGGGCAGATTGAGAACGCGTCTACTTTCGTTTGGTGATTTGATCCCGGCTTTGACCGCGTCCGCTTCTGTTTTAATGAGCGTTGCACTATCCATGCGAAAAAGATCACTAAGGTCAAATTCGGTTCCCTCTCCAACTTCGCAATCAAACCCACCATCCAAACAGAGCTCGATACCCTCGATATGGATTTGGACGCACTGGGAATAGTATTGCTGATCAAGGGCTTCGACATTATTGAACGATGGCGCTTGGCCAACTCCGACTTTGTGAGGGGGAACGCCCATCACAGAGCAGATGGTTTCGGCAGACCAGCGAAGCTGCTCGATAAGCTGAGAGTCGAGTGCATTCATCGCAAGGGATTCGTACTTCAGGTTATCACCAAGGACAGCGATCTTTCCTGCATTATTGCCGGTATAATTATTTTCCCAGAATTCTTTGAGGCGCTTGGCGTTTTCCTCATCAATCGCGCCTGGTGCGCTCAATATTCCGCCGGGCATTGAGCCGTTGCCGAAAAACTTGGCTGAACTCTTCTGAATTTGTAAGCCCTGCAATGCAGCAAGTCCGCCTGCAGTGATTGGTGACAAACCAACCATTGGGTGGAAAATCGTATTCCAGCGATCGTGAATGATTTCAGACGCAGGCACCGTAACGCTATCAGCAATCTGCCCGGCTAAGTCGTCACGCTGAAGCTGGTAATAAACGGACCCGTCAGTTGAAATAAGCACCTTCACCCGATTTGGATCGAGAATATAAAGGGATACGATTTTTCCAGCTGTGGATCGTCGTTTCAAAATGTACGTATTGCCGTGCGCCAGCTTTGAAAGCATCCAAGATTCAAAGAACTGGATACGGTTCTGAAACAGATTAGGGTTTCGCAACAATGGGCTGATTTCAGGATGCTCGACTTCCGACCAGATATTATTGCTATCCTCTACCACATACCGAATGCGCATTTTCGAGATGTCAGATGAAATCAACGACAGGCATCGAAACAGGGTCGGATTGGTAACAGCGGTATCCGTGCTAACCTCGATATTCTTCTGCCAGGCACCGGTAAATGATTCACGAATAATGCCCCACAAGCCGCCTCGGTTATCGACGGGCGCAAGGCTTGCTGTCTTTTGCCGCGTAATCGACAAACCGAAAACTTTCATACTATTCTCCAGCTTTGGTGCGGCGTGATCGTGGCTTAGGTTCGACAACATCGTCCATGCGATCCGCAGACGGTGTAGAAGCAATGCCTTCTATGAGACGTTCGTCTTCATTGACGGTCCTGATATTCAAAACCGAATAAGCTCTATTCATCGATTTTCCTTAGAAAAATCAGCCAAAAACCATGATTTGATATTGGCGCTTCGGCTTTTCGAGTGGTGTGTCAGCTGCAAATCCCGTCACCATCGCCAAAGCGACGGCAGCATCGATGCGAACCGAAGCTTTAGTTTTGACGAACCAGCGGTTGTCGAGTGGATCGCGATCAAACGTGGCACCCATCAAAGCCGTCATCAGTACCGGATTGCGCCGAAGCCGAACGCGGCCGTCGATAATGGCGTTTTCTAATTCGGTGACGGAACCAGGCATCCACAAACCTTGCGGCTCTGGAAGGCCCGCAGCTTTTGCAGCTTCGATTTTCTTTTCGCTGGCCTTTGATCGACGTTTTCCGCCCTGCGGATGCGGTATTTGCTCAACTTCGACGCCGATTGCATCAAGCTCCTCACGAAACTTGTCGTAGGCGTATGGATCATAAGCGATGCCTTGAACGTCGAAATCTTGCGTAAGCTGAGCAACACGCTGCGCAACGAAATCGAAGCGAATGCGGCTGCCCGGAGATGCGTTCAGCCACCCTTGATCAACCCAGACATCGTAAGGCGCTTTATCAGCAAGAGCTCGAGCTTTAAGAGTATCTGCAGGCGTCCAGGCTTCAATCCACATATCGAAGGTGGGGAGTTCAATCGTTGAACCATCCTCACGATCCATCGACTTTGTGCCGGTTTTGACTGCGCACGCCAATGCTGTCATGTCGCGAGCGGCTGAAAGATCAACAGAGAGAAACAGTTGCTTGCCGGCGTGTTCATCGATCGGCTCGAAATCGTCCATGACGGCTTCAACAGCATCGCGCGGCATCCAGGCCTTATCGGCTGATGTCCAAACGCAGAAATGCAAACGCAAAATCCCGTTCAGCTTGCCGGGGATCTGCTTCGCCTGCGCCACCACCTCGGCCAAATATTCCTCGGTTAGGATCGTTCCCAACAATGGGTTGGCTTTTTTCCAGCAAGTCGGATCTTCGAGCGGGTCATCGTCTTTATCGAGCGCACAAACGTACGCAAAAGTTGTGTCGTCGATGACTTCACCAACATACGTGAAATCATCATCTGGCGTTTTTGTGCCAGCAACCACGCGAACTGCGTGCTCATGCTCTTCCCAGCAAAAGGAATTGCGGTCACTACCAGAGTTTGTGATCATGAAAAGCAGTGGTTGCTGGCGAAACTTAAAACCACGCTCCAGCATCTCACCGACTGAACGATCAGGATGTTCATGCAGTTCGTCGAGCAGAGCGAAATGAGGTCGTGGACCTGACCCCGTTTTGCCTGCATCTTTCGAAATCGGCCGGAAGAACGATTGCTTTTCGTGGAAAGCGATATTGAACTCTTTCCCGATCCCGCCGCTGAACTTCAGACGTCCCGCAAGCTTAGGTGCCGCACGGGCCATTTTCACAGCGTCTTGGAATAGGATTTGTGCTTGCTCTTTCTTCGCACCCGCAGCGTAGACCTGAGAACCTGCCTCGCCATCGGCCATCAAGCCAAACAAACCAAGACCGCCAGCGAACGGTGACTTGCCGTTGCCCTTGCCTTCCTCAATGTAAGCACGACGAAATCGGCGTTTTCCATTCTCGCGCTCCCAGCCGAACAGCGAACCGAGTTTGAAAGCCTGCGATGGATGCAGCTTGAACGGCTTCCCATCAAACTGGCCATCGTTCAGTTTTAATCGCTCTTCGAAAAACCGCATAACTCGATGCGCTTTCGCATCGTTCCAATAGATCCCGCGTTCATGCGCTGTCGCCAGATCATCGAAATGTCGTTGGCAGGCGTTTCGGACATGCGGTCCGGCAATCTCAGTGCCGTCAAGGACAGCTTGCGCATAAGCGCTCACACGCTCAAGCGCAGGGTTGTCACTCATCTACTAGATCATCCTTTTCATCGCCGTCATCAGGTATGGCAACTTTCGATGCGTCCGCAGGCGTCGCGCCCATCTGGCCAAGCATCTGGCGCAAAAGGTTCATCGCCTGCACTCCAACCTCTTGGCCCGCCATCATTCGCCCCTGAATATTTGCGGCCATTCCGACCAACATGCGGTGCGACTGATTCAGCCACGGCAGTTCTTTCTCAAACAGCTTCCAGGCAGATTTGGCTTTAATCTCTGGCGTATCCTTCAACCATGCGGGAGGATTGCCGAGCGGGCCATCCGCCTTGGCGTCCTTGCGATCTTTGAAGCGGGTGGGATGTGTTTTATCTCTCCCCTCCGCCTTGGCTTTGGCGAGGGGATTCCGTGGTCGAGCCATTGAATCCTCACAGGTTTTGTGTAGAATGTTTCCAGCCGTCGAGCAGCGCTCCGGCGAAAATCAAGGTCATATTTTCATTTGGTTTTGCGTGCGCGTTTGCCCGACGCCGATACCCAGCGCTATCGCCCTTTTCGGTCGGCGACACCCCCCCGGGGGGGCTTGATCAGCCGATCGGCCACCCCGATGCGTCGAATCTGATGATGGTTTGGCCTAGATCTTCGCGTTGTCCATCGCGATCGTGACAGGCTTTGCAAAGTGAAGCGAACGGGCCATTCCAGAACTTTTGTTGATTGCCCTTGTGACCACCTTCAGAGTGGTGAACCACCGTCGCCGGTTCGATCACTTCAGACTGTAGGCAGTACTCACATAACGGCTGCACTCGCAGTTGAGCTTCTCGTATCCGCTTCCATCGCGCCGTCTTATACAGCCTGTGATAGGCGCGGGCCGCGTCAGTGCGTTGGTCAAGCATGTGATTTGGCCCTCTATGCCGGAGCAGTTAAAAACATCAGTGATAGTTTGTTGACCTGTGCGAGCAGACGAATAGTATTTGCGATAGATTCAATGTGTATAGGGGGCCTAAATGGTTGGGATCGATAGACACACAGGTAAAATGATTGCCGAGCCCGAGCACATTCGGCAAAGCATTGAAGTGATACTCACAACACCGGTTGGCACGCGAGTAATGCGAGGAGAGTTTGGCGTGGAGTACCTAGATAAGACAGGTAAGCCCAAAGTTGATTTTCCGCAGAAAGTCATAGAGCTTGAGGCTTTGAGGGCACTGACCGCTTATGAACCAAGGATAAAAAATGTGGCAATCGAAGTAACTGTCCTTGATCAGAGGCTTCAAGCTATCGTTGTTAACTACACCGAAGTCGCTTCTAATGAAGCTGCAAGCGTTGTTGTAGATTATCAAGAAAGTGTCGCGTGATCTTATATCGAATATGCGGTGTTGCTAATTTTTAGCGTTAAAGTCGCCGGGAGCGCGGACCATCGCGCTGCACCGGCTCTTTGCTGCCGGAAGAGGAGGAGGAGACAACTCCTAGCAGCATACCGGCGTGAGTAAGGAGCAACTCACACCGATCTCAGAAAAAAGCCCGGTGCTATGACCGGGCTTCGAATTACATTATCGTCTCCCTGTTACCCCTTGGGAACGGGTTTGACTTATACGTCACGCAGCGAGGCGCAGCTTCTGTCGTTCGAGACGAGCATGAGCACGATCAATGTTCGTGATGGCCTGGCGCGCTTCCCTCCGCTGTCGGCGCTTGATCTTATCCCATGTTTCGCGCAATCCATTGATGGCAGCGTTGATCAAAGCTTTCCCAGCAGCAGATGCCTGAACGCCTCTAAAGCCACGCGCTTCGCCAATCTCCGTCAATGTCTTCCCACCGAGAACCGCGTCTTCGAACGGGGCCAATCCCACGCCCAAGGCCGCACGCAACTCTTCCAGAACGGGGCGCATGTCGATTTTCGCGATCATGATGTTCTCATTGAACTTCACGGCAAATGGACGTGCTTTGACCTTCGTATCGTCGTCGGCTGCAACATACCGCTTTGGCTGATGCGTCCATCCAATATCTGATTTGCTTCGCTTCCTCACTTCCTTGTATTTAATCTCTCCGCCAGGCACCGTGTTATCTTGCCACTGTTCGGAAGCAGCCTCGTCAACTTCCTTCTCGCCTTCAAGCTTTAGAGAACGATATTCCTTCTCCGCACTCGCATCATATCCGTAATCAATGCCGCGCAATGGTTGACTTGCTATCAAGCTGCAAAGGCCGCGATAGAACTCGACAGCTTCAACGTCATCGTTGCGCTTCTCTCGGCGAAGTTGGCGCAGGAGCTCCCAGCCTTGAAGGTTATCATTCGCATCAGATTCCGCGAGATGTGCATGCCGTTTGTTGATGCGTTCGACAGCAGCAATAATCTGACCGTCGCGCAACACGCGGGCATGCTCGGCTTTGGCATGCATAAGTGCTCGCTCTGCAGGTGTGTGTTCTGGCATGATTTTTCCCTCCGCTAATGTCTTTGCAACCCTGTATTTGTTATCCGTTCCAGCAATCAAAGAAAGCCATGCTTCCTTGCGAGGATCGACGACCGTTACACGGCGAGTAACCTTCCGCGGTTCTCGCACTGGTAGGCCATCCTCATCACGGATTAGCTTGCCAGATTGATCTCTTAGCCATTTGGCGTTCGTGCGGTACGGATTACTTACAGGCGTTGCAGGCGCTGCAAAGATGTTCGTGGGTGCGCCTGTGTGTTCGAAAATAGGAGCGTTGTCGTTGTCGGCCTTCATACTGACACCTCCGATCCAGGACGCTTGCGACCTGTCAGCTTTTCGAACTGGTCCCAGCTCAAACGCCGACCCACTGTAGACGATTGCCGAACTTCACCCTCTGCCGGCTCCGGAGTGTAGGTACTCGTTTTAAAACGACGGGGCTCCCTGAATGGCACCTTCGCATCTGACGCACGCCAAGCTGCTCGAGCTGATACTGTCAGGCGCGCAATCTCGTCTCGCATCTGCCTCATACGATCAAGCGTTGCGGTATCGTTGTTCCGGCGATGATATGCAGCCCGGATCTGATACATGGCACCGAGCAACGCTGCTGATATCCAAGCTTTCGAGTTTGAGGCCGTACTGAAAGAAGGACCGCATGGAAGTTCATTCAACGGATTGCCCTTGATGAAGGCGAGCTCAGCAAGGTTCTGGAATTCGACCGTGGGACGATCTTTGTCTTTCGCCCATTTCTCGGTGGCGTTGCGCAGTTCGAGCTGCTCGAAGTCTGAAACGCCGATCAGACCAGCGGCGATGTTTTTCTCAATGTTAGTCATTTGTCATCCTCGTGTGTGGTTGGCTTGGTGAGCCGGTGTTTTTGTCGTCTTACTGGGGGATGGCGTTCCCATACGCCTTCCCCTACGTAGTAGGGGTAAATTCCGGGAACGTGGGAACGCCTTTAAAATCAATAACTTAACCGTTCCCGCTCAGTTCCGGGAACGCCGGGAACGGGAATGCTAAGTATCTGAAATCATTGATAAAGACGTTCCCATTCCCATGGGAACGATACGTTCCCGCGTCAATCGGGAACGGGTTTTCTTATTGCTCCGGCCCTGAATTCTCCTAAACCGATAGCAAATTGACCTCCTGGAACATCAAGCCATTTCGGCGTCTTATCGCCCCTTGCCATGGCTCTCACAATCTCACCTTTGTCCAGCGCAGCGTCTGTCAGATCCGCCATTTTATGTTTGGATAATCCGCGCAAATCCTCCGGCAATCGCTCGCGATTTTCGAACAGCCCACCCTGGCCCGTTTTTGTAAATGGCTGACCACTCGCCGCTGCCGCTTCAATAGCGATGACTAACGCGGTGCGTAGATCATCTTGGTCAACGAAATCCCCACCAAGTCGGGAGTTAGCATCGACCAGCAAACCTGAAGGATTTCGCGAATATGTGGTCAGGATACGCTTGGCGGCGCCGTTCGCCTTAAGCACGCCTCCGTAAGCAATACGGTTGAACGTGAATGGTATACCGATTTGCTTGCATATCTGCTTACTCTTCTGCTCGTCGCCATACCAAAGACCATATGCAACGCGCACACCGTCAACAATCGCTGTCGTCCCGCGTACCGCCTCGCGAGCATCTGCTAGGTTTGAGATTGATTTCGCGCCCTTGTTCATGTGGTGTGTGAAAAACACATTGGCGCCGCTCTCAGCAGCCAGTGAAGCAATAGACGCACAAACGAACTGTCCGGCAGCAGGATCTTCATTCAATGGCAGAAGTGCGAGCAGCTGCAATGGATCGAGAACGACCAGACGAAGATCAGAAAACGATAGCAGCTGCTCTTTCAGCCGAAACCAAGCGTCGGTTTCTATAAGCTCTCCCTTCTTCTCGGCCCAGAACGGCTGGATCGATGGTGCTGCCGATGGGAGCGGGACCGCGATCAAACGTTCATTACGATCAGTCAAGCGAGCCTGTTCCTGATCTATTGCATGCATGCGCCTGTGAAGTGCGTTACGGTCGTCTTCGCCAGTCAAAAAGACTGCAGTGCCCTCTTGGACAACTTGCCCACCGAATATGGGCGATGCGAAGCGGGATGAACCGAACGCTACTCGTCGAGCAAGCTCCAGCATGAGGTACGATTTTCCGACTTCACCCATCGCAGCAATTAGACCAGGAATGCCTTTTTCAATGACGCCATCTACCAAGTATTCCACCGGAGGCGGCTCACTGGCGTAAATTGATGAGGTCCAATCTCTCAGATTGAGCGTGGTCCTAACTTTCACTGCATCATCATTCGCGGCGGTAACAACCTTTGCTGCTTGCTCACCAAACTTTAAGGAAACCGGAGTTGTGGTTTCCCAGCCAAGATCTGAAGGATCGCGCCCCAACTGCTGACAGAGTGCAAAAGCAGCGTCTTTCGGAGTGTCGTGCACACTGTATTTTTGAACAAGATCAATAGCCGTTAACCCGCGCTCCTCGCCAAAGTCCTGTATGCCACTGGAATGGATAGAAATGTCTTCCTGCAGCCCCCTACCAAGAGAAGCAGACGACACCCGCCAAGCACCCGTGCCAGATTCCTTCTTTGCCGAGGAAAATAGCAGAGGAACCCATGCGTCGGTGTTATCCAGAGCAGCGGTATTGACCCGGTTCCAGAATGTGTCACCTGCAGTTGGGCGCGTTGTCGATGGCGCCGGCTTTCGCTCTGGTTCGCCAAGTTCAGCAAGGATGGCTTCGGCGGCCGCCAGATAGCCATCAATGCGATCTGGCGCTATCAATGGTAGGTCGTTAATCGAAACCGAGATAGGATCGCCGCTTGCCCATGTGTACGGCTTTTGAGTCTCCGGATGAATGCCATAAGCCACAAACTGCTGACCAGCGCCTAACACCTCGATTTGGCACTTTTTACCATTCACAAGATAAACCGGCGTCGCTACTTTTTTGCGAGGCTCGGTCGCTCGGAAGATAAAAAGACACTTTGGCGCGCGACCTGTGCGGCACGGAGCGTGCATTGCGCCAGGCAGCTTTAACAACTCTGCAATGAGCTTTTCCGCTACCGTTGGATCTGGAGCATCAACATCGATTGCGACTACTTCGCCGGTCAATATGCCGGTATTGGCGTGATCAGAGTGCTCGCGTTCCCATGCATCTATCGACGCACGAGTTGGTGAGAGCTGTTGCCACCCTTTGATCTGCGGTCGCTTGCCGTTGACCGGGATCGGCTTGTAGCCGTTGTCCAGTACAGCCAGCCTGACGTCGGTAAGCGACATCTCATGGCGTTGCTTAGGTGCGTGCATGTTGGACTACTGCCCCCAATGGCATAACAAGTTCTATGAGCTGATCAGCGACAGAGATCGGCAGTGAAACAATGTTTCCAAACCCATCCCGAGGTGTGTAGACGCGATAGCCGTTGCGAGTTTCAACGAGCTTCAGATTGAAAATTTTGATTCCGTTATCGAACTCAGCATCAAATCGCGCACGGGTATTCCCCGAACCGTATAGCTCGGGGCGATAGTTGAGGATTTTCATGCTCATTGATTTATACTGCTCCAGCTGCAAAAGCTGACCAGCGACGCTTGCCGCGTCGATAAATTGTATCGGCATCGCCGCCAGCAAAAGTTCGGATTAGTGAAACGTTTGGATCGATGCGCTCAAACAATGCGATGCATCCATGCATGTCCGTGCATGCGCCGCTTTCTATAAATAATGTACCTGACTTCAAGCTGAAATCATAATGGATGCGGTAAGCCTTACATTGAAGTTCGTTGTGATAAGGATATTTCTCGAAGCATTCAGATGTATCGGGTAATTTACGCTCTGCCTGTCCAGTGTAATCTGATGGTCCTGGATGCCATTTGCCGTCAACTGGGCGCAGGTGTTCTTTGTTCATGTTGTTCTCCTCGTATAGGCGCACAAATCCGTGGCGCGGACCGCGCATGGTGTTTTTG
This sequence comes from Brucella sp. H1_1004, assembly GCF_047308065.1. Lineage (NCBI taxonomy): Bacteria > Pseudomonadati > Pseudomonadota > Alphaproteobacteria > Hyphomicrobiales > Brucellaceae > Brucella > Brucella sp. H1_1004. The sequence continues at coordinate 874,531 of NZ_JAYKZA010000001.1, forward strand.
GTTGGTGGTAGTGGTAGTAGGCTGCCTACGCGGCAGCTTCTGACATTGCAGCCCGTCTTGCGATGTAATCCGCAATGTAGATCACGTTGTCGGGGTTCCCGTCTTCATCAACAAAGGAAACCGGGAAAACAGTTTTCCCCTCTCGACGACGGCGATCATTGATCATCTGCAAAGCTTTGCCGTAATCTAGGGCGAAATCGCTCCCCGCAAACTCCTCAACCAAACTGGATAGCGATATCAGGATTTGCGTTTTCTCAAATGCATCATCGACGTAGACCGCAAGCATCCTCGGCCCATCAACCAGCTTGGCGACCAGGCGAATGTCTTCGCGAAATTCCGTTCGCTCAGTCAGCACAATATCCATGATAATTGAGCGAGCGGCGCGCCATCCTTCAATCTTAGTGATACTCGGCATGGTTACGCCACCTGCGCTGTAGAGTTCTGGTTCGCCGCTTGCCAAGTGGATGTAGCGGCACGCTCGTTGCGCCACGCGTCGAGATCGGCAACATCGTAAATAATGGTGCGCCCGAGTTTGAAATAGCGCGGACCTCCGCCGAAATGGCGCAGTTTGTCCATGGTGGATTTGGAAAGACCGAGATAAGCGGCGGCCTGCTTGACGCGAATGTTCTTCGTCATAACTTCTCCTCGTGTTTTGGCTTCTTGGCTGGTGAGGCCGGTGGTAAAATTAACATACCGTTTGGCGACGATTGTTAATGAGATGCGATTTATTTCTGTTGGTATGAATGAATATGCGTTCTTTTCATTTGGAAGTCAGCCGCACAAACATACCAACATTGTGCGGTTGACTTAATCGGCGCGGTCATCGGTCTGGTTCCATAGGGCGTAGCACTTTTGAACGTGTCGCTCCGAATACCCGAAGCGGTTAGCAGTCTCAGCCACAGCATGTGCGTATGTGCCGCCATCGTCCCGAAGCTGGTTAACCATTTCAGCAATGTCATACCAATCGCTCGGTAGAGCCGCAGCACCGTTTCGCAACGCTTTTGCGTCTCCCGGTTTGATTCCGACTGTCAATATCCATTCCGCTGCTAGCATCTGGATCGCGGGATCAGCTTTTCCACTTTCTAATACTTGAGCAAGCTTTTGCATCGCTTCCTCGACCCGGCCTTCAGAAATTGCAGATCTTATCGGTATAGCTGGAATGCTAAAGCTCTTCGGTAACGGCGCCATCATACACCTCCCATTGCAATTGCGATTTCGTCCGCGATCAGATCCGCAGCTCTTCGTACCGGGTCAGCAGCGAGATGTGCGTATTTCTCAGTTGTTTTAACATCAGCATGGCCGAGAAGCTTACCAAGGATTGGAAGACCAAGCCCACCTGCAGCTCCAACCGAGGCAAAGGAGTGGCGTAGGTCATGCAATCGCACACCGTCCAGACCAGCGCGCTTTGATATTGCGCCCCAAGGCCTCTTAAGATCGGCGCGGGGTTTTTCCTGTTCGGTGCCGGCACTTTCCGACGCGATCACATATTTTCCAACACGCGTTATTGCTTTTAGAACATCGATTGCAGCGGTTGAAAGAACCACGGTCTTCTTCCCAGTCTTGCTGTCTCCGAGAAAAAGCATTCCTCGTTCGAAGTCCACATCGCGCCACTCAAGGTGAAGAATCTCGCGCAGCCGGCAGCCAGTGAGAAGCAACAGACGGATTGCAGCAGTGACATGAGGAGAGAATTTAACCCTGCGGTTCTCCTCCTTCGGCGCGTGCTTCGATTTTTCTTTCGTAAGATCGACAGAGTAGGGCACACCAATCGTCTCAGCCTCTATCAGCGCAGCGCCAAGCGCGGACATTTCTTCCTTGGTAAGAAATCTCTCCTTCGATTGCTCTCGGTAACGCTCCACTTTCATCACTGGGTTGTGACCCTCCGGAACCAAGCCTTCGCCGTCAGCCCAGCCGTACATTGCAGACAAGACAGCAAGCGCGCGATTAGAAATCATCTTACCGCCCTTGTTGTCTTTTCGCTTTGAAATAGATGACTGCATCCGAGCTACATCTGGCCGCGTTACCATTGAACCGCGCATTGATCCGATATTGGGAACAATGTGCGTATCTATCACATGCTTGTAAAAGCCGGCGGTACTGGCTTTCCGTTTCGCTTCAACATGCTTTTCCAAATACAGTTCGGAAATCTCTTTAACCGTAAGCGCTCCACGCTCTTCGGATCTCGCAGCAGCCGGGTCTCCGCCGAGCGTTACACGAGCTAAAGTTCGCGCTGCCTCATCCCGCGCCTCTTCCGGCGAGTGCGTAGCGGGCGTCCCAATCTTGATGCGCTTCTTAGCAACACCACGACCACCGACTCCTGGACGGTATTCCAATATCCAAGACTTTACACCCGAGGGCATTAGGCGGATGCCAAAACCTTTCAAATCGGTGTCGTAGAAAATGGTCGGCTTTTCCACGATTGGAAGATTTGAAATGGCCTTCCTTGTTATCTTAATTGTTGGCACCGGCGACCCCTTGTCTTAGACCTCGAACTGCTGCTGTGTAGCCACCGTGTCGCCACCGAAGCGATTAATGGAGCTAAACTCACGGAAACAACATGATGCTGAGAACGAAAATAATCAAGGGATAACAATGTATTATGAAACATTCGGAAATGTTCTGAAACACAAATATTAATTCTGGGGGTCAAGGGGTCGTAGGTTCGAATCCCGCCGCTCCGACCATTAAATCAATGACTTAGCCCTCATAAGTCACTTATCTGGTTTACAGATTTTAGATTGGTTTACAGCAGTCGTTCTGCTTTCGATCTTTTCCACAGCCGCACTTGATACCAAATAGTGCTTCCTGATGATCGTTTCAGCATCCTTTTCCGAATGCCCTGACACTTCCGCGATGTGTTTAATCGACGCCCCATTCCGATAAGCAAGCGTGATAAATGTTCCTCTCAAGTCGTGGAATGTTTCCCCTTTTATCCCTGCTGCTGCGACAGCTTTTGCCATGATGACTTAAAGCCTGTGCCCACGGCTTGCCCTGCGCTGTTGTTAGAATAGGTAATCCCCCCGTTTTTAACGGGGCTCTGCAGTAGAATTTACGCAGCCATTTTTAGTTTCTGTGCGGGCGTTATGCCGCCGATACCCATATTAAGTCGTTCATTATTATACGTCCAGAACCATTGTGTAGCGGATTCCTGAGCCTCTTCAATGCTTTCAATGATGTGTTGGTCTAGCCATTCGTGCCGAACAGTTCGATTATAGCGTTCGACATAAGCGTTTTGTTGCGGCTTTCCTGGTTGGATGTGACTGATGGTAACGCCTTGTTTTTCAGCCCATTCCATCAGCTTGCCACTGACATACCCAGGTCCATTATCCACACGAATTGTGTGGGGTTTGCCGCGCCATTCGATGATCTGGTTGAGGCAACGAATAACACGCTCAGCTGGTAGCGAGAAGTCGACTTCAATGCCGAGCCCCTCGCGATTAAAGTCGTCCAGGACATTCAACAGCCGGAATTGCCTGCCGTCTTCCAACCGATCCGCCATGAAATCCATGGACCAAATCAAATTTGGCGCTTCGGGCACGGCCAGCGCATCAGGTTTGTCGCGCTTCAACCGCTTGCGTGGCTTGATCCTGAGGTTCAGTTCCAGCTCACGGTAGATGCGGTATATGCGCTTGTGGTTCCAACGACGCCCCCGGACATTGCGCAGGTAAAGAAAACAAAGACCAAAGCCCCAGTTCTTCTTCGCCCTCGTTAGCCCTATCAGCAGATCGGCGATCTGCTCGTTCTCTTCGTTCAGCTTGGCGCTGTAACGATAGCAAGTCTCGCTGACACCAAAGGTACGGCAGGCCAGTGCGATGTTGACCCCGCGTAGCGCCACGGCTTTCCTGGCCATCTCCCGGCGTTGAAATGACCGCGTAATTTTTTCCAAGAGCCTCTTTTAAAAGCTCTATCTGCATGCTCATCTCGGCATACATCTTCTTGAGCCGACGATTGCTGCGCCGGGCAATTGATTCACTGGATCAATTGCTTTCCCTGCTCCGATCCTCAAGAGCCTTCATCTGGCTGATCATCGACGCATCCATGCCGCCATACTTGGCGCGCCACTTGTAGAATGAAGCGTTGCTCATTCCATGTTCGCGACATAGCTCAGGTGCTGGAACACCACCTTCTGCCTGACGCAGGATTGCAAGAATCTGCGGTTCGCTAAATCTGCTTATCTTCATCAACAATCTCCTCGATCATAATGCCGAGAAAATTCTACTTTTGAACACTATTTATTCTTGGGGGGGATTACCAAGCGATGAATGTGGCCGTCTGCTGTTGTAGAAATGTAGTTATCTGCTGATGCCAGTGCTGGCCTCAGACATGGTTTTGTAGGCGTGAAGATAAACCTCTTCGTATTTGATTGACCGCCAGAGCCGTTCGACGAAGATATTCTCTCGCCACGAATCCTTGCATCCAATGAGATAGCGACCTCTGCGATCCGTGTTGAATATTTTAGGCCTTCCATAGCGGACCAGAGCTTCCTCAACCGCTTTGATGCAGAAGTCCGCCTCCATCGTTATCAACAGTCGCCATGACAGAACTCGGCGGCTGAACTATTCGACGAGAGTGCACAGATAACAAAACCGCGTGCCAGCGGAATATACGTTATGTCCATTGCCCACACCTGACTGGGTCTGGTGAGTTCTAGCTTACGCAGGAGATAGGGATGGATTTTATGCCCTGGTGCTGGCTTCGAAGTGTTGGGTCGACGGTAAATCGTCTCGATGCTCATCTTCTTTATTAGAGTAGCGACATGGAGTGCCCAAACTCAAGCCCTTCTCCTTTCAAAAGCCCTGCAACATCCGACTTCCCGCGAATGGATATTCCAGATGCAATTCATCAATCCGGCGCCTTAATGCCAGATCGCCATCCGATGCAGCGTGCGGTGAATAGTAGACACGGCTACGGCTGCCCCCCCGGAGCTTTGCCTGTCGTGCGACCGAAAGCTTGTGAGTACGCGCGATCATTTCCTTGCACCCAGCAATTCCGCCTTGGTCTCGTCGCCGAAAACACTGATCGCTCCCTCAAGAAGCTGATCTTTCTATTGCATTATTTGGTTCGCGTGCACGTCAAACTGCAGGGATAATTCCACTGGCGTATGCTCGCTTCGGATTGCAGCAAGCGCAACTTTGCCTTGAAGGCTGGGCTATTGTTTCGGCTGGGTCGTATCGTCATAGTATCTCCCGTTTCCAGCATCTAAGCCGAAGTCAGGCAGAATTTCCACTGAGCCTAGTTGGGCAGATTTCCCGAACCAATTCTAAGGATTATTGGATGTTTTTAAGAAACAAAAATGATGTCAAATACGAAGATTGCAGTAAAAATTATATTTGTTCAATTTGATTTATTATATTAAAATTTGTTCTTCTTATAAAGTATCCATAATAGATACAGGCCTCCCAATAGGCCTGTGGTTAGTCCAATCGGCATTTTGATGTTTAATGGAAAATGCTGCGCAAATAAATCCGCTCCAACAAGCAACACTGCTCCCATCAGCGCACTCGCAATCAACGGGACGCCCGGAGCGTGTGTCAGCCGACGCACAAGCTGCGGGGCCGCCAGCGCAATAAAAGCGATCGGCCCTGTGGCGGCAGTGGCAACTGAAGTGAGCGCCACTGCAACAAGCACCATCGCAAGACGTGTTGTCTCAACAGAGATACCCAATTGACGTGCCGCATCATCGCCCATTTCAAGCAAGCTGATGCGTTGAGCAAAATAGATGACAATTGGAACAACAAGGAAAAAGCCAATTACTGCCGGGATCGCATGGGACCATGTTCTGGTATTCAGCGATCCTGCGAGCCAGAGCTGAGCGGAGGCGGCCTGATCAAGATCTCCGGCGACAAGCAATATAGTATTGACACCTGAGAGAACCGCGCCAACACCAAGCCCGATCAGAATGAGCCTGTAACCGCCAGTCGTCCTGCCTTTCAAAGCCAGCAGGAACACAATCATGGCCGTTCCCAAACCCGAAAGCACTGCCGCAACTGCTGTTTCAAAGGGGCCAGCGTTAAAAAGAATGATTTGAACGATAGCTCCGGTCGCAGCACCCGTCGTAAAGCCGATAATGTCGGGCGAGCCGAGCGCATTGCGCGAGATCGACTGAAAAATCGATCCAGCCATGCCAAGCGATGCCCCCACGACAATCGCTGTTACAAGGCGGGGCAAGCGAACACGCATGATTATGCGCTCTGCGGTCGGGTTTGTTGCATCTCCAAACAGACTTTTTACGATTTCGCCGGGCGAAAATGACATCGTGCCGGTGCCAATGTGCAAGATGCCAAGCACAATCAAAACACATATCAGACTAACGCAAACGACCAGCGTGCGTGCTCTCCATTGGATAGAGATATTTCCAAGTCTGAAAACGGATCTGTGGCGATTGCTCATAGTTTTGACAATCGAAACTGGCGCACGATGATGATGAAGAATGGCCCGCCAATCAGCATCGCTATGATCCCTGCTGCGACTTCTGCGGGCGCGGCGACGACGCGCCCTACAATGTCCGCGCCGAGCAACAAAATTGCTGCAAACAATGCCGAATAAGGCAATATCCAGCGGTAATTTGGCCCGACAATGGTTCTTGCAAGATGGGGTGCAACCAGACCAACAAAACCGATTGGTCCAGCGCCCGCTGTTGCTGATCCTGCAAGAAGCATGACCGAAAAGCACGACAGGAACCATGTTGCATAGACATTGACGCCAAGTGCAGCACCCAGTTCTTTGCCAAGCGCAATGGCATTCAATTTGCCCGCAAGCGAGAAAGCAATCAGCAAGCCAATTGCGACGGAGACAGCCAATACCCGAATGACATCATAGCTTCGGCCTTCAACCGACCCCGCCGACCAGTTTCGGAATTGGTCCAGCACGTCCGTTGGCGCATTGATGATGACAATGCCGGTTATTGATGCCAGCACAACGGAAAGCCCCGCACCAGCCAACACCAGACGCACTGGATTGGTGCCCGTGCCATTGGCTTGTCCCAGAATGAACACGGCCACGCCTGCAAGACCGGCACCAGCAAAAGCGAACCAGACATATTGCACCATGCTTGTCAGGTTGAATGCCACGATCCCTAGGATCACAGCCACTGCCGCACCCGAATTGATGCCGAGCAGCCCGGGTTCTGCGAGCGGATTGCGCGTCACCGCCTGCATGATTGCGCCTGCGACGCCCAGTGCAAGACCTGCAAAAATGGCAACTATCGTGCGCGGAATACGCAATTCGCGAACGATCAGATGTTGATCATTATGCAGATCGGGCTTCCACAAAGCCTGCAAACTATCGCCAAGTGGGATCGTGCGGGAGCCGAGCGTAAAGCTCAAAATGATAGCGATAAACAACACCAGCAAACCCACACCCAGCCCCCACATCCGACGCTTACGCAGATATGTTGCTGTTACTCTAAAGGCGGTGGAGGGAGCGGCGTTTTCGGCAATCATTTACGGAAATTGGCAGCCACAATATCGATCAGTTGAATGCCGGAATAGTAATCGATCCTGAACGAGGTCGCGCCAAGCGGATAGACTTGCTTGCTTTGCACAGGATCAAGATTGGCTAGTACTGGATCTTTCAAAAATGCGTTCACATCGGCATGAAGACCACGTAGCAGGAATACACTTTTGCCGGTAATGGCGGCTGAAAGATTTTCATGCGAGATAAAATCAAAATCCGAACTGCGTGTCACCTGTCCGGCGAGTGATGCGGGAAGCCCTTCGACCTTAAAGCCAAGAGCCTGAAGAAGCTGCCCCTGAGCACTGTTAGTTTTGCCAATCGAATAGCTGTTGCCGATGTTATACCCCACGATCGTAATTGGTTCGCTGGGAGCAACCATTTCTGCGGCCACTTTGGCGGCATAATCGTCAAAACGGGCTGAGGCTGCCACGGCCTCCTGTTCAAGACCTGTCGCTCTGCCGATTTCGGCTGCAATGTCCTGCCAGCTCTGGTTGGAATAATTGACAACCATCGTTGGAATGCCCTGCGCTTTCAGCTCAGGATAATGCTGCAACACGCTGTCGGCGCCGGTTGCCGATGCAATCACGAGATCAGGTTCAAAGGCAATAATCGCTTCAATATCGAAATCGAGATTGGAGTAGAGAACCTCAACGCCCCGCTCGTCAGCAACTTTAGCCCATTGCGAGAAAAAGCCCTTATCATCACTAACAATGCTCGGTGTGGTCGCAGTAGTTGCAATCAACGGTGCATTGATCGCCAGCAGAATGCCTGTCAGGCTCGGCGCGGTCGAGACAATACGCAATGGCTTTGACTTTAATGTCAGTTCGCCCGAATAGTGCTTTATCGTCCGGGGCCAACTGTCATTTTGGGCGAGGGCAACTTTAAACGGCAGCATGAGTGTTGCAAGCATAACGAGAACTGAGGCGATGATTTTTAAGGGTTTCACGACCGATCCTTATCTGAGATCGTTATTCTGCGGTTCTGGCTAGTGAGGACACTTTGCTAAAATATGAATGTTGCGCTCCATATTGCAGAACGCATTCTACAATGCAATACGGGGCGATCATGACGAGCCGCAGATTTTCTACTTACAGCCGTTAGGACTCCAGACATGAAGCATCGCCTTCGCGCCGATACTGTTACGCTGAAATATGATGAACGCACTGTCGCGCGGGATCTGTCTGTGGCTATTCCGGATGCATCTTTTACGGTGATTGTTGGCCCGAATGCTTGCGGAAAATCAACGCTGTTGCGGGCGCTGTCACGTCTGCTGAAACCTTCAACGGGCAAGATTGTGCTGGATGGCGGTGACATTGCAAGCCTGCCAGCAAAGGAAACGGCGCGTCGGCTTGGGCTATTGCCACAAAGCTCGATTGCGCCGGAAGGGATCACGGTTGCTGATCTGGTTGCACGCGGACGTTATCCGCATCAGTCATTTTTGCAGCAATGGTCGGAAGCCGATGAAGCAGCTGTAGCACTTGCCATGGCGTCGACAAAGATAACTGAACTTGCCAACCGTCCGGTGGATGAGTTGTCGGGTGGGCAAAGGCAGCGTGTCTGGATCGCCCTGGTGCTGGCGCAAGACACGCCAATCCTGTTGCTTGATGAGCCAACGACCTATCTCGACATTGCACATCAGATTGAGTTGCTGGATCTTCTGGCCCAGCTGAACAAGCAGGGACGCACTGTCGTTGCGGTTCTGCATGAACTCAATCATGCATGTCGTTATGCATCGCATCTGATCGCCATGCGCGATGGTGCATTGATTGCGCAGGGGAAGCCCGCCGATATTGTGACAGAACAACTGGTCGAAGAGGTCTTCGGGCTGTCATCGGTCATCATCGCCGACCCTGTTTCCAGCACACCAATGATTGTGCCGAAAAGCAGTGCCTCCATTGACGAAGTAGCCTAACCTTCAGGCATCTCCAGCTTTGTATCGACGAGCAATCCGCCGGTTGATTCATTGACCATACAGGCTTCATGAAACAGCGCCCGGCGCTCTTCGTCGGTGCGCAATTGCCCAAGATCGGCGACCGTTGTCATCACACACACGATTTCGCCCTGTGCATCGAGCACGGGGGACGCCTGACCCGTGACGTTTGATAGGAGGTGACTGGTCATCTCATACCATCGATCTGCACGCACCTTTTCCAAAATGGCTTTCGACGGCGGCGTTCCGCGAAAATTCGCGGGCTGCACCTTGCGCACCGCATCAATGCTGCTCTTTGGCAGATAGGACTGGAAAACTAATCCGCAAGCCGTGTTGTCCACCGGCAGCGTATCACCGAGCGCCAGAGGATTGACCGAGAAATAAGCGCTGCGATACCAGCGCACCAAAGTCGGGCCGCGATCTGTCCAGATCGCAACCCCACCACTCATGGCGTGGCGCTGCGACAGAACCTTCATATGCTGCGCTGCGATTTCGACAGCATCGACCCGTTTCAATGCACCAATGCCAATGCTCAGAGCAGTTGGCCCAAGATCGTAAAAGCCACTGACCGGATCTTGCTTTGCAAGCCCTTCCTTGACGAGGCTCTGCATATAACGATGCGCGGTTGATCCGCCGGTGCCTGCACGCTTGGCCACTTCGCCAAGCGGAAGCTCATTTTCAGCATTGGCCAGAATCTTCAGAAATTTCGCAGCAATGGATACAGACTGAATTGTACCCGACCGTTTATCGCTCACGCTTTCCGCTTCATTGATCGAAACGCCATCTTGCTCTTTCAAATGCTTAGCCTCCCGCCAGACAGGCTTATACCCATCTGTCATTCTCTATTCCGCTGGCGCCATGTGTAGCGCGAACTGCGTTGAAAATCATACGCGACACAATGCGCATGCGATCACGACATGCACAACCCTGTGCTTATTGGCAGTGAAAATTCGAAGTGTTGCCGAAGAGCAACAGCCCCAAATCAGCTTGCATTCATACTGAATTGCGGTACGCATTCCTTATTGCGGAATTGAAATAACGCAGATAACAGAACATGAAATGTATACTCATGTTTTGGGGCTACCTATGAATATTCATTGTACCCGCGGCTTTCTCTATAGTGTCAGTGCACTGACACTGGTCGCAATGTCTGCAACGACCGCTTTCGCACAGGATCGCCAGAAGACGACGGAATCCAAAGGATTGGTTCTCGATACTCTGGTCATCACTGGCGAAAAGGTCGCCCGCGACATCAAAAATACGGCTTCTTCGGTGACGGTCATAACCGGCAAGGAAATCAGTCGCCAAAAGACAGGCGACAATTCGGTTTCCGAAGTTGTGTGCGGTACGCCGAATGTCGTTTACACAGATACGGTCAGCGCCCCTGTTATTCGTGGACAAGACACGCAGGGGCCGCACAATGGTCAGAATGTATTCTGGGGTGGCACTGTTCCGCGTGCAACTATCAATATGGACGGCCATTATCTGAATTATAACGAGTTTTATTACGGCGGTACGTCTGTTTGGGATGTAAACAATATTGAAGTGTTCCGTGGTCCTCAGACCACCTCCCAAGGTGCAAATGCCATTGCCGGAACGATTATAGTCAATACCAATGATCCTACCTTTGAACGCGAAGGCGCTTATCAGGTCGAAATTGGAAATTATAATTCCAAGCGCACGTCGATCATGCTCAATAGCCCCATTTACAAGGACGAGCTGGCAGCACGTTTGGCATTAGACTATTCGGGGCGCGATACATTTATCGATTATATCAGTCCCGCCTTCCAAACTGAAGGCACTGATCAAGCTTTCAAAGCGTTCACTGGTCGCCTGAAGCTGCTTTGGGAGCCAGCAGAAATTCCCGGATTGGTAGCGAAACTCACTTACTCACATGCGCGAAGCAATCGCCCTAGTCAGGAAGCCTCTTCAGGTAATTTTGAAGATCTTGAGCATTCGACAACCTCAATGCCAAGCTGGAAACAGGACACCAATACTGGCATTCTCGACATCAGTTATGATCTGGAAAATGGTTTCGAGCTGTATAATCAGACGCAATTCTCGGCTTCCGGTGTACATCGCCATACAGGCACTCCGACCTATGGGAAAGCCGATATTAATCAGAAGAATATTTCGAATGAGACGCGTGTAACATACGGCGATCAGGAAGACACGATCAGCGGTGTTGCAGGCATTTTCTATGCTCATACAAAATCGGATGAATTGCTCCTGCTTCAGGGAACCACGACATTTGATGACACGAAGACAAATCTCGGTCTCTTTGCTGAAACAAGCTACCGCATCACAGAGCAGTGGACTTTAACCGGCGGTTTGCGGTTCCAGCAGGATAGCATTGAACGCGTTGGCATTTCAGCGCTGACAACAAAACCCCTGAACTATGACGAAACGTTCTCGGCAGTTTTGCCCAAGATGTCTCTGGCATACGCGGTTACGCCTGAATTAACCGTCGGCGCCATGGTGAGCAAAGGTTATAATCCGGGGGGCGTTTCTCTTAATCTTTCTTCGCGTAACTGGCATTATTTTGAGGAAGAGAAGCTCTGGAACTATGAGCTTTTCACGCGCGCCAATTTGCTTGATGACAAGCTAACGCTTACGAGCAACGTCTTCTATATGGATTTCAAGAATGCGCAGTACAATATTCCTGTTGTCCTGCCTGATAACCTTGTTCAATCCTATACAATCAACGCTGAAAAAGCGCACGCTTACGGACTTGAGCTCGGCCTCGATTATCAGATACTGGATAATCTTGCTTTGAAAACCAGTGCAGGTATTCTCAGGACGAAAATTGACGAGATCACGAGCAACAATTCCTACAAGGACAACGAGTTTGCAAAATCTCCGGGATATATGTTCAGCGTCGGCGCGAGCTGGGATGCGACAGAGAAGTTGAACGTGTCGGGGCAAGTTCGTCATACCGATGGATATTATTCGGATATAGCAAACACCTCTATCTATATGGTTGATGCGTACACGATTGCGGATGCTCGTGTGAGTTACGACTTTCATGAATCAGTTCAACTCTATGGTTTTGTGAAGAATATTTTTGATGAGCGCACACCAACTTACTTACAGCAAAACCGCGGAATTGGCGGATTAGAGGCAAGCATGACAATGCCACGTACTTTTGGCATCGGCCTTAAAGGCAGCTTTTAAAGTGGTAGTGTAATGCTTGATCAACTGCGGGCTTCACGGCCCGCGGTTTTTGTCTTGAAAAGAAATCGGAGTTAAACATGACTGCGCGCAAAAAGCTCCATATTGGTATGTCTCTCGCCCCAACCTGGCTGAGCAATGATGGCTGGCGGCATGACAACAGTGACATTGAAGGCGTGTTTGGTTCTGATTTTTATGTCGATATTGCGCAGCGCGCTGAAGCAGCCAAACTCGATTTCGTATTTCGGCCTGACAATCTGTTTCTCAACAGTCAGATCATGGAAACGGCACCGGGTTTCGCAAGTCTTGATGCCACTGTGCTGATGGCAGCACTTGCGCGCGAGACCTCAAAAATTGGACTTTTGACCACTGTTTCAACCACCTTTATGACACCCTATGTGGTTGCGCGGCAGGTCCTGTCGTTGCATCATCTGAGCAAAGGCCGGGCGGGTTGGAATATCGTTACCGCACTCGACGGCAATGTAAATTTCGGTCTTGATGAAATGCCAACCTCAGACGAGCGCTATGCGCGCGCCGCAGAGTTTACGCAAATCGTGAAAGAGTTGTGGCGGAGTTTTCCGGGCTCCGCTTTGAAGCGCGACCGTGTCACTGGGCATTACGCCGACCCATCGCAAATCAAGCCGATAGATCACGAAGGCGATTTCTTTAAAGTCAAAGGCCCGCTCAATATTCCTTCGCTTGGAGAGGTTCCAATTCCACTGTTTCAGGCTGGAGCGTCAACAGCGGGACGCCATTTTGCAGCTTCGGTCGCAAATGGCATATTCTCTGCAACACCTGATATTGATGCGGCAACCAGCTTACGCAATGATTTGCGTTCGCTGGCTGAAGCGCAAGGTCGTAAAGCTGACGATGTTCGCCTGCTTCCCGGTTTGAGCCTATATCTTGCCGCTTCACGCGCAGAGGCTTGGGAGCTGTTTCACGATACGCATAAGCGCGGCGATCGCACGCGCAAGATTACCTATATCCGGGACATGACAGGGCTCGACCTGACTGATTGGCCTGAAGATCGGCCTATCAGCCCGTCGGATATGCCACCACCGCCGGAAAAAACCCGCAGTAAAACTCACGCTGGATTGTTGCAGCGGCTTCTTCTGAAAGAAACGCTCTATATCAACGACCTTTTGCGCCGCCCGGAAGTCATCAGCGCGGCACATTGGCAGGTGATTGGGACGGTCGATGATGCGGTAGAAGAAATCGAGAAGTGGTCAGATGCGGGAGCGATCGATGGATTTATCACTGCGCCCGGCGGTTCTACATCGTCAATGCATCTTGCGCTTGATGAGTTGATGCCGCGTTTGTCTGAAGTGGGGCTGCTGCGTTCTGACTATGCTGGCGATACATTTGCGCAGCATTTGGGTCTGGCATATTGATAAATTTTATGCGGGCAGCTTCACAAAAGGTGCTGCCCGCATGTAGAAGTTTAGATACCGGAAATTGAAGGCAAAGGCCCATCAACACTCATGGCATGGTCCAGCACACGTTGCAGATTAGCCGCGTGACGGAAGTCGGGCTGTAGTGCAATGCCATCGGCAACAGCTCTGGCAAAGCGCTGATAGTTCGTTTCGACTTGTCCTGCATCAATATCACGCCATGTCGCTGTTTCAATATCATCACCAATCGAGCCGCGCAGGCTTGAGCCTGTTGGTGTGTGAAGAACTTCAAGCGCACCTTTGTCGCCGTGGATACGCAGGCGCAGCTCGTTGAGATGGCCGGTTGCCCATCGGCTTGCATGGATGACGCCCAATGCTCCATTGGCATATTCGGCACTCATGACAAAGCTGTCATTCGCATCCATTTGATATTCGCCGATTTGGTTGTTCTCAGCTTTCTCAAATGTCTTTAGATGTGCAGACGCACGCTCGACATCACTGCCGATGGCATAAGATGCGAAGTCGAGAATATGAATGCCGACATCGCCCAGAACACCATTGGAGCCATGTTTAGTGGAAAGCCGCCAAAGCCATTTGCTTTCGGTTTTCCAGTTGCCCCATGCTTTTGATACCAGCCAGCTTTGCAGATAAGATGCTTCAAAATGGCGTATCTGGCCGATCTCTCCAGCGAGCACCATCTCCCGGGCTTTTTGGAGAGGAGCGACGTTGCGATAGGTGAGATTGACCATATTGATGATGCCAGCCTGTTCGGCTGCATCCGCCATTTCTGCCGCCAGCGCATAATTTTCCGCCAAGGGCTTTTCGCAAAAGACATGCTTGCCAGCGCCGATAAGCGCCAAGGTTGTTGGATGGTGGATCGCATCGGGCGTGACATTTGCCGCTGCATCAAACTCGCCCCATTCAATCGCATCTTCAAGCCGGGTGAAGCGGTTCTGGATATCGTGATTTTCAGAAAACGCATCAACGCGTTCTGCCGATACATCGCAAGCGGCAACGAGTTCGACGCCTTCAATCGCTTTGAAGGCTTCGGCATGGCTTTTTGCCATGCCGCCTGTTCCAAGAATAAGAAGCCTCATCATCCACCTCAGCGATAACCGGCTTCGCCAGCTTTGTGCAGTTTCGGGCCACGTTCTTCGATGGGTTCTGGTGCTTTGTCGACGGGCACGTTTGGTGCCGTATGAATGCCTGTCCAGGCAGGTTGTGGATTGTAAGCCCATTTAACCGAGTTGCGCAGAACAGTCTGCACATTGGCGTCATGATAGGTTGGATAGGTTTCGTGGCCGGGGCGGAAATAGAAAATGTTGCCAGCGCCACGACGCCAGGTCATGCCGGAGCGAAACACTTCGCCACCTGCAAACCATGAAATGAAGACCGTTTCGAGTGGTTCTGGCACCGAGAACTGCTCGCCATACATTTCCTCGTTTTCAAGGACGAAGTTTTCTTCCAAACCTTGTGCAATCGGATGGCCGCGATTGACAACCCACACACGCTCACGCTCGCCAGCCTCACGCCATTTCAAAGCGCATGGAGTCCCCATGAGACGCTTGAATATTTTTGAAAAATGGCCGGAGTGCAAAACGATGAGCCCCATGCCCTCAAACACACGCTTCGCAACACGTTCAACGATCTCGTCATTAACGCCGCCATGGTCCTTATGGCCCCACCAGACAAGCACATCGGTTTGCGCAAGTCGTTCCTCGCTCAGGCCGTGCTCCGGCTCCTGCAAGGTTGCGGTTGTCGCTTCAATATCTGCATCGCCATTGAGGCTTGCAGAAATTGTGTTGTGCATACCATCCGGATAAATCGAGCGGACGGTTTCGTTGATCTTTTCGTGAACATTTTCACCCCAGACGATAGTGCGAATAGGCACGATTATTCTCCTTGTTTTGGCGTTGCCGCATTGGTCATTGAACTTGGGAGGTCTGCGTCAAATGCGCGGCCTTTTTCATCGAAGCGATGAATATTTTCTCCAGAGGGGGAGATGGAAAGTGTCTCGCCAGACTTGCGCGATACCACGCCGTTTTCACGAACCACAAGCGGCTCCTCAAGGCCGAGATCGATATAGACATAGGTGTCTGAACCCAGAACTTCTGTATGAATTACGCGCCCGGTCCAGCGTCCATCCTTTGGCACAATTTTAAGGTGTTCAGGGCGCAGTCCGATAGTGTGTGCATTGAAACCTCCCGCATGGTCGCCAGTCAGGAAGTTCATTTTGGGTGATCCGATAAACCCGGCGACGAACAGCGAATTCGGCTTTTCATAAAGCTCGAGCGGCGTTCCGATCTGCTCTACACGGCCATCACGCAAAACACAGATGCGATCAGCCAGTGTCATAGCCTCCACCTGGTCGTGGGTCACATAGATCATGGTGGTGTTTTCCATGCTCTGATGGAGCTTTGCGATTTCAAGCCGCGTTGCTACGCGAAGGGCTGCATCGAGATTGGATAAAGGTTCATCGAACAGGAAGACTTTGGGATCTCGCACGATGGCGCGACCGATGGCAACACGCTGACGCTGGCCACCGGAAAGCTGGCGGGGGAGACGCTCCAGATAGGGGGTGAGTTGCAGCATCTCGGCGGCACTTTGAATGCGGTCTTTGCATTCCTGCTTGGTTTTTCCGGCAAGTTGCATACCAAAGGCCATGTTTTGATACACTGTCATATGCGGATAAAGCGCATAGGATTGAAACACCATCGCAATGCCACGCTTGGATGGGCTGAGGCTGTTAACCACCGTTCCGTCTATGGACAATTCGCCGTCGGTAATTTCCTCGAGACCCGCGATCAGGCGCAGCAGTGTAGACTTTCCGCAGCCAGACGGTCCGACAAAGACCATAAATTCGCCCGGGCGGATGTCGAGATCGACGCCCTTGATGACGTCAAAATTGCCAAAAGATTTGCGCACATTGCGCAGTTGAAGTTCGGCCATTGGTTAAACTCCTAGCCTTTGACACCGCCAGCCGTGAGACCGGAAACGATCCGCCGCTGGAAGATGAGAACGAGGACAACAAGAGGAACGGTGACAATGACCGATGCGGCCATGATGTTGCCCCATGGAATTTCAAACTGACTGCTGCCAGACAGAAGTGCGATGGCGACCGGAACCGTGCGCTGCCCTGCTGAAGAGGTGAAGGTCAGCGCGAAAAGGAATTCGTTCCATGCAGAAATGAACGCGAGCAACCCGGTTGTGACGAGAGCGGGCCACATCAGCGGCATGAAAACGCGCGTAATAATCACCCATGATGAGGCACCATCGACAATTGCGGCTTCTTCGATCTCGACAGGTAGATCACGCATGAAAGTGGTAAGCACCCAGACGGTGAATGGCAGCGTGAAGATCATGTAAGAGAAAATGAGCGCAAGCGGCGTGTTGAAGATGCCGAGAAAGCGTATCAGTTCAAACAGGCCGGCCAGCACCGCAATTTGCGGGAACATCGAGACCGACAAGATGGTCAGCAGCAACAACCCGCGGCCACGGAAATTAACGCGCGCCAGCGCATAGGCGGCAGTCACGGCAAGCAGTAGCGAGATTGGGACCACAACCGTTGCAACAAGAAGCGAGTTTCCTAGACTTTGAACGAAGCTTCCATGGGTCAGCACGCCCGTATAATTGGCGACCGAGAAGCTTTCTGGCCAGAAATCGACCTGAAATAGCGCCGTCCCTGATTTGAAGCTCGTGATGATCGCATAGTAAAACGGAAACACCGCAATCAGGATGATGAACGCAACCAGCAGATAAAAGCTAAGGCTTTTCACATAATGCATGATGCTACTCTCCCTTGCCGCTGAGGTTTACACGTCCAAAAAACATGTAGAGGACTGTGATCGCTGCGATAATGAGAAAAAGCATCGTAGACGCTGTCGCCCCATAAGCGAACTTGTCGAAGTCGAAGAGATTTTCACGGGCAAACACCGACATTGTTTTTGTCTGAGCGTTGTTCGGCGTCAGTACGTAAATCAGGTCGAAGATGCGCAATGCATCAAGCATACGGAAAATCACGGCTACCATCAGTGCAGGGCGGATAAGTGGCAGTGTAACGCGCCAGAAAACCTTGATTGGATGGACACCATCTATTTTTGCGGCTTCATAAATGTCTGATGGGACCATTTGCAAACCCGCAAGGATAAGCAGCGCCATGAAGGGCGTTGTTTTCCAGACATCCACAATCAGAACCGCAATCATCGCCGTATCAGGATTTGCCGTCCAGGCGATCTTCTGGCTGATGATGCCGAGGTTAAGCAGAATGTGATTGAGAATGCCGAACTGGTCGTTGAGCATCCAGCCCCACATTTTGGCCGAAACAATAGTCGGTATCGCCCATGGGATGAGAATGGCTGCGCGGACGAGCCCACGGCCACGAAACTGCGCGTTTAGCACCAATGCCACGATGAGGCCGAATAGAGTCTCAAGACTGACGGAGAAAATGGTGAAACGGATGGTATTCCAGACTGCCCCCCACCATGCCGGATCAACGAGAAGCCCGCGATAGACGGTTTTGCCACTCTTGAGTGTGATCCATGTCAGGTAATTCTTGAAGCCGACAAATTCAGCTGTCGCTAAGCTCGTCAACGACGCATTGGTGAAGCTGAAATAGATAGTGCGGAGCAGCGGCCATCCGGCAACGAGCGCCAAGACAAGCAGTGTCGGTGCAAGAAACAACCAGGCCGAGCGAATTCGCTGCTTGTGGAGGTCCGAGTGGCGTCGGTTCCCCGATGCCACCCTTGAACCATCAAGAGAGGTCTCCGTCATGATTTTCCTCTGGGACTTTCTCGCTTGGGAAAAATGCGTTCGGATTGCTTGGGACCATAATCCGAACGCCGCTTGAACAGTGCTTACCAGCCAGAACCTTCAAGTTCTGTCAGTTCGACTTCAAGCAATTCAAGGTTTTCAGCCGCGGTGCCATTGCCAGAAAGGGTCTTGTGGACAGCATTCCAGAACTTGGCAGAAACCTCGTTATATTTCACCTTGGTGGCTGCCGATGGGCGCGGTACTGCGTTTTGAAATATCGGTTTCCAGTTGGCCATAAATGGCTGTGCTGCGATGATTTCCTGATCATCATAGAGCGATTCAATGGTCGGGAGACGCGAGATTTCGATGGCCTGCACTTTCTGCACTTCCGGTGAAGCGAGATATTTCACCAGTTCAACCGCAGCATCTTGCTTGGTTGAGTATTTGGATACAGCCAGGTTCCAGCCACCCAGTGCAGAGGAGGGCGCTTCACCTTCCGTGCCAGCTGGCAGAGGCGCGACGTCAAATTTGCCTTTAACTGCGCTATCGTCATTATCTCCGAGTGCATAAGCATAAGGCCAGTTGCGCATAAAGACGGCGTTCCCCGTCTGCCAGACACCGCGCGACTCTTCTTCCTGATAAGCCAATACACCCTGTGGTGATATGGAATTGATCCAGCCTTTTGCGCGATCAAGGGCTGCTGCGGCCTGTTCATTGTTGATCGAAATTGTTCCATCGGCTTCAACAATCTGACCACCACCTGACGATTTAACCCATTCAAGTGCGTTGCATGTCAGCCCTTCATAAGCATTCCCTTGGAACACAAAGCCCCAAAGATCAGCCTTGCCGTCGGCACGCTCTTTATCCATGATTTCTTTGGCGGTCGTCGTCATTTCATCCCATGTTTTCGGGACGGGCTTGCCATATTTTTCCAGCAAGTCTTTGCGATAAAACAGCGCTGGTGCATCTGTATAAAATGGCAGTGCGACCAGTTTGCCGTTTACTGTCTGCGATGCGATGATCGATGGGAAATGCGTGCCAGTGACGTCTTTTGTTGCTTCTTTCAGATCGACAAACTGGTCCGAAAGCTGTGGTGCCCAAACGATATCCGTTTGATAAACATCAATATCCGCATTGCCTGCCGCAAGCCACAACCGATACTGGCTGAATTGCTCGCTACTGGACGACGGCATCGCAACGATGTTGACCTTGTGGCCAGTGTCTTTCTCAAATTTGGAAATCTGTTCCTGTAGAAACTTGATGTTATTGCCGGTCGAGTTTGCAGCAATTGAAATCTCGTCAGCCTGAGCAAACGTCGTTGCCAGCCCAAAAACTGCACATGCTGCCAGAGCACTGGTTATCTTTTTCATTGGTTCCTCCTCCCATCCATTCTGCAAGCGGTTTGATAAAATCGAAAACGGTTTGGATAGAGAAAAGGTTGCAGACGAGAGCTTTTCTGTCAACCCACTCATTGTTGTAGCTCAACAAGAATTAATTTTATAAGCTTTTACTATTTGAATTCAATGCTATAACAATGTGTATGAAAAGCGGAGCTTTGTTTTCTGCGATGCAATCGCGTGATGATTCACGATAAGTTTTTCAAAAATATTGAAAGCGCTTTCAAAATTCGTCATTGTCGTTACAATCAACTCTGGATATGCCAAATATTAGTAGCTGCAACTCTGCAATAATCGTCTGCCTCATATGTCTCTAAATCGATAACCCACATGAAACTTCGCGAATTTGCCAAACAAGTCGGTCTCTCTGCCACTACTGTCAGCCGTGCGCTGAGCGGTTATCCGGAGGTTGCCGAAAGCACACGCAAGCGCGTAATGGACGAAGCTGTCCGCCTTGGCTACAGGCCGAATGTCAATGCTGTACGGCTGGTGACTGGCCGTGCCGGAGCAATTGGCGTTGTGATGGGGCGCAACAGTGAGTTTCACTTTGCAGAATTCATGCGGGGAATGGCTGAGCGTCTGAGTGTCGATGAGGTCGATATTCTGGTGAGTCCGACGGCAAGCACTGGCACTGACGACGAGGTGCAGCTCTGCCGCAGGCTTGCAACCAGCAGGCGGGTCGATGCGATTATCATCACGTCGCCCAAACCAAATGACGAACGCATAAGATTATTGCATGAACTCGGCATGCCGTTTCTTGTCCATGGACGCTCGGACACTGATATTCCGCATGCGTGGCTGGACATCGATAATGAAGGCGCGGTTTATCGTGCGACCGCACATTTGCTCGATCTCGGCCACACGCATATCGCCATGATCAATGGGCGATATGGTTTTACTTTCTCACTTCACCGCGATGCAGGGTATCGCAAGGCGCTTGAAGAAAAAGGCGTTGTCTTCGATCCAGAGCTTGTTGAACATGGCGATTTCACCGATGAGGTCGGTTATCGCCTTGCCAAAAAATTGCTGGAGCGAAATCCCCGGCCAACAGCGTTTGTTGCAGGTTCGATGATGACGGCTTTGGGTATTTATCGCGCAGCGCGGTCGCTCGGCTTGACAATTGGCAAAGACCTTTCAGTCATCGCTCATGATGACGTTATCTCCTTCCTAAGTGCAGACAATATGGTCCCTTCGCTTACTGCCACACGCTCTTCCATGCGTGCTGCTGGCAAGCGCTGTGCCGATCTGTTGATGGATATGCTGGATGGCCGCGTTGCGTCGGACGTTAACGAGCTTTGGCCAGTTGAGCTTATCTTGCGGGAAACAGCTGTACGAGCCCCCAAATAAGCAACAACTTATGAAGTTTAACGATTCTCCAATCAATTCGATTGTATGGATTTTCTAAACTCAAAGAAAATAACAGCTTGTCTTCAGTGTGAGAGTTAAGCTGTTGTTGCGTAATTTGGCTTGGATATCTGAATGAGCGGTATCGCAACCCGGACAGGCACGCATAATAGTGCTTCCGATCCGACGCGAATGGCGATGCGCCAAATAGCGCTCGTCATCGCTACGGCGATTCTGTGCATTCTTCTGGTTTCGTTTCGCCCGTTCACGCCGGTCGTGGTTACGGATGGTCAACCAGCTGGTGATACGATTAATCAGCTAGGCTTTGGCATTGTTGGGGCCGTCGCGCTCGTGTCTTTGGCCATGTTTGCGCAGCCTGGAAAGGTCGTGCGCTTGGTTAGCATCGGCTGGGTGCTGATGTTTGCTATTCTTCTGGCCTCAGCCTTTGTCAGCCCTGATCCGTCAACGGCCATTCGCGGGATCATGCTGACATTGATCGGTGTGCTCGCAATCATCGCGGTGCTTGCTTTGCCACAGGATGCAGATAGCTATTCATGGATGCTGCTTATTGTGGCGTCGATCGTTATCATTGTCTCCTATGCGGGTGTGGTGCTCTTACCCAATCTCGGCACACATGGCGCTGATGCCGTCGAGCCACAGAATTCTTTCCTCTGGCGTGGCGTATTTACACATAAGAACATTGCCGGGCCGGTTATGGCCACTTTTGCTTTCGCAGGTATTTATCTGTGGCGGCGGGGCTGGCGCATCAGTGGAGCCGTGATTGCGTTACTGGCATTGTTCTTTGTCGCGCATACAGGTTCTAAAACTACGGTGGCACTGGTGCCCTTCGCCATGCTGTTGGTCGTTGGGCCGGGCCTGTTTGGCCTTCGTGGACTTGCGCCGCTGATGATTTTTGTCATTCAATTGATGTTCGCATTGTTCACAATTGGAACGGTGCTGTTTGAACCACTCCATCAAATGGTTTTGAAGGTCTCAGTTGATCCGACCTTTACGGGGAGAACGTCGATCTGGGCCTTTGCGATTGAAGCTTTGCATAGTCGGCCGTGGACGGGGTTCGGGTTTGAAAGTTTTTGGAGTACCGGTGCCGCAAAAGAAGCGGCAAATCCTTATTATCTGGATTGGGATGTACGCGGCATTGTCCATGCGCATAATGGCTATCTCGATATTACGCTTTCGATGGGTCTTATTGGCCTCATCTGTGCGATTGTTGTCATTATCATTATGCCGCTTGTGAACTATATGCGGTGCAGACCAACACGTGAAAACCTGCTGCTTGCCGATTTTTTCCTGATGTTCGTCTTTTTCGGCACGCTGAATGCGATGCTGGAAAGTTTCTTTTTCCGTCGCATGGATCCTGTCTGGCTCATGCTCGTTTTTGCAATTTTTGGTCTGCGGATGACGGCCAAAGTCACCATACCCAAGCGGAGCTTTTCATGAATATTGCAATTGTTGGCACCGGATTTGTGTCCGATTACTACATGACGACGCTTCGCAATTACCCGCAGCTAAAGCTGCTTGGGGTTTTTGATCGTTCGGATGAGCGGTTGAAAGTTTTTGCTGCGCATTACAATGTCCGTGCTTATGAGAGCTTCGATGCGGTGCTGGCCGATAAAGACGTTCAGATTGTCCTCAATCTGACGACGCCGGAAAATCATTATGCGATTTCGCGCGCCGCTCTTGAGGCGGGTAAGCATGTCTATTCCGAAAAACCGCTGGCCATGGATTTCAATGATGCCAAGGCGCTTGTCGAATTTGCAGCCGCTAACGGACTAACACTGGCAGCCGCACCAGCCAATGGTCTCAGTGACGCGCAGAAGCTGGTTTCAGGTTCAATGAGCGAGATCGGCACGCCACGTCTTGTTTATGCCGAAATGGAAGACGGCCCGGTTTTTCGCGACAAATGGGCGACATGGCGCTCTCAATCGGGCGCGCCATGGCCTGGTCTGCACGAGTTCGAGATCGGTTGCACACTGGAACATGCAGGCTATGCGCTCTCATGGCTTGTGTCGCTTTTTGGTCCCGTTGAAAGCGTTACCGCCTTCTCTTCTATCGCCTTCCAGAACAAGGGACCGGGAACAGAGCATCTGCACATGGCGCCGGATTTCTCGGTCGGTTGCCTGCGGTTTAAATCCGGTCTTGTTGCACGTCTCACGTCCGGCCTTGCAATGCCGAAGGACCGCAGCCTGACAATCGTGGCCGACAAAGGTTCCATCACGGTCGATGATCTCTGGGATAACCGTTCGGCGGTCCGGCTTGAATCAACGGACCGAAAGCGTTCTATCCTGTCGCGTGTCTTTGGAAGGCTGGAAGCCAAACTCGGCAAGACTTTGCCATGGAAACCGGCTGTCGGCAGCAAGCTCGCCTATCCAAAAGGCGATGCGTTAAGCCTGCCTTCATTTCCATCCCAGATTGATTTCATGCGTGGCGTGGCTGATCAGGCGTGCGCCATTGAAACCGGTAAGACGGCCTTTTTCTCCGGTGCGGTGGCGCTGCACATCACCGAAGTTGCTCTTGCACTCAACAATGCCGGAGAAAATGCAGCGTCCTATAAGGTGCAGAGCACCTTCTAGTTTGGCTTTTGAGCAAGCACAGTGCTAACGATATTTGCCACCGCAGCACTGTGTTCAAGCGGCATGATCGGGCTTGAAATCTTGCCGCGTGTCACGGCATCGCGCATGGCTTGCGCCTGAAACTGCAAGCCATTGCCAGAAAATGGATGATGCTCCACAATTCTGCCCGGAAGTGGCAGACGGTTAAGCACCTTGCCAATCACCCCGCCCGGTCCTTTCGGACCAAGGGCTGAATTCAGCACTTTTGCGGAAAAAATCGTCAAACGCTGTGCTTTGAGAAATGGTGCATGAATGAGGATTGCGCCGTCTGTTCCTTCAATCAGCATCTGGTTTTGACCGTCCCGGTCAAAACCGCATGAGATCTCAGCTGTGGCAGTTGCATAGTTCAGCGTGATTTCCGTCCGCATATCGACGCCACTCTTTGCTTTTGTCCAGCGTCCGCTCACAGCATCAGGCAGGCCCAGAAAACTGAGAGCGAGTGAAACCGGATAGACACCGAGATCGAAGGCGGCGCCACCGCCCAAGGCCGGATTAAAAAAGCGACTTTTCGGGTCTTCTTCACGAAAATAGGAGAGGTCGGCTTCGATGCGCTTGATTGTTCCGACGCGCCCGGCTTTGACCTGTTCACAGGTGGCATGGATCGCTGGCAGAAAGCGACTCCACATTGCTTCCATGGCAAAGACGTTATGCGCCTGGCTTGCGGCTGAAATCGCGTTTGCGCCGTCTGCATCGAGCGTCAGCGGTTTTTCGGTGAGGCATGCTTTGCCAGCAGCAATGGCCTGTAGCGTTTGTGGCACGTGCATCGCGTTTGGCGTGGCAATATAGACGGCATCGAAATCGGGGCTGCTTAGAAATGCCGCTGCATTATCAAACGCGTGATCTGCGCCAATTTTGTTCTTGAACTCTACGGCACTTTCTAGCGAGCGCGAGCAAACGGCGGTTACGCACATATCGGTGCTTGCGTTAATATCGGTGGCAAACGCATTGGCAATTGTGCCTGTTCCCCAGATGCCCCAGCGAAAACTCTTGCCGTTGTATTTGCTCGTCATGATTTTACCGCCAACCCCTTCGCGATACCCTTGTCAATTCTGCGTTGTATATCGCATGATATGCGCGATTACGACCGGCTTTGCTTGCCGTCTGCATCTTCATGGGATCAAGGTAAAAATATGAGTGGAATTGTTGTAGCTGTTGCGCGTGACGCCAAGCATCGCTTTTCGAAACAGCTTGTTTCAGAGATCAGCATTGTTGCGGGAGAGGGTGTTGAGGGTGATGCGCATAAGGGCGTCACGGTTAAGCATCGCTCGCGCGTGAGAGCTGATCCAACACAGCCCAATCTGCGTCAGGTTCATCTCATTCAGTCCGAGCTTTTTGAAGAGTTGGCTGGCAAAGGGTTTAATATTTCACCCGCCGATCTGGGTGAAAACATCACGACGCGCGGCATTGATCTGCTCGCACTGCCAAAATCTGCGATTCTCAAAATCGGTAATGATGTGGTTCTGGAAATCACGGGGTTGCGCAATCCTTGCTCGCAGATTGAGAAATATGAGAAGGGACTTTTGAACGCTGTGCTGGATAAAACGGAAGATGGCGTGTTGATACGAAAATCAGGTGTGATGTCGATCGTTCTAGCGGGCGGAAATGTGCGGGCCGGTGATGTTATCGAGATTGAACTTCCGCCGTTGCCGCACGCGAAACTGGAAAAGGTCTGAGCATTTAAATCGGTTAGTTTTTTAGAAAAAGGCCTATCAAATTTGCGTCATATGCCCTAGATCATCCAGAAATAGGATAAAGACTGGCGCTATAGAGTGCGAAAGTCAAAGCCAAGACAGTCCAGTCTGTCGGCTCTCTAATTCTGTATGACAAGCCGGATGGCTGTGTTTCAAAAGGGCAAAAAATGGAAAAAGCAGATATCGGAATGGTCGGCCTCGGCGTTATGGGTTCGAACCTTGCGCTGAACATCGCCGAGAAGGGCTACACGGTAGCCGTCTATGACCGCGACGAGCCCGTCCTGCAAGCATTCGTCGAAAAAGCAGGCGCGCTGCGTGACAAGATTATCCCTTGCGCCACTTTTGAAGAACTGGCTGACAATATCCGCAAACCACGTCCAATCATTTTCCTGATCAAAGCTGGCGCACCCGTTGATGCCGAAACAACGCGCCTCAAGGCCTATCTTGAGCCGGGCGATATCATGATCGATGCCGGTAACTCCGACTATCGTGACACGATGCGCCGCCTCAAGGCGCTCGGCCCCAACGATCCAACCTTTGTCGGCATGGGTGTATCGGGAGGCGCTGAAGGCGCTCGTCATGGCCCATCAATGATGGTTGGCGGCACGCAGGAAGCCTATGATCGTATCGCGCCGATTCTTCTGGCTGCGGCTGCAAAATATAAAGGCGAGCCTTGCTGTGCGCTGGTTGGGCCGGATGGCGCAGGTCATTTCGTAAAGACCATTCACAATGGTATTGAATATGCCGATATGCAGATGATTGCCGAAATCTACGGCATTTTGCGCGACGGTCTTGGCCTTTCCGCGCCTGCTATCGGTGATGTGTTCGAGAAGTGGAATGCGGGTCCGCTCAATTCCTACCTCATTGAAATCACAGCAAAAGTTCTGAAAGCCACGGATCCTGAAACTGGCAAGGCAATGGTCGACATGATCCTCGATCAGGCCGGACAGAAGGGCACTGGACGTTGGTCGGCGATTGAAGCACAGATGCTCGGCGTTCCTGCAACGGGCATTGAAGCAGCGGTCGACGCACGCTCGATTTCTTCGCTGAAAGCGGAACGTGAAGCTGCTGAAAAGGCCTATAAGCCGGCACCGCGCACGCTTAATATTGCTGATCAGGCGCAGTTTCTTGCTGATCTGGAGCAGGGGCTGCTGGCGGGCAAGATCGTTGCCTATGCACAGGGCTTTGCCGTTCTGGCCGCAGCGTCCAAGGAACATGGCTGGAACATCCCGCTTGCAACAACCGCCCGCATCTGGCGCGAAGGTTGCATCATCCGTTCGCTGTTCCTCGACGATATTGCGCAGGCTTTTGAAGGCCAGGAAATCGAGAATCTTCTGCTGGTTCCTGCTTTTGTTGAACGCATGGGCAAGGCATCGAAGGGCCTTCGAAAAGTCGTTGCACAGGCAGCTCTCGCAGGTCTGCCGCTCCCGGCACTTGGTTCTGCATTGAGCTATTTCGACGGCTTTACGCAGTCGCAGGGGACAGCCAATGTCATTCAGGGTCAGCGCGATTTCTTTGGTTCACATGGCTTCAAGCGCATCGACAAAGATGGCGATTTCCATGGTCCATGGGGCAACTAAGTGCTTAAACTTATCCCTCTAAATGTGCGTAACCACAAAAGAGGCGTATTTTTGACACCAGTTGAACACAGGTTTCACAAAAAAGCCGCCAGTTTTGGCGGCTTTTTTGTTGGTTTTTGGCGTTAAAAGCACGTTTTAAGCGCACTTTATGCTTTTTGCGGTGCGCTTTAATCGGCCAGAACGAGCAAATCATGGGCCGCAAAATGCACTGTCACTTTATCACCACGCTGCGGCGGAGTGTGTGTCGGATCATTGAACGTATCGAAGGACAACTGGTTCTTACCAAGTGCTACACGTGTCCGGATAACCGAGCCGAGGAAATGCACATCCTGGATGGTCGCATCAAGCGACGTATCGTGGCTTTTGCGCGCTTCGAGACTGACTGCTTCCGGACGCAGCGCCAGGGTAATCGCTTTTCCCTTTTCGTGATGACCAAGTTCTTCATTCACTTTGATCATGCGCCCGTCGAGCTCAATGCTGTTCTGTCCGGGTTCGGCGACTGATGCCTCAAGCATATTGAGCGTGCCGACAAAGGAAGCGACGAAGCGTGATGCAGGGCGGTTATAAATGTCGAAAGGCGTTCCAATCTGATCTGCCTTGCCTTCATGCATGACGACGATACGGTCAGAGATCGACAGTGCTTCTTCCTGATCGTGCGTTACGAAAACCGTGGTGATGCCGAGCTTCTGCTGGATCGCACGAATTTCCTGACGCAGCGAAATACGGATTTTCGCATCGAGCGCTGACAGTGGTTCGTCGAGCAGAAGCACTTGCGGCTTTGTTGCAAGCGCACGCGCCAAGGCCACACGCTGCTGCTGGCCGCCGGACATCTGATAAGGATAACGATCCGCAAGATGCTCAAGCCGGATCAGACCAAGCATTTCTTTGACGGTTGCATCGATTTCGGCTTTCGATTTGCCAGAGACGCGAAGACCGAACGCGACGTTCTGCGCGACGGTCATGTTTGGAAACAGTGCATAGGCTTGGAAGACCATGCCGATATTGCGCTGGTTTGGCTTAAGGTCAACGACGTCTTTTCCGTCGATTTCAATTGCGCCCTGATCCGCCGTTTCAAATCCGGCAATCATGCGCAGCACGGTTGTCTTGCCGCAGCCCGATGGGCCGAGGAACGAGACGAATTCGCCCTTTTCGACAGCCAGGTTGAATTCGTGGACAACCGTATTGGCGCCGAAGCTTTTTTTCAGATGCTTGAGATTAAGAAAAGCCATGACTATTACCCGGCGTTCGTCTTGAATTTATTGAGGCGTGAAACGAGCTGCAACATGATGATGCTAAGCCACGTAATGCCGAACGAGATAATCGCCAGCGCCGATGGTTCATAAGCGCGGTTGGCGCCAACGAGCTGGAGATAAGGACCAAAGGCCGGACGATTGAGCAGCGAAGCCAGCGTAAACTCGCCAATCACGATGGCAAAAGTGATGAAAGCTCCGCTCATGACACCAGAAATCACATTCGGGAAGATAACCTTGAACATGATCCGTCCCCAGCCAGCGCCAAGGCTCTGGGCTGCTTCGGTCAAAGTGCGAACATCAATCGTGCGCATCGCCGTATCGACGGCGCGATACATATAAGGCAGCGAGAGTGTCATATAGCCGAACATCAGCAGCAGGTCGGTGGCCCGCGTCGATGAGGTGAATGGCAGCCATGACGACGAATTATAGATGCGCAAATAGCCGAACACGATGACGATGGCCGGAATAACCAGCGGCATCAAGGTGATAAACTCGATCAATGGGCGCAGATGCGGCAGGCGCAAACGCACCCAATAGGCAGTCGGCACAACCAGCAGCACCCCGAAGATAATCGTCAGAATGCCCAGAACGATCGAATAGCTGAAGGTTGCCTGAAAGTTCGGATCACTGAAAACCACCCGATAGGCATCGAAAGAATATTCACCACGACGCATACGCAGAGAAAATTCAAACGTGCCAATGAGTGGAACCAGAAAGTAGATCGCGCCAATGAAAAAGGCGATCCATGCACCGATTTTCTGGGCGTTGAAGCCTTTTTTCATCGCTGCCACCTTTCGGCACGCATGCGCAGCCAGATGTAGATAAGGTTGGAAATGCCGGTAATCACGATCATGCCGAGTGCCAGTGCATAGCCAAGATTCTGGTTGTGCAGCACGTCACCTCTGATCTGGGCATAGAGCAGGATCGGAACAATATTGAGCGACGAACCCGTCAGCGCATAAGCAGTTGCAATCGCACCAAAGGCATTCGCGAATAAAAGCAGCGTTGTGCCGAGCAGGCTTGGCCAGAGAATTGGGAAAGCAACCATGCGCCAATATTGAAGATTGGTCGCGCCGAGAATCGAGGAAGCTTCTCGCCATTCTTTTTTAAGGCCATCGAGAGCAGGGGTCAGAATGAGCACCATCAGCGGGATCTGGAAGAACAGATAGGTGATGGTCAGGCCGAAGAAGCTCAACAGGTTAAAGCCGGTTGAGTAGAGATTGAAACCAAACCACTCTCGCAACAGGATTGTTACAAAGCCAGTCCGGCCAAGGGTCGCGAGAAACGCGAAGGCCAGCGGAACGCCAGCGAAATTCGATGCAACGCCAGAAAAAGTCAGAACTGTCGGGCGCAGCCAGCGTGGCAGATTGCCAAGCACCACGGCCCAGGCCAGAAAGAAGCCGATCAATGCGCCACCGAGCGCCGATGCGAGGCTCACTTTGATCGAAATCCAGTAGGCGCTCAGAATTTGCGGCTGGAAAAGATCCTGAACGTTTTTCAGGGTGAAATTGCCGTCTGGATCCTGAAATGCACCGACGATGAGATACATCGTGGGCCAGAGAAGGAACAGAATGGCAAAGAGGAAGAACGGAGCAACGCCAAGCCACGACAGCGGCAATTGACGCTTTCGCACCCGTTGGAATGGTGCGTCTGTATCGGCTGTTGAACTCATATGTTCTTTCTTAAAAGCTGAATCCCAAAAAGACCACCCGCTTTCCGGATTAATCGCGTGAAAGCAAAGACTGTGACGACCATTGCTGGTCGTCACAGATCATGAACAGGGTCGATTAAGTGCGCTTACTGGACGTTTGCGCCAACAACGCTGTCCCAGTTCTTGGTGATTTCTTCCTGAGCGGTTTCAATCTGTTCAAGAGTTGGGAAGATAGCCTTTTCATAGGCTTCTGCTGGCGGCAGCTTGTCGAGCAGTTCCTGTGGGATTTTGCCAGCCTTAGCCATTGCGTTGAAGCGAATTGGGTGACAATAGCCCTTCAGATAGCCGAGCTGACCATCATCCGAATAAATATGTTCCATCCACAGCTTTGCAGCGTTTGGATGCGGTGCATAAGCGCTGATTGCCTGAACATAAACGCCTGCAACAACGCCGGTTTTCGGAATCACGGTTTCGATTTCCGGATTGCCCTTAAGCGTGTCACGGTCTGCGAGTGAGTTGTAATCCCAGCGAATGACGATTGGGGTGGAACCCTGTGCGAGCGAAGCAGCCTTGCCGATCACCGGAACGAAGTTGCCAGCCGCATTGAGTTCCTTGAAGAATTCAAGACCCTTCTTGCCAGCTTCTGCGCCGGGTTCTGCACCGCGTGCGATACCAGCAGCATGAACGCCGAGGATGGCCTGTGCGGAAACGCGTGGGTCACC
This sequence comes from Brucella sp. H1_1004, assembly GCF_047308065.1. Taxonomy (NCBI): domain Bacteria; kingdom Pseudomonadati; phylum Pseudomonadota; class Alphaproteobacteria; order Hyphomicrobiales; family Brucellaceae; genus Brucella; species Brucella sp. H1_1004. The sequence goes on from NZ_JAYKZA010000001.1 coordinate 905,492, forward strand.
AGCGAGAGCAACCGAGTTTGCGTAATCGCTCTTGAGTAGGTCTTCCCAATCCTGTGGGATGTCCTTGACGATGTCTTTGTTTACTTCGAAACCAAGAACGCCGTAATAGTCGCCATACCAGTAACCTTCAGGGTCTTTGGCGCTGTCTGGAATTTCGTCCCAGGTTGCAACCTTGTAAGGCTGGATCAGGCCGTCTTTCTTTGCAGTCGTGCCGAAAGCGAAGCCAACGTCGATGACGTCAGGAGCCTGTGGGCCCTTGTTATCTTTGTTTGCCTTGATGGCCTCGATTTCGTCGCCCGAACCAGCATCAGGGTTCAGTTCGTTAACCTTGAGACCATACTTGTCTTTGAAGCTCTTGATGATGTCGCCATAGCCGCACCAGTCGTGTGGCAGAGCGATTGTGGTCAGTTCGCCTTCAGCTTTCGCGGCGGCGATGAGTTCGGCTGATGGTTCAGCGGCAGCGATCGAAACCCCACCGACGGCGATTGCCGTCGAAAGCGACAGCAGACGCGCAGTAAATGCAAGCATGTTAAACTCCCCTGTTAAGTCGGACGAACGCTCCCGGTCGATTCCAGTGTTCGCGCACTCCCGATAGCCGTCCTGGATGACGGTTGGATGACAGTTTGCGAATTGTCACAAATTATCAACGGTGGAAAGTGAAACACGTTTTCAGAGACTTAGCAATTGACCCTAACGGATGATCTGCATTTTTATGACAATAAATATGACAAAGGTTTCGTCATTGTCACAATTTGAAAAGACGCTTTTCCCAAAACGACAGGAGTTTGCCTGCGCGCGGCATGGCGCGTGCAGAGCAACTTCAAACGAAAATCTATGAAACTTTGCGAAGCGAAGTCGGTTTCGTATGAAAACGGCTTTTGGTGTGAGTTGAGGTCAGTGACCTCCACCACCGCCGCCCGCGCCTTGTTTCGGCTTTCTGAGCATGATTGCGCAAACCGCCAGCGAACAGAACATAACCGTCAGGATGAAGAACACGTCGATGAATGACATGAGAGTGGCCTGCTGGCGCACCATGCCTGACAGTTTGGAGATTGCAATGGTTGGGCCATCAAGTCCGGCTGAATTATATTTTGCCGTGAGATTTGCCAGCATCTGTTCGGCTTCGGCATTGCCCCAGCGAACATGCTCCGCCAACCGTTCGTAATGCAAATCACTACGGCGCATCAGGATGGTGTTGATGACCGCCAGGCCGACTGCGCCACCAAGGTTACGCGTGAGATTGAAAAGGCCAGAGGCATTTTTCATCAGCGAAGGGGGCAGGGTTCCAAGCGCCAGATTGTTGATTGGAACCATACACAGCATCAGTGAGCAGCCGCGCAAAATCTGTGGGATCAGCAGTTCGTAAAAATCCCAATCCGCTGTCAGTCCAGTGACCATCCAGGTTCCCGCCGCGAAGCCTAAGAAGCCGATCATCATCATCAGGCGCGGGTCCATCCGGTTTGACAGGAAACCGGCGAGGGGCGCGGTGAAGAACATGGCAAGGCCGCTGACAAACAGCGCTTCGCCGATCATCAGAGCGTCGTAGCCGCGGATCTGACTAAGATAGAGTGGATAGAGATAGGTGAGGCCATAAAGACCAACGCCCATCACGAAGGAGAACAACGACCCAAAGGCAAAGTTGACATTCTTGAAGGCGCGTAAATCAACGATGGGTTCTTCGCTGGTAAATGCGCGATAAAAGAAAACGATGCCGCCAATGGTCATGACGCCGGTCAAGATGAAGATTGCTTCATCCTGTAGCCAGTCGTTGCGTGGTCCTTCTTCGAGCACATATTCCATTGAACCAAGGAATGCGGCCATGCCAGCAAGGCCCCACCAGTCGAACTTGCTCAAAAGCGAGCTGTCGCCTTCGTCAAAATCGATGAGGTTCCATGCTGCGATTGTCACCAGAATGCCGGGGCCGACATTGACCAGAAACAGCCAGTGCCATGAAAAGGCATGACTGAGATAACCGCCGACCGTCGGTCCGATTGTGGGCGCAAGCGTTGCAACGAGGCCGATCATCGGTGACACGATGGACCGTTTGGACGGCGGAAAGATCGTAAAGGCGGCTGCAAACACGCTGGGGATCATGCCACCGCCGATAAAGCCCTGAATAGCACGATAGACGATCATCTGATCGATGTTGGTCGCAGTCGCGCAGAGCATGGAGGCAAGCGTGAAGCCTGCGGCTGAAACAGTGAACAACACGCGCGTCGAGACAAGTCGGCCCAGAAAACCTGAAAGCGGAATCATGATGACTTCAGCAATCAGATAAGAGGTCTGCACCCATGATATTTCATCGGAACTGGCGCTGAGGCCTGCCTGAATTTCAGACAGAGATGCAGATACAATCTGAATATCCAGAATGGCCATGAACATGCCGAACACCATCGCAAGAAAGGCAATCGCCTTCTTGGGATCGATACGATCATCTGCGGGAGCCATCGGCCCCATCGTGGTGTCTGCAGCCATGAAGGCGCACTCCAAAAAGGAAAAAGAGGTGGTGCATTATTAAAAGCACCACGAAACTATTCTTTGAACAGGCGTTGACGGCTTAGTTTTCTGGTGCTGTTCGTGTGTCGACTTCGACAGTTACGCTCAGGCCCGCACGGATTTTGCCGGAATCAAGCGCTTCCTGTGGAATTGTAATCCGAACTGGAACGCGCTGAACGATCTTGGTGAAGTTGCCGGTCGCGTTTTCGGGTGGCAATAGCGAGAACACCGCGCCAGATGCGGGTGCTACCGATGCAACCTTGCCTTCAATATAGGGACCGTCAATTGCATCAACATAGATACGCGCTGTTTCGCCGGTTTTGATATGGCCGAGCTGCGTTTCCTTGAAGTTGGCATCGATATAAAGCGCATTCACAGGAACGAGTGCCGCAATTTTCTGACCCGCCGAAACAAGATCGCCTTTCTTGCCGGACAGATTGCCGACGACGCCATCAAAGGGTGCGCGCAATATGGTGAAGTTGAGATCGCGGGCAGCCTTATCGCGTGCAAGCTCCAGCGAGCGCATGGTGCTTTCTGCTTCCTTATACTGCGCATTCAGCACGTCGATATTGGCATTGGCCGACGCGATCTGGGCATTTGATCCCGCAAGCTTGGCCTTGGCCTGATCAAGCGACGACTGCGCATTATCCAGTTCGGACTGTGCGGAAAACCGCGTGTCGTGCAGCTTTTGAATGCGCACCATTGTGCTTTCAGCATTTTTAAGCACAGCCTGCGAGGCCTGTTCGTCTGCCTGCGCTTGCTGTAAACTCGCCTTTGCCGCATCAATCTGCGCCTGGATGCGTGCCAGTGTCTGCTTTTGTGTATTGAGTTTGGCTTCCGCGTCATCAAGCGCGATCTGATAATCACCGGCATCAAGCTGGAAAATCACATCGCCAGCTTTAACGTGCTGATTGGCGACGACCGGTATATTCTCGATATAGCCCGTCACTTTCGGCGCAATGGACGCAATATCACCCTGTACATACGCGTCGTCCGTTGAAACCATGAAGCGGCCAACGGTCCACCAGTCGTAACCATACCAAAGTCCGCCTGCCACCGCAGCAATCAGAACTACCGGCAGAACAACACGTTTGCCGAAGCCTTTTTTCTTGCCGCCTTTTGCCGGTGCGGAAGAAGCGCTGGGCGCAGATGTTTCCGGTGTCGCCTGCGGAGCGGGACGTTCGCCCAACGGCTCGGCATTCACGCGGGATTGTTCACCCTGCGGCACTGACGTCGGAAATGGTCGAATATCAGCTGTATCAACAGACTTGGGGGCGGACATGAGACAAACTTTCTGTATAACCGCTTCAACGAACCGCTTGGTTCGATGTTGACTTAGAGCAATAACTTACCCATATCAAGTCTCATCGAACCGATTGGTTCGGGAAAATTATGAGTTTTGTACAATGAATTGTGATCACCGCCTAGAAGAGAACGCATCGATGGTTAGCAAAAGCACACCCGTCCATAATGACGGTTGTTCCGATGCGGACTGCGGGCGCACACGTCTCGGGGCGGGGCAGGACCCTGCAAAGCGTCAGCAAATACTGGAAGGCGCGCAAAGCGTCTTTTTGCGGATGGGTTTTGATGCAGCGAGCATGAACGACATCACACGCGAAGCTGGTGTGTCAAAAGGCACGATTTACGTCTATTTTAATAGTAAGGAAGATTTATTCGTCGCACTTTGCGAGCATTATCGCCAGACGACTTTTAGCCAGATGATCGATAAGATCGACAAGGGCTTTTCCAATCGCGAAGAATTGGCAGAGTTTGGTGTTACGCTCGCAACGCTCATTACGTCTTCGACCGCCATTCGTGCGCAGCGCATTATTCTGGGCGTCAGTGAACGCAAGCCGGAGTTATCGGCACGTTTTTATGAACGCGGTCCCAAGCGCAGCCATCTTATCATGGCTGATTTTCTGTCGCGTATGATTGACGAGGGAAAGCTTGATCCGTTTGACCCTTTGCAAATGTCCTATCAGTTAACAGACCTTTTCTTGTCTGGCTTGTATCGTCCGCGCCTTTTTGGCGTAATTGAAGACGAACCGTCAGAACAGACGATCAGGCGAACTGTTGAAGCCGCACTCGATTTCTTTTTCAAAGCTTACGGCAAAACTCCCAAAAACGTTCCATAATGGAACAGATATGCCTTCTTTTGTGGGGGGATGCGCCAAATTTGACTCCCAACTTATTTTTTCTATATACGAGCCACATTTTCGCGTCGTTCTTGTGAGTAAGACGACGCTATCTATTAATTGCGGGTTGCATGACGGCCCATTTTTTATGTGACTGAAAAAAGATTAAGTATCTGATGGAGTCGATTCTTCGCTGCTTTTTTGAGCCCAGTTAGAAAAGTTCTCCCAGCTTTGCTACCAAGGATTTTACCCAATGACTCTCGATTTGATTCACTTTCCAAATTTTAAAAAGACCTTTTTTGGCAATTCATTCCAAAGCGATACGCTGACCTTATTGACACGCATTCGTGATGAAATTGGCTGTCGTCATATCGTTCATACCTATCGTGGACGGATGGGCGATTGCTTCAAACCCAACTCTGATGATCTGACGGTCGTGATGACGATACCACCAAGTTGGGTTGCACGATATTCCGCCAAAAACTACTTTGTTATCGATCCAATTTTTCAGGAGGACGCACCATATTTTCGAAGTGACGTCAGTGGTGTCGTGCGCGATCTTAAAGAAGATGCGGATGTTTGTCCGGCAGTGGCGGAGATGTTGCAAGACGCGGAAAAACACGGAATGGGCAATATGCTGATCGCTGTGTCCGCCAGAAATTCTAAAGGTGGTGTTGGATGCACGCTGTTTGGTTTCGACCTTGACGAAAGCCAAGACCGTGAGCAGTTTGTTTCAAAGTTACGTCCACGTCTGCTTAGTATTTCAGGAATTATCCAGAATGCACTGTGTGGTCATAAAGAAGCTGGTGCGGTGGCATCTTTGCTGACACCACGCGAAATCGATTGTCTTCGCTGGGCGGCGAACGGCAAGACCGACGGTGAGATTGCAGAGATTTTGAGCATCGCGCGTTGGACAGTTGTAACCTATTTGCAGAACGCCAAAATCAAGCTCAATTGCTCAAATCGTACGTCAGCAGTTGCAACCGCTCTGTCGCTTGGCATCATTGCAATGCCAGAAGTCGGCCATCTTATGTAATAGGGCTGGCTGAACGGTTTTAAAACTAGCCTGTTTTTAAAGTGTTGAATTGCTTTTTATAATCAGCGTTTGCGGGATGGATCGGTGTTTTCAAACCGAGATTGTCCCGCAATGTTAGACCATCATAATCGCTGCGGGCAAGCCCGCGGCGACGAAGCTCCGGCAGAACCAGCTCGCCAAAGTCTTCCAGACCTGCCGGGAAGATCGGCGGCATCACATTGAAGCCATCCGCGCCATAAGTTTCAAAACGCTCTTCAAGCGCGTCAGCAACATCCTTGGCAGTGCCGACGATTTGCAGATGACCACGCGCGCCCGCAACCCGTAGATAAAGTTCGCGAATGGTCAGATTTTCGCGCCGCGCCAATTCAAACAGAAGCTCCTGTCTGCTTTTGCTGCCTTGAGTTTCCGGCAACTCAGGTACGGGACCGTCGAGATCAAACTGCGAAAGGTCGGGGCCAGACCAGCCTGAAGACAGAATATTGAGCCCCACAGACGGGTGAATGAGGTTCTGGAGCTGATCGAACTTATCCTGAGCCTCCTGCCGAGTGCGACCGACAACCGGAAAAATGCCCGGCATGATTTTGATATCGTCGGCATCACGCCCGTAGTGTGTTGCACGCTTTTTGACATCCTTGTAGAAGTCCGAAGCTTCCTCAACAGTCTGCTGTGCCGTGAAAACAACATCCGCACTTTTTGCTGCCAGTTCCTTTCCTGCTGCCGATGAGCCGGCCTGCACCGTCACCGGATGCCCTTGCGGCGAACGCGGCACATTCAATGGTCCCTGAACTGAGAAGTGCTTGCCTTTGTGATCAAGCACATGCCGCTTGTTAGGGTCGAAAAACCGTGCATCTTCCTTGTCATAAAGAAAGGCATCATCTTCCCAGCTGTTCCATAGCCCCGTGACAACATCGGCAAATTCCTCCGCCCGTTCATAACGGTCGGCATGTTCATAATGACGGTCGAGATTGAAATTGCGCGCCTCAAAGTCGCTGGCCGAAGTCACAAGGTTATAGCCTGCGCGACCACCGCTTAAATGGTCAAGTGAGGCAAATTTTCGTGCGATGTGGAAAGGCTCATTGAAGCTCGATGAGGCTGTTGCAACAAGACCGATATGGCTGGTGACAGCCGAGAGCGCGGACAAAAGCGTGAGCGGCTCAAACTGTGCTACATAGCTATGCGCTGTGCGGCTTAGAATTTCGAGGTTGTCGCCGCGCGTGCCTGCACCATCGGCAAGAAACAGCAGATCGAATTTGGCTGCTTCTGCCAGCGCGGCAACGTTGCGGTAATAGTCGAAATTGATGCCAGCATTAGCAACAGCATCCGGGTGCCGCCATGCCGCAATATGGTGGCCGACCGGATAGACGAACAAGCCAAAACGCAGAAAACCCTCACGCTTTGCCATTTCAGGCGCTCCGGGCTTGAGATGGTGTCGCAACGGATAAGGCTGGCAGTTCCAGATTGGCGCGGAAGTTAGAACCGATGTAATCCGTATCAATCAGCGAGCGGCGGCGAAGCTCAGGGATCAGGCCATTTAAAAGTAAATCTTCCTGATCGGGATTACCAATGCCGTGCAGCGAAAGAACGTCAACAGCACCCGTATTGAAGCGTTCTTCAATCGCATCAACAAGTTGCTCCGGCGTACCCGCAATCGACCAGTGACCGGTTTCCTGTGCCTCAATAATCAACTGACGCAGGGTCAGACCTTCACGCGCATAGCGGCGGAAGACTTCAACACGGCCCCGGCGGCGGTTAATGCTCGTGATTTCCGGCAGCAGGTTTTCTGGTAGCGGCCTATCAAGTGGCAGGTCGCTCAGATCAATATGGCCGCCGAGCATATCTGCAAGTTTGACACGTCCCTGATCATAATCGATTGCTTCATGCTTGTCTTTCAGACGGCGAGCAACATCGGCTTCCGATGAGCCAATCAGTGAATGAAGCGAGTTCATGATGAAGGGCAGATTGTTGCCACGGCCAAACTGTGCAGCTCTGCTGCGCAGCTCGGAGGCAAAGGCCACAGCATCTTCGAGCTTTGGCTGTGACGTATAGACGACTTCAGCATAGCGGGCGCCAACGGTGATGCCCGCATCGGACTGCCCCGCCTGAAACTGAACCGGACGACCCTGCGGCAGCGGTGGCACATTCAGTGGTCCTTCGACGCTGAAATGCTTGCCCCGATAGTTGATGGGGTGAAATTTTTCCGGGTGGACAGAGATATTACCCGACGCTTTTCGCGTGATTGCATCACGCTCATTTGCATCATAGAGCGCGTTCACGATCTCGATGAATTCCGCAGCCCGTTCATAGCGCTCTTCCGGACTTGGCAGATCGCCGCCGAAATTCTCTTCGCCGACCGAAGAGGTCACGGCATTCCAGCCCGTTCTGCCACCGCTCAAATGTTCCAGCGTTCCGATCTGGCGTGCGAGATTGTAAGGATGCAGAAATGTCGTTGAGACGGTCGCAATCAATCCGATATCCGATGTGGCATGTGCCAGCGCTGCAAGCGCGATAACCGGGTCTTGCGTGCCAGTGGTGCCTGCAAGACCTGCCGGATCAAGTTGCAGAAGGTCGGCAGTAAAAAGACCGGTGATCTTTTCGGCTTCAGCCTTCTTTGCCAGCTCTATTGCGCGTTTGAACCCAAAGGTCTTGTCCTGATCATTGCTTGCTGAAACAACGTTGCTGGCACCGAACAGGGTTTTCAAGCGGCGTGCGCGTGTTCTGGTCATGGTAATGTCCTTGTAAATTAAGCGGCGCTTATCGTTGGAACTGCATCCAGCAGGGCGCGTGTGTAATTGTGCTGTGGTTGGGAAAAGACGCGTTCAACAGCGCCGCTTTCAACGATGCGACCGTCCTTCATCACCAGAACGCGGTCTGTCAGATGATGGACGACACCAAGGTCGTGGGAAATGAACAAAAGCGATGTGCCTGAAGCTGCTTGCAGCTCGGCCAGAAGGTCGAGCACCTGAGCTTGTACCGATACATCAAGCGCGCTTACAGGTTCGTCGGCCACCAGAAGTTTCGGACGCGGTGCAAACGCACGAGCAATGGCGACACGCTGGCGCTGACCGCCAGATAATTCGCGGGGATAGCGCTTGAGAAACTGCGCGCCGAGGCGCACTGCATCCAGCACTTCCACCACGCGCTTGCGGCGTTCATCACCATAGATATGAACGGAATCAAGGCTTTCACCGACGATCTTTTCAACCGTGTAACGCGGATCGAACGAACTGAGCGCATCCTGTGCAATCAGTTGCATATGCGCACGCTGTGCGCGGCGTTGCTCCTCACGCAGATTGCTCCAGAGCCTGCCATCAATATGCACCGTACCCTGATCGGGTTCTGTGAGGCCCAGAACGATCTTTGCGACGGTGGTTTTGCCAGAGCCGGATTCCCCAACAATTCCGAGCGCTTCGCCAGCTTTCAGAGAGAACGAGACATCATTGACGGCCAAAGGGGTGTTGGCTTTGCCATAATGTTTGAAAAGCCCTTTGGCTTCCAGAACATTGGTGCTCTCATCGATGCGCTTTGCTGGTAGGGCCACCCTGACTTGCGGTTGGTGCGGCTGTGCTGGCGATAGCCGGTAGCCGCGCGACCCGACGGACGGTACGGCTTCGAGCAAATGTCGCGTGAAGGCTTCCTTCGGTGCATTGAGGATCTGGTTAGTCGGGCCTTCCTCAACGATGCGGCCATTGTGCATGACCAGAACGCGATCGGCCAGCCTTGAGACAACAGCAAGATCATGGCTAATCAGCAGAAGTGTGTGTCCCGCCCGGCGACGCTCCGCAAGAAGATCGAGGATCTGCTTCTGAACCGTCGCGTCAAGCGCTGTCGTCGGTTCGTCGGCAATGAGCAGTGACGGCGAACGCGCAACTGCCGTTGCAATCAGTGCGCGTTGCCGCAAACCACCGGAAAGCTGATGCGGATATTGCAGCAATCTGCGATCAGGGTCGGGAATACCTACCGATCGCAGCAATGCCTTGCTGCGATCGGTGACATCCGGCCTTCGGAAAAAGCGTGTTGTCCCGAAGGCATCGGAAAGCTGTTGCGAGATACGACGTAGTGGATCGAGCGAAACCAGCGCATCCTGTAAGACAAAGCCGATTTTGTTGCCGCGCAAACCGCGCCATTCTTTATCGCGGTAGTCAAGGACATTGAGACCGTCAATCTCAAAGCGCTCAGCTTTGACGACTGCGCTTGGGCCTGAAAGTCCGATCAGTGCGCGCGCCGTCACTGACTTGCCCGAACCGGACTCTCCAACAAGCGCCACCGTCTCACCGGGATGAATGGTCAAATTGATGCCTTCAACGACTTTGACCAACTTGTCATCGCGTTGAAAGCTGATGGATAAATTGCGGATTTCAACAAGGGGCGTTGTCATGACGGCCTCCGGCCTTCAAAGGCAAGCTGCCAACGGCGTCCGAGAATGCTGATGGATATAACGGTGAGTGTGATGGTCAGACCGGGCCAGACGCCAATCCACCATGCGACACGCAGATAATTGCGCGCTTCTGAGAGCATCGCGCCCCATTCGGGAGCTGGCGGCTGCGGTCCCATGCCAAGAAAGCTCAAGCCCGCAGCACTGATGATTGCTGTGCCAAGCCCGATGGTTGCAAGGATTGGTACCTGCGCAATGGCGTGGGGCAATACGTGCCGCAACACGAGGATATGACGCTTCAGCCCAAATGTTTTCGCCTGCTCGACATAACCGCTTTGCGCAATAATAAAGGTCTGCGCGCGCACGACACGGGCGAAACGTGGAATGATGGCAACTCCAAGTGCAAAGATCAGATTGACGGTGCCCGGTCCTGTGAACGAGATGAAAACAAGAGCCAGCAGCAGATCGGGAAACGAAGACACCACATCGAGAAAGCGGGAAATTGCTTCATCAATCAGGCCGCGCGATAGTCCAGACAGCAGCCCTAGAATGGAGCCAGCTGTAGCTCCGATAGCCACAGCGCTAAAGCCGATCAGAACGGAATAGCGCGCACCGTGAACCACGCGTGAAAACACGTCGCGGCCCAAATGATCGGTGCCAAACCAATGTTCTGCCGAAAGCGGCAATTGTGCCTGTAGCGGATCGGCCAGCAATGGATCGGCTGTTGTGAGTAAACCCGGCCAGAGCGTTGCAACGGCAATGAGCGTTAGAAAGAGTGATGGTAGTGCCAGTGCCGGGCGCGAAAGGACCAATCGGGCCAGATTACGTAAACTTGTGCCAGCCGGTTTTGCCGTCGAGTGTGTTTCAAGTGCGGGGGTGACACTCATGATCTATCTCCGGCCTTCGGTTCTCAGGCGCGGATCAATCAGCAGATAGAGCACGTCAACGATAGTGCTCATCACCACATAGATAAACGCCGAGAAAATAGCGACAGCCAACACCACCGGCAGGTCGTGATAAAGCACTGCATCAACCGTGATGCGGCCAAGACCGGGACGTCCGAACACGGCTTCGGTAATAACAGCGCCTGAAAGAAGCCCACCAATCAGCCAGCCGGTCAGTGTCACGGCTGGCAGTGATGCGTGGCGCAAACCATGTCTTAAACGCAGCACGAGATTGCTGGTGCCCCAGCTGCGCACTGTGAGCGCAAAGGGTTCTTCCAGTGCGCGTTCCAGACCTTCGCGCAAAACCTGTCCGATCACCGCACCTAAAGACAAACCAAGCGATAGAGCTGGAAGAACGAGTGCTGCGAAATTCCTGTCCCCCGACACCGGAAACAGCTTGAGCGTGAAGGAGAAGACGAAGAGCAGAACGATGCCAAGCCAGAAGGATGGCGTTGAAATCAGCACCAGTTCTGTGCCCGCAGCAATTGAACGCGGCAGCTTTTTACCGGCTGTCAAAACAGCGCTGCCCACAGCAAAGACGATTGCCACAAAAAGTGCTGCCCCCGCGAGCTTCAGCGTCGGCCACATTTGCGAATAGAGTAGCTCAGAAACATCTGTCTGCAGATAATAGGAACGGCCGAAGTCGCCATGCAGAATACGTCCAAGATAGGACAGGTATTGCATGGAAATGGGATCATCCAGCCCCCATTCTGCGCGAATGGCAGCTTCGACTTCTGGCGTGCGTAACTGCTCTCCAATCAGAATGCTGACGATGTCGCCGGGTGCCAGATGGACGCTGATGAAGCTCAAAGTGATTGCCGCCCAAAGAACCAGCACGCCTGAGCTTATGCGCAGGGTGATTTGTCCCGTAAGGCTGTTCCGCGGGAATCCGAAACGCCGGGGCAACCAGCTTGCGGGTGCGCGACCGATGGTCGTGGTATTTTCAGCATCCATGATCTGTAGCTCCTCTGTGCCGAAGTCCGCAGGGCGGCGTGTTTATTCACTGCGCCAGATATTGTGCGCGCTTTCAGGAAGTTGCTTGAATGGGCGGAAGCTGATGCCTTTGACATAGCTTGCAGCCGCAACCTGATCTTCAGGCTCGTACAGCGGCAAGGCATAGGCCTGATCCAAAATGGCGAAGTTTTGCAGCTTGCTATAAAGCTCAAACCGCTTGGTCTGATCGAGCGTTGAGGAGGCTTCATTCAGCCATTGCGCTAATTCAGGTGCTGAAGCGCGGCTGTAATTTATGTAACCGCCCTTATCGAGTGGCAGGTAATGCAGCTCGATATCGATAGCGTCGGTTGGCGTGTTGGAATTGGCAATCGAGCCAAATTCGCCAGTCTTTCGGCGATCTGTGTAGGTTCCGGCATCCACATAAACGATCTTGAGATCAATCCCCGCACTCTGGCGCGCCTGCGCCTGCAAAGCCTGCAAGAGAACGTCGCGCTGGTCACGCACTGTTGCCTGTGCCTGAATAACTTCGATGGTCAGCGGCTTGCCATCCTTGGTGCGGAAGCCTTCCGCATTGCGTTCCGTCCAGCCCGCTTCATCAAGAAGCTTGTTGGCAAGCTCTGGATTGGCACCGTACTTTCCTTCGATGCTTTTATCGTAGAACTGCGGATCAATAGGCGAGGTGATGCCCCATGCGCGGGTGCGCTCCCCGCGATAGACAGACTTGAGAACGGCATCGACATCAATGGCTGCAACCAGCGCTTTGCGAACATTCAGCTCCTGCGTTGGCCCCCATTCGACATTGAGGAAAAGCGAATAAGGTGTGCCGGTATTCAAGGCCGTCTGATAGGTGAAATCAGGATTGTCCTTGAACAAGGCCGCATCATTGCCGGGGACACCTTCAATGACATCAACCTGACCAGACGTAAGGGCGCCGGTTCTGACCGAGGACTCGCCCAGGAAACGGTAGGTCACTTCATCCAGATAGGCTGGCCCCTGATGAGCGGCATTTGCTGGTGCCCAATTGTAATCCGGGTTTTTGACGAAGGTGAGTTCCTGTCCTTTGGTATAGCGCTTCAAAATGAAAGGACCGGTTCCTGAAATCTGAGGTCCGCCGGATTTGATTTCTTCAGACTTGAATGCAGCAGGTGAGAGAATTTCCAGGCTGGCAATATAATCGAGAAATGGCGCGTAAATGCCTTTGAGCGCGAAACTGACGGTGTTTTCGTCAAGCGCTTTCACTTCTGCAATGCGTGACACTGGCCCGGTGCTTGTGCTGCCAGAATAGGCCGGGTCTTTGAGCGCCGTAATGTTGGCTACGACCGCTTCCGCATTGAATTTTTCGCCGTCCGTAAACTTCACATCATCGCGTAGTGTGAATGTGTAGGTTTTACCGTCGTCTGAAATCTTATGAACTTTCGCAAGCCAGGATACATAACCGCCGTCAGAGGTGCGTGCGAGCAGCGATTCATAAGCATTGCGCAGCAGAAGTTTGGTTTTGTCCTGACCATTGAGTTGTGGATTGAGCGTTGCAGGCTGGGTTTCAACGCCCCAGACCAGTTTGCCACCTTCAACGGGTTTGGCGTCTTCCGCGAATGCGATTTTTGGCAGTGCGACCGCTGCGAAAACTGCGGTTCCGAGTGTCAGGAAATATCGGCGATTAAGCATGTATCGGTCTCTCGTCAAAAAGATGGAATTAATCTTGAAGCCAGATGTCGTAGGCGTTTTCCGGAAGCCGCTTGAAAGGGCGGAAACCAATGCCTTGAACGCGTGATGATGCGACGATTTGATCGGCAGGCACGTAGAGCGGCAGGCCATAGGCCTGTTCGAGCAACGCAAAACGTTGCAGATCTGCGTAAGTCTCAAAGCGCCTTTTGGGATCGAGCGTGGAAGCGCCTTCGTCCAGCCATTGGGAGACTTTAGGGTCTTCCGTACGGCTATAATTGATCGAGCCGCCCTTATCGCGTGGCAGATAATGGAAATAGATGGTGACGCCGTTTTCCTGCGTCGTGGTCGAGTTTGGAATGATGCCGTATTCGCCGTCTTTCTGACGGTTGGAATAGGTACCCGCATCGACATATTGCAGCGCAATATCGATGCCCGCATTCTGTCGGGCCTGGGCCTGTACCGCCTGCAATAAAATATCACGCTGGTCGCGCACGGTGGATTGTGACTGCACAACCTCGATTGTCAGACGTTTGCCGTCTTTGGTGCGGAAGCCGTCGGCATCGCGTTCCGTCCAACCCGCGTCATCGAGAAGCTTATTGGCAAGTTCTGGATTAAACCCGTAAGTGCCTTCAATTGACTTGTCGTAAAAGTCAGTGTCAGCGGGCGTAAGAATGCCCCAGGCACGTTCGCGCTCACCGCGATAAACCGACTGAATAATGCGTTCGACATCGACGGCAGCCAGCACTGCTTTACGGACATTGACGTCGGAAGTGGGTTCGCGGGTGATGTTGAGATAGAGTGTATAAGGCGTTCCGGTGTTGATTGAAGTTTGGTAGCTAAATTCCGGATTATCTTTGAAAAGTTGCGCATCGTTGCCGGAGATACCTTCTGCGGCATCGATCTGCCCGGAAGTGAGTGCGCCGATACGCACTGAGGATTCCGGCAGGAAACGATAGGTCACATCGTCGAGATAGGCCGGGCCTTGATGCGCGGCATTTTCGGGCGCCCAATTATAATCCGGGTTTCTAACGAAGCGGATTTCCTGACCCTTGATATAGTGGTCGATAACAAAGGGGCCGGTTCCTGCGACTTCTGTTCCACCAGCCTTCAGCTGTGTAGATTCAAATGCTTTGGGCGAGATCAGTTCAATGCCTGCCGCACCATCCAGAAAAGGTGCGTAAACGCGGTCGAGTTTTATAACGACAGTCAGTGGATCAACGGCCGTGACTTCGCTGACACGCGCGACATGGCCCGCACTGATGCTTCCTGAATAAGTAGGTTCTTTGAGTTTGCTAAAGTTGAGAGCAACAGCTGCTGCATCGAATGTCTCACCATCCGAAAATTTCACACCGTCGCGCAGTTTAAACATGTAGGTTTTGCCGTCTTCAGAAACTTCATAGCTCTTGGCGAGCCACGGCACATAACTACCCTCCGGTGTGCGGGCCAAAAGGGATTCATAGCTGTTGCGCAGAATAAGCTTGGCTTTGGCCTGACCGTTCAAATGGGGATTCAGTGTGCTTGGCTCTGTCTCCACACCCCATGTGAGAGAACCACCGCTGACGGGTTCAGCATTTGCTTTGGCCGAAGTGATTTCGGCTCCAGCAGCAATGATCAGAGTAAGGGCGCTGGCGCCAGCCAGAAAAGCTCGTCTTGTTACCACGTTGAATATCCAGTGTCGGGAAATTGGGAGAGTTTATGCCGCGATTGCCGGGCGATTGTTGGCGAGCAGCTCAATGGTTTTGAGACGATGGCCGCCTTCTGAAACAGGACAGTCGATCACGAACTCGGTGACGCCCAGTTCACGATGCAGGCGTTGAAGTTCACTGTGAACATGCAAGGCTGTGCCATGGACCACGCGAGGCGTGCGCTCTTCGATGCTGTATTGTGTGGCACCTGCCTGTCGCACATATTCAAGCGCCTGTTCGTGACTGCCGACATTGACCGGCTGCAGGCCTTCGACCGCAACACGGAAGCGGCGAATATCACCAGCCAGTTTTTCCGCCTCGGCATCGCTCTCAGTAACAATAACGCTGACCGCTAAAATGGCAGGGCGGTTCGTAATTGTCCGATAGGCTTCAACCGCTTCTTTGATGGCTGCCGGATCGCCCTGAATATGTCCGGCATAAACGAAGTTCCAATCGAGCTGCGCCGCAAGTTCAGCACTTTCGACGCTCGCACCCAGCAGGAAACGTTGAGGTTTTTGCGGCGGAACCGGATAGGCGGAAATACCGTTTTCATCATCTGATTTATCAGAACCATGATCGAGAAAACCATCAAGCTCTGCCAGCTGCTGTATGAATGTTGGCTTTCGGTCCGGGTCATAAGCGCCTTGCAGGGCGCGTGTTGAAAGTGGCAGGCCACCCGGCGCTTTTCCAACACCCAAATCGACCCGTCCCGGGGCAAGTGATGCAAGCAGATTGAAGTTCTCAGCGACTTTATAAGCGCTGTAATGCTGCAGCATCACGCCGCCCGAACCAATCCGGATATGATGGGTATGAGCCAGCAAAAAGCCGATCAGCACCTCCGGTGACGAACTGGCGAGCGCCGGTGTGTTGTGGTGCTCTGCCACCCAGAAACGGTGAAAGCCTGCGGCTTCTGCTTTCTGCGCAAGCTTTATCGTGCGGCCAAGAGCTGTGTTGGCTTCTTCGCCGTCGTGAATTGGGCTCTTATCCAGAAAGCTAAGCACATAGGGCATGTTGTCCTCATCAGTAAATTCAATGAAGTTGTAGCCTATGTTTTTTATATAGTTTTAATCTAGCAATATTCTTCTAATATTTATTGTATCATTAAATGTTCGTGCCGTGCAAATTTACCAATAAAGATGCACCGTAAGAGAAATATGCTTTCACATCATTGGTTGTTGCTGTCTACAAAGCACCGATGAAGAAGTATTTATTTCTCTAGAGGTCTTCTATGGTAGATATTATTACTCAGTCATCGCTTTTGGACCCTGCTGCAGATCCCCTCATTAATGGTCTGGTTCATGAATATGAAAGCCGTTATGCGAATCTGGATCGGCCAGGTGGTGCACGTACGGAAATTCTGCGCTACCCAACTGAGGCTTTTGCGCCGCCGCTAGGTGGCTTTTTGCTCTTGCAGCGTGATGGCGTGACCATTGCTGGCGGCGCTTTCATGAGCCACGATGATGAAACGGTTGAGCTTAAGCGCATCTGGACGGCATCGCATATGCGTAGACAGGGGCTGGCGCGCCGCATCGTTTTGGCTCTTGAAGAAAGAGCTGGCGAACTGGGGTATACGCGGGCTTATCTCTCAACCGGCTTTCGCCAGCCTGAAGCAACAGCGCTGTATATTTCACTCGGTTATCGTCCGCTTTTCGACACATCTTCAGATGTCCGGCACTACCGTTCGCTGCCGTTTGAAAAGCACATTGGCGCCAGACTGGGTCAGCAAGGCTCTTCGCCGCTTTATCCTCCATCGACATCATTTGAAGAGGCAACCCAGCGCGTACGGGAACGGAAGGCGATGCAGGAAGCAAAGATTCTTGCGCGACTTCAAAGCTATCGCGAAACCGCTGCGTGAGAAGGGAAACAAGCCATGCCCCTTTCACATATCGAACATTTCGCCTTTCTCATTCCCGGCAGTCATCACGAGTATGATCCCGCACGGGGTTTAGAGGACACGCTTCAGCTTTTCGAACATGGAGAGCGATTGGATTATGACAGCGGCTGGGTGCGCCAGCGCCATCTGGAACGCGGTATCTCTTCGGCTTCAACGTTTCTTGCAGCGGCAACGCAGCGAACAAAACATATCGGCCTTGGTACAGCGGTTATCCAGCTAGGCTATGAAAATCCGTTTCGTCTGGCCGAAGACCTTGCAACTGTGGACCTGCTCTCAAACGGCAGGCTGAATGTTGGCGTTTCAGTTGGTGTGCCGCTGTTTGCGCATCTGATTGAGGACTTTGTCGATGCCGCTCCCATCGCTGATTACAGCCATAGGCGCGCAGAAAAACTGGCAAAGGCGCTGCGGTCAGAACCGCCTAGCCAACCAATCTATTCAATGATGATCGGAATTATAACATGACGCAATCCAAAGGCTTACTCTTCGGTGTCGGCATCGATGTCGCCACCGCTTCGCAGAACAGTGAAAAACCATCGCGACAGTTCTGGACCGAGCTGACAAAACCATTTAACGACGCGTTTTCATTTTTAACGCTGGAGGATGGTTTCGCCAACGGCAATGGCGATGGGCTGGATGCCATATTGCTAGCAAACTGGCTTGCGCCGCGCTTGGCCAATATCGGAATTATCGCCGGTGCGGCAACGAATTTTCTTGAGCCGTTTCACCTTTCAACGGCCGTTGCGACGCTCGATTATATCAGTGAGGGCCGGGCGGGCATTCTGGTGCAAGCACTTGGTGAAAAACGCAATATCGAAGCGAGCGAAGCTCTGGGCGCTTTGAATGGCTATCCTTCGCTTGAACATGACGCACTTGATCGCGATACGCAGGACGCAATCGAGGTCATTCGCAGGCTATGGGATAGCTGGGAAGATGATGCTGTCATCCGTGATAAGAAAACCCACCGCTTTCTTGATGCTTCGAAGCTTCATTACATCAAGTTTGAAAGCGATAATTTCCGGGTTCTTGGACCGTCGATAACACCGCGCCCCCCGCAAGGACAGCCTGTTATCGCGACAACGCTCACTCGCCATGAAGATGTTGCCAGAGCACACAACGTTGATGTCGTTTTTGTTCCAGTGAGCGGCCCCTTGTCCAAGGCTATAGGCGAGACTGTACCGGTCGTGGTTGGAGATATCGAGCTTTCACACGCACCGACTGTAGAGAGCGTTATTGAAAACATTCTCCATGGCGAAGCGTTCGGTGTGAAGGGGATAAGGCTGGTGTTGTCCGACCCGCAATCACAAAGCGATTTTGTTTTAAATGAGCTGCTGCCAGCACTGCGTGCTCAAGACCTCATTCGTAAGACCGAAAGCACCACGTTGCGGGCGCGGTTTGGTCTGCCGGAAGCAATCAATCGTTACTCAGCAGCGGCTTGAGCGAAGGAGCGGATACAATGACAAAGCTGAAGCAGGTAATTCTCGGAGCACAGTTTCCCGGCGTCAACAACTTCACCGTATGGAGCGATCCGGCAGCCGGGAGCCAGATAGAGTTTTCATCTTTCAGGCATTTTGCCGAAACAATTGAACGTGGAAAGTTTGATTTTATCTTTCTGGCGGAAGGCCTGCGGGTGCGCGAGCAAAAAGGAAAGTTGCACGAACTCGATGTCGCAGGCCGTCCGAATACGCTGGCCATTCTCACCGCATTGTCTTCTATCACTGAGCATGTCGGACTCATCGGCACGCTTACAACTACATTCAACGAGCCTTATGCACTCGCTCGTCAGCTCGCGACATTTGATATTCTCTCAGGTGGTCGCGCGGGCTGGAATGTGGTGACTTCGCCCGGCGCATTTACCGGGGCGAATTTTAGGCGAGGTGATCATTTGCCGTTCAAGGAACGCTATGAACGTGCCCGCGAGTTTTTGGATGCAGCGCGGAAAATCTGGGCCGGTGGTGACTTTGCTTTCAAGGGCAAGCATTTTGACATTGCTGGTCATTCAAATCTGGCACCCTTGCCGCAAGGCGCACCAGTTATTGCGCAGGCTGGCGACTCGCAAGAAGGACGGGAGTTGGCCGCCAGTCATGCTGATGTCATTTATTCGCGCCATGGCACACTTGAAGCCGGTCAACAGTTCTATCGCGATGTGAAGCAGCGCCTTGCACATTATGGACGCAGCCCGGATTCACTCAAAATTTTGCCGGGAGCCAATTTTGTTTTGGGGGATACGCAAGAGGATGCGCAGTACAAGCTGCGTCAAATCCGTCTTCAGCAGGTCAGCCCGAAATCTGCAATTACGTTTCTGGAGCAAGTCTGGAACCGTGATCTTTCCAGCTATGACCCGGACGGCCCTCTGCCGGAACTTGAGCCGGACGTTGAGCATGAACAATTGGCTTTGGGGCGTGCCAACCGTTTTGATGATCGCATCAATACGGCACGTACATGGCGTGAACTTGCTGAACGCGATAAGCTCAGTATCCGCGACTTGATTATAAAGGTGACAGCGCGACAGGAATTTGTTGGTACGCCGGAAACTATTGCAGACGAAATCAATACCTATGTTCAGGCGGATGCGGCCGACGGATTTGTGTTTGCACCACATCTCACGCCGGGCGGTTTTGATGAATTCGTCGAAAAGGTCATCCCTGTTTTGCAGGAAAAGGGCGTGTACCGTGAAGACTATTCTACGCACACATTAAAAGGCAATCTGGGCCTATCATATTGATATTATTAGAAATATAATCGGGCGGCGCGTCCTTGTGCCGTTTGATGTTTCTTTTCTCGCAGCGCGTTGATTTTAATTTTCTACAAAATCAATCGAATATAGAACCCCCATTCTCGGTGGATCGACATGGGGCTGCTACCGTAGTGTGAAATGAATTATCTGGAGTACTAGACACACATGGCTTCGATAGTAACATATCTGCGCGAACCGCTTCCTCAGATTGATGAAGAAGTATCGGATGTTGGGGTTGCTCCTGCTGAGATTAAAGCTGCAATGCGTCATCTTGCTGGGGGGGTGAGTGTTGTCACCGCAGGATTTGAAGAAGGCCGAACTGGCGCAACAGTAACATCAGCGACAGCTTTGTCGGTCGAGCCGGCCACGATCATCGTGAACATTAATGTGGGTTCTTCGGTTTGGCCGGTGATCAATCGTCATAACCATTTCTGCGTCAATATCTTGTCCGCTCACCAGCAGGCGGTTGCTGATCGCTTCGCTGGCAGGGGGGGCGTTAAGGGCGCTGATCGCTATGAACATGCTCAATGGTACCGGCTTGAAAGCGGTGCGTTAGCTCTCCACGGCGCATTGGCATCAATTGACTGTGCTGTTGAAGATGTCATGGAGCGCCATACCCATGCGATCATCATTGGCCGTGCACTTAGAATCGTCACGGGCGAGGGCGAGCCGCTGCTTTATCACAGCGGTGCTTATAAATTTTTAAGTGTATGAAACACGGATTAACTGAAGAAGAAGCTTTTAATACTGAGGCTCGAGATTCATGCACTTAGCCCTGTAGCGCATCCCGAAAAGCTATCAGCTATCGTTCCCGTCTATGATCTCTCTTTAAAAAGCACGCTCTGATCGAAAAGATAACGGTGAGAAAGCGGCAGACTTGCCGCGCCCATCGTCTTTCCATGAATGCCGACTCTGCCTTCCAAAATTTCGGGCGCTGAAAGCCCTTGCAGGTCGATGCGTTTAAGCTCCAATTTCGTTGCTTCGACGATTCTGAGCCGAACACTTTGCGGCAGCCAACCATCAATAATCGCAGCAGGAAAATCAATCACCGATGCGGCGGCAACGACTGCATGGGCTAGTCCGCGTGCGGCCAGCGCAATCCATTCGTCTAACACATCGCCGAAATCCGGCCAGCTTTCCGGCGAAAGCCACAGCTCGTCGGACGAGATATCATGTTCATGCAACATTCGTTCAAGAACGAAAAGCGATGCTGTATCAATAAGCTGGATTGCTTCACGTTTATCGTCTGCTTCACGCATCCGCATCGGCATGGAACCCAGGGCGCCAGCATTCCCGGTTCTTCCTGGATACAGTGTGTTGTTCAACACAACGCCGCCGCCGATGAATGATCCGATTGAGAAATAAACGAAATCCGTAAATTCAGGGCCGCGTCCGAAAGTCAGTTCTGCACCACAGGCGGCTGTGCCATCGTTTTGCAAAAAGACAGGAAAAGGCAGAGATGAACCGAAATCATGGATCAGATCGGCATCTAGCCAGGCGTTCATATCAGCAACGGGTGCGCCCACTTCTTCAACCCAATTCCAAAGTTCAAACGGGAGAGCAATCCCAAGGCCCGCAATCCGATCGCGTTTGTCAGCATCAAGCGCGGCAGTAAATTCAGCGATGCTATCGAAAGCAAAGGTCCGGATTATATCAGGAACAGGCCATGCATAGGTGATGTGGCGGCGCTTGCGTATTTGGCCCAGAAAATCCATTAGGATTATTTCAGCGCTCCGGCGGCCTATCTTAAGGCCGAACGAGAAGACGCCATCTGCGGCAAGTCGCATAGGCATGGAAGGCTGTCCGACACGCCCACGTACACGTTCGCCTTGCGTGATAAGGCCGTCTTTCTCCAATTCGCGAATAATCACTGAAATTGTTTGCGCCGAAAGGCCTGTTTTCCGTGCTATATCGACACGCGCCATTGCACCGTGTCGGCGTACCAAAGCAAGCACAAGACGCTCGTTATAAGCGCGGACACCGATCTGATTGGACCCGCGATTGATGTTGACGCCTGTTTGCGCAAATTCCGGCAAAGCTGGCCCTGCGGCGGCGAGATCGCCGTGTTGCTCAGAACCACGTTCTGAAGTGTGCCTGACCATATCCTCTCCCAGAATCCTGCAAATTTATTGAATCTGCCTATCCCAAACTTCGGTGTCGAGAAAGCCTAAACTTAAAGAACATATTAATCAAAACAGCGGGTTAGAGGTCTTTCTCACCCCCAATGCTGACGAGGGTTTTCTATTTCTCTATCAAGAGAGTGACACAGCAAATTAATAAATCAAGTGGATTTATTAATTGACTCTGCTATGAAGCCGTGTTTTGTTTTCATCACGCCGGGGGAAGAGGAACCGGTTTCACTCTGGGAGGAGTTCATGAAGAAGACAGTTTTTTCCGCAGCAATTGCTGCCTTGACACTCGGTGTTGCTGCTTCCGTTGCAGCCCCAGCCAGTGCGGCTGATGTCGGCGCATGCCTGATTACCAAGACTGATACCAATCCGTTCTTCGTCAAGATGAAGGAAGGTGCTATCGCGAAAGCGAAGGAGCTTGGGGTTAATCTCAAGACATATGCCGGCAAGATCGACGGCGATTCAGAAAGCCAGGTTGCCGCCATCGAAACCTGTATCGCAGATGGCACCAAGGGCATTCTGATTACCGCCTCAGATACAAAAGGTATTGTGCCAACACTGCAAAAAGCCCGCGAAGCCGGCGCGTTGATTATCGCTCTCGATACGCCGCTGGAGCCGGCCGATGCGGCTGATGCAACTTTCGCAACAGATAATTTCCTTGCGGGTGAGCTGGTCGGAAAATGGGCGGCTGCAACCCTCGGTGATAAGGCCAAGGATGCGCGTGTAGCCTTCCTTAATTTGACGGCAGCGCAGCCAAGTGTTGATGTTCTGCGTGATCAGGGCTTTGACGTCGGTTTCGGTATTGATCCGAAAGACAGAACGAAACTTGGCGATGAAGACGATCCGCGTATCGTGGGCCGGGATCTTACTGACGGGAATGAAGAAGGTGGCCGTCGCGCCATGGAAAACCTTCTGCAAAAAGATCCGACCATCAATGTCGTTCACACGATCAACGAGCCTGCTGCGGCTGGTGCCTATGAAGCTCTGAAGGCCTTGGGTCGTGAGAAGGACGTTCTGATCGTTTCGATTGATGGTGGTTGCCCTGGTGTTAAAAATGTCGAAGCTGGCGTGATCGGCGCGACATCGCAGCAATATCCGTTGCAAATGGCAGCGCTTGGCATCGAAGCCATTAAAAAATTCGCAGATACAGGCGAAAAGCCTAAGCCGACCGAAGGTAAAACCTTCGTCGACACGGGTGTGGCTCTTGTCACCGACAAGCCCGTCGAAGGTGTGGAGTCAATCGACACCAAGACGGCGCTGGGCAAGTGCTGGGGCTAAAAGCTGTGTGACAATCTGCATCCGGCAGCTTTTGCCGGATGCTCTTGCGCCATAAAGCAGGAGACAGACATGCGTGAGCCGCAGGCAACGACCACTGCCGCAAAATCATCAATGCAGGAATATGAAAAATCGCTCTCGCAAAGTGCAAGCGATGTCGCTTCCTTCGATGCAGGCGATCATTCCGTGCTTTATCGCGTCAGACATTTTCTGCATCACAACCCGGCAGCGGTGCCATTGATTGTGCTCGTGATTTCGTTGCTGGTCTTCGGCATCACGCTGGGTGGCAAATTTTTTTCAGCCTTTGCGTTGACACTCATTCTCCAGCAAGTCGCGATCACAGGCATTGTCGCCGCAGCGCAGACTCTGGTGATCCTGACCGCCGGTATCGATCTGTCGGTTGGCGCAATCATGGTTCTTTCTTCCGTTGTCATGGGACAGTTCACATTCCGCTACGGCTTGCCGGCGGAGCTTTCCATCCTGTGCGGCTTTGCGACCGGCGCGCTTTGTGGCTTCATCAACGGGTTTCTGATAGCCTATGTGCGTCTGCCACCCTTTATCGTTACGCTTGGCATGTGGCAGGTCATCCTTGCTACGAACTTCCTTTACTCCGCCAATGAAACCATTCGCGCACAGGAAATCACGGCGGAAGCTCCGATTTTGCAGTTCTTTGGCGAAAGCATTCGTATTGGCGGAGCTGTATTTACTTATGGCGTGATCGCTATGGTGCTTTTGGTCCTGCTCCTCTGGTTTGTGCTCAACCATACGGCATGGGGACGTCACGTCTATGCTATTGGTGATGATCCCGAAGCCGCAAAACTGTCGGGCGTTTCGGTGAAGCCTATCCTCATGTCAGTCTATATTCTGGCGGGGCTTATCTGTGCGCTTGCTGGCTGGGCTATGATAGGGCGCCTTGGCTCCGTATCACCGACGGCAGGGCAGTTTGCCAATATTGAATCCATTACAGCCGTCGTGATCGGTGGGATTTCGCTCTTTGGCGGGCGGGGTTCCATCCTTGGTACGATGTTTGGTGCATTGATTGTTGGTGTTTTCTCCTTGGGGCTGCGTCTGTGGGGCACAGACCCACAATGGACCTACCTCCTGATTGGTGTTCTTATTATTGCCGCCGTTGCCATTGACCAGTGGATCAGAAAGGCTGCCGCATGAAAACCTCACCCACGCCTGTTCTCTCTGCTAAAGGTCTCGTCAAGCGCTATGGACGTGTTACGGCGCTCGACCGTGCCGATTTCGACCTCTATCCGGGGGAGATTCTTGCCGTCATTGGTGATAATGGCGCGGGCAAGTCGTCGCTGATCAAGGCGCTTTCGGGAGCCATTCGCCCTGACGAGGGTGAAATCCTGCTTGATGGCAAGCCAGTCAGCTTCAATTCTCCCATGGAAGCGCGTCATGCAGGCATTGAGACGGTTTATCAGAACCTCGCTCTTTCACCTGCGTTATCCATAGCAGACAACCTGTTTCTTGGGCGCGAAATTCGCCGTAAGGGTCCGCTTGGTTCATTACTCAGGATGCTTGATCGCGGGGCGATGGAAAAGATTGCGCGCGAAAAGCTCTCCGAACTCGGCCTGATGACGATTCAAAACATCAGCCAGGCGGTGGAGACCCTGTCTGGCGGTCAGCGGCAGGGCGTTGCCGTTGCTCGCGCTGCAGCCTTCGGCTCGAAAGTTGTGATCATGGACGAGCCGACCGCCGCACTTGGCGTGAAGGAATCACGCCGTGTGCTTGAGCTTATTCAGGATGTGAAAGCACGTGGAATGCCGATTGTGCTGATTTCGCACAACATGCCGCATGTATTTGAAGTGGCTGATCGCATCCATATTCATCGCCTTGGTCGCCGTCTGACGGTGGTCGATCCGAAGCAATATTCCATGTCCGACGCTGTTGCACTGATGACAGGCGCGATGGCACCGCCGGCAGAAGCGGCCTGATCGCTTTTGATGGCCATCATCCTTATGTCCAAAAAGACCTTGCGAGCGAACCCCAACTTGTGAAATGAGTTGAGAAATCAAAAGGAAAAGGTTTCCTCCGGCCAATCTTTCAAAAAGATGATGCACCGGATTTCACCACGGGCAAAGGCGGTCAATGAGCGAGAGTTTT
This sequence comes from Brucella sp. H1_1004, assembly GCF_047308065.1. Taxonomy (NCBI): domain Bacteria; kingdom Pseudomonadati; phylum Pseudomonadota; class Alphaproteobacteria; order Hyphomicrobiales; family Brucellaceae; genus Brucella; species Brucella sp. H1_1004. Next base: position 930,926 of record NZ_JAYKZA010000001.1, read on the forward strand.
GCATCAGTCGATGACGAGCAGGAGCGCGCGCGCGTAGCTTGGCTCTATTTCATTGGTGGCCAGACCCAACAGGAAATCGCGCAACGGCTCAATATAACGCGACTAAAGGTCAACAAGATCATTGGTCAGGTCCGCGAGTCGGGACAGATACAGGTCAATGTCAGCCTTCCGCTTGTCGATTGCATCGTCTTGGCGGAAAAGGTCGCAGCCCGCTACGGCCTTGCCGATGTCGTAGTTGTACCAGACCTTGATGACTATCTTGAACAGAAACGCGTGATCGGTGAAGCTGCAGGAACCATGGCAAGCGAACTGATTGCAGGACGTGACATGGGGATAGGGATCGCTTCAGGCCGTACTTTGAGTTTCGCAGTCAGGAGTCTGCGTTCGCGTCCCAAGCCGGAAAGCTGGGTCGTCAGTCTGACGGGCGGCGTGACCAGCGGCTCCTCAACCAATACGTTTGAAGTTGCGACCGATTTTGCCCGCACCCTAGGTGTTGAGTGCCACTATCTGACTGCCCCGATCTATTGTGCCAACCGCGAAAGCCGCGAGGCCATACTTCTGAGCGATGAATTGACAGACGTGCTTGCCCGCACCGAAATTGCCGATATCGGCCTTGTCTCATGTGGCGCACTGACATCGGAAACGTCGCTCACCCATATCCGGGTGGTAAAAGACAATCTTGATGCAGTGCTGAAGCTCGGAGCCGTTGGTGAGTTTCTGGGATATTTTCTTGATGCTCAAGGTCAACCAATTGGCCATTTCCTCAATGATTCAATCATTGCCTTGCCACCGGACAAGCTCAAACTCAAACCGGCATCGGTTCTGGTTTCAGGTGGGCTGAACAAAATCCCAATTATCCGGGCCATTCTGCGCGGTGGTTATGTCAATCGTCTCGTCACGAATGAAGGTGTTGCGCATGCACTGTTGCAGGGGCCGCGTTAAACACGGCCCCTGTTCTAATTGATTAAGCCTTTGCTTGAAGCGCTTCTGCCATGGCGCGCAGTGTTACGAATGTAGACGCTGCACCCGGATCGATATGGCCGATCGAGCGTTCACCAAGCTTGGCGGAACGGCCACGACGCGATTCCATGGCAGCCGTCGCCTTCATGCCGGCTTCGGCCCCATCGCGTGCCGCAATCAGCACGTCGAGCGTGGATTTTCCTGCTTTCGCGGCTTGATTGGCAGCTTCGACCGCTGGAACCCATGCGTCAATCATCGTCTTGTCGCCCGGTGCAGCGCGGCCGCGATCCTGGATACCCTGCGATGCCGCAGCTAACCATTCCGCCATGCCATTGCCATCAAGATTCAGACGATTGCTGACAGCCGTACCCGCACGCAAAAATGCCGTTGCATAAAGCGGACCTGACGAAGCGCCAACCGCATCCAGAAACGCCTTGGCCATGCGCTTGCAGATCGCCTCAATGGTTTCATCGCCCTGTTCGTCTTCAAGCGCATGCTGCACGGCCTTCCAGCCGATTTCCATGGTAATGCCATGATCACCATCACCGATCACGCCGTCGAGCTCCGAAAGCCAGTTCTTCTCGGCAATGATCTGATTGCCGACATTCATCATCATCGCTTTGAACAGCGCAGGCGTTACATCACCATCGGTGAGGAGCTTGCGTGGCGCGTCCGATGCTGCTTCCTTATGTTCAACAGCGCGTGCTACCTTGCGGCTTGAAGCCGGTTCACGATCCGCTGACTGCACAGCACCAACCGTTAAGGCTGGGGTATGGCATGGATGATCGAGCAGCGCTTGCAACGTCGCATCGAGCTTCATCAGCGTGACCGACGCACCAGCCATTTCGAGCGATGTTGCATATTCGCCCACCCACGAAGCATGGATCTGAATTTCCCTGCCATCCAGAATCTGCTTTACGCGGCGGAAGATCAGATAAAGCTCGATATGGGTTGTTGCACCCAGTCCATTGACCAGAACCGCTACGCGATCTCCAGCCTTGAGCGCGAGCTCTTCCAGCACCGAAGCCATCAATTCGTCGGTGACTTCATCCGCAGGTGCAAGCTTCTGGCGGCGGATGCCCGGTTCGCCATGCAATCCCATCCCGATTTCCATTTCATCGTCGCCGATGGAAAAATTCGGTTTGCCGGTCTGCGGCAGCGAGCAGGGGCTTAAAGCCACGCCCATCGAGCGGGTCGCTTCATTGGCAGCCTGAGCAAGCGCTTCAACGCGCGGCAGGGATTCACCGAGATCAGCAGCAGCACCGGCCACCTTGAATACGAAGAAATCACCGGCAATGCCGCGACGCTCCGACTTGCGATCAAGCGGCGCTGAGGCCACATCGTCGGCCACTGCGACGTGACGCACATCCATGCCATCCTGTGCGAGTTCTTCCGCAGCCATGGTGAAGTTGAGAACATCGCCGGTGTAGTTGCCATAGAGCATCAAAACGCCAGCGCCACCATCGGCAGCGCGTGCCGCTTCCGCAATATGTGCAGGTGATGGAGATGCAAACACGTTGCCAACGGCTGCTGCATCTGCAAGGCCGCGTCCGACATAGCCCGCAAAGGCTGGCTCGTGTCCTGAGCCACCACCCACAACGATGCCGACCTTGCCTTCACGCGGGCCATCGACCGCCACAACCGCACGACCGGTTTCGCCCTCAACGCGCAGAATATCAGGATGCGCACCAACCATGCCTTCAATCATTTCTGCAATGATGTTTTCAGGCGCGTTGATCAGCTTCTTCGTTTTGACTTCTTCATTCATGTCTTTAGCTTTCTAAAACTCGTCGCGTGTTCAGCTCAGTGGGCATCCCGGCGCAGATAGCGACGCGATATGGCATCGAAAGAGATGGCCAGCACGACGATTGCACCCGAAACAATACCCTGCCAGTAAGGGGAGACACCGAACAGAACGATAATGTTTTCAATAATAGCGATGATACCTGCACCGAATATCGCACCAATCGGGCTGCCGATACCACCCGTTGTGGCAACGCCGCCGATGACAGATGCTGCAATCGGAGCCAGAACCCAGCTATCACCAATCGACGGCTGTGCAGTTCCGAGACGCGCCACCATCAACACACCAGCCAGACCTGCAATGGCGCCAGCAGCGCCGAACACCATCAGACGCACACGATCCACGCGAATGCCCAGCATGCGGGCACCGTCACGATTGTTGCCGATGGCATACATGTAGCGACCAAACGGAGTTTTCAACATCACGAATGTCGCGATCAACAGGGCCACAAACATGATGATGAATGGCACTGGCACGCCGAACAAATCTCCACGGCCAAGATATTGCACATCCCGCGGAATACCTGTGATGGCAACACCGCGCGTCAGCACCAGATTGGCTCCGCCGAAAATGCCCGCTGTACCAATGGTGAGCACTAGTGAATGCAGGCGGAGGAAGGTGACGAGGAAACCGTTGAATAAACCAAGGCAAAGGCCAAGCAGAATGGCCAGCAACATGGCCGAATAAGGCTCAAAACCCATGCGGACCATCAGAATGCCCGATACAACGCCGCAAAGCCCACCGATCACGCCAAGCGACAGATCGAGCTCGCCCAGCACCATCAACATCGACTGTGCAATGGTGATGAGGCCGACAAAGGCGAGGCCGCGTGCAACAACCGACAGATTATAGGGGGTCAGGAAGTAAGGCGACATGATGGCCGAAAGGCCAAAGATCACCAGAAGGGCCACAAAGACACCGGCCAGCGGCGTGCGGATGAGATTGGAAAGGGGATTAGTTTGCATCGGCTTTTACCTCTGTTCCAAAGATCGCGCCCACGAGTGTTTCATTGTTGGTATCGGTGGTGGAGAACTCACCGGTGATATGGCCGTTATGCATGGTGATGATACGGCTTGCGCATTTCTGCAGTTCGTTGAGTTCTGAAGAAACGAGGATGACACCGACGCCTTCTTCGGCGAGATTCTTCATGATGCGATAAATCTCGGATTTGGTGCGGATATCGATGCCCTTCGTCGGCTCATCAAAGATCAGCACACGCGGACGCGTCGCCATGGCGCGACCGATAATCGCTTTCTGCTGATTGCCACCCGAGAGCTGGGAGATGCGCTTGCCCATGCCAGACGTTCGGATCCCGTAATCATCGATAATCGTCTGCACGATGTTGCGTTCACGGGCGTCGGAAATGCCGAACCTGCCGCTGGTCAGCTCCAGGATCGAAATGCCGATATTTTCGCGCAACGACAGAAGCGGCAGAATGCCGTGATGCTTGCGCTCTTCTGAAAGATAGAGCATGCCGCCGGAAACCGAGCGCGAGGTATCATTGAGTGTCCAGCTTTCGCCCTCGACCTTCACTCTGCCCGCTTTGGCGTTCAAAAAGCCGAAGATCGTCTGCATGACCTCGGAGCGTCCAGCGCCCACCAGTCCGGCAAAGCCGAGAATCTCGCCTTTGCGAAGATCAAAACTGATGTCTTCAAAGCGCGAACCGGACAGCCCGCGCACTTCCATGATGGTTTCAGTGGTCGGTTTTGACGGGCGGAAATGTTCGTCGAAGGAGAGATCACGGCCAGACATGGCGCGGATCAGATCGGCTTCGGTGATGTCCTTGATCTGACCACTTTCAATCTTCGTGCCATTGCGCAGAACGGTATAATCATCGCCAATCTGGAAGACTTCTTCCATCTTGTGGCTGATGAAGACAATCGCATGGTCGCGATCAAGCAGGCCGCGAATGACTTTGAAGACACGCTCGACCTCAACACGGGTCAGTGATGATGTTGGCTCATCAAGGATCAGCACCTTCATCTGCGCATTGGTGCAGGCGCGTGCAATCTGCAAGAGCTGCTGATCGGATACGGAAATATTGGCAACCAAATCATCCGGCTGCGCTTCAATGCCGAAACGGTCGAGATAGGATTTTGCCTCTTCCAGCAAAGCCTTGCGGTTGACGATCAAGCCGCCATGGCCTGTTCGGCTGAACGGCATGAATAGATTTTCGGCAACGCTCATCTGCGGGAACAAGGCCAGTTCCTGCGGGACATAGGCGACGTTTTTATAGAGTGCAGGATCCGCCACCGGATCGCGTCCATCGATCAGCACCTGACCGCGCGATGCGCTGTCGGTTCCGGTCAGAATTTTAACGAGGGTTGATTTGCCAGCACCGTTTTCACCAGCAAGAATATGTGTGCGACCCAGCTCGATTTTCAGGTCAACACCATCCAGCGCGGTTACGCCCGGAAAGTCCCGGCCTAATCCGCTTGTTTCAAGATAAGCCATGATGGACACCTTGGAAGACTATCGCTGCGTTTCCGACAAGCTGCCGGTCATAGCCGATAGAACAGGAAAAAAGGGAGCACGGGAGAGCCCGTGCTCCAGCAACGAGATCGGAACGGATCAGTTGCCTACGTTTTCCTTGGTAAGGAAAGCATTGCCGGTGTCGATATAGCCAGGAACCGGAGCGCCGGTTGCCTGTGCCCAGAGCGTCATAACCGACCAGTAGCCCTGCAATTCAGGCTGGGATGCGGACGAGCTGTCAGCCACGCCATTGCGGATCATGTCGAGCATTTCCGGCAGATTGTCGAGACCGACCAGCGTAACCTTGCCTTGCTTGCCAGCTTCAACGATAGCCTGACCAATGCCGATCGGACCAGCTGCATCCGAAGCAACCCAGCCCTTCAGGTTTGGATTGGCCTGCATGATGGCCGCTGCCTGCTGCTGCGCGATTTCGATGCTGTCGTTGTCGATGCCTTCAGCAACAACCTTGATGCCCGGATGCTCTTTGAAAACTTCGCGATGGCACTCAGCGCGGATCGAATGGTTCGGTGCGGTTGGCACGCCCATCATGATCGCGACTTCACCTTCGCCGCCGAGCACTTCAACCAGACGACGGGCAGCGATCTTGGCCTGCTCACAGAAGTCCGAACCGATATGGGTGATGCTCATGCCTTCTGGTGGCACGGAATCGAACAGGACCAGTGGAACCTTCTGGTTCTGTGCTTCTTCGAGCGATGCACGGTTGCCCGATGGATCGAGAAGATCCAGTGCGAGGCCATCTGGACGGGTGGCAAGTGCGCTGTCGATAATCTGGTTCTGCTGAACAACGTCTGCGCTCTGTGGTGCGGAGTAGACGATTTCAACATTGGCGCCGGTCTGCGCTTTCAAAGCGGCAGCGGCCTGCTGCGCACCTTCATTCACCTTGTCAAACCAGGGGTGAACGACTTTCGGCACGATGACAAAGCGGTAGCTGTCTTTTTTGATAGTACCTGGCGCATCCTGCGCCATGACCGAAACAGGCAACGAAAAGGCAGCAACAGCCGCCAGCAAAGCAAGCTTTTTCATAAATTCCTCCCTTGGAAATCAGACGAAACTTCCTCCCGCCTGACTATTAAAAGATCACCCGGGAAGGCTCCTCTGCCTACGGCCCGATAGCGAACTCGTGCCACTAATACATATGTATATTTAAAATTACAAGAGTAATATGTTCGCTCTGATGTGGAAAAGATGCGTGAACGATTGCTACTGTGCATATTCCACAACAACTCAAGCTCCGCGCTTCCAGCACGAGGCTCGGATGATATTAAAATCCGCAGAGTAGGTTAGTTTTCACGCGCCATTGAGATTGCAGCAGCCAGCAAAAATACGGCGGCGCGCATTTGGTTGATTAATGCGTTCGGGTCGAGAGTATCCGGTTGCCGTCAAGCAAGATACAGAGCACTGGATTCAGGGTCGATTTCAATGCGATTGCGACCGCTGGCTTTTGCTTGATAAAGGCTTTTGTCAGCGCTGCTAATCAGCTTTTGTAATGACAGAGGGTCGGCTGATCCGTGGCTAATGCCAGCGCTGACAGTCAATGGAATGTGCTTGTTTTCAAACATAAATACATTGGTTTTCATGGCCGTTTGCAGCTTTCGCGCCAGCTTCTCTGCTTCTTCAATGCTTTGTTTGGGCATGATAACCAGAAATTCCTCGCCGCCGACGCGGGCGATCAGGTTGAATTCGCGATATGTGTGACGGATGAGGTCTGCGCAGTGTTTGAGAGCTGCGTCTCCGGCCGCATGTCCGTATGTGTCATTCACAGATTTGAAATGATCAATATCCAGCATTACGACTGACGTCGTATGATCCAGTTTTCGCCCCTGTATGGTTTCCATCAGCGCTTGAATACTCCAGCGGTTGTACAGACCCGTTAAAGGGTCGCGCATAGCAATCTCGCGCAAAACCGCAACCGTTCGTTCATACGCTAATGACAGCGAAAATGCGCCGCTTGCGCTGATGTGAATCGTGGCTGCAATCAAGTTGATCTCAAGGAATATGTCTGCGGGAAGCAGGCTTTCGATTTCAGGTGAAAGTATCCAGCCTTGTATGACACGTAGCAGAGAGGATAGGCCGATAACGACATAGGCCAAGATAAGCCCCAATTTGGAGGGTAGCTTTTCTTTCTCGTATATGAGGGCGATGATGATGGCCAATATCTGTGCCGCTATGGCCAAATTGATAAAGCCAAAAACCAAGCCTTGGCCCAAAGAGGCTGAAAATAACAGCGCTAAAATGATTGCTGCCGTTAGGCCGATGAACCAGACCGGCGATGATGGATGGCCAAAAAAGTTACGAATTGCTTGCCAGCGAAGACCTAAACCAATCACGAGCAACGCGTTGGGAATTAGCAACGCTTCTGCCGAACCGTTGATTTTTTTTGCGAATTGGAAAAAAGCAATAGCAAATAAGAAATTAGAAAGAACGAGGTTAAACCAATAGCGTCGATCTCTATCGCCTAAGCTTGCAAGCAAAAAGGCTGCCGCAAAAACCAACAGCAAGAATGCATTCACCGTGAACATTGTTTGCTGGTCAAGGTTAAATAAGGCGCTCATTAACTCTTCACGGTCGAGATGGGTGTATCTTTATTGAAGCCTATAACCTGAATTACTTAAAAGCGATACATTTAAGAATAATACGCTTATCAAAAGCCTTTCAGAGGGCTTTCCCTGAACGGCTTTTGATTGTAGTTCAGCAATTGATCGATATTTCTAGACAGCTTGTAGAAATGCGCTTAGTGCCTCAAGTTCTGCGGGACGGATTTCATGGCCGCCGGGTGCAATTAGTGCATCCACATCTGCACCCTGTGCTTTGAACCATTCAATCAGGCTCTTTGAGAGCTTGAGTGGCGAAATTGGATCGACTTCGCCAACCGTGATCAGAATGCGTTTGCCGGAGAGAGCCGGCTGTGGCTCTGGCGTCCATGGTATCAGCGGATGCATGAGTGCCGCACGGTCAAACAGGCTTGGGTCGCGAAACAGCATGGATGCCAGAATATTGGCGCCATTTGAATAGCCGAGCGCAAAGATTTCACGACCCGTGTTCTGCTCGCGGACCTCGCTTATAAAGCCCAGCATTTTTTGGGTGCGCAGGTGAAGGTCATCCATATCATAGACACCTTCACCTGTGCGGCGAAAGAAACGATTGGCACCGAATTCCGATACATCGCCGCGCGGGGAGACAATGCCTGCATCGGGCAGCATCTGGTCGATCAGGCCGGTAAATTGGTGTTCATTGCCGCCTGTGCCGTGAAACGCGATAACAACGGGCGAACCGGCAACACCTTCGCGCACAAAGCTGATATATTCATTTTTTGTCATGATAATCCTCCAAAGGAGGGCACCTCCGGGAAAGCCGGAGGCATCCAGTTATTTATCTGTCAAAGGTTCGAGATTGGCTTCGATGCGATCACGATAAGCTTCATAACGGCTTGGCAGTTTGAGTGCCTCGCCCAGATGCGCTGTGTCTTCATCGCGGTCAAAGCCGGGTTCGTTGGTTGCGACTTCAAACAACACGCCGCCCGGTGTGCGGAAATAGATCGCCCAGAAATAATCACGGTCAATCACAGGTGTTACGTGGTAACCCGTGTCCATCAGTGCCTTGCGTACTTCAAGCTGTGCAGCGCGATCCGGCACCGCAAAGGCGATGTGGTGTACGGAGCCTGCACCCTGACGCGCCGCCTGAGCGGAAGGAAGAGCTTCGAGGTCAATCGTATCGGCACCATTGCCATTTGGCATGATGAAGCGGCTGACATTGCCTTCGGTTTCAGCGCGTTCATAACCCATGAACTTGAGCAGCTCGGCACTGGCATCAATGTCGTGAAGCCGCATACGCGCGCCGCTGAAGCCACGAATAGCGACATCCTCAGACACACCTGCACTCATCCAAGGTGCACGTTTGTCGTCTTCGATCTCGACGAGTGCAAAGCCATCGCCATCCGGACCGTGAAAACGCAGGCGTTCGGAACCAAACACAAGGTCAGCTTCAAGGCCGGTTACGCCTTTAGCAATAAGGCGGTCTTTCCAGAAGCCGAGTGAACCCTTTGGCACGGAGAATTCAGTTTCACCAACTTCACCAATACCTGGACGGCCGCGAACGATATTCGGGAAAGGGAAGTAGGTCATGACCGAGCCGGGGGTGCCGACTTCATCGCCATAATAAAGGTGGTAAACACTTGGCTCGTCGAAATTGACGGTCTTTTTTACACGACGCAGGCCGAGTGTGTCGGTAAAGAAGCTATTGTTCTGGCGCGCATCAGCGGCCATCGAAGTGACGTGGTGAAGGCCCTTAATCTGGTTCAGCATGATATTTGCCTTTCTGCGGCATTACCGCTTTGCAATCTTGTTGAGCCGAATTTAAGAGACTTGATAGTTGATAACAATTGTCTCAATAATTGCTAATCTATTACACAAAGTGCAATAATAAAATGAATGAACTGAAAGCCCTGAAAACCTTTCTTCTGGCGGCAGAGAAGCGAAATTTTGCCCAAGTGGCGCGGGAGTTGGACATGACACCAGCCTCCGTTACCCGCACAATTGCGGCACTGGAGGAAGATCTGGGTGTGCAGCTTTTTGTCCGCACGACGCGGCAGGTTTCATTGACAAGTGATGGTGCAGTCTTCGCTGCGCGTATTGAACCGGCAGTGGAAGCGCTGGAGGCTGCGCGGCATGACCTCATGAATGTTCATAAGGCAGATCAGGGGCGCTTGCGCATCAATGCGCCGATGTCGCTCGGCCAGCAGGTGCTGCCGCAAATTCTTTCGGCGTTTCGGGAACTGTATCCAAAGATTGAGGTGGAGTTGTCGCTGACGGATCAGATGCTCGATATTGTCGAGCAGGATTTCGATCTGGCGATCCGCATCTCCGGTGCACCGTCGGATAAATTCACCATCTGGCGCAAGATCATTGAGATCAGGCGCATTCTAGTCGCGGCGCCCGGTACGCCATATGTTGATGTGGAACATCCGAGTGAACTGAACTCGGATGGATGTCTGGGCTATAGTCCAGAAAGCCGCCGTGAAAACTGGACCTTGTCGGATGGAAGTGCAACCTTCAATATTTCTGCTGGGCGCATGATCAGTGCTAATAATGGTGAAGTGCTCGCCAATATGTCGGCTGGCGGAGCAGGCGTTGCGATGCTGCCGACCTTTATTGTGGCGGAACATCTGCGTACGGGTCGGCTTGTTCATATCTTGCCGCAATGGTCGCCCCCGCAGCTTTGGCTGACGCTGTATTATCCACCGTTCCAGAAATTGCCGCCACGTATTGCGACATTCTCTGATTTCTTTGAGCGTGAAATCAAGGCGATTGTTACCCGGATGGTTTGATAGTTGGCTTAAGCCTGCGGAATAATTCATCGAATTATGGTCAAAATGGTGGGCGGCTGTTGAGCATCTCCTGTGCTTATTGCGCATACATAAATACAATTTATTGACAAAATGGCGATAAGCTGATGACATAAAGTGAATAAAATAAAAGGGGCGTTAAATGGTGCACGATACAGAACCGCAAAGCGGTGCGGACGCATTGTTGGAAATACGAGAGTCAACCTTTGATGAGGTGTCTCTTCCAAAGCATCTTCGTTCTGTTGCATCACTTGGCCCGATTGTTTCCTCGTCTCACCTTGCCGAAGGTGGCTCGCCGGGCATGTCGGAAGTTGAGTATGGGCTCATTCTGGCTTCCCATGCATTTTCGCGCTGGATGGTTCGCTGCATGGCCGCAGCCGGTTTGCCGGGCCTTTCTCCAATTGAAGTTCTTATCCTACATTCCATCCGGCATCGCGGACGCGAAAAGAAGCTGGCTGATATCTGTCTGGTGCTTGATATTGAAGACACGCATATCGCGACATACGCCATCCGTAAGTTGGAAAAAGCCGGTCTTCTAACCACTGGTAAGGCGTCCAAGGAAAAGACGGTCAAGATCACTGAAAAGGGAGCAGAGGCTTGCGCGCGTTATCGCGAGATTCGTGAGCGTCTACTTGTCGAATCGACCGCCAATGCCCGCCCTTCAGAAGAAACCCTTTCGGAAGTTGCCGCATTGCTGCGCTTCATGTCCGGTGCATTCAATCAGGCCACGCGGTCTGCCATAACACTATAAGAGAGTTACGAGTTTGAGCGGAACTGTGTCTAAGCCTCTGCTGACAGTTGAGGGTCTAAGCGTTGAATTTGGCAGCAATCGCGTTGTTGATGATCTGAATTTTTCTGTTGCGGCTGGCCGTACGCTTGCGGTTGTCGGTGAATCCGGTTCAGGAAAATCGATCACGTCACTTTCGATTATGCGCCTCGCTGATATGAGCGGCGCAAAATTTCCCAACGGTCGTATTCTGTTCAACAGCCCTGACGGCGAACGTGATCTTCTGAAAGCCGATCAAAAAGCGATGCGCGGTATTCGCGGCAAAGACATTGCGATGATCTTTCAGGAACCGATGACCTCGCTCAATCCGGTCTTCACTATCGGCAATCAGCTTTCTGAAGTGCTGATGTTGCATGAAGGCATGTCGAAGAGTGCTGCTCTGGTTGAAGGCAAGCGGCTGCTGGAAATGGTGCGTCTGCCTGATGCCGAAGGCTTGCTGAAGCGTTATCCGCACCAGCTTTCTGGTGGTATGCGCCAGCGCGTGATGATCGCTATGGCACTGGCTTGCCGACCTAAATTGCTCATTGCTGACGAGCCAACAACGGCCCTTGATGTCACCATTCAGGCGCAGATTCTGCACATCATCAAAGATTTGCAGAAAGAGCTTGAAATGGCAGTCATTTTCATCACGCACGATATGGGCGTGGTGGCCGAAATGGCGGATGATGTTGTGGTGATGTGGAAGGGTAAAAAGGTCGAAGAAGGTCCGGTCGGCCGTATCTTTGAAGCACCACAGCATCCGTATACACAGACGCTTTTGTCGGCCGTTCCGAAACTTGGCAGCATGACGGGCGAGGCGTTTCCAAAACGCATGCCGGTGATGATGATGCGTGATGGTGTGCCAGTGCTGTCAGGTGAAGAGCGTATTCAGGACACAGCATGTTATAGCGAAAAGCCACTTCTTGCTGTTGACGATCTTTATGTTCGCTTTCCGATCAAGAAAAATCTGTTCGGCAAAGTTACCCATGTCTGCAATGCCGTCTCGAAAGTCGCGTTCGACATTTATCCGGGTGAAACGCTCGCACTTGTTGGCGAATCCGGTTCGGGCAAATCGACCATTGGACGCACAATCCAGCAGCTTCAATCGCCGCTGGCTGGCGATATTCGCTTCAACGGCAAAGCCTATTCGCAAATGAGCGCTCAAGAGCGCTATGCGATGCGTCGTGAAGTGCAGTATATTTTTCAGGATCCGTTTGCGTCACTTGATCCGCGCAAGACTGTCGGCTTTTCCATTGCAGAGCCTATCCGCACGCATGGTCTTCTCGACAACAACAAGGCGATCAATGCGCGTGTCGCAGAACTGCTGGAGCGTGTTGGCCTCGGCCCGGAACATGCATCGCGCTATCCGCACGAGTTTTCCGGCGGGCAGCGTCAGCGCATCTGCATTGCACGTGCGCTTGCTTCAAAGCCGAAACTGATTATCGCCGATGAAGCACTGTCGGCGCTTGACGTCTCTATTCAGGCGCAGGTGATCAACCTGTTTATGGACCTCCAGAGAGAGCAGGGCCTGGCCTATCTCTTCATCAGCCATGATATGGCAGTGGTTGAGAAGATGAGCCATCGCGTGGCGGTGCTGTATCTTGGTCAGATCATGGAACTTGGCTCGCGTCGTCAGGTTTTTGAAACGCCGTCGCATCCTTATACGCAGCGTCTGCTTTCAGCAGTACCTGTCGCTGATCCTTCTGCACGCACCGAACGTGCAGCCTTGGAGGGTGAAATTCCGAGTACAACGCGCCGGATCGACGACAAGCCAATCATCTATAATCACCGCGAGATTGCACCAGGCCATTTCGTTGCTGAAAGCGCTTGAATTCTTGCAGCATTTTTTCACCGCATTATCCAACGCAAAGCCGCTTCACATTTTTGCTGGAAATGCTTCAACGAACCCAAAGGGGAAACTAATGATAAAGAAAGCACTGAAAGCCGCTCTTCTGGCGTCCGCGCTGTCGACGGCTGTGATTGCGTCGGCTCCGGCTTTTGCCGCAGGCAAGCTCACCGTCTCGTCGCCGCAGGATCCAGGCAGCTGGGATCCGATTGATACGTTTCTCGTCAATTGGGCGTCGGTTGCAACCAATATTTTCGACGGTCTGGTTTATCGCGGACCTGATTTGAAAATCGTTCCCGGCCTAGCAACGTCATGGGAAGAGCTGGATGACGGCAAGCGCATTCGCTTTACCCTGCGCGAAGGTGTGAAGTTTCATGATGGCGAGCCATTCAACGCAGAAGCTGTAAAGTTTACTTTTGATCGTCTGCTTGGCGATGAAGGCGCAAAAGGTCCGCAGCGTTCGAACTATATCGCAATTGACAAGGTTGAAGTGATTGACGACAAGACCGTTGATTTTCATCTTAAAGCCGCTGATCCGGTTCTGATCACCAAGCTTGCTGGCTATGGCGCAATGATCGTTCCGCCGAAATATATCGCTGAAAAAGGCGAAGACTATTTCAATACGCATCCGGTTGGCACAGGTCCGTTCAAGTTTGTGTCCTATGAGCCAAAGGTCAACATCAAGCTCGAAGCTTTTGCTGATCACTGGGGCGGTGCACCGAAGCTTTCGGAACTGGAATATCGCTTTATTACCGAACCTTCGACCGCTGTTGCCGAACTTCAGGCTGGCCGTGTTGATCTCGTCATTCCGCCGACCATTCCAATTGGCATGATCCCGACGATTGAGGGTGATGCAAATCTGGAACTGGTTACGACAGACGGCCCAACCGTTGATGCTCTGCGCTTCAACACGCGTGACGGCATTACCAAGGATGAGCGCGTTCGCAAGGCGCTGATTATGGCTGTTGATCGCGATGCGATCATCCAGTCGATCCTTGCTGGTCAGGCAAAGCCTATTGCCAGCTTCCAGGGCGCTTTGTCGTTTGGGTACGACCCAGAACTCAAGCCACTTCCGTACGATCCTGATCAGGCCAAGAAGCTTCTTGAAGAAGCAGGTGTTCAGCCCGGCGCAACGGTGCAGATCGACGTTCGCGGTAATGACGCGACGTTTAACGAAGTGACACAGGCTGTTGCCAGCTTCCTGCAGATGGTAGGCATCAATGCAACCATCAAGCCATATGATGTGAACGTGCTGCTGAATGATGTCATTCCACAGGGCAAGACCGGCGCTATGTTCCAGCAAAAATGGGGCGGCTGGACATTTGATTACGATAACACGGCTTACTCGATGTATCATTCGGGCGAGAAGTGGAACCCGTACGAAAAGGACGAAAAGCTCGACAAGATGCTTGAAGCGCAGCGTTCGGTTCTTGATCGTGGGGAGCGTGAAAAGATGCTGCAGGAAATCGCCAAATATGCGGCTGATAAGGCGTATGAAATGCCGCTTTACAGCTCCAAGGCGATTTACGGCGTCAACAAGCGGGTTAAGAACTTCGTGCCGGCCCCGGATAACCGTTTGCGTCTCAGCGACGTGACTGTTGATTGATAAGACTAATGTGGCGAGCCGTTCATCGGCTTGCCACTCTATTTCGGAGGCGCTTTGGTGGCCGGATTTCTTTTAAAACGAATTTTACAAGCGTTGTTCGTGCTGGTTGCGATGACGATGCTCGTCGCCTATGCAATCCGGCTGACGGGCGATCCGGCATTGATGCTGACGCAAGGTGCGGGTAGTATCACAGAAGCAGATCTCGAGCGCATTCGCGAAGGGCTTGGCCTTAACCAACCGTTTCTCGTTCAATACTGGCAGTTTCTCAAAGGTCTCTTTACCTTTGATTTCGGACGCAGTTTCCTTGGTGGTACGCCAGTATCTGTGTTGGTTGGAAAGGCATTGCCCGCAACTCTGATGCTCGCCTTTGCGTCGCTTTTTGTTTCGCTTGTTATTTCCATTCCACTCGGCATCAAGGCAGCTGTATCCCGCGGCAAGTGGGCGGATCAGCTCATTCGTGTTTGTTCGCTCGTTGGTCTGTCATTCCCGAATTTCTGGCTGGCCACCATGCTGGTTCTGCTGTTTGGCATTTCATTGCAATGGCTGCCGCCAAGCGGCATGAGCGGTATCTCCAGTTTTATTATGCCAGCAATGACGATGGGCATTATCCTGACGGCAACCAATGTCCGTCTTGTACGCACGTCGATGCTGGAAACGTTGCAATCGCAATATATTATGGTGGCGCGCGCCAAGGGTCTGAGCGAAAACAAAGTGCTCTACAAGCACGCTCTTCGTAATTGTGCAATTCCGCTCATTACATTTATTGGTCTTCAGTTTGGTGGTCTTTTGGGCGGCATCGTGGTCATTGAAAAAGTCTTCAACTGGCCGGGTATGGGTACGCTTGCTTTTGATGCTGTTGGCGGCCGTGATTACCCGGTTCTGCAGGCCACAATCGCAATTTTGTCGATGATGATTATCGGCGTCAATCTTATGGTAGACATTGCATATGGCCTTGTCGATCCGCGTATCCGGACGGAGTAGAGCAATGGCTACACAAGCGGTTAAAAAGACCTCAAACCTCCGGCTTTCGCGTTTTGCAAGTCTGGAATTCATTGTCGGCTTTTTGCTGACAGGCGGCATTTGTTTTGCCGTCATCTTTTCCGGCTATCTGTTCCCCGCTGGTGCAAACAAGGTGGACCTTCTTGCGCGTCTGACGCCGCCTTTCGTTAATCCTGCGCATATCTTTGGAACTGATCCGCTTGGACGCGATGTGCTGGCACGCGTGATTATCGGTGGCAAAATTTCGCTGTTCGTGGGCTTTGTATCCGTTATCGGTTCTGTGATCATCGGTACGATCATGGGGCTGGTTGCAGGCTATTATCGGGGCTTCTGGGACATGGCGCTGATGCGTTTTGTCGATGTGCAGCTTGCAATGCCTTTTATTCTGCTTGCGATCACGTTCATGGCTATTCTCGGCGGCGGTTTGGTCAACACGATCATTCTGCTGATTGTGTCGCAATGCGTGCAATATGCCCGACTTGTGCGAGGCTCGGTGCTGTCGCTGCGCGAGCGCGAATTTATCTTGTCTGCGCGCGCCATCGGCGTGAAAGACTGGCGCATTATCTTCCAGCATCTGTTGCCAAATCTGCTTGGCCCGGTCATCGTTTTGATGACGCTGAATGTGGCCAACAATATCCTGCTTGAATCCAGCCTGACCTTCCTGGGCTTTGGTATTGATTCAACCATTCCAAGCTGGGGCGGCATGCTCGCTGATGGCCGCACATATCTCCAGACTGCATGGTGGGTGAGCCTTTTCCCCGGCCTCGCCATTCTTTTCACTGTGCTTGGCCTCAACCTTCTGGGTGACTGGCTGCGTGACAGTCTCGATCCAACCGGCAGGACATCGCGATGAGCGTGATTTTTGAAAAGACTTATCAGCGTTCAATTGATGTTTTGATCGAACGCTTTTCAAAGCCGGAATTGCGTGGCGCGAAGTTAGAAGCCTGGCTGTTCGATGATCAGCCTAGCCGCTTCGCAGCAGAAACGAAACTGCGTGAGGCTGGCATTGATGCCCATCTGCGCTCAGCCTATAAACCGCTTCTGCATTTCTTCCTTGAAGAGGTGGATGGTGAAGCCCTCAAAGCTGCAACAATCCGCTACCCGCGTCATGACAATTGCGTCGAAAACCGCTTTTTGCTTGAAACCTATCCGCTGTCCGCGCTTCTGCCCAATGTAAAAATCAGCTTTAGTGCATCGGGTGAGGATGATTTCAACTATGAAGTCGACCTTACATTTGCCGATGGTCACACAGAAAATCATCGTGTTTTCGCACCCAATCGCGTGCATGAAGATTTTATCGGCGAAACGCTTGTCTCACCAACCGGCTGGCTGATTGTCGAACATGAAGGCAGTGTCGAAAATGTGCGCTTTGAGACAGCCTATGAAAAGCTGTTTCATGACACGATCTCGACCATTACATCTCATGATTGGGGCAGGGGTGAGCCATATTTTGAAGAGCTGAACATTTCGGTCAGTCTGCCGATAACAGATCGTCGTCTTCCCTATGATGAAGAAGCACTGAGCCTCACTGAAGCTCTGCACGAAGATATCTATTTCTCGCTGCTCGAAGTTTTTCAGAAAAAGTCGGGTCGGCCGGTTGGGGATCGCGGCTTGCAGCCGGGACAGATTGTGCCGGAAGTTCGTTTCCGTGATGCCGACCCTTCTGTGAAGGTGGAAACACGTCCGCTGGCAACGGCGGATGCACTCACTGCCGAGCAGGTGCTGGAAAATGCACAGGCCCCGCTTTCCGCGGACCAGATCCGCCGTGAAATTGCAAAACTGGGCGGCTCGCCTTTTGAAGCGAAGACGCGTGCAGGCCGTAGCGTGCGCGCCACCTATGTCTCGGGCAGTGATCTGCCGATGATGATCAGCGCTGGTCAGCATGCCAATGAAACGACGGGGATCGTTGGTGCATTGCGGGCAGCCACACGGCTTGCCACGCGCGATGGTGGGCATTTCACGATTTCGCCGCAGGAAAACCCGGACGGATATGAAATTCACAAACGTCTGTGTGTTTTGCAGCCACATCATATGCATCACGCGTCTCGCTACACCGCTCTGGGCGATGACTTGGAATATCGCACGGGAGAAGGGCTTTTTGAAAAGGCCATCCGTGTAGAGGCTGAGGCTCTTACAAATGCGAAGCTTCACGTCAATCTGCATGGCTATCCATCGCATGAATGGACGCGCCCGCTATCGGGCTATGTGCCGCGTTCCTTTGCAATGTGGACGCTGCCAAAGGGCTTCTTTCTTATCATCCGCCACCACGCGTCATGGGAGAAAGAAGCTGAACAGCTTATGGATCATGTGACTAAGCATCTTGGTGCTATCGATGGTCTGCTTGAATACAACGATGCGCAGATCAAGCTTTTCGAACAACATGCCGGCGAAACGGGTTTCCGCATTATCAACGGCTTCCCATGTCTGGTTGGTGTTGATGATCGGCATACAGTTCCGCTGACATTGATCACCGAATACCCGGATGAAACCATCTACGGTGACGCTTTTGTCAAAGGTCATACGGCACAGATGGAAACCGTTCTCTCAGCCTATGATGCCTTGCAATTATTCTCGTTCAAGGCTGCGGCAACGAGCTGAGCGTATTTTAAATAAGGACAAGAAAAAGCCGCCCTCAAAAATAAGGGCGGCTTTTTTATTTGTAGTGTATTTGACAGTCAGACTGGAAGCCTCTGCTTGACCAAAGTCGTCCAGTAAGAGCAGCCCCAGGCAATGACATCGTCGTTGAAGTCGTATTTGGGGTGGTGCAGATTGGCGCTTGGGCCATTGCCGATGTTGATCATCGCGCCCGGTACTTCGTTGAGCATGAACGCGAAATCCTCACCACCAAGCGTTGCAGGCATATCGCGGGTTACGCGATCAGCGCCGGAAACAGCTTCTGCGGCAAGCGCTGCCAGTTCCGTTTCATGCTCGTGATTGACGGTCACCGGATAATTGCGCTGATAGTCGAGCGTCGCCTTTGCGCCAAACGCATCAGCAACGCCTTGTACCGCACGCGATAGTTTTTCTTCGATATGATTGCGGACCTCTTCACGCAAGGTACGCACAGTTCCGGTCAGTTTGATCGACTGTGGAATGACGTTAAACGCATCGCCACCATGAATCGTGGTGATGGAGATCACCGCAGAATCGAGCGGGTCGATGGTGCGTGCACTCAGCGTCTGGATAGCCTGAATGAGTGCTGCCGTTACAGGGATCGGATCAATCGTATGGTGCGGGGAGGCCGCATGGCCACCCACACCATCAATTGTAATATCCAATACATCGACCGAACCCATGATCGGGCCGGAATTGATCGTGAAATTGCCAACTTCGAGGTTGGGACGATTGTGCATGCCGTAAACTTCGTTGACCGGCCAGCGCTTGAACAGTCCATCGTCGATCATTGCTTTCGCACCAGCGCCGCCTTCTTCAGCAGGCTGGAAGATGACGATGACTGTGCCATCGAAAGCGCGGCTTTTGACCAGTTCACGCGCTGCACCCAAAAGCATGGTCGTATGGCCATCATGTCCGCAGGCATGCATCTTGCCCGGTACTTTGGATGACCATTCGGCACCGGTTTCTTCGAGGATCGGTAGTGCGTCCATGTCAGCACGCAGAGCAATTGCGCGGCCTGACTTGTTGGTTTGACCACGAATGACGCCGACAACGCCTGTGCGGCCAATGCCTGTTACGACTTCATCAAGTCCAGCTGCGCGTAACGCTTCTGCCACCTTTTCAGCGGTGCGATTGACGTCATAAAGGAGTTCCGGATTTTCATGCAGATCACGGCGGAAGGCGATGAGTTCGTCAAGCTGGTTCGAGGTCCAGTTTTCAACCGGCATTTCAGGCTCCTTGTTCTTTCGTCTCAAGGCTGTAGCGGAAATCGCAATGGCTTGCGCCCTTCATGATCGTCTGTGTGCGCTCAAGCTTCATTTCCGGATTATAGCCGATGCAGAAATCACCATCGCGATTACACGAGAGCAGATGCCCGATATGGCCTAACCCCATGTCGCGATACATTTCAGAATAGCGGCAACGCTTCACATTGAAATCGAAGTGGTCTTTGCCCTGCGAAAGAACTTCGATTTCCAACGCGTTGTCTTTTGTCCAGAGTGGCAGAATATCGGCAAAGTCCTGCAAGTCTGGCGTGCGGCCAAGCTCTTCCGCAAACACTTTACCCTGATCTATCGCCGAGCGTGTTACCGCTTCGCCGATTGCTGCCTGAGCTTCTTCTTCGCCTGACCGCTCACGAAGAACCTCATAGACATTTTTGAGAACGAGAGCCTCGATGCGGCGTCGTTCGAGAATTGGCAATTGATTCATGGATCTACCTTTCGCATGAATGTTTGACAGTCTGATTTATAAATTCGGTTCCGTAAGGTCCTTGCGCCGCAGCCATGCGAGATAGAAAGGTGCAATCTTTCGTGCCATTGAGTGGAACGGCAGTGGTGCAGGTTCAGAAACCGGAAGTGCGAGTTCTTGCAATGGTTCACCATCAAGCGCGCGTGCAAATTCCCGGCCCATTGCGGTGCCGAGCGCAACGCCACGACCATTGCAGCCGATCCATGCCCAACCATTGGTCCCAAGCTGATGAACACGTGGGAAACGGTCCCATGTCATGCCGATGTAGCCGCTCCAGACATGCGTCATTTCCGGCTGACCAAGTGCTGGGAAAGCCTCTGCAAGATTGCGCGCAGCTTTGTGCTTCACGCGTTCTGCAACGTTATAGTTGCCCATGACCACGCCGCCGGTGATGAGGCGATTACGTGCGTCGTAACGGAAAAAGCGAAGATCGCCGCGGGTATCGGAAACAGCCTGACGACCCGGAAGGATCATCGCGCGGAGATTATCACTCAGCGGTGCTGTTGCCATTTGCCACGACAACACCGGCACAATTGTCCGTGCCAGACGTGGGGCAAGGCTTTCCTTTATTTCACCGGTATAGGCGTTGGTCGCCAGCAGAAACCCTTTTGCACGAACGGTTGCATTGCCGGTGCGGACTTCCCAATGATCGCCCTTACGTTCAAAAGAAGTAACCGGACTTTGCTCATGGATGGTCGCGCCATGACGTTCGGCTGCCGCTGCCAGACCACGCGCCAAAGCCAGCGGGTTGATGTGACCGCCTGTCGGGTTGAACATGCCGCCATACCAGAAATCACTGCCCAAGAGCTGTGATGTGGAAGCGCTGTCGAGATATTCTGCAGGGAAACCAAAGCGCTTCCATGCTTCGACGCGTGCTTGAGAAAGTTTAACGCGGCCCGGAGAATGTGCTGGCTGAAACCAGCCTGTTTGTTCGGCTTCAGCTTCGATTTTCTCATCGCGAACAATCGTGAATAGTGTGTCGGCACTGTTGCCAATCAGCTTTGCAAAGCGTTCACCGGCATCGCCATAGCGTTTGGCAATGGCATCCGGTTCAGCCGCTGTCATGGTTGGAATGACTTGTCCGTTGTTCCGTCCCGATGCGCCCCAACCAACACCATTGGCCTCAAGCAGAATAACGCGCTTACCGCGCTTTGCGAGATGCAGTGCTGCCGAAAGACCTGTGAAACCACCGCCGACGATTGCAACATCCGCTTCTGTGTCGCTGTTTAATGGCGCGGCCGGTATGCGGGACGGTGCGGTTGCAGCCCAAATGGATGGAGGGAACTGGATATGTTGCATAGTATCAGCCGTTTTCAATCTGCGCTGTTGAAGCGGGGTGGCGTCCAGTCTTTGCCGGGAATGGAAGCAAGCAGACGCTGGGTATATTGGTGTTGCGGATTGGCGAAGACATCTGCCGTTGGCCCGGCTTCCGCGATTTCGCCTTTCGACATGACGATAATGCGATCACAAAGCTGGGCAGCGACGCGCAAATCATGCGTTACAAACAGCAGCGAGAGGTTGAGCCGTTCACGCAGATCAGCAAGCAGGCGCAAAACCTGTGCCTGCACTGAAACATCAAGAGCCGAGACAGGTTCGTCGGCTACGATAATCCGAGGCTCAAGGGCAAGTGCGCGTGCGATGCCGATACGCTGGCGCTGACCACCCGAAAACTCATGCGGAAAGCGGTCAGCTGCAGCAGGAGAAAGCTCGACCAGCTCAAGCAGTTCACGTGCTTTTGCGTGGGCCTGTTTTTTCGGCACGCCGTGGACAATCGGGCCTTGCGCGATGAGATCTACAACACGTCGGCGCGGGTTGAGCGACGCCATAGGGTCTTGGAAAACCATCTGAATGTCTTTGCGCATAGAGCGCACTTCACGCGCACTCGCGCTTAGAAAGTCGCGACCATTCACATCGACTTTGCCGCTATCGGCTTCGAGAAGGCGCGTGACAATCCGAGAAACAGTGGTTTTCCCCGATCCGCTTTCGCCCACAACGCCGAGTGTTTCGCCCTGACGCAATATAAAAGACAGGTCTTTGACCGCAGGAACAGCACTTCGCTTGCCACTGAAAAGTCCGCCTTGCGCTTTGAATGTCTTGCGCAGGTTCTCAGCTTTGAGAATAACCGGCTGACTTTCAACGGATGCTTTGATCGCGGGAGGCGTTAAGGCCGGAACGGATGCGATTAGCGCCTTCGTATAAGGATGCTGAGGGTGGTTGAGCACCTCATTGGCTGGGCCTTCTTCGACCAGCTCTCCAAGCCGCAAGACCGCAACGCGATCGGCAATCTCTGCCACCACGCCGAAATCATGGGTGATGAAAAGAATGCCGGTGTTATGTTCGCGTTGAAGATCGCGGATGAGCTTGAGGATTTGCGCCTGTGTCGTGACATCAAGTGCAGTCGTTGGCTCATCGGCGATGATCAGGCGAGGTTTTAGAATAAGCGCCATGGCAATCATGACGCGCTGGCGCTGGCCACCGGAAATCTGATGCGGATAGGCGTTGTAGGCTGACTCGGGGTCAGGGATCTTCACCTCGTTCAGCATATCGATAACCGCAGCGTACCGTTCTTTGCGGCTGAGCTTGGTATGCAATCGCAACACTTCGTCGATCTGCCAGCCAACCGTTTTCTGCGGATTAAGCGCAGTCATCGGCTCCTGAAAAATCATGCCGATGCGGTTGCCGCGCAGCTTCTTCATGTCCGCTTCGCTGAGCGAATAAAGGTCGGTGCCTTCGAGCTTAATACTGCCCTTGATCACACGCACATGTGGTTCGGGTAGCAGACGCATGATGGCGCCTGCCGAAAGCGATTTACCGGAACCGCTTTCACCCACAAGGCAGACAATTTCACCCGGCTTGATGGTGAGTGTCAGGTCTTGCAATGCAAAAGGACGATCGGCACCCTTGGGCAGCGCAATTTGCAGGTTCTGGATTTCGAGAACGGGAGCCGCAGTCATTTCTTTTTCTGCCTTGGATTGAGCGCGTCGTTCAGGCCTTCGCCAAGCAGGCTGAAGGAAAGCACGGTGAGCAGAATGGCGATGCCGGGAGTAACTGAGCAGAACCAGTCGCTACGCAGCACCGCACGACCCTGACCAATCATATTGCCCCAACTTGCATAATTGGGATCGCCAAGTCCGAGAAAGGCGAGGGCGCTTTCCATCAGAATTGCTGTTGCCATGACAACCGAGGCAAAGACAATCACAGGCGGCAGAGCATTTGGCAAAATTTCACGGAAGATAATCGATAGATTACCAACACCGAGATTACGCGCAGCATCGACAAATTCGCGTTTGCGCAGTGCGAGAAACTCAGCTCGGACCATGCGTGCTGGTGCTGTCCATGAAACGATGCCGATGCAAATGATGATGTTTTCGATTGAAGAGCCGAAAATCGCAACCAGTGCCAGTAGCAAAACAAAGCTTGGAATTGTCTGGAAGGCTTCTGTGACGCGCATCAAGGTGTCATCAACCCATCCACCATAATAGCCAGCCAATGCGCCAATGATAATTCCGATGGCTATCGATATCATGGTTGCGACCACACCAATCAGCAACGAAATACGCGCGCCGTGGACGATGCCAGCCATAATATCGCGTCCGAGCTGGTCGGTGCCAAGCGGTGTTGCTGCATTGACGAATGGCCATGTCAGAGGATTACCGGCCCGACGCAAAGGATCGCCGGGTGCAATGACGTCGGCAAAAACGGCTATTAGCACGACGACAACAAAGAGAATAAGCCCTAGCACCGCTGCGCGGTTGCGGCTGAAACGTTGCCACAGAATGCGAGCGCGGGAAGCCTGAGGGCGAGGGAGGGAGACGTCCTGAATTGTCATGACAGTTCAATCCTGGAATCAAGCCGCGCATAGATAAGATCAGTGATGAAGTTGACGATCACCACCAATATCGAGCACAGAAAAATGATGCCCATCAAAGTGTTGAGGTCGCGCTTGATGACCGATGTGTAGGCAAGTTGGCCAAGACCGGGCAGCGAAAAAATTGTCTCTATCACCACCGAGCCGCCAAGCACCGTCGAGAACTGAAGCCCCAGTAGGGTCACAACCGGGAGGAATGCATTGCGCATGATATGGTAGAACATCAGGCGTGCACCGCTTGCGCCCTTTGCACGGGCTGTGCGCACATAATCAAGGTCTTCAACTTCCAGAACGCTTGTCCGCATCAGGCGCATATAGAAAGCAACATAAATCAGCGAAAGCGCCGTCGTTGGCATCACCATGTGGACGGCGATGTCCCAGACGTTTTTCCAACCTGAGTAAAAGCCACCAATGGTTTTGTAACCGCCCACTGGTAGCCAGCCGAGTTTGACAGAAAATACAAACATCAGAATGAGGCTGAGGAAGAAGCTCGGCATTGCATAGCAAATGAGGCCAAGTGTCGAGATAGCATTATCGGTTAGCGAATAGGCCCGGCGTGCTGCAAAGGCGCCAAGCGCAATGCCGAAAACAAAAGCAACTGTGAGCGAGGACAACATCAGCAACAGCGTCGGCACCAGACGGTTTAGAAGAACATCAAGCACAGGCTGTTCGTAGACATAGGACCAGCCGAAATCGAACTGTGCGAGCTTAGTCATATAAAGCCACAGCTGCACCCAGATCTGCTGATCGAGGCCATATTCCGCACGTAAATTTGCAACGAATTGCGGATCGGCGCCACCCATATCACCAACAAGAGCGTCGACGGTATCGCCGGGCGCAAGTTTGATCAGGAGGAAAGAGCCGACCATTATAAGAAGAATGACGGGTATTGCCTGTAAGATGCGCCGAAGCGCAAAACTCAGGATCGGGGGCAAGGACATTGCGGGCTATCCTGCAAAGATATTTGAAGCAGCTTTATTGTGGGACGTGGAAAGCTGTTGCCGGGGTTCCGGCAACAGCCTGATCGGGACTATTGATCAATCCAGAGATCGTACCAGCTTGAAGAATCCCAACGTGGGGTATTGTGATGGTTCTTCAATGCCTTGTTGGTGACGCCGACAAACGGATGTTCAATTGCAAAGATGACGGGAAGATCTTTCATCTCAAGCTTTTGAATCTGATGATAGAGCTCGGCGCGTTTTGCCGGATCAAGTTCGGAAGCAGCCTGATCAATCAGCTGATCCATTTCGTCGGATTTGTAGTCGAACTGGTTTGACCACGCCGTGCCAACAGGTGCGCCGGAACGCAGCCAGACGGTTGTCGATACAGCAGGGTCGGAGCGGAACTGATGCCAGCCGCTTGCCGTGTCGAAATCGTGATCGCGATAGACGCCATTGAGGAAGCCAGGCGCGTCGTTGGTCAGAAGCTCAACGTCAATGCCAACTTCTTTCAAAGCCTGTGCGTAATATTCTGCCCAGAGCTGGGTATATTCGCCCCATGGAGCCGGACGATGGCGCAGCTTGAAGCGAATGCCATCAGGGCCAGCGGGATAACCAGCTTCATCGAGCAGCTGCTTGGCCTTTTCAACGTCATACGGATAAGTCTGCACGTCATCCGTGTAGTTTGCGCCACCAGAGCTTGGGATCGGTCCACGGCCTGGCTTTGCATAACCACGCATGATGTTCTTGATCGCAAAATCAATGTCGAGCGCGTGATAAATAGCCTGCCGTACTTTCAGATTGGCGAGGATTGGATTGCGCAGGTTGAATTCAACAGTCGAGTGCGCGACGTTGTTTTCAAAACCCTTTGTGCCGGTATCAAAGCGACCATCCTTTTGCAGCCGCTCGGTATCTGACATGGAAATGCCATTGAAGGCTGTTTCCATTATTTCGCCTGATTCAAGCGCTGCCGCCGCTGCAGCTTTGTCCGGCATAAAGCGCCAGATCACGCGGTCAAGATAAGGATATTCCTTGCCGCGCCAATAGTCGTCATTACGCTCGGCAATAATATGCTGGCCACGCTCATATTCCACAAACTTGAATGGTCCGGTGCCAACAGGTGCCGAATTATACTTGTTCTTGAGAATATCGGTGCCTTCATAAAGATGCTTCGGCACCGGATGGCCAAGATCCGGCATCGCAGCAACCAGAAGCTCCAGTGGCATTGGCTTGGAATAGTTGAAAACGGCGGTATGCGGATCGGTGCAATCAACCGACTCCAAGTTTGCCTGAAGGGTTGTTGAATAGTTCAACAGCTTCTTCCAGAGGTTCATCGCGCTGAACGAAACGTCGTCACAGGTAAATGGCTGGCCGTCATGCCAGCGAACATTCTCGCGCAACTTGAAAGTGATTGCCTTACCATCGTCCGATGACGTCCAGCTTGTTGCCAGCACAGGCACATAGCCTTCATAGGTGCGGTCGATCAATGGCTCCATAATGCGGCCGGTGATCTGGTACACCCCTGTGGAGGCACGCAAGGCTGGGTTAAGGACACCCTGTTCGGTATTCATATGTACAATGACCGAACCACCGCGCTTCACTTCCTCGGCGTGGGAGGACGCCGATGCGAGCGAAAAGGCAGCGAGAAACAGGCCAAGGGCGGCTTTTCTGATATGCATTCTATGTTCCCCTGAAGGACGTTGAGGGAGGGCTTTCAAGCCTCTTTTCCCGCAATGCCCAATATTGTTCAAGCCCTTGAAATAGCTCAAAAAGCTGCCTCAAAGTGCAAATAATTCACGCAAGCACTGCTATGCTAGAATTTGCTGCGATATTGTCAAGATAAACTAATATTCACTCCAATATTGGTAAAATATACCGGATAGGGGGTGTTAATAAGTTTCAATTTTCTACGTTTCTAAGGGTGGAAATTGCTACTGGGTGGCTCTCAAGGCGGACTCTGCGAAAAATAATCCTAATTTTCTTGAAAAATCGACGCCTAAAGCCTCGGCTTAATAACAATTCTTTCTTTGTTAGCTTGAACTTGAAAACTCGTCATGCACTATCTCACCAGAATAGCCCACCCAAGCAGCTGAACTCAAATAGCTGAATCGATCACGCGAAAGGAACTCTTTGCATGACTCACCCTGTTAGAGGTGTCGATCACGTTTTTCTTCTGGTCAACGATCTGGATAAAAGTGCTGAGCAATATCGACGTCTTGGCTTCACGTTGAGCCCTCGTGGACTTCACAGCAAAGAAAAGGGTACGGGCAATTATACAATCATGTTCCCGGATGATTATTTTGAACTTCTCGGCATTGTCGCTGAAACAGAAGGCAACCTGCATCAGCGTGAGAAGCTGAGCGCGCAAGGCGAGGGACTGCATGCAATTGCATGCCGTATCGAAAATGCGCAGCAGGCGAAGTCAGAACTCGCTGCATTGGGCATCCAAACAGGTGAAGTGGGTAAGTTCTCTCGCCCAGTTGAGTTGCCAGATGGCAGCAAAGGTGTCGCAGCATTTGAGACCGTTTCATTTGCTGAAAATGAGGTGCCGCAGGGCATGGTTTTCATGTGTCAGCATAAAACACGCGATACGGTTTGGGTTCCAGAATTGCTTGAACATGCAAATGGCACGAAAGGACTGGCTGCGATTGTTGCTATTTCAGCTGATCCGGCAAAGTCCGCCGAAGGTTTTGCAAGGCTTTATGCCGATGGCAAGGCAACGGAGAGTAGCGGAGAGTGGACTGTTTCAACGGGGCCGAACTCAGCTGATATCTCGGTGCTTACATCCGCTCAGGCACAGAAGCTCTATCCAGATGTTGATTTTAGCAAGACGCCGTCCGGTGCGTTTGCAGCACTTCGCATTCGGGTTAGCGCCTTAGATACGGTACGCAAGGTGCTGGATGATAATGATCTCGCTTACGTCAACACTTCTGCTGGCATTGCAGTTTTACCAGAAAATGCCAACGGGACGGTGCTTGAATTTGTAGAAGTATAAACTGCATTCTGATGCATGCTGAAGGATCGTGTCTTGGAATTCAAATTTCAACGCTTGGACACGATTCAGCTTCAAACAAGAATCATGCGTGAAATTTTCTCAGAAACGTAATGAATCAGATTTAACGATCGGAATTTACTGGGATTTTAAATAATCCTCCAAAAGCAAAAATCCCGGACGAAGCCGGGATTTTGATGCCTAAACCAATCGGAAAAACTGGAGCGGGCGAAGGGATTCGAACCCTCGACCCCAACCTTGGCAAGGTTGTGCTCTACCCCTGAGCTACACCCGCTCGCGCCAGTCTTCTCTGAGAGAGAAGTCGTTTCCGTTAGGCAGGCGGTATATGAACCAATGGATTCCGGAATGCAATAGGGAATTTTATGCGTTTTTAAAAAAATTTGAAAAGATTCACAGGCTTGTGGATTTTCGCGTTTGAGACGCAACAAAATCATCCTCTATGCTCATCGCTTGCGGCGCGAAATGCTGATGATCGATGCAAAAGCCGCAAATCCAGCAGCAACAAGCAGGATGCTTGGAATGTTATTGATGCCCCAATGCGAGAGCAGGAAGGCAACCAGTGCCGCGCCGAGCGACTGCCCGAGAAGGCGGGCCGTTCCAAGCATACCGCTTGCAGCGCCACTTCTTGCGCGTGGGGCCGAGGTTATAATCATGCGATTGTTCGGAGCCTGAAAAAAGCCGAACCCGATTCCGCAAATCGCCATGCGCCAGCAGATATCGACCACGGACGGTTGTTCTGGCAGCGTTCCGACCAGTGCAAGCCCGGCAGCGAAGAACACCAGCCCAAACAAACCGAGTGTGGCAGGTGAATATTTGTCCGAGAATTTACCGGATAGCGGCGCAACGATGGCCAGTGCAATCGGCCAGGGCATCATCAGAAACCCAACTTCAATGGGCTGGAAACCATAGATATTCTGAAATAGAAATGGCAGCGATATGAATGCCATCATCTGTGCGAGAAAGGACATGATGGAGGTGCAGAGCGACAGGCTGAACACTGGGATACGCAGAAGATCGAGCGGCAGCAATGGGTTAGTTGTCAGCATTGAGCGTCGTATGAGCCATGTTGCTGCCACGACACAGCCAATTGCCTGCAAGGCCAGAAATGTTGCGCTGACGCCATTGCCAGCACTATCGATAACCGTAATCAGCAGGCCGAGCGTGAAGGCACTGAGAATCGCGCTCAGATAATCGAAGCGACGTGCTGACAACTCGTTATAGGGCAGGCTTTTCAGTCCCATAATGACCGCCAAAACGCCGAGTGGAATATTGATCACGAACAGCCAGGGCCATGTCAGCGAATGCAAAATGACGCCTGCCAGCGTTGGCCCTATGGTCGAGGAGAGTGCCACGAAAAGCGCATTCAAACCGATAGCGGTGCCAAGCTTTGCCTGGGGCACCGTATAGCGCAGCAAGGCAGCGTTAACGCTCATCAGGCCTGCCGCACCAAAGCCTTGTATAACGCGTGCGATTGTGAGCGCTTCAAGCGACCGCGCAAAAACACAGGCGATTGATGCGAGTGTAAACAGCGATACGCCGAGCAAGTAGACACGGCGATAGCTATAAATTTCGCCCAAAGCTGCGAATGGCAGCAGAGTGATAACGATGGCGAGCTGATATCCGTTGACGATCCAGATAGAAGCGGCCGGTCCTGCTGAGAAATCGGCCGCAATGGTTGGAAGCGCGACATTGGCAATCGTGCCATCGATAACAGCCAGTGTGAGGCCAACCATAAGGGTCGCCCAGGCCCAATAAATTCGTGGCTCTGGCAACCCGTCCTGAATTGTGGACTTGTTCGGCTCTATAACTGCTTCGTGCTTCATTCAATTGACCAGTCATGCGGAATTTCAAGCAAGCTCGACCCTCAAGGAAGGGACAACAAGTCATCTAGCTCAGAATTGCCCGCAGAACATAGATAAACCCCGCTTTATCGCCTTAGGTAACGCTATTGTGTGCCATTTTCGGCAGGAAGCGCCAGATTCATCACATGCGCGTAATGGCGCGGATTAAAGCTCAGATAGAGTGGACAGATGCTTGCCAACAAAACCAGATGCATGATCCAGCCGGATGCAAAGGTGCCGGTTAAATTGTGTAGCAATGCCGTTGCCACTGGGCCCAGCGCTGCGATCAGAAAGCCGCCGCCTTGCATCATCGCGGCCAGAGCACCTGCTTCTTGAGGCTTGGGCAGATGATCAAGCGAGGTAATCATGGCGAGCGCAAAGCTGCCACCAAGACCTGCGCCGCAGATCGCGGACCAGAAATAAGGCGAGAGCTGCGGTGCAAAAGCCAGACCAGCAAAGCCTGTCGCTTGCATCGCCAGTGTCAGGAGAAGCCAAGGGCGACGATCAACGCTATGTCTTGCAAGCAACGGCAGGCCAAAGGCCGACAGAGCCTGCGCTATGGCCATGACAGCAACCAGATTGCCGGTTTCTGCTGGTTCCATACCCAATGATTGATAATAAGGCGCAAGCCAGGCCACCATGGACGAATAGCCTGCATTGACGAGGCCAAAAGCCGCCATCAGCACCCATGTTCGTGGGCGATGGAGCAGCTTTCCGGTGATGCCGGATTTGGAACCAGAAGACGCCGTTTCTTTAAGAATGGGGATAGCCGTCAGCAGCGCAAGAAGTGCAGGAATTGCGAGAACTGCCAGCGCAAAACGCCAGTTATGATCAGAGCCTGCAAGCCAAGGTGTCAGCCGGGCACCAAGCGCCCCGCCGCCCATGATCATTGCAGAATAAAGACCGGTAACAGCTGCAATGCTTGCTGGGAAATTTGCTTTGATCAGGCCGGGCATCAGCGCCTGTATCATAGCAGCGCCTGCACCACACAAAACAGCCGTAAGCACCAGAGAAAAACCATCTGGCACGAAGCCCCGCAAAACAGAACCCAACGCAAGAATGATGAGTGCTGCGAACATGCTGCGGCGCGTACCGATGATCGATTGAATGCGTGGGGCGATGAATGCGCCAAGTCCCATCAGCATCATGGGAAGGAATGTGAGCAGAGACAACATGCCAAAGCCCATTCCCGTATCTGTGACAATATCGGAAAGCACGGGCCCCGGGGCCGTCAGGAATGGTCTGAGATTAAGGCCAATCAGAACGACGAGGACGATAAGGGCTATGGGTGCGGCTTGCGTGCCGCCATTGGCTTGCTGGGTCTGCATGATGAATTCAGTCTTTTATGTCTTCTTTTCCTGCCAGCGCCGATAAAGTGCTGCATCATCGTCTGGTGGACAGTGTTCAAAATGAACGCCAGTTTGTTCTGTCACTGGCTTGGCCAGTTCCGTTGCAATTTTTGCTGTCGAAAGGCCGAATGGTTCTGCCTGCTCGTTGGAATAAGCAAATATGATTTTATTGATGCCTGACATCCGCATTGCAGCGAAACACATAGGGCAGGGTTGGCCGCTCGCATAAACGCTGCAATCATCCAGCCGAGGCGACTGCAAAACCTTGCCTGCCGCGCGCAATGCGAGAAGTTCCGCATGGGCAGTCGGATCGCAATCGGCCTGCATACGATTGACGCCGATGGAGATAATCTTGTCATCCTTTACGACAACCGCTCCAAAGGGACGTCCGCCGAGGTAGACATTGTCAAATGCAAGTGCGATTGCCTTTTGCAAAAACTCCTGGTCGTTGCTCATTTGCCGCCCGCTTTCTCAAGCATCGCAACCATAGTGGAAAACCCACGTGCTCGCGCATGCTGCAATGGCGTAACACCATCATTGTCCGCGAGATTCACGTCAGTACCCGCATCAATCAGCAACTTCACAATATCGACGTGGCGCTGACCGCCATCGCCGAGAATTATGGCTTCAAGCAAAGCGGTCCATCCAAGATTGTTGACGTGATCAACCTTGACACCTGCTTCAATCAGCGTGCGGACGGTTTCAACATGCCCCCGTTCTGAGGCCGGGATAAGTGCCGTGCCGCCATAGCGATTGGTGCTTTTAAGGTCAGCACCGTGCGTAAGCGTGAGTTTTAGTATTTCCAGATGTCCGCGTGCGCCTGCGTAAAGATAAGGGCTGTCCTTGATCGCATCCTTGGCATTTACATCAGCACCGGCTTCGATAAGCGCACGGGCTACATCAATATGATTGGCATGGGTCGCAGCCAAAAGCGCAGTTTCACCAGCCTGGCCACGTGCTTCTATATCGGCTCCTGCTGTGATTGCATCTTTTACAGCGGACAAATCGCCAGCGCTTGAAGCCTGAATAAGTGATGTCTGTGCGTAGGCTGCGATGTTCTGGCCCGGCAGAGTTGGTTCAGTCATGACGAATGCTCCTGCAATCAATGCCAAGGCACTCAAGCGGTATAGTGTTTGACGCATCGGCGTTACTCCTTATTTCTTGCTAAAATAATCATGGTGAGACATATTTAAAAATTAAATGTTCAACTGGCATTCATTCGAATTATGAATATGATATTCAATCTCGATCTTTTGCGTGCTTTCGTGGCAGTCGTTGATAGCCGCAGCTTCACGGCTGCAGCGCTGCAGCTGCATTCGACGCAATCCACGGTCAGCCAAAAAATTTTACGCCTTGAAGAGGCTGCCGGACAATCGCTCCTGGAGCGGGCAAGGCATGATGTTCGGCCAACCGATGCGGGTGAAAAGCTGCTCGGTTATGCGCGGCGAATGCTGCATCTGCATGATGAAGCCGCAGCAGCTATGACGGGAAGTGCGCTTACAGCCGTGTTTCGCCTCGGTCTGGCAGAAGATTTTGCTGCCAAACTGGTCACACCAACACTTGCGGCTTTTCTGCGTGCTCATCCGAAAGTGAAACTTGAAGTGACGAGCGGGCTAAGCCGAGAGTTGCAGAAAGGTTTTGAAACGGGCGAATTTGATCTCGTTATGGTTAAACAAAAGCGCGGTGAAACGCTTGGCACCAAGCATTGGCCTGAACCACTATGCTGGTTGGAGAGTGCTGATTATCCGGTTTCAGAGGCTGATCCGCTCCCGCTTGTCGCATTTCCGCCAAATGGGCTTTATCGCAGTGATATGATGGAGGCGCTTGATCGTATCGGCAGACCTTGGCATGTCGTTTTCACCAGTTCCAGCCTCGCGAGTGTTCAAAGCGCGATCGCTGAGGGGCTCGGTGTTAGTCTGCTGCCGAGTCGTGTTGCTTTGCCGTCGCATCGTTTGGTTCCAAAAGAAGCCGGATTGCCTTTTGTAGAGCCGATGGAAATTGTTATCCAGCATATGGAAAATGGTTCTGATCAAATGCAGCAGCTCGTGCAGATGCTAGCCGATATTGTGGGTGATTGATCGTTTATTGCTTTAATAGCTAGATTTAATGTGACTCATTGCGTCAGAGGCACTGAATCTGTTTGACTCCACCGCAAACGCGGTGTTTTTGCCCGGTGATAGCGCTACAGAAATGCCGACAGGATAGCTCCACCACCTTCATCTCAAAGTTCCCTTCGTTTGCTGCAATCACCAGGCGGCACGGTTTTTGCTTGTTGCAAGCGGGAGGCACTTTACGGGAATACGACAATGTCCAACACCACGATCACCCATAACGATGGAAATACTCTGTTTCCGATCGTTCTTTCTATCGTTGCAGCAGCTGCAACCGGCGTTCTCTGGGCCTATGCCAATCCGATTCAGCTCGTCCCGGGCGTGATTCAATGGCGCATTTTCGCGTTTTTGCCACCGCTGGTCGGCATTCTTCTCGGACGCAAAAGCGGGTTCATCTGCGGATATCTCGGAACCGTTATCTGGTCGTTGCTGGCTGGCACCTTCATTCCAGCGCATTCGCTGATCATTGATGGTATCATGGTTGGCCTGACTGGTCTTATTCCGGGCATGCTGTTCGATCCAAAGACAACAACCTTTAATCGCACAACGCTGATTAAAATTGCAGCAACTTGCCTTGTTGTTGGTCTTGTGATGGTTGCAGCTGTTTCGGCAAGCTTGGCCTATCTTGGGATTTTCCCATATTGGTGGGCGGTCATGTATCTCGGTCTCTCAGATATCGTTCCAATGCTGATCGGTACGCCGCTGCTGGTTGTTCCAGCTCTCAAGATTCTCAAGGGCGCTCATCCGTCCGGCTTCACCCGTTTTTGATCGAGAGCAGTAAAAGTGCTCAAGCTTCAGAATGTAAAAGTAGGTTTTGGCGATTCCAATCTTGCAATCGCCGAAGCCAACCTCGAAATTCGCGACGGCGAACGGCTTCTGGTGTGTGGTGCGGGCGGCAGTGGCAAAACCACGCTGCTCAACGCTGCATCGGGCATCGTTCCACGCCTGATTACCCCACAAGTCTTCGATGGCGAAGTCTCGCTCAATGGCAAGCCCATGTCTTCCATGCCGAAGGATGAGCTGTTCAGCACTGTCGGCATCGTTTCACAGAATGTGGAAGATCAGCTATGGGACCTGAGCGTTGAAGATCTGGTCGCTTTTCCACTCGAAAATCGTGGACTTGCCAAGGATGCTGTTCGTGCTCGTATCGACGAGCTGCTTAACGAGCTAGAGCTGAATGCATTGCGAGGGCGACGCGTCTTGACGCTTTCGGGCGGCGAACGGCGCATGGTGGCGATGGCTGCGGCACTTGCGGCCGAACCGAAACTGCTCGTACTGGATGAGCCGACAACCGGGCTTGATCCAGCAGCACGCCAGCGTCTTGTGCGGGTTCTCAAAAAACTCGGTGCATCTATATCAGCCTTGCTGATTGCAGAGCAGGATCCTGCATCACTGCAGGCGGTCGTTACCGATGTCGGTCTGGTAAAAGACGGTAAGTTAGCGCCCGTCGTGCCGCTCGCGTCGATCATCAACGATGCGGCTGCGTGGGAAGATGCAGGCGTTTTGCCACCAATTGCTGCACGCAAACGTCTGTCGGGTGCGAAGAGCGGCGGTGAAGTTCTTGTTTCTGTTTCGGGAATCAAGACGCAGCTTCAGCGCCGGGACGGCCAGCCGGTTTTGGAGAATGTGAATTTTCAAATCCGCGCCGGCGAAGTCGTCGCTCTGATCGGCAAAAACGGTGCGGGCAAGACCACGCTGTTTCAATCGATTCTTGGGCTTCAGAAAATTGCAGCAGGCTCAATTATCATTGGTGGCGAGAATGCCGACAAGTGGACCGCTGCAAAGCGTGCCCGCTCGGTGGCTTACCTGCCGCAGAACATGCGCCGCATCCTGTTTAACATGACTGTGCTGGAAGAAGTGGTCTTTGCGATCACCGCCGCGACCCGTGCAGCAAAGGACGATGCAGTGACTGCTCGCGCAACGGCCTGCCTGCAAAAATATGGACTTGGTAGCCATGAGGAAACCAACCCATTTGCGCTTTCGTCTCGTCAGCAGGCTCTGCTGGGCCTTGCCTGTGCGGAAGCAGCAGGCGCTTCGGTTGCCATTCTCGATGAGCCGCTTCTGGCACGCGATCTCAATGGTCGTCGCATGCTGGAACTGTTCCTCGAAACAGCGCTTTCCGAAAACCGTGCGGTCATGTTGATCTCTCACGATCTGGAACTCGTGGATGATGTTTCGTCGCGCGTCATGATCCTGGATCGCGGCCATGTCACCTTTGATGGCGATGTGGATGCATCCTGGAATTCCGATGCCTATCATGCGCTGGGTTGGCCCAAGCCGCGTGTTGTCGAGACAGGAGAAGCGGCATGAAAATCTTTTATGATCTGAACTTCTTTGTAAAGCTGGCAGCGGCATTTCTGGTCATGCTTGCAGCCTGGCTCGTGCCGGGTTGGAAATACGGAGTGCCACTCGCGTTGATCACGGTCGCTTTTCTGGTGCTGGTCAAGGTGCCGGGCTTGCGTGGTTATCTCAAAGGTGCCGTGCTTCTGACACTGCTTGTCATGGCGAGCTGGATTCTCAATCTCGTGCTTCAAGGCGTTGCGTTTGTTGATACTTTGCCCATTGCAGCCGGTATGGCTGCGCGTCTGGTGACAACGACTGCGGCGTTTTATTTTGTGATGGAAACCAGCACGCCTGGCTCCATTCTGGCTGCTGCGAGTGCTGCACGTCTGCCGCCAATGGTGACACTGGTCCTCTCGCTGACATTCGGCATTATTCCGATGCTGCGTGAGGATTTCGAGCGTATTGCGGATGCTCAGCGCGCACGCGGAATGGAAATTGACGACGTTTCCTTCCCAATGCGTCTGCGTTTTGCGCTGGCGCGCGGCGTGCCATTGCTGGTTCAGGCTATCCGCATGGCCCACGCAATTTCGCTGTCCCTTGCCATTTATGGCTTTGACACCAAGCGCAAGCGTACAACATGGCGTAATGTCGGCCTGCTGGTTGAATCGAGACTTACAGCGGTTCCAGTTAAAAATGAACCGACGAAACCGCTGTAACTGGTTGTTTTTACGCATTACCGACGCAAAACCGCTTCGCACTTTTGTTGGAAATGCTATAATCCCGAGGATGCAAAACGATGACTGAAGACAGCGCTGAACTTTCTGGAAACGGTCAGGTCTGGACCGTTGATGTAGCTGGCCGCAAGGTCGATCTGCCGATCGTACCGATCAACCCGAATTTCGCCATTTCCTTAATGATGGTCATTGATCTCGGGGTTCGCTTTGGTGAACATGTGGGCAAGGCGCTGGCCGAAAAGCTGGCTCCACTGAAGCCTGATGTGATCGTCGGTGCTGCGACACTTGGCATTCCGGTGGCGATTGAAGTGTCACGGGCTCTTGGCCTCGATGACTATGTGATCTTGCAGAAATCGCCAAAGATTCATCTGGGCGATGCACTCGTGCAGACAATCTCGTCCATCACCTCAAAGGGCGAGCAACGCCTGCTTCTCGACCGTCAGGCAATTCCGCTGCTCGCAGGCAAGCGCGTGGTTGTGGTGGATGATGTCGTTGCTTCCGGTTCCAGCCTCAAAGGTTCAATCGAGCTGGTGCGAAAGGCGGGTGGTGAGGTCGTTGGTATTGGCGTCATCCTGACCGAAGCGAAGGACTGGCAGGACGTGCTTGGCAAAGATGTGGAGCTGCTTCACGCCCTCGCACATATTCCGCAGTTTGATCATCAGGATGGTGAATGGAAGCCGATCCCGGAGAGTTTCTTGTAAGGTGGCTGCATTGTGAAAGTTGAAACGCCGCGCTTGTCGCGGCGTTTTTGTTTTTTGCGACTTATTTCGCACGACGGTTGTTACCCGAAACTATCAATCGCCGGCTCAGACAATTCTTTCCACAAAACACATATAATTTTAATTGACCAATTTTGTATCCAGGATATTGTACTCATAAAGTTGGGAGGCTTATCTTGTGACGGCTTTTGAGTGGCGTAGTCAGACCCGTTTGCTGGACGAAGTAGCAGAAGCGCTTCGTGAGAGAATTTATGCGGGCGTGTATGGGCCCGGCGCCATTCTCCGACAGGAACATATCGCTGCCGAATTCGGTATAAGCCGCACGCCTTTGCGCGAAGCCTTGCGTGTTCTGGAGCGTGACGGGTTGGTGATTCACTTGCCGGGCAGGGGCGTGCGTGTAGCCTCGGCTGATTTAACGCTGTTGATTGATGCTTATGCGGTGCGCGAAGTTCTGGATGGTGTTGCGGCACGCTTTGCGGCGGAGCGCGCGACAGATGAGGCTATCGAAAAGTTGCGTGCTCTTGTTGCAGGACAGGTAACGGTTGTCGATCCATGGGATCCGAAAGCTTACACCCAGACGAATGTCGATTTTCATATGGCAGTGATGAATACGGCATCGAATGCCTCGCTGATTGCGTTCGTTCCGCTGTTGCGGATGACCTCACAGGTTTTCGCCCCTTCTTTTTCTCTGTCGGTTGATAGAGCACGCGATGCAATCCGCGAACATGGTGCAATTGTTGAAGCCATCGCTTCACGCGACGGGGAAGAGGCCGAGCGGCTGGCGCGG
This sequence comes from Brucella sp. H1_1004, assembly GCF_047308065.1. Taxonomy (NCBI): domain Bacteria; kingdom Pseudomonadati; phylum Pseudomonadota; class Alphaproteobacteria; order Hyphomicrobiales; family Brucellaceae; genus Brucella; species Brucella sp. H1_1004. Next base: position 968,746 of record NZ_JAYKZA010000001.1, read on the forward strand.
GCCCATATTCGCGCGACCAGAGCGAGACTGGAGGCGGAAATGCCTCTGCGGGAGACTGAGAATGAAGCATGAAAACAAGTCGGGTGGCTCAGGCCTCCTTCGTTACGGCAATTTCATTGATGGGCAATGGCAGGATGCTCTGGGTGGGGAGCACATTCCGCTTCGCAATCCTTCCGATGGAAGTGATCTGGCTCTCATCGCGCGCGGCTCGAAAGCGGATATCGATCTGGCTGTGGCCGCAGCCCGTGCCGCCCTTTCCGGTGAATGGGGCAAGTTGACCGCGACCGAACGTGGCCGTGTCTTGCACCGCATTTCAGAAGAGGTGCTCAAAAATATAGATGTGTTAACTGATCTTGAATCACGGGATGTTGGCAAGCCTGTCACGCAGGCGCGCGCCGATGTGGTGGCGCTGGCGCGGTATCTTGAATTCTATGGCGCGTCTGCTGACAAGGTTCATGGTGATACGCTGCCTTATCAGAACGGCTTTACGGTCCTGTCGATCTATGAGCCGCATGGTGTGACGGGCCATATTATCCCGTGGAACTATCCGATGCAGATTCTGGGCCGAAGCCTCGGTGCAGCATTGGCGATGGGTAATGCTGCCGTGGTCAAGCCGGCGGAAGAAGCCTGCCTCACCATTCTGGAGTTCGCAAAGATTGCTGAGAAAGCTGGTCTGCCGAAAGGCGCACTCAATGTCGTCACCGGGCTTGGCGCAGAAGCGGGGGCAGCACTTTCTGAACACCCGGATGTGAACCACATTTCGTTTACCGGCTCGGTGCGTACAGGTGAAGCGGTGCAGGCGGCAGCCGCAAAGAACACTGTGCCGGTAACGCTGGAGCTTGGTGGCAAATCTCCGCAGATCGTTTTCGCCGATGCTGATCTCGAGCGCGCTATTCCGTTCCTCGTCAATGCGGGCATTCAGAATGCCGGTCAAACCTGCTCGGCATCCTCGCGTATTCTGGTTGAACGCAGTGTCTATGAAGATGTTGTTGCGCGCATGAGCGAACGTTATCGCGCATTGAAGGTTGGCCCGGCAGGCGATGATCTTTCTGTCGGTCCCGTTGTATCGCAGCGCCAGAAGGCGATTGTTGACGGCTATCTTGATCTTGCAAAGGAAAGTGGTCTGGCGATTGCGGCGCAAGGTGTGTTGGTGGACGATGCACCAGAGGGGGGTGCTTATGTACTGCCAACACTGATCCGTGATGTGCCTGCCGACCATCGTCTGGCGCAGGAAGAAATTTTTGGTCCGGTTCAGGTCATTTTACCTTTCGACACCGAAGAAGAAGCCATCGCGATAGCCAATGGGACGTCCTATGGCCTTGTCTGCGGGATCTGGACCAATGATGGCGGACGTCAGTTCCGTTTGGCCCGCGCTATCCATTCCGGTCAGGTGTTCATCAATAATTACGGCGCTGGCGGCGGTATCGAATTGCCATTCGGCGGCGTGAAAAAATCCGGCCACGGACGCGAGAAGGGTTTTGAGGCGCTCTATGGGTTTGCCTCGCTGAAGACCATCTCGGTCTGGCACGGATAAGTTTAGCATTTGGGAGAATTGCAGTGTCATTTGAAGGTAAGGTCGCGCTCATCACTGGAGCAGGTTCGGGTTTTGGCGAGGGTATGGCAAAGCGCTTTGCCAGAGACGGCGCCAAGGTCGTTATTGTGGACCGCGACAAGACAGGCGCTGAGCGCGTCGCAGCCGAAATTGGAGATGCCGCGCTGGCTGTCGCTGCCGATATTTCTAAGGAAGCAGATGTTGATGCAGCCGTAGAAGCTGCCCTGTCGAAATTTGGTAAAGTCGATATTCTCATCAACAATGCTGGTATCGGCCACAAACCGCAAAATGCTGAACTGGTTGAGCCGGAAGAATTTGATCGCATTCTTGGCGTCAATGTTCGTGGCGTTTATCTGATGACACGCAAGCTCATCCCACATTTCAAGGACAATGGTGCCAAGGGAGAGGAATGCGTCATTCTCAATGTCGCTTCGACTGGCGCAGGTCGTCCGCGCCCGAATCTCGCCTGGTACAATGCGACCAAGGGCTGGGTGGTTTCAGTGACCAAGGCGCTCGCTATCGAGCTTGCACCGGCAAAGATTCGTGTGGTTGCTTTGAACCCTGTCGCAGGTGAGACACCGCTTCTCACCACCTTTATGGGCGAGGATACCGAAGAAATCCGCAAGAAGTTCCGCGATTCCATTCCGATGGGCCGCCTGTTGAAGCCTGATGATCTGGCTGAAGCTGCGGCTTTTCTTTGCTCGTCTCATGCCTCGATGATCACCGGGGTTGCGCTCGATGTGGATGGCGGACGTTCGATCTGAAAATTGATAAGGGGAGCCAAAGAAAAGCGATGAGTAAACTGCTGAAAGCCGGGCTGATTACAGCCACGATGCTCGCATCAATCAACGGTGCCTTTGCAAAAGATACATTGGTGGTCGGCGAAGTGCTGGAACCGCCGGGCTTGGATCCGACGGCAAATGCAGCTGCCGGTATTCGTCAGGTTACTTATGCCAATCTTTATGAAGGTCTGGTTCGTATTGTTGAAGACGGCACAGTGAAGCCACAGCTGGCTGAAAGCTGGACTGTTTCCGACGACAAGAAGACGTATACGTTCAAGCTGCGTGAGGGCGTGAAATTCCATGATGGAACGCCCTTCGATTGTTCGGTCGTGAAATTCTCTTACGAGCGTGCAGTGGCTCCAGATTCCACCAATGCGCAAAAGGGCCTTTTTGAACCAATCGCCAGCACCGAATGTCCTGATCCAGCGACTGCCGTTGTGACGCTGAAGCGGCCAACCTCGAACTTTCTGTTCAATATGGGGTGGGGCGACGCGGTTATGATTGCGCCGAATACGGCGGCTGATAACAAGACCAAGCCTGTTGGAACGGGTCCATTCAAGTTCAAGCGCTGGGTGCAGGGTGATCGTGTCGAGCTCGATCGCAACCCGGACTATTGGGGCGAACCGGCAAAGCTTTCTGCCGTTACTTTCCGCTTTGTGAGCGATCCTTCGGCAGCAGCAGCTGCAATCCTTGCTGGCGATATTGACGTCTTCCCGATGTTCCAGGCGCCGGAATTGATCAGTCGCTTCAAGAGCGATGATAAGTTGCAGGTCGAAGTCGGTGATACTGCAGGCAAAGTTCTGCTTTCGCTTAACAATGCCAAGGCCCCCTTTGACAATGTGAAGGTGCGGCAGGCACTGGCCCATGCCATTGACAGCAAGGCGCTGATCGAAGGTGTCTATTCCGGTTTTGGCACACCAATCGGCTCGCATTATGCGCCGGTCGATCCGGGTTATGTCGACCTTTCGGAAACCTATCCGTATGATCCGGCAAAAGCCAAGCAGCTGCTGGAAGAGGCGGGTGTTCCGGCTGGCACGTCAATAACCATCACGCTTCCACCTCCGGCATATGCGCGTCGCGGTGGTGAAATCATCGCAGCCATGCTGGCGGAAGTGGGTATTCAGGCCAACCTCGTTCCAATCGAGTTTGCACAATGGCTGGATCAGGTATTCAAGCGCTCGGATTTCGATGCCACGATCATTGCACATACAGAAGCGCGTGATCTCGATATCTATGCCCGCGATAAATACTACTTCAACTACAACAACCCGGAATATAAGGCGCTCTATAAAGCTTATGCCGAGGCCGGTAGCGATGAAGAACAACTCGAACTGGTGAAGAAGCTTCAGGAAAAGCTTGCGGCAGACGAGCCGAATATCTTCCTCTACGCGCTGCCGAAAATTGGTGTGTGGAATAAGAACGTGAAAGGTCTTTGGAAGAACATGCCGATCCCGGCGGACGATCTGACACAGGCTTACTGGGCTGAGTAAGACAATTTCCGCCCCGCACGCGTGCGGCGGGGCGGTTCACGCGAATGGTCGTGCAGCGATAACAACCAAGGGGCTGCGGCACGGCAGGAAATGGAATGTGGAGTGAATGGCCTGATGTGCTCATTCCTGCATTTTTATGATGCGCAATCCTGGCCAAAAAGTTCAAAGCTTTTTTTGGGATTGTGCTTAGGAGGTCGCCTTGCTGGCTTATATTTCCGGGCGAATAATTTCGCTCTTGCTGACGACGCTTGCGGCATCCGTCATCGTCTTCCTGTTGATGCAGGTGCTGCCGGGCGACCCCGCTGCGGTTATCCTCGGTATCAATGCGCAGCCTGAAACGCTGGCAGCGCTGAATAAACAGCTTGGCCTCGATCAGCCGCTTTGGTGGCGGTATCTTTCGTGGATTGGCGGCTTTCTGAAGGGGGATTTCGGCACCAGCTACACCTATTCCGTGCCGATCAGTGAATTGCTCGGACCACGCATCATGGTCACGCTGCCGCTGGCGCTTTTGTCCATGGTTCTGTCGGTAGCAGTAGCTATTCCCGTGGGCGTTTATGCGGCCTCCAAACGTGGCAAAACCGGTGATGTGCTTTCCATGGGTGTGGCGCAGGTGGGTGTTGCTATCCCGAATTTCTGGCTCGGCCTGCTCTTGATCCTGCTGTTTGCTTTACAGCTCGGCTGGTTTCCAGCCTCTGGTTTTGCCGGTTGGGAAAATGGATTCGGGAATGGTATCCGCTCGCTGTTTTTGCCCGCTCTGGCGCTTGCCCTGCCGCTTGCCGCCATCCTCGCCCGTGTGACTCGCTCTGCCGTCATCGAAACGCTGGGTGAGGATTTTGTGCGCACCGCGCGCGCAAAAGGTCTTACCCGTAACGCGGCACTCTGGCGCCATGCGGTGCCAAATGCGCTGATCCCGGTCGTCACAATTATTGGCCTGCAATTCTCATTTCTGTTGGCTGGAACGATCATCATCGAAAATGTCTTCAATCTTCCCGGGCTAGGAAGGCTGGTGTTTCAGGCAATCGCCCAGCGCGATCTGATAACGGTGCAGTCGCTGGTGACGCTGCTTGCGGCTTCCGTTATTGCGGTCAATTTTATTGTCGATCTCGTCTATGGTTTCATTGATCCGCGTCTTTCGACGGGAGGCAGCCGATGAGTGAGGTTCAGACAATTGCAAAGCCAAGCCGTTTTCGGATGCTGTTTTTAAGCCGCAGCCTTGTGATCGGTTCGCTTGTTACCGCTATTCTGGTGGCTATGGCTTTCGTCTCTTATTTCTGGACGCCTTATTCGCCCACCGCCATGAACTTCCGCGACAAGCTGCAAGGGCCGAGCTTCAGTCATCTGTTCGGAACGGATAATTTTGGTCGTGATGTGTTTTCCATGATTATGGTCGGTGCGCGCAATTCCATTGCCGTTTCGATTATTGCGGTGCTTGTTGGTGCAGGTATAGGTATCCCTCTCGGTGCCTTTGCAGCAGCACGCGGTGGATTGGTCGATGGCTTTGTCATGCGCATGACCGATCTGGCCTTTGCATTTCCGGCGCTGCTGACTGCAGTCATTATCACAGCTATTTTTGGTCCCGGTGCGGTCAATGCCATGATTGCAATCGGTATTTTCAATATTCCGGTCTTTGCCCGAGTTACGCGCGGTGCATCGCTCGGGCTTTGGAAGCGCGAATATGTTCAGGCAGCGCGTTGCGCAGGGCGCGGCGATATCTCGATCACGCTGCTGCATATTCTGCCCAACATCAATCATGTGCTGATCGTCCAGGCGACGATCCAATTCGCACTCGCAATTGTTGCCGAGGCTGGCCTTTCCTATGTGGGGCTTGGCACACAGCCGCCCATGCCGAGCTGGGGCAAGATGCTCAACGATGCACAGACCTTTATCTATGATGCGCCATGGCTGGCGATCTTCCCCGGTCTTGCAATTACACTCGCAGTCCTTGGCCTTAACATGCTGGGTGATGGTCTGCGCGACATACTTGACCCGCGCGTAAGGAGGCAGAGATGATAAAAGCTTTGCCAAAAATACCTCTTCTTGAAATGGACGATATGTCTGTCGAGCTGCCATTTGGTACGCGCACTGCAGATATCGTGTCGGGTATTACGTTAACACTCAACCGTGGTGAACGCCTGGGCGTTGTGGGTGAATCTGGCAGTGGCAAGTCGATTACCGCGCTTGCCGCCATGGGCTTGTTGCCTGACCGGATGCGCGTGCGTGGAACCTTGCGTTTTGATGGGCAGGATCTGGCAAACAAGCCAGAAGCTGAACTCTGCAAAATGCGCGGTCGTCGCATGGCGATGATCTTTCAGGAGCCAATGACAGCGCTCAATCCGGTTAAGACCATTGGTGCGCAAATTGCCGAAGGCCGCCGTCTGCATCTTGGCGAAAGCCGCGCTGATGCCGAACGCAAGGCGCGCGAGTTGCTGCATCGCGTTGGACTGCCTGCACCGCGCTTTAATCTCGATCTGTATCCGCACCAGCTTTCCGGCGGACAGCGCCAGCGCGTGATGATCGCCATGGCGATTGCCTGCGAGCCTGATCTGCTGATTGCCGATGAACCGACCACGGCGCTCGATGTCACTGTCCAGGCACAGATTCTTGATCTCATGGATGAGCTGATCGATGAAACTGGAACAGCGCTGATGCTCATTACCCATGATCTTGGCGTTGTTTCGGAAATGACTGATCGTATCGCAGTGATGTATGCCGGGCGGATTGTAGAAACAGGGCGAACCGAAGCCGTGTTTAATCGTATGGCGCATCCGTATGCGCGGGGGCTGTTTCAGGCTTCTCCACATGGGGCTAATCTGGTTCGCGATCATACGAAACCGCGTCAGCGCCTCGCTGCAATTCCGGGTGTTGTACCGGACCCGCTGGCCCGCCCGCCATATTGCAGCTTTGCTGATCGCTGCGCGTTCGTTGAAGGCGATTGTCGAAAGCTTATTCCGCCGCTCGATCTGATCGGTGAAAGCGAAGGCATTGCCCATCGCGCTGCCTGTCTGCATCCACGCGATGGCGAGGTGCTGGCATGAGCAAGATGATTTTGCAGGTTCGGGATGTCGTGCGTGAATATCAGCTCCCGCGCCCATCATTCCTTTCAAAGCCGGGGTCTTTGCGCGTTCTCCACGGTGTTAATGTCGAGATCGAAGCAGGGCAAAGTCTTGGTATCGTGGGCGAAAGCGGTTCGGGCAAATCAACACTTGCGCGTGCTGTGATGGGGCTGGAACGACCGCAATCTGGCCAAATCCTTATCAATGGTCAGGATATCTACGCGCTTGACCGTTCAGGCCTGCGTGAAGCGCGTAAAGGTTTTCAGGCGATCTTTCAGGACCCTTATGGTTCGCTCGATCCGCGCCACACGGTCAAGCGGATCATTTCGGAGCCGATTGTTTCACTGGAGCGCGGGACAAGCAGCAAGGAACGGGATGAGCGCGTGGCAGAAGTGCTGGAAGCTGTCGGCCTCCCAAAAGCATCTGCTGAAAAATATCCGCATGAGTTTTCCGGGGGGCAACGCCAGCGTATCGCTATTGCCCGAGCCCTGATTACCAAACCGGCGCTCATCGTTGCTGACGAACCCGTTTCAGCTCTTGATGTTTCCATTCAGGCGCAGGTTCTCAATCTGATGATGGATCTGCAGGAAAAGTTCGGCCTTTCCTATCTTTTCATCAGTCACGATCTCGGTGTCGTGCGCGCAATTACCGATCGTGTGGCAGTGATTTACCACGGCAATATCGTCGAGCAGGGAGAGACCAACGCGGTCTTCGATAACCCGCAACATGAATATACGCGCGCATTGGTTGATGCTGTGCCGAAGCCTTTTTCGGGGCGGCGCAAACTGGCCCGCACACTTAATTCTACAATGAAACTGCCAGAATGAAATAAGGGAACGCCATGTCTTCACTTGCCGATTTGTCAGCTGTCGATCTTGTGTCTGCCTATAGGGCGAAATCGCTTTCGCCAGTTGAAGTTACGGAAGCTGTAATTGAGCGCATCGAGGCTTATGAGCCGAAACTGAATGCGCTTTGGGCTTATGATCCCGATGCGGCGAGGGCATCTGCGAAGGCATCGGAAGCACGTTGGGCAAAGGGTGAGCCTGCCGGCCCCATTGACGGTGTTCCGCTAACGATCAAGGAAAATATTGCCACGAAAGGTACTGCTGTTCCACTTGGCTGTGCAGCTCTGCCTCTCAATCCCGCAGCCGTTGATGCCCCGCCCGCAGCCCGCACCCGCGAGGCGGGTGGCGTGCTTTTGGCTAAAACGACCATGCCTGATCTCGGGATGTTGTCCTCGGGGCTTTCGAGTTTCCATAAGCTTGCACGTAATCCATGGGACTTGAACACCAATCCGGGCGGTTCAAGTGCGGGTGCCGGAAGTGCTGGTGCTGCGGGTTACGGGCCTTTGCATATCGGCACCGATATTGGTGGTTCCATTCGCCTGCCTGCTGGCTGGTGTGGGCTGGTTGGCCTGAAACCGTCCTTCGGACGTATTCCGATTGATCCGGCGTTTCTTGGTCGCGTTGCCGGTCCGATGACGCGTACGGTTGCGGACAATGCGCTTTATATGTCGGTGCTTTCGCGTCCAGATCGCCGCGACGCGATGAGCCTGCCATATCAGGATATCGACTGGATGAGCCTTGATATTGATGTAAAAGGTCTCAAAATTGGCCTCTGGCTGGATGCCGGTTTTGGCGAACCAACAGGCGATGAAACACGCAAAGCTGTGGAAGCGGCGGCGAAGCTGTTCGCGGATGCTGGCGCGATTGTTGAGCCGGTTGCTCCATTCCTCAACCGCACCATGATCGATGGGCTTGATCGTTTCTGGCGGGCGCGGTCCTGGGCCGATGTTTCTAAGATGACGCCGGAAAACCGTGCGAAAATCCTGCCATACATCTATCAATGGACTGAAACCGCTGAAGGATTGACGGGCGAGCAAGTCTATTCCGGTTTTTCCCAAATAGATGCAATGCGCCATGCCGCTCTTGCGGCGTCGAAGGATTTCGATTTCATCATCTCTCCCACCTCTCCGATGCCAACCTATCCGGCGGAATGGGCCTCTCCGGTCAATGATCCGCAGCGCCCTTTCGAGCACATCGCATTTACCGTTGCGATGAATATGTCGGAACAGCCTGCAATCTCGCTCAATTGTGGCTATACGTCCAAGGGGCTGCCGATTGGTTTGCAGATTTTTGGTCAGCGTTTCGATGATCTGGGCGTGCTGCGTCTTGCAAAGGCCTACGAAGATATGCGCCCAGTGCAGCGCCCTTGGCCTATCATTAATTGATAATAAAAAAGGCCGCTTGAAGCGGCCTTTTCTTTACTTTGATCTGAGTGGTGGACTTGCCCTTATTTAGTGGAGGGGTTCTGTCACTAATTTACGGTTTATCATCTCGAACTGCATCGGTGATTTGTATCCGAGTGCAGAATGTCTGCGCACAGGATTATAGAAGCCGTCAATGTATTCGCCAATGGCTTTGATTGCATCCTTACGTGTGTAGAACACAGTGCGCCAGATCAGTTCCGACTTGATCGTTTTGAAGACGGTTTCCACCATTGCATTGTCATAGCAATTTCCTTTGCCGCTCATGGATGGAAGCATTTTGTGAGCTGTGAGGATTTTGCGATACTCATAACTGGCATACTGGCTTCCTCTGTCCGAGTGCTGGATCAGCCCCGGCTTTGGTTGACGGATTGCAATGGCTTTCTTCAAAGCACTGATCGCCAGATCCTTCTTCATCCTATCGCGTGCTTCCCAGCCGATGATGCGACGCGAATAAAGATCGACAACGATTGCCAGATATAGCCAGCCTTCTGCCGTCCATATGTAACTGATATCGACACCCCATTTTTGATTAGGCCCATCACAAGTGAAGTCCTGATCCAGAAGATTGGGAGCGACGGGCTCACCATGATTGCTGTCGGTCGTGCGTTTGAAGCGAGTTTTCTGCCGGGCTTTAAGGCCGTTTTCACGCATCAGTCGCGCCGTGCGGTGACGTCCTGCTCGAATACCTTCTTCGTTCAGTTCGACATGCATTCGAGGGCTGCCATAAGTTTCACGTGACAGCTCAAACTGATTACGAATATGCGCCAGGATGATCATATCGTCGAGCTGACGACGACTGGGCAAACGATGCTTCCATGCATAATAACCGCTGATACTGACGCCTGCGAAAGCGCACAGCCGTGACAGAGACATATGAGCCTTCTCCGTGTCGATGAACGCAAACTTCATCGACTTGTCTCCCGAGCGAAGAAGGCCGTCGCTTTTTTTAGTAGGTCACGTTCCTGTCGCAGGAGTTCATTTTCCTTACGAAGCCGGGCAAGTTCCTCGCTCATGTCCTCATGCGGACCAGAAAGCAGATCCTTCTCAGCAAAATTGCGACGCCAGCGGTCAAGTGTTGATTTGCCAATGCCAAGGTCGTCCGCAACCGATGAAATGCTTCGACCACTCGTCGTTAAAATACGAACGGCTTCCCGTTTGAAATCTTCTGTAAATTCGCGCTGCTTCAATTCTAAGTCTCCTGTCAGTTTTATCTAACAGAAGCCCTCCACTTTTGAAGGGGAAGTCCATGGTGCTCGCTCTTTATAGCGGTCGACTGCTGTGAGCTTTTGAATCAACGGCTCTGCATCGCGCCAAGGGTAAATCTCTGTACGCAGATATTCGAGTTCGGCTTCGAGTTCATCTTCGTCGATTTCCGTCCACCAAGATTTCGGGCGTCCGTCGCTGCCATCAGACCAGCGATAACGGCGTTCTTTCAGCTTGTCCTTCATTTCAAAAGGGCTGTTTTCTGCATAAATGCGCAGGCGCGATTTCTCGCTGGCCTTCAGCAATTCTGCAAAAGGTGTCGTCTTGCCGGATTGTCCCTTCAACACGGCGAGCAAAGCCTGACAATCATCTTCTGCACGATGGCCATTATGGAAATAGCCGCTCTGGCCGATCAGATAACCAAGCTTTGTGCCTTCAAAGCCGCGCGCAGTCCAATCAATCTCCTTGACCGAACAGGCCCAGGGCTTGTTTTCAAAGACGGGTGAAAAGCGTTCCAGAAAGGGGCGATCAAAACCCGCATTGTGTGCAATGATAATGTCAGCATCAGCGATCAATGCTTCAAGTCTCGCACGCGGAATGATCTGCCCGGCAACCATTTCGTCGGTAATGCCAGTGATACGCGTAATATCTGCTGGAATTGGCTTTGATGGCTCTTGCAAAGCACCAAAGGTTGCACAGACATCGCCGATTGAGCCGTCATCCGCATAGCGGAAGGCCACAGCACCAATCTCAATAATTTCTTCCTGCGCAGCACTTAAGCCTGTCGTTTCGGTGTCAACGACAACGCCTAAACGTGGGAAGGCAATTTTATCCGCGTTAGCTACCGTCGGCGGCGGATCAAGTCGTTGCAATATACGATAACGCCCACTCTCCTTAAGTCTTTGCACCATTTCCGCTTCGTTGGGAACGGTCGTCTTTTCCGGCCTGGTGCGGGCAGGGCGCAGTTCTGACTTCTTCTCCCCATTTGGCACGGGAGGAGCAAATAAGTCGAACTGTTGGCGCATAAGGTTTCTCCGCAATAGGGCTGTGCGTCTCTATAAAATGGCATTTTGGGGGTCGAGCTCCAAGCCCCGAATAGTTTTAGTAACAATTAATATGGCTTTAAAGCCAGCCTTAAAGGGGCGTGCCTATACGATCTTCATGTCTTAATTTCGAAAAGGCCGGGGTAGAATATTTTTGTCTGAATGCGCCTTGTAAAGACTTTGGTTACCATAATTCTTCATATTCCAAGCACTCTGTCATTCGCGTTTCTCGCCACGATTGGTTCGTGTTTTCGCCGAACTCTCGTGCAATGCGGTAGCGCGAGCCCTTATTTTACTCAGGACGATTAGTATGGCGTTCGTCTCAGATTTCTATGGTTTGCAATCTGCTCCGTCGTTCAGGATAGCGTTGCCTTTTCGTCTTAAGGGCATTGTACGCTTTGCCGCTATGGCATCTGGTGCGGTGGTGATTGGTGGCTGCATGATGGCTTCATTGGGGATGGTTGAGGCGGTGTTGCCGGCATTCATGCCATTGGCTCCAGTGATGCGTCGCTTGCCGGTGGCAACCCCGCAAAAATTGACTGTTGTCGATCAAAAAATCGGAATGGGGCATGCCGTCCGACAAGGTTTTATCAAGGCATATACTGCTGATACTGCCTATTCGAACCTGGACTGGCATCGAAATAAATCCCAAGGCTTTGATATTATTGCCGATGTCGGACCAGAGGCGGTGATCGAAGCGCCCGTTGCCATACAGCCCAAGGTTCTTGAAGCGCGTGACGAGCGAGTCGCGCCACTGGAGCAAATGCAATTTGTCGTTTCGCCAGATGCGATCGACACTGCTGCAAATTCGGCGCGTTATGCCTTTCAGGATTTTAGCACAATCGATGAGGTTCCGCTGCCAACAGCCCGTGTTACGCCCGTGCCTTCCGTGCGTTCTGATTCAAGAGTTGCGGACGCGACTACCGACGCCGAAACAGGTCTGGCTCTGCCTGATGTTGTCCCCTTTCCAGAAAACCGTCCCCGGGTGAAGGCTGCTGTGCCTGAAAAGCAGCCGCAAATCGCATACGCACCTTCTAAAGCTCAGACCGAAGATATGCAGCGCGGTCTTGTGAAGCGGCTATTCGGTCAAACAGCTCGCAATAAGACGGCAATTTATGATATTTCCGCCGCTATCGTCTATTTGCCCAATGGCGAAAAGCTCGAAGCTCACTCGGGTATCGGCTACATGCGCGATAATCCTAAATTTGTTGATCAGAAAATGCGCGGTGCAACGCCGCCAAGCACCTATAACCTGCGCATGCGGGAAAGCCTCTTTCACGGCGTGGAAGCTGTTCGGTTGCTCCCGGCCAATGGACGCAATCCCCACAATCGTGATGGTCTTCTGGCGCACACCTATATGCTTCGTCGTCCTGGTGATTCCAATGGCTGTGTCGTGTTTAAAGATTATGCGCGGTTCTTGAGGGCCTTTAAACGTGGTGAAATTGACAGAATGATCGTTGTGGAAAATAGTTCAAGTATTTCTAATAAAAGATATATGTAGTCTATTAACAATAATGATATTTTTAAAAATATATTGTTGATTTTTAAGTCTAGCTTCTGAAGTATTATTCAAATTCATATTTTGAAAATATTTCAGAAAGGTATCGTCTTGAGTATCACGAGAGAATATTTAGGGGTTTATGGTGCATTATCACGCCGCTCCTTTCTGAAGGCTAGTTGTGCCGTGCCCGTTGGTGGCGCGTTATTTGCGTGCGGTTGTGCGCCGCATCAAGTCTTTTCAGCAGAAGAGACGCAGTCTGAAGCTTTGACCACATTGGATAAAGCGATTGTCCCCGGCGAATATCTCACAAAGGGTAAACGTTACCGGCAGCTTGCCTATGATAATGGTTTGCCATTGATCGTGCGCGAAGATTTGGCGCCCGCACTCGACAAGCGCGACGCCAATCGAAAAGCGCTGGTGGCTTTTGCCCAAATTACTGACTTGCACATTATCGACGCATCCTCTCCCGCTCACGCCGCATTTATGCGGCAATATGGTGGACCAAACGCAAATCTTGATGGTGCGCCGTTGGCTAATGCTTGGCGACCGCAGGAAACACTCACCGTCCAAGTGCTAGATGCTATGATCAGGCGCATTAATCAAATAGGCGCTGGACCGATATCGAAGCGGAAATTCGACTTCGCAATATCGACAGGTGACAGCGCCGATACGCGAGCGATGCATGAACTGCTGTCTGTTCTGACGGTTTTGAACGGCGGTTCTGCGATAATGTCAGCCAGCGGTGCCGCCTACATCGGTGTTCAGGATAATAACGTTTTTTCTGAAGAGACGTATGATGCTTATTGGCATCCAGAGCCTCAAACGGGAAACGTAAAGGCGGATATTTGGAAGCGCGCTTATGGTTTTCCTGAGGTTGAAGGTTTTCTGTCATCTATTAGCCAGCCCATAAACGCTGAAGGCTTTAAAATGCCTTGGTATTCAGGCTTTGGAAACCACGACGTCCTTGATTATGGTGTCTTTGGTGGTGGTGGAATTTCTGAATTCATATCAACGATTAGTACGTCAAACCGGGTCTTGATGGGACTGCCGAAAGGAATGCAGCCTGAGATGTTCTTGGGGGCGGTGAGTAAAGTTTTACCGGGGCAAATGGCGCAAATGATGAACGAAGTTCCGAGCGTTCAAATTATGCCTTCCGAAATGCGTCGCCCTTTTTCAAAGATGGAATTTATTCAACAACACCTGGATGCCAAGGGTCCGTTTGGCCCAAATGGCCATGGCTTTACGCAGGAAAATGTTGAGCAGCAGAATGCTTATTATCAATTCCAAATGGCAGATGGGGTCGTCGGTATCATGCTGGATACGACCAATCCCAATGGTGGTCCGGATGGCTCCTTGGATGTCGATCAAGCCAATTGGCTTGAAAATCAGCTTCGGAATTACTCGTCATCCTATTATCTTGAGGATGGTTCGCTAATCCGAACCGATAATCGAGATGCTTTGATTACGATTTTCTCTCATCATAATTCTATTACCTTTGATAATATGAAGCGCGCGCCTGCGGGAATGCCCGATTTGGAGCGTTTAGGATCTGCCGCTTTTCTGGCGTTATTGGCGCGTTACCCAAACGTTGTGCTTTGGGTAAACGGGCATACGCACTGCAACCGTATATGGAGCCATTACGACCCTTTGAATAACGGTCACGGCTTTTGGGAGATTAATACCGCAGCTCATATCGATTATCCTCAACAATCCCGAACGATTGAAATTTTGGATAATCGCGATGGCACATTGTCCATCATTGCAGTCGTAATTGATCACTCATCCCCTGATGCGATCAAGCGTAGTGGGCTACAAACATCACAATCGCTTGCTGCATTAAGTCTGGAGCTCGCTCTGAATGATCCGGCGCTTGATCGGGCATACCGTCTGGGTGCTCCGGAAGATTTGAACGTAGAACTTATAATAAAGAAACCTTTTGCTTAAGGAAGGCTGGCTATTTGGTTCGATTGTTAAAAGCTGGTAACAAGAGATTTGTTGTGGCGGGGTTCTTTATGGTTATTAATTATCTGTGTAGCGATTTTACTTTTAGCAATCTCTGTAGCAGGTAAGAATGTTTGGTCTGAAAGTCAGTTTGAACCATCCGTATCTGGCCTATCGCGATAAAAGCTTTTATCAAAGCTCGCGCGAGGTTCCCGAAGAAATGCCAGTTGCAATGAGTTACAATGGCACCACTCATGCCGTAATGATGGCAACGCCTGCTGATCTGGAAGATTTTGCACTTGGATTCAGCTTAACGGAAGGCATTATTTCCAGCATTTCCGAAATTGAAGATTTAGGCATTGAGGTCTTTGAAAAAGGGATTGATATGCAAATGCGACTGTCTGCCGAGCCGGGGAATGCGCTGGCTGCACGGCGCAGATTTATGGCCGGTCCTGTTGGTTGCGGATTATGCGGCATCGATTCAATCGATCAAGCTTTGCGCCCGTTATCTGCGCTTTCTGCCGAGACGTTACGGTTTCAACATCGATCCATCATAGATGCCATGGATGCGTTGGCTGCAGCACAAAAGTTGAATGCAGAAACGAGGGCCGTCCATGGTGCAGGTTTCTTCATTCCGGGCGAGGGGCTTTTTGCAGTTCGCGAGGATGTCGGACGCCACAACGCTTTCGATAAGCTCATCGGTGCAATGGCACGCGCCGGAAAGGTCGCAGAGCAGGGCCTCGTTGCGATTACCAGCCGCGTGTCTGTTGAAATGGTGCAAAAAGCTGTGATTTTGCGCGTTCCATTGTTGGCCGCTATTTCTGCGCCTACGGCATTAGCGATCCGCACTGCAGATGAGGCGAGGCTGACGCTCGCAGCGCTCGTTCGGGGTAATGACTTCGATGTCTATTGCCATCCTGAGCGCATTCTCGGTGAGTAACCGACCTCGCTAAGGCAAGGTCGGTTATCTTGATTAAGCGTCGATCTTACCAAGCGCTTCGATGCGTGCGCGTTCGCTGACGATCTGCAGCGCGGCATGTGCAGCTTCCACACCCTTCACCTTGAAATGGTTGAAGAAGAATTCATGGTGCTCTTTGCTGTCATGGTAATGATGCGGAGTGAGCGACACGCTGAGCACCGGCACTTCGGTTTCAAGCTGCACTTGCATCATACCGTTGATAACGGCGGTAGCTACGAAATCGTGACGATAAATACCGCCGTCAATCACGAACGCCGCGCCAACAATTGCCGCATAGCGGCCTGTCTTTGCAAGCGTCTTGGCATGAAGCGGAATTTCATAAGCGCCGGGAACGTCGAAGACTTCAACTTCCACATTGGTCCCAGTTTTGGCAGCTAGTTCAGCAATGAAGCTTTTGCGCGCTTCGTCGACAATATCCGCGTGCCAGCGCGCCTGAATAAAGGCGATTTTAAAGGATGTCTTGTTCGGATAGCTCTGGTTCATAGGTTCCTCACGAAACTAGAATCAGGGCGCACAAAGGAACGCAACCCCGCACAAAGCCAGGTTAAACGCTCTTTCGCTCTCTTCCATCCGGACTTTAACCGTCGGCTCCGGCATCTCACCGGATCTGCTGACCCTTAAACAAATGGTCTAAATGACCTTTATTTAAGGCGCTCGCGGGCTCGAAGATCGCTCTTCATACCGCCGGTGGGGAATTTCACCCCGCCCCGAGAACAAACCCGCACACCATTGTGCGAGTGAGCGAAAACTAGGCTTTCCTTTGGCCGATGTCTAGTCACCACACGGGAAATTTATGCTGATCTGGCACTGGATGAGCGTTGAATTTTTCAGATATCCGCTAACGAGTAATATACCGCTATAAGAAATATTTTTTCGTACACTAAGATGCTCAAATTATTTCGTTTTTTGGATGATTTTCTCGCTTTAACGTTGCAGAGTTTGGGTCTCCGTGAGCTAACTGTATTGACACACATCAGGTTTCTCGGCCTATTCTAGGGGCACATCTTGTCTGAAATGAAAATGTTCAACGAAAAAAGACAACGTTGTCAATCGCAGGTGGAGCTGCGGTGGAATAATTGGGATGGAGGTCTCAAAGCAGATTGAATGCGCTTTTGGATGCGTGGGGCAACGACCTTATGACAGCATCCGACAAAGTTTTGTTTTGTAGCGTTCTACGGGAGGTAGACATATGCATAAATATTTTAAAATGGCCGCTATGGGTACGGCTGCATGTGCAATGCTTGCCACAATGGCGCCTGTTGCACATGCGCAGGATAAACAAAACGTAGAGGTTCTGCATTGGTGGACCGCCGGCGGCGAAGCCGCAGCGCTTGATGTTCTCAAAAAAGATCTGGAAGCTAAGGGGATTAGCTGGACAGACATGCCAGTTGCAGGCGGTGGCGGCACAGAAGCGATGACTGTCCTTCGCGCCCGCGTTACAGCTGGCAATGCTCCGACCGCCGTGCAGATGCTCGGTTTCGACATTCGAGACTGGTCTGAGCAAGGTTCGCTTGGCAATCTCGATGAGGTTGCGGGCAAGGAAGGCTGGGACAAGGTTATTCCAGCACCTTTGCAGGATTTTGCGAAGTATGATGGCCACTGGATCGCCGCACCTGTGAACATTCACTCCACCAACTGGATGTGGATCAACAAGGCAGCCCTCGACAAGGCCGGCGGCAAAGAGCCAACCAATTGGGATGAACTGGTTGCTCTTCTCGATAATTTCAAAGAACAGGGCATTACGCCAATCGCACATGGCGGCCAGCCATGGCAGGACGCAACAATTTTTGACGCGGTTGTCCTTTCCTTTGGCCCAGACTTTTACAAAAAGGCTTTCATCGATCTCGATCCGGAAGCACTTGGCAGCGATACGATGAAGCAGGCCTTTGACCGCATGACAAAGCTGCGTTCTTATGTGGATGATAACTTCTCTGGTCGTGACTGGAATCTTGCTTCAGCAATGGTCATCGAAGGCAAGGCTGGCGTTCAATTTATGGGTGATTGGGCTAAGGGCGAGTTCGTGAAGGCCGGTAAAAAGCCGGGCGAAGATTTTGTTTGTATGCGCTACCCGGAAACCCAGGGGGCGGTAACCTTCAACTCCGATATGTTCGCGATGTTCAAGGTTGCTGATGATAAGGTACCAGCACAGCTTGAAATGGCTTCTGCTATCGAAAGTCCAGCGTTTCAGTCGGCCTTTAACGTAGTCAAGGGCTCTGCTCCTGCCCGCACCGATGTTCCAGATACCGCTTTTGATGCTTGCGGCAAAAAGGCCATTGCTGATGTGAAAGAAGCCGCAGAAAAGGGCACGATGCTCGGCTCCATGGCGCATGGTTATGCAAACCCGGCTTCCGTAAAGAATGCGATTTACGACGTTGTAACTCGTCAGTTTAACGGCCAGCTTTCGTCGGATGACGCGGTCAAGGAGCTGGTTTCGGCCGTTGAAGGTGCGAAGTAGGCAGATCAAATGTGCCCGGATTTTTCCGGGCACATGCAGCTTATTCTTATAAATCTTTGAAATATTGGCGAGTATTTCGTCAGACACATACAAATTGCAATAAGCGGCCAATAATTTGCCGCGCAAACAACAGTCCGCATCTGAAACGCGCCGCATTGAACGACGGCCGCCGGATGCGCAGCGCAGAAATGGGTGGCGCACATATGAAGCGTAATAGCCGACTACAGGAACTGGTGCCGAAGCTGGTTCTTGCGCCCAGTTTTTTGATTGTCCTTGTCTTTGTATATGGATTTATCATTTACACTGGCGTTCTTTCCGTCACCAACAGCCGCATGTTGCCATCATATGGGTTTGTCGGGCTTTCGAATTACGAAAAATTGTGGGCCTTGCCGCATTGGTGGCGCGCTATCACCAATCTCGCGATTTTTGCATCGCTTTACATCATTATATGTTCGGTCATCGGCCTGTTTCTAGCCATTCTGCTTGATCAGAAAATCCGTGGTGAAGGCTTTTTGCGTCCGATTTATCTTTATCCGATGGCGCTGTCGTTCATCGTGACAGGGACGGCCTGGAAGTGGTTCCTTGATCCAGGTATTGGCCTTGAACATACGATGCGCGTTTGGGGGTGGGAAGGATTTACCTTTAACTGGATTAAGAGCAATACAATGGCAATTTATTGCCTTGTCATTGCAGCTGTCTGGCAGTCGTCCGGCTTTGTTATGGCGATGTTCCTTGCGGGCCTCCGTGGCGTAGACAATGAAATCATCAAAGCGGCGCAAATCGACGGTGCTTCCACGAGCACTATTTACCGCCGTATCATAATTCCTTTGATGCGTCCGGTATTCTTGTCGGCTTTTGTGGTTCTCGCGCATCTTGCGATCAAGGCTTATGATCTTGTGGTTGCTTTGACCGGCGGCGGACCGGGGCAGGCCACCGAACTCCCGGCAACATTCATGTATTCTTACACATTCACGCGCAATCAGATGGGCATTGGTGCCTCTTCCGCGATTATTATGCTCGTGATGATTTTCTCGATTATCATCCCCTACCTTTATTCGGAAATTCGCGGGGGAGCGCGGTCATGAGTGCTCCGACCCAGGAAAATGCAATCAACAGCGGCAAGCTAACCCGCGCCTTGATCTATTCGGCGTTGCTGCTATTTGCGATCTATTATTTGCTGCCGCTCTATGTAATGTTGGTAAATTCATTCAAGCCATTGGATGAAATCCGTCAGGGCGGCATGCTAAGCCTGCCACAGCAATGGACGATTGAGCCATGGCTTTCGGCATGGTCAACGGCGCAGATTGGCGTGCAGCCAACTGGCATCAAGCCATTCTTTATCAACTCAATCCTGATGGTTGTGCCTGCCGTTGCTATCTCAACAATCGTGGGCGCTCTAAACGGCTATGTGCTGACGAAATGGCGTTTTCGCGGCTCGAATATCTTCTTCGGCCTGCTATTATTATCATGTTTCATCCCGTTTCAGATCGTGCTGATCCCAATGGCGCGTGTGCTTGGTATGCTTGGCATTGCAGGTACAATCTGGGGGCTGATCCTTGTTCATGTGGTCTATGGTATCGGTTTCACGACGCTTTATTTCCGCAATTATTATGAGGCGTTTCCGACCGAACTGGTTCGCGCTGCACAGATTGACGGTGCAAGTTTCCTCCAGATTTTCCGGCGTATTCTTTTGCCATCATCAGGACCAATCATCGTTGTGTCGGTTATCTGGCAGTTTACCAATATTTGGAACGACTTCCTTTTTGGTGCTTCCTTCTCGGGTGCAAATTCAACGCCGATGACGGTTGCGCTCAATAATCTGGTTTCCTCCTCGACCGGGGTTAAGGAATACAACGTGCATTTCGCAGCTGCCATTCTCGCCGCTCTGCCTACGCTGATCGTCTACATCGTTTCCGGGCGCTATTTTGTACGCGGCCTGATGTCCGGTGCTGTTAAAGGATAAGTCTGTTATGTCATTTCTAAAAATCTCTAATCTTTACAAATCCTACGGCAGTGTCTCGGTTCTTAAAGATATCAATATCGAAATTGAAGAAGGTGGCTTTCTTGTTCTGGTTGGGCCGTCTGGTTGTGGCAAGTCTACGCTGCTCAATACCATTGCCGGACTTGAGCCGATTACATCGGGCGATATTTCTATCAATGGGCGCTCAGTATCGGGCCTTCATCCTTCTCAGCGTGATATTGCGATGGTGTTTCAGTCCTATGCACTCTATCCGAATATGACTGTTGCGGGGAATATCGCTTTCGGTATGGAAATTCGTAAGGTCCCAAAGCCAGAGCGCGATAAGGCTATTCAGGAAGTGGCCGACATTCTCCAGATCGGCCATCTTCTGGATCGCAAACCGAGTCAGCTTTCCGGTGGTCAGCGTCAGCGTGTTGCGATGGGGCGTGCGTTGGTTCGCAATCCGCAGGTGTTTTTATTCGACGAACCGCTTTCAAACCTTGATGCCAAGCTGCGTGTTGATATGCGCACCGAAATCAAGCGTCTGCATCATCGTATGAAAACGACGATTGTTTACGTGACGCACGACCAGATCGAAGCCATGACGCTCGCAACGAAGATCGCGGTTCTCAAAGACGGAATCTTGCAGCAGTTTGGCACGCCAGCGGAGATTTATAACAATCCAGCAAATATGTTTGTGGCCGATTTTATGGGTTCGCCAGCCATGAACCTTCTCACAGCCAGCGTTGAAAAGAATGGCGCCGATTTTTCTGTGCGGCTTGCGCAAGCGGAAGGCGAGGCCTTGAAACTTCCGCTCGTTAATGCACCGGAAGGGCTTGGCGATTATGTCGGTAAGGATATTATTTTTGGAATTCGTCCAGAAGCACTCACAGACCCGGATGGGGCAGATCGTAATGCGCAATCTATCATCGAGGGCGATTGCCTGATTGATGTGGTTGAGCCTGCGGGTTCAGACACATTCGCCGTTACGCGTATTGGTGGCAAACAGGTCGTAGCGCGTTTGCGTGCTGACGCGCGGATTGTTGCTGGCCAGCGTTCGCGCCTCGCATTCAATCTCGACAAAGCTGTATTTTTCGATCCCCAAAGTCAGGAACGTATTCGTTGAATACAAATGAAAAGAGCGCTCCAAATAACTCGGGAGCGCTCTTTTTCATGCTTGCCTGGAGGGCAAAATCAAACTGTTAGGGTCTCGCACTTAACGCAGGAAGTCTAACCCCAGAAGACCAATCGCCAGCGCCGTGTTCAGGGAAACGATCATCATTCCATAAACAAGTGCGGTTCTAGTAATGTCATTCATTTTCTACCTCCTTGAACCTCGACGCTGTTGCATCCGGTTCTAAAGCTCGAGAACATAACGAAATGTAACAGTCTGTTACGAGGGGCGCAACCCATTTCTCAGAAATGTGAACGATTGTAACGTCGCGTGAGGAAATATCTTTTCAGAAACGAAGAGCTGTTTGCGGCACTCACCGCATTGTGAGCCAAGTCTGTCTGGCAAATTATTGCCAGACGCTACATAAAAAGCGAGATATGATCGACGAGCTAAGTCGACAGTAATTGACTGCTTTTATTCGGAATTCCCGTGAACCGCATCGTTCCTCTCGTGTTGGCTATCGCTCTTTTCATGGAGCAGATGGACTCCAACGTCATTTCAACGTCGTTACCAGCAATTGCAGCTGACATCGGCACAAGCCCGATTGCCTTAAAACTCGCGCTGACTGCTTATCTGGTCTCACTCGCAGTTTTTATTCCGGTGAGCGGTTGGATGGCAGACCGATTCGGCGCAAAGAATGTATTTCGTGCTGCAATCGCGGTGTTTGTGGTGGGGTCGGTTGCTTGTGCTGCGTCGAACTCATTGACTGCTTTTGTTGTCGCGCGTTTCTTGCAGGGGATGGGCGGTGCAATGATGACGCCGGTTGGGCGCTTGGTGTTGATCCGCTCGACGCCGCGAAGTGAACTGGTGTCTGCAATGGCATGGCTGACTATACCAGCAATGGTTGGCCCGTTGGTTGGCCCGCCTGTCGGCGGGTTTATTACCACCTTCTTTTCATGGCACTGGATATTCCTCATTAACGTGCCGATCGGACTTCTGGGCATCTGGTTTGCAACACGTTTTCTGCCGGACACTGATGAGCGCATTCTCAAGCCGCTGGATTGGCCGGGATTCGTTCTGTCTGGCGTTGCGATGTCGGGCGTCGTATTCGGTTTGTCGGTCGTCAGTCTGCCGGCACTGCCGCCAATCATTGGTATTGTTATTGTGGCTGTCGGCTTGGTTTGTGCTGCTCTGTATATTCTACATGCGCGGCGCGTGACCGATCCGCTGCTCAATCTAAAGCTCTTCGATAATCAGGTTTTTCGTTCGGCGGTTTTTGGCGGCAGCGTGTTTCGTTTGGGCATTGGTGCAATTCCATTTCTATTGCCTTTAATGTTTCAGCTCGGCTTCGGCATGACGCCGTTCCAATCCGGCATGATGACGTTCGTTTCGGCAATTGGCGCAATCAGCATGAAGTTTGGTGCGAGGCAGGTGTTCAATCTGTTTGGCTTCCGCCGCACGCTTATGTATGGATCGCTAATTTCGGCTGGTTTCATTGCCGCCAATGGACTTTTTTTCCCCGAAACGCCTTATGGTGTTATTATCGGATTTTTGTTGATTGGTGGTTTTTTCCGCTCGCTGTTTTTCACAGGCGTGAATGCTTTGGCTTTCGCTGAGATACCGGATGCCAAGACGAGTCAGGCGACACCTATCACGGCGGTCGCGCAACAGGTCTCAATTGCATTGGGAGTGGCGCTTGCGGGTGGCATTCTTGAACTGAGCACGGCAATCCGGCAGGCACCGTTACAGCTGGCCGATTTCCATATCGGGTTCTTCGTGGTCGCGTTGGTATCAGCGACAGCAATTTTCTGGTTTGCTCGACTAGCCCCGGATGCTGGTCACGAGCTTTCAAGCTCAGCAAAGTTAAACCGTAAAGGCAATGCGGCTGGGGCTTTGGAAGAAGCAGGACTGTCTAATGGTAAATAAAAAGGCGGCTTTGAAAGCCGCCTTGATGGTCGTTTTTAGCCTTTAAAGTCACGTGCGAGCAAATAAAGCTCGACGGACTCAGCGCGCGATGCCGGTGGCTTGATGTGATGCACAGATTTGAATTTCTGTTTAAGCATCGCCAGCAGATCATTTTCTGTGCCGCCCTGAAATGTCTTTGTCAGGAAGTGGCCGCCGGGTTTAAGAACCGACACCGCAAAGTCCGCAGCAACTTCACAGAGATGCACGGTACGCAAGTGATCTGTGCGGCGATGGCCAGTCGTTGGTGCTGCCATATCTGAAATCACCAGATCAGGCTTGTCGCCAAGCGCTTCCATCAGTTTTTCGGGTGCTGCGTCATCAAGAAAGTCCATTTCCAGCAAAATAACGCCGGGAAGCGGATCAACATGCAGATAATCGATGCCAACAACCTGCGGGTCTTCATCTGTAGAGCCAACGATTTTAGCCGCAATTTGCGACCAGCCACCCGGCGCTGCACCGAGATCGATGATTTTCTGACCTTTTTTCAGGAGGTTATAGCGATCGTTGATTTCGATCAGCTTATAAGCTGCGCGCGAACGATAGCCATCCTTCTTCGATTGGTGGACATAGGGGTCGTTCAGATGGCGTAGCAGCCACCGGCGAGACGATTCCTTGATCGTTCCGGCTTTCTTCTTCACGCGAACGCGAAGATTGCTGGTTCCGGCGCCGCCGCGTCCGCCCGTTTTGGTGCCGCTCTTGTTTCCGCCTGCTTTGCTCATCTTAGTGCCTGTTTCTTACGTCGGTTTTGCCGCCAGCTTTGACGGTTGGCGCGCGGTTATGGCGCCAGGCACCGTCACGCGACATGAGTTCGGTCAATATGCCTTCGCGCAATCCGCGGTCGGCAACGAGAAGCTTTTCACTCGGCCACACATTGCGTATGGCATCAAGAATAGCACAGCCTGCAAGCACCAGATCAGCTCGATCGGCCCCAATGCAGGGATTGGCAACGCGCGCTTCAAAATCCCATGACAGCAGACGTTGCGTCATCTGCGTCACGTCTTCTGATCCCATCCACATACCATCGACGCGCCGCCGATCATAGCGTTCAAGTCCGAGATGAATACCAGCAAGCGTTGTCACCGTTCCAGATGTGCCCAACAGATGAAAGCGCGAGCTCGCCGTCAGGTTTCCGAGACAGTTGCGTTCTGCAAAACCGGAAAGCAAGTCTGTGACATGGCCTACCATTGCATCAAAGCTATCCTGCGTGACATTGCGACCACCGAAACGTTCGGCAAGCGTGACAACACCAACGGGCAGGGAGGTCCATGCCATGATGTGCTCAGCAAGTCTTGGAGAGCGACGCTGAGACACATCGATCAGTGCGATTTCCGACGAGCCGCCCCCGATGTCAAATAGCACGACCGCATCCGTTTCGCGTGTGACCAGCGTTCCGCAGCCAGATACAGCAAGGCGGGCTTCCGTCTGGCGGTCAACGATTTCGAGTTCAAGCCCGGTTTCTGTGCGAACGCGCTCGAGAAACTCTTCGCCATTGGCAGCTGAACGGCAAGCCTCGGTCGCAATCAAACGGGAACGTTTGATTTGACGGGATTGAAGCTTGTCATGGCAGATCTTCAAAGCTTCGATAGCACGTTGCATCGCGTGCTCGCTCAGCCGTCCGGTTGAACTCAGACCTTCGCCAAGTCGTACAATGCGCGAGAATGCATCCACAACACGAAATTGCCCGGGGCGCGTTGGTGATGCAATCAACAGGCGGCAATTGTTTGTGCCGAGATCAAGCGCCGCATAAAGCGGTGCTTCATGTGGTGCATGATTGCGCAGGCTATGCGTGTTGGCGGATTGGCGCTTTAATGGCTGTAAAGCGCTACCCGCCATTTCTGGTCGGGCGGCGGTGTTTTGCAGCTTTGCACCATTATCTGAATTTACCGGCGTGCTTCCCTGCTGGCGGGCCTGCTTCTTTTTACGGGCGCGCCTGCGACGATTCGATATTTTACCGCCGGGCTTTCCATCTGCCGATTTAGTATCTGCATTCGGTGTTTCAGCCATTGCTGGCTTTTGGCCGCGAGCATCCGCATTACCGGGAGATTTACCACGGTTGCGACGGCGCGCACGCTTGCGCTGGCTTTGCGAGCCCTTGTTTTCTGTGTCTGAGCGTCCTGAATCGGGGGCTTTCGCTGCCTTGCCGACTTCTGGAACGGCATGCTTACGCGATTTGCGCTTGCCGTTCTCGGACGGATTCCGAGCCTGCTGGTTGCCCGTTTGTCCGCCGGACGCCCCTTGTTGCGCCATTCCTGCGGGGCGCTCCTCGGGGTTTTTCAAGGTTTTTATCCTTATGGCGCCGCGCGAACCATTACAGGACGCAAGCAAGGCGCTTCAATTTTTACGTTGTCCTTAATGTAGCAGCGCTTTGGGTATTTACCAAGGGGCAGGCGAGGACCAGTCGTGGGAAATTGATAAAAGGACGCAGGAATCTGATATCACCCATATGAATAGGGGCTCTTGCTGTCTGCAAAAGCCCCATCATCAAAATCAAAAAAGTTTTTTAGTTCAAATGTCGTAGCTGTGCGCGGCATTGATTGTTGCCACGAACTGCTTGGTCCGTTCGCGCGCCGGTGTAACGAAAATATCATGTGCAGTGCCGGTTTCGACAATATTGCCAGCTTCCAAAAACACAACATTCTGCGCGATTTTTGAGGCAAGCCTCAGGTCATGAGTGGCAATGACCATGGTTGTTCCTTCCTGAGCAAGCTTGCTCAGTACGTCAACAACTTCCGATGCCAGTTCTGGATCGAGAGCAGATGTAGGCTCGTCGCAAAGCAGAACGCGCGGCGACGGCGCAAGTGCACGCGCGATAGCGATGCGCTGTTGCTGGCCACCAGAAAGTGTTGCAGGCCAAGCGTCAGCCTTGTGTGCCATGCCCACCTTTACAAGCAGTTCCATGGCGCGTTCCTGCGCCTTTGCCTTAGGCCATTTGAGAACGGTCACGAGACCTTCCATAACGTTCTGAATTGCTGTCTGATGGGGGAACAATTGGAAATTCTGAAACACCATTCCAGTCTGACGGCGGATCGACTGGATCGCCTGCCAGCTTGGCTTGCGGTCGGGATCAAGGGTTATGCTTTGGCCGCCCAGTGTTAATGTTCCGGAGGTCGGAATCTCCAGCAGATTGATGCAGCGCAGAAGCGTGCTTTTACCACCACCCGAAGGGCCAACGAGCGCTGTAACAGTCCCTTCGGCGATTTTGACGTTGATGTCATTAAGGATCACAACGTTATCAAAGCTTTTGAAGATGTTTTTCAACTCGATCATGAATTTGTCTCCAGCGTTCCGCCATAGCGTCTGAAACGCTTTTCAAGGCGTCCCTGAAGGTTGGACAGGATCGTGCTGAGCAGCAGATAAATGAGCGCAGCTTCGATATAAAGAACAAGCGGCTCATAAGTGGTGGCGACGATACGTTGTGCAGACTGGAACAGTTCCGGCACTGTTATCGCGGCAGCGAGTGATGTGTCTTTTACGAGCGAGATGAAGGTGTTTGATAATGGCGGAACGGCTGTGCGCGTGGCCTGTGGAAGAACTGTGCGTGTGAGCGCCTGGCGCCAACTCATCCCGATGGAATAAGCTGCTTCCCACTGACCTTTTGGAACTGCGGAAATAACGGCCCGAATGACTTCGGAACTATATGCGCCAACATTGAGTGAGAAGCCGATGACAGCTGCGGTGAAGGCATCGAGATAAATGCCAGCGCTTGGAAGCCCGTAGAAAATGACGAAGAGCTGCACCAACATTGGCGTGCCACGGAAAATCCAAACATAAAAACGCGCAACAAGAGATACCCATATGGGCGCAAACAAACGCACAAGCGCTGTAATCAATCCGAGAGACAGCCCGAAAATGAATGACAAAAGGGTCAGGGGGATGGTGAATTTGATACCGGCCCAAAGCAGGGTGGGCAGGGAATCCGCCATGAGTTGAAGCCAATCGGGCACGTGTCGAATTCCTTAGTTGTGATCGGTCCTGAACGCTGAATTATCAGGCTGTAACATATAGACCATAAAATAAAGCCGGAAACGGGTCCCGGCTTTATTTAAATGCACTATCCAGAGCTTACTTCGAAACGTCCTGGCCGAAATATTTCTGCGAAATCTTGTCGTAAGTGCCTTCAGCCTTGATGTCGTCCAGCGCCTTGTTGATTGCACCGACCAGATCGTCATCCCCCTTGCGAACGATGATGCCGGAAGCCGTCGCGTTTTCCTGTTCAGCAACGACTTTTACAGGAGCTTTCGGCTGCTGCTTCTTAAAGTCAAGGTAGGAAAGGCTGTCATTGAGCGTTGCATCCGCGCGGCCCGTCACAACAAGCTGGATCGACTGGTCAAAACCGTCTGTGGCGACGAGTTCAGCACCGGCTTCGGTTGCAAGTTTACCATAGTTGCTTGTCAGAGACTGGGCAGCTTTCTTACCCTTGAGGTCAGCAAAGTCCTTAATGGTATCGTTCTTATCATTAACAATGAGGACGACCTTGGAAACGATGTAAGGATTGGAGAAGTTGAACTTCTTCTGGCGTTCTTCGGTGATGCCGACCTGATTGATAACGGCGTCATAACGATTTGCATCGAGACCAGCAATGAGACCATCCCATTTGCCTTCCACGAATTCGGGTTTCACGCCGAGCTTAGCGGCGACAGCTTCACCAATTTCAACATCGAAGCCTACGAGCTTGTTGTCTTTATCGTGGAATGTGAATGGCGCATAGGTGCCTTCTGTGCCGATTTTGAGAACGCCCGCCGCCTTGATGGCGTCGAGATTCTCACCTGCCATAGCGGTCGAGAACAGTGCTGCCTGGAGGACGCCGACTGTTGCGAGGATTTTTGCGAACTTCATTTTAAGGTCACCTGTAAAAATATTCGATGTGATTAAAATACAGGAATTATTTTCTAATGATGCGTCGAAAATGACCCAAAAGATGCATCGAATAAAAAATATTTCTATTTTATATGCTCTATAAGCAATATGAATCCATATATAGATGAATTGTAATTTTTGGTTCTATTCCATTTTAGAGATAATAGACGGCGATACGATTTCCGCCAACAGTTTCGACGGCAATTTCCATTTCGTAAATATCGCGCAGAATATCTGGTTGAATGAGCTGTTCCGGCGTCCCCTGATGCGCCACCTTACCTTTGCGCATGGCAACGAT
Source organism: Brucella sp. H1_1004 (assembly GCF_047308065.1). Lineage (NCBI taxonomy): Bacteria > Pseudomonadati > Pseudomonadota > Alphaproteobacteria > Hyphomicrobiales > Brucellaceae > Brucella > Brucella sp. H1_1004. The sequence goes on from NZ_JAYKZA010000001.1 coordinate 997,208, forward strand.
ATGGTCGGAATAACAGGAGGCGAAATTGATGTCGTGCAGCACCAGAACTACAGTTTTGCCCAGATCATCCGCTGCACGCCGCAAAAGCTTCATCATCGACGCTGAGTGTTTCATGTCGAGATTGTTGAGTGGCTCATCCAGGAGAACATAGTCTGTGTTCTGGCAGAGAACCATCGCCACGAATGCGCGCTGGCGCTGGCCGCCCGAAAGTTCGTCGAGAAAGCGGTTGCCCAGCTCTGCCAGTTCGAGATAACCGATTGCTTGATCGACGTGAACAAGATCTTCACGGGTTGGACGTCCCTTGGAATGCGGATAACGTCCGAAAGTTACCAGATCGCGCACTGTGAGGCGCGCGTTAATGGCATTGTCCTGCCTTAGGATTGACAGCCTTTTTGCCAGTACGTCGCCGGGTGTGGTCGATACATCCAGCCCATCGATGGTCACGCGGCCTTTACACATGGGAAGAAGGCGGCTGACCATGGAGAGCAGGGTGGATTTTCCGGCTCCGTTTGGTCCGATAATCGAGGTAATACCGCGTGCGGGCAATCGCAGCGTTACATCATCAACGACGATTGTATCGCGGTAGGATTTACTGGCCTGGCTTATTTCGATCAACGTGCGTTTCCCCTGACGAGTAGGATGATAAAGACGAGCCCGCCCAGGAACTCGAAAATGACACTAAGCGCGGTATTAAACGCGAAGACACGCTCTAGAATGGTCTGTCCGCCGACGATGCAAAGGATTGCCAGCAATACGGCGATGGGCAGGACGATACGATGTCTGGATGAACCTGTGATCATGTAAGCCAGATTGGCAACCAGCAGTCCGAAGAAGGTGATGGGGCCGACAAGGGCTGTGGAAACCGCAACGAGGATTGTGACGATCAGCAGAATGCGGTGCACAACGCGACGATGATCGATGCCGAGATTGATAGCTGCATCGCGTCCAAGCGAGAGCACATCGAAGACATTGATAAAACGTAGCCCGTAAAGCGTCACCACCGCCACGATAATCGCAGCCAGCAATAGAATGTCGCCATTAACGCTATTGAAATTCGCAAAGAAGCGGTCCTGAAGCACGGCAAATTCATTCGGGTCAATCATGCGCTGCATGAGGTTTGATGCACTTCGAAAGAAGACACCGAATACGATGCCGACAAGCATAACCAGATGCAGACTGCGCGCCCCTCCTGAAAACAGCCATGCATAAAGCGTGCTGGCAAAAACAACCATGATTGCCGTTTCGGCAAAAAAGCGGCCATTAGGGCCGATCCCGTTGACATGGATAGCGCCAAACGCGAAGACCGCGAATGTCTGAATCAGGATATAAAGCGCATCGAAACCCATGATTGAGGGTGTCAGAATGCGGTTGTTGGTGACTGTTTGAAAGAGAACAGTAGAGACAGCAATCGAGTAGGCGACGAGTATCATTGCGGCGAGCTTGGTGCCTCGGAAGCTGAGGATGAACGACCAGCTGCCCTTTGCGCCCAGCGTCATGAAGGCTGCGCAGGAAAGAATGACGAGGATTGAAAGAAGAGTGATGATGAAGCCAGAACGTTTAAGCAAGACGTGATCCCCGACGCAACAGCAAGTAGAGGAAGATGGCGCTGCCAACGACGCCCATCATCGTACCAATAGGGATCTCATAGGGAAAGCGGATGAGCCGCCCGATAATATCGCAGGCAAGCACCAGTCCCGCGCCAAGCACGGCAACCCACGGCACAGCACGGCGCATATTATCGCCAATAAACATGCTGACCACATTCGGAACAATCAACCCCAGAAACGGGATCATACCCACCGTTACCACGACACTGGCGCTAACCATCGATACGATGATCAACCCCAGCGTTACGACACGGCGATAGTTGAGGCCGAGATTGGTGGTGAAATCTTCGCCCATACCCGCCACTGTGAAACGATCAGCCGCAATATAGGCGATGACGGTGAGGGCGAATGAAAGATAAAGCAACTCATAACGACCGCGCAGCACGCCTGAGAAATCGCCCGTCGTCCACGAATTCAGGGATTGGAGGAGATCAAAGCGATAGGCGATGAAAGTCGTGACTGCACTGATCACACCACCTAGCATAATGCCGACAAGTGGCACCACGAGTACCGAACGTAATGGAATGCTGCGCAGGATGCGCAGAAAAAGGGCTGTACCAGCAAGGGCCGTAACGGAGGCGACCAGCATCTTGCCGAAAACCGATGTTTCAGGCGCAAACAGGATGACGAGCAGGATGCCGAGGCTTGCAGATTCAACGGTCCCGGCTGTCGAGGGTTCAACAAAACGGTTGCGGGTCAACATCTGCATGATCATGCCGGCAACGGCCATCGACATGCCTGCAAGGATAATCGCAAGCGTGCGTGGTATGCGGCTGATCAGTAGCACTTCCGTCGCGCGATCTGTGCTGTTTGCGCCAAACAGCGTGTTAAGCGACACATCGCTGACGCCGATGAAGAGGCTGATAAAGGCCAGGACCACGACCAAAATTATAGCTAGGGCGAGTGCCTTCACGCTAAATTCCTGTTCTCTTGCCTTGTCATGAAGTCGGGCCATGACTGCGCGGCCCGACCTGACTGGGTTAGAAAATGTTACTGGGCCTTGCTAAAGGCATCCGAAAGCTGCTGGATCGTGCTGTGCAGCGCACCAAGCCCGCCACCGACGAGATACCAGTTCTGGGCGTTCAAATAGACGACCTGATCATTTTTCCAGGCATTTGTCTGGCGCACGAGTTCATTATCGAGCAACTGCTTGGCGGACGTGCCTTCACGGCCAATAGCTGCGTCACGATCAATTACGAAAAGCCAATCCGGATTGGTCTCAAGGATAAATTCGGAGCTTATGGGCTGCCCATGATTGCCAACAGAAAGATCAGGCGCCGCTGGTTCGATACCGAAACTGTCATGCAATACGCCGAAACGCGAACCCGGACCATAGGCACTGATCTTGCCGCCTGAGGTCAGGATCATCAGGCCCTTGCCTTTGCCTTTTGTTCTTTCGTTTAGCGCGGCGAGTTCGCTGTTGAGCTTATCTACTTCAGCTTTGGCTTCCGCTTCCTTGCCAAAAATCTGGCCCAGCTTTTCGATATTGGCTTCGGTGCCCGAAATGAATTCCTTGGCTGGAACAGTCAGATCGATGGTCGGTGCAATTTTTGCGAGCTCACCATACTTTGCAGCCGAGCGACCACCGACAATAATGAGATCCGGTTCTGCTGCATTGACCGCCTCATAGTCCGGCTCAAACAATGTGCCGACTTTTTCGTAATCGGCACCGTCATATTTCTTGAGATATTCCGGGTAAGCAATGCTGCCGGGCACGCCGATAACTTTCACGCTGAGACGATCAAGATTGTCGAGGGTTGCAAAATCAAACACCACGACTTTCTCTGGATTGGCCTTAACCGATGTCTCGCCTTGCGCGTGTTTTACCGCGACATCAGCCGCATGTGCACCAGAAGCAAGTGCCGTCGCAACAAGTGCTGCGCCGAGCAGACGGGAAAAATGTTGGCCGAATTTCAGCATGGCGTTCAATCCTTTCGTCAATCCTGTGTTTTATAGTCCGGTTTTCCGCGAGTGAAATCAGGAAGATGATAATTCAGTGTTTTTCGGCGCTTGGCTTTTCATCAAGCAGGATAAATCTCAAACTGTCTTCAACAGTCAGTGGTATCATCGATCCGTGGCTTTCATTCTCGAAGCGACGATAGGCAACCTCAAATCCCGGGAGTTGTTTCAACTCAGTCTGAATGTCTGCACCCGATGGCCCGCCGCGCAGCTTCTTCAAGCGCTCCATGTCTTCCTTTGACTGGCCGGGACGTTCGCCGCGCTTTCCAGAGTTTTCAATCAACAGACGGATGGGGCTTGGGTTAGCCTTAAATGCTTCTACGAACTTGTTCTTGTCAGCGAGAATGGAACGTCCATTCCACCAGATCGATGGGTCGGCAGATGCATAGGTCTGGAAAGAGCCTGTGTGGTTAAAGAGCGCATAAAGCGTGAAAAGACCACCAAGTGAATGTCCAAACAGGGCCTGTTTGCCCTTGTCGATGATAAAACGCTTTTCAATTTCCGCTTTCACCTGATGATTGATGAATTCGAAGAAAGCATCACGTCCGCCGGTGTTTGGAATATTCGTTTGAACAGGAATGAGTTCATCAGGCGTTGGTGGCGTAAGATCGAAATAGCGCAGGCGGACGATTTCGTCTTTGTCTTCAGTCGGATAACCAATGCCGACATAAACCGAATTAAGCTTAGGATCTTTCTCCATAAGCTTTGCAGCAATCGGCAGCATGCGATTGCCGTCCGTCATATAGACGACAGGAAACCCTTCTGCAGGGGCTTTTTCAACAGGAGCTGCCACAAAAATTCGATAATCAATACCGTTCGCTTGCAAGTCAAATGAACTGACTTGTGGTGTTTGAGCATGCGCGGATGCGCTCACGAGGATGCTTCCGAACATGAGACAGACCTTTAGAATGATATTCTTCATTTTGCTCATGAGAGCATCCAATTCATAAAAATGACGCCAGCCAAAATCGGCTGGCGTCTTTGCGTATTCTAGAAGCGCGATGTCATGCCGAGCCAGAGACGACGGCCTTCGACCACGTTGTTGGTTTCATCCACAGTGACCTTCTTGTCGAAGATATTGTAGACAGCCGCATTCAGCGTCACGTTTTCACTGAATTCATACGAGCCACCGAAATCAAGCGTGGCATATCCCTTGTATTTGCGCGCAATGACTTGTCCGCGGCTGTTGTAGGCATAGGGTTCGCCGACTGTGCCGATACGAAGACCGGCATTGATTTCTGAACCGTGATAGTTCGCAGCCGTCCAAGCCGTTAAGCCATCTACGGGGGTGTCCCAATCCGCGCGGATGCTACCCATGTGCTTTGGTGTGCGGGCCAACGGTAGGCCTGCATATTCACCAGTTTTCTGTTCCGAATGGGTGTAAGTATAATTTGCGCGCAGCTTGATCGTGTCGGTCGCTTCCCAGTCAGCCGTCAATTCGACGCCCTGAATGACAGCTTCGTCAATGTTATAGCTGTAATAAAGGACATAGTTCGGGTCTTGAGCCCAGCGAAGTGGCTGACCAGTGATTGGATCGTACTGGATGTTGCTGGCGATCTTATCTTTGAAATCAGTGTAAAAATAAGTTGCGCCGAGACGCAGACCCTGCTGATTGTCCCAGAGTGCACTGGCTTCATAGCTTGTGCTTTTTTCTGGCTGGAGATTCGGATCGCCAATGATGACGCCGCAGTTTCCAGTTGGACCATAGGTACAATTGCCGCCGCCGGTGGTATAAGCATAGCCCGGCGCAATGGTGCGCAGTTCAGGTGCACGGAAACCCGTTGAAATGCCACCCTTGATAGTCAGCTGATCGGTTGCATGCCAAACGGCATAGCCTCGTGGGCTCCAATGCGAACCGTAGATTTCATGGTGATCCATACGCAGACCGCCGGTGAGGGCGAAATCTGGTGTGATCCACCATTCATCCTCAGCAAAGAGCGCCCACTGCTTAATCGTGAACTGTTCGTCTAATCCGGTACGACGACCAGGGTTCTGATCTGTCAGGGTGCCTTCGATGAATTGGCTGCCCGTTACGAGCGTATGGTTGCCATAAAGCTCGAAGGGCGTCGTAAACTTACCATCAAGTGTTGAATTGCGGATGTGCGGTGAACGCAGGTTTTCCACGAATTCGCTGCGCGTATTATTCCAGCTGAAATTCGTTCTTTCAGCCGTTTCCTGCATGAAGGAGAATTCGGAAGTCGTTGGACCCCAACGGCCAGTATGACTGATAGACCAATGGTTGCGGTCATTAAGATTGTAAGCATCAACAGGCGCAGTGCTGTTGGTGGAGACTGGATTGATCGTGTTTCCAACCGAAGAGTCACGGCGTAAGCGTGTCTTGCCTGCTTCAAAGACAATGTCGTGATCCGCATTTGGTGTGATGGTTACACGACCTGTAATGTCGATGTCTTTTTGCTCAGGCGTACCACTGATGATCTGGTCTTCCTGACGCTTCATACCACGTCCCCAGAGCTGCACACCAACGAGGTTGGGTACGAGCGGGCCAGTTATGTAATATGAACCCTGATAGGAATTACCGTACTTGGAATGCTGCTGGACTGTCGTGTCGACACTGAGCGAGCCGCTCCACTTGTCTGCAACTTTTTTGGTAATGACGTTGATAACGCCGCCCATCGCGTCTGAACCATAAAGCGATGACATTGGACCGCGAATGACTTCAATACGCTCAATAGCATTGGCTGGCGGCAGGAAACTTTGCTCAAAGCCGGAATTGCCGTTGGTACGCGCATCGCGTGTGCTTTGGCGCTTTCCATCGACGAGTATAAGCGTGTAGGTGCCGGGAAGACCGCGAATGAAGATATCACGTTCAGCAGCGGCACCAGTTACGGCAACGCCTTGCACATCACGCAGTGCATCGCCAAGATCACGATAAGCACGTTTTTCGAGTTCTTCACCTGGAATGACTGAAATGCTGGCTGGTGCATCAGTGATGTTTTGTTCAAAACCTGTTGCCGATACAACGATCTGATTAAGTGTAATGCCACCCCCAGCATTCACCTGTTCAGCCGCTTGCGCCTCAGCCTGTTTCTTTTTGGCAGCTTCTTCCTCTGCCTTGGTTAAGGTCTGTGCGAAGGAAACGGTGCCGGTCAAAACAAGTGCAGTGGAAAGACAGGTGCCCGCAAGAACAGCTTTTGCAAAAAGCGATTTGCTGGCCAAGTGCCTGTTCTGCGAGCCAGTGGCGCGTGATCCCCGAAACAAGCTGATCATAAATGTCACCCTTTAAGTTGAGTTTTCGGCTCTCCTTATGTATGGCAATAAGATGACGTCAACGGTCATCTTTTATAACAATTCCAAGTTTCGAAAAACGCAACTGATCGGATAAGACAGCAATGGCTGGCAAGCGCATGAAAACACAGACAGAGCCAGAGGCTGCCGCAGGCGAAAGCCTGAAGTTGGGTGAGCTTCGCTTGTTGATTGCGCTTGATGCACTTCTTGTGGAAGGCAGTGTCGGTGGTGCCGCTCGGCAAATGGGCTTGAGCATGGCAGCCATGAGTCGATTGCTTGGACAGATACGCGAAAAATTTGACGATCCGATTTTCATTCGTTCAGGCCGCAATATGATTGCAACGCCGAAGGCGGAGGCATTGCGGGGACGACTTCGCAGACTTGCCAATGAAACGGAAGCGTTGATGAATTTTGACGGCAAAAATGCTGCTGAAGTGCATTGCGAACGACGGGGATGGGAAAAGACAAGCATGATTGTTGCCCCACCACCGCTTGGCATCCGCAAGGTGGTGCAGCTTGAGAACCACCCGACGCCAGAACAGCTTGCTGCGCAATTTGCCAATGTTCAGGATGAAAATGATCCGTCCCTGCGCTTGGCAAAATATATAGCGATTATTGGCCGTAAGATTGGCTATACGCGTCCGCTTGAAATGCATGAGGCGGAAGACGCCTTCACCACGATTTTTGCTGGTGAGGCAGACCCTATGCAAATCAGTGCTTTGTTGCGTCTGATCCATTACCGTGGAGAAACTGCGCCGGAGTTAGCCGGAATGGCCCGCGCAGCGCATCGCTATTATACGCTTGATGCAAATATCGGGACGCCTGCGCTCGACTGGCCAGCCTATCTGTCGCCCAATTCCAATCAATCGCCCTGGTTTATGCTGGCGGCCATTCTCGTTTCGCGAGCCGGGTATCCGGTGGTGTTGCACGGCAACTGCGGTATGGGCGAATTGTCAGGAAAGCTTGAACTTGCAGCGCAGGCCATAAATATTCCGATTGCCACGTCGCTGGCGCTTGGAAAAAGTGCTTTGAACGCTCATGGTATTTGCTTCATGCCGCTTGCAGGCTTTGCACCTCAGGTTCATTCTCTACTGGCTCTCTATCCGTTGTTTAATTCGCGCTCATCGATAAACAGCCTTGCGCATCTGCTAAATCCCTTGAGGCTTTCAGCGTCTTTTGTGGGCGTGACACAGCCTGCTTACCGCGAACTGCATCGCGATGCAGGGGCACTTTTGAATATGAAGTCCGTCTCCGCTGTTTCGACAAGCCGCGATGTTGCAGAGCTGGTTCCGCATCATACACACACGGTTTACCGATGGCTTGGTTCGCAGAAAATCGACATCAATCTGCCGACCTTATCAAAGGCCGCAACAGATCGTCATGCCAGCCAAAGCACGTTTGAATATTGGCTCGCAGTTTGGTCTGGCGCGGCTATTGATGAGCGCGCTGAACTCACGGTCATTGCATCAACTGCGATGGCATTGATGACTGCTCTTGCTGCCGATAACGATAGTTATGGACATTTCTATGCGCAGGCGCAGGCGCTTTGGCAAGCGCGTCATCAACGCTAATTTGCTAAACATAAACCCATTCCTTGACGGTTAATATTTGTATTTGTTTTTCACCCGTCAAGGAACAGGTTCGGGGGTACAAAGCTATAATGTGCCGATCAATTGACGAAAAATAGCTGGTAGATATAGCAATAAAAAACGCCGGATAGCCGGCGTTTTTTTATTTTATTATAGTCTTTATAATCAGCCGCTTATGAGCTTTACTTCCATAAAGTCTTCAAGGCCCCATTTGCCGCCTTCACGGCCATTGCCAGATTGCTTATAGCCACCAAACGGACTGCCCGGTGCGCGTGAAGTTCCGTTGATCTGGATCATGCCAGCACGAAGCTTGCGGGCGACGCGCTTAGCCCGCTCCGGGTTTCCCGTCTGAATATAAGCAGCCAAACCATAGGGCGTGTCATTGGCGATAGCGATGGCTTCTTCTTCCGTATCGAAGGGGATCATTGCCAGCACAGGGCCGAAGATTTCCTCACGAGCAATGGTCATTTCGTTGTTCACGTCGGCGAAGATGGTCGGCTTGACGAAGTCGCCTTCTGAAATGCCGTCAGGGCGTCCGGTACCCCCAGCAATCAGACGTGCACCTTCATCGATCCCTTTCTGAATAAGAGCTTGCACCTTGTCGAACTGGATTGAGGAGGAAAGCGGGCCGATATGTTCGCCTTCTTTGGATGGATCATCGACAATGGTTTTCGATGCCGACTTTTTTGCAAACTCAACCGCCTGATCATAAACTGAGCGTTCGACCAGCATGCGGGTTGGTGCGTTGCAGGATTGACCGGTGTTTTCAAAGCAATGGTTCACACCGCGTTCAATCGCTTTTTCGAGATCGCTGTCGGCAAACACGATGTTTGGCGACTTTCCGCCGAGTTCAAGCGAAACACGTTTAACGGTCGCGGCTGCAGCCCGCGAAACTGCAGTTCCGGCGCGGGTTGAACCGGTGAACGACATCATGTCGATATCAGGATGTTGTGACATCGCTTCGCCGACAACTGGACCTTCGCCGTTAACAAGGTTGAAAACGCCTTTTGGCAAGCCGGCTTCATCGACAAATTCAGCGAAGAGCATCGCCGACATGGGAGCAATTTCGGATGGCTTGAGTATGACTGTGCAACCCACGGCAAGGGCAGGGATGACCTTGAGTGCGATCTGGTTCATTGGCCAGTTCCACGGCGTAATCAAGCCGCAAACACCGATCGGTTCACGCACAATAGCCTGATTGGAATGCTTTGGTGAAAGAATTTCATCGAATTCGAAATTCTCGAATGCTGCAATAAAAGCTTTTGTGTGCGAGATGCCTGCTGCGGCCTGCGATTCACGCGCAAGCTTGATTGGCGCACCCATTTCCTTGGAAATAGCCTGCGCCATTTCTTCAAGACGGCGTTCGTAGATTTCTACGATACGGCGGAGATAGCCAATGCGTTCTTCAGCAGGTGTTTCACTCCAGGAAGGAAATGCCTTTTTTGCCGCAGCGACAGCCAGATCAATATCGGCAGACGAGCCAGCAGAAATCACTGCATAAGGCTTTTCATTGGCTGGATTGATGACTTCAATCGTCTTTGCTTCGAGTGGTGCGCGCCATGCGCCATCAATGTAGAAATCTGTTTTCTGATCCAGATTTTTCTGAAGCATGATGAAATCCTCCAATGCTTTGCTTTTTGTTTCCCGTGTCGAAGCGCAGACTACGCGCCAGCTGTGACGGCGTCAAAACAGAACGATCAATGGAAACATCAATTTTTCTTATTCGTTATCGTAGGCTTCAAAATCTATGCCGAGCGTTTCAAGGCCTTCTTCGATATAATCACCAAGAAGCGGGATACCGAGAAGATATTTCGCTTCCCGGCCATTGTGGCGGTCACTAGCGGTCGAAAGAGCATCACCCCACTCTTCCGCGCTGAAATCCCCGCGGCCGACCCACACCAGGGCCAGCAATTCGATCTTCTCATCTTCGTTGAGAGAGCGAATTGCGGCGACCAGTTCTCGGCGTGTCGGGTTGGTGATGGAAGAATCAAGAATGTCAACGTCGCCATCATCCGATGCATTAGAGCCGGAATCTTCGTCCACGGCGGGAACCTGAACATCATATTCTCGCGCCTTGGCGATAATAAACTCAATGTTTTCGATATTGTTGACCAGCTCGACCATTATATTTGCCTCCGTAACGTCGCTGTTTATCGAACGCAGTGAGAGGTCTGTGGTTCCGTTAGAAACGGTTCGTCAGAAATTCTGTGCTGCGGCTCTATAAAAGATATAGAGCCGTTACGAAGGTTTATTAGGCTTGTTGCAAAAATATTGATTTTGGGTGGGGGTCTGCGGTTTTAAATTTCAAAGCGTAAAAAACGGGATCACCCAATCTGCTATGAGCTTGATCGACAGCCCAAAAAGCGTGAGCTGTACGAGCAGGAAAAACGGACCATCCGGCATGATACGGGTGAGCTTGGCACCAACGAACGTGCCGATAATCGCGGCAGGCAAAAGCCAAAGGCCAAGCGACCAGTCAAGATTGGAAAACTGCTGCAACTGCCAATAGGGGATCAGCTTAACCGCATTGACGATCGCAAAAAGAATGGTCGATGTGCCAGCAAATACCAGCTTTTCCAGATGCTGTGGCAGTACATACATCTGAAAGGGTGGTGCGCCGGAGTGTGAAACGAAACTTGTGAGGCCGGTTATAATTCCCCAAAAGGTTCCACCTGGGATATCTGCCTTACGCGCCGCGCGTCGGTATTTTGCACCGACCCAGACGTTGAAGCAGAAGAATAGCCCCACAAGTCCGACCATCATGCCGATGAATGTGCTGGAAAGATGCGAGCTGAAAAACCAGCCCAATCCGATCCCTACAATGGCAGCTGGCGTAAGAATTGCCAGATTTCGTGCTGAGAAGTGGTGGCGATAGAGGTAAAGCCCGAACATATCGCTGACAACATAGATTGGCAGCAACAGGGCTGCTGCCGTTACAGGCGAGATAACCAGAGCCATCAACGGCACTGATAACGTGCCTACGGACGGCAAACCACCTTTGGACAAGCCGACCAAAAAGGCTGCAATAACAGCTACTGTCATAAATAAGGGGGTATGCTCAAGCATTCACGCAGCAACCGTTATTGGGGTCAAATTTAGAGGATAAGCCGTTTTTCTCAGCTGTGCGCCCATTCCCAGTAAAGCGAACGTGCACGCTTTGTAACAGCACCGTATTCCAGCCTGCGGTCGTCAAAGCCGATAACTGGAACGACCTTGCTTAAATTACCTGTAGAGAAGATTTCATCTGCTTCACGAAAATCTTCAAGCGTGAGAGAAATTTCGTGAACGCTCACTCCGGCCTCGCGCAAAAGTCCGATCACGCGCTGGCGTGTGATGCCGTTCAGGAATGTACCATTAGGAACCGGCGTGAAAACTTCTCCACCGCGAACCATGAAGACATTCGATGTTGCCGTTTCTGCAACATTGCCGAGAACGTCTGTAACGAGCGCATTATGGAAGCCCTTGGCTTTCGCTTCACGCAGCATCCTTCCATTGTTCGGATAAAGGCATGCAGCCTTGGCATTCACGGGCATGACCTGCAGATAAGGACGATGAAACGAAGTTGTCGTAACGGTAAAGCCCTTTGGCTCGACCATTGGGATTTCTTCAAGACAAAGGGCAAAATCGGTTGATTCCGGCGCTGCCGCAACCGTGGTGCTATCGCCGTCTTCGGCCCAATACATCGGGCGGATATAGACATCTGTCCCCGGCGCGAACTTCTTCAAACCTTCGCGGGCAAGCGTTTCAATATCGCTGCCGCTCAGCATAGGTGCCAGTCCAAGCGCGCGTGCAGAGTCGTTTGCGCGTGCAGAGTGCCGATCAAGATCAGGCGTTACGCCTTCAAAAAGACGCGCACCGTCGAAAACGAGAGAGCCAAGCCATGTCGCATGTGAAGCTGCGCCGAGAATGCGTACATCGCCTTGATGCCACTCACCTTTGTAATAGGTCCAAGTTGCTCGCTTCTCAGCCATAGTTTTTATCCTTGATCGATTGCATTTCGTACCAAATCCCGCGCGAAGCGCTTTCAGTTCTAAATAGAATTGCTGGAAAGAGCTGGGGTAGGATATGAATCTGCGCTTTTATAGCATCAAGCCCGAAACTGGAAACCAGTTTCGGGTTTTATAGCATCTTATATTGATCGGGCTTACGAGAGAGCGGGTCTATTTTTCTTCCGCCAAAGCAGGTGATGGATCCGATGTTGCAACGGCGGCTGGACCCGCAACACCGCGCTGACGCTCACGCACGAAGGTGAAAAGGCCGGAAATCGTGATTAGAACGATGCCGATAAGCATCGGAAGATCAATATGATCATGGAAAACGAAATATCCGAAGAGAATGGCCCAGATCATCTGGCTATATTGCGGGGACGCGATAGCACTGGCTGGCGCGCGCTGGGCTGCAAGCATGAGAAGAATGTTGGCGAATGCCGCAAGCAGGCCGTAGCCTGCGAGGTATCCCCATTGAATGGCGGACGGTGTCTGATAGCTTGGAATCATCAATGCGCCACAGATGAGGATGGGGCCGATAAGTCCCGCAGTATAAAGCGAGATACGCTTTTCCTTTTTACCCATTGCGCGAAAGATCACGATGCTGAAAGCTCCGCCCAGTCCACCGCCAAGCGCGCCAAGATGACCGATGGACAGCTCGCGAAAGCCGGGGCGCAGCACCACAAGCACGCCAATAAAGCCGATGATAACTGCCGACCAGCGACGCCAGCCAACCTGCTCTTTAAGAAAAAGAACCGACAGGATTGTTACAAATGCTGGAAGCAGGAAAATCAGTGCAAAGGCTTCAGCCATTGATAGATGTGTGAAGGCGACAACGCTGCCAATCACCCCCATTGCTGCCGTGACTGTTCGAAGTAACCAGAGTTTTATATTTGTGGTTCGAAACATATCGAGCCACTGATCTTCCGGTTTCTTCGTGAATGGGATGGCAAGAATACCGAGTACGGCACCAAAAAACGCGATCTCATAGGGTGATAATGTACCGTCAATAAACTTGACGCATGCATCGCTGACAGCGAATGCAGCATAGGACGCAAACGCGAGGAAAATACCGTAAAGCATAGTGGTGTCCGCAAAAGCTAGAGATAAACTCCTCCGCCAAACGGCTTAATCGATTAAGACCAGTTTAGCAAAAGGCAAATTCTCTCAAAATCAAAAAAAAGATCGTCCGCTATGCCCTATGGGGTAGGCGATTGCGGCGTTTTCAAGAGCGCGAGCTCTAGCGAAAACGCATGCCTCATTTGCAATCATATCCGTGGTGGAAATTTGTGCAAAAGACTATTTATGAGGCATCCAACGAGGAGATAGAAAATGAACATTCGTCAGAAATTCCAGCAGTACGTTTCCCGTCGTCGTGCAATTCGTGAACTCGGTGCAATGGACGATCATCTTCTTGCCGATATCGGCGTATCGCGTTCGCAGATTCAGAGCGCAGTGTTCGGTAAGTAATCACTGATGGTGCGGCTGATAACTAATCGCCCCGTAAGTGAAACAAAATTGATATGACAAAGCGTCGGTGCTCCAGTCCCGGCGCTTTTGTTTTATAATTACTACTATAAATCAATAGGAATAGTATATATCTATTATCCTAAGTAAAAATATGATAAAATTAGTAATGATAATCGTCTTCCAATTTTGAGACGTTTTCCATGTTCATTTGAGACGTATAACGCTTGTGAACATTAACCCTTGCAGTATTATTGATTTCGCGGGGGGCTGGCGATGAAGATCTGTCTCTGTGGAGGGAGTTAAGTTGTCTGCAACCTTCATCGCCGCCAAATTTACAGGTTTTATTCCGTAGATATTTTCTGCGCATGCATATCTAATATTTGTGCAAGTAGTATATTATCTGGAGTTAACCCAATAGATTATTAGGTCTTGCGTATTAGGCAGCCACAAGGTTATGTGGCTGCCTAATACTTTCAGGATCTAGACATGCTTGAGCTTATAATAAAAGGAATTTTGATCGGACTCGGGGCAACGGTCGTTATGGACCTTTGGGCATTGGTTCTTGCCCAATTTCCGGGTCAATCGCGCCCGAATTGGGGATTGGTCGGACGCTGGTTTTGGCATTTGCGACAGGGTCAGATATTTCACGACGATATTGCTGCCACTAAGCCGTATATACATGAAGTCGCGTTAGGCTGGGTTGGCCATTATGCGGTCGGTATTCTTTATGGTGTCATTTTTGCGCTTTATGGTGGCTTTGCCTGGTTTGCGAATCCCCTTTTTCTTCCTGCTTGGATATTTGGTATTATGACGGTGGCTGCTGGATGGTTTTTATTACAGCCTGGTCTGGGAATCGGTTGGGCCGCTTCGCGTTTACCGAATGCGGGAAACGTTCGCGTTCTCAACCTCATTGCGCATACATTTTTTGCTTTCGGTCTGTATGGCACAGGAATTTTACTTAAAACTGTATTTTAATCAGTGTGATAGCGGCAGAGACGCGAACTTAGCCTATTGCCAATTTTGAAGCACTTTCAAAAATATACATTTGAATAGCTGGCTAGCGTTATCGTTTGAGTCAGACCAAACTAAATCACGTTAATAAACAGACATTCTTGCGGCAGAACTGTGTTTTTTGTCGACTTGGGTGTATGGGGAACAAATCCGCTCGCTAACAGGCGGCTGCGGCTAACAAATACGGCAATCGCAATAGATTGCACCGATTTTCATCATCCAATCGCAAGCAATTGCTTTTGGCGGATTATGGGTGCTTTTGAATGCGCGCTTTTTGCCCTGGAGGGATCATGCTGGAAAAGCTGTTCAAATTGCAGGAACACGGAACATCGGTGAGAACGGAAGTGATCGCTGGTCTGACAACCTTCCTGACGATGTCTTACATCATCTTCGTCAATCCTGATATTCTGTCCAGCACGGGCATGGATCGAAATGCGGTTTTCGTCGCGACCTGTCTTGCGGCGGCACTCGGTTCGATCGTTATGGCGCTGGTCGCCAACTGGCCGATTGGTATGGCTCCGGGCATGGGCCTGAATGCCTTCTTCGCCTTCACCGTTGTTGGTGCTATGGGCTTTTCATGGCAGCAGGCGCTGGGTGCGGTGTTCATCTCTGGCATTATATTCCTGCTCCTCACCGTGACAGGTATTCGCCGGTGGCTTGTTGAAGGAATTCCACAATCCCTGCGAAGTGCCATTGCTGCCGGTATCGGCATGTTTCTGGCGCTGATCGGTCTCAAGAATGCCGGTATTGTTGTTGATAATCCTGCAACACTTGTTGGGCTTGGCGATCTACATGGTGCTGGTCCGCTTCTCGCAATTGCTGGCTTTTTCATCATCGCCGCGCTTGATGCCCTCAAAATACGTGGTGCAATTCTGATTGGTATTCTGGTTGTTACCATCGCATCGATTGCGCTTGGTATCACCGAGTTTAACGGCGTA
This sequence comes from Brucella sp. H1_1004, assembly GCF_047308065.1. Classification (NCBI taxonomy): domain Bacteria; kingdom Pseudomonadati; phylum Pseudomonadota; class Alphaproteobacteria; order Hyphomicrobiales; family Brucellaceae; genus Brucella; species Brucella sp. H1_1004. Next base: position 1,013,014 of record NZ_JAYKZA010000001.1, read on the forward strand.
TTCGATACACCTCCAAGCCTGATGCCGACGTTCCTTCAGCTTGATATCATGGGCGCTTTGCACACCGGTATTCTGCATGTAATTCTGGTTTTCGTGCTTGTCGAAGTTTTTGACGCGACTGGAACGCTGATTGGTGTTGCAAAACGCGGCGGGCTGATCGAACCGGGTAAGCCCAACCGTCTCGGTAAAGCCTTGTTTGCTGATAGTACTGCCATCCTCGGCGGCTCTCTGCTCGGTACTTCGTCCACGACCGCTTATGTGGAAAGCGCATCCGGTGTACAGGCTGGTGGCCGTACAGGTTTGACAGCACTTGTTGTCGCGGTTCTTTTCCTTGCTGCACTCTTTATTTCGCCGCTTGCGGGTTCTGTTCCTGCCTATGCCACAGCGCCTGCGCTTGTATATGTCGCTTGCCTGATGATGCGTGAATTGTCGGAAATCAAGTGGGATGAGATCACGGAAGCAGCGCCTGCGGCTTTGACTGCGCTTGCAATCCCGTTCACCTATTCGATTGCGAACGGTCTTGCCTTTGGTTTTATCACATATGTTGTGCTCAAAGCAGTGACTGGCAAGGCGCGCGAGGTTCATCTGGCAACCTGGATCGTGGCAGCATTGTTTGTGATCCGCTTCGCATTCTTTCCAGAATAAACTTTAACGCCGGGGCAATGCCCCGGCGTTTTTCTTTCTGATTTGTATGGGAGTTGATTATGTCCTCAGATGAATTCAAGCTGCTCGAGAAGTTGATTGATGTCATTGAACACGACATCATACCTCTGACTGAACAAGGGGTTTCGGAAGGCAACAAGGTTTTTGGCGCAGCTCTTCTGAACAAGTCTGATTTGTCTCTGGTGCTGGCCGAAACAAACAATGAGACAGAAAATCCACTGTGGCATGGCGAAGTCCATACGATAAAACGCTTCTATGAAATGTCTGAGCAAGGGCGTCCTGAAACGAAGGACATGATTTTCCTCTCAACGCACGAGCCATGCTCCATGTGCCTGTCCGCGATAACCTGGAGTGGTTTTGATAATTTCTACTATCTGTTCAGCCATGAAGATTCACGCGACGCATTTTCGATCCCGCATGATCTGAAAATTCTCAAGGAGGTCTTTACGCTTGAGCCGGGCGGTTACAACCACGACAATAGTTTCTGGCATAGCCATTCGATCCCGAAAATGGTGGCGGCACTGCCTGAGCCAGATCGCGCTCGTTTCCAAAAGCGGCTTGATGTCATCAGAGCTAAATATGACGCGATGTCGAATGCTTATCAGAGTTCTAAAGATGGAAATGCTATTCCGCTGAATTAATAAAAAGGCCGCATATGTTTAATATGCGGCCTTCTCAGTTTTAAATCTTGTCGAGAAGATTGCGCTTTTGCAAGTTTTGGATCAGCGCACGAATGCCGAACGTCCATTCAGCACATTTGTCGGTCCGGTCGACCCAATTGACGAGGCGTCCGAGTTTCGGCGTCGAAATTTCAACCTTATCGCCGATTTCGTGCGTAAAGCCCTGGCCTGCGCCGCGACGGTCCTTCACTGGTGCAAACATTGTGCCGAGGAAAAGAACAGCGCCATCCGGGTATTGATGATTGCGATTCATCATTTGTCCGGCAAGATTTTCAGGGTCGCGACTGATTGCTTCCATCGGGCTTTCACCAGTCATTTCAAAGCCGTCCGTTCCGGTAACATGCAACGAAAGCTTAAGCTTACGCAGAACGTCCATGGTGAATTCACCGTCGAAGAGACGGATGAACGGACCAATGGCGCAGGATGCATTATTGTCTTTGGCCTTGCCGAGCAGAAGGGCCGAGCGACCTTCAACGTCTCTCAGATTGACGTCATTGCCAAGCGTTGCGCCGACAATACGACCATCAGAGGCGACAGCCAGTACAACTTCCGGCTCCGGATTGTTCCATTGTGAAATCGGCAGGATGCCAACAGTATCGCCACAACCCATCGAAGACATTGGCTGCGACTTTGTGAAAATTTCCGCATCGGGTCCAATACCGACTTCGAGATATTGCGACCAGAGACCCATATCCTGAAGCAGCGCTTTAACTTGTGCCGCCTTTTCGGAGCCAGCGGCCACGCCACGTAGGCTGTCGCCAATTACTGGCGCCAAACGTTTGCGCACTTCCAACGCACGGGTAGGGTCTCCCTTTGCTTGTTCTTCGATCACGCGTTCAAGCATACTGTCTGCGAAAGTAACGCCCGCTGCCTTGATAGACTGAAGATCAATCGGCGCAAGCAATTCACCTTTTTCGCCAGAAAGATAGTCATCGAGCGCGCCAAGATCAGCAAAGCGGCTCACATCTTTTAACTCTTCAACCAGCTGCTTGCGTTCCAGAAGCCCTGAGACGGTTGCCGAAATGCTGGATAGATTGTGAACATGACCGTTTGCGACGAGTACAGGGCATGGGCCATTTTCTTCCTTGGACCATACGCGTCCGATGAGGACTGCTGAAGCGCTGTCTTCAGGTAAAATCACAGATGAGTTCAGAGTATGCTTGTCTTGCACAGGTTTTTCCTCCCGGTGTGCTCTGTTCATGATGCAAATTTAAGTCGTAGAGCAGATAGAAGAGATACCGCAACATTCAACAGACCCGCATGTGGTACTGCAAACGGCATCACAACGGAACTCCTCTAAATTATATTGTTGGGTTGTCTGATAACTGTATATTCGATGTTTGAAAACTAGTTTATGTGTAGCTTGCCATGAAACATGATCATTTCATGGGGTACGCTTACGCAATTTGGCGCATCAAAACGTTAAACAGATCTGGCCGTCAGCTTTCGCTTGACTTGATAAAAAACTGACGACAAATCAATGGCACAGAATATAGGGGAAGCAGCATACGATGTTCGGTGAAATCAGGCGTAACGAACAGCTTCCAGCTCGGATTGCTTCTGAAATTGTCCGCCAAATTAGCGAGGGCAGTTGGTTGCCGGGGCATAAATTGCCGACTGAACATAATCTTGCGCAAAGCTTCGGTGTTAGCCGTTCTGTCATCCGTGAGGCGATTGCTCAATTGCGCAACGAAGGGCTTATCGAAACGCGGCAGGGTGTCGGTGCCTTTGTCACCGAGCCTGATCGCCGCCATGCTATTCGGATCGAGCCTGAAACACTTGCTGACCGTGACCATTTTCGCAGCCTTTTTCAATTGCGCATGGCGCTTGAAATCGAAGCTGCGGGTCTTGCTGCGGTGCATCATACCGCTGACGATTTGCACAAGCTGGATGCTGCATTGGCTAAGATGACAGGTGGTGAAAAATGGTCTGATGACGGCATTGCTGCGGATCTTACATTTCATCGTGTGCTTGCGAGCGCTACGCACAATGAGTATTTTCCCTTGGTGCTTGGATTTATTGCAGAGCGTATCAGTCAGGCCATCCGCGCAGCACGCGCGCGTGCCGTTCTTGAAGAGATTGTAGAGATTACGATCGCCGAGCATGTTGCCATTCGCGATGCGATTGCAACGCGCGATCCGCTGAAAGCACGTGACGTTATGCGCAACCATGTCGTGGGTGCTGCAAACCGCGTTAATCTTCAGCTGGAAACATTTTGAGGATCAGGAACATGCATATTATTGTGATGGGTGTCTCCGGTTCTGGAAAATCGACTGTTGGCGAAAAGCTCGCTGAGGCGCTCAACCTGCCTTTTCTGGAAGGTGATAGCCTGCATCCTCAATCCAATGTCGATAAAATGGTGGCTGGAATTCCGTTGCAGGATGAAGACCGTTGGCCGTGGCTGGAACAGATCGGTGAACGCCTCGCCGCTGAGCATGATGGTATCGTGGTATCATGCTCATCGTTAAAGAAAAGCTATCGCGACCGGATGCGTGCTGCGTCTGGCGGACCGCTGATGTTTGTCTTTCTCGATGGGAGTTTTGACATTTTACATCAGCATATGGGGCAAAGAACGGGCCACTTCATGCCCGTAAAAATGCTGGAAAGCCAGCTTGCAACGCTTGAAAGCCCCGTTGGTGAAGCACTGGTTTTTCGTGCCGATGTAGCTGACCCAATCGAGAAAATCGTTGCGGAAAGTCTCGACTGGATTCGTTCTGTAAAGGACGGGCTATCGTAAAGGCCAGAAGAACATCAGTGCTGGTACAGTCACCAGTGCGATGATGATCGACAAAGGCAGTCCAAGTCTCGGATAGTCGCTGAACTTATAGCCACCCGGTCCCATCACGAGTGTATTGCATTGATGTCCGATTGGTGTGAGGAAATCGCAGCCTGCTCCAATTGCGACTGCCATCAGAAATGCTTCGGGCTTGAAACCAAGACCGGATGCAAAGCTGGTTGCAATTGGCGCCATGACAAGGACGGTTGCCGCGTTATTAAGAAATGGCGTTACCATCATGGCTGTGACCAGAATAAGCGCCAGCGCGCCATAGGGCGGCAATTGGTGGCCTATTCCTGAAAGCCATTGCGCTATCAGTTCAGTTCCGCCGGATGTGCGCAGCGCGTCTGATACGGGTATGAGTGCCGCAAGCATGACCAGAATGGGTCCATCAATTTCGTCATAGACCTCGTTGATCGGGATGACTTTAAACAGCAGCATCGCAACTGCCGCGGCGAAGAACGCAATAGCCACAGGGACAATGCTGAACGCCGTGGCCCCAATCGCTGCGATCAGTATCGAAAGAGGAATGAGTGCGCGTCGGACACTGCCGAGCATCAGCTTGCGACGAGCCAGTGGCAGTAATTCAAATTCTGTCAAAAAGCTCGAAAGATTCGCTTGCCTGCCTTGCAAGACGATCACATCACCAAAGCTTAACCGCACTTCGCTCAGCCGTTCAGAAATGCGCTGTCCGGGACGACTGACGGCCAGCAGATTGACCTCGTAGCGCGCATAGAGATCGAGCTGTTGAGCATTCAGACCTACAAGACGGGAATTGGTTCCAATAACCGCTTCGACCGTTTCGATCTGGGTCGAACCGCTTGTCTCTGATGGGTTGCGATTTTTCGACAGCGTGAGCTTGCCGGAGCTGACAACCGTATCCAGAGCTTTTGGATCGCCTTCGAGAAGCACGATGTCATTTTCGGCAAGGACGGTATCGGGCAGGGGCGTGATGCGGCTTTTCTTACGAATGATCGACGTCACCATAGCCTCACCTTCAGCAGGCTTTATGAGGTCGCTGATACGCTTTCCCAAGACTGAAGAATTTGCAGAGACACTGGCTTCGGATGCGTAGTTTTTAATCTTGATGGCATCGTCCAGTGATACGCTTTCACGCGTACGCTGTGGCACGAGCCAATAGAATGTGACCAGATAAATAAGGCCAACAACTGCCAGAACAGCACCGACGGGGGTGAAGTCGAACATCGTGAAAGGCTCGCCAACCATTTCACCGCGAATGCGCGACACAACGATGTTAGGTGAGGTGCCGACCTGTGTCATCAGTCCGCCAATCAACGCACCGAATGCCATCGGCATCAGAAAAGTCGAAGGCGATACATTGGAACGTCGGGCGAACTGAAACGCGACCGGAATCATGATTGCCAATGCACCGACATTTTTAACAAAGGCGGATAAAACCGTGACGATTGCGACAAGAACCGCAAGCTGTAATCTTACGCTGTTCAGATCGGGAAGAAAACGCTGAACTGCTTCCTGCATGAGGCCGGAGCGTGCTACACCCGCGCTTACAATCAGGGCGCTACCGACAATAATAACGATGTCATCGCTGAAGCCTGTAAAGGCCTGATCATATGGAACGACACCAACTGCTACGGCCAGTAGCAGCGAGCATAGAGCGACAATATCGTAGCGGAATCTGCCCCAGATAAATGCCCCCATCATGAGAATTATCACAGCGAAGGACAGTATCTGCTGATGGGTCATGTAATGCGCATTCCTCAGAAAGAGAAAAATATTCTACGGTTGTGTAGCGCATAAATTCTAAAACGAAAACGGCTAATAAGCGGACTTATTATGTTTCGGGCGCTCAGTTTCCTGAACGCCCGAGATTGAAATTAGTTGCTTGCGCGGCGACCGTCAGCGCCAAAAATATGCACGTCTTTTGCAGACGCACCAATTTTCACAACTTCATCCACCGAATGTTCAGAACGGCCCGGAACGCGGAAGATCAGTGGCTTGCCATCAGTGAGCGAGCCATGGATATAGCTTTCAGCACCGACCAACTCGATTGCTTCAATACGAACTTCGGTATTGAAACCATCAGCTTCTGCTTCACCATTTTCAATGATGCGAATGTCTTCCGGACGCACACCAAAGGTGTATTTGTCTGACGGAAGCGCTACGGCTTGACCCGGTTGCCAGACATTGTTTTCGCCGCTGTCCAGCAGGTTCATCGATGGTGATCCGATGAAGGTCGCAACGAATGTCGAAGCTGGCTTTTCATAAAGCTCGATAGGTGTTCCGACCTGCTCGATATTACCGGCATTCAACACCACAAGACGATCGGCCATGGTCATGGCTTCCATCTGGTCATGTGTCACGTAAACGCTTGTTGTTCCAAGCGCACGCTGAAGACGCTTGATTTCAACGCGCATCTGTACGCGCAGTTTCGCATCGAGATTCGATAACGGTTCATCGAAAAGGAATGCGGATGGTTCACGAACAATAGCGCGACCCATCGCGACGCGTTGGCGCTGACCACCGGAAAGCTGACGCGGCTTGCGATCAAGGAACTGCTCGATTTCAAGCGCTTTCGCAGCTTTAGCAATACGGCGCTCGATTTCGTCCTTTGGTGTTTTACGATTTTTCAGGCCATAGGCGAGGTTTTCGCGCACCGTCATATGCGGATAAAGCGCATAGTTCTGGAACACCATTGCAATATCGCGCTCGGCGGGTTCCACATCGTTGACGACGCGATCACCGATGGAAATTGTGCCCCCGGTAATGCCTTCAAGACCTGCAATCATGCGCAGAAGCGTGGACTTGCCGCAGCCCGACGGGCCGACGAGCACGACAAATTCTCCGTCCTGAATATCCAGCGAAACGCCTTTGATGACTTCAATGCCGCCGCCATAGCTCTTGCGGACATTCTCAAGAATGATCTTGCTCATTATTTTTCCGTTTCCACGAGACCTTTGACGAACCAGCGCTGCATGAGAACAACAACGAGGATCGGTGGTATGATAGCCAGAATGGCTGTAACCATGACGTAGTTCCACGGTGTGGAAGCATCAGCGAAATCGACCATACGACGCAGGCCAATGATGATCGTGTTCATTTTCGCATCATTGGTGACGAGCAGTGGCCACAGATACTGGGTCCAGCCATAAATGAAGAGAATGACGAAGAGGGCCGCAATGTTGGTCTTCGACAGTGGCAGCAGAATGTCGCGCATGAAGCGGAATGGTCCTGCATTATCAATGCGAGCCGCTTCTACCAATTCACCGGGAATTGTGAGGAAGAATTGGCGGAACAGGAAAGTTGCCGTTGCAGACGCCATCAACGGCAGTGTCAGACCTGCATATGTGTCGATCATGCCAAGATCTACAATGACCTTATAAGTTGGCAGAATACGCACTTCGACTGGCAGCATCAGTGTGACGAAGATCATCCAGAAGAAGAACATGCGGCAGGGAAAGCGGAAGAACACAATCGCGAAGGCTGACATGAACGAGATGATGATCTTGCCGACTGCTATGAGCATTGCCACCACAAACGAGTTCCAAAGAAGGCGTTCAAGACTGACGCCGACGACACGCTCGACGCCGCCGAAGATGGCTTCATTGTAGTTTTCCAGCATGTGTCCACCGGGAACAAGCTGGATGGGGGGACGAAGAATGTCACCTGACGTGAGTGTCGATGCGACAAATGTATAGTAGATCGGAAAGGCGACAACGATGATCCCGATGATCAGGATCAGATGACCTAACAGATTTGAGACTGGTCGTTTTTCTATCATGGTCGCCTCACTCACGAATAATGCACGCGCTTCTCAATGAAGCGGAACTGGAATGCGGTCAGGGCGATTACGATAATCATCAGAATAACCGACTGCGCAGAGGATGAGCCGAGGTTAAGATTGACGAAGCCGTCGTTATAAACCTTGTAGACCAGTGTTTCTGTTGCCTTGGCTGGGCCGCCACCCGTGACGGCATGGATGATGCCAAACGTGTCGAAGAAGGCGTAAACCGTATTGACCACCAACAGGAAGAAAGTCGTCGGTGCCAGAAGAGGGAAAACGATTGACCAGAAACGCCGTGCGCCACGTGCGCCATCGATGGCCGCAGCTTCAATCAGCGATTTTGGGATAGCCTGAAGGCCCGCTACAAAGAACAGGAAATTATAGGAAATCTGTTTCCATGCGGCTGCACCGACGATCATCGCCATGGCCTGATTGCCATTGAGTAGCGGATCCCATGCGAAACCTGCACTACGCAGCATATAAGCCAGCGTACCCATTGCAGGGTTAAACATGAACAGCCAGAGCATACCAGCGACAGCGGGTGCCACTGCATAAGGCCAGATCAGAAGTGTTCGATAGAAGGTCTTACCGCGAATAACCTTGTCGGCAGCGGTTGCAAGCAACAAAGCTGCGCCCATAGCAACCAATGCGGTCAGGAGATTGAAGACAATCGTCACCTGAACAGAATGAAGATAGTTCGGATCAGACAGAACATTGGTGAAATTGGCTAATCCAACAAATGTGGATTTCAACCCAAAAGCGTCTTCACGCATGAAGGACTGATAAATAGCCTGACTTGCTGGCCAGAAAAAGAAGATCACAGTCAATATGATCTGCGGAGCCAGCAGCAAATAGGGTAAGATTTTGTTTGGAAACGTGACATTTTGCACGGGGAGTTTCCTTGCGGATAGCAATGCCGCCAAACCCTTTGAGGTTAGGCGGCACGCTTTCGTTCATCACATTATTGTGCGGCTGCGATCGCGTCGTTTGAACGTTTAACAGCATTGTCGAGAGCAGTTTTTGCGTCCTGCTTACCGCCAAGCATCGCTTCATATTCTTCGTTCAGAATATCGCGAACCTGTGGCAGGTTGACGAGGCGAACGCCCTTTGAGTTCTCGGTTGGCGCTTTGCCCATCATCTGAAGGATTGGCGTTTCACGACCCGGGTTCTTTTCATAGAAGTCCGAGTTTTTCGTTGCTTCATAAGCAGCCATCGTCACAGGCAGATAGCCTGATTTTTCATGCAGCTTCTTCTGGATGTTGGTCTGCGAAAGGAAGTTGAAGAACTGTGCGATGCCCTTGTACTGGTCGTCGCTAAGGCCTGCAAAAACCCAGAGACTCGCGCCGCCAGGAATGGTGTTCTGCGGGCCATGACCTTCGTAATAAGGTAGCTGGCCGATACCGTAGTTCATACCGGACTTGACGATGTCACCAAGACCACCCGACGATTCGGTCAGGATTGCGCACTCGCCAGACGTAAAGAGCTGCTTGGCTTCCGAAGTACGACCGCCGTAACGGAAGGTGCCGTCTTTAGCGAGGTCAGCAATAGCCTGGAAATGCTCAACGAAAAGTGGCTCATTGATTTTGAGTTCAACGTTGGTGCCGCCAAGACCATTTTCATTGGTGCCAAAGGAAACGTTGTTCCATGCGGAGAAGTTTTCAGTCTGAATCCATGTCAGCCATGTTGACGTGAAACCACAAGGAGCGGCGCCGCTCGCCTTGATCTTCTTGGCAGCTTCGAAAACTTCCGGCCATGTCTTAGGCGGGTTGTTTTCATCAAGGCCAGCTTTCTTGAAAGCGTCCTTGTTATAATAAAGGATTGGCGATGAGGAATTGTAAGGGAAAGACAGCATCGTGCCGTCTGGCTTGGAGTAATAAGCGACGATGCCCGGCAGATATTGTGACTTGTCGAACTTGTAGCCGCCTTTTTCCAGAACTTCTGCTGCAGGCACAACAGCGCCCTCAGCTGCCATCATCACGCCGCTACCCGCGTCGAAGACCTGTATGATCGCAGGTGGCTGCTTGGAACGGAACGCGGCAATACCAGCATTCAACGTTTCAGGGTAGCTGCCCTTATAGACTGGAACGATCTTGTATTCGCTCTGGCTTTCATTGAACTCTTTCGAAAGCTCATTGATCATTTCGTTGTTGGCGCCAGTCATGCCGTGCCACCAGCTCAGCTCTGTCTGTGCGAAAGCCTGTGAGCCAAGAGTTAGGGCAAGGGCGCCAGTCAGCGCGGAAGTTGTGATCAGACGGGTAAGCATATTTCCTCCTCGGAAATGAGGTTTCGTCAACTTTAAGAACGGATTCGTTCCACTCTCAAGGTCCCGATACCTGCATTATGGTTATTACACTTATATGACTGCAAATTCGCTATAGGGCAACTTTTCTCTCCCTTAATAGAATAAAACCGAAAACGTTAACGGGTGAAAGGAAAAAAAACGAAAAAGAAACGATAATTTTGTGCAGAAGATGTGGATAGTGTTCTGAATCAGCCTTCCATCAAGCTCGTATTCTTGGCTTTGGGGTTAGCCTCCAGTTTTCACGATTGTCGAAAAAATATTTATGCCCCTTATAAAGGCTAATAAACAATAATCTGCAAACCCATGGGCTTGCGCCAAAATTCGACCCCCAATGAAGTGATATTCTTCAAAAATGCTAATCAGTTTTTGCTCATTTTTAAGTAGTTTTGAATAAGCACTGTTTTCACATGCGGACAGTTCATTGTCCGAGAATGCTTGATGGAGATTTTATGCCCCCCCATGCCGACTGGAATGCAGCCTCGTTGTCTGCCAAGCATTATTCCAGAACATGGTGTAAGGATGAGCCGGGCGGGGTCATCATTGGCTTTGATCTTGATGGGGTGAAATTTGCTTATGCCGGAGGGCTTGAGAGCCTTTCGACAGGTATTCCTTTCACGGCAAATACTGTTATCCGATATGCGTCCATCACCAAGCATATTTTTTGCACGATGCTGTTGCGCCATTCCGACTTGATTGCCCTTGATGATCGCCTTGGTGAGCACATTCCAGAGTTGCAGATGCCACTCGCTGATGTGACCGTCGCCCGTGCATTGGATATGACGGGCGGCTTACCGGATGCGCGTGAGTGCCTGACGCTATTGGGACTATCCGTATATTCTCATACGAATGCAGCAAGCCTGATGGAGTTTCTTGCCAGTTTAGAGCGGCTTAATTTTCCCGCAGGCACGGAATTATCATATTCCAATACCGGGTATCGACTGGTTGAATCGGCATTCGAGCGCAGAGGTGTTTTGTTAAAAGACTATGTGCGCTCTGGAATAAATCAGCCCCTTAATATCTGTATGGAAGCTCCAGATGAGTGGGCTGATCCCGTCAAAGGTCTTGTCCCTGGGTACTTTAAAGCCAATGGGAAATGGCAGCAAAGCAGCGCGGGTTTACATCTTTCCGCATCGGGTAGCGTGGCGGGTAGCGGTATGGCGCTCACAAAATGGCTGCAAGCCCTTTTGGCCGGTGACGGCGCATCGAACGGATTGCTCTCGACACTCTCAGCGGAGCATTTTCTAAGTGACGGTCGTCCGACAGGTTACGGTTTAGGTCTGCGCTGGGATGATATTGACGGGAAGCGGGTCATTGGTCATGGCGGCTCGCATCCGGGCTATAAAAGTTATTTCTTGCTAGATACGATCGATAAAACCGGCATAGTCGTTGTCTGTAATCGAGAAGATGCCGACACACATACAATCGCACGTGACTGCATGGCGGCACTTTATGGGCTATCTCTGCCTGAAAAGACGTCCACGATTCCGGATGGTTTGTATGTTGCCGACACTGGCCCATTCTGGCTTGAGATGCGTGACGGCTTTGCAAATTATCTCGGCGCCGAAGACAGACTTTACGATGTTGGGGACGGTTGGACTTCCTCCTTGTCTGCCTCATCACCGATGAAATTGCGCTGGGATGGTGACTTTCTGCAAGGGGAAATTGGCCATGTGAGGCGTAAATTGCGGCCAGTGCATCCAAAGCCAGTCGCAAAAGAATTTGACGGACGCTGGAATGCTCCGATTTATGGAGCGTCATTCACCGTGGATAATGGCCACATTATTATGGGGATCGGCCCGACGCGTCAGATCATGCCGCTTGAAGATTTGGGCCATGGTCGCGCCTTGTTTGCGTTGCAGGATGGGCCTTGGAGCAAGCGCATCTGCATACATCTCATTGGTGAAAACAGGCTTGAATTGGTTCTCAATCGGAGCCGAGTCATCGAATATCAGCGTTGAAGTTGCTTCATTGTGTTACTTTCGGGAAATTGATTCCGAAAATGATTTGAATGGAGTGAGCCAATGCTGGAACAGATGATCGATCAGGGTGCCGGTCGTGAGCCCGCCGATATCGTGTTGAAAGGTGGTCGCTTCTTTGATCTGGTAACTGGTGAACTGGTTGAGAGCGACATTGCGATTTGTGGTGATCGCATTGTTGGGACATTCGGCACATATCATGGCAAACAAGAGATCGATATAAGCGGGCGTATTGTTGTTCCGGGCTTTATCGATACGCATCTCCATATTGAATCATCACACATTACACCGCATGAGTTTGATCGTTGCGTGCTGCCGCAGGGTGTTACAACTGTCGTTTGCGATCCGCATGAGATCGCCAATGTGCTGGGTGCTGAAGGTTTAAAATATTTCCTTGATAGTTCGCTTGAGACTATCATGGATATTCGCGTGCAGCTTTCAAGCTGTGTGCCCGCGACCCACATGGAAACTTCGGGCTCCGAACTCCTGATCGATGATCTTTTGCCGTTTGCTGACCACCCAAAAGTAATCGGTCTTGCCGAATTCATGAACTTCCCCGGTGTTCTTTCAAAAGACCCTGAATGTATGGCTAAGCTCAAAGCCTTTCAGGGACGTCACATTGATGGTCATGCGCCGCTTCTGCGTGGATTCGACCTGAATGGTTACATTGCTGCTGGTATTCGCACAGAGCATGAAGCGACCAGCGCGGAAGAGGCGCTGGAAAAAATGCGTAAGGGCATGCATGTGCTGGTGCGCGAGGGTTCGGTCTCGAAAGACCTGCACGCTTTGATGCCGATCATCACTGAACGTCATTCGCCGTTCTTGTCGCTTTGCACCGATGATCGCAATCCGCTCGATATCGCTGATCAGGGACATCTCGATTATCTTATTCGCACGGCCATTGCCGGTGGCGTAGAGCCGTTGGCAATCTACCGCGCTGCAAGTGTCTCGGCTGCGCGTGCTTTTGGGATGCATGATCGCGGTCTGGTGGCGCCGGGACAGCGCGCCGATCTTGTGATCATTGATAGTCTTGAAAGCTGTCACGCAGAAATCGTGCTTTCTGCGGGAAGGGTGGTTTCGAAAGAGTTGTTCGCAACCCGCAAAACGGTCGCCGAAGTTGGTCGTAACAGCGTTAAGGCGCAAAAGGTCAGCGCAACGAATTTCCGGTCGCAATCTAACAGCGGTAAAACCCGTGCCATCGGCATTGTTCCGGGTAAGATCATCACCGAAAGCCTCGAATTTGATCTGAAAGTCGGTCCGCATGGCGTTGAACCTGATCTTGAGCGCGATGTGGTCAAAATTGCGGTGGTTGAGCGTCATGGCAAGAACGGCAATATTGCTACCGGATTTGTTCATGGATTTGGCTTAAAAGCTGGCGCTATTGCATCGACTGTGAGCCACGACAGTCATAATATCTGTGTGGTCGGGGTTTCCGATGAGGACATCGCGGCTGCGACGAACCGTCTGGGCGAAATCGAAGGTGGCTTTGTTGTTGTGCGAGATGGCAAAGTACTCGCAGAAATGCCTTTGCCGATCGCAGGGTTAATGAGTGTTGAACCTTACGAAACCGTGCGCGAGCAGCTCCGCACGCTGCGCCATGCCGCAGAAGAACTGGGCTCCACACTGGAAGAACCGTTCCTCCAGTTGGCCTTTGTCGCTCTGCCCGTTATTCCGCACCTCAAGATCACGGATCGGGGGCTTGTCGATGTTGATAAGTTTGAGTTTGTCGGGAATTAGTATTGTGTCATAAATGCTTTAAAATTTCTTGTTAAGGCGCTGGCAAAAATAGGATTTTTGACCATGCAATTTTTGAATACTTTCAACTTTTTTCCGTTTCTCGATACGGCAGTGAGTTACACTGCCGCTTTCATCTTTGGTACATTGATCGGTGCGGAGCGTCAGTATCGTCAGCGAACAGCTGGCTTGCGAACCAATGCGCTCGTTGCGCTTGGCGCTGCTGCGTTCGTCGATCTTGCTGCGCGTCTTGCGGGCAATGCTGAAGCTTTGCGCGTGATCGCATATGTGGTTTCCGGGGTTGGCTTCCTCGGTGCCGGTGTCATCATGAAGGAAGGCATGAATGTCCGCGGCCTTAATACGGCTGCGACGCTGTGGTGCTCTGCAGCGGTCGGTGCCTGCGCCGGCACGGATATGCTGGCGGAAGCAGCATTGTTGACCGTTTACGTTTTGCTTGGAAACACGCTGCTCCGTCCGCTCGTCAATCTCATTAACCGTATTCCCGTTGATCAGCAGGCGCTCGAACAAACCTATGAGGTTCGGGTTATCGCCTCTCACAACGCTATGGAAGAAATGCGAGAATTGCTCGTTGAAAAGCTGGCACAGGCCAAATATCCGGTGGGTGACGTGGAGATTTCCGATCGGAATGCCGAGACGGTTGAGATTCTCGCAACACTTGTAAATACGTCAATTGACCCCGAAGAAATCGACGCAGTCACGCAGTTTATGGAAAAACATCCGGGCGTATTTTATGCAGGATGGGAAGGCAGTTCCAAAGATTGATTACCGATCAATCCGCGTCGACAAAATGATCGAGGACATGGTGCGTTCAACGCCTTCGAGCGCACCAATCGTGTCGAGGACAATATCCAGCTCTTGGATCGACGGCGCTTCGACCACTACAATCATATCGAAATGACCGCTAACGGAGTGCAATGTGCGCACAGCCATGATACCGCGCAGCGCGGTTTCAACTTTTGGTGCAAATTTCGGCAGCGCCGTCACAAGCACATGCGCACGCACGAGATCGCGCTCAAATTCGGGAGCGATTCGAACGGTATAGCCTTCGATGACGCCGCGCTTTTCCAGCTTTTCCAGCCTGCTTTGCACAGTCGTGCGTGATACACCGAGCTTCCGTGCAAGGTCGGCGGTTGAGGCGCGTGCGTTTTCACGCAACAGCGCGATAAGGGCAAGATCGGCATTTGTCGTCATAATGCATATTATTTACGTCAAATTGCACAAACAAACAACGTGAAATCGTCAGTTTATACGCTTCTTTTCGCCGAAAAATATGAGATTCTTAGCGCATCGAAATTGAAATACCCAAACAGATTTACAGGGGAATACACATGAAAGAGATCGTTGTTGTTGGTGCGGGCAAAATCGGCGCAACCATTGCCGATCTTCTGGCTTCGACTGGTGACTATGCTGTAACGGTTATCGACCGTTCGCAGGCACAGCTTGATGCACTGGACACGGGTGCGGAAGTTAAGACGCAAGCGCTTGACATTGCTGACGCCAAAGCGCTTGAAGCTGTTTTGACCGGCAAGTTTGCGGTTCTGAGTGCTGCTCCATTCCAGCTCACCACACTGATCGCAGAGGCAGCAGCCAAGACCGGCGTGCATTATCTTGATCTGACCGAAGACGTTGCAAGCACCAAGCGTGTCATGGAACTGGCGAAGGATGCAAACACTGCATTCATTCCACAGTGCGGTTTGGCTCCGGGCTTCATCTCGATCGTTGCTTATGATCTTGCAAAGCGCTTTGACACTTTGGAAAATGTGCGTATGCGCGTTGGTGCTCTGCCAGAATTCCCCTCGAATGCTCTTAACTACAATCTCACATGGAGCACCGACGGTCTGATCAACGAATATATCGAACCATGCGAAGCTATCGTCAACGGCCAGCTCACCAAGGTTCCAGCTCTTGAAGAGCGTGAAGAGTTCTCGCTCGACGGCGTAACTTACGAAGCGTTCAACACATCTGGCGGCCTCGGCACGCTTTGCGATACGCTTGAAGGCAAAGTGCGCACGCTCAACTACCGCACCATCCGTTATCCAGGTCACGTTGCGCTGATGAAGGCGCTGCTGAACGATCTTGGCTTGCGTCATCGCCGTGAAGTGCTGAAAGACATTTTCGAAAATGCGCTGCCAAGCACACTTCAGGACGTTATTGTGATTTTCGTAACGGTTTCGGGCACCAAGAACGGTCGTCTGGTTCAGGAAACCTATGCCAACAAAGTCTATGCCAATCAGGTTGGCAAGATCGTTCGTTCCGGCATCCAGATCACGACAGCATCGGCAATTTGTGCAGTGCTCGACATGCTTGCCAAGGGTGAAATTGCGCAGAAGGGCTTTGTTCGTCAGGAAGACATCACGCTTGATGCATTCCTCGCAAACCGCTTTGGTAAAGCCTATGCTCAGGAAGATCACGCAACGCGTTTGGTTGCCTGAAAGCACCATTAAAGCCATATCGGACCCGTTGCGTTTTACACGCAGCGGGTCATTTTGCATTTGAATATGATCAAAGTTGCAATTGAATGTGTTCGGCTTTGCGGGCAATCCGGATACAGAAATTAAACTGCCCGAGACTAAAAAATGGAATAGGGAAGCGATGTTTAAAACAATTTTGCTGGCCGGTCTGGCCTCTGTTGTTCTTGCCCTGCCTGTGCAGGCGAAGGAATGGAAAGAAATCCGTATCGCCAGTGAGGGCGCTTATCCGCCCTTCAATTATATGTCGCCGGATGGCAAGCTTATTGGCTTTGATATCGATATTGCCAATGCGCTTTGCGAAGCGATGGAAGCCAAGTGTGAAATCGTAGCCAACGATTGGGACGGCATGATCCCGGGTCTTCAGGCCAAAAAATTTGATGCCGTCATTGCTTCTATGGCAATTACGCCTGAGCGCGAAAAGCAGGTTGCTTTTTCTGAACGCTATTACACAACGCCGCTGGCTGTCGTGGTTCCGAAAGACACCGATATTACCTCGCTTGAGCCGTCTGCTTTTAACGGTAAGACCGTCGGCGCCCAGGCTGGCACGACACAGGGCAATTATGCCGATGATGTCTATGGCAAGGCTGGTGCAGATGTTAAGCTTTATCCGACAGCGGACGAAGCCAATGCCGATCTTGAGAATGGACGTATTGATGCCATTGCCGCCGACAAGTTTCTTGCAGCTGACTGGCTGAAGAAGCAGGGCGCTGATTGCTGCAAGTTCCTCGGCGATATTCCTGGCTCGGAAACCAAGATTTCGGTCGCTCTGCGTCAGGGGGACGACGATCTGCGTGAGCAATTCAATGCGGCCATCAAAAAAATCCGTGAAGATGGCACCTACGAAACAATTCGCAAGAAGTATTTCGACTTCGATATCTATTGATAGAATTTATGAGCGCCGCCAAATGTTTAACTTGAAACTGGCGGCGCTCGGTGCTTCATTGAGAACATAATATAGCGGGTGAAGAGCCCGCAAAACATAGCCATAACAAAGCCTAAGGGGAATATTATGTTGAAATCAATCCTGTTTGCAGGCGTCGCTTCCATTATCGCTGCACTTCCAGCACAAGCCAAAGAATGGAAGGAAATCAAGATTGCGACGGAAGGGGCTTATCCGCCGTTTAATTTCGTTGCAGCCGATGGCTCATTGCAAGGTCTCGATGTTGATATTGCCAATGCCCTATGCAAGGCAATGGATGCGAAATGCACCATCGTTGCAAATGATTGGGACGGCATGATCCCCGGTCTCCAGACCGACAAGTTTGACGCTGTTATTGCGTCGATGAGTGTGACGGAAGAGCGTCAAAAGCAGGTTTCGTTTACCGACAAATATTATTCTACGCCACTGTCTGTGGCAGTGCCTAAAGACAGCCCGATCACGTCGCTTGATGCAGAAGCTTTCAAGGGGAAAACTGTCGGTGCACAGGGATCGACTACGCAGGGCACCTATGCGGAAGACGTCTATGGCAAAGCTGGCGCGGACGTAAAATTGTATCCAACTGCCGATGAAGCCAATGCCGATCTTAAAAGCGGTCGTCTTGATGCTGTGGTTTCCGACAAATTCCCGATTTCTGACTGGATTAAGGCTGATGGGGCGGATTGCTGCAAATTGATTGGCGATGTGCCCGGCACGCAGACTGATACGGCTATTGCGGTACGTCAGGGTGATAATGATTTGCGCGAACAGTTCAATGTTGCCATCAAGAAAATTCGCGATGACGGCACTTATGCAACCATCGTGAAGAAGTATTTCGACTTTGACATTTATTGATCGAAGATAAGTGACTTGTAAAAGTTACGCGAGTTTGATGTATGAGTGCGCGCACTGACAAACACTCGGTGCGCGCATTCATTTCATGCAATGGGTTGGGGATACCATGCTGCAACAAGATGTCATCGTTCTGGGCGCAGGTATCGTCGGTGTTTCGGCAGCACTTCATTTGCAAGCGCGCGGACGTTCGGTCACGCTGATTGATCGAGGCGAGCCGGGGCAGGGCACAAGCTTTGGCAATGCAGGGCTCATTGAGCGCTCAAGTGTCATTCCCTATTCGTTTCCGCAAGGGTTTGGCACGCTGCTGCGTTATGGGCTAAACCGCCGTTCCGATGTGCGTTACGATCCGTTTTATGTGTCACGCATTGCGCGCTGGCTGTTCCAATATTGGCGTGAATCCTCGCCAGAACGTCTCAAGATCGCAACTGCTGCGATGTTGCCATTGGTCGAAGCGAGTGTGCGTGAGCATGATGCGCTGATCACGCAGGCGGGTTGTGAACGCCTTGTGCGCTCGCAGGGCTGGATTGAAGTCTTCCGGAGTGAGCCTGCTTTTCAGGCGGCAGTTCAGCGCTTGCCGCAGTTGCAGCGCTTTAATCTTGCTTATGATGTTCTTGATGCGCAAGCGCTGAAACAGCGAGAAACCACGCTGGGCGATGTTGCTGGTGGTATCCATTGGCTCGATCCTAAAACCATTGTCAATCCGGGCGGTCTGGTTCAGGCCTATGCGGATTTATTCCGGTCAAATGGTGGCCGGTTTGTTCATGGTGATGCGGCAACGCTTTCGGAAAGCATGAATGGTTGGCAAGTGACGACCGAGGAAGGGCCAACATTTGCGCGTGAGGTTGTGGTGGCTCTTGGTCCGCAATCGGGCCTGATTTTCCAGAAGTTTGGTTATACAATTCCGCTTGGCATAAAGCGTGGTCATCATATGCATTTTGAAATGCTGGATGGCGAGCGGCTTGGCCATACGGTTGTTGATGAAGAGGCGGGCTATGTGCTTGCGCCAATGGTGCAGGGCGTTCGTCTTTCGACAGGCATCGAGTTCGCGTCACCTGATGCTCCGGCTAATTTCATTCAGCTCAAACGGGCTGAAAAGATTGCGCGTCGGCTTCTACCGCAGCTGGGTGCGCCCGTTGAAACTAAGCCGTGGCTTGGCTTGCGGCCATGTCTGCCAGATATGCGCCCGGTGATTGGCCCTGCGCCGCGCCACAAGGGGCTTTGGTTTGATTTCGGTCATGCGCATCATGGCTTGACGCTGGGCCCTGCAAGTGGCCGTCTGTTGGCCGAGATGATGACAGGCGAGAAAACATTTACTGATCCGGCACCGTATTCAGCAAGTCGATTTCTGTAATCGTCTTCAAATTTTGCGGAGCGGTCTTGTCAGCCGCGACAAAGCGGGGTTATCAATTGACCCCCGTCACATCCGCGCTCTGCGGGCAAATCGATCCGGAAAAATCTCGTGAAAATGAAACCTTTGGGCCGCACAGGCCTCAATGTTACCGATATCTGCCTCGGCACCATGACCTGGGGCGTTCAGAATACTGAAAACGACGCGCATGAACAGCTTGATTTTGCTGTCGATGCAGGTGTCAATTTTATCGATACGGCTGAAGGCTATGCCATTCCGATGACCCCGGAAAGCTATGGCAAAACCGAAACCTACATTGGCAACTGGTTCAAGAAATCTGGTAAGCGAGATCGCATCATTCTCGCCAGCAAGATAGCTGGTGGTGGTCGTCAGGAATGGATTCGCGGCGGCGCAAAGCCGAGCCGTGCAAGCGTTGCTGAAGCCGTTAATGACAGCCTGAAGCGCCTGCAGACTGACTATATTGATCTTTATCAGATCCATTGGCCATCGCGCCCACATTATCACTTCGGTCAGGGCTGGGATTTTAATCCATCCAATGTAGACCCGAAAGCTGAACGCGAACAAATCCATGATGTTCTGCTCGGTCTTGAAGATGCGGTTCGTGCAGGCAAAATCCGTCACGTCGGCCTTTCCAACGAAACGGCTTGGGGCACAATGCAGTGGCTCAAGATTGCAGAAGAACACAATCTGCCGCGTATGGCGTCGATCCAGAACGAATATGGTCTTTTGCAGCGTGAGTTTGATCACGATATGGCAGAGGTATCGCTCTTCGAAGACGTTGGTTTGCTTGCTTATTCCACGCTTGCTGCCGGTGTGCTGACGGGTAAATATCTTGATGGAAAAATCCCCGAAGGTTCACGCGCATCTGTGATGGATGGTGGCATGTGGCGGGATAATTCCTATTCTGAGCCAGCTATTCGTGCTTATATCGACGTCGCTGAAAAGCATGGTCTTGATATTGCACAGATGGCGATTGCTTTCTCTGCTTCAAGGCCGTTTATGACATCGGTAATCATTGGCGCTACGACTATCGATCAGCTTAAGACCAATATTGCTGCGGGTGCGCTACAGCTTTCCGATGAAGTTCTGGTAGACATCGAAAAAGTCTATCGTTCTTATCCGCGGCCTCTCTGACTACGAGCCGGCCAGCCGCAGATATGCGGCTGGCTTCAGCCTCTGAGATAGATTTCGTGTTTGACGATCCAATCGTCGATTGGCGTATCGCTTGATGAACTCACAATCACCAACCGGTCAAACCGAAGCTTTCGGCCTGAAAGCTCCTTGGAGAGCCGTTGCATCTCAGCTCTCTTCAGAATTGTGTCTTCAATACCATAGGCCAGTGAGACATGCGGCATAAAGCTTTGCAAGCTCGCATCACTGGATATTTCAAGGGAGTCCTGTTTGAGGCGCATCAATGTAGGCGCCTTTTCAAGGGCGGCATAGAAAGAGCGAAAATAGGCGTCGCTTCCCGTGACGTCTTCAATTAGCAGCTCCAGCGGTTTGCGACCTATTGCGAGACTCAACACGTGTGGCAGAAGGTCTTCTGCCGACAGTTTCATATCTGGTACGAGCGTTGCATGTGGCTCAAATACTGGTGAGTTAAAGCGCTGAGCCAGTTCTCTGACGATTTTCTCGAGGAAAACGAGATCATCATGCGCGGGCCGTAGCCAGATAGAATGATCGGACATCAGGATTGGCTTCCACTTGAAGAGTTTTCCGTTTTGAGCGGGCGTACGCTGCCACGCAGGATCAGTGGCGTGTCAATCATCACCATCTGCGGAGGCGCATTGGGCGCGCTTTGCCGCTCATCAAGCATTCGGATAATTTCCGCTGAGAGACGCTCGGCATTCTGGTCGAATGTGGTGAGACGATAAGCTCCCCAGCGCGCTTCGGTTACATTATCGAAACCGATGACGGAGAGGTCTTTCGGGATGGAGAGGTTAAATACGTCACGCGCACAATCGATCAGTCCAAATGCCATCAGATCATTGACGCAAAATACCGCTTCGACATGATCTCGTTCGCTCAGCAGAAGGGACGCTGCCGCAAAGCCGCCATCATAATCCGTGAATTCTCCGCGCTGTACGCTGACACTGAGACCTAAGTTTTTAGCCCGAGCGATATAGGCCTCTTCGCGTTCCAGCAGATTGGGACTGCGAACATTGGAAGTAACCAACCCCAGCCGCTTCATCCCGCGCGCAGCAAACACATCCACAGCAGTTTCTGCGGCCTGTTTGTTATTGATCCGTATGTGGTCGGGACCATCTTCGTTGCGTCCTACAACGATCAGCGTATGGCCGTTGCGCTGCGCCAGTTCAACAAAAGACGATGACGGCATGCCGGAGAGAACGACTGTCGCCTCGGCTCTATAGCGCAACAAGGTCTGGTGTGCGGCAGAAAGATTTTCACCATGTTGCCCGGTCGGGATGAGAACGGGAACGCTTCCACGTGCCGTTAAACGACGGGATAAGGCTGCGATCTGGCGCGAGCGGAAAGGACTTGCCGGATCGGCTGCGATCATGCCGACGATGCGACTGCGGTTGGCAAGCAAGCCACGCGCCAGATCGTTGACCTGATAGCCAAGCTTTTCGGCCGCTTTGATCACTTTCTCACGCGTTGAGGGTGAGACACTGGCTCCAGGTGTGAAAGTGCGAGAGACCGCCGAGCGCGATACGCCAGCCTCCACTGCAACTTCGTGTGCGCTGATAAAACGCGGCTGGTTTTCGGGAGTCTCGTCCTGAAAACGATCTTTGTCGGTCATAATTATCGACCCACTTTCGAGAGGACATCGGCACGCAGGAAGCGCTCAACCACAAACATAAACGCAATGGACGGCACCAGTAGGATCAGCGCACTGATTGACGCGATCTGATAGTTGCCACCCGAGCTTGCTGTATAGAGCATCAGCGGCAATGTTGTAATGTCAGGCGCGCCCACAAAATATGTCCCGGTGAATTCATCCAGTGATTCAAGGAACACAAAGATTGCACTGGCAAGCAGGCCGGGTGCGGCGATTGGCAATGTGATGTGGAAGAAGGTCTTTAAGGCGGATGCGCCCATGGAGCGTGCGGCTTCTTCCAACTCGCGATCAATCGCAGAGAAGGCGGCTGTTGCGATCCACACCGCATAGACCAGACCATGCGTTACATGCACCAAAACAACGCCGGTAATCGTGCCGTTCAAACGCAGAGAATAGAACATCTGCGCAATATTGACGTAGATTGGCAGGTTTGGAAATGCTTGCGGGATCAGCAGGATAAGCAATACAAGCCCACGAAACGGCAATTTCAGGCGTGCCAGTGCATAGCCCGCGGGAATGGCAAGGCCAAGCGAAACTACCACTGTCAGGCTTGCGATGATGACGCTAGTGCCGAGCGACGACAGGGCATTGCCGCGTGGTGAAAATACATTCGCCCAGAAGGAGAAGCCATATTGAATGGGCAATGTGTGCGGGAAATACCAGCGTTCAGCCACAGCCCAGAGAAGAAGGTTCGCCAGCGGACCAAAGATTGCAAAAGCCAGCAAACCAAGCACGATGCCACGCGGTATCCAGCGCCAGTCAAAGACGTTGCTCATTAGCCATGCTCCTTCATGGTTTGTCTAAGATAAACCCATGCAACCAGACTGGTCATCAGCAGCGAGATCGTGCCAAGCGCATTGGCAACACCATAGTCGCCATAGGCATTGATGCGGAACGCCATATTTGCGGTGATCATAGTTGGCGATTGGGCATTGATCATTAGCGGCACTGAAAGCACTGACATCATCGTGACGAAGCTCAGGATCAAACCAACAAGCAATGTCGGACGCACTTGCGGAAGCACGATTTCAATGAGGATGCGCAGGCGTCCGGCACCAAGGTTACGCGCTGATTCAATCGTACTGCGATCAATCGATGCCATGGCACCAGCAAGAAGTAGTGTTACGAAGGGAGTTTGTTTCCAGACAAAAGCAATGACGATACCGCGCCAGTCGAGGAAGCTCATTGCCTGAAGCGGTGTGAGAATACCACTCTCGATCAGAAGGCTGTTCATCAGGCCGTTTTTGGCGAGAAAAGTGCGTAATATCTGACCAACCACAATGAAAGGAATGAACAGTGGCCAGCGATAAAGCCAGCGCAGTACCGTAACGGCACGCTGATTGGAGCCAAGCGTCAGATAGCCACCGATAGCGATTGCGAGAAGGGCAATCAGTGCTGAGGAAAGTGTGACGATTACAAGCGTGAATAGCATGTCGCTGGAATAAAGCTCGAAAGCCTTAGTGAAATTGCCGAAGCCCCAATCTTCGCCAACGTGAAACGCTCCGGTTATCGCGCCAAACAGCGGCACGATGAACAGAAACAACACGATTGCCAGCGCGGGTGCAACCAGCAGAAAACCCGTCATTCTCTGCGACATGGATATTCCTTAAATACTGGTGAGGAGACCGGGTGCGCTGACGCACCCGGCTTAGGTTAAACTTAATTGCCGACCTGACGCTCGTATGCTTCCAGAATGGCCTTGTTGTATGGGGCGATAGGGAAAGGCTTGCCGTAGTTTGCAAGTTCTTCAGGCGAGATATCTGTAAAGAGCTTGTTCCACGTATCGGCATTGAGTTCTGCTTTGACGTGGTCAGCATCAATGCCTGGATACCAGTTGAAGCGTTCAACGATGCCTTCAGCCTGAACCTTCGGGCTGGTTGCAAGTGCTACAAACTTTTCAGCGAGTTCCTTATTCGCGCTTTTCTCCGGAATGACATAATGCATCGGCTGACCCGGCATGCCCGGCGAAGGGAGAACGAGCTTCATTTCCGGAGGGAGCTGGCCATTGGCCTTCCAAGAGTAGAACATATCAACCCAGACCGGGCCCATTGCAATTTCACCACGGCTCAGCATGTCGAGTGTTCCGGCATTGCCGGGCGTCAATGTTGCGTTAGTGGTAAAATCTTTGAGCGAGGCAAAAGCCTTGTCCCAGTTTTTCGCTTCGCCTTCTTCAAACGGGCCCTTCATCAGCTTTTCAGAATCGCCGCCGTAAGCATAGATCCAGCCCATAACGAAGCTCACGCCCGATGCACCGCCCTTGATGCCATTATAGCCGAACTGCTTAGGGTTTTCCTTGGCCCACGTGATCAGCTCGTCATAGCTCTTGGGTGGATTAGCAACGAGCGCCGGGTTGTAGGCAAGGGCCGTCTGGCTGTTGAACATTGGCATAACATAGCCATCAACATTGGTGCCGAGCGCCATTTTAGCATTATCGCGTGTAACGAGCTTGCCGCTGTCGATCTTGCTGCGATAGTTTTCGAGAAATTTCTTTTCGACCATTGGACCAGCGAATTTCTCATGGACGACAGCAACGTCTGCGTCCCACTTTTCAACGCCAGCTTTTGACTGTGCTTCGAAGCGTTCTAGAATCTTCTGTGAACCAGCATCGCCCGGACCTGTGCCAACAACACGAACCGTTGTGCCCGGATTTTCTTTCTCGAACAATGGTCCGAGATATTCGTTCACATAGTCGACCATATTCTGATCGCCTGCAGTTAGAACCGTGAGTTCTTGGGCAGCGGCAGGTGATGCCGTGAGGCCAAGGATGAGCGCTGTTTTAAAGATCGTTTTCATCGAATAAATCCTGCTTTTTATCCGCTTAGCGGAAGGTTTCGACGGTTAAATGTTGTGTACCAGTGGATGCGTGATCGGGAATTTTTGAGCGTTTAAGGGCATTTGACAGCCCGCAATTCTGTGTTGATCTGCTATACCTGCTGCGATTGGCTTGCATTGAGATGCACAGCTGTGCATAGAAAAATGAAAGCCGATTGAGGTAAGCAGATTATTTGTCGAACAGGAAAAGTGACTGTTCTGGAATGCGTATTTCAACCTGAGATCCGGGTTGGTGGCTTTCGTGTGTATCGACCAAAAGATGTTTTCCGCCGACATTCACCATGTGACGCCAGAGGCCACCGGGATAGCTTGTCTGGTCGACTGTTCCTGACAGAATAAGTTCTGGCACCGTACCTGAAATGGGCGTGCCGGGATTGGTCAGCTTTGCAGCTTCACTACGAAAGCGCGCAGTAGCGATGCCATCTGACAGATTGCGACGGCCAGCGGGAATTGTGCTTGCTTTGTTATGTGGTCCGGCTGCAATTTCAATTCGATCAGCTGTCACACTTATCGGCAACTCAACGTTGTTTTCGGCGCCCATAAAAGCTGCAACAAAGTCAGATGCCGGATGATTATAGACTTCTTCGGGTGCGCCAGCTTGGGCGACTTCACCATTGTTGAGGATCACGATGCGATCAGCCATGACCATGGCTTCTTCTCTGTCATGGGTGACATGAACCGCCGTGATGCCAAGGCGGCGTTGCAACGCGCTAATTTCGTGCCGAACAGAGAGACGAATGCGTGCATCAAGATTGGATAGCGGTTCATCCAGCAGTAGAATATCTGGTTCAATCGCGAGCGCGCGGCCAAGGGCGACGCGTTGACGCTGACCGCCGGAAAGGGCGGCTGGTTTCCGATCAAGCAGTGCATCAAGTCCTAACAACCGCGCGACTTCTTGAGTTTTGCTGCGGATTGTATCTTTCGCTGTGCCGCGAATGCGCAGTCCATAGCCGATGTTTTGCGCAACCGTCATATGTGGCCAGAGCGCATAGGACTGGAACACCAAGGCCATTCCGCGTTTATCAGGTGGCAGGCGAGTAACATCTTTTCCGCTGACGCGAATTGCGCCTTCGCTCGGCGTATTGAAACCCGCGATGGCGCGCAGCAAAGTGGTCTTGCCACAGCCCGACGAGCCAAGCAGCGCTACGAATTCACCCTTCTTAACCGAAAGGTCAACACCTTTAAGAATCTCATTGTTGCCATAACGGACGCGTGCATCCGCTACCTCCAAAAACGCAGGCATTTGCGTATCCTCCCCAGGATCGACGGCCATTTTTATTTTTTCTGCACAGCCGTGCAATGGAGATTGAAGCATTTTTATTTTACCTCGACAAGCAACAATTTTAATGCGCTGAGAATTAGGGAGCAGTTTTTATGTGCTGCCTGTTGTTGTCGTTATCTATCGAGGATTTATAACAGCCATATGACTGAGGCTGCGCAGCTGTGCAAAAACGTGGACAGCTTTACAAAGCTGCCCACGTCGCACGCAAGCTGTTCCGACACGAAAGGACAGCTCACTGGTAAATTAATCAAGCACTTTCAGGCTCATGCTGAGCTTCTGTTTTTGCCGTGCGCCACGATGAAAACAGGAAAGCTGCTATGAATATCCCCGTCATGAGCAGAACAATCGTCGGTGCTGGTGCACTGTCTATGAAGAATGACAGATAAACACCCATGAACGATGAGAACACCGCAACGATAACAGCGACGATCATCATGCTACTGAACCGGCGCGTGAGCAGAAATGCAATTGCTCCCGGTGCGATCAGCATGGCGATTGCGAGGATGATCCCAACGGCTTTCAAGACACCGACAATGGTGAGTGAGATCAGACAGAGCAGCCCGTAATGCAAAAGGCGTACCGGCAATCCGACGGCACGCGCTTGGGCCGGATCAAAAGCATGAAGCAGAAAGTCGCGCCATTTTATAATCAGTATGCCAGCGGTCACAGCGGCGATAATTGCGGTCTCGATAAGATCGCTCGTGTTGATGCCCAGAATGTCTCCAAACAGGATGTGATCAAGGTGAACTTCGGCGCGCACGGAAACATAAAGCACAAGTCCTAGCCCAAACATGCCGGAGAAGACGATTCCCATGACGGTATCTTGTTTGATGCGGCTGTTTTCTTTGAGGAATCCGGTCGCAAGCGCGCAGACCATGCCGGCAACAAAGGCCCCAATTCCAAACGGTAGACCGATCATATAGGCAATCACAACGCCCGGCAGCACTGCATGGCTGATGGCATCACCCATCAGCGACCACCCCTTGAGCACCAGAAAACAGGAGAGCAGGGCAGTTGGAATGGCAATCAACACTGACGCAATCAGCGCATAGACCATGAAGTCAAACTGAAACGGCATCAAAAGCATCTCGGGAAAGCTCATAGCTCAACCTCCTGCAATGCTTTGGCTGCGCGTCTGCGTGCTGCAAGCATGCCATGCTTGGGTGCCAGAAAAAACACAGCGAGAAAAACCAGCGTTTGCAATACGACGATGATGCCACCTGTGGCGCCGTCCATGAAATAGCTGACATAAGCGCCGATGAAACTTGTTATCGCGCCAATAAGCACCGCAATCCACAAAAGTCGTGAAAAACGGTCTGTAAGTAAGTATGCAGTCGCGCCCGGCGTCACCACCATGCAGATGACGAGAAACGCACCCACGGTCTGCATTGCAGCAACCGTCGAGGCCGAAAGCATTGTAAAAAACATGATTTTTAGTGCTGTCGGTCTTAAGCCGATGGAACGCGCATGGCTTTCATCGAAAAACACCACCATCAGGTCTTTCCATTTCAGCAAAAGCAGAGCAAGCGATACGAAGCCGATGATCGCCAATTGCAGAATATCGCCGGGCGTGATCGCGAGAATGTTGCCCAGCACGATGGTCTGAATGCTGATTGAGGTTGGCCGCAGCGAAATCATGAAAAGGCCTAAACCGAAGAAAGCCGTGAAAATTAGCCCGATAATCGCGTCTTCTTTGAGTTTTGTGCGCTGATTGAGAAACAGCATCGCAGCTGCGGCAAGTCCACCCGAAAAGAATGCCCCGATAGAAAATGGCAGGCCCAGCATATAAGCACCTGCGACGCCTGGCACGATGGAGTGGGAGAGGGCGTCACCAATGAGCGACCAGCCCTTGAGCATCAGATAGGCTGAGAGAAATGCACAAACACCACCGACGAGGGCGGAAACCCACATGGCATTGAGCATATATCCATAAGAAAAGGGTTCGAGCAGCACGGACATTAATTGTGCCCTTCCTGTTTATGCTCATAAAGCACAAATGGGCGCTCATCGTCTGTTATCACACCAATGGCTGATCGATTCTTGCTGGTCTTCTCATCGAGAATAAGGTGGCGCAACACGCCTCCGAAAGCTTTTTCGAGGTTCGATTGCGTGAAAATGTCTTCTGTAAGCCCATAGGCAAGCACCGTATTTTTAACAAGAACGGTGCGGTCGCAGAACTCAGGAACGCTGCCGAGATTGTGCGTTGAAACCAGCATCACCCGACCTTCATCGCGAAGACCGCGCAGAAGGGTTACGATTGCTTCCTCTGTTTTAACATCTACCCCCGTAAAAGGCTCATCAAGGAGGATGACTTGCGCATCCTGTGCAAGCGCGCGAGCCAGAAATACGCGCTTTTTCTGGCCACCCGATAACTCGCCGATCTGCCGCTTGCGAAAATCGAGCATGTTGACGCGACTCAAAGCCTTTTCAACCGCTTCGTGATCGGCGCGACGTGCAATGCGCATCATGCCCATATGCCCATAACGCCCCATCATGACGACGTCTTCGACCAGAACAGGAAAATTCCAGTCAACTTCTTCGCTCTGTGGAACATAAGCGACGAGGTTTTGCTTCAATGCATGCTTAACCGGCTGACCCAGAATCGAAATGTCGCCCTTAGCGAGATGGACAAAGCCCATAATTGCCTTGAAAAGCGTCGATTTACCGGAGCCGTTCACTCCAACAAGCGCAGTGATCGTGCCGGTTGGTATTTCAAAACTGGCATTGCGTAGCGCTGTATGGCCGTTGCGATATGTGACAGTCGCATTTTTCACGCTTAAGCCATGAGCTGCGCTTTGATTTAGCACGGCTTGCTCCTGAGTATGATGATTTACTCGAGCATTCATTGTTTGAGACCTTTGGCGATCGTGTCCGAAGTGACTTTCAGAAGATCAATATAGGTCGGAACTGGGCCGTCCGCTTCAGAAAGTGAATCGACATAGAGAACACCACCATATTTCGCACCGGTTTCGCGTGCGACTTGTTCTGCTGGAGCTGCTGAAACGGTGCTTTCCGAGAAAACGGCTGTGATGTTATTGGCGCGAACAGCGTCAATCACTTTCCGCACCTGCTGCGGAGTTCCCTGCTGGTCGGCATTGATTGGCCAGAGGTAAAGCTCTTTCAAATCAAAATCGCGGGCGAGGTAAGAGAACGCACCTTCACTCGTTACAAGCCAGCGCTTTTCCGCAGGAATTGATGCAAATTCAGCCTTGATTGGATCGATAGCGGCAGTAATTTCGGCTTTGTATTTTTCGGCATTGGCTTTGTAAGTGTGAGCATTGTCCGGGTCATATTTCACGAATGCGTCGCGAATGTTATCGACGTAGATAAGGGCAGAGGTTGTCGACATCCAAGCATGGGGATTTGGTTTGCCGCTGTAAGGGCCTTCGGTGATTCCCATTGGAACAACGCCATCGCTCACCACCACACTTGGAATGTTCTTGAGGCGTGAGAAAAATTTTTCGAACCAAAGCTCGAGATTTAGCCCATTCCATAGAATGAGATCAGCGCCCTGTGCTTTGATGAGATCGCCGGGGGTTGGTTGATATTCGTGGATTTCAGCGCCTGGCTTGGTAATCGATTCAATCGTCGCAGCATCGCCAGCAACATTGCGAGCTATGTCAGCGATGACTGTAAAGGTTGTAACGGCTTTGAATTTATTTTCAGCTGATGCCGTACCAATTGCGCTGAGCAAAAAGGCACTGCTCAAGAAACAAGCAAGCAGATGGCGTATCTTCAAATGAATCATGGCTTAGTCCTCTTTGCTAATAACTTGAGTTAGGTAACGGACAACGCACATAATCGCAAGTGCTTTTGCAAATCATTTGCAAAACGTTTAATTTTTTTGTTGATGCTGGATTGTTATGAGAATATACACCTATAAATTGTATTAAAACTCGTTTTATATATGAGGTGCAGGCGAGGGTGAGCGCTTCAGTTGTAATTAATTTGATTGCGGAATGTTTTATTGGCTCGTGTGAGCAAAGCTTTATGTAACGAGCCAGAATTTACTTTTTATAACAAAAATCGGGGGCGTTTATGATGGTTGTATCGGAAAAAAACCAATATAAAACAGTTATTAAAGTAGATAAAGCAGAAGGAAGTGTGGTGGAATGTGATGAAAAGGAGATGTTCCATCTGCCAGGGCATTTGAGCTACAAACAATCTTCTGTCGGCGTTGACGTATATGTGCCAGAAGATGTGCGCGGCATTCTTATTTTGGAACCGGTTCGCAATTTAAAATTGAAATTGGTGAGCGGAGATGAGCTAACAATTAATTGCGTTGCAGGGACGGTTTGCGTGATACCTGCAGATCAGGCAGTAGTGATTACATGGCCTGAGCCTGTATTTTTTCTGAATATAAAATTGAATAATCTATTTAAAAGGAAAGATATAGATAGTAAAAATATCTCTATTCATGATAAAATATCTATTTTTTCGAGTAAGAGATGCCTGCAGATCGGGAAAATAATATCAGAGCAACTGGATAATAATGAAAATATTGACCTTGATTTTATCAAATCTCTTCACATTGTGATTAATAATATTATTGCGAAGAGCTATCTTTTATCACGAGAAGCTTCGGTAATTAATACAGGTCTTAGTTCGTACGCTTGCCGACAAATAGAAAGCTATCTTAAAGAGAATTTCCGCGGTTCTGTATTGGTGTCAGATATGGCGGACTATCTCGGAATGTCTTCCGGACATTTTGCGAGTTGTTTTCGCGAAAGTTTCGGCCAGACGCCTCATCAGTATTTGATGAACTTAAGACTCGATGATGCGGAGAAATGCCTTAAGGAGACTGACATACCTATTAGTGAGATCGCTGCAGGACTAAATTTCTCTAGTCAAAGCCATTTAACCACGGCGTTAAAAAAATATCGTCAGCTTACTCCGGGTGAGATTCGAAGAAGAAGTTCGTTCAATCGTAGGCGGTCTTGATATGGATTTTTATTCTAAGATGCAGCGGGACGGCTAGGTTTAGTTTGTGGCGTTTGTTTTTTACCTTTTTAGCCATTTGCGCCAAATATGGACCTCGCTTTTACGCCGCCAGCGACGAACTCGATGAGAGTCATGAGAAAGGACAATGAGACCAAGCGGTAACATCCAGAAACCGAGCACAGGTAAAAAACCTAATGCGCCTCCTATTACGAGCGAGCCTCCAAGCGTTCGTCTCATCATTATGGATTGAGGCATAGGAATGCGTTTTCCTAGAATCAAAATAGAGCGTTTATGCACGTTATGATTATATTTTTCGGTCACGCTTACCTTCTCACGGTTTATCTACGATATTATTCCGTCTTAAATGTACCAGAAGATATAGGTTTTCCGCGCCCAAATGCAAAAAATTTGAAAAAAGTCAAAATAGGGCTTGGCAAATCAGAAAAGCTCCTGCTATACGCCACCTCGCTGACACAACGAGCACCTCTTCCCCGGTAGCTCAGTGGTAGAGCAACCGGCTGTTAACCGGTTGGTCGCTGGTTCGAATCCGGCCCGGGGAGCCACTGTTTTCTCAGTGAGAACAGTAGGTTGTAACTATGCTAAGTGGCTCTAAATTTATATTTGTTTTGTGTGAGCTTTTGCATGTAATCGCTAGTTAAGATTATTTTTATTAACTATTCTGGCTTTCATTCGTATTATTTGCTGTACGCTTAGGTGGTTTAGGGTAGCAAGTATCGGTGATAGGTAATTGTTGTGGGCCCTTAAAAAGGTCACACGCATGGATATTGACTGGTTTCTTAAGCTTTCGATTGCTGGGAGCAAATCTCAAATTTGTTGCGTTGATATCCAGTTCGCGCGAAGTCTTTTGAACTGAACCGTCCGACGCGATACCCCCGTTTTAAGCTGAAGATTTGCAGGAATGTCTTGAAAGACGTCGATTGAAGGCATGAAGCAGACGACCTTTAAATATCAGAGGGTCATAGGAATGACCTCCGACACCCCTTCATGCTTTAAGTGCATTGGCCGAATTTCCTAATTTGTTCTTTGTTTAATAAGAGCTGTAGCTTTGTTTGAACCAAATTGCGTTTTGATCGTTTAACGATTTGTTAAACTTATTTGGAGGAAGCTATGCTTTTATACTCGAAGTTTGAGACTCTTATGACGGCAGCCTTTTTGATTGCCATATCAATAGCATTCTTTTTTACGTGAAAGGTGTGATCCACCCGAATGATGAATTTCAGATAAATGAAACTATGGAATTCGTTTCATAGTTTCATTTATGTTTTTTTGAAAATTTGACACAAAAATCTGTTAATAAATTGATTTTCCTGAATATTTTCTTCTTGTTTGTGGGTGTCTCATTTGCAAAGGCCTAAGTTTACTATAGAGCTGAAAAGCCCATTCATTACCGTGTAGAGGCCTTCCGGCCATGGCATGCTGCGGATTTAGGCCGGTATGATCAAAACGTGCATAAGAGTTAAGTGTTGGTCTTGTGGTGAGCGCTACAATGACTGGCGTCGATATGAAGAAGTCCATGATAATAAGCGCTATGGGTTGATATCGGGAATATTAACTGCAAAGTATTCAGATTAAAGGCTATGAGGCTAGCTCAGAAAATATTGCCCTGTTTTTATATTGGCTGGCCTTATTGGAAGCTATTGAAAACTTAGACGCGCATAACCGCAGATCGTCATGGCTGATTTTCCCAAACTTCGTTATATCATGTTTTCACTGGACATCGCGGAGATAACGAATGAGCGGCTTGTTGGCCCTTTTAGATGACGTTGCTGCTATTGCGAAAATTGCGGCAGCCTCTGTAGACGATATATCCGCAAATGCCGTGAAAGCAGGTAGCAAAACAATTGGTGTGCTGATTGACGATACCGCAGTGACGCCGAATTACGTTGTCGGAATAACTGCGGCGCGTGAATTGCCGATGATCGGAAAGATTGCGCTTGGAAGCCTTCGCAATAAGGCTCTTCTTATTCCAGCGCTCTTGCTGCTTGATTATTTTATGCCTGTCGCAATTACTGCACTACTGATGATTGGCGGCGCTTACCTTTGTTTTGAAGGTGCAGAAAAGGTCTGGCACAAGATATTCCCGGATCATGGCCATCAAGACGATGAATCCAGTGATGATAAAGACCCGACCGCGCTTGAGGAAAAGCGGGTTGCAGGTGCCATTAAAACCGATCTTATTCTTTCTGCGGAAATTATGACGTTGGCGCTTTCCATGATCGAGACGAATTCAATATGGATCGAGCTTGGAACACTTGTCCTAGTTGGCATCATGATCACTGTATTGGTTTACGGCGTGGTAGCAGTCATCGTGAAGCTTGATGATTTTGGCGTGTTTTTAGCCAGAAAGGGTCGTCTTTCGGTAACACGTACCGTAGGTCGTCTAACTGTCCGCGGAGTTCCAAAGTTACTGCTTCTATTGACCATCATTGGAACCGCAGCGATGCTGTGGGTTGGCGGCAATATTTTTATTCACGGCCTTCATGACCTTGGCATTCATCAACCGTTTGGTTGGATTTCGGCTTTTGCAGCTGTATTGGCTGGGCAGGTGACAGCAAGCCTCACAGCTGTGGTGAATTGGCTTGCCACTGCTTTCGCTGATGGCATTTTCGGTTTCGTCTTAGGCACAATAATCGTGATATTGATGATGAAAGTTGTCGAGCCATTTTGGAAAGTCGCGTTTGGAAAAGAATGAAATGTGGCACCGCAGGGTAAATCTTTACCCCATGTGCTTTTTGGTTCCGAGATCAGGAGAGATTTTCGTCGAGTAGCTCCATGCACAAGGCGCGGGCGTCGTCTGCAATGTCTGGGCTAAAAACCAGCCAATAGCCTTTTGTGCTTGTCAGGTTCACATTGCAGGCTTGGACGAGTTTGCCTCGCGCTATTAAATCATCGATAAGTCCTGCCCAGCCAAGCGCAATCCCCTGATCGGCCATAGCTGCTTCCAAAACGAGGTTATAGGTGTTGAAAATCAACCCGTAATTTCCCTCATCGATCTCTTCGTTGATAGCCTCAAGCCATGTCGGCCATGTGTACCAACGATCGCCTTGCAATGTATCAAGGTGCAAAAGTGCAGATGACTTTATACCCGCTCCATTCGGGAAAGGGCCGTGTTCCTCTAAAAATGCGGGAGAGCAGACAGGAACGACTTCTTCTCCAATGAATGCAATGGAGCCTTTGGGAAAGTCGTCCTTTGCTCCAAACAGGATTGCCACATCTGCTTCGCGATCATCCAGTGGCTTGATCATAGAAGACGCTGTTATACGAACGTCAGCATCAGGGTGTTTGGGTCGAAATTTCGCAACGCGGGGCATCAGCCAGAACGCAGCAAAACCGTAATCGGTGGCGATACGCAGTCCGGGTGTTCGCTGTCGGCGTTTTATTTGCTGAATGGCGTCTTCTATGCCTTCAAGGCCGAGACGCACAGCCTCGTAGAGTATGCGTCCTTCTGGAAGAATTTCGACGCCTCGCGCTCGCCGTTTGAACAGCGATACACCCAATCGATCTTCTATGCGTTTTATTTGATAGCTGACGGCAGGCTGTGTCATGCCTAACTCACGGGCTGCGAGAGTTAGATTTTCTAATCGTCCGACAGCTTCAAAAATGCCAAGACTGCCCAAATCCCAAGATTGAGAAACCATAAATATCCTTTATGACTGTAATAAAAAATCAGTGTCTTTTCCCTTATCTCTAAAGATGTTTTTCTTAAACACGGAATGCAAGACATAACGAATTTTGATCGAAATCATTTCGTTGAAGACAGATAGGGGACCAACATGCGCTACCTTACATTGATGGCAATCGCACTTGCGAGCGTTACGAGTTTGTCGAATGCTGCCTCTGCAGCCGACGCTGCTGCGTGTGAAACAATTCGTCTGTCAGATCCGGGTTGGACGGATATTACGTCAACGAATTCAATCGCGAGCGTGCTTCTTGACGGCCTTGGCTATAAGGCTGACGTTAAAACAATGTCGGTCCCTATCGGTTATGAAGCAATCAAAACCGGCAATCTGGATGTTTTTCTGGGTAACTGGATGCCTGCTCAGCAGAAGTTCCGAGATGATCTTGATAAAGCAAAGGCTGCTGAGGTTTTGGTGAAAAACCTGGAAGGCGCCAAATTTACATTGGCTGTTCCAGACTACGTGGCCAAAGAGGGCGTGAAGGATTTTTCTGATCTTGCAGCACATGCCGATAAGTTCAGTAAAGAGATCTATGGTATCGAGCCTGGTGCACCAGCCAACCAGAACATTCAGAAAATTATTGAAGACAAGAAGTTCAAGCTAGACGGCTGGAACCTGGTTGAATCAAGTGAGCAGGCCATGCTTGCTCAAGTAGATCGTAAGAACCGCGATAAACAGTGGGTTGTCTTCTTGGCATGGGCACCACACCCGATGAACACAAAGCTCAACATAGAATATTTGTCGGGGGGCGATGATTACTTTGGTGCGAATTACGGTGGCGCAGAAGTCTACACGCTTTCGCGCACAGGTTGGGCAAGCGAATGTGCAAACGCTGCCAAGTTCTTCAAGCAGTTGACATTTACGGTTGATATCGAAAATGAGCTGATGGACAAGATCCTTAACGAAGGAACTCAAGGTCCTGCAGCGGCAACTGCATGGCTTAAAGCCAATCCTGCTCAAATCGATAAATGGCTTGATGGTGTTACCACGCTCAAGGGCGAGCCGGGTGCTGCCGCAGTTAAGGCCAAGCTCGGATTATAAGCGATACGACAGTCTTGGTTTCGGCGGGCGTTCATTGCGCCCGTCGTTTGACGTTTGTATTTATCTCCATTGATGGTTCTTCCCATGAAAAAGCCGAACATACTCATAGTGATGGTCGATCAGCTGAATGGCACATTCTTTCCTGACGGACCGGCTGAGTTTCTTCACGCTCCGCATTTGCGAAAACTGGCCGAACGATCGGTGCGTTTTGTCAATTGTTATACGGCAAGCCCTTTATGCGCGCCTGCGCGTGCTTCGTTTATGTCGGGGCAATTGCCATCGCGCACCGGCGTTTATGACAATGCGGCTGAGTTCTCGTCTGAAATACCGACCTACGCGCATCATTTGCGAAATGCTGGATATCAAACAGCGTTGTCGGGTAAAATGCACTTTGTTGGCCCTGACCAACTCCATGGCTTTGAGCAACGCTTGACGACGGATATTTATCCTGCTGATTTTGGGTGGACACCAGACTATCGCAAGCCGGGCGAGCGGATTGATTGGTGGTATCATAATCTTGGTTCCGTCACTGGCGCTGGGACAGCTGAGATAACAAACCAACTTGAATATGACGACGAGGTCGCATATCAGGCTGAGACGAAGCTCTATGATCTGGCTCGCGGCCATGATGATCGTCCATGGTGTCTCACTGTGAGCTTCACGCACCCACATGATCCCTATGTGGCGAGAAAAAAGTTCTTTGATCTTTATGCCGATATTCCAGAGCTTGATCCAAAAATTGGACCATTGCCTGCAAGTGAAACTGATCCGCACAGCGAACGTTTGCTACGGGCTTGCAAGGCTAAAGATTATGATCTGACGCAAGATCAGATCAGGACCGCTCGTCAGGCTTATTTTGCTAATATTTCGTATGTCGATGATAAAATTGGCAGCATTCTTGACGTGCTTGAGCGATGCGGGATGGCTGAAAATACAATCATAGTGTTTACGTCAGATCACGGAGATATGCTCGGTGAGCGCGGACTGTGGTTCAAGATGAACTTCTTTGACGGTTCTGCGCGCGTGCCTTTAATGATCGCATCGCCACAGCTCAAACAAAGACGGATTGACGAAGCTGTATCAACACTCGATGTATTGCCGACGCTTGCTGATCTTGCAGGTTTGAGTCTTGACGATATCATGCCCTGGACAGATGGTGTGTCATTGGTTGATGTTGCATCAGGTGTCCAACCACGCGACATCGTACCAATGGAATATGCTGCGGAAGGCACGATTGCGCCCATGGTCTCGGTGAGAGAGGGTCAGTGGAAGCTTAATCTGTGCAAGGCTGATCCGCCACAATTTTTCAATCTTGCGGATGATCCGGATGAACTCAGAAACGTTGCTGATGTAGCAGAATATCAGGATGCTTTTATTCGTCTCACCAATTGGGCAGAAAAGCGTTGGAACTTAGAGCTCTATGATCAGCAGGTGCGTGCAAGTCAGGCTCGACGGCATGTAGTTTATACTGCGCTTCGAAATGGTGCATATTATCCGTGGGACTATCAGCCTCTACAAAAGGCTTCGGAGCGTTACATGCGCAACCACATGGATTTAAATATACTTGAGGAAGCGCAACGGTTTCCACGGTAATACTAATCAAAAGGCCGAGGGAAATTCGGCCTCTTTTTTCTCGGGCGTAGATAGTGTTAAAGGTTTTGGGTACAGTTGCTAAGAATGCGATTGGCCTATTCGATGCTGTGTACCGATAAAGCGTTATTCACGTTCAAATCAGAATCCGAGATCAAAGAGAGATCATGTCAGTCCAGCGCGCCAGCTTTTATATTCTCCTCGCTCTGGTCACAGTCGCCTTTGCCTGGTTGCTTATTCCCTATTATTCGGCAGTGTTGTGGGGTGTTATTCTCGCAATCATATTCTACCCGGTGCAGCAGTGGCTCGTGCGCGTGCTTAATGGCAGGCGCAATTTTGCAGCATTGCTTTCAGTCCTGATGTGTATCTGCTTGGTAATTATCCCCGTGCTGTTGATATTTGGTTCTTTGGTGCAGGAGGGCAACTCGCTTTATCAGCGTCTGAGTACACGGGAGTTTGATCTCAATAGCTATATCACAAGCATTCTTGATGCGTTGCCCGGCTCGCTAGAAGAGTGGATGATCCGATTGGAACTGGGGAGCTTCGCTGACTGGCGATCACGTATTTCTTCTGCGATATTACAAGGCAGTCAGCTTTTTGCAGGACGGTTGGTGAGTCTTGGTCAGAATACTTTACAGTTTTTTGTCAGCTTCGGCATAATGACTTATCTGCTGTTTTTTCTGTTTCGCGATGGACCTGAACTTGGCGCGAAAATCCGTCAGGCAATTCCATTAAGTGATGAATACACCAACCAAATCGTTGAAAAATTTACAGCCGTCATTCGCGCTACTGTAAAGGGCAATATCATTATAGCGCTTATCCAAGGCACGCTTGGTGGCGTCACATTCTGGTTTTTGGGTATAGAAGCCGCTCTGTTATGGGGCGTCATGATGACTATATTCTCGTTGCTTCCAGTTGTTGGCGCTTCCCTTATATGGGCTCCAGCGGCATTATGGTTTGCAGTCAATGGAATATGGTTTAAAGCAGCATTTCTCATCTTCGTGGGTGTTTTTGTAATCGGCTTGATCGACAATTTCTTGCGTCCACCGTTGGTTGGTAAAGGGACGCGTATGCCTGATTTCGTTATTCTTATATCGACAATCGGCGGTATCTCTCTCGTCGGTATCAATGGTTTTGTCGTTGGGCCAATGATTGCTGCAATGTTCATTGCTGCCTGGTCGCTGCTTGCAGAAGAACAAAAATTGCAGATTCCACCCAAGTGACCATCCGATGGAAGCGGTTCATAATCTAAATTTATCAGGGAGATAAAAGAACGCCCGCTACACTGGGAGGAGGAGTGTGTAGCGGGCTGATCTGAAAAGCGCGACTGGGAGGAGGAGTGCCGCGCTTCGAGTTCAGCCTCTGGGAGGAGGAGTGAGACTGAACATCCCGAAAATAGGTGCTGAATGGCGGAGTTACAAGAGCCGATACTGCAGGGCAGATATGCAATTTGGAATAGCTAAAATAAGAAACCGCCCCGCAGCGGTTAACGCGCTGGGGCGGCTCTCAACTCCTCCAAGTGGCGCCGACAATAACGCCGTACATTTAAAAAGCAACCCCTTTATAATTACATCTAATTTTCAGAAATTACTGAAATTATTATACGTTTATGGTGCATCTTCTAATAAACTCGAATTCATATGCTATCTATTATCATCGCGGTTGATGTAATAAGAAATTTATTTTTACCTTTGTAAAAAATTTCAAAAATTGTGATGCTTTTATATTGGGAATTGTTGTGTTCGAATTTCAATTTAATCGTTTGAAGTACCGCTTTCCTGCGTGTTCCAGTTTCTTCACGTAAAACCTGCTAACTGAGATTAATTAAAGTTGACTCTGAATATCAAGATTAATATAGCACCCAATTAATATGAGTCTTTTTATCATCTTAATGACTTGGCGGCTGTGAGCTGGCACGGGGGTTGTCGTGAAATTGAATTCGGTACGTATTGGCTATCTGTTGAATACAACAATTTTGACCGGTTTAGTGGGAGCAGGACTTCTCACGGCTACCCCCGGTTTTACACAAACTGCAGTGCAGTCGAACTCCGTGCAGAATCAGGTCTCGGAAGAAGATAAGACCGCGCCGAAGCGTAAAGAGCAGGTGCTTCAGCTCGATACGATTACCATTTCGCCGACGATTCAAAATGCAGCTGCAATCGACTCGATGGCTTCAACCAGCGTCATTACTCGGGCTGATATTGATCGCATTCAAGCAACAACTGCTGCTGATCTCTTCCGCACGACACCGGGCGTCCATGCTTCGCTCAATGGTGATGATCCAGCAACCTCGATCAATATTCGTGGTCTTCAGGAAAAGGGCCGCGTTGCCGTAACAATTGATGGCGCACGTCAGGATTATTGGCGCGTTGGCCATGGTTCAGGATCGTTTTATATCGAGCCTGAAATGCTCAAGCAGGTAACAGTCATTCGCGGTCCTGTGTCCAACGCCTATGGTAATGGCGGTATCGGCGGTCTGGTTGCGTTCGAGACCAAAGATGCGAGCGATTTCCTGCGTGATAGCGAAACCTGGGCGCTAAGTGAAAAACTTCGCTATGAATCGAACGGAAAAGGCTGGATGACCAGCACCGTCGGTGCCTATCGTTTTAATGAAAATGTCGATGTCATCGGTAACATGAATTACCGTGATAGCGGTGAATATAAGAATGGTGATGGTGATTTCGTTCGCTGGACCGGCGAGCGTGTCGTTAGCGGGCTTGGTAAGATTACAATCCGTCCAGCTGAAGGACATGAACTAAAATTCGGATATTCACGTCAGAAATATAATGATGCCATGACGGGCAGCAGTGGCTCTACGTCGAAGACGCTTTCAACATATGATGCCGACACCGTCGTTAACACCTACACCGGAAATTACACCTATAAGCCCGAGGACAATCCATTCTGGGATTTGTCTGTGAATGCCTATTATAGTGAGACGGATAACGATCAGTACCAAATCTGGCCAACGGCAAGCATTGGAAAAACGCGCTTTTATAATGTTTCGACGGCTGGTTTCCGCGCTTACAACAGCTCAAAGATTGAAACGGACGCCATAACGCACACCATCACCTATGG
This sequence comes from Brucella sp. H1_1004, assembly GCF_047308065.1. Lineage (NCBI taxonomy): Bacteria > Pseudomonadati > Pseudomonadota > Alphaproteobacteria > Hyphomicrobiales > Brucellaceae > Brucella > Brucella sp. H1_1004. Next base: position 1,053,802 of record NZ_JAYKZA010000001.1, read on the forward strand.
TGTTGATTATTATAAGATGCGTGGAGAATCCGATACCGACAACTTCGGTAATGGTGACCAGCAGGCTTATGGTGGTGTTCTGCAATGGCAGGGCGATTACCAGAAGTGGCTCGAACTCATCGCTGCTGTCCGTTACGATGGTTATCGACTTGAAGGCACAATCAAGTCCGATGGAACGAACCCGGCGCAGGACGTTAATGTTGATGGACATCGTTTCTCGCCGCGCCTCAGCGTTGGTGTGAGGCCATGGGATGGCGTGCAGTTCTATGGCCTCTATTCGCAGGGCTACCGTGTTCCGCATATGCAGGACATGTTCCGCCAGAATGGCGCGCATGGTGCAGGCTATGAGCCTAACCTGCTGTTGGAGCCAGAAGTTGCGACATCGTTTGAAGCCGGTGTGAATCTGCGACAGGATGGTATTTTTGATGCAGGCGATCAGGTCCGTGCAAAGATCAATTTCTTCCATACAGATGTGAAAAACTACATCGAGACGGTTTCCAAGGGCACATATACGACGTCCGAAAATGTCGGTACCGCACGTCTACGCGGTATCGAACTTGAAGGCACCTATGACAACTGGTGGGGTTACATCAATCTTGGCGCTTCATTCACAGATGCTGAGATGAAAGATGGAATCTACAAGGGGGATGCGCTCAGCAATACGCCTCTGGATAATGCAAGTGTGACTTTGGGCCTGAAGGCTTTCGATGAAAAGCTTGTCTATGGTGTCGAGTATGAAAGTGTTGGAAAAGTTAACCGCATAAGCAGCAACAAAGTCTATACATACCCGCGTCATGACCTCGTAAACGTGTTCGCGAACTGGCAAGTGAACGACAATGTAAAGCTTGATCTCGGCGTCGATAATCTGTTCAACAAGGCTTATACAGACCCACAAACAGGTTGGGCCACAACCTCCGACCAAAATCAGGGCAAGGGTCGAACCTTCAAGGTTGCGATTACAGGCCGTATTGGCGGTTGAAATTTGAAGTCACGGATGGAGCCGCAAGGCTTCATCCTCCCTATCTAAATCCTCCCGATCTAATGAATATACCGAGAAAGCCCGTGTCGCAGCCATCTCTTGATAATTCCCGAGCCTTGCTCAGTTATGCGAATATCGCTCTGCAAAACGGCAGTGCCTATCTGCCAAATATTGTTGACCGTCTGAATTCATATCACGCCCAATATGATGCAAGCGGTGACAATCACACGTTTGATTTTTCATTCGGGCGCATCGAGATTGAAAGCAAAACCAATGGCTATCGCGTTGCACTTCACGCGGATGACGATACTGGTTTGCACCGTCTCAAAGATCTCGCAGCGGTTGCGATTAAGCTCTATACCAAAGAAGAAGCACCGGAAATTATCTGGCAGGGTGATAGGGCGGGGCAACAGGTTTTGCCGCAGTTTCGCCTTATGCGGGTAATCTCAAACAGTTTGTTGACACCGCGCATGTTGCGAATGCGACTTGCAGGTGAAGATCTCAAGCGTTTTTCCCTTTTTGGCGCGATGCATATTCGTTTGCTGCTTCCAACAATAGAAGTCCCTCAGCCAGTCTGGCCGATTATGGGACCAAATGGCTTGCCGTTCTGGCCTGATGATGATCGCAAGCCAGCTTCACGTGCTTATACCATTCGTAGCCTCAACCTTGATGAAGGTTGGCTGGAAATTGATTTCTATCTTCATGTGGTTGAAGGGCTAGCTTGTACTTGGGCTAAAAATGCAAAACCAGGTGATCAGGTTGGCTTGATGGGTCCTGTTGGTCGACCTCTGCGCCAAGCCAGCCGTTACCTTATTGGTGCGGATGCAACCGGGCTTCCAGCAATCGGACGCATGCTTGCGGAGTTTTCGGATGACGTCACGGGACGTGTCGTAATAGCTGTCGATAGTGAGAAGGACGTACAGGATCTCGTTTATCCATCAGGTGTATCTGTAGAATGGATTATAGATTCCGATCAGAAGCGCGCGGCGGAAACTCTCACACAAGTGTTGTGTGAAGCGGAGTGGCCAGAGGGCCCAGATAGCTTTGGCTGGTTTGCGGGTGAAGCAGATCAGGCAAAAATCGTTCGGCAACATTGGCGCCAGAACCTTGGCAAAAGCCGTGAAGAAACACTTGTTGCTGGCTATTGGCACAAGGATGCTGTCGGTTTTATGGCTGTTTAAAACCTATGCTAATCACAATGCTGAGCGAATAGGTCATAATAACCTTTCGCTCGCAAAAATAATGCGCTAGGCACCCTACAAATTATAATTGAAGGAGCCGCGCCATGGCTGAATTGTTGAAACGCTTTGCTGGTTATTACAAGCCACATCGTGCCTTGTTTATGCTGGACTTTTCATGTGCTGTGGCAGCCGGTCTCCTGGAACTTGCTTTCCCTATAGCCGTGACGGTTTTTATTGATCGGCTTCTGCCAACAGGACAGCTTAGTATCATCGGTCTCGCTGCAGTTGGCTTGCTGGCAATTTATGTCCTTAATGCGTTTCTTCAGGTTGTGGTGACCTATTGGGGCCACATGCTCGGCATCCGTATTGAAACGGAGATGCGTCGCAAGGCATTTGACCATCTTCAAAAGCTGTCATTTGGCTTTTTTGACAATCAGAAAACGGGACATCTTGTTGGACGCCTGACCAAAGATCTGGAAGAGATCGGTGAAGTCGCCCACCATGGCCCTGAAGACCTGTTCATTGCTGTTATGACGCTAATTGGCGCTTTCGCATTGATGATATGGGTACATGTGCCGCTTGCTTTGATTACTGCGCTTATTGTGCCTCTATCTGCCTATGTGACGTTGCGTTATGGCGGGCGGATGACATCGAACTGGCACGCGCTTTATCGCCGGGTTGGCGATTTCAATGCCCGAATTGAAGAAAATGTTGGCGGAATACGCGTCGTTCAGGCCTTTACCAATGAAGACCATGAACGCAAGCTGTTTGCTGAAAGCAATGAAAACTATCAGAAGACCAAGCTTGCGGCGTATAAAATCATGGCAGCATCAATGTCGCTGTCCTATCTGTCGATGCGCTTTGTACAGGTAGTCGTCATGCTTGCGGGTGCTTGGTTCGTCGTGCGCGGAGAAATGACAGCAGGTGGCTTTGTTGGCTTTCTTCTGTTGGTGAATGTGTTTTTCCGCCCGATCGATAAGATTAACTCGGTTATTGAAAGCTATCCAAAAGGTATTGCCGGTTTTCAGCGTTACATTGACTTCATGGATACGCGCCCGGATATCGCCGACCGCCCAAACGCTCAATCCGTTTCACGATTGAAGGGTGATATTGAATATCGGGATGTAAGTTTCGGTTATAGTGACAATCGACCTATTCTGAGCAATCTCAATATTTCTATCGAGGCAGGTGAAACAATCGCTTTTGTCGGTGCATCAGGCGCGGGCAAAACAACGATCTGTTCCATGCTGCCACGGTTTTATGAAGTGACGGGCGGCGGAATTTACATAGACGGCATCGATATTCGTGACATGACGCTCAAGTCGTTACGTTCCAATATTGGTATTGTCAGTCAGGATGTGTTTTTGTTTGCAGGCTCCATCCGCGAAAACATCGCTTATGGCCGCCTGGACGCAACGGATGAAGAGATTGTTGAAGCTGCGCGTCGCGCGCGTCTTGATGACGTAATCGCCAACCTTCCCGATGGCTATGACACCGTCATCGGAGAACGTGGTGTGAAGCTTTCAGGTGGACAGAAACAGCGTTTGGCTATCGCCCGCATATTCCTCAAAAATCCACCAATCCTCATTTTAGATGAGGCAACATCTGCTCTGGATACCGAAACTGAGCGCGCTATTCAGCAGTCGTTAGCCGATCTTTCGGTGGGGCGTACAACGCTCGTCATCGCGCATCGCCTTGCAACTATCGTCAATTCGGACCGCATTCTGGTTGTCGAAGGCGGTGAAATTGTCGAGCAAGGAAGCCACAAAGAGTTGCTCAATGTGAAGAATGGCCGCTATCAGCGCTTGCACAGCGTACAGTCTACATCCATTGGTGGCGTGCTATCGGCCTGAACTTGTCGTGTCAGCTCAATGACCTATGTCCCTGCATATCTTCTGCGGGGACACTTTTATGCAAACTATCAGTATTAAGCGAATTTACGAAGCGCCAGCGCCGGAGGACGGATTCCGTGTTCTTGTTGATCGCGTATGGCCACGCGGCATGACGAAGGAAAAGGCTGCAATTGATCTTTGGGATAAAGGAATTGCGCCGTCTTCCGAATTACGCAAGTGGTTCAATCATGAACCTGCAAAATGGGATGCATTCCAAATGAAATATCGCGTCGAGCTGGCAACGAAGGAGGATGCTCTAAAACAGCTGCTCGAAGCCAGTGCTGGCAAGCCCATAACATTGCTTTATGGAGCAAAAGACGAGCAGCATAATCAGGCGATTGTATTGCGAGACTTTCTGAAGAAAGCGATATGAATTAAATTATTCAAAATTAAGTATAATTAATTGAGATATATAAACAATAAGCGCCGTGATATGTTGTGTCACGGCGCTTAATTTTAGCGCTTACCACTTGGTATGGAGGCGCAATAGCGCTTTTCTGCCTTCACCGTAACCGCATACGTAAATGCCCTGACAGCCGGCAACGTAGTTTTTATCGAACAGGTTCGTCACGTTGAGATCGACGCCCCAATTGTCTTTTTCATAGCCAAGCTTCAAGTCAGCCAACGTGACTGCTGGCACTTTCAGCGTGTTTTCCTCGTCTGCATAGGATGAGCCGAGATAGCGTACACCGCCGCCCAGCGTTACACCTTTGAGCACACCTTCCGGAACTGTGTATTGAACGAAAGCCGATGCTTGCTGCTCAGGAAGCAGATATGGGCGATTTCCGATGATGGACGGATTGGTGTCATTCTCTTTGATCTTAAGATCATATGCCGTAACCGAAGCGGTCACTTTCCAGTCATCATTGATGTGGGCCTGAACTTCCAATTCGATCCCGCGGGAATTGACCTTGCCCAGCTGTTCGCGCGCAAAGCTGCTGCCGGTGAGGGCGTTTTCTTTTGTGAGGTCGAACAGTGAAGCTGTAATGAGGCCATCGAAAAATTCCGGGCGATATTTCACACCGACTTCATATTGCGTGCCAGTTTCTGGTTGTGCATAACTGCCATCATAGAGCGTTTCGATAATTGGATTGAAGAACGTGGCTACACTTAAATAGGGTGTGATGCCGTTGTCGAATTCATAGCCTACACCTGCGCGTCCTGACAGACGACCAGTATTATATTCGTAAGCTGGAAGACCCGTCGCTTCTGTCCAGACATAATCATAGCGACCGTTCATCGTAACAATCCAGCCGTCGCCAAATTCTATGCGATCTTGGGCATAGACGCCGAGCTGATGGCGATTGAGCTTTTGATCGATATAATGATCGCGCATTGGCACCTGCGGCGCGCCATAAATGGGATCGTATGGGTTAATCGTCGTTCCTTCGCCAGACTGCTGCATCTGGTCGATACGGAAATAACGATACTCAGCACCAAACAGCAGATTATGGGTGAGAACGCCTGTTGTTACGACGCCTTCAAGCTGATTGTCTGCCTGAAACGTGTTGACCGTCGTATCGTGTTTAAAGTTGATACGCGAAACATAAGGGTTGCCTGGAGCAGGCTGCGGGAGGAATGCATCGTAGCCATAAGCATAGAGGCTATGCTCTTTTACATGCGCCATTCCGTAACGGACATTCTGACGAACAGTCCAATCATTGTCGAACTGGTGTTCAAACTCGTAGCCGATTTGAACCTGTTCGCGCTTATAATCGTCGATGCCCGGTTCAGTCAGATTTGTCTTACGCGAGATTTTTCCAAATTCGGTTGGCACGACGGTGCCATAATAGGGCAGGAAGCTACCGCCATCATGCGTGAGATCGAGATGCGTGTAATTGGCAAGGATGGTAAGACGTGTCGCGACATCTGGTTTATATTCGATGCTTGGAGAAATGACGCCACGAAACTCCTTCGAGTAATCTGTATAGTTATCGCCACCTTGTATCTTGCCGTTGATGCGGTAATTGACTGTTTCTTTCGCTTTGTCGCCAATATCAAAACCGACATAACCATTGCCATAGCTATTAATGCCAGATTCAAGATAGCGAATACGCTCACCATTCGGGCGTTTGCTGATGTAATTGACAATGCCGCCCGGATTGGAGCCGCCATAGAGTGCAGAGGCTGCACCACGCAGAACATCAATACGTTCGATGTCGAAACTATCAATCAGGAAGCCGCCAAATCCATAACTGAAGTTTTGCAATCCGTTGAGATACGTACCATATTGCGTGGCCTCAAAGCCGCGGATGTAAAGCCAGTCAGTGTCGTTATCGACGCCAAAGGGCTGACCAAGAACGCCGGGCGTGTAGCGCAGTGCTTCATCAAGTTTTTGCGCGCCAATGGCATAAATCTGATCGCGTCCAACAACCGAAACAGATTGCGGGATTTTTTCGATCGCCACGCTGTCTTTAGAGCCGGTTTTGGTTGCCTGCGGGACAAAACCGTCGACAGGTGCTGTTCCTGCTGATGGGTTCCCAGTTCCTGTTTGCACAGTAACCGTATCAAGTTTGATTGTTCCGTTTGTATCTTGCGCCAAAGCGAATGTGCTTCCGAACGGCAGTAAGGCGAGCGCTGTACCGCTGGCAAGAACTGCTCTCATCGTGTGCTTGATCGAAGTCGTCATATGGCCTCAGCCCCTCATAGTATTTGATGGGTGCCTGCATTGTTGACGTGAAGTGTTTCCCCAAAACGTCATTCAGGCACGATCATTGCACACTGCAACAGAGTGGCAAATTAATATGAGTGCTTACATCAAGATATGGACGCGGGATTGATCGATATTTCGCTGAATTGAACAATATTTCGATAATGTAATGGGGCTGAAAAATGCGAAATTAAGCTTGCATGCGTATCCATGCTGCGGGTGTCAAGCCAGTCAGTTTTTTAAACACGCGGGTGAAGTGCGCCTGATCAGAAAACCCTGCTATTGCCGCGATATGGGGCAAAGAAACGTTTGGCTGCAATAACAGACTTTGTGTATGTTCGATGCGTCTTTGCATTTGCCACGCGTGTGGTGAGGTACCTGTAGAAGATTTAAAAGCTGTGCAAAAATAGGCTTCGGAAAGATCGGCTAAAGCCGCAAGTTCGTGCAGTCGGACGACACGAAAGCAGTTGGCTTCAATGAAATCAGTTACTCGCCGCAGCTGCCAAGGTGAAAGTTTGCTGGCACGCGCATTTTGTTCCTGGTGCACTTCAAATAATTCACTGACAAGGGCGTTGATCAGTCCTTCGCCATAAAGATCATGTAATGGCGCATCTGACTGACATTCATCTGCAAGAAGGTTGCCAATTTGTTCAATCTTGCTGTTTGAGAATAAGAGACGAGGGCGGCCCATAGCATTATAGTCGAGCGTATTTCCAAAACGCTGTTGAAGCGCACGAGTATCCAAGTGCAAATCGAGGTGTTTAAGCTTGCCCGGCTTTGCAACCCGGCTCCAGATTGTCATGCCTGCTGGTATATAGCAAAGACGTGGTTGTTCCCTTGTCGCAACTGGATTACGCAAATTTCGCTCGGGTCGAATTGTCAATTCACCACGGCTCTCTAAAACGAGAAAAAGTCGGGGGGCTTGGGAAACATATTCGCCGCGTGCACCGGGGCCGCAATCAACCGTCCAGACATCGGCAATCGCTCCATGCCATACGCGATAATGAAGATCGTCCAGCAAGCTGACGTCTTCGATATGACTGGTCATGTTTGGATGGAAGCCCAATGTATCTTTCCATGGACAGAGTTTTCAGACGTTGATAACGACAAAAGCCGCGCATGAGAATTTTAACATGTATATATTGATCATGTTTTGCTATCAACCGGCAAACCAATCTCGAACGGACCAGATTTATGACTGCCGCATTGTTTGAACTTGAGAATGTCAGTTTCGCAGTTCCGGGGCGTACTCTTTTGCAGCCACTGACCATGTCGATACCTGCGGCAAGTCTGACGGCGCTTATTGGTCACAACGGGTCGGGCAAATCTACACTTCTTAAAATTCTCGCTCGGCAGCACCCTGCATCTGGCGGAACTGTGCGCTTTGCAGGAAAAGCCCTCAATGAATGGGGCGACAGGGCATTCGCGCGCAAACTAGCCTATCTGCCACAACAGACATCTGCAGCGAACGGTATGCTTGTGAAAGAACTCGTGGCATTGGGCCGTTATCCTTGGCACGGCGCTCTTGGTCGTTTTGGTGCTATTGATCGCCAGAAAGTCGAAGAAGCAATTGAGCTCACAGGAATAGCGCCTTTTGCAGATCGTATGGTCGACACGCTTTCAGGTGGCGAACGTCAGCGTGTCTGGCTCGCAATGCTCGTCGCTCAAGACGCAGAATGCCTGTTGCTTGATGAGCCGACATCTGCACTCGACATTGCACATCAGATTGAAGTTTTGTCACTCGTGCAAAAACTATCACATGAGAAAAATCTCAGCGTGTTCGTCGTTCTGCATGATGTGAACATGGCGGCACGCTTTTGCGATGCTGTATTTGCCCTGCACAGTGGCCGTTTGATTGCGCAATCATCTCCTGAAGGCATTATGGTGCCGGAACGTCTGAAAGAAATTTATGGAGTTCCAATGGACGTCATGAAGCATTCGATGACGGGTCATTTGATCGCCGCTCCCGTGTAGGAGGTGAGTTTAACATTACGGCTTATAATCTGCTCTGTTAATGCCGTGCCTCTGCATTTTGTCGTAAAATGTCTTGCGCGGAATGCCGAGCGCCTCCAGCGTATCCTGCACATTGCCGTTGTATGCTGTTAGCGTTTCGCGAATGAGTTCAGCTTCAAAACGCTCGAGACGTTTTGGCAGTGTTTCCTGTTCCTCGTGCAAACGAGATGATCGTTGAGAAGGGATTTTAACACCTAAAGCAAACCGCTCAGCGAAATGCACCAGCTCACGGACGTTTCCCGGCCAGCTATGTTCCATCAAATAGCGCTGTGTCGTGCTATCCAGTGTAGGCATGTCACGATTGAAGCGTCGTGCAGCACGTGCAAGAAAATGCGAAAAGAGTAGCGGAATGTCGTCACGACGCTCGCGCAATGGCGGGATCGTCAACGTCACGACATTCAACCGATAATAAAGGTCTTCACGAAAATCGCCGCGTTGCAGTGGGTCACCCAGATCGATCTTTGCGGCGGCGACAACGCGCAGATCAATGGGGCGAACGTCGTTGGTGCCAAGCGGTGTGATCTCGCGCATTTCGAGAACGCGCAGAAGCTTTACCTGTGTTGCAGGCGGCATGCTTTCTATTTCATCTAAAAATAGCGTTCCGCCGCTTGCGTGTTCGATACGTCCGACGCGTTTCTTTTGAGCGCCGGTAAACGCGCCCGCTTCATGACCGAAGAGTTCGCTTTCGATCACTGTTTCGGGCAAAGCTCCGCAATTGAGAGCAACGAAATTACCTTTGCGACGGCCACCCCAATCATGAAGCAATTGAGCAACGACTTCTTTGCCGCTTCCGGTTTCGCCCGCAATCAGAACATCAACATTGGTATCAGCGATATCACGGATGATACGGCGGAGGTTTTCAATTGCTGGTGTTTGGCCGATAAGCGGCATATCGTTTTGCGCATCGTCCGCTAATTTACGCAGTCTGCGATTTTCGAGAACCAGTTTTCGATGTTCTGCTGCCCTTAAAACACTGTGAATCAACCGATCAGCAGCAAAAGGTTTAGCAATAAAATCGTAAGCTCCATTCTGAATAGTCTGCACTGCCATGGGTATATCGCCATGGCCGGTGATCAGAATAACGGGCAGATCGATATCAATTGCTTGAATGCGCGCGAACAGCTCCAATCCGTCGACTTTCGGCATACGAACATCTGTTATTATGACGCCTTCGAATGCGGCTGTAATCGCCGGTAATGCTTCAGTCGAACTCCCAAAGTCATGCACGTCATAACCTGCAAGCTCCAAAGTCTGTCGTGTAGCCCGGCGCAGTTCCTTATCATCATCGACCAGTATAACGGGAATGTTCATCATGCTTTCTTAAACTCTACGCGGAAGGTCGTGCCGTTGAGGCTGCTTTTTGCCGATATTTTCCCGCCATAATCAGTGAGGATTTCCTTCACGATTACCAGACCAAGACCAAGGCCGTGGTCTTTCGACGTATTAAAAGGCGAAAAGAGATTTTCCTGAATGTTTTGTGGGATGCCGGCACCATTGTCAGAAATGGTCAGTACAACGCTTTTAGAAAGCGACTTTGATCTGACTTTAATCTTGCCGCTATTTCCTTTAATTTCAACGGCTTCAAGAGCATTTTGAAATAGGTTTATCAGCACTTGTTCCAGTCTCAATGAATGTCCGGTAATTTTCACGTCGTTGGATGGTAACTCAATGTCAAACTGATCCATGCTGCCCGAAAAGCGGCTGCGTAGCAGGACAAGTGCACCCGATATAATCTCTGCGAGTGGCACGGCTTCTGACGGCCGATGGCCTTTGCGTGCAAAAGTGCGCAAGTCACCGGTGATCGCCCCGATGCGTTCTGTCAGTGTCGCAATTTCTGTAAGATTTTCGGTCGCAGCATCCAGTTGTTTTCGCTCAAGAAAAATACGCGCATTGTCTGCATAAGCGCGAATGGTTGCGACAGGCTGGTTTATTTCATGCGCAACACCCGCTGCAACTTGCCCCATGATCGCCAGTCGGTTGGCGTGAACAAGATCTTGTTGGACGCCTTGAAGCATTGTCTCGGTTCTATGGTGATCGCTGATCTCTGACTGCAACCGGTCACGTGCTTTAACCAAGTCTCGTGTTCGTTCAATAACACGATCCTCAAGTTCAGCTTGTCGCCGTTGTGCATCCGCAATGCGTGCGATAATCCTCTGTCTTCGGCGCAACACGATGCCAATAAGCGTGGCGATGGCTGCGATGATAATGAATGCGACAAGGCGAGCCTCGCGAACCGCAGCCTCAACAGGCGCCCGCATGAGCGCAAGACTGTATATTTGCCACGGCGTTGTTTCGACAGGCGAAGCGATCGCCAGATAATCTGTATTCTTAGCCGTCCCGGGAAGAAGCGCTTCAACCAGAACTGTATCACTATCACCATCAATGGGTTTCATTGAGAGCGGTAGCGGCTTGAGTGGAGCATCGCCAAATTGAAGACTCTGGCGAATGGCTTCAACGCGTTTTGGAGGGAATTCGCCAATCGTCATAAAGCGCCAAGACGGAAGGCTGGTGATCAATACGATACCACGATCATCAGTCACAAAAGTCGGACGCCCGGTTTCGTGCCAGTCTTTTTCGAGTTGATCGAATGAAAGCTTCACAACCACAACACCAAGTGGTCCATTTTTGCCGTCAATACGCCGTGCGATATAAAGCCCCGGCAGATGGCTCACATTGCCCAATGCAAAATATTCTGTGCTGCCGTCTTTCAGTGAGCCTTTAAAATATGGTCTGAATTGATAATCATTCCCGACAAAACTGTCCGGTTCGCGCCAGTTACTGGCTGCGATCGCAGAACCGTTAAGGCCAATAAGATAAATAACAGCTGCCTGAGTACCTTCCGCAAGCGCTTCGAATTTGCGGTTCAAAAGATCAATCGTTGCAGAATTGTTTGTTTCTAGGGCGTCTGTAAGTTCTTTGTCTTTCGATAAAACGAGAGGCAGAGCGCGTTGTTTTTCCAGTACAGCCCGAAGAAACGCCGCATTGAGGTTGGAGTCGATACGCGTTTGCTCGCGCAGGCTCTGTAATGCGCGCTCGCGGGCATTATTCCCGACAAACCAGAAGGCCAAGGCAAAAACAACAATACAAACGATGCCAAACACCCACCAGGTGATGCGGTTGGAATGTGATGCCAGTGGCGATTTAGCGGCTATATTGGGCTGCGTTCTCATTTCTATATTGTGCATTAAATAGCACAAACAAGAAAGATTAATGTGTGGTACTTCGCACAAATTTAATCTCTTGTAACTTTCATTTTCTAAAAAAATCATAATTTTCAATTAGATAGAATATCTTCTTTCAACTGGCACGGACCTTGCAAATCATGACGCGACCGGCAGCGCTGCTGCCGAACGAAAGAACGAATGGCTCGGGAGGCTGGACGTGATCCGGATAGAGCCAAATGGAGGAAGTCATGATTGCTGTACCAAATGGTGCCGTGGACGAACCACGCCGCCCAATCCCTCTTTACAAGCAGCTCTATGTCCAGGTTCTGGTCGCAATTGCAGCGGGCATTCTGCTCGGGCATTTTTACCCGGAGTTTGGCACCCAGCTTAAGCCGTTGGGCGATGCATTCATCAAGCTTGTTAAGATGATCATTGCGCCGGTTATTTTCCTAACCGTTGCGACTGGCATTGCCGGTATGACCGATATGAAGAAAGTCGGACGTGTGGCTGGCAAAGCTATGATCTACTTTCTTACTTTTTCTACCCTCGCGCTCATCATCGGCCTGATTGTTGCCAATCTTGTGCAGCCGGGCGCGGGCATGCACATTGATCCCGCGTCACTCGATCCGCAAGCTGTCGCGAACTACACTGAAAAGGCGCACGAGCAGACCATTACTGGCTTTTTGTCAGGCATTATTCCAACAACGATTGTTGGTGCATTTGCATCTGGCGATATTCTGCAGGTGCTGTTCTTCTCGGTTCTGTTTGGTATTTCGCTCGCTATGGTTGGCGAGAAAGGCAAGCCGGTTACTGATTTCCTTCAGATGCTGACGACACCCGTTTTCAAGCTCGTGTCGATCCTGATGAAGGCAGCGCCAATCGGTGCCTTTGGCGCTATGGCGTTTACAATTGGCAAATATGGTATCGGCTCGATTGCCAATCTCGCCATGCTGATTGCGACCTTCTATATCACAGCTCTTCTGTTTGTAGTTTTCGTTCTCGGTGCTGTCGCTCGTTATAATGGCTTCTCGATAATCGCGCTTGTCCGTTATATCAAGGAAGAGCTGTTGCTTGTTCTTGGCACATCGTCGTCCGAAGCCGCATTGCCGAGCCTTATGGACAAGATGGAAAAGGCGGGTTGCAAACGCTCCGTTGTTGGCCTTGTCATCCCTACCGGTTATTCGTTCAATCTTGATGGCACGAATATCTACATGACGCTGGCGGCCCTTTTCATCGCACAAGCGACGGATATTCCGTTGTCGTTGACCGATCAAATATTGCTCCTGCTGGTCGCCATGCTCAGCTCCAAGGGTGCAGCTGGCATTACGGGCGCGGGCTTCATCACACTGGCGGCAACGCTCTCTGTTGTTCCGGCAGTGCCTGTAGCTGGCATGGCGTTGATCCTCGGCATAGATCGCTTCATGTCAGAATGCCGTGCTTTGACCAATCTCGTTGGCAATGCGGTTGCAACAATCGTGGTTGCACGTTGGGAAAATGAGCTGGATGTCGAGCGTCTCAATGCTGCGATGAATGGCAAGCCGATGGAAATTGAACCTGAACCGATTGACGAAGGCTTTTTGCAGCCAGCAGAATAATTTCTTATTTCGATCAATGAAAACGGCCCGCTCTAGGCGGGCCGTTTTGTTTATTTATTGTCTTCAGCTGCTTTGCCTTGCGTGATCAAGCGTGCACTGTGCTGGCCTGATATGAATGTCCAGAGCCAACTCCATGCAACGGCTGCACGACTGCGCGTACCGATCAGGAAGAAGATATGGGCGATGCCCCATACCCACCAAGCGAGCGATCCCTTGAGCTTGATGCGCCCCATGTCAACCACAGCTGCGCCGCGACCAATCGTTGCAAGATTGCCCTGATGGCGATAGCGGAATGGTGCTGGCGTTGCTGTTCCTGAAACACGACTCCGAATGACTTTCGCAACATAGGCGCCTTGTTGCTTGGCAGCGGGAGCAATGCCAGGAACAGGTTTACCGTCTGGCCCTTCAACCCAAGCAGTATCGCCAATCACGAAAACATTCTCATGGCCGGGTACGCTAAGGTCTGGCAAGACGCGTGCGCGTCCCGCACGATCACTCTCCGCGCCAAGCCAAGTTGCCGCAGGTGAGGCGGCCACACCTGCTGCCCAGATTGTCGTCTCGCATGGAATAAACTCATCACCGACGGTCACGCCATGCTCGGTAATTTCCTTGACTGGCACGCCGAGGCGTACTTCAACGCCGATCTTCTCCAGAGCTTTTTGCGCATAGGCAGAGAGATCATCAGGGAAGGCGGCCAAAATGCGCGGGCCAGCTTCCACCAGCAAAATACGCGCCTGACGCGTATCGATATTCCGAAACTCGGGCCACATTGTATCCTTGGCCAGCTCTGCAATGATTCCTGCGAGTTCAACGCCGGTCGGTCCCCCACCAACCACCGAGAATGTCAGCAATGCCTGCCGCTTTGCAGTATCGGCTTCACGTTCCGCCCGTTCAAATGCAAGAAGCAAGCGGCGGCGAATGGTTGTGGCGTCCTCCAGCGCCTTCAGACCGGGCGCCACTTTTTCCCAGCGATCATTGCCAAAATAAGCGTGGCGTGCGCCAGTTGCTAAAACCAGTGTGTCGTAGTCAATCTCGCTACCGTTTTCGAGTTTGACTTTTTTAGATGCCGTATCGACGTCGACAACGGTGCCAAGCAGTGTCGTCACTTCTTTACGGTCCTTGAATAAATGGCGAATTGGCCATGCAATCTCTGATGTTGCCAAAATCGTTGTGGCAACCTGATACAAGAGTGGCTGAAAAAGGTGATGATTACGCTGATCGACAAGCGTAATGCGAACATTTGCGCCTTTCAGATCATGAATTAATTGCAGGCCACCAAAGCCTGCACCGACGACGAGGATATGGGGGGTATCCGGTCCATTCATTGAAGCTATACACCTGAATTTGGCGTGATTACGAGTCACGCTGATAGAAGTTAGTTTCGCCTATAAAATAACGCTACCAGACTGATCGTAAAGAGTTTAACGGCAAAGTGAAGCTTATTCATGATAAAAATTATCATGTTTTGAAAAACGCTTACCTATCCTGATATTATCCAGCGAATATTGCTCTGATTTCGCGGACCTTGTATATGGTATAACTCTATGTAAATGCGTCCAGAAAACCATGCGGCCTGTATGCAGCGCACAAAATAGGGGTAACCCGCGACAGAAGCGGGCATCTAGGAAATTAGTCAATTAATCACGCTTCGACGTGGGATAGTCGAGCCAATGGTCCGAAACATCACCAAGTTTTAAGCTAAAAGTCGTCGCGATGATTCATATGACGCACATAGGCAAAAGCGGTACCTGCCAAGACTGGCAAAATAACCAGCGCCATCCAGAAGAAAATATTGCTCATGTTACCCTCCCATTCCTAGTCATGTTAACACAATTTAAAGATATGTGAATAACTCATTAATCCAGCAGTTGTTCCATAATAAAAATTGAGGTCACTCCGATCAATACTTGGAATGCGGTGTTTTATTTCGTCTTATTTACAAGGATAGGAATCCTGTCAGTTATCCGTTTGCGAAATGAGTTTCCAACATTGCGTTGCTCCGACACTCAATAGCTATTGCAAGAAAGTCATTGTTTGATTAGAACTGGCCTTACATCAAGAGTTGGGGCGACGCCCAACGCCAACCTGCCTTCCCGGGCAAGGTGGTACTTCCTGAAAAGGAAGGATGTGGCCCAACCGGCAAATATACGGATGAAGCCACACGCGTCTGCCCCGATAAAACGAAGGACTGACGCGCATGCCTATTAAAATTCCTGACGATCTGCCTGCTACCAGTGTTCTCGAAGCAGAGGGCGTTATGGTGATGCGTGAGGCAGATGCTGTTCGTCAGGATATCAGGCCGTTGAAAATCGGCCTTCTCAATCTGATGCCAAATAAAGTAACCACGGAAACGCAGATTGCGCGTTTGCTCGGTGCAACACCGCTGCAACTGGAATTGACGCTTGTGCGTATCACCAATCACGTAGCGCGCCACACGCCTGCCGATCATATGCTGTCATTTTATCAGCCATGGGAAGATGTCCGTAATGAGCGTTTTGATGGCTTTGTAATTACCGGCGCGCCTGTCGAGCGCATGCCGTTTGAAGACGTGACCTATTGGGATGAGATGCAACGGGTTTTCGACTGGACGCAAACCCATGTCCATCGCACACTCAACATCTGTTGGGCTGCTCAGGCGGCTGTGTATCATTTCCATGGCATGGGAAAATACGATTTGCCGGGCAAGGCGTCGGGTGTATTCAGCCAACAAAACCTTGAGCCATCTTCTCCGTATCTGCGCGGTTTCTCTGACGACTTTGCTATTCCGGTTTCACGCTGGACGGAAGTTCGCAAAGACGACATTCCATCAGGTAGCAATCTCAAAGTTCTTGTCGATAGCCCTGAAAGCGGTCTTTGTCTGTTGGAAGATCCAAAGCATCGTTCGCTGCACATGTTCAACCATGTTGAATATGATACGACCTCACTTGCAGATGAATATTTCCGGGATATTCAGCTGTCGCCGGATACGCCCGTTCCCGCAAATTATTTCCCGAATAATGATCCCAGCCGTAAACCGCAGAATTGCTGGCGTGGACATGCCCATTTGTTGTTCGGCAACTGGATCAATGAGATGTATCAGTCCACGCCATATGACCTGGAAAATATTGGCAAGTCTTGAAAATGATTAAGCTCATCCCAAATTTGGGATGAGCTTTTTTATCAGGATGAACTTGCAAAACGCTGCACAAACTTATGCCATTGATCTTCACTGCCGTAGAAAACGTTGAGATCAATTTTTTCGTTGACCCCTTGCGACAGTCCCGATCCAGAATATTGCCAGAACAACCAGCGGCGGCCCGGATAGACCTTAGAAGGGTGCTGAGCTACTGCGCGAAGCCAGAACGGGTAATCGGTAAACGCGCCCTTGAGATTGTCATCGTAAAAGTCGGGCGCGGTATAAATGACGGGGCGCTTGCCATAATGACGCTCCAGCGCATCCATGAATACCTGCATTTTTTCACGGACCTGCGCAGGCGACGGGCGGCGTTTACATGAGGAATCGCCGTTCCATTCTACATCAATCACCGGCGGCAAGGCATCAGGATCGTTTGGCACGTTACGGATAAACCAGTCAGCTTGCTGGCTCGCAACACGGCACCAATAGAAGAAATGGTATGCGCCGCGCTTAAGACCTGCAGCCTTTGCTTCACGCCAGTTTTTACGGAACATCGGATCAAGATGATCGCCGCCGTCGGTGGCTTTGATATAAGCGAAGTTTGCACCGTTCTTACGCAATGTTGCCCAGTCAATATTGCCTTGCCAGCGAGAAACATCAACACCGTGCACGGCGTGCTGACGGGGAGAGGCCTTGCCGAAATTGATTGGCTTGGCATCGCGGAAACGCTGTCCATACACACGAGAACGCTGCGCAGGTGCTAAGCGAACCGGTGGATAGGCCGCAATCTCTGGCTTCGGCATTGAAACAGGCGTGATGATGCGTTGCTCAGCGGGCTTCGCGACAGGCGCAGGAGGGGTGGCTTTGAATGGCCCTGCGTCGGGCACAGGCCCGGCCCATGCCAGCACTTCATGTTGTGGAACAGGCGGCAATGTTTGTGAGGTTCGTGCAACATCCATAACGGGTTCTGCAGGTCTTATGACAGAGCCGGTCAGATCAGCAGATGGTTGCGGCATCAGGCTGTCTATGCCTGAACTTGACGTGCATCCCGCAAGGGCTGTGCAGGCGAGGGCAATCGCAGACATAACTGAAAAACGCATGATACCCACACACAAAACTCAGGCCTTCAGAAGCCATTTATAGTGGCTGTACGAAGGCTATCGACCAACACACGCAATGCTCACCTCAAGCAGATTGCTGACCAAAGCGTATGATAGAATGTTGAATTCAAAGTTTATAAAAGGCTTAATAAACAGCATATTCAACATATGGTTAATTTGAATAATTTTATTTAAAATCAATATTTTATCATAAAAATATAATAAATTAATATAACTCGGTATATTAATATTTATGGATCAAGCGCGTTTAACAGATTGATCGAAATCTTGCTCAAAAATTTGCTCTGCAAAAGGCTTTGGCTTTACGCTTTCAATCTGCATCATCAAATCAGCGATTTTATCTGGGCTGGAAATACCGCATTCATAAATCTGGATAATCTCGCGGGCCATTTCATCTTTTTGTGGTGACGTTACCGGGCAGCGTCCCAGACGCTGACAAGACATAACAAAAGCCACCTGCAACTGCTCGAGAACAGCAGGGCTAAAACGCTTAAAATAGTAATCCCTCGAGAACGGCATATTGGTTCATTCATTGTTGGTCGTGATGGACCGAATCTCACAACTTGCATTTCGCTTGTAAAGGCAAGCCTGTAGTAAATCTTAAAGCTATACTACCATATAACAGGATAGTTTACATTGTGTAACAGATTTCAACTGCGCATTAATTCCACTCGCGCTGCGATTGCAGCAATCTTTTCTGGATCATATTCACCAGATTGATATGTTCTGATAATAACGCGGGCGAGCTCATTTTTCGCCTCATGCGTTGTCGGGCAGCGGTCTAACAACGCGCAGCTTCGATTATATGCAGCCTGCATCAGCTGCAAATCTTCGGGTGCGAACGTTCCGTGATACTCTTTGCCTCTGAATGGCATTTTGTTCTCCCCCATCAATTACATGATTGAAGCTCGTATTTCTAAATAAAGCAACAGCATTTTAAGATAGGTCTGATATGTATCATTCAGGCTTCTCTGAGACAGTTTCAAAACCATCACAATTGCAGTGCATATCGCTATAAATTGACTGAGTGTCTTAATAAAAAGGAAGAGATAGTGAAAATCGGCATCGTTACAGTCTCTGACCGCGCAAGTCGTGGTGAGTACGAAGATTTAAGCGGGCCAGCTATCGAAAATTGGCTTAACAGCGCGATTGTCACGCCTTATGAAACGATAAGGCGCGTTATACCGGACGGTATAATATCTGTACGAGACACGTTGATTGATCTCGCCGACAATGTTGAATGCGATCTCATTCTGACGACTGGCGGCACCGGACCAAGCCCACGCGATGAAACCCCGGAAGCGATGAAGATTGTTCTCCATAAAGAGTTACCGGGCTTTGGTGAGCAAATGCGTCGCGTAAGTCTTCAGCAAACGCCCACAGCGATCTTGTCGCGCCAGACAGCAGGCAGTCGCGGTAAAAGCTTTATTCTCAACCTTCCGGGGAAACCTGCTTCGATTGCAATGACCTTGCAGGCGATCTTTCCAGCTGTGCCTTATTGCCTCGACCTGATTGGTGCAGGACGTATTGAAACTGATCCGTCTGTCGTGAAAGCGCATCGACCAGGCTGATTTTCGCGAATTATCGCTATCAACCTCCGTTATGTCGCGACGAAATTGCGCAACCCTGCTTTGCTCTTTTGCATAATTAGTACACTTGCATTTCTCTAATTTGAAGCCGACTATGTGCTAAAAATAAGGGGAATTCAGTGAAGCCATTTGATGAGATGCTTAAACAGGGCAAGGGTGTCCGCCAACCATATGAATTTCTCAAACAATGGCTCGACGAGCAGGATCAGCATAAACTCCTGCAGAAAACTCAGGATGCCGAGAGTGTCTTTCGCAAAACCGGCATTACCTTTGCAGTTTATGGCGATGAAGATGCGGCTGAGCGGCTAATCCCGTTTGACATTATCCCGCGTATTATTTCGGGTCAGGAATGGCGCAAGCTTTCGCAAGGCATCGAGCAGCGTGTGATGGCGCTCAACGCATTTCTCGATGATATTTATCATCGTCAGGAGATTGTGCGGGCAGGGCGTATTCCGAAAGAGCTGATCACCAACAACGAGGCTTTTCTGCCTGAGATGATCGGCTTTCGTCCGCCGGGCAATGTCTATACGCATATTATCGGCGTCGATATTGTGCGCACAGCTGAAAACCAGTTCTATGTTCTTGAGGACAATGCGCGCACGCCGTCCGGCGTTTCTTACATGTTGGAGAACCGTGAAACGATGATGCAGCTTTTTCCAGAGCTGTTTCAGAATGTTAAAGTGCGCCCCGTAGAGAACTATCCGCAACTGCTACGCCAATCACTGGCAAGTGTTGCACCACCCGGAACGCAAGGTGTGCCAACGGTCGCTGTTCTGACACCGGGTATTTATAATTCTGCCTATTTTGAACATGCGTTTCTGGCCGATCAGATGGGTGTTGAACTGGTTGAGGGTAGCGATCTGCGTGTTGTCGATGGTCGTGTGGCGATGCGCACAACGAAAGGCTATCGCACGATTGATGTTCTGTATCGGCGTGTTGACGATGATTATCTCGACCCACTGACATTCAGGCCGGATTCTACGCTTGGCGTTCCGGGTATCATGGATGTTTATCGGGCCGGTAATATCACGATTGCGAATGCACCCGGGACAGGTATCGCCGATGATAAGGCGATTTATTCCTATATGCCGGAAATCGTCGAATTCTATACAGGTCGTAAGGCGATTTTGGAAAATGTGCCGACGTGGCGCTGCTCGGAACCGGATAGTCTTGCTTATGTGTTGGACAATCTGGCCGATCTTGTCGTTAAGGAAGTGCACGGTTCGGGCGGCTATGGCATGCTGGTTGGTCCTGCTGCTACAAAAGCCGAGCGTGATGCCTTTGCTGAAAAGTTGAAAGCGCGTCCGCGTAATTACATTGCGCAGCCGACACTGGCACTTTCAACCACACCGATCTTTACCGAAAGCGGTCTCGCGCCACGCCATGTTGATCTTAGACCATTTGTACTGGTCTCTGATCGTATCCGGATCACGCCGGGTGGGTTG
The DNA here is from genome assembly GCF_047308065.1 of Brucella sp. H1_1004. Lineage (NCBI taxonomy): Bacteria > Pseudomonadati > Pseudomonadota > Alphaproteobacteria > Hyphomicrobiales > Brucellaceae > Brucella > Brucella sp. H1_1004. Next base: position 1,074,546 of record NZ_JAYKZA010000001.1, read on the forward strand.
ACGCGTGTAGCGCTTAAAGAAGGCTCGCTCGTCGTCAATTCCAGTCAGGGCGGCGGCACCAAGGATACCTGGGTGCTCGACGATTAAAATTACATCACACGCAGCAACTGACAAAAAGATCAGGGCGTAAAAAGGGGAATATTTATGCTTCTTGGCCGTACGGCAAATGGTCTTTACTGGATGTTTCGCTATATTGAGCGGGCCGAAAACATGGCGCGTCTGGTGGATGCGGGATTGCGAATGGCGCTTACCAAAACATCGGATGCACCGGAAGAATGGTCCTCGGTGATCGTTTCGGCTGGCGCAAGCGAGACATTTTCAGCCAAATATCAGGCTTATAATGCAGCGAATGTAGCTGACTTTCTTCTGCGCGATATGGATAACCCATCCAGCGTGATGTCCTGCATGGAAACTGCACGCTCCAATGGGCGTATGGTGCGAACTGCACTCACGCGCGAGGCATGGGAAAGCATCAACGAAGCGTGGATGGTTCTTAAAAAATCATTGTGCAAGCCACTTAAAGAAGCTGACCTGCCGCCACTGCTTGATCAGATAAAGCGCGAAACGGCACTGATCCGTGGTGCATTCCACGGCACTATGCTGCGCAATGAAATCTTTGATTTTGCAGGGCTTGGCACATTCATAGAACGTGCAGACAATACAGCCCGCATTCTCGACGTAAAATATTATGTGCTTCTCCCTGCGGTTTCCTACGTCGGTACCACGCTCGATAATTATCAGTGGGAGTCGATTTTGCGCTCGGTCTCTGCCCATAGATCCTATCGCTGGGTTTATGACGGTGATTATCGCCCGGCGCATGTTGCGGATTATCTTATTTTGAATGGACGTATGCCGCGTTCGCTCAATCATTGCTATCAGAGCATCAATGGACATCTGAATTTTCTGGCCAAGGATTATGGCGATAGCGATGTCTGTCATCAGACAGCGGACAAGATTTACGCAACACTGCAAAATCAGGACATCAGCGCCATTTTCGATATTGGTCTGCATGAATTTCTGACAGAGTTCATCGCGCGTAACAACCGGCTCGGCAACGAGATCGCCGAAACCTATAATTTTTATTGAGGTGATTGCTTGTTGCTCAATATTCGGCACGTTTCCCATTATCGCTACGAAAATCCGGTTCCTTACGCAGTGCAGCGCCTGCGTCTGCGTCCGCCAACTCTTCCCGGCCAAATGGTTAAACATTGGGAATTGAAGATCGAAGGCGGAGAACCAGAGGTTTCTTATATTGATGGTTTTGGTAACAAAACCGATCTTGTTCAGCATGCACGGAATATCACTGAAATTATCATAACTGCCAGCGGTAGCGTCGATGTGGAAGACCGCGTTGGTGTTCTTGGACCTGTTTATGGATATGCTCCTTTGTGGCTGTTTGAGCGCGAAACGCTGTTGACACTGCCAGGGGAGCGAATTCGTGCGCTGGCGGGTGATTTAGGCGGAGCTCAGGAACGTCTTGCATTACTTCATGAACTAATGGGTAAAGTTCATTCGTCCGTGGAGTATATGCCCGGAACGACCAGTGTAGCGACCAATGCCGAAAGTGCATTGGAGGTAGGGAAGGGTGTTTGTCAGGATCACAGCCACATTTTTCTGTCTGCCGCGCGGTTGCTAAAAATCCCGGCACGCTACGTTTCTGGCTATCTGCTGATGGAAGGCACTGATGAACAGACGGCAAGCCATGCCTGGGCCGAGGCGCATGTCGATGGGCTGGGTTGGGTTGGCTTTGATGCCGCAAACAATGTCTGCCCAAATGATCGCTACGTGCGTCTTGCGACGGGCTTGGATTATCGCGATGCAGCTCCGATTTCCGGTGTAAGGCTCGGAGGAGCGGTTGAAAGTCTTGCAGTCCACATCAATGTAGGGCAGTGATTATTTCAACTTAAGATTTGCCTGCCGGAAATTATTGATGACCTATTGCGTTGGAATGAAAATTGATCGTGGCCTTGTGTTCATGTCGGACACGCGGACGAATGCGGGTCTCGATAATATTTCCAAGTTTTCAAAAATGCGGACTTGGTCAACGCCGGGCGAACGGGTGATTGTTCTTTTGTCTGCCGGTAATCTGGCAACAACGCAAGCGGTTGCAAGCCTGGTTGAAGAACGCATGAAAGCACCGGACGAGCGTCATCCTTCATTGTTTGATGCTCCATCAATGTTTCAGGTCGCGCGTCTGATTGGCGATACTGTAAAAGAAGTCATCAGTAATTCTGCAACTGGCGGACAAAATGCTGATGCTTTCGGCGCTTCTTTCATTCTTGGCGGACAGATCAGGGGTGGTCTGCCACGCCTTTTCTATATCTATCCTGAAGGAAATTTCATTGAGAGCTCGGAAGATACGCCATTTTTCCAAATTGGTGAAAACAAGTATGGCAAGCCAATTCTGGTGCGTGCTTATCAGCCGGATATGAGCTTTGAAGATGCTGTTAAACTGCTGCTGGTGTCGTTTGACTCGACGCTGAAGGCCAATCTTTCCGTTGGTCTGCCGCTGGATATGCAGGTGTATGAGGCAGATAGACTTGAACTGGGCGAACACAGACGTTTTGAAGCGAGTGATCCCTATTATCAAACGGTATCGGACAGTTGGTCTGAAGCTTTGAAGGCAGCATTAGAGCAACTCCCTTCATTCAGCTTTGAGAAATAGAAAAGGGCCGGGGAGTAAATCACCCGGCCATTTTATTTTAGTCTTTCGTCACCGTGGCGACATAGTTGGCGTCGGCCACCATATCGAAGTTGTGCACATTGGCACCGGTCACAGCCGTCTCAATCTGCTGGTAGATCACAGCGATCGGGCTTGTTTCCTGAAACTTCTTCTGAATGTCTTTATACATTGCCTCGCGCTTTGTTGTGTCGCGCTCTTCAGCAGCTGCCATGGTTTCAGCGGTCAGTTCAGGAATGTCCCACGACGCCTGCCAAGCCGTGGTGCGCAGATTGACTTCATCGCCATTGTTTGGATTGTTCGTGAAGGTGACGGCATTGGTATGCGGGTCCCAATAATCTGGTCCCCAGATGCCAAGCGCAAGCTGATGCTTACGGGCACGGACTTTCGTTGTGGTTAGCTTGCCATCGCCCTGCAAAATCTCGACATTCACACCAGCCTTCGCCATCGTTTGCTGAATGCTTTCAGCAATACCGACATAAGGTTGATTGTTACGCACGTCGAGCGTGACACTGATTCCGTCTTTTAGTCCTGCCTTTTCAAGCAGTTCCTTGGCTTTCTCAACATTGTAGTCGAATGGATTGTCATCCGTCGCGCCAAACATACCAACCGGCAGGAAGGACTGATGCTTGCGGCCAATTCCCTTGATCAGGGTGCCTTCGATCGTGTCGTAATCAATGAGATATTTCAGCGCCTGACGCACTTCTGGCTTTGCCAATTCAGGCACATTCTGGTTCATCGATAGATAATAAACGCGGCCCTTCGGAGCGTTGATGACGCTGAACTTGCTATTCTTTGCTAGCTGCTCAATGTCGCCCGGTTCCAGATTGCGTGCGATATCAATGTCGCCTGCCTCAAGCAAAAGTCGTTGCGACATGCCTTCTTTGACGTGGCGGTAGATAATCCGCTTCATCGCTGGCGTGGCGTCGGTGTAGTTATCATTACGTTCGAGCAGCAGCACTTCATTGGCGCGCCATTGCTTGAGTGCGAATGGACCTGAACCAGCATAATTGTTCTTCAGCCATTCGTAGCCGAAGTCTGTTTCAAACGGATAGGTGTCGGTCTTTTCCGTCTTCTGCTCGTGCTCTTTGACAAGTTTGCTATCAACGATTGATGCAACGCTGGACGTCAGGCAGTTCATCACAAAGCTTGGCGCAAAAGGCTTGCCGGTCGTGAAAACAAAAGTTTTATCGTCAACGGCTACCGCATTTTGCTCGACGTTTTCGGGTGTAATACCAAACTGACTGAGAATGAATGCCGGGCTCTTATCAAGCTTAATTGCGCGCTGTATGGAGTAGGCGGCATCCTGTGCTGTAATTGGATTGCCCGATGCAAACTTCAAGCCATCACGAATTTTGAAGGTGATCGACTTGCCATCGTCGGAAAAAGTCCAGCTTTCAGCAATCTGCGGGATGATTTTCGTTGGATCTTTGATATCGGTCGTGACCAAGCGTTCATAGGTGCTGGTCAGCATTTCCGATGTTGTGATTTCGAAAATTTCCGCCGGATCAAGCGAAATAATGTCATCGATACTCATCGCGATCACAAGCGTATCGGCGGGTGTTGCAGCTTCTACGGCTTTCGATGATGCCGAAAAACACAGCGCGAAAGCGAGTGCAGCTGGAATGGTTGAGCGCATCAGGCGCGTCGGTGCAGTAAACGTCATACTTTGTCCCTCTGGAGACCACAGGTTTTGCAAGCCTTTGGTCATCGATATCAATGCGTTTCGAGGGCTTCTCTCCGGAAGCCGATTCTCAAGCACGCAATGTTAGTAGATTCCGATTTTTGAGGGCGCACAATAGTTAGAAAGAATTGGGCGCAAATAAAAAAGCGGCTGGAAAATCCAGCCGCTTTTGATTTGAATTTAGAACGGATTATCCGAAGACTTTGAAACGCTCAGCATCATCCATAAAGCCCTTTTCACCAAAAGGCTGTTCATTGGAGCCGAATGGCATTTGTGCGCGAAGCTTCCAGGACGAAGGGATGCCCCAGGTCTTGGCAACTTCAGCGTCAACCAGCGGATTGTAATGCTGAAGGCTTGCACCGATATTCTCATTGGCGAGAGCCGACCAAACAGAGAGCTGCGCCATGCCGCCAGCCTGTTCAGACCAGACAGGGAAGTTGTCTGCATACAATGCAAACTGTTCCTGAAGGCCTTTTACAACGTCCTGATCTTCAAAGAACAGAACCGTACCAGCGCCAGCTGCAAAGCTGTTGAGCTTGGCTTCAGTCTGTTCGAATGCGTCGGCAGGAACGATTTTACGAAGTTCTTCTTTTGCAATGTTCCAAAGCTTGTCGCTTTCAGCTCCAAACAGGATAACAGCGCGGGAGCTCTGCGAGTTAAAGGAAGATGGGGAGTTTTTGACTGCTTCACGGATCAGTTCCGCCACAGCATCCTTGGAGATTGGCAGGTTCTTTCCAAGTGCGTACTGCGTGCGGCGCTTCTTGAGAGCGTCAATATAGCTATTGCTCATCGTGCATGTTCCTGTTGTTACGGCGATTCTGCACTGCATACCTAATGCAGCAAAGTGAAAACTCTGTTGCAAAATATTGTGATTTTAGAAGGAGAAGCCAGCCCATGTTTCTGAAACACACTGTCAACAGATACGGCCTATTTCGGTTTCAGTGTTTCATTTGTCGAAACGAATTAGGAGTCATGGCTTAGAAAAATCTGCGTCGGACTTTTATCTCACTATAAAATCTGACAAAATTTATAGGAAATAAATAAGAGCCTATAAAAGCCGGCGCGTAAATTCTGCGGCTCGCATAAGTCAAATGGGGATTATGATTTGAAGTCATTTATTATTGTGGGGGGTGGCGCGAGCGGCGTTCTGATGGCCGCTCAATTGCTGAAAAAGTCCTCCGAAACGTATATTCGTATTTTTGAACGCTCGGGAAACATCGGCGCCGGTATTGCTTATTCGACGCAGAATCCTAACCATTTGCTCAATGTCCGCGCCAGCAATATGAGTGCGTTTGTGGACGAACCAGGCCATTTTTTAAATTGGCTTCAAACGCATTCCGAAGATGCTACAGACGAAACATGGGATGCCCATTCTTTTGCACCCCGTTGCGTCTATCACCACTATCTCAACGATCTTCTCAAGCCGCATCTAGGAGAAGATACCCCGCGCATTTTGATAGAAAGTGCAGAAATATCTGATATTGCATTTGAGGGTGAGCAACCGCGCGTCGAAACAGTCGATGGGAAAAGTTTTTCGGCAGACGCGGTAATTATTGCCACGGGTAATGAGGCCTCAATAGCGGCGTCTGGGCGTTATGTGACTGAGTACTGGTCAAGTAATGGTTATTTCGACATTCCCCCAGAACATTCCGTTGCTATCTTTGGCTCTGGATTGTCGATGGTCGATAGCGTGATTTCACTGCTTGATCGAGGGCATACAGGTAAAATTCATGCAATTTCACGACGCGGATTGGTTCCAGCTGCACATGCCCCGTCTGACCCCATTTCAATTGAAGCAAGCTCTCTGCCGATCGCTGATGGTTTGCCAGCATTAATCCGCATAGTTCGCAAGATGATTTCGCACTGTGAGTCTGAGGGCAGAAGCTGGCGCAGCGTGATTGATGCGCTTCGGCCGCATACACGGAATATCTGGAATCGATTACCTATCCGGCAACGCCAGAGTTTTCTGCGTCATTTACGGCCGTGGTGGGATGTTCATCGTCACCGCATGGCTCCTGCAATTGCAAAACGCATTGAGGCTGCACAGCAATCAGGCCAACTGACAATTACAGCCGCACATCTTTTATCAGTCAAAGACGAGGGTGATCATATTGCAGTTCGCTATCGTGAGCGTCATGCCTCAAAAGAAGCAGAACTGGATGTTCAATCCATTATCGATTGCCGTGGCGGTAGCACGCGCTTTTCCATAACACGAAATGCCGCTTTAATGAGTCTTATGGAAAACGGTTTGGGAAGGCCTGATCCACTCGATCTGGGTCTCGATGTAACTTCAGATTTGCAGTTGCTGAATGCCCGCGGAGAACCGGCGGGACCATTCTTTGCAATTGGCCCGCTAACAAAGGGCTTGTTCTGGGAGGTGACAGCTGTTCCAGATATACGCTCACAGGCAGCACAATTGGCTGCGGCGCTTGTCGAAGGTTAGGAATCGCTAATCAAATGAATTTATGCCTTGTCATTTGAATGCAAAACTTTCGCGTCAATATGACCGATAAAGAGCGGCCACATGGGAAATACATGCCTCGAAACTAATCTTTGCGGTTCATTCTACAATAAAATGATTCAAAATAACGCGATAAGCCATTGAAAGCTATTGCCATAAAAGTGCCTAGCCGGTCATAATAAAGACATCGGAATTTATGATTCCTCTCGACACCTTACCGGAGCGTTTCTGTTACTGTTTTTCATGAGCGGTGCCTGCTTCGGATCAACCTTGATTGCGGATAGGAGGCCTTGGGCGCATGACGATGGACGGCAGGATGCTCTTTTTGCTGGTCCTTCTTCCCTTTCTTGGCAGCGCTATAACAGGCCTATTTCGCGGAGTTGATAGAAGTGGTTCTGCGTGGTTTACAGCAGCGATTGCCCTTGTCGCCTTTGTCATAACCGCAAGTCTTTACCCAATCGTAGCTAACGGCGGCGTTGTTCGCGGATCGATCGATTGGCTTCCCAATTATGGATTAAATATCACCTTCCGTATGGATGGTTTTGCGTGGCTATTTGCCATGCTGATTACCGGCATCGGTTTGTTGGTCGTGATCTATGCGCGCTATTATATGTCGCCTGAAGATCCGGTCCCTCGGTTCTTCTCGTTCCTTTTGTCCTTTATGGGATCGATGCTCGGCGTAGTTTTGTCGGGTAATATTGTGCTGCTTGCCGTTTTCTGGGAATTGACGAGTATCTTCTCGTTCCTGTTGATCGGCTATTGGTATCACAATGCAAGTGCGCGTGATGGCGCACGTATGGCTTTAACCGTTACAGGCATCGGCGGCTTCTGTTTGATGGCGGGCGTGCTCCTGCTCGGTCATATTGTCGGTAGCTACGATCTCGATAAGGTTTTGGAAGCTGGAAACGTCGTTCGGACGCATCCGCTCTATACTGTAACGCTCGTTCTCATTTTGATGGCGGCTTTCACAAAGTCAGCACAGTTCCCGTTCCATTTCTGGTTACCGAATGCGATGGCGGCGCCGACGCCGGTTTCAGCCTATCTGCACTCTGCGACGATGGTGAAAGCGGGTGTTTTCCTGCTGGCGCGTTTATGGCCGGTCTTTTCTGGCACGGAAGAATGGTTCTGGATACTTGGTCTCGCAGGTCTCACAACCTTGCTGATTGGCAGCTTCTTTGCGGTTTTCCAGCAAGACCTTAAAGGCTTGCTGGCTTATTCGACCATCAGCAATCTAGGCCTTGTCACAGCGCTTTTAAGCCTTGGTAGTCCGTTGGCTGCGGTCGCTGCAATTTTCCACATGGTCAATCACGCTATCTTTAAAGCGTCGTTGTTTATGGCGGCTGGCATTATCGACCACGAAACCGGCACACGCGATATGCGAAAATTGAGCGGGCTTGCGCGAGCGATGCCCTATACGGCCACGCTTGCGATGGTTGCGAGTGCGTCGATGGCCGGTGTGCCGCTGTTAAACGGCTTTTTGTCAAAGGAAATGTTTTTTGCAGAAGCTGTCGAGACCCATATGGCATCGGCATTGGATACGGTTACGCCTTATATTGCGACGCTTGCTGGCATTTTCACTGTCGCTTATTCTCTGCGGTTCATCTATTCAACTTTCTTTGGTCCCGCACCACACGATTTGCCGAAGACTCCGCATGAGCCACCTCACTGGATGCGTCGTCCAATAGAGTTGTTGGTGCTGCTTTGCCTGTTGATCGGCATCGTGCCGAATATCGCAATCGGACCGTTTCTACACTCGGCTGTTACGTCTGTACTGGGCGATGCGACGCCGCAATATAGTCTCTCCGTCTGGCATGGCTTCAATCTTCCACTCATGATGAGTATCGTGGCAATGATTGGTGGCGTCATTCTATTCATGGCGCTCAAGAATTATCTTGCGACCAGTGAAGACGGCCCGCCGCTTTTCCGTCATTTGCAAGGCCAGCGTATTTTTGAACGTGTGCTGGTAACGGTGTCTTGGAACTGGGCGCGTAAGGCTGAAAGTTTCCTGAGTACACGACGCCTTCAACCGCAGCTTCGCATCGTTGTTGCTTTTGCATTGATTGCTGCCGCTTGGCCTATTTTTGAAGATGGTATCCATGCCGGCATGTTGGGTGTGCAGCCGGTTGATCCAATCTTCGCAGGTCTTTGGATTCTTGGTGGTGCCTGCGCCATCGGCGCTGCCTATCAGGCAAAATATCATCGCTTGGCTGCATTGATTTTGCTGGGTGGGGCCGGACTCATTACCTGCATCACCTTCGTCTGGCTGTCGGCACCGGATCTCGCGGTTACGCAGTTGCTCGTTGAAATTGTAACAACCGTGCTGCTGCTTCTTGGTCTGCGCTGGCTGCCGAAGCGCTTTGAAGATCCGGATCCTATTCCTGTAAAGTTTGGTCCAAGAATTCGTCGTTATCGCGATTTTGTGCTGGCGATTGGCAGTGGCGTTGGTGTGTTTATTGTCTCCTATGCGATGATGACGCGTCCATCACCGGATAGTATTGGCGATTATTTCCTGCAAAATGCCTATTCCGGCGGTGGCGGCAAAAACGTCGTGAATGTTACGCTCGTTGATTTCCGTGCATTTGATACATTTGGCGAAATTGCTGTTCTCGGCATCGTTGGGCTCACGGTTTATGCGCTGCTGCGTCGTTTCCGTCCGGCTTCTGATAGCACGGGTTCGACCGCACAGCAGAGAATTCAGGATGCCTATGACGAGGCAATGGAAGATCGTGAAAAGGGTGAAACCCTGACCGATTATCTGGCAGTTCCATCTGTCATCATGAAATGGCTGTTCCCGGTCATTATCGTGCTTGCTGTGCATTTGATCTTGCGCGGCCATGACCTGCCGGGCGGTGGCTTTGCAGCTGGTATCACTCTAGCGATTGCATTCATTCTGCAATATCTGGCGGCCGGTACGCGTTGGGTTGAAGATCACCTGCGTATTCTGCCTGTTCGCTGGATTGGTTTCGGCTTGTTGATTGCCGCAGCCACGGGAGCGGGCGCATGGCTCTTCGGCTATCCGTTCCTGACAACCTTCTTCCAATATGCGGATATACCGCATGTCGGAAAGATGCCAGTCGCAAGTGCGCTTCTGTTTGATATCGGCGTTTTCGGGCTTGTTGTTGGTGCAACGGTTCTGATGTTGATCGCATTGGCGCATCAGTCAATTCGTAAACATCGCGTTGAAAAACTTGCTGCTGCGAAGGAGGACAACTGATGGAACTCGTTCTCGCTGTCGCAATCGGTGTTTTGATGTCGTCGGGTGTATGGCTGATCCTGCGCCCGCGCACGTTTCAGGTTGCAATTGGTCTCGCGCTTATTTCTTACGCAGTTAATCTTTTCATTTTTTCAATGGGACGTTTACGCACCAACGCGCCACCGGTGCTTGATTCAGGCATCAATGTTCAAGCGGCGCAATATACTGATCCAGTGCCACAAGCACTGGTTCTGACTGCTATTGTTATCGGATTTGCAATGACGGCTCTTTTCCTGGTCGTTCTCCTTGCATCGCGCGGTATGACGCGAACCGACCATGTCGACGGCAAGGAGAATTGATTTTGGATTGGAAGTCACATCTCATTGTCGCGCCAATACTGTTGCCTCTCGTGACAGCAGCATTTTTGCTGCTGTTCGATGAACGCAAACGCAAGCTTAAGATGGCAATCAACACGATTTCGATCATTGGATTGATTGTTATCGCTTTTATATTGATGGGCGTTGCCAGTGATATCGCGCCCGCAGCCGACGTTTATTTGATTGGCAACTGGCCAGCGCCTTTCGGTATTGTTTTGGTGCTGGATCGACTTGCTGCGTTGATGCTCGTCCTCACAAGCGTGCTTGCACTGGCCGCATTAAGTTTTGCATTGGCGCACTGGTATAAAGCCAGCCCGAATTTCCATACAATTTTTCAGCTTTTGCTGATGGGATTGAATGGCGCATTTCTAACCGGCGACCTGTTTAACCTGTTCGTTTTCTTTGAGGTGATGCTTGCTGCATCCTACGGTTTGGCGCTGCATGGTTCAGGTTCGGCGCGCGTTAAGGCTGGCATGCATTACATTGCGGTCAATCTTGTAGCATCGTCGCTGTTTCTGATCGGCGTCAGTCTCATCTACGGGGTAACTGGCACGCTTAATATGGCTGATCTCGCACACAAGATTTCGCAAGTTGCTGCTGAAGATCGCATGCTTCTCGAAGCCGGGGCTGCAATTCTCGCGGTTGCTTTTCTCGTGAAAGCGGGTATGTGGCCGCTAAATTTTTGGCTCGTTCCAACCTATACGGCAGCAGCCGCGCCGATTGCTGCGATCTTTGCGATAATGAGTAAGGTCGGAATTTACGTATTGCTGCGCCTGTCGCCGCTTATGTTCGGTATTGGGGCTGGTGAATCTTACGGTTTTGGTAACGATTGGCTCTATTATGGCGGTATGGTTACGCTGGCTTTTGGCTTGATTGGTGTGGTGGCATCGCAGGCCATGGGACGTGTCGCAAGTTACAGCATTCTCGTATCTTCGGGCACTCTGCTCGCCGCAATCGGTAGCGGCAATACGGCAATGACCGGCGCAGCCCTGTTTTACATGGTCAGTTCGACATTGACGATTGCGGCTTTCTTCCTGTTGATCGAATTGATCGAGCGCGGTCAGGATGCGGCGGCAAACGTTCTTGCTGTCACGATCGAAGCCTATGGCGATGACGAAGAGGAAGAAGAAGAGGAAGAAGTTGGTGTCGTCCTGCCGGCAACCCTGGCTATTCTTGGTACGTGTTTTGCGGTTGTCGCCATTCTGCTTATTGGCCTGCCGCCGTTCTCAGGTTTCATTGCAAAATTCCTGATCCTCGCCGCAGTGTTTAATGGTGACGGTGCCGCGCCGACATTGGCAATGCCTGTCAGCCCTGCAAGCTGGGCATTGATCGCGCTTATTCTGCTGTCTGGCCTATCAGCGCTCATTGCAATGACACGTACGGGCATACGCACATTCTGGGCATCACTTGAAGGCAACGTTCCACGCGTTCTTGTCCGCGAAGTTGTGCCGATTGCCGGACTTCTTGCCGTTTGTCTTGCTCTGACAATTGGTGCAGGTCCAGCCATGGGCTATATGGATGCAACGGCTCGCGCGCTTCATTCGCCGCAAGATTACATCAATAGCGTTCTGCAAGCGCCGCGTGTGAGCGGAGAAACGGTGCAGGTAAAATGAGGAAAATTCTACCTTTCCCGTTGCTCTTTGTGGCATTGATCATCTTCTGGCTTTTGCTGAATGGTTTCACACGAGCACAGTTGCTTCTATCGATCCCTATTTCGCTGCTTGCTTGCTATGCAATGACAGCGCTACAGCCTCAGAAAAATCATCTGCGCTCAGTCCCGACAATGATTTGGCTGTTTGGCGCTGTAAGCATCGATATTCTCACGTCCAATCTCGCAGTCGTTAAGCTCATCCTGTCACCGCGAAAGAAACGGCATCCGGGTTTCGTGGTTATTCCGCTGGAGCTTGAAAACCGAACTGCGTTGGCTGTCCTGGCCTGTATTGTGACAACAACGCCAGGAACAGCTTGGGTAGATTACAATGTCACCCGTAAGGCACTGACAATCCATGTTCTTGATCTGGAAGATGCGAAGGCTTGGCGGGCACTTATCAAGCAACGCTATGAGCAGCCACTCATCCGTATATTCGGGGCGAGGGACGTTGTTAAAGAGGAGCAATCAGCATGAGTGCAGTCATTCTTTTTTGGGCGCTTCTGGCTGCGCAACTCATGCTGGTCGCCGCGATGGGGTGTGTGGTCTATCGCTTGCTGATCGGTCCGCGTGCGCAAGACCGCGTGCTGGCAACTGATGCGCTGTATCTGAACGCACTTTTATTGCTGCTCACATTTGGTATGCGGACCGGCAGCGTCATTTATTTTGAAGCCGCACTCATTATTTCAATATTGGGCTTTGTTGCGACTGTAGCACTTGCGAAATTCCTGATGCGCGGGGAGGTGATCGAATGATCGGAGCTGGTGATCTGCCCGTCTGGGCTGCAATAATCATTGCATTTTTTCTCGTGTCCGGTGCGTTCTTAACGCTTGTCGGATGTATTGGTCTGGTTCGTTTTAAAAGTTTTTATGAACGCATTCATGCGCCGACAATCGGTTCTTCTTTCGGCGCAGGTGGAATCTTGATCGCTTCCATCATGTTTTTCTCCATCTTGCAATCTAAGCCGATTCTGCATGAAGTGTTGATTACCGTTTTTGTGGTCATCACAACTCCGGTAACGCTCATGTTGCTTAGCCGAGCCGTGATTCATCGGGATCAAACGCAGGATAGCAAAGAGCTTCCTTCTTCTTCCGACCAGAAATGATGGTTGGAAGCCTAGTCTAAGGCATTTGGAGGAGTGCTGAGGACTGCGGCCAATTGTCCATATGCACTGTGCATCCAGACAAGCGGATTGAAGGATCAGGCAATTTAAATTATCTGAATTTCAGTAATTTCTGAAACTTCAGAATTTACGGGAGAGAAGACTTGGAATTAACGCCAATTGTTCAGTCGTTTGTTCTCCACTTCGGAGAGATGGGCAGCCGCTGGGGGATCAACCGGACGGTAGGTCAAATCTATGCGTTGCTTTATCTATCGTCTGAACCTCTTTGTGCGGATGATATCGTTGATGCGCTTGGGGTTTCACGCTCCAATGTCTCGATGGGGATCCGTGAATTACAGGGCTGGAACCTGGTGCTTTTGAAGCACATACCGGGCGACCGTCGCGATTTTTTCACGACACCCGGCGATGTATGGATCATTTTGCGTACGCTCGCTGAAGAGCGCAAGAAGCGCGAGATAGACCCGACATTGACAGTTTTGCGTGAAGTGTTGATGGAACAGCCGCAAGATGACGGAGACAAGTTCGCACAGGAGCGCATGAAAGACATGTATGCGCTCATCGAACGGCTCACCAACTGGTATGATGATGTCAAGAAGCTCGATACAGATCGATTAACCAGCCTTCTGGCGCTTGGTGCCAAGGTTACGCGTTTTCTGGAAACGACCGACAGGATCGTTGCTTTGGGACGCGGCAGAACAGCGGCCAAAAAGGAGCCTAAGCGAGAGTGACAGTCGCGCGCGCCCAACCGGAAGAAGTGACACAACAGGGTAGCGAAAAACGTCGCTCGCGTCGCCATCCTATCCCAACTCTCCTTAAAAAAGGGGCGCGACTTCAGGCAGTGGCAGCACTCATTTGGCTGCCACAAGCCGCAATTCTTGCTTATGGTGTGGGCCTGCTCGCCAATACTGGCTTTGATGCAACAATCTATTATTTAGCCGCAGCACTCTTTCTTCTTGGTTGTATCCGCAGTCTGCTTGATGCACGTGGCGCGTCGATGGCTTTCGATGCCGCACGTTCAGAACTCACAAAGCTACGCGAAAAGGCAGTCAAAGCGCTTTCACAGCGCTCGCCGCTCGATACGTCTCGCTCATCGTCTGGTGAGGCGGCCAGCATTCTTGCTGAACAGGCCGAAATGGTTGTTCCATACCTATCACGCTTTGTGCCCGTCCGCATTCGCGTCATGCTCGTGCCGCTCGCCATTCTGGTGGCAGTTTTGTGGTTTTCGTGGATTGCTGCACTGACATTGCTGATTGCAGCTCCCCTGATCCCGATTTTTATGGCCTTGATCGGCTGGCGCGCCAAAGCAGCCAGTGAAAAACAACTCGTCGCTTTGGGTGACATGAATGGTTTTCTGCTCGACCGGCTTCGCGGTCTGGCGACCATCCGCAGCTTTCATGCCGTGAATATGACCGCAACCCGCTTGCGCGATAATGCTGAAACCTTGCGCAAAAAGACGATGATTGTTCTACGGATTGCTTTTCTTTCATCGGCGGTTCTTGAGCTTTTCGCCGCTATCGGCGTTGCCATGGTTGCGGTTTATATTGGATTCCATCTTCTCGGAACGCTCGATTTTGGTGCGTGGGGCCATAAGCTCACACTTGCCGAAGGGCTCTTTATCCTTCTGCTTGCACCTGCGTTTTTCGAGCCTCTGCGTGATCTCTCAAGCGTTTGGCATGATCGCGCATCAGGTGAAGCTGCGATTGATGCGCTTGAAAATCTCGCCGCTCATGAAATGCCCGTTCTGGGCGCAGCTCAGCAAGCAAGTAAATTCGAAACCGAACCTTCGCTGATCATGCGGGATGTTGGTTTCAACTATGACAATGGACCAGACATCTTCAAAGGGTTCAATCTCGATGTTGAGCCAGGTGAACATGTCGCGATCCTTGCTCCCAGTGGCTATGGCAAGTCGACATTGCTGGCTTTGATTGCAGGGCTTGCTGCGCCGCAGACGGGCGAAATCCGGATTGGTGGCATTGTTCTTGAGGATGAAACAGCGACAACTCTGCGTTCAAGGATGCGATGGGTGGGGCAAAAGCCACATATATTTGCTGGCAGTGCGCGATTTAATATCACTTTAGGCCGTGACGCTGATGCCAAGAAAACGCAAACTATCGTTGAGCAGATGGCGCTTGGCCATGTCGCGGGCGTTACTGGCGCAGGCGTTATTGGCGAAAATGGCGCCGGTCTCTCTGGCGGTGAAGCACTCAGGCTGGCTTTGGCACGCGTTGCGGTCGATCAGAATGCAGACATTATCCTCGCAGATGAGCCGACAGCTCACCTTGATCATCAGACAGCAGGCCGCATTGCTGACAGCCTTATCGATCTCGCCAAAGGCAAGACGCTGATTATTTCCACACATGACGAAAAGCTGGCAAGCCGCATGGATCGCATCATTCGACTGGATGATATGGGCGCCTCGACGGAAGTCTGGCAGAAGAGGGCTGCGGAATGAATGGTCTTCAGGCACTGCGACCTATCTTACGCCTTTTCTTCAGTAGCAAGGGCAAGCTTCTTTACGCTGGTATTGTTGCCGCAACCATGACTGTGCTGGCAGGAATTGCACTGCTCGGGCTTTCTGGTTGGTTCATTACAGCCACGGCGATTGCAGGTTTGAGCGTTTCAACTGCAATTGTCTTTGATGTGTTCATGCCGGCAGCGGGTATTCGCTTCTTTGCGATCCTGCGTACAGGCACGCGTTATTTGGAACGACTGGTAACACATGAAGCAACACTCGCCATTCTGGCCGCTCTTCGTGAAAAGCTGTTTCGTGCGTGGGCGCGCCCCGCTGCGGCTCATGCTTTGCTCAAGCGGCCCGCACGGCTTTTGTTCAGGCTGACGGCTGATATTGATGCGCTCGACTCTCTTTATCTGCGCGTACTCGTGCCAGCAGGTGCAGCGCTTGTGACGGCCATTATCGCGGGATTAACACTTGGGCTGATGCATCCAGCATTTGGGTTGGTGTTTGCATTGTTGCTTCTGGTTTTTGGATTGGGCTTCCCGCTTCGTGCCGCAAGACGTTCCGAAAAGCCGATGCGCCAGCGCGCAAAAGGCACAGAAGCGCTACGCGCACGCACAGTTGATCTGGTTGCCGGGCAGACAGAATTGATTATGGCTGGACGGCTGCTCAATCAGAATACCAGCATATTGCGTGCCGACAGTTATATTGAATCCAGTGACCGTATTTTAAATCGGATTGAAGTTTCAACGGGTGCCAAGCTTGGCATTCTTCATGCTGGCTTAATGGCTGGAGGGCTGATCAGTGTTGGCCTCCTTATGCAGGCTCAGCTTATCAATGCGCCCGTCGCTGCACTTGGGCTTCTTATCATTCTTGGTTCGATGGAACCATTTGCTGCACTAAGACGTGGGGCGATGGAACTTGGACGCACAATATTAGCTGCGCGTCGCGTTGGACCTGCGCTTTCCGCTTCGGATAATGTCAAGGATATGAGTCTTCCAAAAAACGGAAATGCAATTGAACTTCAAAGCGTTGTCGTACGTCATGAAGGTTCTACCGCAACTGCTTTAAAAGCAATTGACTTGACGATTAAGGAAGGTGAGCGTGTTGCTGTGATTGGCACAAGTGGCGCGGGCAAGTCCACGCTATTTAACGTGCTTGCAGGAGAAGTTAACGTTGAACGCGGCGAAGTTAAGGTGCTTCCAGCTCGACTTTTGACCCAACGCACAGAGCTTTTCAAAGACAGTCTTCGCAACAATCTTAAGCTCGCAAATCCAGATGCCAGCGATGCGGATTTAAATGCGGCATTGGAAGCCGCAGGGCTGAGCGAATTCATGAAATCGCAGCCCGAAGGTTTGAACACACCTTTGGGCGAGGGCGGGTTAGGGCTGTCTGGCGGTCAGGCCAGACGACTTGCATTGGCGCGACTGTTCCTGACGGACGCCTCTTTATGGCTTCTTGACGAGCCAACGGAGGGACTTGATCAGGCGACAGCTGATGACGTGCTTTCCCGCCTGAGAGAACAGGCAAAGGGTCGTACACTGCTGATCGCAACACATATTCAGCGCGAAGCACGGATTTGTGATCGGGCAATTGTTTTGGATCAAGGCGCTCTTGTTCAATCAATGTCCAAAGGAGAGGTGCCTTTTGGCGAAATCCTCAATTCCCTGAGGTGAAATATAAGTAGGGGGCTGTTTTCGGCAGATGCCGGCAGCAGCTCGTAACATCAGGAGGGCCGGTTCCCCGGCTAAAGAGATGGAATTCGATATTGTCTCCCTGTCGCGATTGCAATTTGCAATCACGGCACTTTATCACTTCCTTTTCGTACCTCTGACACTTGGTCTTTCCGTGCTGCTTGCCATCATGGAAACGGTATATGTCATGACCGGAAGGCTCATCTGGCGGCAGATGACCAAATTCTGGGGTACGCTGTTTGGTATCAACTTTGTTATGGGTGTCGCAACCGGCGTTGTGATGGAATTTCAGTTCGGTATGAACTGGAGCTATTACAGCCATTATGTCGGCGACATTTTCGGAGCGCCGCTGGCGATTGAAGGCCTGATGGCCTTTTTCCTTGAGGCGACCTTTGTCGGTTTATTTTTCTTTGGCTGGGATCGGCTGTCCAAGGTCGGGCATTTGATGGCGACTTATGCTGTCGCTGCCGGTTCCAACTTCTCGGCACTCTGGATTCTGATTGCTAATGGCTGGATGCAAAATCCTGTTGGTTCGGCTTTCAATCCCGAAACCATGCGAATGGAAATCACTGATTTCTTTGCAGTTTTGATGAACCCGGTTGCACAGGCGAAATTCGTGCATACGGTTTCAGCTGGTTATGTAACTGCTTCGATTTTCGTTCTCGGCGTTTCTGCCTGGTATTTGCTGAAAGGCCGTTCGACGGAACTTGCGAAGCGTTCGATGACTGTCGCTGCCTCTTTTGGTCTGGCGGCGTCACTTTCTGTTGTCGTTCTGGGTGACGAAAGCGGTTATCTCGCCAACGAACATCAGAAGATGAAAATTGCAGCCATCGAAGCCATGTGGGAAACTGAGCCAGCTCCGGCTTCGTTCACTGCATTTGGTTTTCCTGATCAGGAAACACGCGAAACGCATTATGCGGTTCATATTCCATGGGTCATGGGTCTTATTGGCACGCGTTCGCTGACAACGCCTATCGAAGGTATTGAACAGCTTGTTGAGAATGCGCAGGGGCATATCCGAAAGGGTTTGATTGCCTATGATGCATTGCAGCAAATTCGCGCTGCGCAGGATATAAATGCTGTTTCGCAGGATGTGAAAGACGCATTTGCTGACAATAGTCAGTGGATGGGTTATGCACTTCTTCTCAAGCGCTATGTCGATGATCCGCGTCAGGCAACAGATGCGCAGATTACACAGGCGGCCAATGACACAGTGCCGGGTGTATTGCCGTTGTTCTGGTCGTTCCGCTTTATGGTCGGCATCGGCTTCTTCCTAATTCTGCTGACAGGGACATTCTTTGTCTTGTCTGCACGTCGTAAGCTCGATCATTATCCGTTTCTGTTGAAGGTCGCCGTTTTTGCGATACCACTTCCGTGGATTGCAGCGGAAATGGGCTGGATCGTTGCCGAGTTCGGGCGTCAGCCATGGATTATTGAAGGTATTCTGCCGACCGCCGTTGCCGTCTCCAATCTTGGTGCTTCTACGGTTCTGATGACGATTGTAGGTTTTATCGCAATTTATACAGTCCTGTTCATTATCGAAATGGGCCTGATGTTGCGCGCAATCAAGGCTGGACCTGAACCCGACAGTAAACCGGAAGCAATTCTCGCACCTGCAAGCATTGCACCGGCGGAGTAAAGAATATGATACTCAGCGATTTGTTGGACTATCAAACACTGCGCGTCATCTGGTGGGTACTGCTCGGCGTATTGCTGATCGGCTTTGCCGCAATGGATGGTTTTGACCTTGGAGTTGGCACGCTTCTGCCGTTTGTCGGGAAAACCGACATCGAACGACGGATTGTCATCAATACAATCGGGCCTGTATGGGAGGGCAACCAGGTCTGGCTAATCCTTGGTGGCGGTGCCATCTTTGCAGCATGGCCACCCCTATATGCCGTGTCCTTCTCGGGCTTCTATCTGGCAATGTTTGCCATATTGTTCGCTCTTATCCTGCGTCCGGTCGGCTTCAAATACCGTTCCAAGCGTGACAGTGATGCATGGCGTACGGGCTGGGACTGGGCGCTGTTCATCGGTGGATTTGTGCCATCACTGATCTTTGGTGTGGCCGTTGGCAATGTGTTGCAGGGCGTTCCGTTCCGTTTCAATGGAGATCTTCAGATTTTCTATGACGGAACATTCTTCGGTCTGCTCAATCCTTTTGCGCTGCTGTGCGGCCTGCTGTCTGTCGCTATGCTGGTTATGCATGGGGCGTCGTGGCTCGTGCTTAAAACAACTGGTACGGTTCAGGCACGGGCTCGCGCTTATGGTAGTGTTGCAGCCATCACGACCACAGCCCTGTATGTCCTTGCTGGTGTTATCAGCTGGATATGGGTTTCGGGTTATAAGATCACCAGCACTGTGGTGCCGGACGGTCCGTCAAATCCGCTACGCAAGGTCGTTGAGCTGGACCATGCAGCCTGGTTCGATAACTATATGAACTATCCTGTGCTGCTCATCGCACCGGCACTGGGTATTCTGGGACCGTTGCTTGTGCTTATCGCGTTGCGGATGGGAAGGGAACTCGCGCCGATTCTATTTGGTGCCGTTTCAATCTTTGGGATTATTGCTTCGGTTGGCGTTTCAATGTTCCCGTTCATTCTGCCATCGTCCGTTGACTTGCGTTCAAGCCTCACTGTTTGGGATGCATCGTCGAGCCATATGACGCTGTTCATCATGCTCGTGGTGACGTTGATCTTCCTGCCGCTCATCGTTGCTTACACATCATGGGTCTACAAAGTTCTATGGGGTAAGGTGGAAAAACGCGACATCGAGGACGAAAGCAATCACGCTTATTAATGCATCAGTGGGCTGTCATCGCCCATGCAATGTAATCGAGAAAGGAAAGCAAGATGTGGTATTTTTCCTGGCTTCTTGGCCTGCCACTCGCAGCCGCTTTCGCTGTGCTGAACGCTATGTGGTATGAGCTAATGGATGATAGAGCACGCAAACGACTTAGCGGAGACCCAACCGCAGAACTTGCGCGTGAAGGCAACAAGCATCACTAAGTGCTTGTGGTAACGGCCCGGAAACGGGCCGTTTTATTTTGCGCAAAATAAATTATCTAAAAAATGGCGGCATTAAGTACCAAATGGTACTCGAATTTTGCGATGCATATCGTAATAATATTTCTTATATTTACTGTCCAAGATTTCGATAAATTCCTTTTATATAGCGCATTTAGAAGAATGTAGAAATTTTATTACCCTGATCATCCAATCTAAGAGAACCGTTCTGATGATAATTAATGCGCAATAAGAAAAATAATATTGCTTTATTCTTTATGCCGTTCCATCCTGACGAAAGCAGTGTTGAAGGAGGAAATCAGCAATGCTTCGCATGGGAGAAATGAGGTCATTGCGCCGTATTCTTAGCCAATGACAAATCGGCATCAATTTTGCTGGAACCAATAATCTGCTCTCTCGTTCGACATTAAATGCACGTTTGAGGAACACCTGCATGAGCGATGATGTTGTGCTTTCTTTGCATGTCCCTGAACCGGAATGGCGCCCCGGCGATACGCCGGATTTCTCCCACGTTAAAATTCCACGGGCAGGGAGTGTCAGACGACCGGAGATAGACGAAAAGCCGGAATCAATGCGCGATCTGGCTTTTAGCATCATCCGGGTTCTGAATCGCGAAGGCGAGGCAGTTGGCCCCTGGGCGGGTACGCTTACCGATGAAGAGCTGAAAGAAGGTCTCCGCCACATGATGATCCTGCGTGCTTACGATGCCCGCATGATGATGGCGCAACGACAGGGTAAAACCTCTTTCTATATGCAGCATCTGGGTGAAGAGGCGGTCAGTTGCGCGTTCCGCAAGGCGCTGCGTAAGGGCGACATGAATTTCCCGACTTATCGGCAGGCGGGGCTTCTCATCGCTGACGACTATCCGCTCGTCACTATGATGAACCAGATTTTCTCAAATGAAGAAGATCCGCTTAAAGGTCGCCAATTGCCCGTCATGTATTCCTCGAAAGAGCATGGCTTCTTCACCATTTCCGGCAATCTTGCCACGCAATACACGCAGGCTGTGGGCTGGGCGATGGCTTCAGCCATCAGCCATGACACCAAAATTGCAGCTGCATGGATTGGTGACGGCTCGACCGCTGAAAGTGACTTCCACGCGGCACTTGTTTTTGCATCCACCTATAAAGCCCCGGTGGTGATGAATATCGTCAACAACCAATGGGCAATCTCAACATTTCAGGGCATTGCACGCGGTGGTTCGGGCACTTTTGCGGCCCGCGGACATGGCTTTGGCATTCCGTCACTTCGCGTAGATGGCAACGACTATCTTGCGGTTCATGCGGTTGCGAAATGGGCAGTCGAACGCGCACGCCGTAATCTTGGCCCGACTATCATTGAATATGTCACCTATCGCGCTGGCGGGCATTCGACGTCTGATGATCCTTCCGCTTATCGCCCGAAGGCCGAAAGCGATGCATGGCCTCTGGGCGATCCAATACTGCGGCTCAAAAACCACTTGATCCTGCGTGGCGTATGGTCTGACGAACGGCACAAACAAGCTGAAGCAGAAATTCTGGATCTCGTCGTCAGTGCACAGCGCGAAGCAGAAGCTATCGGCACGCTTCATGATGGTCGCAAGCCGTCGATGCGCGACATGTTTGAAGATGTTTATGCCGAAACACCGCCGCACCTTATTCGCCAGCGTCAGGAGGCGGGGTTCTAATCATGACAAAACTAACGATGATTGAGGCTATCCAGAACGCCCACGACATTGCGATGGAGCGCGACCAGAAAGTCGTCGTATTCGGCGAAGACGTTGGTTACTTCGGCGGCGTTTTCCGCTGCACCGCCGGTTTGCAGAAGAAATACGGCAAGGAGCGCTGCTTCGATGCACCAATCAGCGAGCTCGGCATCGTCGGCACCGCGATTGGCATGGCGACCTATGGCCTGCGCCCGTGTATCGAGGTGCAGTTCGCTGACTATGTTTACCCTGCCTATGATCAGATTGTCTCGGAAGCAGCGCGTATGCGTTATCGCTCGGCGGGTGAGTTTACATGCCCTATGGTTATTCGTATGCCTTCGGGCGGCGGCATTTATGGCGGACAGACGCACAGCCAAAGTCCCGAGGCGCTTTTTACCCATGTTTCCGGTTTGAAGACCGTGATGCCTTCAACACCCGCCGATGCCAAGGGCTTGCTGCTGGCAGCGATTGAAGATCCTGATCCGGTCATCATGTTTGAGCCGAAGCGCCTTTATAACGGACCTTTTGACGGACATCACGACAAGCCTGTCACTTCCTGGAAAAAGCATGAGCTGGGCGAAGTGCCAGAGGGCTACTATACCGTGCCACTCGGCAAGGCTGCAATCCGTCGTGAAGGCAGCGATGTGACTGTTCTTGCCTATGGCACGATGGTTCATGTGGCATTAGCTGCTGCAGAGGAAACCGGCGTCGACGCGGAAGTCATTGATCTTCGCACGTTGCTCCCACTCGACACGGAAACAATTATGGCTTCCGTCAGGAAGACCGGGCGTTGCGTTATCGTGCATGAAGCGACATTGACCTGCGGTTACGGCGCCGAGCTTGCGGCACTCGTGCAGCGCGAATGTTTCTATCATCTCGAAGCACCGATCATCCGCGTGACCGGCTGGGATACGCCATACCCACACGCACAGGAATGGGCCTATTTTCCCGGACCCGACCGTGTCGGTCGTGCACTCGTTTCAATCATGGAGGCGTAAATGGCTCATTTTGCGATCAAGCTCCCTGATGTTGGCGAAGGCGTTGCAGAGGCTGAACTTGTTGAATGGCATGTTAAGGTTGGCGATATCGTCCGGGAGGACGATCTGCTTGCTGCCGTCATGACGGATAAGGCAACAGTTGAGATCCCTTCCTCGCGCAGCGGTAAAGTCATCGCTGTTAATGGCGAAATCGGTGAGAAAATTGCTGTTGGCTCCGAACTGGTTCGCCTCGAAATAGAAGGTGGAAGCAGCGAGCAAAAATCGGAAGCACCAGAACCTGTAGCTGCGGCACCCGCTGAAACACCTCAACCGCAACGAGCCAGCGTGGAAGCGCCTGTGCTGTTGCAGACGCCGGTTCCACCTAAAGCTGTTGCGCAGAAAAACGAAACCTCAAGCTGGGCTTTTACCGGTGCTGGGCCGGTGCGCGCAGAAGGTGAAAAACCGCTGGCAACACCATCGGTCAGGTTGCGTGCACGCGACGCAGGCATTGATTTAAGACGTGTCAAAGGCAGCGGTCCTGCCGGGCGCATTACGCATGACGATCTGGACGTCTTTTTCCAGACTGAGAGCGGAGCCGCGTCTCCATTGTCAGGTTACATTGCGGACACATCGATCAACGAGATCAAGGTCATCGGCCTAAGGCGCAAGATTGTAGAGCGTATGGCCGAAGCAAAGCGCCATATTCCGCACATTACTATCGTTGAAGAAGTGGATGTGACACAGCTTGAAGACCTCCGAACAGGGCTTAACAATGAGAAGAAGGAAGGGCGTCCGCGCCTGACCTTGCTGCCATTTGTTATCCGCTCAATCGTCAAGGCAGTCAAAGAACAGCCGGCTCTCAACGCACATTTCGATGATGAAGCAGACATTATTCGTCAGTTTGGCGGTGTGCATGTGGGCATTGCCACACAAACGTCAAACGGTCTTATCGTGCCGGTGGTTCGCCACGCGGAAAGCCTTTCTGTATTTACCGCAGCATCGGAACTTGTCCGAGTGACGGAAGCAGCACGCAACGGCACTGCCAAGCGCGAAGAACTCACCGGCTCAACCATAACCATCACATCATTGGGGCCACTAGGCGCGATCGCAACCACGCCGATTATCAACCGGCCCGAAGTGGCGATTGTCGGCATCAACAAAATGGCCGTGCGCCCGATGTGGGACGGCACACAATTTGTTCCGCGTAAAATGATGAACCTGTCGTGCAGTTTCGACCATCGGGTTATCGACGGATGGGATGCGGCAGTATTCGTGCAGAAGCTGAAGAGCCTGCTTGAAACGCCTGCGATGATTTTTGTAGAGGGCTGATCGGATGAGTGAGATTTCCTGCAAACTTCTGATCATTGGCGGCGGTCCCGGCGGTTATGTCTGCGGTATTCGCGCAGGCCAGCTTGGTATCGATACGGTTCTGGTCGAAAAGAAGCGGCTGGGCGGTACCTGTCTTAATGTCGGCTGCATACCGTCCAAAGCTGTTATCCATGCCGCTGACGAGTTTCATCGCCTCACGACATTTGCGTCTAAAGGCGCGCTTGGCATCACAGCTGAAAGTCCTAAGATCGATTTTGCCAAAACGCTCGAATGGAAAGACGGCATCGTCAATCGCCTGAACAGCGGTGTCGCCGGGCTTCTGAAACGCTCCCGCGTACGAATGTTCCAGGGGCAGGCGCGTTTTATGGATGGTAAAACCATCCTGGTCGATACCGATACCGGGCGCCAGACTATCCATACCGAGAACATCGTGATTGCAACAGGATCGGTACCGGTAGAAATTCAGTCTCTACCTTTTGGCGGTAATGTCATCTCCTCAACGGAAGCACTTTCACTCGATAAGATTCCTGAAAAGCTTGCCATTGTTGGCGGTGGTTATATCGGGCTCGAAATCGGTACGGCCTTTGCAAAGCTTGGTGCAAAAGTGACCGTCGTTGAAGCCACTGATCGCATTCTGCCGCAATATGATGCGGAGCTGACACGACCGATCATGGCACGGCTGAAATCACTCGGCGTTGAAGTGCTGACGAATACATCTGCCAAAGGCTTATCCACCGATGGAAAAGCGCTGGATGTGTTGCTGGCTGATGGCAAGACGCATTCAATTCCGGCTGACAAGATTCTGGTCACGGTTGGCCGCAAGCCGCAAACCGATGGCTGGGGTTTGAGCGAAATCCGCCTCGATATGGACGGGCGCTTTATCCGCATCGATGATAAGTGCCGTACATCCATGCGCGGCGTTTATGCCATCGGCGATGTAACAGGTGAGCCGATGCTCGCACATCGGGCGATGGCGCAAGGCGAAATGGTTGCTGAAATCATCGCAGGCGGCAAACAGGCTTGGGATAAGCGCTGCATCCCGGCCGTTTGCTTTACCGATCCTGAGATCGTAACGGTCGGCTTATCGCCTGATGAAGCGCGCAAGGCAGGTCATCAAATCCAGACAGGTATTTTCCCGTTTCAGGCCAATGGACGTGCGATGACAATCGAGCGGGAGGATGGCTTTATTCGTGTAGTTGCACGCGCAGATAACCATTTGATACTTGGCATCCAGGCCGTGGGTGTCGGTATTTCCGAGCTATCATCCGCCTTTGCGCTTGCTGTTGAAACAGGCACACGCCTTGAGGATATAGCCGGAACCATTCACGCCCATCCGACCCTTGGAGAAGGCTTCGCCGAGGCCTGCATGAAAGCACTCGGCCACGCCCTCCATATTTAAAGTATGTCTTTTGATTTGCGTTCGTGCCGCCAGACAAAGACGGCGGCACCAGCAATCATGGCAGCAAGCGCAAACCAAGTAATTGCATAAGACAGATGGTTGTTGCGGAAAGTAACAACCGTCAGACCGCCGATGGGCAAATTGCCGGGATTGGATTGCGCATCCGCATCAATGAAATAGGGCGCGACTGTTCCCAAGCCTTCTTTTTCGGCGAAGGCTTTGACATCGCGCGAGTTCCACTCATTGCGGGAAGGGTCATTGGGACGCAGAAAGAAGCCATCCGGCTCCGGCATACGCAGAAGGCCAGTTACGGTCGTCTCGCCCGCAATTTGCGTTTCCGTACGTAATGACGGATCGCGCTTAGCATCCGGAATGAAGCCACGATTGATGAAGGTCAGTGTACCATCATCCGAACGCAACGGCGTCAGCACCCAAAAGCCCGAGCCCCGTTCGGTCAATGCACGAACCAGCACTTCCTTGTCATTGAGGTAAGAGCCGGTCAGCGAGACATGCCGGTATTCGTCATCGGCCTGATTGACATTGGCCCAATCATCTTTGCCCGGAGCAGCGACTGGCTCCGCATGAACGCGCGCATCAACGCGGGCAATCAGATCGAGCTTCCATTGCAGGCGTTCCACTTGCCAGATGCCAAGGCTCAAAAACAATGCGAAAAACAAAGCGCCCAGAACAGTCAAGAAGCCGAGGAAGAAGCGCGATTTCTTCTTTTGCGGTTTCAAACTTGCTTCAGTGGGCTTTGTCATGAGTCATTCCTAGACAATGGGGGAGGATTGCCGCTTGAATTACTCCATGTATGTCTTGGGATAAAGAGTGACCAAGGCAAAAGAACGTGATGGATCAATAAGAAATAGCGCCGACATCTCTCTGACCGGATGCGGCGCTTTAAATTATTCAAATTTTTTATGCGCTTTTTTGAACTTTGCGTCTGCGATGCGAGTAGCCGCCTTTTGAGAGGCGAAGAACATTGCAAACTTGGGTCTTATCTTCAGAAGGCTTCTGCATTTGCGTTTGAGCATTCTGGAGCATCTGCGTTGTCACAGGCGTGTGCTTTGCACTGGGTCCGATAGTAATGCTTCTCATCGATCATTCTCCCTGTTTTTGGGTACGGCAGAAGCCTCAAAGGCTACTCCGTCCGGTAGTCAAGAATGTGCGAATGAAGAGATTATTAACCTTATTGGGGAACTTGACAAGCACCAAATACAGTCCCCTCTAAGCCATTGTCACACATATGCAAAAGCCGGATTGATTTTACAACCCGGCTTTTCTCAATTCATTATTTGATAAATCAGTCGCGATTGCCGGTTAGAATTTCACGCTTGCCAACATGATTAGCAGCTCCGACAAGGCCTTCCTGTTCCATACGCTCGACAAGCGAAGCTGCTCGGTTGTAGCCGATGCCGAGACGACGCTGAATGTAAGAAGTCGAGCACTTTTTGTCGCGCATGACGACTTTCACCGCCTGTTCATAGACATCGTCGCTGTCTTCCGAACCCATAGCCGAAGCGTCGAAGACCGCTGCATCCTGCGTTGTGTCTTCATCTTCCTCGTCTTCGGTAACCGTCGCCAGATAATCTGGGCGACCCTGTTCTTTGAGATGATTGACGACCTTTTCAACTTCTTCATCGGACACGAATGGCCCATGGACGCGAACGATACGGCCACCACCGGCCATATGCAGCATGTCGCCCTGACCGAGAAGCTGTTCGGCCCCCATTTCACCAAGAATTGTACGGCTGTCGATCTTTGACGTGACCTGGAACGAAATACGGGTCGGGAAGTTGGCCTTGATCGTACCGGTGATAACGTCAACCGAAGGACGCTGCGTTGCCATGATAAGGTGGATACCAGCAGCACGCGCCATCTGTGCAAGACGCTGCACAGCACCTTCGATGTCCTTACCGGCAACCATCATCAGGTCGGCCATTTCGTCGATAATCACGACGATATATGGCATTGGCGTCAGGTCGAGTTCTTCCTGAACATAGGTTGCTTCGCCGGTTTCCTTGTCAAAGCCGGACTGCACCGTGCACATAACGGTTTCACCTTTGCCCTTGGCAGACGCTGCACGCTGATTGAAACCTTCGATGTTGCGTACGCCCAGACGTGCCATCTTGCGATAGCGATCTTCCATTTCGCGCACGGCCCATTTCAAAGCCACAACTGCCTTCTTCGGATCGGTCACGACTGGCGTTAGCAGGTGCGGAATACCATCATAGATGGAGAGTTCCAGCATCTTTGGATCGACCATGATCAGGCGGCATTCTTCGGGTTTAAAGCGATAGAGCAGCGACAGGATCATCGTATTGATGGCGACAGACTTGCCCGAACCGGTTGTGCCAGCAACGAGCAGGTGAGGCATCTTTGCAAGTTCTGCGATGATCGGCTCGCCACCAATGCCTTTGCCCAGGCAAAGCGGCAGGCGGTAGTTCGAGGATTCGAAGGTGCGAGAGTCAATCATTTCGCGCAGATAGACGGTTTCGCGGTTGGCATTAGGCAGTTCGATACCGATGACGTTACGTCCGGGCACCACGGCAACACGCGCAGACAATGCTGACATCGAACGGGCAATATCATCAGCAAGGCCAATCACGCGGGACGACTTAACACCGGGCGCTGGCTCGAATTCATAAAGGGTGACGACAGGGCCGGGGCGGACATGGATGATTTCACCGCGCACACCGAAGTCTTCCAGCACGCTTTCGAGAAGGCCGGCGCTGCGCTCAAGCATTTCCTGCGTGATGACATTGCCATCAAGTGAAGGCGGCTCCTGTAGCAGATCGCGCGGCGGAAATTCATAGTCGCCATGCATGACGACAGCTTCTGTCCGGGGGAGGGGCTGCGGCTGATAAAGAGCGATTGAAGGGGCTGTCTTTGCGGGTGCTTCAACCTTTGGCGCTTCTGCAACAGGTGAAGGAGCCGTAACTTCCTCAACCACATGTTCTTCTGCCTCAGCGACAGTAAGCACGACTTCATCTTCAGTCGCTTCGGCAGCAACATCAGCGACGGCTTCGACAGGTGCCTTAGGCGCAGCCACTTCGACAGGCGCACGAGGTGCTTCAATTTTCACTTCTGCAACGGGAACGGCAACTGGCTGTGGAGCTGGAGTAACCTGAACAGGCTGAGCGACTTCAGCAACCGGAGCAGGCTGTTCTACGACAACAACAGATGCTTCCTGAGGCTTGGCTTTATTCCATTCTACCGTCCGAAACTGTGCGATAATCGATTCAACAGTCGGCATGGCACGCTTTGGCTTTTCAGCTTCTGCGACGACCGCTATTGGCTGCACTGGCGCTGAATCAAAGTCAAAGCTTTCCCAAAAGGCAAAGTCCGACAGATTTGCAAATGCTGAAATCGCAGCAGAAACATCTGATGCAGGCGTTACATCACTCTTTGAAGAAAGCTGCACTGGTACAGTTTCGACCGGCTGGATAACGGGCGCAGTGTGAAGAACTGGAGGCACAGGTGCCACGGGCGTGCGGACCATATTCTGTGAAACAGATTCCTGAAGTGCTGCCACAGCCATAGGCTGGACTTCGGCAACCTTTTCTAGTTCGACCGGCTTAGCCTCTACTGCAGCAGGCTTTGCACGCCCATTGATATCGGGCAAATCTTCACCGCGGCGGCGAACCAGGTCAATCTCTGGTGTACGTGTAAAACGAACATTCGCGCCAAGCGAAAAATATGATTTCCATGCACCGTCGGAGTCTGGTGAATGCGCTCCCAAAGCGTCGCGCTTTGGCTTCTGCTCAGGAGCAGACTCTGCACGATTGCTATCAGTATGGGGAAGATTTTCTCTCAAATTACGCATGATACCTGAACCATAGATATGTCGCCCGAATGAGCCTTAGTAATAAAAAATGAAGGTTAACAACCCCCTTCATAATTCACTCAAAACCGACAAATTTATTCAGTGAAATATATAGCGGTTAATACGATGATAGCGTCTATCGATCTTAAATTTAATTATAAATCATAATATTAAAGTATTTTTCTAATCTAAAATATAATGTTTGTTGGGTTGAACTGTTATGGTGAACAGGTAGGCCACTTATCCGGATAACGCTTATTTCGAGACTCAGTGAGACTCAGTTTGTCTCAACCAGTCAGACAAGGAAATGCGGCGGTTTCCTCCGCGACCAACAAAGTTTTCTGCAGCGCACATCGAATTCAGCACGGCCTCCTGTGTGGCTTCGGCCGCTGCGCGGAAAAGAATATCAATCCGATTCTCATTCAGAAACTGCATTGTCATAAGATCCTGCTGCGCATCGTGATCAAACGTAACCGCCGTTGAAAACCCAAGCGCGATATCACCGCTGCCATTGCCCCAGAAAGCCCCGAGCCTCGCCAGCCCGGCGCCACAGCGTCTTACAACTCGTTTGAGCTGGCGATGCTCAAGCGGAATATCTGTTGCCAGTATGACAATGACAGATCCTCTTTCCGGTTGAGCCATGGTTTTGGGCGACGGCCTGCGGCCATCCGGCAAAACAAGATCCCCCGCTCGTCCAAAATTGGTAAGCGTCAGAACTCCAAGATGATAATCCACACCATCCAGCTTAAAGCGACGAGACGAACTGCCGATACCACCTTTAAAGCCAAAGCACGTCATTCCGGTGCCAGCCCCGAAATTGCCCTGCGCAAAGCTGCTGCTGACATTTTTCAAAGCCAGCTGTGCATGCTCCTCAGAAATTGCCAACGCCTGAATATCATTAAAGGGTCCGTCATTGCATTCCAGTACGACAGGATTGACCGTAGCAGTGGTGCGGCCAATATCTGGATTGGTTTTGATCGCTTCACGAATAAGCGTATTGGCGCAGGTGCCGACGCCAAATGTATTGGTAAGCAGGATAGGGGTTTCAATATTTCCCAATTCTTCAACCTGCATCAGACCAATGCTTTTTCCAAAGCCGTTTATAACATCGACCGCACCAAGAACTTTTTGGCGATAAAGATTGCCTGAGTGAGGCAGAATAGCAGTGACGCCAGTATTTATATCGCCGTCGCGTAAAGTGCGGTGCCCAACGAGCACTCCCGGAACATCGCTGATCGTATTTTGCGTACCTGTCGGCATTACTCCACAAACAATACCAAAATCCCGCGCCGACAGACTCATATCGATCCCTCTTTGTTCAGTGCTAGCAGTGATAAGCGCTTTTCAATTGCAATGAAACCACTTCGAAGCGTGACGGAAAAACCACAACGATAACTACTTATGCTCAATTTAAGCAAAAGTATTGGCCGGTTTGGTTTTCCTGTGTTGACTCGTGCCTATTAGAGGCGCAGCAAATGCGGCGTTAAGAAATTTCGGCCGAACAAGGGGATCTACGCGGCATGAAAATTACTATCGAACAAACGCTCGATCAGGCCGGAACCGGCCCCTTCCAGCGTAATCTTCTCGGCGTATTCGGGCTTGTATGGGCCGCTGACGCTATGCAGGTTCTTGCCGTAGGCTTTACTGCAGCATCCATCGCGTTGACGTTTGGCCTCACGGTTCCGCAAGCTTTACAGACGGGGACACTCTTCTTTTTAGGCATGCTGATCGGTGCTGCAGCTTTTGGCAGACTCGCAGACAAATACGGCCGCCGTCGCGTATTGCTTATCACAGTGGCGTGCGATGCCATTTTCGGTTTGCTTTCTGCTTTTTCACCGAGTTTTGCAATTCTGCTTGGCCTCCGCTTTCTCACGGGTGTTGCTGTTGGCGGCACATTGCCCGTCGATTATGCGATGATGGCCGAATTTCTGCCTTCCAAAAATCGCGGTCGCTGGCTGGTGATGCTGGAAGGCTTCTGGGCAGTTGGGACGGTCATTATCGCTCTGGCTGCATGGGCCGCAAGCCTTGCCGGTGTTGCCGATGCATGGCGCTATATCTTCGTCGTAACGGCTGCTCCAGCTTTGATTGGTATCTGGCTGCGTTTCTGGGTACCTGAATCGCCGATGCACCTGCTTAAATCCGGACAGGAAAAAGAAGCCAAGGCGGTCATGAACCGCGTTCTGCGCAAGAATGGCAAACAGGAACTGCCTCCAAAAGCGACACTTGAAGCACCGCTTCTTGTTACCAACGAAAAGCTGCTATCGCCAAATCTGCGTCAGCGCACGCTGACAACGCTTGCGATTTGGTTCCTCGTCTCGGTGTCCTATTACGGCATCTTCACTTGGATACCGGCGAAGCTGGCAGGCGATGGCTTTGGCTTCGTGCGTGGCTATGGTTTCTTGGTTATCGTCGCTTTGGCACAGTTGCCGGGATATGCACTTGCGGCTTACGGCGTGGAAGCATGGGGGCGTCGTAAGACACTCATCACCTTCCTGTTCATCAGTGCGGCTTCCTGCGTGCTATTCACTGTTGCAGGAAATTCGGTTCTTGTTGGCGCATCAATCCTGATTATGAGCTTCGCTCTGCTTGGTACATGGGGCGCGCTCTATGCGTTGACACCTGAACTCTTCCCGACAGCATTGCGTGCAAGCGGTATGGGCGCTGCGGGTGCCATGGCACGCCTCGGTGGATTGTTAGCACCATCGGCTCTCGCTCTCGTCATCAGCCAAAGTTTCATTGTGGCTGTTGCACTGTTTGCGGGGCTGCTGGCATTAGCTGGTGTGATTGCGTTTTTCATCAATGTCGAAACGCGAGATAAGGCACTGACTTAACAAATAATAAGCCCGGATTTCAATATTGAGATCCGGGCTTTTTTGATAAATTAAATATTTAACTTATATACCCAATCCATTGTTTTTTATATTTTTTATATCCTCCTTGATGCACTGAATAGGTTTGTTTTTTCACCTTTGGCTTACTTGCCTCTGCTAGCAATCCTGCGCCTAAAGCAGTGCCTGTTGTGCCTGAGACAGCAATCACATCACGCCCGGAAAAGCCCGAAAGGGCCTCAAGAAATACGCTATTCAATGCGAACGGTCCCTCGACAATAATGGGTCCATCAGCATCTAAAAGTTCAAGACAGGCATTTGTCATCAATGCAGCATAAAGGCATGCGGCGACATATCTTTCGGGTTTATCTGAGTTTTCTGCATTCATCCATCGCAGTTCTCTGTCGGGATGAGGGCCACATCCCTGAACCGCAGATGGCAGTGCCATCAAAGCTTTATCAAGCACAGTGTTAAGCACGTTCTCGAGTTCGGCTGCACCGGGCGACGCGAGATCAGCTGTCATTATATCGAACTCGCGCCCACCCATGTAACGCGCAGAAGGGACAGCGCGTCCATAAGCATCGACATTGGCCAAAGTATCGCGCTTGGGATCAAGACGTGCGAGATCACCACCAACGGCAAAGCACACCACCCATGTGCCTGTCGAGACAACGGAAAACGGCGGGTTTCTGTCCAAAAGGTGCGCCAGTAGCGATGCGTTAGAGTCATGGATGCCGCAATAGACTGGCACGAGAGAAGATATGCCGATTTTATGCGCCAGATCCTCATGCATCTGCCCCAAAACATCGAATGCTGAACGCAAGGGTGGAAATTTTCCTTCAAGGCCAAGGCTTTCAACCAGCGGTGAATAGCTGCCTGTTTTCGGAAGCCAGAGATCCGTATGGCAGCCAAGTGATGTTGCCTCCACTGATGGCACACCTGTCAGCCGATACGCCCAATATTGCGGGTAGGTGAGGATGAGGTTTACATTCGAAAACTGTTCGGGAAACGATGATTTCAAATAATGGAGCTGTGCGCCAAGATTTAGTCCAGCGCCCAGTGATGGTGAAAAGGTTTCTTCAAAAGGCGGTTTGATGCCAGCGTAAGCAGACCGGATTTCCGGTGCATACTCATGCTCATAATCGAGCACAGGCATTGCGAGCTTACCCGTATCATCCAGTAAAGCAGCACAGGCGCCGTGGGTTGTGATGGATATGGCATCAAATCCCGAGTTTTGTGCAAAATCAGAGAGGCTTTTTAAAAAAAACTGCCAGAGTGCTTCGATGTCATAATGCGGATAAGGCCCATCCCGCAAAACCTTGTTTGGCGTGCGATGAACTGAGATTTCGCTCCCAGTGTTTGCATCGAGCAGCACAGCCTTGGCATTTGTTTTGCCTATATCTAGAATGGCAATGCGTTTCATGGCATATGAAAGACGGGTTTGAGGTCGATGGAAACCGGAGAATTATCGGCATTCGTTTCCATGATGTCAGCCATATGCACCCACCACTTCTTCATAATCGGATGATCTGGCAGCGCTGCCATGCCGTGCGTCTTGGTTCGGGTAAGCGCGCCGAAAAGGACATGTGTGTCTTCATCCAGCCAGATCGAATAATCAGACACACCAGCTTCGTGTAGCAAATCGATCAGCTCCGGCCATATTTCATCGTGGCGGCGTCGATATTCGGCTTCCTGGCCAGCGTGAAGTTTCATGCGAAAAGCATAGCGCTCGGCTGTCATGTTTTACGCCTTGCTTTGAACTTTCGGCCAAGGATAGGCAACGAAATGGTAATGATAAGCAATAGCCCGATGAAGATCGACATAACGATGCCCGGCACATTGAGAAGGCCAAGGCCGAAGGTCACAAGCCCCATCACAAAGGCCGAGATTACAACGCCGATGATGCTGCCTGCGCCGCCGAGGATCGACACACCGCCGAGCACGACCATCGTGATGATTTCAAGCTCCCAGCCCTGCGCGATGGATGGCCGAGTAGAGCCAAGGCGTGAGGTGAGACATACGGCAGCGATACCACTCATCAGACCCGTCAGCATGAACAATGTAAACTTCATGCGCTCAACAGGTATGCCCGAAAATCGGGAAGCAAATTCATTATTACCAATAGCGTAAATACGGCGACCAAAGCTTGTTGCATGCAGCAGGACGCCGAAAATCAATGCAAAAGCGATGAACAGCACAAATTCAAACGAGAAAACCCAGACGACATAGCCCTGTCCGAAATAAGCGAAGCTTTCCGGATAACCGCCATAGGCTTTGTCGCCGAGTACAATATAGGAAATGCCACGAAACAGGCTCATCGTACCGATGGTGACAACGATGGAGGGAAGCTTGAGTCCGGCTACAAGCCCGCCATTGATCGCCCCGCAAACAAGACCTGTAGCGATACCGATCAACACGAGACCTGGCGTGCCTACACCCATCTGAGCTGCGGCTCCCATGGCGGTCGATGCTAAAGCAATGATCGCAGCGACCGACAGGTCGATCTCACCGGAGATGATGAGCAACGTCATTGCAAAGGCAATGAGCGCTTTTTCAGTGAAATTGAACGTTGCGTCTGAAAGGTTCCAGGCATTGAGGAAATATGGCGAGGCAAATGAATTGGCGATGAAAATCGCAATCGCCACGCCAAACAACAACATTTCCCAACTGGCAAACAGCCGCGTGTAGGACGTTCCCAGCCGATCCGGGATATGACGGCGTTCCGTTATCTCGCTCACGCTGCTGGCTCCTCATAAGTCTTTGCGGCCTTGTCGCGCAGAATAATGCGTCCGCCGCGTTTCTCCTGTCGGGCATTGAAGATTACGGCTGCGATGATAACCGCGCCGGAAATCGCCATTTGCCAGAAGGGTGAGATGTTGATGACGGGCAGGGCGTTTTTAATGACGCCGAGAAACAGCGCACCCAGCACTGCGCCGAAGGCCGTGCCAATGCCGCCGATGATTGAAATCCCGCCGATCACGCAGGCAGCAACGCTGTCGAGTTCAAACCCGTTGGCTATATCGACATAAGCAACCGCATAACGTGAAACCCAGAGATAACCGCACAACCCTGCCAACGAGCCAGAAAGCACAAAGGCGAAGAAGCGCGTACGGCCCACATCGATACCGGCATAGACCGCAGCCGTTGGATTGCCACCTGATGCATAAAGGGCCCGGCCCAAAAAGCTACGAGTGAGCAGCACATAGATGAGGCCGATAATGAGCAGCGCCGTCCAGCCAAGGAGCGGAAGCCCCAGAAACACGGTGCGTGGCGTATTGAGAAATGGCCCTGTCATCTGATGCGCATTGACCCAGCCACCACCCGATAGAACAAAGGCCATGCCGCGATAAATGGTCAGTGTGCCAAGTGTGACCACAATAGCTGGAATATCCAGCTTCCAAACCAGAATGCCATTGATCGCACCCAGAACGGCACCAATACCTACGGCTGTAACAATCAGCACGACCAGCGGTATTTCAGGGTAGGCGGCATTGAGCATCGCCACCGCCATGCCAGTAAATGCCAGATTGGCCGCGACCGAAAGGTCGATGGACTTTGTCAGGATCACCGACATCTGCCCCAAAGCCAGAATGATCAGGATCGACGTGTCGTTGTAAATGTTGGCTAGATTGCGTGGCGAGCTAAAACCCGGCGCACGCATTGAGAACAGCCCGATCATGATTGCAATGATGACAAGAAGCAGGAGTTCGCGCTGTTTGAGAAGTTGTTTCATATCTTACTCCGCATTCTTACCGGCATTTCCAGTGGCCGCGCGCACCAGAACTTCGGCATCAAGATCGGCACGATCAAAAATGCCTTCCACCAGCCCTTCGCGCATCACCATGACACGATCCGACATACCTATAATTTCGGGTAGCTCGGACGAGATCATGATGATACTCAGTCCTTCTGCAGCCAACTCGCTAATAAATTCATGCACGGCTGCTTTCGAGCCAATGTCGATGCCTTTGGTCGGTTCATCGAGAATGATGACCTTTGGATGGGTCGCGAGCCATTTACCGATAACCACCTTCTGCTGATTGCCGCCGGAAAGCGTTCCCACCGGCACAGAAAGTGCGGCGGCGCGCAAATCAAACCGCTCGGCATATTTGCGTGCGAGCTTAAATTCCTGTGCAATGCGCAGGAAACCATCGCGTGATGTACGCTTAAGCGAGGGCAGGGAGATGTTCTGGAAAATCGGCATTTGCAAAATAGCGCCATGCCGCCCGCGTTCCTCCGGCACATAGACAATGCCCTGAGCAATTGCATCGCCCGAGCGGCGGATTTTGATTTCTTTGCCTTCCAGCACAACTTGACCGGATGAGGGCGTCGTCATGCCAAACAGCGATTGAGCGAACTCAGAACGACCAGCGCCCACCAGACCATAGACACCGAGAATTTCACCGCGCCGCAGTTCAAAGGATATATCGCGAA
Organism: Brucella sp. H1_1004; assembly: GCF_047308065.1. Classification (NCBI taxonomy): domain Bacteria; kingdom Pseudomonadati; phylum Pseudomonadota; class Alphaproteobacteria; order Hyphomicrobiales; family Brucellaceae; genus Brucella; species Brucella sp. H1_1004. The sequence continues at coordinate 1,111,364 of NZ_JAYKZA010000001.1, forward strand.
ACTCGGTCGGATGAGAATAATTAACAACCTTCAGCACCGTGTTGCCAAGCGCAACATCCTGTTTGGGAAAAGCCTTTTCCACCGAACGTCCAACCATCAGCTGGACAATTTCGCGTTCATTCATTTCCGACAATAGTCCGTGCCCGACCGCACAACCGTCGCGGAACACCGCGTACCGATCCGCTATTTCATAAACTTCATCGAATTTGTGGCTGATGAACAGGATTGCTTTACCCTGCGATTTCAGTCGCTCGACGATGCGGAAAAGATCATCAACTTCCTTGCGTGACAGAGCTGCTGTCGGTTCATCCATAATGACGACGCGGGAATTCACCGAAAGCGCACGTGCAATCGCCACCAGATGCCGTTGCGCGATGGAAAGCTCTCGCAACTTGATACGCGCATCAACCGTGATTTCCAGCGAAGAGAGCAGGGCCTGTGCCCGTGCAAAGACTGCTGCCCAATTGACGAAGCCAAGCTTCGTGCGGGGGGCGTGGCCGAGATAGATATTCTCGCCAACGGATAATTCATCGAAAAGCACCGTCTCCTGATGAATGGCGGTTACACCAGCGTCGGTCGCATCCTGCGCAGTCGAAAAATGAACCGGCTGACCATCAATCAGAATTTCGCCTTCGTCCGGGTGATAAATTCCCGTCAGAATTTTGACGAGCGTCGACTTGCCCGCTCCGTTTTCACCAATCAGTGCTGTTACCTGGCCTGGATAAAGCGCGATATTGACGTTATCGAGCGCTCGCACTCCGGGAAATGTCTTGGCAATGCCGCGCATTTCCAGCAAAGGCGTGTCCGGATGGCTGGCAGGCAACACCGATTGCCCGCTTTTCTGCAAAGCTGCATTCATCAGAAATACCTGAATTCAATTCGGAAAATGATGGCGGTGCAAGATTATCCCTCGCACCGCCAGCCTCAATCTTAAAATTAAAAGACCTTGGAGAATTCGTCGATGTTCGATGCGTCATAGATAAATGGATCGCTCATCGCGGCTTCGCCGTTTTCGCCGATCTTGATTTTGCCCATGCGACCGGCTTCGATTTCCGAGCCCGGCTTGCCGTCTGCATCACCCTTTACAAGATGGTAGGCAATCTGCGTTGCAGAATAACCCAGATCGATCGGGTTCCAGATCGCGAATTCCTTGGTTGCACCCGACTTGATGGCGCCAGCCATTTCAGACGGCAGACCAAAGCCGGTTACATAAACATCACCGATTTTGCCTGCGTCTTTGACAGCCTGCGAGGCAGCAAGCACGCCAACCGTAGTTGGAGCGACAATCACCTTCACATCAGGATTGGAAGTGAGGAGGCCCTGTGCTTCACGGTAGCTTTTGTCGGCAAGGTCATCACCGTAAACGGTGGTGACGAGATTAAGACCCGGAAAATCCTGGAGCTGCTTCTTCATCTCGTCGATCCAGATATTCTGGTTGGTCGAGGTGGTCGTTGCCGAAAGGATCGCGAAATCACCCTTACCATCTGGCAAATGATGCGCTGCCAGCGTCAGGCACATTTTGCCGATCAGATCGTTCGATGATGGATTGAGATGGACGATGCGGCCTTCAGGCGCGACACCGGAATCCCACGAGATAACCTTAATACCGCGCTGCGCAGCCTTTTTGAGAGCTGGAACAACTGCATCCGGATCATTTGCCGAAATTGCAATCGCATCAACGCCTTGTGCAATCAGCGAATTAATGACTTCAATCTGACCTTCCGCAGTCGTTGTCGTTGGTCCGGTGTAGATGACTTCAACGCCACCCAATTCCTTGGCAGCTTCCTGTGCGCCCTTATTGGCCGCTTCAAAAAAGCCATTGCCCAACGATTTCGCAACGAGTGCGATTTTCATGTCAGCAGCCTGCGCCGCAGTTGCCATGAAAGCAACGGCCAGCGCTGTGCTTAATGCCAGTTTCTTAAAAAGTTTCATGTCCCATTCCTCCCGATTAAGAACAATCCGATTTATATTAGAGCTCAGGCAACTTCTGTGGTCTCCCCCCGATCGTTACCCTTGCCAGCATTTGCAGAGATTGGCGTTACGATGAGCCGGATACCTGCATTTTCGACCATCCGCCGTGCATCATCCGAAATGCCGTCATCGGTGATCAGCGTGCTGACCCGATCAAGAGGGCAGAGGATGAGGCTTGAACGGCGGGTGAATTTCGATGAATCGACCATCAGGACGATTTCATCCGCCTGGCCCATCAGCTTTTGTTCGCTTTGAATAACCAGAGCGTCTGCTTCCATCACGCCAAGCGGGCTGATGCCCTGGCATCCCAAAAACATGCGTCGTCCGTAAAAGTTACGGATCACGTCATTGTCGAAAGGCGACAGAATAAGGCTTTGATCGCGATAAATAGCGCCTCCTGGGACCAGCACAGTGCTTTTAGACTGCCGCAAAAGATGCTCAGCGATTGCAAAAGAGTTGGTCAGCACCTGCATACGGCGCGCAGCAAGGTAATGCACCATCTGAAAGGTGGTCGAGCCACCGTTTATGATAATACTGTCGCCTTCTTCACAGAGTAATACGGCTTCACGCGCAATTGCTCGTTTGCGATCCGTATTCTCTGTTTCTGAAACCTTGAACGGCCTGCTGGCAAGGCTTGCAAACTGCGGCGGATGAATTGCTTCCGCACCACCGCGCACACGTTTGATACGTCCTTGCATATGAAGCGATGCAATGTCGCGCCGAAGGGTCGCTTCCGACGCCTCCGTCAGTTCCACCAGATCCTGAATGGTAATCACCGGCTTTTCCTGAACAGCAGTCAGGATAATACGGTGGCGCTCTCTCTCGTGCATGGCTCCTCCTTCTCCATGTATCAAACACAAACGCAGACAGTGTCAATCATTAATAATCATAATCGCGCAAAAATAATTAAACAGCATGATCATTTATGATCGTTTGTGATTGACATCAATTTACTTAATGCGCCATATCTTCCCTCAACATGATCGTTTGTGCGCGAAAAGGAAAGTGCATAATCCGGTCTTCACCATAAAACGGGAGGAAAATATGGTGGCCCATAGCCAGCTCTTGGATAATCGCTGGGACGACGCCAAAGCAGCAACGCTGGATGAACCCGGAAAATTGCTTTACCGCTCAAACCTGCTCGGTTCCGATAAGCGCATTACCAATTATGGTGGCGGGAATACATCGGCCAAGGTTCAGGAAACCGACCCGCTTACCGGGAAGACAGTTCCGGTGCTCTGGGTCAAGGGTTCGGGCGGCGATGTCGGCACGATTAAGCTTGACGGTTTTGCTACACTTTATCAGGAAAAACTCGATGCATTGAAAGGCATTTATAAGGGTGTTGAAGATGAAGACCGCATGGTCGGCTTCCTTCCGCACTGCACATTCAATCTTAATCCTCGTGCCGCTTCCATCGATACGCCATTGCATGGCTTTGTTCCGTTCACTCACGTTGATCACATGCATCCTGATGCGATCATTGCCATTGCTGCATCAAAGAACTCGCGCGAGCTAACTGCCGAGATTTTTGGCGATGAAATCGGCTGGCTGCCATGGCGTCGTCCGGGCTTTCAACTTGGTCTTGATCTTGAAGCCTTTGTGAAAACAAATCCGAATGCCAAGGGCGTAGTTCTTGAGAGTCATGGTCTTTTTACCTGGGCCAATGACGCTAAGGACTGCTATGAGCTGACGCTTGCCATTATTAACAAGGCTATCGAATGGCTTTGTAAGAAGGGTGAAGGCAAGGCCGCTTTTGGCGGTTCAGTGACCCAAAGCCTTGATGCTTCGGAACGCCGTGCAATTGCTGCGCGTCTCATGCCAGAGATACGCGGGTTGATCGGAAACGAAGAGCGCAAGCTTGGCCATTTCGATGATCAGGATGCAGTTCTGCAATTCGTCAATTCAAAAGAATTAGAGCCACTCGCACGCCTTGGCACATCTTGCCCGGATCACTTCCTGCGCACGAAAATTCGCCCGCTTGTGGTCGATTTTGATCCCGCGAAGCCGGATATTGATGGTGTGGTTGCTGGTCTTGAAACTGCCCTCGAATCCTATCGTGCTGATTACACGCGCTATTATGAGAGCTGCAAGCACGACAATTCGCCGAAAATGCGCGATCCCAACCCGGTCATTTTCCTGATCCCCGGTGTCGGCATGTTGTCTTTCGCGCGCGACAAGGCGACGGCGCGTATTGCTGGCGAGTTCTACGTCAACGCGATCAATGTCATGCGCGGCGCATCATCCGTATCTGAATATCAGGGGCTGCCCGAACAGGAAGCCTTCGATATTGAATATTGGCTGCTTGAAGAGGCCAAACTCCAGCGTATGCCGAAGCCTAAAAGCCTGGCCGGGCGCATCGCGTTGATTACCGGCGGCGCGGGGGGAATCGGTTACGCGACGGCTGAGCGTCTGGCAGGTGAGGGTGCTTGCGTGGTTCTGGCAGATATTGACGCAGAATCGCTCAAAACCGCTCACGCAAATCTCGCCAATCGTTTTGGATCCGATCAGGTTCGCAGCGTCGAGCTGAACGTCACCAATGAAAGTGCGGTCATCAACGCTTTCACAGAGGCAAGCGTTGAACTTGGCGGTATTGATATACTGGTTTCAAATGCTGGTATTGCATCGTCTGCTTCGATCGAAAATACCGAGCTTTCGATGTGGAACCGCAATATCGACATACTTGCAACAGGATATTTTCTTGTTTCTCGCGAGGCATTCCGGCTTTTCCGGCGTCAAAAACTTGGCGGAAACGTGGTTTTCGTTGCTTCCAAGAATGGGCTTGCCGCTTCGCCGGGCGCATCCGCCTATTGCACGGCAAAGGCTGCGGAAATCCATCTGGCGCGTTGTCTTGCCCTCGAAGGTGCCGAAGCTGGTATTCGTGTGAATGTGGTCAACCCGGATGCTGTGCTGCGCGGTTCAAAAATCTGGGACGGCGAATGGCGCGAACAGCGTGCTGCATCGTCAAAGATTGATGTGACTGAACTGGAAGAACATTATCGGAAGCGCTCGCTGCTCAAGCTTAATGTACTGCCGGAAGATATTGCAGAAGCGATCTACTTCCTTGCAAGCGATGCATCGGCCAAGTCCACCGGCAACATCATCAATGTTGACGCCGGAAACCAGCAGAGCTTCCCGCGCTGATTACTCAGAAGGCAGGTAAGGCGATCTTGCCTTTCTGCCTTTTATTCAAGAAATTGAGGACATTCTGGGAGGAACCATGTCCGAACAACGTATTGCAGCCGATTTCATCGCTGAGCACAATTCCGGCTTTGAGAATGCACAAAAGCGCGACTATCAGGCTCTTGGCGAACAGCTTGCCCGCCGCGGCATCGAAATTGAAAAAATCACTGAGAAAGTTGCCAAATATTTTGTCGCTGTACCCTCTTGGGGGACAGGAACGGGCGGCACACGCTTTGGCCGTTTTCCCGGTCGCGGTGAGCCGCGCGGGATTTTCGACAAACTTGACGACTGCTCGGTCATCAACGAACTTTCACGCGCAACGCCGAATGTTTCGCTGCATATTCCGTGGGATAAGGCTGACCCGAAAAAACTGAAAGCCCATGCGGAAGCACTCGGCCTTGGTTTTGACGCGATGAACTCCAACACGTTCTCGGATTCGGCTGATCAGCAGCATTCCTATAAATATGGTTCGCTTACCCATGTCGATCCGGCCGTGCGTGCTCAGGCTGTTGAACATAATATTGAGTGTATCGAGATCGGAAATGCGATTGGTTCCAAAGCTTTGACCGTCTGGCTTGGCGATGGTTCAAACTTCCCGGGTCAGCAGAATTTCACCCGCGCATTCGAGCGTTATCTGCATTCGATGGGTGAAATCTATAAGGCTCTTCCCGATGACTGGCGGCTGTTCTCTGAACATAAAATGTATGAGCCAGCCTTCTATTCTACAGTCGTTCAGGATTGGGGCACAAATTACCTTATAGCCTCGACCCTTGGTCCAAAGGCGCAATGTCTGGTTGATCTTGGCCACCATGCACCAAACACCAATATTGAAATGATCGTGGCGCGGTTGATCCAGTTCGGAAAGCTCGGTGGCTTCCATTTCAACGACAGCAAATATGGCGACGACGATCTGGATGCGGGATCGATTGATCCATACCGTCTGTTCCTCGTTTTCAACGAGCTGGTCGATGCAGATTATCGCGGTGTAAAGGATTTCTATCCTGAACACATGATCGATCAGTCGCATAATGTGACCGACCCGATTGAAAGCTTGATTTCATCTGCCAATGAAATCCGCCGTGCTTATGCGCAAGCGTTGTTGGTGGATCGGGAAGCGCTGGAAACTTATCAGCAGGAAAACGATGCCCTGATGGCATCCGATACGCTGAAACGCGCTTATCGGACCGATGTCGAGCCAATTCTGGCCGAAGCGCGTCGTCGTACCGGCGGAGCAATCGAGCCGATTGCGGCTTATCGCGCCAGCGGCTATCGCGAGAAGGTTGCGAAAGAACGCCCTGAAAGCAAAAGCGACGGCGGTGCGTTCAACTAGAGCGCGTTTGATCAGAATATTCGTTTTAACGCGCATCGCAGAAAAGATGCGCGTTCCAAATGAATGCAGAAAGTTAAAGAAAAACTGCATTCATTTGAAGTTATTTAGCTTTTCTGAATGTAAGATTATAGCGATTTCGACCAAGTTGCGGATTTTTTCCATCCTTCAATGGCAGAATGCCATGATAGAAGAGTCGGGACGGTCCACCCCAAACGACCACATCGCCGTGGTGCAGCACGAATTTTCGCACCGGATCACTGCGCTGCAATCCGCCGAATTGAAATGTCGCGGGTAGTCCCAGTGACACAGAGACAATCGGATTTTTGAAATCCTTCTCGTCCTTATCCTGATGCAAAGACATTTTTGCGCCGGGTTCATACCGATTGATGAGACAGGCATCCGGTACGAAATCAGCATAACCGGCTTCGTCCGCAGCACTCTCTGCAAGATCACGAAATGCCCCCGGCATTGAAGGCCACGGCTTTTCCGTTTCAGGATCAACGGCGCTGTAACGATAGCCCTTCCGGTCCGTCACCCAGCCAAAAGACCCGCAATTGGTCATAGCGACTGACATGCGAAATCCGCCTGGCGTCGTCATGTTCCGAAAAGATGCATCATTCTCAACATCTTGCATGGCGTTGAGAATTTCGGCTTCGTTTGCGAGCGCAAATCCCCGCAAAAGAACGGCGCCGTCGGCAAGCTTTTCTCGAGTTTCAAGCTGGGAAAACAGATCAATCATAAGGATATTCTAACACAAAGCTGCACAAGAACGTCCCGAAAATTGCTTTCATATTATCGCCTCTCTTGACAGAGCCGAAGACTCGTAACATATAAAGTTACATGAAAAAAGATAGCAAACTTTCGGGCGTCCTCCACGTCCTCCTTCACATGGCTGAGTATAAAAAGCCCGTGACCTCCGAAGTTCTCGCCAAAGCGATGGGTACCAATCCCGTTGTCGTACGTCGCGTCATGAGTGGTCTGCGAGAGCAAGGCTATGTGCGCTCCGAAAAAGGTCATGGCGGCGGATGGGAGATCGCTTGCGATCTTAGCAAAGTCACGCTGCATGATATTTACAACGCCATCGGAAAACCGTCGCTGCTTGCAACGAGCAATCGCACAGAAATGCCGGGTTGCCTCGTCGAGCAAACCGTCAACGCATCACTCAACAAGGCGTTCAGCGATGCAGAAGAGCTTTTATTGAAACGTTTTGGCGAAGTGACACTCGCCATGTTGAGCGCGGATTTTCATCAGCGTGCGATTGAACGCGGCGCAACATTCGACTTGGAGGCAGCCCATGACGCATCATGATGTGATTATTATCGGTGGCAGCTTTGCCGGACTTTCGGCGGCAACCTATGTGGCACGCGGCAGGCGTTCGGTTCGCGTGATCGATACAGGCAAGCCACGCAACCGCTTTGCCGAACATTCACATGGTTTCTTCGCTCAGGATGGAAGCAGCCCGGCAGCGATGCTCGAAACGGCAAAAGAGCAGGTTAAAGCCTATCCGACTGTAAGAGTAACGGAGGGTAAAGCTGTAAGCGGAACCGGGCAGATTGATGCCTTCTCGATTGAACTCGATATAGGCGAAGTTGTCAGTGGGCGCAGACTGATCTTTGCCTTCGGCATTTCTGACGTTTTGCCAGATTTACCGGGGTTGGCTAAACGCTGGGGCAAATCGGTTATTCATTGCCCTTATTGCCATGGCTACGAGTTCAGCGGCAAAAAACTCGGCGTGTTGAACCTTTCGCCGATGTCGTCTCATCAAGCCATGCTTATCTCCGAATGGGGACCGACCACATTCTATCTGAATGGCGGTGAAGAGCCTGATGCTGCAACTTTGGCAGAACTCGAAAAGCGTGGCGTCACAATTGAAGCAAAACCAGTCGCAGGTATAAGAGGTGAGGGAACATCCATCTCCGAGATCGAACTTGCTGACGGTCGCCTGTTGCAAGCTGACGCATTATTCATTGGACCATCCAACCGCCTGAACAGCCCGCTTGCTGAGCAACTCGGCTGCACATTGGAAGACATGCCGCTTGGAAAAGCCATCAAAACTGATGAGATGAAAGCGACAAGCATTCAGGGTATCTATGCCGCCGGCGACATTTCAAGGGGCGCACATAGTGTTGCATGGTCCGTTGCAGATGGAGTTTCCGCTGGCGTTTCCGCCCATCGGTCTTTGGTATTTTAGATTTATATCACTTTATAAGAAAACGGGGCCAAAGCCCCGTTTTTATTTAATTTAGTCGTTTGTACCAAACCGCTCTTCGCTCAGCGCCGCGGCCATGAGCGCCTTCGTATAATCCTCATAGGGGTTATCGAAAACCTGTTCTGTATCACCTTGTTCGACAATCTTTCCGTTCTTCATAACAATCACATAGTCGGACACGGCACGTACCACCGCCATGTCGTGACTGATGAAAAGATAGGAAAGCCCGTGTTCCTTCTGCAGATCACGCAAGAGCGTAACGATCTGCTTCTGCACAGAACGATCCAGCGCACTGGTCGGCTCATCAAGCACAATTACCTTTGGTTTCAGGATCATCGTACGTGCGATGGCGATACGCTGGCGCTGGCCACCTGAGAACTCGTGCGGGTAGCGATTACGCATCGCCGGGTCCATGCCGACTTCACGAAGCGCTTCCTGTGCACGGCGATCCCGTTCCTTTGCCGAAAGGTTCGGCTCATGAATAAGCAGACCTTCGGTAATGATCCGGCCGACGGTCATACGCGGGCTAAGCGATCCGAATGGATCCTGAAAAACCAGCTGAAGCTCACGGCGCTTGGGTCGCATATCTTGAGGATTAGTGGGTAACTCCTTACCCAAATAAGCGATCCGACCTTCCGATGCGAGAAGTCGCAGAATGGCACGGCCAAGTGTCGATTTGCCTGAACCGGATTCACCAACAATCCCGATGGTCTGACCTTCCTTCAAGGTCAGAGAGACATCATTTACCGCCGTCATGTAGGTGGCAGCACCAAGCCAGGGCTTATTGATAAGGAAGTTCACCTTCACATTATCAGCACGGATAAGGACCGGCGCTTCTGCGGGTGGTGACAGCTTTTCGCCTTCCGGTTCAGCATCAAGCAGCATCTTCGTATAGGGATGCTCTGGCTCGGTAAAAAGCTTTTCGGTCTCGTTGGTTTCCACCACTTCACCTGAACGCATCACATAGACGCGGTCGGCAAAGCGACGCACAATACCAAGGTCATGGGTAATGAACACAACCGCCATCCCCAGCCGCTGCTGAAGATCAGCCAGCAGGTCGAGAATTTGCGCCTGAATGGTGACATCGAGCGCGGTTGTCGGCTCATCGGCAATGAGAATATCCGGCTCATTAGCAAGCGCCATGGCAATCATCACGCGCTGGCGCTGACCACCTGAAAGCTCGTAAGGGTAGCTATCGATACGGCGTTCCGGTTCAGGAATGCCGACCAGCTTCAGCAATTCCAGAATACGTGGCCGCGCCTGCTTCTTGCTCAATCCGCGGTGATAGCGCAGAGGTTCTGCCAGCTGATCGCCAATCCGATAAAGTGGATCAAGCGATGTCATCGGCTCCTGAAAGATCATGGTGATCTTAGCACCACGGATTTTGTTCAGCGCCTTATCGGACATGCCGATAAGATCCTGACCGCGATACAGCGCCTGTCCTGTTGCTTTACCGTTTTGTGCCAGCAATCCCATCATCGCCATGGTGGTCTGGCTTTTGCCAGAACCGGATTCACCGACGATTGCGATTGTTTCGCCCGCTTTGACATCAAGATTGATGCCACGCACGGCATCAACGGGACCGTCATGCGTGTCGAAAGTGACGCGAAGATCGCGAACGCTCAGAATATTTTCTTTTGTCATCTCAGCGATCCTTCGGGTCAAGACTGTCGCGCAGGCCGTCGCCAAGGAAGTTCAGCGCAAACAGGATGATGGTGAGGGTAGCGGCAGGCCAGATCAATTGCCAGCTTGCGCCGCGCATGTTCTGAGCGCCTTCCGAGATGAGAAGGCCGAGCGAGGTGAGGGGATCCTGCACGCCCAGACCGAGGAATGAAAGAAGGCTTTCAAGCAGAATGGCCTTTGGCACCAGAAGCGTCACAAAGACAATAACCGGCCCCAAAGCATTCGGGATAATATGGCGGGTGATGACGCCGCGACGGGTTGCGCCGAGCGCTTCTGCCGCCTGCACAAATTCCTGCCGTTTGAGGCTCAATGTTTGTCCACGCACGATGCGCGCCATATCCAGCCATTCGGTTGCACCAATGGCAATGAAGATGATGAAGATCGACCTCCCGAAGAAGACGAGCATCAATATGACGAAGAAGATGAAGGGCAGGGAATAGAGAATATCAACAAGCCGCATCATGATGTTGTCGGCACGGCCACCGAGATAACCCGAAATAGCACCATAGCCAACGCCAAGTACCAGAGCCATGGCTGAAGCCAGCAAGCCGATCGCCAATGACATGCGCACACCGATGAAGATGCGGGTCATGAGATCGCGGCCAAGATTATCTGTACCGAGCACAAAATAGTTGCGCGCGACATTCAATGTCAGCTTACCACTCAAACCATCAGCAGCAAGTTCGATCTTAGGATTACTGAAAAGGTCCGAGCGCTGGAAGTAGCGAAGAACGCGCTCATCGGTCGGGCGTTGCGCAGTGAAGTCGATGACCACATTGCTTCCGGTCAGTTCTGGCTCAGCTGATGTCGTGAGGCGAGCACGAGCCAATTCACGTTCCAGTCCCGGCATGATCGTGTCGGCACGCGGATAGGCTTCCAGACTTGGCGCCACGCGAACAAACTGCGGATAGATCTTGTCATAGGGATGCGGGCTAAGCATCGGCCCGAAGATACCGACAAGTGCAAGCACGATCAGCACGATAGCACTTGTTACAGCTGCCTTGTTCTTGCGCAGGCGCAGCCATGCGTCCTGCCAGAGTGAACGGCTTTGTACTGAACCAAGCTTTTCCGTTTCAACGGCTGCAGTAAAATCAGTCATAGCGAACCCTCGGATCAAGCCATGCATAAAGAAGGTCGACGATGAGATTGAACACCACGACAAAAACGGAAATGACGACAACGGTTCCCATCACCATCGTATAATCGCGGCTCAGCGCGCCTTGCACGAAGTAACGGCCGATGCCGGGGATGCCAAAGATCGTTTCAACGACAACCGAGCCAGTGAGGAGAGCAGCAGCTGTCGGCCCCAGATAGGAAACAGCTGGCAACATGGCAGCACGCAGAGCATGAACGCCAACGACCACGCGCGCGGGCAGGCCGTAAGCGCGAGCCGTCCGAACGTGATTGGCGCGCAAGGCTTCAATGGTTGCGCCGCGCACGAGGCGCGCAATAACGCCAACCTGCGGCAGCGCCAAAGTCAGCACCGGCAATATCCAGTAAAGGATATTGGCCGAAGACCAGCCACCCGCCGGCACCCATCCGAGGATGACGCCGAAAAGAAGGCTCAGAAGAGGGGCAACAACAAAATTCGGTGTTGTAATGCCAAAAGTGGCGAGCGCTACAACGAAATAATCAATCGGAGAATTCTGTTTCAGTGCCGCGATTGTACCGAGAAATGTTCCGATAATCGCAGCCAGACTAAGGGCCAGCGCACCAAGCATGATCGAAACCGGAAGGCCGGAAGCGAACAAGTCATTGACGGTGAAGTCGCGGCGCGTGAAGCTTGGACCAAGATCACCGCGCAACAGATTGCCCAGATAGATCAGATACTGCTGCCAAAGCGGCGCATCCATATTGTAGGCTTTTTTGAGGTTTTCGAGGATCAGCGGATCAATCGGGCGCTCAAGGTCGAAAGGACCACCCGGCGCAAGCCGGATAAGGAAGAAAGTCAGTGTGACGATGATAAAGATAGTTGGTATTGCACTACCCAATCGTCGGAGCGTGTAGCCCAGCATTTTTATTTCCCTTCTTTGCCGGAACGCTCAAAAAGCGACCCGGCAAATCCCACTAAGGGCGTTCCTGTTTTTGTTTAGCCTTTTATCGACAGCCAGTGTGTGGCGTGCGAATTCATCAGGTTGTCGTCGTAGCCTTTGACTTTGTCGGCAACCAATGCGGTAGATGAATAGTAGAGCAGAGGAATAGCAGCCCCATCTTGAAGCAAAATCTTCTCTGCATTGGTGAGGATTTTCGCCCGTTCAGCCAAATCTGCTGTGATGGCTGATTTCATCATCAGCGCGTCATAGTCCTTGTTCGACCATTGCGCGTAGTTGAAGTAGCTGTCGCTCGTGAAGAGTGACAGAAACGAGTTCGGATCATTGTAATCCCCAACCCAGCCATCGCGTGCGATATCGAACATGCCTTTTTGCTCAAGATAATTGAAATAGGTCGTGCCATCGACTTCGTCGAGCGTGGCATTGATACCAATATCCTTGAGCATGTCGGCAATCGCCGCCATCGTGTTCTTGTGATTTTCCGACGTGCTATACCTCAGCACGATCGACAGACTACCAGGTGTGACACCGGCATCTGCCAACAGCTTTTTTGCCTTGTCTTCGCGATCAAGAATGTCTTCTTTGGCGTAGCTTAGCTGCGGTCCGTCTTTCACGTAATTATTGATGCCAGGAGGCACCATCGAGCTGGCAGGAAGCATTGTACCGCGCCAGACTTCCTGTGCCAGAAAATCACGATCAATCGTCATTCCAATGGCTTGTCTGACACGAGGGTCGCGCAACTTGCTGGAAGGCTCACCTTTGATGTCGATGTAATAAATGCCCAGCAGCGGCGCCTGATGAAACCATTTACCGAGGTTCTGTTTCACATAGTCCATCTGCTCGGCGGCAACCTCAGAGCAGATATCAACTTCTTTCGCCTCAAACCGGCGCATACAGCTGGAGCGGTCCTGAAACGGTATCCAGTTTACCTGATCAATCTGAACATGCTCCGCATCCCAATAATAGGGATTTTTCTTCATAACGATCTTGTCGTTCGGATTGAAACTGACAAGCTCATACGCGCCATTGCTGACCATGTGCCCCGGCTGGCTAAACTTTGATCCGAATTCCCTTACGGCTTTCGGACTGACCGGAAATCCGGTGTTATGGGTCAATAATTCAATGAAATATGGAGTAGGGGCGTTGAGCGTGATCTGGAGCGTTTTGTCGTCCAGTGCCTTCACGCCAAGCTGATCAACGGACATATGGCCAGTCGCGATCTGCTCGGAGTTTTTGATTGAATAAAAGACACTGGCATAACCCGCAGCCGTCTTAGGGTCCATCAGGCGGCGAAATGAAAACTCGAAATCGCCTGCCGTTACTGGATCGCCATTCGACCATTTTGCATTGTCGCGCATGTGAAAAGTATAGGTGAGGCCATCAGGCGAAATTTCCCATGATGTCGCCGCACCGGGAACTGCTCTGCCGTGGCTATCCTGCGCGACCAGCCCCTCATAAAGATCTTTTAAAACGCGGTCTTCCTGAACTGTAGTGGTGAGCTGCTGATCCAGCGTTGAAGGATCCATATCATTGCCACGGTTAAGCACAATTGCAGCAGACGCGGCGCTGCCAAGCGAAATCAGGCAAACGCCTGCCAATAAAATTTCGCGAACCATCGTGAAACTCCCATAAGTCTTAAAAAATATCTGTCCCATTAAAAGAGGGACCCTCCGACCCTCCCAGGTCGAAAGAAAAAGGGGCCGCGCCCAAAGGCGCAGCCCGAACTGAAAATTTATTGTTTGAACGAGAGCCAGCGGGTTTTGTGGCTGTCCATAAGGTTGTCGTTCCAGCCATCGATCTTGTCAGAAACAAGAGCGCGCGAGGAATAATAAAGGATAGGAATATTGCTCATGTCATCGAGCTTGAGCTGCTCGGCTTCAGCCAGAACCTTAGCGCGAGCATCCAGATCAAGGATCTTTGCTGCTTCAGCCATCTTCGCATCATATTCCGGGTTTTTAACCTTGGAATAATTGAAGCTGACATCGCTCTGGGCAATGTAGAGGAAGTTCTGCGGATCGTTGTAATCGCCGATCCAGCCAGCGCGTGCGATATCGAACGGACCGTCTTCACGCAGGAAGTTGAAGTAGGTAGCGCCTTCAGTTTCGTTGAGCGTTGCTTTCACACCGATATTGCCAAGCTGATCAGCAATTGCTGCCATCGTGTTCTTGTTGTTTTCAGATGTGTTGTAGAGCAGCTCAATCGAAAGTGTGTTTGGCTCAACGCCTGCTTCCTTCAACAGCTCTTTGGCCTTGTCTTCACGATCCAGCATGTCGTCGGAATAGTCGAGTTTAGGCGCATCCTTGACGTAGTGGTTGATACCTGGAGGAACCAGCGAATAACCTGGGAGCATGGTGCCCTGCCAGACCTGATCGGCAATGAAATCACGGTCGATCGCCATAGACAGAGCCTGACGAACACGCGGATCTTTCAACTTGCTGTCAGCAGTCTTGCCTTTGACCGGCAGATAATAAACACCGAGATAAGGTGCCATACGGAATTCGTTGGCGAGGTTCTTCTTCACATAATCCATCTGTTCGGCTGGAACGTCAGAGCAAATCTGAACTTCCTTGGCCTCGAAACGGCGCATACAGCTGGCGCGGTCTTCGAATGGAATCCAGTTGATAGTATCGATCTTGACCTGATCGGCTTCATAGTAATTAGGATTCTTCTTCATGACGATCTTGTCGTTCGGCGTGAAACTGACCAGTTCGTAAGCGCCGTTCGTCACCATTTTCCCAGGTGTCGTGAACTTATCGCCATTTTCTTCAACGCTCTTCTTATGTAGCGGGAAGCCGGTCTGGTGAGTCAGAAGTTCAAGGAAATAAGGAGCAGGGGAGTTAAGCGTTACCTTAAGCGTGTGATCGTCTACAGCTTCAACACCCAGCTCATCGACGGGCTTTTTACCACCAGCAACGTCTTCCGCGTTCTTGATGACAAACAACATGCTCGCATAGCCGGCTGCCGTTTTCGGGTCCATCAGACGGTGAAAAGCAAAGCTGAAATCACCAGCAGTTACCGGATCGCCATTCGACCATTTCGCATCATCACGAAGATGGAACGTGTAGACCAAACCGTCTTCCGAAATATCCCATGACTTCGCCACACCTGGTACGGCTTCACCATTTGCGTTCTGGATGGTCAAGCCATCATACAAATCGCGAAGGACGTTGCCTTCAGACACGGTGGACGTGCGATGATGATCGAGCGTTGCCGGATCAGTGTCATTGCCGCGATTAAGAACAACCTCAGCTGATGCTGCTCCCATCAGTGCCAGAAAACACACGCTTGTCAGTAGAGTTTTGCGAAACACGATGAACCCCTCCTTGGTAATTTTTGAAATGGCGTGCATCTTATGGATAAGATTTTTTCTTGCAAGTGAAGTTCTCAACATACTGAATTAGTTATCATATTGACTACGATGAAGCTAATTTAGAAGGCAAAAAACTGGTACGCAGTGCCGATTTTAAAGCGCTTTTGAATGCTCTCTCAGAGGATGAAAAATCAAGAAAACTTCATATTTTGCGGCACTTTTATAATCTGCTGCCAGCATTTTTATGCAGGCTAAGACATCCGATTCACTTAAATTTTCACCAGAGTTTTCGAGTTGTGGAAAACACGCAAAGGAAAGCCATTTGAACTAGGTTTGAGTGACCATCACGGCATCATACTGGGGCGGCCGGAAATGTTTCACCGCAACAAGATGCTGGCTTTTCATTTTAGTTCCATAATACAGATTATGCGATCCGGCCCTATAACAAGGGTACATTCGATTTTAAACTGCAACATGACAATGAATTCATGTGGTTAGCCATGGAGGAAATTGGATGTCGAATTGCTATTCACAGATCACTTTGCATGATTTGATTATCTTTGATCTTGACCTTGGAGAAACCAATGTCACGACACTTGTTGAACGCAGAAGTCGTTATTAAAAACAGCAGTCGGCACTCATAGCCGATCATGAACAAAATCATTCAGACTTTTGCAGCGCTGCCTTATCACACACGCCGCAGTTTTACCTTTGATCGTGGTTTTGAGTTTACGGGGTTCCGGGCTTTGTAAGATGGAATGGGGTCTAAAAGCTGGCTTTCCGATGCCAACTCATCTTGGCAGAAAGACGCGATTGAGAACATCAACAAGCGCATACGACGGTATTTACCCAGCAACACGGATCTGACCCAGGTCAGCCAGACGCAGTTGACCGCCCTCGCCCACAATCTCAATGCAACGCGGCGCAAGTGTTTTGGATTTAAGACACCAGCCGAGGTCTTTGCTACACTTTTGCAGGAAGTAGCATAATCAGATGTCCCCACCACCGGCATGATGCAATTGGAGTAGCTTTTTGAGGGATCATTAAAATATGACTAGCTATCTCTTGTTTTGACTTAGACTCTTAGCTAAAAGCCATCCCATTAATTCAGGCTGAGCTATTTCATTAGGCTCAAACTCAGGACGTCTTCCGTGCTCTCCATCAAGTCAATCTTTGTCGCCTCAGGTTTTGCTGCTGCCCTTGCTTGTCAGATCAATCCAACTTTTGCGGCACCAACCAACTACCCGTTAACGCTTGAAAACTGTGGAGCTAAGGTGACATTTGCCAAAGCACCAGAACGCGCTATCGGGCTTGGTCAGAACAGCGCGGAAATTCTGTTACTGCTCGGACTTGAGAACAAAATGGCCGGAACAGCTTTTTGGCCAAGCAAGGTACTGCCAGAGCTCGAAACGGCAAATGCAAAAGTGAAACTCCTCACTGTTGAGTTTCCCACATTTGAATCAATTCTCGCTGAAAACCCCGACTTTGTCGCCGCAGCATTACCGACCCTCGTTGGACCAAGCAGTAAGGTCGCCAAGCGCGAAGATTTCGATAAAGTCGGTGTTCCTACCTATCTTTCCCCAAGCACTTGCCTCAGCACAGAGCAGGTTAAAGATGAGTATGGCAGCCGCGACAAACTTTGGAATATGGACCTACTCTATAAAGAGATCGATGAACTATCGCAGATTTTTGACGTCGCAGATCGTGGACAAGCACTCATTGCCGATTTTAAGGCGCGTGAATCAAAACTCCGTTCGAGCGTTACGACAAGCGATAAGAAACTTTCATATGTTTTTTGGTTCTCTAGCCAGTCACCATCGGCAGATGCTTATCTTGGCGGCGGAAACGGTGCTTCAAGTTTCATTGCTGACGTACTTGGCGGTGAAAATGCTATCAAGGCAGAGGCTGAATGGCCGACGCTTGGCTGGGAAAGCATTATTGCTGCAAATCCCGACGTTATCGTCGTTGCCAATCTTGATCGCAACCGTTGGGAGCTCGACAAGCCTGAAGCCAAGATTCAGTTCTTAAACAGCGATCCAGCTGCCAGCCAAATGCCTGCCGTCAAAAATAAAGCCATTGTGGTTATGGACGGACAGGCGATGAACCCGACTATCCGAACGATTTATGGTGCGGAACAAGTTGCTGAGCAGTTGAAAGCGCTCGGTATTTTCAAGTGAAAATGACTGGTCATGCGTTGAGGCATTTCGGCAGTCTCTGCTTTCTGCTGCTGGCATCAATTCTAGCGATAGGATTTGTTGTGTGCATCAGTGTTGGGATCGGTGATTTACCGATCCCGCTTTCAACGACTTATTGGGCGATTACAAATCGGCTTGGATGGACGGCAGTTGAATTAAACCGCATCCATGAAACGGTTATTTGGGACTATCGTTTGAGCCGTGCTTTAGTTGCCGCTTTTTGTGGCGCAGGATTGGCTCTTTGCGGTGCGATCATGCAATCCTTGTTACGCAACCCATTGGCTGAACCCTACGTTCTGGGCATATCGGCAGGCGCATCGACTGGCGCAGTCGCCGTTGTCATTATAGGCATTGGAGCAGGAGCAGTTTCACTTTCCGCCGGTGCATTTGTCGGGGCATTTTCAGCTTTTCTGTTTGTCGCCTTACTATCAAACGGAACCCGTGGCGGTGCAGATCGCACAATCCTGGCAGGTGTTGCAGCGTCACAATTATTTAATGCGGCAACAGCATATATCGTCACCACGTCGGGTAATGCTCAGCAAGCACGCGATGTCATGTTTTGGCTTCTAGGTAGCTTTGGTGGCGTCCGTTGGCCGGAGTTTACTCTGGTTTCAATTATCGTCGGGCTGGGTCTGATCGCCTGTTTGTTATACGCGCGCGTATTGGATGCATTTGCATTTGGTGATGAGGCTGCTTCGTCATTGGGTGTCAATGTCGGACGCGCGCGTATTGCGCTCTTTGCTTTAACGGCAGTTATGACCGCAACGATCGTCAGCATGGTCGGCTCTATAGGCTTTGTAGGGCTTGTCGTTCCACATGCAGCGCGATTTATTGTCGGCCCACTTCATATCAAACTACTACCTGCCTGTGCGATTATAGGTGCCATATTTATGGTTTTGGCGGATATTGCTTCCAGAGCGCTTATACCTCAGCAGGTATTGCCTATTGGCGTTGTTACTGCCCTGGTGGGTGTACCGTTTTTTTCGATCATTCTCTATCGGTTTCAGCGCGCATCATGACAATTAAGGTCGATAATCTTATTTGGAAGATAGGAAAGAAGACCATTTTAGATGGGGTTTCTTTTCAAGCGAAGCAGGGGAAAATGCTTGGGCTTTTAGGGCCAAACGGATCTGGCAAAACATCGCTGTTGCGCCTGATTGCTGGTTTAAAGCAACCCAATTCTGGCAAGATTTTCCTTGATAAGAAAGATATCAGCAAGATAGCGAGGCGTACAATCGCACAACGCGTTGCATTTGTAGAACAGCACGCCACGACAAATGCCAATCTCAAAGTAAATGATGTCGTGAAGCTGGGGCGCTTCCCCCATCGGTCGATGTTTTCTGGTTGGAACATCTCCGACGAAGCGGCTGTTGACGAGGCAATCGAACGTACAGGAATGACAGCGAAGCGTCATGAGCGTTGGCAAAGTCTTTCAGGTGGCGAGAAGCAGCGCGCACATATTGCTCGAGCGTTGGCCCAAGCACCAAAGGAACTCATTCTGGATGAGCCAACAAATCATCTTGATATTCAACACCAGATGGGACTTTTACGACTGATCTCTGGCTTATCCATAACAAGCATTATCGCGCTGCATGACCTCAATCACGCATCCATGTTTTGTGATGAGCTTATCATTATGCAAAGTGGCGCAATCGTTGCTTCAGGCACACCGCAGGCTGTCATCACGCAACAGCTTCTTAAAGACGTATTCTCCGTAGACGCTCGGATCGAACACTCGCCCTACAGCAATCGTCCCCATATTCATTATCTACGATAAACAATATTCGGGATGCCCGCAGAGTTGCGTATGCAGGCATCCCGAAATGTAGAATTAGTTCAGCTCAGTATGAGTCTTTTCGGCCAGACCTTTTGTTTTCGCAAGTGATATCACGATACCTGCTCCAAGGATCGCAAATGTAATACCGAGCGACCATGACGGTGGAAATTTTTCCCAACCCATCAAATCGGCAATAAACATTTTAGAACCAATGAAGATCAGCAAGATCGATAGCGCATATTTTAAATATGCGAAGCGATGCAAAATCGCCGACAGCGCGAAAAACAAAGCTCTGAGGCCAAGAATTGCAAAAATGTTCGATGTGTAGACGATGAACGGATCAGTTGTAATCGTAAATACTGCCGGAACCGAATCTACAGCAAAGATCAAGTCTGCAACTTCGATCATGATCAGTGCCAAAAACAGTGGCGTAGCAAACCGAACTGTCTTGCCCGTAGCACTATCTTTCAATCGCACGAAAAATGCATTGCCGTGCAACTCGTCCGTAATACGCATGCGCTTGCGTGCAAAACGGAGCAACGGATTGCGGCTCATATCTGGCTCAGAATCTTCGCCTGAAAAAAGCATCTTTATGCCCGTAACGATAAGGAAGACGGCAAAGATGTAGAGTACCCAATGGTAATTGGCGACAATGGTAGCGCCAAGGCCAATCATAATACCGCGCAATACAATGACACCAAGAATACCCCAGAAGAGAACACGGTGCTGATACTTGCGAGGGATGGCAAAGAAGCTGAAAATCAAAGCGATGACAAAAATATTGTCCAGAGCCAGCGTTTTTTCGACCACAAATGCCGTTAGATATTGTGCTGTCGCTTCGCCGCTCATCTGCCACCAGACAAAGCCGGAAAAGGCCAGTCCGAGTGTGATATAAAACGCCGACATTTTCAGGCTTTCGCCGATTTCGATCTCGTGATCTTCCTTATTAAAGACTCCCAGATCAAGCACCAGCAACGCCAGAACGATTCCAATGAACACCAGCCACATCCAGACAGGTGTTCCCATAAAAAGTGATGTAAAGAGTTCCATTTCGACCTCTGTTCAAATCTAACAAGGTCGGCTGGTGATTACCGGGCTGACCTCGAGCTTGCTCGACGTGTCCGACATCACGGTTTGAAAAACCGCCAGAGGGGCCCGGTACACTTTCCTTCAATTGGGAAATGCATTTTTCTTTTCAAGAGGCGATGAAAACTTTTCTAACTTGAATTCGTTATCGACAAAGGAGCGAGGCTTGAGCTTGCGATGGCATCTCTTAAAGAGCTATACAAAAGGAAATCATACGTCGGACCACGACGAAGATTTCGAATAAACACGTTCATTTCTCAGGTGCCAAGATGGATATTCGTCAAATCGATGACAATTACTCAGTGACCGGACAAATCTCGCCCGATGACGTGCGCGATATAGCGGCTGAAGGCTTTCAGACGATCATCTGTAATCGTCCAGATGGCGAGGAAGGACCGGACCAACCAACTTTTGAAGAAGTCGCAAAAGTAGCCGAAAAGGCTGGTATCAAGACCTATTATATACCGGTCATTGGCGGACAGTTAACTCAGCAAAACGTTGATGAAATGGCCTCGGCACTTGCCGAAGCCGAGGGCCCAATTCTGGGCTACTGTCGTTCAGGCACGCGCTCTACGAACATTTACGGAATCGTGCAGAACCAAAAGCGCGGATAAAAAACGAGCGCAAGCTATTCGGACGGTGTTGCCGCAAAGGCATTTGAGAAGTCTTTGCAAACATCGCGATTACCGTCCAGAAGTACGCGGGCCCGAAAAGCGCGCGTTCGAGAACTTGGTCCGGCGAACATTATGCGCCGAATACTGGCGATAATAGCTCATGCCAGTGCGGGCTGCTGTTGCGATCACGCCACCAGCGATCATCGTCCAGCCAATAATCTGCGGCCAGTTGAAGCTTTCAATACCTGTGCTCAGCGCTACGATAACAACACCAGCCCACAGAACAGCAGCCGTACGGCGCCAGAATACCGGGTTGAGTTCGTCAAAGACAGCCTTCCACAGCGAAAGCACGAGACAAGCAAAGAAAACGGCTGCGGCCAAACCAATGTTCAGCAACTCGACTGGGAGCCATTGTTGCGTGTTGAGCATAGATTCCATTATTCCATTCCTTCCGCGAACCTGATGGTGACCTTCGTGGCCGTTTGCATGTCAGCTTGCGCGGTCTTGTTTCAATTGTGACCATTGAGCTTTCGCATTGTGGTAGAAGCATGGAATTGGGCCTATAATACAGTCACATATTATTGCGTTCACGCGAAATATCGTGTTGAAATCATTCAGTAATCTGCGCTCAGCGACAGATCTTAGACTCCTCAAAGCCCTTGATAGATCAGCATTTTTTGGATTTTCCGCACATTCGGCAATCATGCCGCGCATCATGTTAAAGTCGCGAACCATAACGACATTGTAACAATTTGATATTGCAGAACTTATGCAATCACCTGCGAGAGTTATTTAAATGACGACCAACCCGCGAAAGGAGAATAACCGGCAAAATGCCAACTGCTACAATTGCCAATGCTGCGACGGACGCCTCTTCATAGGTTCCGCGCGCGGCCTCGCCATAAAGATGCGTAGCAAAGGTCTCAATATTGAGTGGGCGCAGTAGAAGAGTTGCTGGTAACTCTTTTACGCAATCAACGAAAACGAGCAGACCAGCTGCAACAATAGCCGTTTTGGATAGCGGCAGATGCACCTGACAGAAAGTTGCTGTCACCCCTCGCCCAAGTGTGCGTGACGCATGATCAAGCGATTGTGGAATACGCTCCAGTCCCGCATCAATGCCACCCGCTGATATAGCCAAAAAGCGGGCGACATAGGCATAAATGATCGCCGCTCCCGAACCAATCATCAGCAAGCCCGTGGATATACCGAAAAGAGTGTTAAAAAGCTCTCCGAAGAAACGATCAGCGGCGCCTGAAACAATCATAATACCAATAGCAATTACGGTTCCAGGCGCTGCGTACCCCATGGTCGAAAAACGATAGAACCAACGTGAAGCCGCACCCGGAAAAAGCCGCATCGCATAGGCAACCATCATGCCAAACAACAACACCAGAATGGTGGCGACGGAAGCCAGCATTACGGTGTTGAACGCTTCCCCGGCAAGTCGCGGAGATATGCCCGCAAAACGCATTCGCTTAACGGCCTCGATGACCAGATAAGTCGCAGGCAAGATAAAGCCGATCATGATTGGAGTAAGGCAGGCGATGAACAGCCATATGCCTTTTAAACCACCGACCTTCAGCGGTTCGAAACCGCGTGAATGACGAATATTGGACGAGAAGCGTTGTTTGCGCCTTGCCCATCGCTCAATTGAAACGAGTGCTACAACAAGCAATAAAAGTGCCAGAGCAAGCTGTGCGGCTCCCGGCAAGTCGAAACGCGTGACCCATGTCGTGTAAATCGAAACAGTCAGCGTTCGAACACCGAGAAATTCGGCAGCGCCGACATCGTTGAGTGTTTCCATCAGCGCGAGACTGACGCCAATAGCCACCGCAGGCCTTGCGAGTGGCAGTGCAACGCGCCAGAATATGCTGCGTCGGCTGACGCCCAATGTGCGCGCAGCTTCAATCAGGCTTGCTGACTGCGTGAGAAACATTGCACGCGTTGGAATATAGACATAGGGATAAAGCACAAAGCCGAGCAGAACGATGCAGCCCGTCATCGATCTTATATCAGGCAAGCGGAACTGGCGCGGTGTTTCATAACCCAGCATGAAACGGATTGCGCTTTGAAACGGCCCAATTGGATGCAAAATATCAAGATAGGCATAGGCGACTATATAGGTCGGCACTGCTAAAGGCAGCAAAAGCGCCCATTCCAGCACACCGCGCCCGCGAAAATCATAGGCTGTCACCAGCCATGCTGCAGACGTACCGACAAATGCAGTTATAAGCCCGACGCCGGTCAGAAGAATGATCGTATCAGTAAAAGCTGATGCGAAAATCGTTGAAAAAAGATGGCTCCACAGGCCAGATGAGCCGCGAAACGCTTCGATAACCAGTGCCAGAACTGGCAAGCAGACGAGCAGCGCGATTAATGCTGAAAGCCACAACCAGCCTCCCCCCGAACGGCTACGGTAAGGCAGGGATGATGATGCGACTTGCACAGGTTCCGGCACTCTGGTCGACCTTCATATTAAAACGCCGGCGCAATGGTTTTGCACCGGCATCATTTTTCCTCGAATATTCAGCTTTTAGTTATCAAAGCCGACTTTGTCGACCAGTTCGCTGGCCTGCTTGCGATGCTTGACGATTTCCGAAAGCGGCACCGTGTCAATCTTAAGTTCGCCGAAGGATTCGACGATAGGATCAACAGAAACGCCTGCCTTTACCGGGTATTCGTAGTTCGCCTGAGCGTATAGCTTCTGTGCGTCATCCGAAGCAAGATATTCAAGAAGCTTCACGGCTTCTTCCTTGTTCGGCGCGTTCTTGGCAACAGCAGCACCGCTGATATTTACCTGCGTGCCCCCATTCGCAAAGGTCGGCAGGATAACTTTGATTCCGTCGCCCCATGTCTTTTGTTCGTCACCACTTTTGCCAGAACGCATCAGACCAACGTAGTAGGAGTTGGCAACGGCAATATCGCAGATACCGCCGACAATATCCTTGGCGCCATCACGATCACCACCGGCAGCTTTACGGGCCAGATTGGCTTTCAGGCCAGTGAGCCATTCTTCGGTTTTTTCTGCACCATTATGCGCAATGTAATCCGCGATCAGTGCCGTGTTGTAAGGATGCTGACCAGCGCGAATGCAGATCTTGCCCTTCCACTTAGGATCAGCCAATTCTTCATAGGTGATCTTGTCGAGCTCCAAATCCTTATCGGCGTAAATTACGCGTGCGCGCATCGACAGGCCGAACCAGTTGCCATCGGCATCGCGGAGTTGCTCAGGAATTGCGTCCTTGAGAGCCTGCGAATCGACTTTTTGGGTCAATCCTTTGTCGACGAGATCAACCAGATTGCCAGCATCAACGGTCATCAGAATATCGGCAGGAGACTTATCGCCCTCAGACGCTACACGTTCAGCGAGACCATCCTTTAGGAAAACCGTGTTGACGGTCGTGCCCGTCTTTTCCTTATAGGCATCGAGCAAAGGCTGGATAAGGCCTGGCTCACGGGTTGTGTAGATATTCACCTCATTTGCATTTGCAGCACCTGAGAGAAAAGTCGCAGCCATGAGTGCAAGTCCAGCACGCGCGATCTTGGGCATTTTACCTCCGAAATATGGTTCATTTGGAACTATATGGTATGCAATCGGACTATATGAACTCGATTTTGCAGGGTCAATTGCACGGGCGAATAAATATGACTTATTTACTCACTTTTTCTAAAAATTAGTGCTTTACTCCAATCAACACCGAGGAAAACAGATGACGCTTCCACAGCTACATGCTGGTCTGTGCGAACGCGCAAAGACTCTTCGATACCATTTAAGCGGATCAAGATTTCTTCCGTTTCACCAAGGTAGATTCGCGTCTCGATTTGTCCACTCAAACCACTGGCTTGGTCGTCCGGCAAAATTTTAATATCGCGCGGTCGGATATAAACGAGAACTTCACCGACACTATTAAGATGGCCTGGCACATCAAAAGAACCCAATTGGGTTTCAATTGAATTATTACGAACAATTCCTTCCAGAGAATTGAAATCGCAAAAGAAATCGGCTGCATAGCGAGAGTTCGGGCGGTTATGGAGATCACGGGCGGAACCTTGCTGCACAATCTTGCCAGAGCGCATCAGAACAACGCGGTCGCCCGTTGAAAGCGCTTCTTCCGCTTCATGCGTAACGATAATAACCGGCGTGCCGAGTGCTCGCAACAGCGCCATCGTCTCGCCACGCACACGCGCGCGCAAGCCACGGTCCAAATTGGAGAATGGCTCATCCATCAACAGAAGATCAGGCTTTGGTGCCAGAGCCCGGATGAGCGCCACACGCTGCTGCTCGCCACCCGACAGCATATGCGGATAACGATCCGCCATAGAAGAGAGCCCGACCAGTTTCAGCAATTCTTCGACACGGGTGAGCGCTTGTTCCCTGCGCCCTTTGCGCAGACCAAACAGCACATTTTCACGCACGGTCAGATGTGGAAACAGCGCATAGTCCTGAAAAACCACACCGATGTTCCGCTTTTCCGGTTCAACGAAGATTGATGGGCCTACAAGCGTTCGTCCGCTCATCGTAAGCTCGCCTTCATCAGGTGCATCAATGCCAGCAATAATCCGCAACAGTGAAGTCTTGCCGCAACCTGAATGCCCGACCAGACAAATGATCTCACCGGACTGCACATCCAGCGATATGTTATCCAACGCGCGCACGGTTCCAAACTGCCGACCAATTCCCGAAAGGGTCAGTGCCAGAGCATTTTCATTATCAAGCTTCGTGTCCTGCAGAGTGCGTGCATCCATAGATGAGGCCGAGAGTCCTGTTATCAACAATCCGCATATAAATGCACTTGGACGACTTTGCCAATAAAACTCGACCAAATGCATCAAGCATTTGCCGAAACACGTTTTAAAACGCAATAGTTTGCTGCACTATCCAGTTGAAGCAGCTCGCAAATCGCGCAATGTTGCTCACATCAGAATTTGATATTCGCATTGCAGGAGTTTGATCATGGGGCCGATCACCGACAAAGTGGCAACCGCTGAGCGTTTGCCACAGGAAACGAAGGTCGCCATTATCGGCGGTGGTGTGATCGGGGTATCGACAGCACTTTTTCTGGCGGAGCGCGGTATTCCTGTTGCCCTTTTTGAAAAGGGTGAAATTGCAGGCGAGCAATCCAGTCGCAACTGGGGCTGGTGCCGCAGGACCGGGCGCGACAGCCGTGAAATGCCGTTGATTGTCGAAAGTATGCGTCTCTGGGACGGCATGAATGAACGTGTGGGGCGCGAAACCGGATTTCGTGTTACCGGCATTGCCTACACTGCCGAGAAGGAAGAGGAAGTCGAGCGCTACGCAGAGTGGATCAGGATTGCCAGCGAGCACGGTATCGAGACCCAACTGCTGAACGGACAACAGGCCGCAAGTCTCGCACCGGGACTGACGCGTCCACTCAAAGGTGGCATGATCACGCCGCTCGATGGTCGTGCAGAACCGCAAAAGGCGGTACCCGCTTTTGCCGCCAAGGCGCAGGAGCTAGGCGCCGTGATTCTGCAAAATTGCGCCGTGCGCGGGATCGAAACCACCAATGGACGTGTGTCAGCCGTCCTGACTGAAAAAGGCCGCGTGGCTTGCGAAGCGATTGTTGTTGCTGGCGGTGCCTGGTCACGACTGATTATATCGTCGTTTGATGCCCATCTGCCGCAACTCAAAGTGCGCTCGTCTGTCTTCCGCACCTCGCCCATCGAGAGTGGCGTTGAACCCGCAATCGCCTTTTCAGACTTCGCGCTGCGCAAGCGACTTGATGGTGGTTATACGGTTGCGAGCCTTGGCGGCTCTATTGCCGACATTGTGCCTGACAGTTTCCGCTTCTTCCGCGACTTCATTCCGTCGCTGTCAACCGAATGGAAATCTCTGCGTTTCCGTATCGGCGAACGCTTTTTTGAAGAAGCTTTCCAGTGGAAACTCCGTCCGGCAGATCAGATCTCAGTGTTTGAAAAAATTCGAACACTCGATCCAGAACCGCACCGGGCAGCGAATGCAGCAGTGCTGAACAAACTGAAAGCTGCCATCCCATCTTTTGCATCCGCAACCATTGCACAGGAATGGGCAGGTCTGATTGATACGATGCCGGACGTCATTCCGGTTATCTCACCCCTGCCCGGCATTGACGGGTTGATTGTTGCCACCGGCTTTTCAGGCCATGGCTTTGGCATCGGCCCCGGTGCGGGACGATTGGTCGCCGATATGGTCAGCGGCGAAACGCCGGTTGTCGATCCCTCGCCGTTCCATCTCTCGCGCTTCTCGGACGGATCGAAAATCCGCATCGAGAACTGGGGGTAACGAGCCTCTCATTTAAATCTCGAAGCTGATCGCGCATTACGTCACGGCAAATTGTATCTTCAATTTTTTCATTGATGATAAAGCAAAGCAGATGTGATGACTTGCAATCACAGATAAACGCATAGAATTTTACAAAAACTCAGACCAATATTTCTGTGTCAAAAACGTCTGCGCGATCCTTGTGATTCCGTGTTCTGTGTTTCAGTTTAGGGCAATTAAATTCTCCGCTCTTTTAGCTCAAGCGGTGCTATACGTTCATTTTGTTTCGAAAAGAGCACATTCGAAATTGGAAAATTACGCAAAAGCCCTTTTAAGCTTGCGGTTTCGTGTTTTGTGGCACTAAGAAGGCAGTATCTCGGGCTTTCCCCCACAATTTCAGCCCACAAATATGGATAAGAAACAATGACTGTAGCTCAAGCAGTTGTTCCGAAGAAAAATTCTGCGCGCCGCGTTCTGGCCGCGAGTATGATCGGCACAACAATCGAATTCTTCGACTTTTATATTTATGCTACCGCCGCGGTAATCGTTTTCCCGCACCTTTTCTTCCCGGCAAGTGACGGTAACTCGGCGCTGCTCCAGTCTTTAGCAACTTTCGCTATCGCATTCTTCGCACGCCCGATTGGTGGCGCGTTGTTTGGCCACTTCGGCGATAAGGTCGGCCGCAAGGCAACGCTCGTTGCAGCACTGATGACCATGGGTATTTCCACAGTCGCAATCGGTTTCCTGCCAACCTATGAATCCATTGGCGTATGGGCAGCTCTCCTGCTCGCACTCTGCCGTCTGGGTCAGGGTCTTGGCCTTGGTGGCGAATGGGGCGGTGCAGTTTTGCTCGCAACCGAAAACGCGCCGGAAGGCAAGCGTACCTGGTACGGCATGTTCCCGCAGCTCGGTGCGCCTGTTGGCTTCATCCTTGCAACGGGTATCTTCCTGGTCTTAGCTGAACTCCTGACCGAAGAACAGTTCATGTCGTTCGGCTGGCGTATTCCTTTCATCGCGAGTGCCCTGCTGGTTGGCGTCGGCCTCTTCATTCGCTTGAAGATTGCTGAAACACCAGAATTCCAGAAGGCTATCGACAAGGCTGAACGCGTTGAAGTTCCGGTTGCCACACTTTTCAAGAAGTACAAGACGAGCCTCTTTCTGGGCACTATCGGCGCTGTAGCAACCTTCGTTCTGTTCTATCTCATGACCGTATTTTCACTCGGATGGGGTACACGTGCGTTGGGTTATAGCCGCGAAGAGTTCCTTATCCTGCAGATGGTCGGCGTGATCTTCTTCGGCCTCACCATTCCGGTTGCAGCCCTGCTTTCCGACAAATACGGTATGCGCCCAGTGATGATCGTCGTCACAATTCTGATCGGTCTCTACGGCTTCATCATG
Source organism: Brucella sp. H1_1004 (assembly GCF_047308065.1). Classification (NCBI taxonomy): domain Bacteria; kingdom Pseudomonadati; phylum Pseudomonadota; class Alphaproteobacteria; order Hyphomicrobiales; family Brucellaceae; genus Brucella; species Brucella sp. H1_1004. Next base: position 1,140,433 of record NZ_JAYKZA010000001.1, read on the forward strand.
GCTCCGCTCTTCCTCAGCGGGACAGCAGGCGTCCTTGCATTTCTCATCATTGGCTTCGGCCTGATGGGGCTGACCTATGGTCCGATTGGTGCGGCTCTTGCTGAACCTTTCCCGACTTCGGTTCGCTATACTGGCGCTTCGCTGACGTTCAATCTGGCAGGCATTCTCGGCGCATCGGTCGCACCTTACATCGCAACATGGCTCGCAACGCATTATAGCTTCGCCTATGTTGGCTATTACATGACGGCTGCGGCTATCGTTTCGCTGATCGGCTTTGCATTCATCTCGTTCAAGCGTGGCGAATAAGACAAACTAAATACCGAACAAAAAAGCCCGCGTGGATCAATCCACGCGGGCTTTTCTTTTAACACTAAAAACTTATTCGCTGTCAGCAGCTTCCAGAGCGATCGCTACTGACTGAATGATCGACGCGAAGCGCGCAGCGGTCTGAATCACTTCGGTTGATACGCCTGCCTTGCGCAGTACATCTTCGTGCGCGTCGATGCACATGCCGCAGCCGTTGATTGACGAAACGGCCAGCGACCACAACTCAAAATCAACCTTGTCGACGCCCGGATTGCCTATCACATTCATACGCAGTTTGGCTGGCATGGTGCGATAGTCCTTGTTCGTGGCTAGGTGCACGAAGCGATAATAAACATTGTTCATGCCCATAATGGAAGCAGCAGATTTTGCAGCTTGCACCACCGCAGCATCGACCTTACTGGCCGCTTCAGCAACCAGCGCTTTGCGTAGATCGGCATTGCGTGAAGCAATACCACAGGCAACAAACAGGCCGTATTTCTGCTGTGGCGTGAGCGTTTCATCGCTCGCCATCGACGAAAGATTAAGACGAACATCCTTCGCGAAATCCGGGATTTTAGACTTCAGATCATCAATGGACATGGAACCCTCTTTGACTGTCAGTTCTGGATAAACAAAAGGCGGGCCTCAACCCGCCTCATATCAGATAATTTAAGCTGATTAGGCAGCCTTAAGCGTTTCGCCACCGACTTCGCGGTTGCATGGGCAAAGCTCATCTGTCTGCAAAGCATCGAGAACGCGCAGCGTGTCCTTCGGTGCACGGCCAACATTAAGGTTGGTCGCGTAAACGTGCTGGATCGTGTTGTCCGGATCAACAACAAAGGTGTAGCGATAGGCCACGCCATCTGGTGAACGGACGCCTAGGCCATCGACAAGAGAGCCGTTCGTGTCAGCAAACGACCAGATTGGCAGCTTGTCGAGATCCTTGTGATCGCGGCGCCATGCGAGCTTGACGAATTCATTGTCAGTCGAGCCGCCAAGAACAACTGCATCGCGGTCTTCGAAATCCGAAGCCAGACGTGCGAATTCTGCGATTTCCGTGGGGCAAACGAACGTGAAGTCCTTAGGGTAGAAGAAGATAACCTTCCACTTGCCGTCGAAGCTTGCTTCAGTAATTTCCTCAAAAGCCGAAACGCCGTTTTCTTCATGGAAGTTGAAGCCGGGCTTAACGCCGGTTACTTTGAAAGAAGGGAGCTTGTCACCGATACCGAGCATCTCATACCTGCCTGTAAATTCGTTGTTATGCAGGAAATTCAGAAGTTTCAGAATTCTCTGCTTGCGATTTATATATAAGCGCTCTAATTCAATCGGTCAAAGCGATTAAAACGATCAATTCCATCGATTTTAACGATGGGGATAACTACGTTAAAGCCTATGCTCAATATCAGTGTTCGCCAACTCCACTATTTTATCGCGCTTGTTAAAGCGGGCTCTTTTTCGCGGGCGGCGGAGACGGTGGGTGTCACGCAATCAACTCTCAGTGCTGCTATTCAAGCACTGGAAGCTGAAATTGGCGTAACGCTGATCGACCGTACCGGGCGGCGCATGCAACTGCTGCCGGCGGGAGAGGATTTTCTCAATCGTGCACAGGAAATCGTTGCCTCAATCGAAGAGCTACCAGAGCATGCACGTCAGGCAGAGCGTCCTTTGACAACACGTTTGCGGCTCGGCGTCATTCCGTCCATCGCACCGTTTCTTCTACCCAAGGTTCTGCCCGCGACTGCTGAGGCTTTTCCAGAACTGCAATTGAGCGTTCGCGAGGGCTTAACACGCACGCTGCTCGACAGTTTGCGCTCTGGATCTCTTGATGTAGCGCTTGTGGCCCACCCCTATGACCTTGATGACTTTGAAGTTGCGGAAATTGGTAAGGATCCGTTTTTTCTCGCAGTACGTCGTGATCATGCATTGGCCAATCGCGACCATATTGATGCCAGCGATCTCCAGAGTCAGCCCTTTTTGTTGCTCGAAAGCGGCCATTGTCTGCGTGAACACGTTATGGCTGCCATCGGTTCAAAGCCCACCCAAACGGGTGGAGATGTACATGCAACAAGCATCATGACACTGGTGCAGCTTGTGGAATTCGGAATGGGCGTAACACTTCTACCAGAAGTCGCAATCAAAGCAGGCGTTACCCGTGGCAGCGAACTCAGTATCGTTCCTTATGAAGGGCAAAACAATTATCGTTCACTCGCTTTAGTTTGGCGCGCCAAAACAGCGAGGCGCAATGAATACCAGCTGTTTGCAACGCATCTGCGCAATCATTGCATGAACAAATGAGTTAAAGCACATCCCGAAAAGTGGGAACCGCTTTTCGGACCAGGATGTGCGTCAAACAAATGCATAGAGCGCCGATCTGATAAAATCAGATCGAAACGCGCTCTAAAGAACGCCCCAGGCGCGGAAACGACCACGCCCGGTGATCTCCCGAAGATTAAGTTCAGTGATCAACTTGAGTGCTCCCTGTGGAGTGACATCAAGCTCCTTTTCCACCATTGGGCTAGAGACAAGCGGGCTGCGCATAATCATATCCACGAGTTGCGGCAGACGAGAATTAGAACGACGCCCCTTTAGTTTGCGCTGCATCTGCTCTCGCGCTAACATCAAACGGTCATGCTCTTTCATCACTGTCTCAACACCATCCTCAATGGCCGCAAAGAAGGTTTTGAGACGTACCAGACGGTTTGGCGAGCGGCGTTCATCAGGCCTTTTGGTTCGCAATCCGATGCTCAGTGCCGGCAAATGCGAAGAAGCTATTCCAGACTGACGCAGATAAGCGGCAGCAAGCAAACGCCCTACCCATGAGGAGCGCTGCACCACCTCAATATCAAACCACGCATCATACATGATTGCAGCACGCATTAATGAAGGCAAATAAGCAGACTTTTCAAAAATGTCGCGCCATTGCTGCAAACGCTCCTCCTCATTCCAGTCCTCATCATTTAACAACGGATCAATTTCGATGGGCTGAGGCTTGGGTTTCTCCTGAACAATGCCTTTCAAAAGTGCATCCGTTCGCGCAAGCAGCGCATCAATATCATCCAGAAGTGCGTCGGGTTCCCCCTCCTCCGGTTGATCATATTGCTTCACAGGTTCGACTTGAATGTCGACATTGCGACCAAGCAATTGCTGGATGCCTGAGCTACTCAATGCCCAGCCTGCTGCGCGTCCAGCAATTTGCCGACGAAGACGCAAAACGGAATGCGCAATGGTTAGCGCTTGGCTCGGCATACGCGTATCCATCACAGCATCATGCAAAATCAGATCTTCCAGATGGACAAGTTCCCCCTCAAGCCACATCGAGGCAACAGCGTCATGCATATGCATACGCTCTAACATTCCGTCGCGGATAGGTGATCCGGTAAGCCGCTCGTCGAGCCTGGTTAATGCAGCCGTGGCATTTGCCACAGGCACAAAAAACTCATCGAGCGGCAAGGTGTCAAATTCATAAGCCATACTCCGCATATCGCAACTGATTGCAGAAAAAGGCAAACGAAAATGAGCGGTTAAATGAGAACTTCCGCAACTTTCACAGCACGGCCTTCCTTGATTGAGAGAAGTGCCGCTTCCGCAAGCGCCAAAGCCTGCAAACCATCTTCTGCCGACGGTGAAGGCGCTTTGCCGCCATCAATCGCATCAATGAACGCGGCAATCTCAGCCGCATAAGCATCCGTATAGCGTGTCATGAAGAAATCGTGCAGAGGCGGACGGGTATAACCGTCTTTCGATGCAACTTCGATAGAAACCGGTCGCTGATTTTCAGCAGACACTGCGCCGTCCGACCCATGCACTTCGATGCGCTGGTCGTAACCATAGGAAGCCCGACGCGAATTGGAAATCACACACTGGCGACCAGATGCTGTGGTCAGGATCACGCTGGCGCTGTCAAAGTCGCCAAGTTCACCAATCTTAGGGTCGACGAGAACCGACGCCGAGGCCGATACGGTTGCAATTTCTTCGCCCAACAAAAAACGCGCCATGTCAAAATCATGGATCGTCATGTCGCGAAAGATGCCGCCCGAAACCTTGATATATTCTGCGGGCGGTGCGCCTGGATCGCGACTGGTGATGGAGACCATCTCAACCTTGCCAATCCGACCATCATCAATCGCCTTGCGAACAGCCACAAAATGTGGGTCAAAGCGGCGATTGAAGCCGAGCATCACCTTGCCGCTGGTTTCCTTGATGACAGCGAGACATGCACGCACGCGCTCAATATTGAGATCAATCGGCTTTTCGCAGAACACGGCTTTTCCTGCGCGCGAAAAACGCTCAATCAGATCGGCATGGGTGTTGGTTGGTGTGCAAATTAGCACCGCATCAACATCAGACGACTGTTCAATCTCGTCGATGGTGCGCACCTCCGCGCCAGCAGCATCAACAATGGCGCGTGCCGCGTCGTGATTGGCATCCGCCACCGCGATCAGCTTCGCACGCTTGTCGGAAGCAATTGCGCTCGCATGAACCTTACCAATACGGCCAGCACCGAGTAGAGCAAGACGTGTAACCATTGCCTTCATCCTCCCAAAACGGTCATCCTCGGTTGACCGATAAAACAGTTCGCTATTCCGTATTGCGCGATTCCCGACTATTCGGGAGAAACAAAGCGCAATGGAATATTTATTCTATTTTGCTAGATTATGATATATAGGATGTCAAGAGACCGTTTCTGAAAGGATGGCCATGGACACCGAACAAGCTGTTTCCTCACAAGCCGAAGCTTCCGCCAATGTGCCAGCGCCAACAAGTGTCAAAGAATTTGAGGCGAGACTGCTCGACGTCGCAGACCGATTGCCAAAACGCCTCAGACAATGCGCCGATTTTGTTGCAGCCAATCAGGACCGTATCGCTGTTTCGACGGTCGCGGAAATGGCCGAGGGTGCAGGCGTTCAAAGCTCAGCTTTCATGCGCTTTTGTCAGATAATGGGTTTTTCCGGCTTTTCGGAAATGCAGAAGATTTTCCGCGACTCCTATGCGGGCGGATGGCCCGACTATTCCACACGGCTTGAACATTTGCGTGAAACGGCCGCAGGAAGCGCACCAGCCCTTTTGGCAGAGTTTGCCGAGGCTGGCCGCACGTCACTTGAAAGTCTGCTGAAGACCATTGAGCCGGAGGCACTTGAGAAAGCCGTCGAGCTACTGGCAACGGCGGAAACCATCCACATCATCGGCGTTCGGCGTGCATTTCCGGTTGCGAGTTATCTGGCTTACGCGCTTGAAAAGATGCAGGTTCCTGCGATGCTCCACAGCACTGTCGGCAAATTAGAGAACCAGCACGCTATCCGTAAAGGCGATGTGCTTCTTGCCATTTCCTTTTCGCCATACTCGCCTGAAACCATTGCAATGGTGGAAAATGCGAGCGGCCGCGGTATCGATGTTGTTGCCATTACCGATACAATTGTTAGTCCAATGAGCAAATTCGCTCAGCAATCTCTACTGGTTTCGGAAGTGGACTTCGGTGCATTCCGTTCGCTTTCCGCCACACTTTGCCTCGCGATCACCCTCGCCGTTACTGTCGGAACAAAACGTCAGTCATAAAATGATAAAGCATTCCATTTTTCAGTTGAAATAGAATAATAAATCCATTTTAATCAAAAATAGAATGGCTGCTGCTCATCGTGAATCACAGACAGCTTTCCCAAGCTAAAAAAGACAAATGCGCCAAGGAAAAAATGGGATGAAGCAGCTCGATTTGATTACGATTGGTCGGTCTTCGGTAGATCTTTACGGTGCCCAGGTCGGCGGCCTTCTCGAAGACATGGCATCCTTCAACAAATATGTTGGCGGCTCTCCAACAAATATAGCAACCGGCACCGCAAGGCTCGGTCTCAAATCAGCTCTGATAACACGTGTGGGCGACGAGCATATGGGACGTTTTCTGTTGCGTGAACTTGCGCGTGAAGGGGTGGATACGCGTGGCATCGTCACAGATCCTGAACGCCTCACAGCGCTCGTCATTCTCGGTATTCGTGACCAGCAACAGTTCCCGTTGATATTCTATCGCGAAAACTGCGCTGACATGGCGCTGTGCGAAGATGACATAGATCCAGACTTTATTGTGCAAGCCGGATGTGTACTCGCTACTGGCACACATCTCTCGCATCCGCGCACCGAAGCAGCGGTCATCAAGGCGCTCAGGCTTGCGCGGGAAAATGGCAGCCGCACAGTGCTTGATATTGATTATCGCCCCAACCTGTGGGGGCTTTCCGGCCATGGCGATGGCGAAAATCGTTTCATCGAATCTGTAGCCGTAACCAAGAAATTGCAATCCACACTGCATCTCTTCGATCTCATTGTCGGAACAGAAGAAGAGTTTCATATCGCTGGCGGTTCAATCGATACGCTTGCGGCACTCAAAGCCGTCCGCAAAGTCACCAACGCAGCGCTGGTCTGCAAACGCGGACCGATGGGCGCAGTGGTCTTTGAAGGCGACATTCCTGACAATCTCGATATGGGCCAATCAGGACAAGGTTTTCCGATTGAAGTTTTCAATGTGCTTGGCGCGGGCGATGGCTTCATGTCCGGGCTTTTGCGTGGCTGGCTGAAGGGTGAAGATTGGCCGACTAGTCTGAAATTCGCCAATGCTTGTGGAGCCTTCGCAGTGTCACGCCATGGCTGCACCCCCGCTTATCCGAGTTGGGAAGAGCTGCAATATTTCTTGCAAAGTGGCATTCGCGACAAAGCCTTACGCAAGGATCAGGCGCTCGAACAGATACATTGGTCGACCAACCGCAATGGCGACTGGCCGCATATACGCGTTTTCGCTTTTGATCATCGTATTCAGCTGGAAGAAATGGCGCGGGAAGCTGGCGCAAGTGATGAGAAAATCGGACAATTCAAAGAATTATGCTTGAATGCTGCATTAAAGGTTTCAGGCGGTGAAAACGGCTACGGCATTCTTTGCGATAGTCGGCTTGGTCGTGATGCGCTTTATCGCGCTGCTGGCAGTGGCCTGTGGATTGGACGTCCGACAGAATGGCCCGGGTCTCGCCCACTTGAGCTTGAACCCGAACTAGGCCCCGATTGCGGTGGCCTTGTGGAGTGGCCGCTTGAGCATGTCGTCAAAGTCCTTTCCTTCTATCATCCCGATGACAGCGAAGACGTGAAAGCACAACAGGAAGCCACTGTAAAACGGCTTTTCACTGCGGCACGGCGTAACCGTCTGGAGTTCTTGCTCGAAGTTATCCCATCCAAAGTCGCACCTGTCGATGATATGAGCACGGCAAAAGTCGTTGAAAGGTTCTATGAGATCGGCGTTTATCCAGACTGGTGGAAACTAGAGCCTTTGACGACAGAAAAAGCATGGCAAAATACGTGCGATACCATCATGCGTCATGATCCGCACACGCGTGGTATTGTCGTGCTGGGCCTGGATGCTCCTGCAGAAGAACTTGAAGCAAGCCTTAAAGTTGCGGCGCACTTTGATCTTGTCAAAGGCTTCGCCATTGGTCGTACCATTTTAGGCGAAGTCGCCCGCCAGTGGCTTGCGGGTAAAGTGAACGATAAAGAAGCAATTGCCGAAATGGCAAAACGCTATCGCGGTTTCTGCGATCTGTGGGACAGGCTGCGGCAGAAATAAACGCATCCCAAGAACAGGTGGAGGCCTGAGTCTCAAGTTGCGAGAAAGCGGATTCCCGCTGGGAGGAAATATGAAGACGGTTCGACTGACAGCGGCACAGGCTCTTGTGCGCTATATCGCCAACCAGATGACATCGGACGGTGAGCCCTTCATTGCAGGTGTCTGGGCTATTTTTGGCCACGGCAATGTGGCTGGGCTTGGCGAGGCACTGCATGGCATCCGTGACCAGCTTGTAACCTGGCGCGGTCACAATGAGCAAACGATGGCGCATGCAGCCATTGCCTATACCAAACAGCTCGGTCGCAAACGTGCTTGCGCTGTCACTTCCTCGATCGGACCCGGTGCAACCAACATGGTCACAGCAGCGGCACTCGCTCATGTGAACCGCCTGCCGGTGCTTTTCATTCCCGGCGATGTTTTTGCCAATCGCGGTCCCGACCCTGTATTGCAGCAAATCGAGGATTTCAATGACGGCACAATGACCGTCAATGACTGTTTTCGCCCCGTAAGCCGTTATTTTGATCGCATCACCCGCCCCGAGCAACTTCTGACTGCCCTGCCGCGCGCGTTCCGCACAATGACAGATCCTGCGGATTGCGGACCTGTAACGCTGTCTCTCTGTCAGGATGTGCAGGCCGAAGCCTATGACTGGCCGGAAGAGTTCTTCGCGCCAAAGGTTTGGCATTGGCGGCGACCGCCCGCCGATGAACACGAGCTGGCAACGGCAATCGCCGCGATTAAAGCTTCCAAGACACCGGTTATTGTTGCGGGCGGCGGCGTACATTATTCAGGCGCCCATGAAGCGCTGAAAAGCTTTGCTGAAAGCCACAACATTCCAGTTATCGAAACACAGGCAGGCAAGTCGGCTTTGCCGTGGGATCATGCGCTCAATTTTGGCCCGGTCGGCGTTACTGGTGCAGACAGTGCCAATGCTATTGCCGCAAGTGCCGATCTGGTTATTGGTGTTGGCACACGCTTTCAGGACTTCACCACCGGCTCGTGGGCACTGTTCAAACATTCGGGGCGAAAACTGCTCTCCCTCAACGTCCAACCCTATGACAGTCACAAACAAGGTTCCATCTCGCTCGTTGCGGATGCAAAGATTGGATTGGAGGCGCTTTCGCACGCTCTAAAAAGTTACAAACGCCCTTCCCTCGACAGCGGCCTCAAAGAGAAATGGTTTGAAGCGGCAGACCGTTTCACGGCTGCTCCCGGTGATGCCAACCAGCTTCCCACAGACATGCAGGTGATTGGCGCGGTTCAGCGCCAGTCGAAAGAAAATACCGTCGTCATGTGCGCGGCTGGAACCATGCCGGGTGAATTGCACCAGCTCTGGAAAGCCGGTCGCCCGATGTCCTATCACATGGAATATGGCTTCTCCTGCATGGGCTATGAGATCGCAGGCGGACTTGGCATCAAGATGGCGGAACCGGATCGCGACGTGATCGTGATGATCGGTGACGGCTCCTATATGATGGCCAATTCAGAGCTTGCGACCTCTGTGATGATGGGCATCAAGATCACAGTCGTGCTGACAGACAATCGCGGTTATGGCTGCATCAACCGTTTGCAAATGGCGACCGGCGGTGCCGAGTTCAACAATCTGCTCGACCACACAACCCATGTGAATGCATCGAATATCGACTTCGCAGCCCATGCAGGTGCGATGGGTGCCGATAGTAAGAAAGTCGGTTCTATCCGCGAACTGGAAGATGCGCTGGCAGAAGCGCGCAACAGCCCGCGCACCACAGTCATCGTCATCGATACCGATCCTTATCCGACGCCTGAAACCGGCGGCTGGTGGTGGGATGTGGCCGTGCCGGAAGTCTCGGACCGCGACCAAGTACGCGCCGCGCGTGAAAATTATGAAGCCCAGATCAAAGAAAGAAGCTAACCGATGATCCTCTATGGCACCAACCCGATTGCCTGGTCGAACGATGATGATCGCAGCCTTGGCGCGCATATAAGCCTTGATCAATGCCTTGATGAAGCTTCAAAAATCGGCTTCGATGGAATTGAAAAAGGTCATAAATTTCCGCAAGTTGCAGCGGAACTTAAAGCAGTACTCGAACCACGCAATCTGCGCTACGTTTCTGGCTGGCATTCGCTGAACCTCCTGACAAATTCCGTTGAGGATGAGAAGGCTGCAATGCAGCCGGCGCTTGATCTTCTGAACGCCATGGGATGCAAAGTCATCATCGTTTGCGAAACGTCGAACGCCATTCATGGCGACGATAGCAAGTCTCTATCCGAACGCCCGGTGCTGGAAGAAGAACGCTGGGCCGAGTTTGGCGCGGGCGTTGAAGCACTGGCCGAATATGCGAACGTACAGGGTATTGCGCTCGTCTATCATCATCACATGGGCACGATTGTTCAGAGCGAAGACGAGATCGACCTTCTGATGAAACATACCGGCCCACATGCCAAATTGCTGCTTGATACAGGTCATTGTCTGTTTGGCGGCGGTGATCCTGAACGCGTTGCAAAGAACCATATGGGGCGTGTTCGCCATATCCATGCCAAGAATGTACGCCCGGCTATAGCGGCACAGGTACGCGACCAGAGCCTTTCCTTTCTGGAAGGCGTGCGCCGCGGCGTATTCACTGTTCCCGGCGATCATGAAGGCGGTGTCGATTTTGTGCCAGTGCTTACGGTCGCAGCCCAGCATGGCTATCAGGGCTGGCTGGTGATTGAAGCTGAACAGGACCCTGATGTGCGCAATCCATTTGAATATCAGTCGCTGGGGCTGAAATCGCTCAAAGCATTTGCGCGCGAAGCAGGGTTAGACAAAGGAGACTGAGCTATGGCCAATCTGTTACGCAAACCGAGCGGCAAGCATGGCAAGGTGCATGACATCACGCCGGAAAGCGCCAATTGGGGCTATGTTGGCTTTGGCCTTTATCGTCTGAAAGCAGGTGAAACCGCAACCGAGAAAACCGGCGACCGGGAAGTCATTTTGGTGCTGGTCGAAGGCAAAGCAAAGCTCAAAGCCTCGGGAGAAGATTTCGGCGAAATGGGCGAGCGAATGAGCGTGTTTGAAAAACTCGCTCCGCATTGCCTCTATGTGCCTGCTGAGAGCGACTGGGATGCAGTGGCAACAACCGATTGCGTGCTTGCTGTCTGCACAGCACCGGGCAAACCGGGCCGTAAGGCGCAAAAACTCGGACCGGAAGGGCTGACGTTCGATACGCGTGGACAAGGTGCGAATACCCGCAACATTTTCAACATTGCCATGGAAGGCCGCGATGTCGCCGACAGCCTCTTGGTGACGGAAGTTTTCACGCCACAGGGCAACTGGTCATCCTACCCGCCGCACCGACATGATGAAGATAACTTTCCAGATATGACCTATCTGGAAGAAACCTATTATCATCGCCTAAACCCATCGCAGGGCTATGGTATTCAGCGGGTCTTTACCGAAGATGGCAGTCTCGATGAAACCATGGCCGTTTCTGACGGCGATGTCGTTCTGGTGCCAAAGGGACATCACCCATGCGGGGCGCCCTATGGTTATGAGATGTATTATCTCAACGTCATGGCCGGACCGATCCGCAAATGGCGATTTAAAAACCATCCCGATCACGACTGGATTTATAAGCGCGATAATCCATCAGCATAAAAAGAAAGCCCCGGATTTCCGGGGCTTTTTTCTTAGAGTTTTGCCACTTTTTTCAAATCGTCCACCGCACCGGGTGCAGCAACGAAAACCTTGCTGCCCTTGGTCAGTTGCGCGCCTTCCGTTGGAAATGGATGCGTATAGCCGCCTGCTTCGCGGACTAGACAAAAACCTGCCATGCAATCCCAAGCGTGCATATATGGCTCGTAATAGCCCACCAGACGCCCCGCTGCCACATAGGCAATCATTAGCGCGCCAGAGCCATTGCGAATGAATGTGCCGCCTGCTTCAAGCAAATCTTCAACGATCTTCGCAACCACCTGCGGCGTTACGTAATTATTGGCACCAATGCCCGTCACCGCGTTGCGAATTGTGCGCGTTTCATCAAGCGCAAGCTTTTTGCCATTCAGCGTTGCACCCTGCCCCTTGGCAGATGCATAAAGCTCATCAAAGCAAGGTGCCTGAATAACACCGATAACCGGCTCACCATCTTTCAGTACGGCAATGGAAACGCACCAGTTCGGCATTCCGTTCACAAAAGGGCTGGTGCCATCGATGGGATCAACCACCCATGTATAGCCTGAGGTGCCTGCATTCAGTCCATATTCTTCGCCCAGAAAGCCATCGTCGCTGAAAGCTGCCGATACGCGCTCATTGATCAGCTGTTCGACATTGCGGTCAGCAATGGACACCACATCCTGCGGATCGCGCTTGGTTTCAATCACCAGCGTCTCGCGGCGATTAAAATAATCAAGTGCCAGCGCACCAGCCTCGCGCGCAATGTCCTGCGCAAGCTTAAACCGTGTTTCAAGCTCTTTTGAAATGTCTGATGTCATGCTTGGTTTCCAGTCAGAGGGAATAAAGGCGCATGGTTCATGCGCTCAATTGTTGATGATGGCAAGGCCACGCGGCTTGAAATGGATAGCGACATCTGTTTGCGGCGGAAGTGCTTCTTCCACAGCAGGATCGACAATGAAAAGCTTGCCGTGTTCAGTCTCGATTTCATATTCGATATGATCACCGAGATAAGCGGAGTGGGCCACGCGTCCCGGAAAGTCTCCGCCACTCTGGGCTTGCAGACTCACCGCATTTGGGCGAACCGCCAGCTGTGCGGGTCCCGGCCTTGCATGTGATGATGCCAGTCGATGACTAAGCTTCCCGATACGAATGACAGCTTCTCCATTTTCTGCGCTGACGACTTCACAGGGCACTACATTGGCCTCCCCCATGAAGTCTGCAATGAAGGCGGATGCGGGAGACTCATATAGATCACGCGGACTGCCTTGCTGCGCTATATCGCCGTCTTTCATGACAATAATTGTATCAGACACAGCTAAAGCTTCGTCCTGATCATGGGTGACATAAACTGCAGTAAAACCAAGCCTTTGCTGAAGTTCTCTGATTTCCGTTCTCACACGGCGGCGCAGGCGCGCATCAAGATTGGAAAGCGGCTCATCAAGCAGCAGAACCTGTGGTTCAAGCACGAGTGCGCGGGCCACGGCCACACGCTGTTGCTGCCCACCTGAAAGCTCGGCCGGAAGGCGATGCCCCATACCGGCAAGGCCAACAAGCTTAAGCCCTTCTTCCGCCCGCTCACGCGCTTCCTTCTTCTTTAATCCGGAAGATTCAAGCCCATAAGCGACGTTGTCGAGCGAACTCATATGCGGAAACAGCGCGTAGGACTGAAACACCATGGACACATCGCGCTCATTGGCGGGCAGCATGGTCACATCCTTGCCGCCGATCAGAATCCGGCCAGATGTCGGATGTTCCAGCCCAGCAAGAAGGCGCAGGGTCGTGGTTTTGCCGCAACCCGAAGGACCAAGCAGCGTGACAAGCGTGCCGGGTTCCACTGTCAGGGACAAATCAGGCAGAGCGGTGAAATTACCGAACTTCTTGGTGACGTTTTGAAAGGTAACGGAGCCGGGACGGATCGTGGTCATGCGGCTTTCTCCTGTTGAACGGTTTTGATCGGCGAGAGCGTGGCAACGCGGTTTTCACGTCGCAACCGGCGCTCGCCGACAAGAAGCTGGAAGGTGACAATCACAACCACCATCACCAGAATGAGTGCCGACGAATAGGCAATCGCCACACCGAATTCGCCATTTTCGACGAGGCCGACGATATAGGAGGTCGCCATGTTATATTCCGCCGATACAAGGAAGATCACGGCACTGATCGACGTGATCGCGCGAACGAAGGAATAGACCAGAGACGCAGTAATCGCTGGTCGCAGCAGTGGCAGGATCACCTTACGGATCGTGCGGAAACTGCCAGCACGCAGCGTGAGCGATGCTTCATCAAGGCTTTTGTCGAGCTGACTCATGGCGGCGATACCACCGCGCACGCCAACCGGCATATTGCGGAACACAAAGCAGGCAATCAGGATCAGCGCCGTGCCGGTCATTTCAAGCGGTGGCAGATTGAAGGCCATAATATAACTGACACCAATGACCGTACCCGGAATGGCAAAGCTCAGCATCAGTGCAAATTCGAACACGTTGCGTCCGAAGAAGCGCTGCCGCACGATCAGATAAGCAGTAAGCAATCCGACTGCAGCAGTGAGCGGTGCCGAGATCAGTGATATTTCCATTGTCGTCCAGAACGAGTTCCAGGCAACACCTGTCCATGAAAAACCGCCATCTGTCCAACCCACAGAGAAAGCGCGCCGATAATGATCGAGTGTTAGCGAATTATCGAGACCCCATGTACGAACGAACCCGCCGATCAAGATCATCAGATAGACAACAACAGTGAAGATCATCCAAGGAATAACAAGGGCATAGACGCCGATCTTCAATCCTTTTGGCAGGCCAGCATGAATGCCGGAATCACCCTTTCCGGTGACGGTTGCAAAGTTTTTGCCAGACAGCCAAAGACGCTGGATGAGGAAGGCTGAAAGCGTGAAGCAGAGCAGCACAATCGCCAGAACAGCCGCGCGTGACGGATCGTTTTGCGCACCCACAACGGCAAAGAATATCTCCGTCGAAAGTACACCGTGACTACCGCCAAGCACCATCGGATTGCCGAAATCAGCCATGCTTTCGATGAAAGCAATCAGGAATGCATTGGCCAGCCCCGGCGCCATAAGCGGCAATGAAACACGGTTAAACGTCCGCCAGCGGTCGGCACGCAGGGTTTGCGATGCTTCTTCCATGGAAGGAGAAACACCTTCGACCACGCCGATCAGAACGAGGAAAGTGATCGGCGTGAAGGATAGCACCTGCGCGATCCAGATCCCTGTTAGACCATAAAGCCAGCGGCCCGGTTCAACGCCGAACAGATTGGAAATCTGTTCCGTCACAACGCCAGCGCGGCCAAACAGCAATGTCAGCGCCAGACCAATCACGAATGGTGGTGTGATGATCGGCAGCACTGTGAGAATGCGCAAGCCTTTCTTGAATGGAAAGCCTGTGCGGGTTGCAACGAGTGCGAAGGAAAGCCCAAGCACTGTCGAGCCGGTTGCCGTCATCAGCGCCAGCCAGAGCGTGCGCCACGCAACACCACAACGCCCCTCGCCGATCACACAGGCAAGGCTCCAGATTGAAGAATCCTGAACATTGCCGATAAAGCCGTCGGGATTGAAAGAGCCGTCAAAATTCTGCACAGATCCTGCGAACATGCTGAAGATCGGGTAGAATACAAAAACACTCACAAGAGCGACCAGCAGCGTGATCGAGGAAACGACAAAAGCGTCACCTTTCATCACACCGCGTTCTGCAAGCCCGAAGGAGAAGATCAGCAGAAAGCAAAGACCTGTGAGAACAGCACCGGCACCAAAAGCGGGTTGGCCGTCTGCAAGCTGACCGAAGAGCGTTTCGCTTACCATCCAGTTCCAGCCGGTAAAACCAATTGCCAGCCCTTGCAGCGCAAGGAATCCTGCTCCCAGAAGGCTAGCGCCGATTAGAACGGATGTTCGTTTTTCCGGCGTCATCGCAAAGCGTGCGAAGCCGCAGATGAGCATCAGTACCGCGACGACAGCCAGCCACGGGCGGCCATAAGCGAATATTTGCAGAATACCGGGACCGTTTTCGGCCTGACTGAAAAACCCTTCAATCCAGCTGAAACGGAAGAAACCTTGCTCGATGCGATACCAGGGCAGGATCAGAAACGCGACTAAAGCCAGCGTCAGAACCACATCAAGCCGTCGATTGTGTTGTCTCATAGCTATCCGCTTTTCTGCTCATTTTGCGCATTGCGGGCAAAGTCGACATATTTATCCTTCTCCCGCCGCAATCAGGCGGGAGGGGATAACGAAAATAGACCGCCAACCAGAGATAGGGCTCGTTTTAATTGGCCTTTGCGCCAATTTCCTTGTCCCAGCGCTCAAGGATTTCCTTGCGCTTGTTTGGCTCGCCATAGGTCTTAAAGTCATAGTCGATCAGCTTGATATCCTCGAAGCGTGGCGACTCTTTTGGAACTTCAGCATTCTTGTTGGATGGAATCTGGAAGGATTTTGCATCCTTCATCTTGGATTGCACTTCAGCACTCAACGCCCAGTCATACCATTTCTTGGCATTATCTAGATTGCGAGCGCCTTTGATGATCGACATGGAACCGATCTCATAGCCAGTGCCTTCGCAAGGCGCGATCGACTTGATAGGAAAACCTTCTGCCGTCATTGCAACTGCATCATGCATGAAAACGATGCCAATGCCGTTTTCACCACGCGCAGCCGACTTCACCGGGGCTGAACCAGACTTGGTATATTGGGACACATTTGCATTCAGCTTTGCCAGATATTCAAATGCCTTCTCCTCGCCCATCAGCTGAACGAGTGTGGCAAGCGCCGTATAGGCTGTACCAGACGAATTCGGGTTGGCCATCTGGATTTCACCCTTATAGGACGGATCAAGCAAATCCGCCCAGCAGGCGGGTTCTTTCAAATTCTTCTTCTTAAAAAGATCGGTGTTATAGCCCCATCCGAGTGCGCCAGCATAAACGCCGACAGTGCGGAAGTCCGAGCTTTCTGCCTGCTTTTTGGCCCAATCCTGTAATTGGTCAAGCATTGGCGATTTATACTCGAGCGTCAGCCCTTCGGAAGCAGCTTGCAAATGGGGATCGCCCGTACCTGCCCACCAAATATCGGTCTTGGGATTGCGCGCTTCGGCTCGAACCTTCGCATAGGTTTCGCCAGAAGACAGGCGTACCATATTCACCTTTATGTTGGTTTCTTTCTCGAAATTGTTCTTCATCTGCTCGCAGATTACGACGTCTGCCGAACATATAAGATTGAGATTGCCCGAAGCCTGTGCCGAAACTGCAAATGATGAAACGCCGGCGGCAAACGCCGCGATTGTAAGTGCCCAACGCATTGTTGTTCCTCCCTATGTTCAGCGCCTCCACGCTGCGGCTTTTCACAAGCCTTCGCATAGTCTTTGCCTTTTAGGCTTGTGTGTCAATGTGAATTTATAAATTTCATTCTATAAATTCTATAAACGGACTAATAATTCTGTTTTAATGGAAATGCGACTAACACGAACCAAAAAGGCGACCCAAAGGTCGCCTTTCTGACTAATCGAAGAAGATCGAAACACGCTCGAAGACGTGTCACCCGATTGCCATCAGGCTGGCATTGCCGCCTGCAGCCGTTGTGTTGATGGAGGTCGAAACCTCTTCAAGCAACCAGCTCAGGCAATAGCAATCAGCGCTCTTTGCAAGCTGCGCCGAAGTTGCTGCCTGTGTCAGCACAAGCGGGCCCGGAAGAGCTGCCAGCTTCTTGTTGATGTCGATCAGGCGTTCGCTCTCTCCTTCAACAAGCGCACCGGCGAAAGGCGCGTCTGCCTGCCAGTCCTTTGTCCAGACAACACGCGCAGCGACGCTTGAAGGCAAGTCCTTCAGAACATTACGCAAGCCTGAAGCCTCGTCGATGACCGCTTCGTTGCCAGTGGCCAGTGCCGCTGTCAGCTGACGATAGAGACCGGTTTCAGTTTGTGGAACAAGAAGAATGCGGCCCCGCGCATGAAGCGCATAGAGGTTGCGTTCGCCAACCGGGCCCGGAAGCTCGATATTCAAACCAAGTGCAGAAGTACTGCCGGTTTCACGAGCGGCTTGCGCCAGTTCGTTCATGCCGCGATTGCCAAGCCACTTTGCGAAATCGTTGAGCGCGGCATCAGTGTGAACAGAAGCCATGCGTGGCGGGATCGGCGCTGTTTCTACGAGGCGACCAAGATAGAGCGGACCGCCAGCCTTCGGACCCGTGCCGGACAGACCACGGCCACCAAAAGGCTGGACGCCAACAATCGCACCAATGACGTTGCGATTGATATAGATGTTACCAACGCGAATACGATCAGCAACGTGAGCAATCGTTTCATCAAGGCGCGTATGAAGACCAAAAGTCAGGCCATAGCCGGTTGCGTTGATGTCATCGATGAGGCTGTCCATGTCGTTACGCTTGTAGCGTACAACATGCAGAACCGGACCAAACACTTCACGCTTCAGATCGCGCAGACTGTCGATCTCGACGATGGTTGGCGCAACGAAAGTGCCCTTCCCTGTTTCAGGCCCAAGCGGAAGCTGCTCCACCTTACGACCCATATCGCGCATCGTCTGAACGTGCTTCTCGATGATGTCCTTGGCTTCAGCAGTAATTACAGCGCCAATATCGACTTTCAGCTGGTCGGTGCGGCCAATCGACAGTTCCTTGAGCGCGCCCTTGAGCATGGTCAGAATGCGATCAGCAACATCTTCCTGCAGGCAAAGAACGCGCAGAGCCGAACAACGCTGACCGGCGCTGTCAAAAGCCGAACCGATCACGTCGAACACGACCTGTTCGGCAAGAGCGGACGAATCCACGATCATGGCGTTCTGGCCGCCGGTTTCAGCAATCAGCGGGATCGGCTTGCCATTTGGCAGCAGACGTGACGCAAGCTGCGCCTGAATAAGACGTGCAACTTCCGTCGAGCCGGTGAACATTACACCACAGGTTTCCTGTGCTGCAACAAGGGCTGCACCAATGCGGCCATCGCCCGGCAGAAGCTGCAATGCGTCCGCAGGAATGCCAGCTTCATGCAGAATACGAACGCCCTGCGCTGCGATGAGTGGGGTTTCTTCCGCAGGCTTTGCCAGAACCGGATTGCCTGCAACAAGAGCTGCTGCAATCTGACCGGTGAAAATCGCCAGCGGGAAGTTCCATGGGCTGATACACACAATCGGACCAAGCGGCTTGTGCGCAACGCCCAGCGTGCGGCGGGTCTGTTCGGCATAATAACGCAGGAAGTCGATGGCTTCGCGCACTTCTGCAATCGCGTTTGGCATAGACTTGCCAGCTTCACGCATGATGAGACCGAGAAGCTCTGCCATTTCACGCTGCATGATATCGGCAGCGCGATCAAGGCAAGCTGCACGATCAGCAGGCGAAATTTTTGACCAGCTTGCTACAGCCTTTTGAGCTGCGTTCATCGCGCTTGCAACATCTTCGGCGGCGATTTCCGTAACCGTACCCACGACATCGGAATGATCGCCGGGGTTCAGAACCGGGCGGCTTTCACCCTTAACCTTGGCACCAGCAACCTGCGGTTCCGCAGTCCAGGCGCGCGTAGCATTGGCTTTGAGCGTTTCGCTCAGTTCTGCCAGCTGCTGTTCATTGGAAAGGTCGAAACCTGCCGAGTTTTTACGAATGCCATATAAATCTTCAGGCAAGCTGATCTGGTCATGACGCGCACCGACAACGGCCATCGATCGAACGACTTCCGCAGGATCGGCAATCAGTTCATCAACCGACACGCTCTTGTCGCCAATGCGATTGACGAAAGAAGAGTTCGCACCGTTTTCGAGCAGACGACGGACCAGATAGGCCAGCAGCGTTTCATGCGTACCAACCGGCGCATAAATACGAGCTGGACGACCCAGCTTCGATGCACCGACAACTTCATCATAAAGCGGCTCGCCCATGCCATGCAGGCACTGGAATTCATAAGAGCCCGTTTTGAAGTCCGGGCCTGCCAGATGATAGATCGTGGCAAGCGTCTGCGCATTATGCGTTGCAAACTGCGGGAAGATCACATCACGGGCGGCAAGCAATTTGCGGGCGCACGCAATGTAGGAAACGTCAGTATGAACCTTGCGGGTGTAGACCGGGAAATCTTCAAGGCCATCAACCTGCGCGCGCTTAATTTCAGCATCCCAGTAAGCGCCCTTGACGAGACGAACCATGACGCGACGATTGTTGCGGCGGGCAAGATCGATAATGAAATCAAGTACAAACGGGCATCGCTTGCCATAGGCCTGCACCACGAAGCCGATGCCTTCCCAATCAGCCAGATCAGGATCTTCAATCAAGCTCTGCAGAAGATCGAGCGAAAGCTCAAGACGGTCTGCTTCTTCAGCATCAATGTTGAGGCCAATATTGTACTTCTTGGAAAGGGCTGCGAGCGCCTTCACCTTTGGCAGAAGTTCGCCCATCACGCGTTCGCTCTGCGCGCGAACATAACGCGGATGCAGCGCCGAAAGCTTGATCGAAATGCCGGGACCATCATAAATGCCGCGGCCAGCGGAAGCGCGACCGATCGCATGGATCGCAGTCTCGTAATCCTTGTAATACCGTTCTGCGTCGGCAGCAGTCGTGGCTGCTTCACCGAGCATGTCGTAGGAATAACGGAATCCGCGCTCTTCAAGCGACTTTGCGCGCTTCAGTGCTTCATCGATAGTTTCGCCGGTAACGAACTGCTCACCCATCATGCGCATGGCCATATCCACGCCGCGGCGGATGACCGGCTCACCACAACGGGCGATCAGGCGCGTAAGCGCTGCCGAAAGACCGCTGTCATTGACGGTGTTGGTGAGCTTGCCGGTGACAACAAGACCCCAGGTTGCAGCATTAACGAATAGCGAACGACCGCCCCCAACATGCGACTTCCAATCGCCATTGGAAATCTTGTCGCGGATCAGCGCATCACGCGTTGCCATATCCGGAATGCGTAGCAGAGCTTCGGCAAGGCACATCAGTGCCACGCCTTCCTGGCTCGACAGCGAATATTCATGCACCAGACCTTCAACACCGGTTCCCTTGTGCTTGGCACGAAGGGCTTCAATCAGCTTGCGAGCAGTCTCTCTGATCTGCCTGGTTGTTTCTTCAGGCAGGGTTGCCTGCTGAACCAGCGCGGTCACGCATTCAGCTTCTGGCCGACGATAGGCATCGGTGATTGCTTTACGCAGCGGTGTCTGCGCGCGGATTGGCGGCGCAAAATTCTGGAATACAGGAGTAGCGTTGGCAGATAGTTTATCAGTCATGGTGCAGTGCTCGCAAAAACAGGCTCGGGCCCAGTTCAACTATGCTTTATATCGTTGCACACTATCATCAGCACAAATTGCATTCTGCCTTCATTTAATCCATATAAAGACAATTCGATCTTATTAAAGCGACTTCAAAAGGCAGTTTGAATGCGAAAGATAGACTCTGTAGACGATCTGGATCAGTTCGATCGCCGCATTCTGGAAGTGCTCAGCGATGATGGTCGCATTGCCATGACCGAGTTGTCAAAAAAGGTCGGCCTTTCCAAGACACCGTGTCAGGCACGCGTCAAACGATTGGTCGATGAAGGCTATATTATCGGCTTTCGCGCGGCGATTGATCCCGAAAAGCTTGGCCTTGATCATATCGCTTTTACGACCGTGAAATTATCGGACACGCGCGAAGCGGCCCTCACCGCCTTTAACGTTGCGGTACGCAAGATACGTGAAGTCGAAGAATGCCATATGATTGCAAGCTCTTTCGACTATCTGCTGAAAGTGCGAACGCCCAACATCCGGCGTTACCGCGAGGTGCTGGGCGAAAAAATCTCGAGCCTTCCGAATGTGGCAAGCACATCAACTTTTGTGGTGATGGAATCTGTCAAAGACAATCGCCCGGTTAGAGTCTATCCGGGCGCACTGTAGGTTTTATAGTGGTTGATCTGCCAGATAGCGCTCAAGTGTTCTGGCCGTTCCATCCTGCCATATGCGCTTAAGTGCCGCCGAGAACGCCTCGATATAGGCTTGATTGGTGGCCAATGCTCCGAAGATATCGGTCATTTCGAGCCAGCGTTTCGGTTCGTCTTTGGCAAGTAATGCCTGTTTTAACAGGCGATCCCACGACGGATCATTGGGTTCTATAACTGCACCGCTATCCGTTGTTCCATAGCAGTAGCGGCACCAGAGAGCGGACACCAGTGCGAGGCCGGTGATCGAACGCCCTTTGGCCAGGCGATCTGAAACGGTGGGCAGAATAAACTTCGGCTGACGGTTGGCACCGTCAAGGCACAGGCGGCGGATTGTGTCGCCGATCTTTGGATTGGCAAAACGCTTGTCGATAAGCAGGCGATAGTCTTCCAGAACCGTATTTGGAACGGGTGGTACTTCTGGAATGATTTCTTCCTCGGTGAGCTTTTCCAGATATTGACGGATCAGGGGATGTTCCATTGCTTCATGAACAAAATGGATGTCGAGAAGTCCTCCCGGATAGGCAATGGCCGCATGTCCGCCGTTGAGGATACGGATTTTCATTAGTTCATAGGCGTCGACCTGATCGGAGAAGGTCACACCGACTTTTTGCAGCCGTGGGCGCCCGGTCGGGAATTTATCTTCGACCACCCACTGTTTGAAACCCTCACAGAAGACCGGCCAGCCATCTTCAACTTCAAACTCCTTAAGCGCAATATCGCGTTCGCGCGCACCGGTCGCCGGTGTGATGCGATCAACCATTGAATTGGGAAACGCAACATTGGCGGCAATCCAATCAGCAAATTTCGGATCACTAAGCTTCGCGAGACCAACGACAGCATCTTCGGTAACATGGCCATTGCCGGGAATATTATCGCAGGACATGATCGTGAATGGCTCAACTTCGGCTTGCTTGCGTAGTTTCAGCGCCTGCACGATAAGGCCGAAGACAGTATTCGGCTTGTCGGGATGAACGCTGTCATAGACAATATCCGGATGCGCAGGATCAAAATGCTGGCTTGCCGGATTGATGTAATAACCGCCTTCAGTAATCGTCATCGACACGATGCGGATATCCGGTGATGTAAGATAGGTTAGCAAGGCCTTCCGGCCCTCATCCGTCGATATAGTCACGTAATCGATCATCGATGCCGTTATACGCGCGATGGAATAATCAGCTTCCTGCTCGACAACTGTTGTCAGCCAATCCTGAGCTTTCAGCGTGTCGCGCATGGCGTCATCGCTCGCACGTACGCCTGCGCCGACCAAAGCCCAGTCGTGATCAAGCCCCAGACCAAACAGGTCATCAAGATAAACAGCCTGATGCGCACGATGGAAGTTACCGATGCCAAAATGCACGATTCCGGGCGTCAGCGCCTCCAGGTCATAACCAGGCTTATCAAGTTTGTTGAAGCTCTTAAGCGTTGCGCGGGACAGCTTGGTCATGACTTACAATCCTCCTCATGAATCCAGACAACCCAGCCTATGGTTTGATATTGCAGTGGGCAATATCTCTTTATAAGTATCGTACATACAAATAAAAATGGCGGGCAAGGCCCGCCATTTCGATCAAATTTATAGTACTTAGTTCAAGCCAAGCGTGCCACGCAGTGTCGAGAGGTCTTCCGCCAGCGTGTTGATCGCGCCAGCCATAACCTTACGGTCTTCTTCTGTCAGCTTGTCATACAATTCATAGCCATCGCCCTTCTTGTACTTAACAAGAATGTCGTTGACGGTTTTGAAATTGGCATCCGACTTCTTCAGAAGCTCCGGATTTTCCTTTTCAATCAGCGGACGGAAGAGTTCGACGATCTTCTGTGAACCATCAACATTAGCCTGGAAATCCCAGATATCCGTGTGGCTGTAACGGTCTTCTTCACCGGAAATCTTGGTTGCAGCCACTTCTTCCATAAGCGCTGCTGCACCGCCGACAACCTTTTCAGGCGGGAAGGTCATGTCTTTGATGCGCTTCTGAAGCTCGACAACATCTGCGTACAGCTTATCAGCATATTTATCGAGACCTTCGGTCGAATTCTGGTCGAACAGACCATATTCGAGGCGATGGAAGCCGGTAAAGTCGTCTGACTTTTCCGCGTCTTCGTGATCGTCTGCACGGCTATCGATCGATGCGTCAAGATCAGCAAAGAGTTCAGCAATCGGCTCGATTCTTTCATAAGAAACGCGTGTCGAAGGATAAAGCTCTTTCGCCTTCGCCAGATCACCAGCCTTGATTGCGTCGGTGAAAGCCTTGGTGTCTTTCACGAGAACATCAAGGTTGTCCTGAACATAGATCTTATAGTCAGCAATTGGCTGAACGAGATCGAGTGGGGAAACTTCAGCTTTTGCAACGCCAAAGCTAAGAGAAAGAGCGACGACACAAGCCGACGCGAGCAGTGGCAGACGATATTTCATAGTTACCTCTCCTTGGTGATAAGACCTTCACCCACGCGCATTCTGCGGCCCACTCGCCTGCAAAAGAGCACTTGCATAAAAGTCATTCTGATCTTTCACGCCGGGTAGCGTGAAGAAATAACCGCCGCCGATTGGCTTGATATACTCTTCCAGAGGCTCGCCATCGAGGCGCTTCTGAACAGTGATAAAGCCCTTTTCCAGATCGGCCTGATAAGCGATGAACAGCAGTCCCATATCGAGCTGTCCAGCTTTTGTGACACCATTGGAATAGTTAAACGGACGGCGCAAAATCAGATGTTGCTCGGCATTGGCATCGCGTGGATTGGCCAGCCGAATGTGCGAATCCATTGGCGTGATCTTGCCTTCCGGATCTTTGGAATAGTCAGGCACATCAGCTTCGGTTTTACCATCGAATGGCGCACCGCTATCCTTGTGACGGCCAAAAATTGTCTGCTGTTCCTGCAGCGGTGTGCGATCCCAGCGTTCAACAAAATTGCGGATAATACGCACGGCCATGTAACTGCCATTCACAGCCCATTCTGGTTCATCCTTATCGGGCTGAATCCACACGATGCGATCCATCAAGGCTTTATCTGCTGCATCCGGATTGGCAGATCCATCGCGGAAGCCGAGGAAGTTACGTGCGCTTTCTTTGGCTTTCGGCGAATGCGGCGGCTGCACAGGCACAGAGCCTTCCTGCTTCCAACGGATCATCAGCAGGTCTGGCATATTCTTCACGATGTCGCGCAAGGCGTGAATATTGGTATCTGCCGTATTCGAACAGAATTGAATGACCAAAT
Organism: Brucella sp. H1_1004; assembly: GCF_047308065.1. Taxonomy (NCBI): domain Bacteria; kingdom Pseudomonadati; phylum Pseudomonadota; class Alphaproteobacteria; order Hyphomicrobiales; family Brucellaceae; genus Brucella; species Brucella sp. H1_1004. The sequence goes on from NZ_JAYKZA010000001.1 coordinate 1,165,082, forward strand.
CACCGTGGCAGAGATCTTTCTGCAGTGCATCATTGGGAAACGCTGTCATGCGCTGCAATTGCTTTGGCTTATGCGGCTTTAAGCCAAACCGATCATCGAACAGCGAATTGCCCAAGCCAACCGTTATTGTCAGGTTATCTGGCGTCACATGCGGCCCGAGAATGCCGGAATCCGACGGCGGAAATTTAGGATCAAGTTCAGGCGGCACGCCACCTTTCATAAGGAAGGCTGTCCGCTCCGTGAGGAGCTTGAACATGCGCTCAAGATCGGCACGGTCACGCGCCAACACATCAAAAGCTGCGACAAGTCCTGTTGCCGGACGAGGCGTTACAATACCCGGCTGGTGAATACCATAAAATGGCTGCGCCTCATGCAGCTTGTCGCTCTCAGGCGCATTGGTCACGCTTTCGGACGATAGCGCGTTGTTCGACGAGCGCGCACTGGCTGCCGAAGATGCCAACACACCTGCAACACTTGCCGCACCAGCACCAAGCAAAAGTGCGCGGCGCTCTGGCGATATCGGATTGTCTTTTCCATTATCTTTTTTGAAAAATTTCTTTGTCATTAATCCACTCCCAATTGATCGCGGAGTTTTGAAAACTGTTCGGCAAGAGCAGTTGCGCCATCCTTGATTTTCGCCTTCTCGTCAGCAGAAAGTGTGTCATATGCCTTGCCATTCTGCGCACTTAGCATCGCCTTCACGGCAGACACCTGAGCATCAATCCCTTCAAATGCCTTGGGATCGACTTTGACAACGATCGGACGCAATACGTCGGCTGTCTTGGCCGAGCCCTCAACAAGCCCTGCAAATACCTGTAAATCCGTATGTGCGTAACGATCATCGCCTGCGTCAGCAGCGGTGGATGCAAAGCGGTTGATTGCCGATGCTGTGCCCGCCAGCATGCGATCAGGTGAGATGCGCAACGCGCGAATACGATCTTTCAGGCCAGCCGCGTCCGTCACAAGCTTGGCTGCAACAGGCTGAAGTCCGTCAAGCGACTTCTGCTCAAACAAACCATATTCAAGGCGATGCAAACCGCCAAATGCTGGATCCTGCTCGCGTTTTTCAAAGAAATCAGCGCGCGCATTGATTGCCGTATCAAGATCAGAAAGTGCTTCTGAAACCGGAGCAATACGAGCATAGGCTTCGCGTGCTGGCGCGTAAGCGACCTGTGCAGCTTCCAGATTACCACTTGATATAGCATCCGAAAGGACGCCGACCGCCTTCTGGAATTCCGCCACTTCTGTTGCAAGATAAATCTGATATTCAGCCAATGCGCCAAGGAAAGCGGTCAGCGGCATCTTACCCTTTTCGGCTTCGCTGCTTGCCGATGGCGTCACAATCAACTTTCCGCGCGGATTGGAAAGAAGGCCGCATGTAATCTGATACTCGCCCGGAGAAAGCTTGGCAGAAAGTGTTTGCTTAAAGCCCGGCGCAATGTTTTCGCGCTCTTCGAGAACCATCACGCCGTCGAGAATTTCCCACTCGACCGAGCGGTCAGACTTGTTCACGATTTCAAAAACAGTACGTCCAGCAGGCACTGTCAGCTCATTCGGCTCGCAGCTCTTGGCGTTAATAACAACCTGGACCTTATCGTCACCATCCGCGTGACGTGATTTATCTGACACCTTGGATGCGTAATAAAAAGCAGCCCCTGCCGCTAGCACCAGCAGAATGGCCAGCACCAGAACCGCTCGCACGAGGTTGCGGGAGAATGGTGCAGCAGGTTTTGGGCTTTGCGGCTTAGTCATGGAAAATCTCTTCGATTAAACTGTGTGCTTCGCGGCTGCGCTCTGCGCAGGTGCGAAAGATGGGATCAGGAAAATAATGAGCGCAGGCACAAGGAAGCCGAGATAGGCAACCACTTCGCTAACCGTCGGCGTTGCGATATAACCGAAGATACCAGCCAGAACGGAGCCAAGCGTGCTGTCGAGCGGCAGAATTTCGCTTGTATCGAAAACGACCGTCTGGAAATGATTCCAGATACCGGCTTCATGCAGCGCCATGACAGAATTTGCGAGAATGCCGGCTGCGATAATCAGGATGAAAACACCCGTCCAGCGGAAGAAGCGGCGCAGATTGAGTTTCAGGCCACCACGATAGATGCCATAACCAACCAGAGCGGCAAGCAGAACACCGAGCAATGCGCCAAGCGGTGCTGCGCCACCTTCGCTCTGCTGAAATGCGGCGAGCAGGAAGAAGACCGACTCAAGCCCCTCACGGGCTACAGCAAAGAATACCATCAGGATCAGGCCGAAACCCTTATGCGTTGGTGTTTCAAAAGCCGCATCAATCGAATGATGCAGTTCCGCTTTTATGGAGCGGGCGGCCTTCCGCATCCAGAACACCATGGAAGTCAGCACGAAAACTGCTATGAGCCCGATAATGGCCTCAAAAAGCTCCTGCGCCTTCTGCGGAAATTCTGCACTTACGAGCTGGAGAATTGCACCAACTGCCAATGACATCGCTAAGGCCAGCAGAACGCCAATCCAGACAACCGGCATCCAGGCGCCGCGCCCAGTCTGATGGAGATAGCTCGCGATAATACCAACGATCAGCGCAGCTTCCACGCCTTCACGGAACATAATGAGAAATGGCACGAGCATTAACAAACAATCCAGTACACTTGAAACCGCCTGAGAAACACTCTCATACAGTGAGCAGAACATTGCCCGACTTCATCTCTTGAAGGGAATCGTTCTGAATCCTTATCCTGCTGCATTCGATTTTTACGAAACGCCAAACTCTTTAGCCAGGAGTGCAATGAAGCCCCCGACACGACTTGTCAGGCTACCGTTAATCACTACTCTTTTATAACTCTGCATGTCGCCCTGCAACAGAAATGAACATGAGCTCCACGGTAATGTTTTAGAATTATTCTAATGATTTCATAGATTTATGTAGCATTTAATAGGATAGCTAATGAAAGACGTCGCCGTGTAAACAGCGATTTTCATAGCTATCTTACGGAAATATAATCAGTTTTGATCTGTCTGACAGATCGAAAAATCACAACACGTCGGCGGACAGGATGTTGGGGAAATTTCACTTCATTGTGAAAAGTTTCAGAATTTTCCGAAATGGTCAAAAATTTCATCTTTTAGGGGTTGAAGAATAGTTGCAACAGGTCCATATGACAGGTGCTTACCGCTTGCGCCTCCTCCCATTGCGCGCGGTAAGTGTTCCCCTCTGGAGGTTTGCCTTTATGGCACCTTCATAACTTAGCCGGACTTTTTAGTCCGGCTCTTTTTTTGCCTGAATTTCAGTAAGTTAGAACTAAAACAAAAAGCGCCGCGTTACCGCAGCGCTTTAAAAAACATGTCTCTTTCCTTGCCGGAAATGACTGTCAAAGAACATAGTTCTCATCAGCGTTCAGACAATAAAAATGCATTCCAAGCTCTTTCGCCGACAAATAAAATCTGCGTTAGAACGCGGTAATTTTTATTTCTGCCGGAGCGATAGAGTACCGCTCCGACCCGTCCCTTTATAAAACATTAAAACGCCACTGATGTACTGTATCAGCCGTAAGACGCAACCGGCGGACATGAACAGATAAGATTTCTGTCACCACCCACGTTATCGACGCGGCTGACTGGCGGCCAATATTTCGCCGTCGTGTCAAAATCGCCGTTCAATGCGCTTCCCGGAAATACTGCTTCCTCACGGGTGTAAGGATGTGTCCATTCCGTTGCCAGCGTGTCGCCTGCCGTGTGCGGTGCATTGGCAAGCGGATTGTCATCCGCAGGCCAGACACCATCGGCAACCTTCTTTGCTTCGCCTGCAATGGCAATCATCGCATCGCAAAGGCGGTCGATTTCCGCTTTAGGCTCAGACTCAGTTGGCTCAATCATCAGCGTTCCAGCAACCGGCCACGACATGGTCGGCGCATGGAAGCCATAGTCGATGAGGCGTTTGGCTACGTCTTCTACGGTAATGCCTGCACTATCCTTGAGAACACGCGTATCCACGATGCACTCATGCGCCACACGATCATGTGCACCGGTGTAAAGGATCGGATAAGCGTCCTTCAAACGATGCGCGATGTAGTTGGCGTTGAGGATTGCAGCCTCGGTTGCCTTCTTGAGACCCGCGCCGCCCATCATGCGGATATACATCCACGTAATGACCAGAATGGATGCACTGCCAAACGGTGCTGCGGAAACAGCGTGCTTGGAACCAAGATCAACATGACCTGGCAGGTAAGGCACCAGATGCTTGGCCACGCCAATCGGACCAACACCCGGACCACCGCCGCCATGCGGAATGCAGAAGGTCTTGTGCAGATTCATATGGCAAACGTCAGCACCAATATCGCAGGGACGCGCAAGACCAACGAGTGCGTTGAGGTTTGCACCGTCAAAATAGACCTGACCGCCATTGTCATGGACGATCTCGCAGAAATCCTTGATGCCCTCTTCAAACACGCCATAGGTCGACGGGTAGGTAATCATGAAAGCCGCAAGATTGTCGCGATGCTTTTCAGCCTTGGCTTTCAGATCATCAATGTCGATATCGCCATCCGGAAGGCAATTAACGACAACAACGCTCATGCCGGCCATCGATGCGCTGGCAGGATTGGTGCCATGTGCAGAGGATGGGATCAGGCAGATATTGCGATGACCTTCGCCGCGTGACTGGTGATAGTGACGGATCGCGAGAAGCCCCGCATATTCGCCCTGACTACCCGCATTTGGCTGCAGCGATACGCCTGCAAAACCGGTGACTTCGCAAAGCCACGCTTCGACATCCGAGGTCATCTTGGCATAACCGGTCGTTTGTGCCGCAGGTGCGAATGGATGCAGATTGGCAACCGTGTTCCAGCTCACAGGCATCATTTCTGCTGCCGCATTGAGCTTCATCGTGCAGGAGCCAAGCGGGATCATTGCACGATCAAGCGCCAGATCCTTGTCCGCCAGACGACGCAGGAAGCGCATCATCTCGGTTTCTGAGCGGTGCGAATGGAACACGTCCTGTGTCAGGAAGCCTTCGCCACGGCCTTTGCCAGGAACCAGCAGATCGTCGTTACCGACTGGCTTTGCGCCAAACAGAACTGCGAGTGCTGCAAGATCGTCTTCCGTCGAGGTTTCGTCAAAGGTGACGCCAACCGTATCGGCATCAAAGATGCGGATGAGACGACCGCCCTTGTCTGCTTCGTCAGCAATGGCCTGCGCCTTGCCGGAAACCTTAACGCTTACGGTGTCGAACAGGCTATCGCCCGCGATTTCGACGCCAGCAGCCTTGAGGCCCGTTGCGAAGCGAGACGCAAGGCCCGCAACACGCGTTGCAATAGCCTGAAGGCCAGCGGGACCATGCCAGATGGCAAAGGATGCAGCCATATTGGCGAGGAGTGCCTGCGCGGTGCAGATGTTGGAAGTCGCTTTGTCACGGCGGATATGCTGCTCACGCGTCTGAAGAGCCAGACGATAAGCGGCACGACCATGCGCATCGACCGACTGACCAACGATACGGCCCGGAATGATACGCGTAAGAGGCTCGGATACTGCGAGATATGCAGCATGTGGACCACCAAAGCCCATTGGAACGCCATAGCGCTGCATAGAGCCGACAGCCATGTCAGCGCCCCACTTGGCAGGCGCTTCCAGAATAGTCAGCGCCAGCGGATCGGCAACAGCGATGACCAAAGCGCCCTTCGCCTTTGCATCGGCGATGACAGCGGTGAAGTCGCCATAAACGCCGCGCGTATCCGGCCATGGCACGATGACGGCAGCGGTGTTGTCGTCAACAGTACTTCCGGCTTCAACCTGCCAGCCAAGCGGCTCTGCACGGGTGTTGATCACATCCACGCTCTGCGGATGCAGATCGCCTGCAAGCAGAATGCGCGAGCGCTTGTCGCGGTGATGACGAACAGCAACGCCCACGGCTTCAGCAACAGCAGTTGCTTCATCCAGTAGCGATGCACAGGCAACCGGCAGGCCTGTCAGCTCTGCAACAAGTGTCTGGAAGTGAAATAGCAGTTCAAGGCGGCCCTGACTGATTTCCGACTGGTAAGGCGTATAAGCGGTGTACCAGGCTGGGTTTTCAAACAGGTTGCGCTGAATGACAGGTGGCGTCTGCACACCATGATAGCCCGCACCGATGAAGCTCTTCTTCACCACATTGCGGCCCATGATTTCATTGAGCTCGGCAAGGGCTGCGTGTTCGCTCAAAGCCGCTGGCAGATCAAGTGCGCGGTTCAAGCGGATGGATGCGGGAACAGCTTGCGTGATCAGTGTTTCCATGGAAGGAAGACCGAGCGCTGCAAGCATTGCGCGCTCATCTTCCAAGCGTGGCCCGATATGACGGGCAACAAAGGGGAGAACCTGTTGCGTCATCTTTTTATCCTACGAGTTTGTCATAACCGGCCTTGTCGAGAAGCCCCGAAAGCTGGCCTTCATCGGAAAGCTTAAGTTTGAACAGCCAGCCATCGCCCTCTGCAGCTTGGTTGACGAGTGCCGGATCGCTCGAAACGGCTTCGTTAACTTCAACGACTTCGCCATCGACCGGAGCATAAACGTCCGAAGCGGCCTTGACCGATTCAACAACGACGATGCCGTCGCCCTTGGAAACGGTACGACCGACTTCCGGCAGATCTACGAATACGAGGTCGCCTAGCTGTTCCTGTGCGTGGATCGTAATGCCGACAGTGGCAACGCCACCTTCGACGCTGATCCACTCATGATCTTCGGTGAACAGGATATTGGCCATGGAAATCATCCTTTGCGATAGCGATGCGGTGTGAAGGGAAGTGCATGAACATCAACGGGAACCTTGTTACCGCGGACGTCTGCGAAAATGCGGGTGCCGGGGACTGCGAGGCTTGCCTCGACATACCCCATGGCAACCGGGAAACCTGCGGAGGGGCCGAAGCCACCCGATGTAACAGTACCGATCTGAAAACCGGTTTCGTCGAAAAGTTCTGCGCCGCCACGCACTGGCTGGCGGCCTTCCGGCTTAAGACCAACACGCTTGGCGGTTGCACCCTTGGCAATCGCATCCAGAACGGCTTTGGCGCCCTTAAAGGCAGCCTTTTCACGCACTGGCTTGGAAATTGCCCATGTGAGGCCAGCCGAAACCGGATCGGTTTCCGGCGTAATATCCTGGCCGTGCAGGCAAAGCCCCGCTTCAAGGCGCAAGGAATCGCGGGCAGCAAGACCGATCCACTCAACGCGTTCGTCGGCCAAAAGCTTGGTTGCAAGCGCGCGTGCCTCATCGGCAGGCAAGCCAATCTCAAAACCATCTTCGCCGGTATAGCCCGAACGGGTCATGAACCAGTTGGGATTAGGCTCAAAGCCGCTCATAAAGCTGAGTTCTGCACCTGCAAGACCAGCATCGGTAATGACGCTTTCGGCTTCCGGACCCTGAATAGCCAGGAAAACGCGATCCAGCGGATTGACCGTTACGTCCTTGCCAGATGCTGCTTCATTGAGATGCTCAATATCGGCTCTAGCGTTGCCCGCATTGGCAACGACCATGAAACGGTCTTCGCCAAGGCGCGTGACGATAAGATCATCAAGAACGCCGCCGTTATCATTGAGAAAGAATGTGTACTTAGACTGGCCGGTTTTCAGAATCGAAGGATCAAGCGGACAGGTTTCGCTCAAAAGCGTAATTGCATCTGCGCCTGAAACTTCGATCAGCTTCATATGAGAAATATCGAAAAGCCCGACATGCTCACGCGTGTGAAGATGTTCCTTCATAACGCCAAGCGGATAAGTGATCGGCATGTTCCAGCCAGCAAAACCGCCAAAGCGTGCGCCAGCCTGTTCATGTAAATCCTGCAAAGGCAGGGTATTCAAATGTGCGGTATCGCCCATAACAACTCCAGAGTCGCACGTATGCCCCCGCGAAATGCGGTTGCTTCGTGCCCCTCTGTCTCAAGCCTGAGAGACTCGCATAGCTATCAAGCTATACTTACACCTTCGGCGCGGAGTTTCCCCCGACTTTCCAGAGTTGCCTTACCCATCTGCGGTTCATGGTACCTGAGAGATTTCGGGCGATTTCCCCTTCGGTGGCCAGCTTGCGCCAGCTCTCTCCCGCAGACAAACAGTGATAAAACATACTTACAAGAAGCAAAATTCCATCACACGACATAACTCACTTAACTGAATCCGTTTCGGGAGTCATGTATAATTATTGTCACGAGACGACAATTCCAGGGGTTTTTGCGACAAAAATCGATCTTCCCTGAAAGCGCAAAAGAACCCTCTAACAAAGCCCCTTACTATGGTGAATATGTCTGGAAATTCACGACTCATTAAGGATTAAGGCCATAAAGGGCGCTCAAATTGGTGATTTGGGCAGTCGGCATGATGATTGTGATTATAAAATGACCAAGTTGCGCAAAAGCCATGCAATCGACAGGCTATATTGCACAGCAGCTATGCAAATCTGGCTCTCCACTTCCAAAAACATAGGGCCTATATGCTGGTGGCAACAAAGAGATTTGATTTTCACTAGGTGAGAGAAATGAACCTGATCCGCTCGTACAACAACTGGCGCCGTTACCGTAACACTGTCAACGAACTGAGCCGCCTGAGCCCACGCGAACTGAACGACCTCGGCATTATGCCTTCGGAAATTCCATTCGTTGCACGTAAGGCAGCTGCTCGCTAAGAACGCGCCATCTGAAGGCTAATGCCTTTGATTTGAACCGCGACGCTTTATTAACGCGGTTCTACAGTTTCTAAAGTTTTCACCGGGGTGTTCCCTCCTCCCATTTTCCTCGGTGACATAAAGACCGGACCTCCTCCTCCCATTCCGGTCTTACCCTAAATGACACCTGCCGCTCCTCCCGCGGCGGGTGTTATTTTTTTGTGCAATCGATCCGTATATGCGCGAGCTATTTAGCTGCCACAACCTCGATCTCGACCTTAAACTCTTCCCGCGTGAAACCGGAAACGATCATGAGTGTCGACGCTGGTGCATGCTGCGGAAACAGGCGATCACGCACATCCATGTAAGGACGCATATGTGCACGATCCGTGACATAGGCATTGATGCGCACAACATTAGACAGTTCCATGCCACCATCACGCAGGATGCGGCGAATATTCTCAAAGCAGAGCTCGGCCTGCGCGCCTGCATCTTCAGGTACAGAGCCATCTGGCCCAATACCCAATTGACCTGAACAGAAAACCAATTCAGCGCCAGCGGCTACCTTCACGCCATGACTATAAGCAGCAAAGGGAGCTGCCATATCGGCAGGGAGCAGATGTTTTAAAACAGTCATTCTATATCCTCAGGCTTTCGGCGCGGCTGCGAGCAATTCTTTGAAACGCGCGGCACCCGCTGCAATATCGTCTTCATTCGGACTAATACCAGCCGCGAGCAACCGGCGCGCGATCATGTGATCTGTCGGGCGATTGATGGAATCAACCGCCACCAATTTGTCACCTGCAAAGTGAAATACAGAAAAGGCATTGTCTTCGAGACTGCCCGACAGGATATGGCGGTCGGCGTCAAATGAAAGACCAGCCGTTTGCAACTTCATGTCGCCCTGATCCGACCAGAACCATGCAATATCGCGGAAGGGCGTACCGCGACCAACAATCGCGCGCGCAACATGCTTGGCCTGATCGGTCGCATTCTGCACCGATTCCAACCGTACGCGACGACCTGCATGGAAATGATCATAGCTCACGCAGTCGCCAATCGCATAAACATGCTCACTCGATGCACGCATATGCTCGTCAACCACAATCCCATTATCGACAACGAGTCCGGCTTCGGCCGCAAGCTCGATATTCGGAACGGCGCCTGTACCAAGCACAACCATATCAGCCGGATAAACAGTGCCGTTCGCTGCCTTTACGCCCGTTACCCGGCCGTTTTCACCTAGAATTGCTTCAACGCCAACGCCTGTGAGAAGCGTAATATCCGCCGCACGGCTACGTGTTTCGACATAGGCAGAAATATGTGTGGCAACAGAACGCCCCAAAACACGCGGAGCAGCCTCAATCAGAACGGTCTTCTTGCCAAGCGCAACTGCACTATGTGCCATTTCAAGACCGATAAAGCCGCCACCGATAATCACCACTTTCTCAACACGTGGCATCATATCGGCAATGCGGCGCGCATCACCCAAACGGCGCAACGTGACAACGCCATCAAGCTCAACACCCGGCATATCGGGGATTCGCGCACGAGCACCGGTCGCAAAAACCAGCTCCGACCAGTTCAACACCTTGCCGTCATCAAGCGTGACTGTCTTGTCCGTCAGAGACACATGCTCAACGCTGTGCCCAAACAGCATCTCAATATTATTCTCGCGATAGGTACTTTCCGGGCGCAGAACGAGAATGCCTGCTTCTGGGGCTTTCAGATAAGATTTTGAGAGCGGCGGCTTATGATAGGGAATATCCGTCTCATCATTAATAAGAACGATTTCGCCAGCATAACCTTCCTGTCTCAGACTGATCGCAGCCTGTGACCCGGCATGCCCCGCGCCAATAATAATACATCTGTTGTCCATAGGACCTCCGGAAATTTCCGCGCATCATAAACATGAGGCAGGCTGTCGCGTGGCGAATTCGTCACGGATTCACACCTTATTTACATGCATCCTCATTTTTTTAAACATTTAGTTTGACCGATCGGTCAGATTGTTTAGTAAAAAGCTTTACCGCCTCCCAAGAATGCAGGAGCCACCACCTTGAAAAGATATTGGTCTGATTACACGAGCGAAGCGTTTTCACGCCTCGAGCGCGAGAAGATTGTGGCGGTTCTGCCTGTTGGCGCAATTGAACAGCACGGACCGCACCTCCCTCTGGCAGTTGATGCCGCAATCGTGGAGGGCATGGTCAAAGAAACCATCGCTCGTCTGCCTGATGAAAGCCATGCGCTTTTTCTACCAACGCAAGCCATCGGCAAAAGCAATGAACATAGCCTCTATCCCGGCACACTGACATTCTCCGCAGAAACGCTCATTCGCATGTGGTGCGAAATCGGAGCCTGCGTTGCAGCAAGTGGCGTGCGCAAAATGGCGCTTCTGAACAGCCATGGTGGCCAGATCACGATTATGGACACAGTCGCCCGCGAATTGCGCATTAAGCACAATATGATGGTGTTCAGCGTCAATTGGTTCGGCCTCGGCATGCCGGACGGTGTTTATAGCGAACATGAGCTTAAGCACGGCATTCACGCTGGCGACATGGAAACCTCTGTCATGCTCGAGTTCCACCCCGATCTGGTGGACATGTCAAAAGCGCAGAACTTCAACACACTGACCGAAACATTGGCTTCGGACTACAAGCACCTTTCGCTGAGTGGTGGCGCAAAGCCCGCATGGCAGATTCAGGACATCAATGCACATGGTGCCGCAGGCGACGCATCGCTTGCCAGTGCTGAAAAAGGCCGCAAGACCATCGATTTCGCCGCCGAACGGTTGGTTGAAGTGCTGGCTGAGATTGAGCGAGCGCCGCTCTCTTGGCTCGATAACCAACCTGCCTGGTAAGGACGATGAGCGTGGCCCCCAACTCGCAAACCTCACCTTCCCTGATCGATATCAAAAGCGTCTACAAGCAATATGGTACGGGCGTCATTGCGGTCAGCGATATGTCGCTCAAGATCGAACAAGGTCAGTTCGTAAGCTTCCTTGGCCCATCGGGTTGCGGCAAAAGTACAGCGCTGCGCATGATAGCGGGGCTCGAGTCCATTTCAGCGGGCGACATTCGCGTCAATGGTCACGCACCGGGCAAAGGCCCAATTGGTGCGCAGGATATTGGCTTTGTGTTTCAGGAGCCGACGCTGATGCCATGGGCCGGCGTGTTCGACAATGTTTATTTGCCGCTGCGCCTTTCCGGCATGTCCCGCAAGAAAGCCACACCGCGCGTTGAAGACGTGCTGACGCAGGTTGGTCTGTCCCGCTTTGCCAACGCCTATCCCCGTGAACTCTCGGGTGGCATGAAAATGCGCGTTTCGATTGCCCGTGCACTGGTCACGCGTCCGCGCCTTTTGTTGATGGATGAGCCTTTTGCGGCGCTCGATGAAATGACGCGGTTCAAGCTCAACAATGATGTTTTGCGGCTGTGGCAGGAACACGGCCTCACTGTGGTCTTCGTCACGCACAGCGTTTATGAATCCGTCTATCTCTCAAACCGCGTCATCGTTATGGCCGCACGTCCGGGACGGGTCGTTGCCGATATCGCTATTGAAGGCAGCTATCCACGCGCTGAAAACTTTCGCACGACGGAAGCTTACGCAAAGGATTGCGCGACGGTTTCCGATGCACTCACCGCAACGCTTTCGTCGCAAGACATCGACCATTGAGGACAGGGATCATGCAAAACCAAACGCCTGTTCTTAATTCAGAACAACATCGCCTCGCCCGTCGTGAGCGCAATCTGCGCATCTTCATGCCAACGCTTGCGATCCTCATTGCACTTGGCATCTGGGAAGGGCTGGTGCGCTATTATAACGTGCCGCATTACCTGATCCCGGCCCCGTCGCTCATCGGCGAAACGCTGATTAAAGACGGACCATCGCTGATGACGTCGATGTGGTTCACAGTCAAACTCACGCTCATTTCCCTGCTCTGCGCGATTGTTGGGGGTGTTGTTCTCGGCATGATCTTCGCGCTGTCGCGGCCGATCGAGATGGCTTTCTTTCCATTTGCCGTCATTCTTCAGGTAACACCGGTCATTGCCATTGCACCGCTGATCCTGATCTATGTGCGCGATACGTTTTCAGCCCTGCTGATCTGCGCATGGATCGTGGCCTTCTTCCCGATCCTGTCAAACACCGTCATCGGACTGCGTAGCGCCGATCATAATCTGCGCGATCTCTTCAAGCTCTATCGTGCCTCGCCATGGCAGCGTCTGCGCTATCTGCTTGCTCCAAGCGCCCTGCCTTATTTTATGGCGGCGCTCAAGATCGCCGGCGGCCTTTCGCTTATCGGTGCTGTGGTGGCAGAATTCGTTGCTGGCAGTGCTGGCCAAAGCACCGGCCTGGCCTCACGTATTCTGGAATCGAGCTTTCGCAACGAAATTCCGCGCATGTTTGCTGCACTTTTCCTAGTTTCACTGCTTGGCATCGTGATTTTCCTGATCACAAGCTGGTTGTCACGTCTTGTGCTTGGACGCTGGCATGAAAGCGAGATCCGCCGTGAACGTTGATATGCTGAAAGGTATCGCCATTGCTGATCTTGATGGTCATTACGACATCAGCATCGATTGCGGGCGCATTGCATCGCTGACGCCCTCACAGTCTAAAAATGGTGGCTTTATCACACCGCTTTTCGCTGACGTGCATGTGCATCTCGACAAGACCTTCACCATTGGCCGCATTGCCGAGCGTGGCAGCGCCAAAGTTGATTGCCTGTTCGATGCAATTGATCTGATGAATATCGACCGTGAGAGCTGGAGTGCCGACGATATCCGCGCACGCGCCACCAAGGCTCTTGAAGCAGCTTATGCGCAGGGCGTTGGCGCCATGCGAACTCATGTCGATTGGACCACACCTGATGTGCCGATCGCTTGGCCGGTGTTGAACGAGCTGCGTCAGGAGTGGAAAGACCGCATCGACCTTGAGCTTGCTGCTCTTATCCATGGCGACATCGTGCTTGGCGCAGGCGCAGCAATTGCTGAACGTGTAGCAAACGATGGTGGCGTCCTTGGCGCTTTCTTCTATCGCAATGCTGATCTTGAAGCCAAAATTGAAGAGATGTTTCGTCTCGCAGTGCAGCATGATCTCAAGCTCGACTTTCACGTCGATGAAGGGCTTGAATTAGAGGCTGATGGCTTTTCGCTTATTGTTGCCGCAACGAAGCGCCATAACATGGCGGGACGCGTCCTTTGCGGCCATGCCTGTTCGCTTTCACTGCGCGAGCCTCAGGAACTAAGCCGCATTCTCTCCGCTGCTGCGGATGCTGGAACAGCGCTTGTGTCGCTTCCAACATCCAATCTCTATCTGCAAGACAGGCTTGGCGGAAAATCGCCACGCCTTCGTGGTATCGCACCGCTTAAAGAAGCGCGTCGGGCGGGCATGGACGCCATGCTCGGCTCCGACAATGTGCGCGACGCTTTCTATCCCTATGGCGATTACGATCCGCTTGCAGTCCTTCGCCTCGCAGCCCCGGTCTGCCACCTTGAGCCGGATGAATGGCTCAATAGCATCACGACCCTGCCCGCGCGTTTCATCGAAAGCAACCGCGTATTGGCGCTGATCGAAGGCGGGAATGCAAATTTTATCTGGCATGACGCTACAGACATTAACGACCTCATCAGCCGTCCGCAGGCGCATCGCGTCGTCTGGCGCGATGGTAAACCAATCTAATCGGAGACACCCATGAATTCTGCCGCACCACAGCGCATCTATGACTGGGCCGCGTTTCGCGCCGAAATCGATGGTATCCGCATTTATGACGACCCAAAGCAAGTCGAACTGCGGTCCCGTGATTATTTCTGGTACAGCCCGATCCTGACGGAAGATATTGGTCATTATCTCGGCGATCTCGTCGTCATTCCAAAAGATCAGGATGAAGTGCGCCGCGTGGCAGCAGCTGCCGCCAAACTTCGCATTCCAATCACCGTTCGCGGTGGCGGCACCGGCAATTACGGCCAGTGCGTTCCGCTTGAAGGCGGAGTCATTCTCGACATGACCAAGATCGACCGCATCATCGCAATCGAGCCGGGTAAGGTTCGTGTTGAAGGCGGCGCACGTATTTCACGCCTCGACGATGCTGTGCGTGAAACGGGTCAGGAACTGTTGATGTATCCGTCCACCCGTCGCATCGCCACGATTGGCGGCTTTTTCTCAGGCGGTTCGGGCGGCATCGGTTCGCTGCGCCACGGCATGCTTCGCGATGACGGCAATGTCTATTCAGTTAAGGTTCTGACCGTTGAGGCCGAGCCGAAAATCATCGAACTGACGGGCCGTGACATTCACAAAGTGCAACACGCCTATGGCACCAATGGCATTATTCTTGAACTCGAAATCGGTCTCACCAAAGCAACCGAGTGGGTGCATACCGCAGCCCTCTTCGACAGCTACGAGGCAACACTAAAATTCTGTCTCAAAGCACTCGAAGAAAACCTCGATTGCTACCTGCTGACGACGGTGGATCGCCGTTTTGCGCGTTTCTACACAAAATTTGGCGATCTTTTCCCATCTGATAAGGATGCGGTTTTCGCGATGATCGCACCACAAGAACTGGCGCGTTTCGAGCAGCTGGCCACAGAGTTCAGCGGCAAAGTTTCCTTCTCGATGACGCTTGACGAGTTGCACAAGGCCGGGCTTCAGCCTGCTTATGAATGTGGATGGAACCACACCACGCTTCAGGCGCTGAAGGCTGAACCGGGTTGGACTTATTTGCAGGTTGCCTATCCTCGCCCGTTCGACATTGATGTGGTTACACGCCAGATCGAACGCTATGGCGAAACGCAATATATGCATCACGAAATGGCGCGTCTGGAAGGCGAAGTACAGATTTTTGCACTGCCGCTCGTGCGCTTTGAAGGTCGCGATGAAATGTACCGCCTGATCGAAGAGCTGGAACAAGTTGATGGCTGCGACATATATGATCCGCACGCTTACACCATCGAAGACGGCGGCATGAAAGAAATCGACAGCGTACAGATCGAATTCAAAAAGCAGGCTGATCCATATGGCCTGCTTAACCCAGGCAAAACCCGCGGCTGGACAGCCGACATGGTAGCAAAAGACTAATCAAGGGGAACCAAAATGAAAAAAGCACTCTTTGCGGCTGTCGCCGCTTTCTCGCTCGGCCTTTCCGCCCAGATGGCCTATGCGCTTGATAAAGTAACACTCGGCACCAACTGGCTGGCTCAGGCCGGTCATGGCGGCTTCTATCAGGCTGTTGCCGATGGCACCTACGAAAAATACGGCCTCGACGTGAAAATCGAAATGGGTGGACCTCAGGTCAACAATCGCCCAATGCTGACTGCTGGACGCCTCGACTTTTTGCTGACCGGCAATCTGCTTCTGTCGTTCAACAATGTCGCCAATGGTGTGCCGACCACAGTTGTGGCTGCTTTCTATCAGAAAGACCCACAGGCACTAATGGCACATGAAGGCGAATACAAGGACTTCAAAGACCTTGCCAATGCAGAAACCATCCTAATTTCCAAGGATGGTCAGTTCTCGTTCTGGCCATGGCTGGTGAAAGATTTCGGCTTCAAGGACGAACAGCTCCGTCCTTATGGCTATAGCCTTGCGCAATTTCTGAGTGACAAGAAGACCGTGCAGCAGGCCTATGCCACTGCCGAGCCGATCTATGCTGAAAAAGAAGGCGCGAAGGTCACGACCTTCCTGCTGGCCGATCAGGGCTTCAACACCTATGCCAATACCATCGAAACACGCCAGCAGCTCGTCGATGAAAATCCTGAACTCGTACAGCGATTTGTAACGGCCTCCATCGAAGGCTGGAACAACTTCCTTTATGGCGACAACAGCAAAGCCTATGAGCTGATCCTCAAAGACAATGCGGATATGAGCAAAGAAACACTTGATGCGGAGCTCGCGCGTCTTAAGGAACTTAAGCTGATCGATAGCGGTGACACGCTCGAAAAGGGCATTGGCGCAATCGACATGAACCGCGTGAAAGAGTTCTATGAACTCGCACGCAAGTCGGGCATCGTCAGCGGCGACGAGCTGGACATGACCAAGGTTGCAACTGACGCTTTTGTTAACAAGGGTGCGGGTCTCGACATCAAGAAACAATTGGGCCAATAACCCTCCCGCAATTCTAATAACGGCTGGTACGAATGACCACAGACAACCAGAATGACGATAGTGAGCTGACCGGACGAGACAAGGTTCTTGGCCGCAGGCGTCGCATTCAGGGTGCCATTCGTACCGCAGCCATCGATGAATTTGCCGAAAAAGGACTAGCGGGCGCATCCACGCAAGGGATTGCGCAGCGCGCTGGACTAACCAAGCCTCAGCTCCATTATTATATTTCCAGCAAAGAAGAACTCTACGAGGATATTCTCATTTATATCCTTGATGAGTGGGAAGACATATTTCTCGGCGTCAGCAACGAGGAAGACCCGGCCACACTTATCCGGCAATATATTCGGGCCAAGCTTGAATTCAGTCAGAAAAACCCGAAAGCCTCACGGCTATTCACGACCGAGATTGCCAATGGAGCGCCTTTTCTCAGCCGCCACTGGAAGAAGCACGTTTCGGCAACTCATAATGCAGTGAAGCTCATTCAGTCGTGGGTTGATGAAGGTCGTATCAAGCCAGTAGACCCGCTGTTGTTTCAGATGCACATATGGGCCGTAACCCAACATTATGCTGACTTTGAAACACAGGTCCGCAGCATGATGTCGCTCAGTAAAGATGAACCGTTAGACCTCGACCGCATCGAGAAAGAAGTCTCTACACTGTTTCTGCGCGCGTGCGGACTAGAGTAACTGCCTGCAAAATCTGGCAGCTTTTTCAATTCAATTAAAAAATGTCAGAATTCCTTTAGTGAATATCAGAATCAAGTTGCACTTGAAAACAATTGTGCGTTAAAGTTGATCTTAAGATTAAGCGCTTTTAATTAGTTATTACTAATCAATAGCTTACAGATACAGCATCGACCATCCGCAGGCGGGGGCGATGCATTAAGGAGCAGGTTCTTGGGGAGGAGCCTGCTCCTTTTCAATTGGGAGTATTCCAATCAAATTCGTGGCCCGGCTATGTGGTTTAAGCGCGTTACTCTAAAGAAAAACCCCGGCGCATGCCGGGGTTCTGTTTTCTCGAAAGCGCTATGCTTATTCAGCAAGCCATTCTTTAATCCGATCCGGATGATCGGCGATGTATTTATCAACGGCCTTCTCGTAAGAAGTTTCCTGCGCATTGAACATCGCAGTTTCAAGCTCATTGATAGGAATGCTCATTTTAGTCAGAAGCGCCGCAGCTTTCGGGTTATCTTCCTTGAAACCCTTGCGCGCAATCGCATCGACATGTTCTGCGCCGCCCAATGCACCTTCTGGATCGGCAATATAACGAAGCTTATATTTGCCGAACATCCAATGCGGGCTCCAAGAGGTCGCTACAAACCAACCATCTGAACGCGTCGCACGATCAACCGTTGTCAGCATTGCTGCTTCACTCGATACATTCAGCTTGTAGTCTAAGCCATATTTTTTGATTGCTTCTTCGGAAAGACGGGTCAGACCTGCACCCGGATCAATACCCTGAATTTCGCCCTTCAGTTTCTCACGAACTTCCGGCTTCTTCAGATCTTCAATCGAGCTGATTTCACTTTCCGGAATGTAGTCTGGTACAATCCAGCCGAGCTTGGCACCTTCGTACAATGGACCGAGATTTTCGACCTTATCTTCAACGCGCTTGTAATAATCCGCGTGTGTTTCCGGCAACCATGCCATCATCATTGCATCAACATCACCACGGCTCACGCCCTGATACAGCGGCGCAACATCGGTCTGAACCAGCTCGACCTTCTGGCCGAGATTATCTTCGATCAGTTTTGCAGCGAGTTTTGTTACGAACTCCGCATCAGACCATGGAGCCCAGCCGATTTTTACCGTCTTGTTATCCTGCGCGAAGGCTGTTCCGGCGCACATGCTGCCTGCAACAACTGCCGCAAGACCGAATTTTGTCAGTTTGCCTAACATAACTTCTCCTTTGAATTGAAAGAGTTCCCGTTTTTTGTTTATGCTTGTTGATTGCGTAGTGAGGATGAGGACTGCTCACCCTCAGTCTTTTTCATAAAGGACAGCCTTTTGAAAAAGCCCAGCACGCCACCAGAATTTCCCTTGCCAAAGCTCTGCGTGATGCGGTCGAGAATAACGGCCAGAATGACCACAGCCAGACCACCTTCAAAGCCCTTGCCGACGTCCAGACGCTGAATACCTGTCAGTACCGTATTCCCAAGACCACCCGCACCGATCATGGACGCGATAACCACCATCGAGAGCGACAACATGATTGTCTGGTTCATGCCCGCCATTATCGATGGCATGGCATTGGGAAGCTGCACCTTGAAAAGCAGCTGTCGTGCCGTGCAACCAAATGCGAGGCCTGCCTCAACAAATTCTGCATGCACCTGACGAATACCAAGATTGGTCAAACGTACCACAGGAGGCATGGCGAAGATAACGGTTGCAATCGTACCCGGTACGGCACCAAGGCCAAAAAACATAGCTGCCGGAATGAGATAGACAAACGCTGGCATTGTCTGCATGAGATCAAGCACCGGACGAACAACCGATGCCACCGCATCGCTGCGCGCCATCGCGATGCCGAGTGGGATACCGATCACAACCGCGATGATTGTAGAAGCCAACACCAGTGAAAGGCTTTCCATCGTGCCGCTCCACAGCCCCATATGAATAATGAGCGCAAGGGCCAGTACCGCAAAAATCGCGAATTTCCAGCCGACCCTCCAGAGAGCCAGCAGCGTGAGAATTGCCACGCCGCCATATGGTGGAATTGCGAGAAGAGCATTTTGAATACCATCGGTTACAAACCCGATAGTGGCTGCAATAATATTAAGTGCAGGCGTGAAATGATCGAGAATGTAGTTGACCACTACATCTGCTCCTCCACCTATACTAAAATTAAAATCCATGGTTTACCGTCCATTTCAGATCGAGTTACCTATGGCTGGACTTCTGTCCCTTGCGGGGCGTCCAAACGGGATTGACCCCGAAAGCCTGAGAGAAATAAGGCGCGCAGATCAGCCTGCGCGGCCAAGCGTTTCAAGCAATGCCGATTTACTGATAGCACCGAGGTAGCGATTGTTCCGATCCGTTACTGGAACAGGCCAAGGACTTTCCGCCACACGCACCAGAAGCCCCGATAACGGAGCATCAGCTTGTATCGCAATCGCTCCATCCAACTGATCGTTCTCTACCTTGAAGTTTCCGCTCGCAAGCGCTTCCCGTGTGACAACGCCGCGATAAATACGGTCGGCATCCAGCAATACGCCGTAAGGCTTGCCACTTGCATCGAGACGTTCGAGTGCGGAAGACAATTGTGCCTGATCGAAGGTGATCAGCTCATCTTCGCGCACGACATCAGCGGCCTTAAACACACGCGAAACATCAACATTGCGGAAGAATGACCGAACATAATCATTAGCAGGTGCTGAGACGATTTCGTTTGGCGTACCGACTTGGACCACTTTGCCGTGCTGCATGATGCAAATACGATCACCAATACGCATGGCTTCGTCGAGATCGTGGCTTACGAAAATGATTGTGCGGCTGTGTTCCGCCTGAAGGCGCTTCAATTCGTCCTGCATTTCCGTGCGGATCAACGGATCAAGCGCCGAAAATGCTTCGTCCATCAACAGAATGGTGGGTTCACTCGCCAGTGCTCTTGCAAGACCAACGCGTTGCTTCATCCCGCCGGAAAGCTGATCAGGCATCGAATGCGCATAGGGTTCAAGACCCACTGCTGCCAGCGCTTTCAGCGCTTTTTCGTGACGTTCAGCCTCGCCCAATCCGGCCACTTCAAGACCAAACGCGGCATTATCAATCACGTTCCTATTTGGAAGAAGGGCAAATGACTGGAACACCATGCTCATATCGCGGCGACGAAGATCGATAAGCTCGCGCTTCGACATTTTCACGATATCGCGACCATCAACTTCAATGGAACCGTCGGTCGGCTCAATAAGACGATTGAGAAGGCGTAACAACGTTGACTTACCTGAGCCAGAGAGACCCATGATCACGAATACTTCACCTTCTTTAATATCGAAGGTCGCGTTGTCTACACCGATTGTGGCGCCATGATCGCTGTGAATCTGGGCCTTTGATTTCCCTGCAAGCAATTCCTGCATCGCAAGCTTCGGATCGTCGCCGAAGACTTTAAACACGCTATTCAAGCTTATTTTTGTCTTAGCTGGCGACTTCATACTTTCATCCTTGTATAAAATACCATGCATTATGTTTAACCCCACTGCGCTTGTGGGTTTAATCTCCTTTTTACCATTTTTATTTCTTCATTCACGCGCGAATTGGACATGCGCAACTTGCGAGCAACGACATGCCCACATGGAATGATTATCGATTGGTGTGATCTATTTATATAGGCCATTTCCCGACATGTCCACCCACAGTCACGGATTCATCTTTGCACGGCCCGTCCCCTTGATAGTTTTTGATAGGCTGCGCGACGAAATATAAGGGTTGATCAACTTGTCCGGTTCTCGGATCTCATCGGTCAACCTGACTATAATAGTAATCCGCTGGAAGGGCCGCACAGGAGCGAGCTGCGACAAATATGCAATCGGCTGCGACATGAGACAATTTAGTATTCGCAGAATATAATTGAGCTTAATTACAGTGAAATTGTATGATTATACTTGTGCAATATATGGCATCATTTGCCAGAAAAATGGGCGCAGCCCAACCGATCCGTGCCCAAATTTGCAAGATTATTTAACGCGTTTCAATCAATCGTTAACCATATATCCGACAAAGCCCGTAATGCGCCAACGACCGCCATCGCGACGACAAAAATAGAGCGTCTGCCAGTTCAAAATATCCTGCGTTCCATCTGCTTTAGCGATAGTTCCGTCGAATTTTTTACGCGCAACTGCGACATCACCATTGATATCAATCACATTGAGTCGTGTTGCACGGTGTACGCCATCAGCAAGAGATTCGGCATAATCAGTTGCCGCACTCGCGGCTGCCTGCCGCAACCATTCATCGCGATAGGAAGCGAGTGTTGGGAAAGCAGCGTCCCATTTGTCGGGGTTTGCTTCACCATGCGCATGAATGCCGAGAAAACGCGCCTCATCAAAGTCATCAGCAACCAATGACCAGTTCTGTGTAACAAAGGCCTCAATATCGCGACGAACCAGCATGTCCCAAATCTGCTCGCGGTCTTTATCGCCGGCAAAAGGATTATCTATTATCATTTAAGCTTTCCGCGTGCAGCGACAGGCAAAATATCGATGATATCGTCGCCGGAAATCAGATGCACTTCGTCGAAGAGATTGGAAACAACACAGACATGATCGGGAATAACCCGCACCTTATCACCGACTTTCAAGCCAGCAATATCACCCTTAAGCGTGCCGTGCTCTTCGCTCAGACCCGTCACACGTGCGTCTGTCCTCTCAGCCAATTCGCCAAAATCATGCAGCCCTAGCGTATCGCTGGAAAGCGATTTTGAACCCGCATCGATTATCGCTCGGTCTGCTGTCGGATGACTGACAATTGTCGCGAGTACCGTCAAAGCACAATCGTTGAGCGTTGCCGCACCTTTAGCCACCTGAAAACGATCAAAGTAAATATACGTACCGGGGCGGTATTCCGTAACAACACTCTCGTTGGGCGAAAGCCACATATCGGGCGTGCCGCCGCTTGAAATGGTTTCGCATTGAATGCCATTGGCAGCCAAAAGATCGCGCGCTTTACGCAACCAGTTTTCGGCCTGTTCTGCCTTGCCAGTCGCAGGATAGGTCATCAGGCCACCGAAGCGCAGACCTTTGCTCTGGCTGATCTGCCGAGCGAGTTCGAGTGCCTCTTCGGCTGTTTGCACACCACAGCGCCCCATGCCGGTGTCGCATTCCACCAAAACTTTAAGCGGTCGCCCTGCATTGGTGAAACGCTTTTCCAGTCCCTCAAGGGCCGTCGCGTTATCAACCGTTACAGATATTGTGATACGCTGATGCAGAGCATAAAGCCGATCAAGCTTCGCCTTACCCAGAATATTATAGGGCAAGAAAATATCGATGATGCCTGCGTCCGCCATGACTTCCGCTTCACCAAGCTTTTGACAGGTAATGCCAACCGCTCCGGCCTCAAGCTGGCGTCGCGCAAAATATGGGAGCTTATGTGTTTTAATATGCGGACGCAGCTTCACGCCGATCGCATCGGCATGCGCCTGCGCCTTAACAATATTGGCCTGAACGCGATTTACATCAATCAGAATTGCAGGCGTATCAATCTCATGGATATTTTTAGGCCTCGTCATTCATCAGTCTCCCAGCGGCAAACGCGGATCATCAATCTTGAGTGTGTTTAAACTGTGCTTGATACGCCGTAAGCTCTCAAGCACTTGTGGCCCGTGAATTTCAGCAGTGGCGGTGGCGATCATGTCGAGAATTGCCATCAATGCAAACCGCGAAGATGTCGGCTTATAGAGATTTCCATCCTCATTAGACTGGAACGGAATAACCACATGTGTTGCTTTGGCAAGATCCGAATCCGGCGCGGTGATCGCAATCGTTTCGGCACCATATTGACGGGCAACCAGCACAGCCTCGACAACCGAACGCGCATAACCTGACACCGAGAATGCAATGACCGTCGTTTCGCGCGTTGCAACCGCTGCATACATGCGCTGCAATTGACCATCCACTTGCGCCAGAACCGGAATACCGAGCCTGAAAAGCCGGTTTTGCAATTCTGTAGCCATCATTGATGAAATGCCACCCGAGCCAAGGCAAAGCACTGAGCCTGAATTTACAATCCGCTCAGCGATTGACATCACAACGGACATATCGAGCATATCACTTGCGCGATGAATAGCAGCGACGGCAGCGTCAGTCACAGCGGAGGCGATACGCGCCTCACGAATATCACGAGCTGGAATTTCTGCCGTCAGATATTGACCGCCAATCGCAAGTGCTTGCGCCAGAAAAAACTTGAAATCACGAACCCCATCGCAGCCCAGCCCGCGACAAAACCGGGTCACAGTCGGCTCACTCACCTCTGCACGCGACGCTATTTCCGAAATAGCGGCCTTGGATGCATAGGCGGGGTCAGACAACACCAAAGCAGCCAACCGGCGGTCGGATTTCGACCCCTCCTGTGCTGCGGCATGAAGCCGTGTAATGATGTCTGCGACCTTGCTCATGCAGTATTAAAGCGGCAAACCGCTTTCCTTATCAAAGAGATGAATATGTTCGGGCTTTGCCGTTACAGGGACTCGCTCTCCGGGTGCAAGGTGAATACGCTCGCGGAATACGGCACGCACAGCTTCGCCAGCAACTTTTCCATAAACATGAGTTTCTGGTCCGGTTGGTTCGACCACTTCAATCACAAGCGTTAACCCCTCGCCGTCTTTCGCAATGACGAAATTCTCAGGACGCACACCCAATTCAGCCTTCCGGCCAGACACAGATTTTCCCGGAACGGCAATCTCTTCGCCTTCGGTGGTACGGAACCTGCCACCTTCCAGCAATTCACCGGGAATGAAGCTCATCGACGGCGAGCCTATGAACCCAGCGACAAACTTGTTTGCCGGACGATCATAAAGATCGAGCGGCGCACCGATCTGCTGGATTTTGCCCTGATTCATAACGACAATACGGTCGGCCATCGTCATGGCTTCGATCTGGTCATGCGTCACGTAGATGACCGTCGATTTGAGACGATGGTGCAGCGCCTTGATCTCAGTACGCATCTGCACACGTAGCTGCGCATCAAGGTTCGACAATGGTTCATCGAAGAGAAACACCGATGGCTCGCGCACAATGGCGCGCCCCATGGCGACGCGCTGACGCTGCCCACCAGACAGTTGGCGCGGATAGCGATCAAGATAAGAATGCAGATTGAGAATGCCTGCGGCTTTATCAACTTTGGCAGCAGTTGCTGCTTTATCTTCACCGCGAATGCGTGGACCAAAACCAATATTTTCACGCGCCGTCATATGTGGAAACAGCGCGTAGGACTGAAACACCATCGCGATATTACGCTTTTGCGGCGGGAGGTCATTGGCGCGTTCGCCACCGATCGTCAAATCACCACCGGAAATTGGCTCCAGCCCCGCAACCATGCGTAAAAGCGTAGACTTACCACAGCCAGACGGCCCAACCAGCACAAGAAACTCACCATCCTCGATGTCGAGATCAACCCGATCAAGAATGGTCATTTGCCCGAAAGATTTGGTAATGCCACGCAGGGAAACATTTTTCATCACTCAGTTCCCATTTAAAATATCATCGATAAAAGGACGACAGCCCGCCATAAGCCCTGCATCAACCGGCAATATCGTGCCGGTGATGCCAGACGCACGATCTGATGCAAGAAAGGCAATCGTCTCTGCCACCTCATTCACCTTGACAATGCGACCAAGCGGATAAAGACGTTTGAGCTTTTCAAACACGGTTGGATCTTTGGCGATGCGATGATCCCAAGCAGATGTATGAATAGAGCCGGGACAGACCACATTCGCGCGCAAACCATACTGGCCATATTCAACTGCGAGCGCCCGTGCAAAAGCATTGATTCCGGCTTTTGCCGCTGCATAAGCGGGATTACCAAAATGCGAGAGCGCATTGACCGACGAAACAAAAACAAATGTGCCAGAACCGCGTATAGCCATTTTTTGGGCGATGGCAGTAGAAACCGCGCTTACCCCTGTCAGATTGAGATCAATTTCCCGATTTATCATTTTCTGATCAAGTTCTTCAAAAGTCTCGGCCCGGGTCCAGCCAGCGTTGTTGATGACGATATCCGGCACACCCTCACGCGCCATGATGTCATCCGCGACGGCAGCCAATGAATCGCGATTGAGCAAATCGAAAACATAACGACTGGCTATTTGGGGAGCTTGCAACGCTTCCAAGCTTTGGTCACAGCCAATTACACGCGCGCCGCGCGTCGAAAACATCTCAACCAAAGCTGCGCCAAGGCCGCCACCAGCACCAGTGATTAACACGGATTTTCCGGCAAATTCGCCTGAATGATCCACTCTGTTCCCCTTTGTACAGCACTTTGCGTGCCTGATTATTTTGATTAGCCTAGAAGTGAAAATGTAAGTTTGCAACAAAACATTTTACTTGAAAGCGCAAAATTTGCCGATAATGTAGGAAAATAACAAAAATTAGCATTTCCTGCATAGAGCAGAGGCAAAAAGGGGAACGGAAACATGACGATAGGAAAATGGAAGACTGGCCTTTTGGCTGGATTAAGCATTCTGGCACTCGGTTCGACGGCGCTTGCTGGCGAAGTGCGTATGACAGTCGCGGAGTACAGCTCCAAGACTGGACCCTATTTTGAAGAAGTGAAAAAGGCTTTTGAAGCTGAGAACCCCGGCATCACGCTGACTTTCGAAGTCGTGCCATGGGACGTGCTTCTCCAGAAGCTTACAACCGATATTTCAGCCGGAACCAATGCTGATCTTTCTATCATCGGAACGCGCTGGCTGATCGATTTCGTGCAGCAGGGCATTGCCGAGCCGATGGACGGCTATATGGACGATGCTTTCAAGGATCGTTTCATCGAAACCTTCCTGTCACCTTCGGTATTGGAAGGCAAAACATATGGCCTGCCCATCGCCGCATCTGCCCGCGCGATGTATTACAACAAAGATCTGCTTGAAAAAGCAGGTGTAGCTAATCCTCCAGCAAACTGGGATGAAGTCAAAGCCGCCGCAGAAAAAATTAAGGCGCTCGGCGGCGAAAACTATGGTTTCGGCTTGCAAGGCAAGGAAATCGAGACCGACGTATATTATTACTACGCCATGTGGTCACAAGGTGCTGAAATCCTCAACAAGGATGGCACATCGGGCCTGAGCTCGCCGGGTGCACTGGAAGCAGCCAAGCTTTACAAATCGATGATTGATGATGGCCTCACTCAGCCGGGCGTTACATCCTATGCACGCGAAGATGTGCAGAACCTGTTCAAGCAGGGCAAAGTTGGCATGATGATCACAGCGCCATTCTTGTCGAACCAGATCAAGGAAGAGGCGCCGAACCTGAAATATGGTGTTACCGCAATTCCCGCTGGTCCAACCGGCGCACGCGGCACCTATGGCGTGACCGACTCCGTCATTATGTTCCAGAATTCCAAGAACAAGGAAGAGGCCTGGAAAGTTCTCGACTTCCTGTTCCAGAAAGATTGGCGCGCCAAGTTTACGCAAGGCGAGGGCTTCCTTCCTGTAAACAAGGAAGAAGCCAAGATGGATTATTACGTCAATAATGCTGATCTTGCTGCTTTCACCGCCCTGCTTCCTGATGCACGTTTTGCACCGATCATTCCGGGTTGGGAAGAAATCGCCGATATCACATCCAACGCCATGCAAACCATCTATCTTGGCAAAGGTGAGCCAGACGCCGTACTCAAAGAAGCCGCAGGCAAGGCAGATGCGATCCTGAAGAAATAATTTCATCAACCCGGCATCAGACGGCTCAAGTCAGTCTTCATCAATCTGCTGCCGGGTTCCCTTTCTTGTTTGGATTTTTTGGCCGATGCACAATCGCACCCTGCCCTATTTTCTGATCCTGCCAAGCTTAATGCTTGCTGCGGTGGTGATCTTCTGGCCGGTTGTAAATCTCTTTGAGATCGCCACCCATGATGTTAACCGTTTCGGACAATTGCGCGAATTAAACGACGGTGCAAACTTTACCGCACTTTTCGCATCAAGCGAATTTCTCAATGCTTTATGGCGAACCGCTATCTGGACAGTTGCTGTCGTTGTCGGCGCGCTTGTCGTGTCGGTTCCGGTAGCAATCGTCCTCAATATGGATTTTTATGGCCGATCTGTTGCGCGTGTGATTGTCATGCTGCCATGGGCTGTATCGCTAACCATGACAGCCATCGTCTGGCGCTGGGCGTTAAACGGCGAAAGCGGAATGTTGAATTCCGCGCTGCGAAACTTAGGGTTAATCGATAGCAATATTCAATGGCTTGCCAGTGCAACGACTGCCTTTCCAATGCAAGTATTGGTCGGCATTCTCGTGACTGTACCTTTTACAACCACAATCTTCCTTGGCGGTTTGTCCTCAATCCCCGACGATCTTTATGAAGCTTCATCACTTGAAGGTGCGAATATCTGGCAACAATTCCGCGAAATCACGCTGCCGCTGCTCAAACCATTCATCAATATCGCAATCGTCCTGAATACGATCTACGTATTTAATTCCTTCCCAATCATCTGGGTGATGACACAAGGTGGGCCAGCAAACTCAACCGACATCCTCGTAACGCATCTTTACAAGCTGGCGTTCAGGCTCGGGAAACTTGGTGAGGCATCAGCAGTATCGCTGATCATGCTCGCGATCCTGCTTGTATTCACCGCGATTTACATTCGAATTTCAATGCGGAGCGAACGCGCATGACCGCATCAAAAACCAAACGCACAATCATCGCCTGGATCATCCTCGCACCGTTGATCGTGCTCACACTGTTTCCTTTTGCGGTCATGTTTTTGACGGCAGTGAAGCCACCGCAAGAGGTTCTCTCGCCGACATGGTGGCCAAGTGAATTCCGCTGGCAGAACTTTTCTGAAATGTGGGTGAGGACGGGTTTCGGCACGGCACTTCTCAACTCTTTCTATGTCTCGATAATCGCGTCAGTCGGTGCGATCATCGTGTCCATTCCTGCTGCTTATGCCATGTCGCGCTTTCATTTTGCAGGTCATGGCGCATTCCGCCAGTTCCTGCTTGTCTCGCAAATGATCTCACCAATTGTATTGGTGCTTGGGCTATTTCGATTACTGGCAGCTTATGGATTAATTGAAAGCGTGACGGCGGTGGGCGCAATCTACATGGCCTTTAACATCGCTTTCACAGTGTGGATGTTGCAAAGCTATTTCGACACGATACCGAAAGACCTCGAAGAAGCTTCATGGATGGAAGGCGCTGGCCGCTTCAAAACACTTGTCAAAGTGTTTCTGCCACTCTGTCTTCCGGCAATCGCAGTGACGGGAATATTCACCTTCATCAATGCCTGGAACGAGTTCGTCGTCGCACTCACAATGCTGCGCAGTCAGGCAAGCTACACATTGCCTATTCAGGTCTTCTCACTGGTCGCAGGCCGCTACACGGTCGAATGGCATTATGTCATGGCTGCAACGCTCATCGCCACTTTACCTGTCGCGATACTCTTCATATGGCTACAACGCTACCTCATCAAAGGTTTGGCGCTCGGTGCTGTAAAATAAGCAAGGTTTATCATGTCAAAGAAACAAGCATTTGGTGCCTCTCACGTGCCGCTTTCGCCCGCAGTGCGCGCTGGCGACACTGTTTATATCTCCGGTCAGGTGCCAATGGGCGCTGACGGCAAGATCGTAGAAGGCAATATCGAAGCCCAGACCAAACAGGTTCTTGAGAACATCAAGGCTGCTCTGGCGCTCGCAGGCGCAAGCATGGAAGACGTTGTGAAAACGACGATCTGGCTTGAAGATGCACGTGATTTTGGACGTATGAATGCCGTTTACGCGACTTACTTTCCAAAAGACCCACCGGCGCGTACCACCGTCGAATCCCGTCTGATGCTCGACATCAAGATTGAGATTGAAGCTATCGCCTACACACCAAAAATAGCCCAGGCAAACCATATGCGCATTTTCACAGCGTCGCTTGCAACTGAAACCAACACATTTTCACCCGTACCAACCGACCGTGCGTCGTTTGAAATGGCTTTTTATGCTGCGCCCGGAAAACATCCGGACACACCGACGCTGTGTTCCTCGCCTATCGTCGCTCTGCGCAAGCAGGCAGCAGCTGAAGACTTGACCGTCATTGAAGGCACCGCCACATGGGCCGAACCGGGCGGTTTGCTTCAGAGGCAAGCTTTTGAAGAACTGCGCGATGAAGTTCTGGATCAGCTCAAAGCCGCAATGCCTGTGGATGCGGTTGTGCTTGGTCTCCATGGCGCAATGGTTGCGCAAGGTTACGATGACTGCGAAGGTGATCTGCTTGAACGCATCCGGGCAATCGTCGGACCAGATATTCTTGTTGCCAGCGAGTTTGATCCGCACAGCCACCTGACGCAAAAGCGCGTCAAGAACCTCAATATTTACGCTGCATTCCTCGAATTTCCGCACACGGATTTTTATGAGCGCGGTGAACATGTGGTTTCACTCGCCCTTGATGCCCTTAAAGGTAAAGTCAAACCTGTCATTTCGACATTTGATTGCCGGATGATCGGCGTTTTTCCAACCAGTAAGGAACCCATGCGGAGCTTTATTGATCGTATTAAAGCATTGCATGGCAAAGACGGCATTCTATCCGTCTCAGTTATTCATGGATTTATGGCAGCCGACGTCCCCGAAATGGGTACGCAAATACTCGTCGTCACCGACAATGATGCAGCTAAGGGTTATGCCTTGGCTGAGAAACTTGGCCGTGAGCTCATCGCCATGCGTGAGCAAACGCCTATGACAATGTATGATGTTGATGAAGGGATAGATCGAGCGACCTCGGCGCACGCCGCGCAACCGTCGAAGCCTGCTGTCATCGCCGATGTGTGGGATAATCCCGGCGGCGGGGTAGCCGGAGATGGCACTTACATTCTTCGACGCTTGATCGAACGTGGCATTCAGAAGGCCGCCGTTGCAACAATCTGGGATACGCTGGCTGTCACGTTCTGCCATGCTGCTGGCGAAGGCGCCATTATCAATTTGCGCATTGGTGGCAAATCCGGTCCGCAGGCGGGCGAACCCATTGATGCGCGCGTCACTGTGATGAAAGTGTTGCAGGAAGGGTGGCAGAGTTTTGGACTAAGTCGCGTCACGCTCGGGCCTTCTGCAGTCGTCCGCATCGTGGGAACTGAGATCGACATCATTCTCAACACCAATCGCACGCAGACATTTGAGCCGGATATCTTTTCAAACTGTAGCATAGACCCAATGCAGAAAGACATTCTGGTTGTGAAATCGACCAATCATTTTTATGCGGGCTTCGCGCCGATAGCCGCAGAAATTATCTATATCGACGCGCCGAGTTCCTACCCGGTCAATCCGCGTGTGACCGACTACCAAAAAATGACGCGGCCAATTTGGCCGAGAGTCGAAAACCCATGGTAAACAAAAAGGCGCGGACTAATCCGCACCTTTCTTTCAATTAATGTGCCAGAAATGTTGAGATAAACGGCACGTAAGTGACAAGCGCCAGCAGAATAAACAGCGCGAGATACATGCTGAATGCCTGACGCGTGAAATCTGCAACGCGTACCTTGGCGATGTTACAGACCATCAGCATCACCGTGCCGACTGGCGGTGTCAGCGTTCCAATCGAGAGATTGACGATAACAACGATACCAAAATGCACTGGATCAATGCCAAGAGCCTTAACAGTCGGCATCAGCAATGGCACCAGAACGATCATTAGGGCCGTACCTTCGATCAGCGCACCAAGGATCAGCAGAATTACATTGACCGCTAACAGGAATGCATAAGGATTGCTGGTAAAAGACGAGATCAACTGCATCAGCGATTGACCAGCCTGCTCCAGCGAAAACACCCATGCAAGCGCCGATGATGCCATGATAACCAGCATGACAGAGGCTGTGGACTTCGCAGTTTCGATCAGTGAATCCACCACATGCGACACGCGCATCTCCCGATAGATCACAAAGCCGATGATCAGAACCAGCGTGACAGCAACAGCACCAGCTTCAGTCGGTGTGAAGATGTTCATGCGGATGCCGCCGATAATCGCGAACAGCAGCAGAACGGCAGGCCATGCAGATGCAAGCGTCGATGCAACTTCAGCGCCGCTCATACGCTTTTCACGGCTTGGCTTGTAACCGCGCTTTACCGAAGTAATGTAGGCTGCAATCATCAAAATGGCAGCGCCAAGAATTCCTGGAACAACACCTGCCATAAACATCTTGCCTATGGATACATCTGCAATCAGACCGTAAATGATCAGCGCAATACCCGGAGGAATGATTGGCGTAATCAGCGAACCAGCAGCCGTAACTGCGCAGGAAAATGCCTTATCATAGCCACGCTTAACCATTTCCGGCACCATCATGCGGGTCAGCATGGCACTATCGGCGAGGTTAGAAGCGCTCACGCCACCCATCAGGGTCGAAACCATGATGTTGGTCAGCGCCATGCCACCACGCATGCGGCCCACAAGAATGTCAGCAACCTTGATCAGACGCTCGGCAATACCGGTATGCGACATCACGGTCCCAAGCATGATGAAGAACGGGATAGCGAGAAGCGATGTATTCTGCGCGGGGCTGATGAAGCGTTGCACAGCAATAGCAATCGGCATCTGGTTGAAGAAGATAAAATAGGTAAAGACTGCGATCAGAATGGCCACATAAAGGCGCATATTCAGCGCAATCAGTGCCAGCATGATAAGAACGATGGTTGTCAGGTTCATGCCTTGCCTCCCGCAAAGACTGCGCGCAAGGACTTGAATGCACCTGCAAACATATAAACAGAGATAATCACGAAGCCGACGGGAACTGCAATGTCGATCCAGAAATAGGACACACGAAGCACGTCAGTGACTTTGAACTGCGCTGCAACCGAGAGCTTATAACCGGCGTAAGATACGTAGAGCAGAAACAGTCCTGACAGAATTGAGATGATCGCATTGATGACGTCACGGACCTTTTCCGAAAAAAGGTCCACCAACATCGGGATTGCAAGATGCTGGTTGCTGCGTTCAGCTGCGACAGCGCCAAGCATCACAATCCAGATCATCAACAGACCGGCCATTTCCTCTGTCCATTGCAGTGGCTGATGCATCCAGTAGCGCATGACAACAGCGGCATTGAACATCGCCAAAAGAACAAAGAGCGGCGCAGCGGCCAACCATTCGATCAGTTTATCAAAGTATTTCATCGGATTAATTCCATAGCCATGCCACGCCGCAGCAAGAGCCGCGACATGGCAATATCCGAATAGGAGGGATTAGTTTTTCAACTCAGCCTGGATCTTTTCGTAAAGACCCGGTGACCATTCAGGGAACTGCGTGTAGACCGTTTCAGCCAAAGCCTTGAAAGGAGCACGGTCGACTTCGATGACTTCGACGCCAGCTTCTTTCATCTTCTCGATCATTTCGTTGTCTTTTTCGATCGTCAGCTTCTGGCTGTAAAGACCGGCATCATATGCGGATTCATGGATCATCTTGAGCTGCTCTTCAGGCAGCGTCGAGAAGAAGGCTTCGCCACCGACGATCAGAGCCACGTTGGTCAGATAGCCGACCTTGCTCAGATACTTGGCTTCTTCCTGAAATTTCTGGCCATAGAGAACCGAAATCGGATTTT
Organism: Brucella sp. H1_1004; assembly: GCF_047308065.1. Classification (NCBI taxonomy): domain Bacteria; kingdom Pseudomonadati; phylum Pseudomonadota; class Alphaproteobacteria; order Hyphomicrobiales; family Brucellaceae; genus Brucella; species Brucella sp. H1_1004. The sequence goes on from NZ_JAYKZA010000001.1 coordinate 1,197,977, forward strand.
CAACGCCATCAATCACACCCTGCGCAAGCGCCGGGAAGGTTTCACCTAGTGGCATTGGCGTCGGTGTTGCGCCCATGGCTTCAAAGGTCTTGATCTGCATAACGTTGTTCGGCACGCGGATCTTCATGCCCTTAAGGTCGTCCGGCGTGCGGATTGGCTTCTTGGAAATGATCTGGCGAATACCGTAGAGGTAGTTTGGCATTACGATGTGAATGCCCTTCTTCTTCAGCTCTTCGCTCTTTCCTTTGAACCAATCGCCGTCATAAACTTTGAAAAGCTGTGCCGGATCATCGGTCAGGAAAGGGCCATAAAGTACGCCGAGGTCCGGGTCATACTCGGCCAGAAAGCCAACGTCGGAAATGGTCACCACATTGAGACCCATCATGGCCTGCTCGGTCACATCCTTTTTCGAGCCCAGCTGTGAGCTTGGATAAAGCTCGAGCGTGATTTCGCCATTGCTGCGCTTGGCGAGATCGTCTTTCCAGTAATGCATTACCTCATCAAAAGGCTCGCCCGGGTTGTTTTCATAGGCAACCTTGATCGACACATTGGCAGCATAGGCTGCCATGCTTCCTGCCAGCAACATGCCAGCGGCGATCATGCCGGTAACGAGTTTTTTCATGATATTCCTCCCTTTTGGGGTCTTCAAACAATGGCCACGAGGCCGGCTTCCTCCACTAGCGCACTACGTCATCCTTCCTGACGCAGCGCATTTGCTTCGATTCAGTTGCGTTCAATGATGATTTTCAGAACGTTGCGGTCGCCATCCCAATAAGGCAGCGCCTGTTCTGCTTCCTCAAAAGGAAACACCTTCGAGATAAGCAGGGCCGCTTCATCTCCAAGCTTTTCGAGATGCGCGATGACAGCCTGAAAATCGGTGAGCGTCGCATTGCGCGAACCCATGATGTCGAGTTCTTTGAGATTGAAGAACTGGGTCTGATAGGTCACTGGCGACTTGGAATAGCCGACATAAACCACACGACCAGCAAAGCCTGCTAGGTCAACGGCCTGCGTAAAAGTAATCGGCAGACCAACGGCTTCAAAGGCGATATCGACGCCATCATCATTGGTGAATTCCTGAACCTTTGCGACAACATCTTCGCCACCCGGCAGAGCATGCGTTGCACCAAATTTCAGCGCCAGTTCGCGCTTTTCGGCACTCGGATCGATGGCGATGACTTTGGCACCACGCGCAACCGCACCAATCAGCACACCCATGCCGATCATGCCACAGCCCAGCACCGCAACCGTATCACCAGCCTGAACGCGTCCACGTTCGACCGCATGAAAACCTACAGAAAGCGGCTCAACCAGAGCCAGATGACGTGGCGCCAGGCTGTCATTCAGAATGAGCTTTTCAGCCGGCAGCACGATCTGTTCAGCCAGTCCGCCATTCTGTTGCACACCGAGAGTCTTGTTGTAACGACAAGCGTTTAGACGGCCTTTGCGGCAAGATGAACACTGGCCGCAATTGGTGTAAGGCAGCACGATAACGCGTTTACCCTTGGCATATGCCGGGCTGACGCCCTCGGCCGCCTCGACGATTTCGCCGCCGATTTCGTGACCGGGAATGCGTGGCAGTTCCACCAGCGGGTTAAGCCCCTTGAACGTATTCAGATCGCTGCCGCAAAGCCCCACATGCTTCACGTCCACCCGGACATGACCGGGCAAAAGCGGTGCTTCGGGAATTTCGGCGAAACGGGTTACATTTTCGCTCTCGATACGCAGAGCTTTGACCATCAGAATATTCCTGTCATTTTAATTACATGAGGCAGATCAGGTTACGGCGCCGACCTGCCACGGCACGAATTCGTTATCGCCATAGTCGTAGATTTCGCTCAGTGTCTTCTGACCGGAAGCCACCGCGATAATGTGCTCGAAAATGCGCGTCCCGGACTCTTCAATGGTTTCATCGCCAGTGACGATGCCACCGCAATTGAAGTCCATATCTTCCTTCATGTGCTCGTACATTTCGGAATTCGTCGCGATCTTGATGCAGGGCGCTGGCTTGAAGCCTGAAACCGATCCGCGTCCTGTGGTAAAGCAGATCACGTTACAACCGCCCGCCACCTGCCCGGTCACGGCAACAGGATCGTAGCCCGGCGTATCCATGAAAGTGAAACCCTGTTCGGTTACGGTTTCAGCAAATTCATAGACAGCCTTGAGAGGCATAGAGCCGCCCTTGGCAACAGCACCCAGCGACTTTTCAAGAATGGTGGTCAGGCCACCGAGCTTGTTTCCATGCGATGGATTGTTGTTCAGCTCGTCACCGTTGCGGGCCGTATAATCGCGCCACCAGTCGATGCGCTCAAGCAGCTTTTCCGCAACCGCAGGCGTAACAGCGCGACGTGTGAGAAGATGCTCCGCGCCATAAATTTCCGGTGTTTCTGAAAGTACGGTCGTGCCGCCATTGCGCACGATCAGATCAGATGCATAGCCCAGAGCGGGGTTTGCTGAAATACCGGAATAGCCATCAGAACCACCGCATTCGAGTGCCACCTTGAGCTTCGACAAAGGCTGGGGCGTGCGCTTTGCAGCATTCACCAGCGGCAGCATCTCCTTGATCTCGGCAATCGCATGATCGATTGTCTTGCGCGTACCGCCATGCTGCTGGATCGTCATGGTGCGCAGGCGGGCGCCCTCTTCCATGCGATAATGCTCCATGATCGGCGCTATCTGGTTGGTTTCACAGCCAAGCCCGATCAACAGAATACCGCCGAAATTCGGATGTTTTGCATAACCCTGAATGGTGCGCGTCAGCAGACGATAACCTTCTGACTTGGTGTTGAGCGCACAGCCGCTGCCATGCGTGAGTGCCACCACGCCATCGACGTTTTCAAATCCATCCAGACCACCCATGCGGTTGAAGTAATCCGCAATGTAGCGAGACACGGTCGCAGAGCAATTCACCGATGAAATGACACCGATATAGTTGCGCGTACCAACGCCACCGAAACCGCGATCATAGCCCATGAACTGGCGGCGCTCCGCTTCCGGCAGCATACCGCGTTCTTCAATATCGACGGAAAACTGATGTTCATGCTCAGATGGCAGCATAGCAAGATTGTGCAGATGCACATGCTCACCCACCGCAATATCCTGCGTGGCGACACCAATCACCTGCCCATATTTATGGACTTCTTTACCGGCCGTGATATCGCGCAAAGCCACCTTGTGACCGCGCCCGATCAGATCTTTTGCAATCACATCGCCAAGTCCAATCGGATCGCCGGCACGAACCGAAATACGCGCCACCGCCACATCATCAGACGGATGCAAGAGGATTACCGGCGTCACAGCTGAAACAGCCTTGTCTTTCATTTTTCTGACCTCACTCCCAAGATCGCAACAGCGCGAAACATGAGCCCACCTATCGGGGCTCATTCTCCATCCATCGCTGCTTTGATGTATCCAGATGCGTGCGCATCGCTGCCTGCGCCAGAAGCGGATCCCTCGCCTCCAGTGCAGCATAAATCTTCTCATGTTCCGCCAGAGCAAATGCCCATGTTTCCGCATTCTCATAGCGCGTGCGCATTTGCGCGGTCAGCGGACTATGTCGCTCGTCAAACAAATCACGAACAATGCGTGCAACAACCGAATTGGCTGATTGCTCGGCAATGATCAGATGAAATTGGCGATCCAGTTCAATCGGCTTACGTTCCGCTTCAATCTGTAGCCGCATCGCATCAAGATTACCGCGCAGGCGTTCCAGCGCTTCCGTGTTGATCTGGCTGCATGCCATAATCACCGCACTGCCTTCGATCACCGAGCGCGCCTGCATGATTTCGAGCGGGCTTTCACCGATCGAACCGCCTTGCGCTGGAAGCCGCGTTTCTTCAGCCGCAACATAGATGCCAGAACCCATGCGGATTTCGACATTGCCTGCAATTTCTAGCGCAATCAGTGCTTCACGTAAGGAAGGGCGCGACACGCCCAGCTGATGCGCAAGTTCGCGCTCAGCGGGAAGCCTGCTTCCGGCCGGAAAATGTCCCTCGCGGATCAGCAATCGGACCCGGTCGGCAATTTGCTGGTAAAGCCTCCGTGGTTCAACGGAGGCAATATGCTCGTTCATGCTCTCTCCCAAATTGGCCTTACCATATTTTGAAGATGCAAAAAGTGCAATATTATCTATCTTATTGTAACTATTGCATATTGTCTTTTATGTCAGTTTTGTCGCACCATGCTTTAGTTGGCTTTTAAAGAGTGGCTTGACCAATTTTACACACTGGCGTAGCTATTTCACGACAATCTAAGGGAGGATTACATGACCGATCAGCCATCGATTCTACAGTTTGGAACCAGCCGTTTTCTGCTCGGGCATGTGGATTTTTTCATTTCCGAAGCCCTGGCAAAAGGCAAGGCCATCGGTACAATTGCCATTGTTCAGACCACATCCAATCCTGAAAGCGCACGCCGCATTAGCGCGCTGAACAGTGGCGAGGGCTATCCGGTCATCATTCGCGGATTGCGCGACGGCAAGCCCGTTGATGAAAAACATCAGGCAAAAAGCGTAAGTGCTGCCTATTCCGCTCACTGCGACTGGCAAGCCATACGCTCCCTTGCCACTACAGTGCAGGTCATCTTGTCCAATACGGGCGACAAAGGTTTTGAGTTGGATGCTGCTGACGATGTTTCCCTGCTGAGCGAAACCGGCGGCCTTCCTAAAAGCTTTCCCGCGAAACTGCTTGTGCTGTTGCATCATCGCTGGCAGATCAATCCAGATGCGCCTCTGTCGATTTTCCCGTGCGAGTTGATCTCGCGCAATGGCGACAAGCTGCGCTCGATTATTCTTGATCTTGCGGAAAACTGGAGCCTGCCGAAAGCTTTCACGCAATGGATTGAAAGCAACTGTGTTTTTGCCAATAGCCTCGTTGACCGCATCGTATCGGAGCCGATCGATCCGGTCGGCGCCATTGCCGAACCCTATGCAATTTGGGCCATCGAGCAAGCAGAAGGTCTGGCACTCCCTTGCACGCATCCGGACATCGTCGTGACGGACAATCTCGCGCTTTATGAGCGCCTAAAGCTCTATCTGCTTAATCTCGGCCACACTTTCATTGCCGAGCAATGGCTGAACGGTAATCGTCCGAAGGACGAAATCGTGCTGGAAGCCATGAACGACGATACAATCCGCAATGAACTTGAAGCGCTTTGGCGCGAAGAAGTCCTACCGGTCTTTGCCGCTGATGGCCTCGGCGAACAGGCTGAAGCCTATGTTATTACCGTTCGCGAGCGCTTCCTTAACCCGTTCCTCAAGCATCGCATTGCGGACATTGCTTCAAACCACGAGGAAAAGAAGCAGCGCCGGTTTGCACCGATCATCGCTCGCGCTCAGGAACTCGGTCTGAAACTAAGCCAATCTCGTCTTAATTCGGCGATGAAATAAGCAAAAATAAAACTCTGTAATCGCTTTATCGTCACGACCATGCCCGTTGTGACGGAACTGCTTCGCATAAAATAACGACGACATCCAAAAAAGATGCCGCCGCTCTTTATAAATATAAATATAAATGTAGTTAAAAATAATATTGACAGCTCTTAAATTTGTTTCCGTCCCCTTCAGAATGAGCTTATCCTAAAATGCTGGTTCTAAAAAAGATGCTGCGAAAATAGCTGCATCTATCATATCACAAACAGCGAATATTGAAGCATATAATTAGTATTTACTAAAATAATCGACATGCACATTTTTTACAAGTCAAGAAAACAACAATTAAAAATGAACAGTTTGATAATATGACGTTTCGCCTATAGCAGCATCGTCAATAATATGTAAACGGAGTGTCAACAATATTAACCTCACATTCACGTGAAAAAGTTAAATAGAATCAAAAAGTTTAAAAGCTAAATTATATAATTGTAATTTAGCTTTTATTTATAGTTTTAATTCTGTGCAACGGTGAACAACTCTTCAAACCGCGTCTTTGCGCGCACCGGAAACTTCACATCACGATAGCTTTGTGGAAGCTCCACTTCACCAACCTTAATCAGCATCACCATACCCATGCCGTAATGCGGCGAACACTTGATGCCATAGAAGCCAGCTTGATCGAAAGTCACTTCGATCTCTTCATTGATCTTGCCCTTAAATCCCGGATTACCCTCTGGAACCATCCCATCGACTGTCGCTGCGTTATGGCTCTTATGGGTCGCAATGAACTTCACTTTATCACCAGGCGCTAGCTTCAAGAAGTCCGGCTCGAAAACCATTGAACCTTTTTCACCACGGTTCATCATCTTGACTTCGAATGTCTCAGCCAAAGCTGGAAATGCAGAAGCGACCATCAACGCGGCGGCCAGAAAAAGTCGTTTGCTCATTGTCATGCCAATCATGTTTATGCGGATTGTTTAAGTTCAAGCTTCGGATGGCTCGGTGCGCGATAACGAATATGGCAGCCATCCACGCCCTCATATTCCACCTCAACCTCAACGCCAAATACCTTGCGGATACATTCGGCCCGAAGCACGTCACGCGGCGTTCCTAAAGCAACGAGCTGCCCTTTATCCATGACCGCAATGCGATCGCAGAACATCGCCGCATGGTTTAAATCATGAAGTGCCGCAACCACCGTCAACTTCTGTCGGCTGACAAGGTCAAGCAGGCCAATTTGATGGCCAATATCGAGGTGGTTCGTCGGCTCGTCCAGCAACAAGATTTGCGGCTCTTGTGCCAGCGCACGTGCAATATGCACACGCTGCCGCTCGCCACCGGAAAGCGTATGCCAATAGCGCTCTGCGAGATGCGCCATATCAACATTGGCAAGCGCACGATCTACGATCATATCGTCTTCGGAGGACCATGGAGAAAGTGCGCCGAGATAAGGAGTACGTCCAAGCTCGACTGCTTGTCGTGCAGTTATGCGATCAGTCGTACCCGCTTGCTGTTCAACCAATGCGAGCTTGCGCGCAATCTCCCGGCGATTGAGCTTATGAATAGGCATTCCGCCCAGCTTCACCTCGCCAGAACGGCTGCGGCGAACTCCAGAAAGAAGCGACAAGAAACTGGTCTTTCCGGAGCCATTTGGCCCGATGACGCCGAGAAACTCGCCTTCTTTCACATCAAGCGATACGTCGCGCAGGATTTCGACACCGCCTGCTGACCAACAAACATTATGCGTTGAAAGCATCATGATTGTGCCCTTCTCTGCCCAAGAAGAAATGCAAAAGCCGGAGCACCAAACAGAGCTGTTATGACCCCGATTGGCAGAACCTGCCCCGGAATGATGATGCGAGAGAGAATATCGGCAACAATCATAAAAATTGCGCCTATGAGGGCTGAAGCTGGCAACAATCGCCCGTGACGGACGCCAACCACCATACGTGCCGCATGAGGAATGACGAGCCCGATAAAGCCAATCGATCCCACAATGGAGACCATAACTGCCGTCATCATGGCACTAACACCGATCAATACGGCATAGACGCGACGCACAGGAATGCCAAGCGATGCAGCCGATTCCGAGCCAAACGTGAATGCGTCAAGCGCACGCGCATGCCAAAGACAGATTGCAAGCCCCACAATACAGGCTGGTAGCGCAAGCGTCACATCAGGCCAGCGCACACCTGAAAGATTGCCCAGCAGCCAGAACATAATGCCGCGTGCCTGTTCCGCATTGGCAGCCTTGGTCACGATGAATGAAGTAAGCGCGTTAAAAAGTTGCGAGCCTGCAATGCCAGCAAGGATGATTGCGCTGTTGCCCCGCCCTGCTCGAAGTGCCAGCAAAGAAACAAGCGAGAACGCAATAATCGCGCCGATGAAAGCTCCCACCGAAAGCGAAAGCATACCAGCGCCTATACCGAGGATTGCAACCGCGACAGCACCTGTCGACGCCCCGGCTGAGATACCGAGAATATAAGGGTCAGCCAGAGAATTTCGCAGAAGTGATTGCAGAACCACGCCAGATATTGCAAGAGCCGCACCGCAACAAGCCGCGACCATTGCACGGCTTAAGCGATAGCTCCAGACAATGCCTTCATCAATCGGTTCGAGCGGATAACCCGCATTCCAGACGCGGTTAGCAATAGTCTTTGCCACCACGTCGAGAGGTATAGACGTTTCGCCAATGGCAGCGCCCAGCCACAGCGCGCCGAGCAACAAGACAAGCGCGAGAATGCCGAAAAGCACTCTGCTGCTTGAGCTTCTCGCATTTAGAATTCCGGCTGTGGCTGAGCGTGTTGTCACTTGTTCAGGCCTGAAGCTGCAATGGCATCAGCCAGTGTTTCAATGCCTTCGATGGTACGGATAGTCGGGTTCATCGCCTGTGCATCCATATCGAATACATGGCCATCCTTCACCGCAGGCATGAGGCTTGCAACCGGATCAGTCTTCAGGAACTCCCGTTTCACGGCAACATCATCAGCAGGGAAACGGCGACGATCCATAGTTCCAGCGACAATTATAGTTGGATTGGCCTTGGCAATGGTTTCCCAGCCAACGGTCGGCCACTCTTCTTCACTATCAATAATATTATTGATGCCAAGTGTTTTCAGAATATAGGCTGGAGCACCGTTCTTTCCCGCAACATAAGGATCAATGTCGAGTTCTGCACTGGAGAACCAGACAACAGCCGAAAGCTTGCCATCGGCAGATGCGATCTTTTTACGTGCTGCGTCTTCACGTGCTTTCAAATCAGCAACAACTTTCGCGCCACGGTCCTGCACGTTGAAAATCTGCGCGAGCTCATCAATTTCCTGATAGACCTGATCCATGGTGAAAGCGTCATGACGCACGCCATCACCACCATCCGAATTGTCTTTTCCGATGCAATCGGCCGGAGACGTATAGACAGGAACGCCCAATTCTTCGAACTGCTCAGCCTTGGCAACAACGCCCTCTGGTCCAATCTGCCATTGGAACTGATTGGCAACGAGGTCAGGTTTTTCGGCCAGAATGCTCTCAAAGCTCGGATCATTATCCGCGAGACGCTTTACCTTGGCATTGGCTTCTTCGTAGCCCTTGAGAACAGGTCCGACCCACAAGGCCGTACCAACCATTTTATCGCCGAGACCCAGAAGATACATTATTTCTGCGCTGCTCTGACCAACGGCAACCGCCCGTTTTGGTGCATGTTTAAACGTCACGTCGCGCGCGCAGTTTTTCAACGTCAACGGATACCGCGTTTCGGCTGCTTCAGCTGCAAAACCAGTTACGAAAAGACTTGCAGCGCCAACCATTGCGCCAAACGGCAACTTGCCGATGAGTTTCATTTGAATCCCCGAAATGATGTGAGAAAAGCCGTATCAAACGGCGGATGTGATCCGGCGCGTATAGAGAACGGACATATCCGGGGATATGAATGACAAAGGTAAGCGACGTCTTGCGACGTTAAAAGCTGTCATAACCAACTCCTGCACCGGGCATCCCCGCCCGTGACAATGGACTACGTTAGACGGCAGGTCTCCTGGCTCACGAATATTCACTGTTCATCTGCCTTCCCGAGCTAAACTCAGTGGCATGACGCTTGCAGCGTCACGAGGATGAACGGCAATCCGCTTACAGTTGCGGGGGCAGCCACGGTCTCGGTCCCTTTTGGGTCGCCCTCACCGTGTTCCCTATTAATCCCCTTCGCTCTCGGTCGGGGAACCGTCGTAACTCTATTACGTTCTGATATCCGCCAGGTCAAGCAACTGGAACCATTAAATCATCTATAAAAAATTGCTTAGGCTTTATGCTAATGAACGAGCGCTTACACAGTCACACGCTAGCGAATTTTAAATCCCTTTTATAACCGCCAGGTTAGGAGCCTTTACCTTGGGAGAGGTGTAGGTTTTTGGGGAGAGCTATCAAAAAAGATAGCAGCAATCGCAAGTGCAGCATCGGCAGAAGACTAAAAAGTTTGGCACCTGCGGAACCGGGTGACGGCTGGGATAAGACCGCGCTCACCATGCGCAGCAAGTTACAGGCCGAAAAGAGTTCCGGCAGCGTTCAGGTTCTCAATGCTCCCGGTGCTGGCGGAACAATTGAGCTGGCGCAGTTCGTCAATCAAAACAAGGATGATCCAAGCCAGCTCATTGTCGGCGGCTTAGTTATGGTCGGAGCGACCTCGACCAACAATCCCCCTGTTAATCTTGACGCTATTATGCCGATTGCGCTCCTGAGCGGTGAATATGAATCCATCGTGACTACATCATCTTCCGACATTCAGAACCTTGGTGATCTGGTTACAAAGCTGACAGCCGATCCTGATTCAGTTTCACGGGGCGGCTGCTCATCAGCGCGCGGTACCGACCACATTACGGCGGGGCGTTTTGCAAAAGCTGTTGGTGTTGATCCTACAAAAGTGAACTACATCGCATTTTGCGGCGGCCGTGAAGCGCTTGCCGCAATCTTCGAAACTCAGGTGACTGTCGACATTTCCAGCGATGAGCGTATTAAAGGTATAGATTCACCGACCTTCAAGGAAGGTGGCGTTGATCTTCCTATCCAAAACTGGCTCATGGTGGGTGCAGCAACCGATATTACTGCGGAATAATAAGCGGGAATCAAAGCCAACGTTGATAAGATGGTGAAGTCTAAATCCTGGAAGAAAGCACTCAAAGATAATGGCTGGACAGACACCCATCTTGCAGGCGATACCCTCAAGGAGCAGCTTAAGAAAGACGTCACCGCGAAAGGAACCTTACCCAAGGATATAGCCTTGTAAAATTACAACCACCGAAAAAGTGGGAAAGCGCGGTTTGGACTTGCTTCGGAAAAGTGGAGAGTCATTTTTCGACTATGCGGCCGTTCATTGGAAGTGAGCCGGGCTCAAATAGTCAAGTGAAGAATGACGGCTGACGGAATTGTAGAAGCCCTCGATATATCGGGCAATAGCTATTTCTGCATCTTGCCTTCTATGAAATATCGTTCTCCAAATCAGCTCTGATTTTAACATTTTGAAGAATGTTTCCACCATCGCGTTATCGATATGGGATTCCACTTTCTCAACACTGCCTAGCACTACTTTGGCAGATTAACCAACGATTAACGATGATCGGCCATCTTTGGCCCCTTAAAAGGGGTGTGATGGATGGTGGAGCGGAATATTGCACTGGCGGATTGGTTGAAGCCGTTTGTTGAGAAGCTTGGTCACAAAAACGGCGGCCGATATGCCGGTATATGTTTTGGGCCTGATCGGACCGGGTGATCGCAAGAGTATCGAGCCGATGGCGGAACGCCTTGCGCCTGATCACTACGATCGTCTGCATCATTTCATCTCGGATGGGATTTGGGACGTCAGTCCGTTTGAGACGGAGCTGGCTGTACAGGCTGACAGAATAGTCGGAGCCTCAGACGCCTTTCGGGTGATCGACGATACGGGTCTACCGAAGAAGGGTGATCATTCGGTAGGGGGCGCCACAATATGCTTCGATGCTGGGCAAACGCGCCAATTGTTAGACGTTGGTATCGCTGACGTTAGCACGCGAGGCGGTTCCAGTTCCGGTTGGTTTGCGACTGTTCTTGCCGGAAAGCTGGACCAGTAACCAGGATCGGATGGTGAAGGCTGGCGTCCCCGAGGAGATGTGCTTATCCCCATGGTGTCGCCCCGATTTTTCCGGTTTCCGGTCACGGCAGGCCGCGCAAGCATTCGATCCCTGACACCCTGTCGAGGGCGGCCGAAGCGATCCTGGAAGGAGGTCAGTTGGCGTCGCGGAACGAAAGGTCGCCTGACAGCGCACTTTGCTGTGCTCCGCATTCGGATCGCTGATGGTAGTCCGCACCGTATCTTCGACAAGGGACAGCAACATATGCCGGGCGAAGCAGCATTAAAGCAGCTGGCAACTGCCATCAAAGCCCGATGGGTCTGCGAGCAGGCGCATCAACAAATGAAAGAAGAACTCGGCCTTGATCACTTCGAAGGCCGATCATGGCAAGGTCTGCATCGACACGCGCTGATGACAATGATCGCTTATGCCTTCCTGCAACATCAGCGCCTACACCAAGTCAAGCGGGAAAAAAGCCAAGAGGCACGGCCCGCCTAAACCGACACTGCCAGCCATACGACACGCAGTCATGAACACCCTCCCATCAACGTCAGCCCCAGACGATGTCCGCACTGCTGAATTCGCTTCAGACCGCCAAAATGTATTCTGCCAAAGTAGTGTTAGTATTCTTTTATGGCTCAACGGAAGCTGTACTGCCTTTCAGATTGACTGGGAACGCATTGCCACAGTTCAATCGTAAGACAAAACTAAAGTGTCTTTACGCCAACCTGAGAACTCCCAGCTAAAATAAGATTAATGTAACTTCATGTTTTCGTACACTTAAATCGCGATTCAAGCGAGCGCATCTGTTCCATATTGAGTGGTCTAATTGCTCTATCATTCAGCAGATAAAACAGTCGTGCTGTTTCTTCGAGTTCTTCCGTCGCATATTGCGCCTCACGCAAGTTACGACCAGAAACCACAGGACCGTGATTCGCCAGAAGCACGGCATGATGATTCTTGGCCATGTCTTTGACTGCATAAGCTAGTTTCTCATCGCCCGGAGCAAAATAGGGAACCAGTGGCAAGCGCCCTACCCGCATCACATAATAAGCGGTCAATGGTGGCAGCACATTTTCTGGATCAACATCAGCCATAATGCTGGCTGCAACTGCATAAGTCGAATGCAAGTGCACAACAGCTCCTGCAGACTGACGCTCGCAATACATACAAGAATGCAAAAATGCTTCCTTGGTCGGTCGGTCACCGCTTATCAAAGTGCCGTCAGCAGTGCACCGCGAAAGCCTTGCAGGATCGAGAGTGCCGAGCGAGCAATCAGTCGGTGTCATCAGCATCGTACCATCGCTCAGCCGTGCACTGATATTGCCTGTAGAGCCAAATGTCAGACCGCGATCAAAGATCGACTTTCCGACGGCGCACATTTCATCTCGCAAACGGGTTTCTTCCGACATTATTGCGATCACGCCATCATCTCCCAGGCTTTGATGAAAAATTCATCCGAGCCAAAATTACCCGATTTAAGAGCAAGCCTCACCGGCCCTTCGCCTGCGGATGTCACAAGCGGCACACCGGGATCAATCTCCCGGCCAATCCAGAAAGCCTCAGCCCCCAGCGCTTGAACCACGGCACCGGACGTCTCACCGCCAGCAATGATAAAGCGATTATATCCCTGCTTAGAAAGACCAGCTGCAACCTCGCCAAGAAGTTTCTCAACGACGAGACCTACAGTTTCCCGGCCAAGTTCTTCTTGTGCCAGTGCAACGATATCAGGCTCGGCAGACGAGTAAACGAGTGGAGGCAATAGGCTATCACGATGTGATCTGACGAAAGCAATCACGTCGCCGGGTGTGGTTTTTCCGCCGGCAATATCCAATGCATTCAACTGCATTGATGGGACACCATGAACCTTCGCCGTCTCAATCTGTCGCCGGGTTGCAGCGGAACACGAGCCAGCTAATATGACGCCGCCGCCAATAGCAATCGGTGTTTCTGAGCGACCACCAGTCTCACGTAGCAGCCCTGACATACGAAAATTTTCGGGCAAGCCCTGAGCGACCGCAGAACCGCCTGTAACCAGCTTCAAATCACGCACCGCACGCCCGATAGCGCGCAAATTCATATCATCAATCGCATCCACGATTGCGATCCCATTCAACTCGGCCAGCACATCCGCAATAGTATCTGCTCCTGACGCCACCACCTGATGGGCAACCAGACTAACCTCATTTGCAGATTGTCGTTGCAGAACACGGACGAGGTTAGGATCGCACATCGGCGTAAGCGGATGGTCGCGCAGCGGACTTTCCGACAGCAGTTGGTTACCAACAAACAAGTGGCCCTGAAAAACTGTGCGCCCATTGGCCGGAAAGGCGGGACAAGCGATCGTTCGGCTCTCGCCAACAAGTTTCAGCAGTGCATCCGTAACAGGGCCGATATTGCCCTTATCGGTTGAATCAAAGGTCGAACAGTATTTGAAGAAGAGCTGTTTTGCACCTGCTTCAAGCAGCAGTTTTGCTGCACCAATCGATTGTTTAATCGCCGCCTCTGGCTCGATTGTACGGGACTTAAGTGCAATGATCACTGCATCAGCATCACCAAACTGCGATGTATCTTTGGGCAGACCATTGACCTGCACAACATTCATTCCTTCACGTGATAGAATAAGGGCAAGATCAGTCGCACCGGTCAGATCATCGGCAATAGCGCCAAGAAGCATAGTCATCTCCTACTGCATATCGGAGGCGCGGCTCAATAGAGCCAACGCGCAGGAACGATAACAATTTGCGGGAACAGCCATAACAGAACCAGAACAGCAAACTGTGCGACAATGAAAGGGATAGCACCACGCACAACATCCATATAGCGAACTTTTGCGACTGCGCAGGCCACGTTTAAAACAGCGCCCACTGGTGGTGTAATCAGGCTTATTGCAGCCGTCATGATGAACATCACACCAAAATAAACAGGGTCAACGCCCGCCTGCTTGGCGATTGGCAGAAGCACTGGAGTCATGATCAGAATGGTTGGAATGAAATCCAGCGCTGTACCGATCACGATCAACAGCAGCAGCATAACAGCCATCAGAAGCAACGGACTTTCACGCAGTGGACCAAGCCAGCCAACAATTTCGGCTGGAATGTTTGCAATCGCGATCATATAGGCTGTGATGGAAGCGGCTGCGACCAGAAGCATTACGGCTGATGTCGTCAGCACTGCACTCACAAAGCAATGATAAAGCTTGGCTAGTGAAATTTCGCGATAGACAAAGCACCCGATGAACAGAGCATAGACGCAAGCGACAACGCCAGCTTCTGTGGGAGTGAATATTCCGGCCTTCAGTCCGCCAATAATGATAACGGGTAGCATGAACGCAAAGCCTGCATCCATTGCTGCTTTACCAACATCTTTCCAGCTCGAACGAGGCAGAACAGCGGTATTTTCCTTACGGCTTAGCAACCACCAGGCCACAGCAAGCGAGAGCGCCATTAACAGCCCTGGCACAATACCAGCCATAAACAATCGTGTTATCGAGACGCCACCGGCAACGCCAAACACGATATATCCGATTGAAGGCGGCAAGACGGGCGCGATGATACCGCCTGCGCTGATAAGACCAGCGGAACGGCCTAGGTTATAGCCAGCATCGCGCATAATCGGGATCAGCATACCTGCCAGCACTGCAGTATCCGCAATCGCCGATCCAGAAAGACTTGCAAGCAGAAGTGCCGTCACAATAGCAACATAGCCCAAACCACCTTTGAGATGCCCAACGAGCGTCAATCCGAAATTGACCAAACGGCGCGACAAACCGCCAACATTCATCGCCTCGCCAGCGAGCAGGAAGAAAGGAATAGCCAGTAGCGGAAAACTATCCGCGCCATTGGTCATTTGCAGCGCAATCAGCTGCCAATCGAGCATTCCAAGCCACCACATCATGGCAATGCCGCTGAGGATCAGGCCAAAGGCGATGGGGGTTCCGATAAGAAGTGCTGCAATAAGCACAACGATAAAAACAACAAGCGTGGTCATTTTAAGCGATCCTCACTGTGCTGATTTTTAGCAAATGTGAAAAGCGCACAAATCAGATCAATGAATGCGACAACCGCGATCATTACACCTGCTATCAGCGGGGCCGCGTAGACCACACCCATCGGAATACCTGAAATAGGCGCTTTGTTGGCCATATTGGTGATCGTCTGATCATATGCGCCAGCAACCAGAAAGCAGCAGCAGGCGATGATAATTATATTTGTGAGCGCGCGGCAAATGATAGCGGAGGTGCCGGTTAAACGCGCTGTCAGGATATCCACACCGAGATGTTCATGGCGGCGTGCGACGACCACCGCACCAACAAATGAAATCCACACAAACATCATACGGGACACTTCATCGGTGATCGTAATGCCGGTATCAAACCCATAACGCATGACGACGTTCGCGAAAACCAATGCCACCATTGTGGCCAGGATCAGAGCAAGAAAGGCTTCAAGCGCCTTAAATCCCCAATCTGATATCTGTTGCAAGAAACTCACAGTCGGATCTCCCCCTCGATTGCGAAGACCCGCGCCGGTGCGCCATCGGCATTAACGACTTTAAGCGGAGCGGCGGAAAGCAGAAATCGTTTGCTGGTGAGAGCCGCTGTGTTGACGACATATTCAATTAGCGTAACACCTGCACGCAATAACACATCATGTGTGACATGCTCTTCGTCAGGAACACGAACACCGTCGAGAAGAAGGCGGATTGGGTAGTCTTGCGGGAAATCAACGGCAAGCGCGCTTGGCTTTAGTTCCAGAAGATATTCTGATGCCTCACGCGTCAGCCACGGCGCTTCTGTCCAGAATTCGCGGGTCTTATAATCACGGCGCTGATCCCACTGCGTTGAAAGCAGCAATATATCGCCTTCCTTACCACCCGGATTTGTAGAAGCCAGTTGTTCTGCGGTGATCGCACTATTCTCTGGCACGTGAGACAAATCGAACAGGCGACACGCACCGACGACATTTTCAAGCTGTGTCGCCTCAATCGTGGGCGCACCGGCGATGAAGTGCGCCTGCGCATCGACATGGGTGAAACCATGGCACGTGGTTGCCAGCGACGTCACGCGGAACTGATCCCCGCCCGACTTATCACCCTTTACGTGCACCTGTGGGTTCCATCGAAAATGATCGGATATAGGCATGCTGAGATCAACGATGCGCATCTGGCTTTCCTGCTCAAGTATTTCACATTCAGATGCGTCAAATCTGAATGGCATGACACTGCGACGAACTAAAAATAAGGTATGATGGGCGCAGATTTTTGTGATCTGCACCGCAGTGATAGGATGAATTAATGTCAGCCGAGTGCTGCTATGCGATCTGGCAATTCTGCGCCAAACTGGGTAGCAAAGGCTTCTCGTACTTTGTCGGCCACAACAGCGCGCAGCGCTTCACGATCCGGCGTTTCGACAACTTCCATCCCTTCGGATTTAAGTGTCTCCAAGCTGGAAATCTCACGCTCAGCGTTCATCTGGCGTTGCTTGACAGCTGCTTCACGCGCAACCGCTACCAAGGCCTCCCGCAATGCCGGGTCCATTGCATCAAGCTTCGTCTTGTTCGTAACCAATGGCGATGTGGTAAACGCGTGCTGGGTGAGCGAAAGGTAACGCTGCACTTCGTTGAACTTCGAATTGAGGATCAGTGTGGTGGGGTTTTCCTGACCATCAATCGAGCGCATTTCAAGCGCTGTGAACAACTCAGTGAAAGCCATAGGTGTTGGAACGGCTCCAAGCAGTTCAAATGCTCTGATATGTGCCGGGTTCGGTGTGGTCCGGATTTTAAGGCCTTTCAGGTCGTCAACACCATGAACAGGACGACGGCTGTTGGTGACATTGCGCCAGCCAGTCTCCCATGTTGCCAGCGCAACAATGCCTGACGGCTCAAGCTCCGCACGCAACTCATCACCAATTTCTCCGTCCAAAACCGCTGCAACATGGTTACGATCTTTGAACAGGAATGGCAGATCAAGCACATTGAGCTTTGGCGCAAGCCCGGTAAAAAATGGATTCCCTGTCACCATAATATCAATCGTGCCACCGCGCACCGCATTGATCATGGTGGAATCATTACCAAGGATTCCGTTGGCAAAGACCTGAACACCAAGCGCGCCATCTGTGCGCTCACGAAGCGCTTCATTCATCCACAAGCCAGCATCTTGCCAGCTATCGGTATCCGGGTGTGGATGCGCCAGCTTTAACACCTGTGTTGACTGCGCTCGACCAATTGCCGGTGCGGCCAAAAGAGCTGCACCCGAAGCCATGACGCCCATGAAACGGCGACGATTAATGTTCATGATCATGTTTTCCTCCCAGATGATCTTTGTTATGTGCGCGGCTTGTCAGCCCCGAAAAAGAATGCGTCTTGCCAAAGACGAAGTTGCCAAAGAGCACTTGTCTCAGGAATTTCGAGGTCAGCGATCGTAATGGCCTTCCCGGCCTTGACCGAACGCTTAAGCGTCTTGTTCGCAGCCAGATAAAAAGGCGCAGGCGCTTCGCCAGTCAAAGGACGTGCTGGCAAAATAGCCGAGGACACCCCAGTTACCGAATGGTGATGACCACCCATTTCGAGGACATGCCCAGCTTCCAGATCAATATCAGCAATTGCAACCAAATCGACATGATGCGCTGGGATAATTGCGCCTGACGAAAGGCCTTTCATGCCTGCTTCAAGAACAGAAGTTGCAGCTTCCAAACCAAGCAGATGACGCGGGATGTAAACCATCGCGCATTTCAGGTCACGGCTGACGACATGACCTTTTTCTTCAAGCATTTTCCACGTTGCAATATCGTCACAACGAATAATCACAAAAACGCCGCCCGCGAAACTGACCTCACCCGGATTTCGCAGGCAATGAAAGACATCAAGAGTGCCAGTTTCTTCGAGAATTCCGCCCTCCGATTTTGAGCAGAACACCGAAGGGACTTCGCCAATACGTGCAATGGGGGCATGAAGCGCGGGCGCATCAACACTCAGTCCAAGCGCATTTGCAACGACACTCAATTCGCACAGATCAGGGACAGCGCGTTGCGGCAAATCAGAAGCAGCCAATGCACGACCAGCCATAACATCCTGCATGCTACGATCAGCAGACTGCGAAAATTGCCCAAAATCTGGCGCATCAACAGTCACGCCATTGCTTGTGAGCTTACCCGTCTCAGCGTCAAAAACGAAGTCATACTCGCTGGATTTTCCAGCTGCAATAATCTCAAATCCTAGCAACTGCGCCCAAGTAATCAGTCCAATGAGCAAGCTCGGCTGATCGCCGTCAACTGGCGTCACTATCAACCGCTTTTCTCGCGCCATGGCAGCGAGGCCCGGTCCTATGACGCTATCAACCTCTTTCGAGACAAGTGCTACGTGATGACCGGCTTCAATAGCCAAACGCGCATGACGTGCACCGGCCTCTGGATGGCCAGTCGCTTCAACAACAACGTCGAACGGAAGATCTGCAACAAGCGCAAAATCAGCAACAGCGATATACTTGCCAGCATCCCATGCGGAGCGCGCCGCCTCAACGGTATCACAAACGCAAACACTATCAGCAGCCACACCAGTTTCAATAATTGCTTTCGCAGCAGCCGTAGCAGAAATATCAACGGCTACACGCGCACGCATCAGAGGCACTCGCAACCCTTGCGCCAGAAAGCTGCGGCCAAATCCTCCCGTACCGAGTATGCAGGTCTCGATGGGGCGGTGGCTGGCATCGAAATAGGCGTGATAATTCATCCGGACTACATCTTTCGCAATCATTCTCAATCGCGTCGCCATCAACTTTGTATGCAATAACTGCAAACAACAGTCTAACTGCGACACGTCACACGAGACATCATCATTCTGTATGCAATTTGACCAGATCAGACAGATAAAACTGCCAAAACAATCGATCTCCTCACCATTTCCGGATTAATTGCATGCAAAATAATATGTGTCAACACTGTTGCAGGCGCATTTCATAGCATTTAAGATGGATTGCATGCAAAAGAGGTTGTGATGGATTCTTTAGAGAATGATGATTTATGGCCACGCGGACAGCGTTCGACCTTCGTAACCCAACATATCCGGGATATGATTGTTTCAGGCGAGCTACCAGGGGGCGAGAGAATTAACGAACGAATTCTCACTGAGCGTCTTGGCGTATCGCGCACACCCTTGCGAGAAGCTTTCAAAATCCTTGAAGGCGAAGGATTAATTGCAATTTCTCCAAATCGCGGCGCAACAGTTGTCAGCCTTTCACCTTCAGATGTAGAGGCGGCGATAGATGTATTGATAGGACTCGAGAGTGTTGCTGCTGAGCGGGCCTGCGAAAAAGCCAGCCGCGCAATGATCAAGCATATCGAAGAGTTGCACCAGAAAATGGTCGCGAGCTTTCGCGCTCAGGAACTGATGGAATATTTCCATATCAATCAGACCATTCATCAAGAAATCGTCGATTGCGCGCAAAACGCGACGCTATCGCGTGTCTACGCAGCCGAAAGCGCCAGAATCCGACGTTATCGTTATGCGGGTAATAGAAGGCCAGAGCGCTGGGAGCGCGCTGTATTTGAACACGAACAAATATTGGATGCACTTAAGCAACGCGAAGGACCGCTACTGCGCGAGGTCTTGCGCTCTCATCACCTCAAAGGTTGGTCGGTTACCAGAAGTGTGCTCGAAAGCTAAATTTCGACTTCATGAATGAAACGCTCATGAACAGGGAATGATAGGGTAATAGATCACAAACCAATTGCAGGGACCCGCTAATTTGGGTCGTTTCAGCGAATTTAAGCAAGAATACAAGTGGGTGTTTGAGCCGCCAGAAGCTGCTTGCTCGATACGACCAAGCGGCTTGTGGAAGATCGGCGTGGCCTTCTCTTTGCCTGATAGGTGACCATCATGTTCGGGCCGCGAATTCGCGCGGTGGCCCGTGGGTTGATGCCGGCCCTATGTCGAGCAAGGCTCCGAAGCGCGTTGTATCCGCAACCTGGCCACGGTTAGATGGAAAACGACAGTATCACTCGAAATTGCTCGCTATGGGATAAAGTTTGGACTTGAATCCACCGCGCGGGCGACCCATCGGTCTACCATTGCCCTCCGTGTTTTGCGGCAGCCACCGAGGCGTGAGCGCCGACAACAGTGGTATCGCAATCAGGAGAAGGCCGCGTTACTCGGTCTACTGCCAATGGCGACATTTTGATGTTTTGCCGATGCCAGGATTGAAGCTGTTAGTCGGATCAAGTGAGCGATAAAAATTCTTTAACGCGGGTTTAGCATCGTAAAGATGCCCGACATTATGCTCGGCTGGATATTCTGCGCCGCGTGCATCCAGAAGAGCACATATATCGTGTTCGAATGCTTCGCAGTGAGTTCCCTTTTTAACGAGATATTCCTGATGCATTACATGGCAAAAGAAATGTCCTACATAGATTTTCAGGGCAATTTGATTATCTAGAGAATCTGGAAGAGTTTCGAACCAGTCAATCGTGTCGCGAGGCAGCGCAACGTCAAGTGCAACGATATCTTCAACAGTACGCGAATGAACAGCGCGATAACGCACAACAGCACTCCCAACGGTAAAGCGGTTGAGAAACGCTGCACTGCCTTCTTCATTGCTGCACTCAATGAAGCTACCGCTCGCACTCGGAAAAATAGTGGCGAGATAATCGCGCATCTCAGTGATGCATGCATCACCAGTGCGGATCATCAGGTGATGAGGATAACGATTTCTATAATCCACCAGCCGTGCCGGCATATGCTCAGGCAAAAGGCGGCTGACGAATTGAAGGAGCTTATCTGAAACTGATTTGCCTAACCCCAGCTTTTCTGTCACGCCGTCGAACCAGCTTTTTGCCTTAAAGGCACGTGGAACGTTCAGAGTGCCAAAGGTACGGATGAAAAGATAAAGATCTTTGCCCCATATCTGTGCAGCGCGGAAAGCATCGGTATGCATATACTCACCGGCGATCGGCAAGTTTTTAAAATTCGCCAAAATATGACGGCGAATGGTTTGGAGTTCAGCAGGATCGTGAGATCCAATGTAAAATACCTTTTCCTCTTTTGCAGTCGGGAATGTGTCCAGCCGGAGTGCAAATATGCCAATCTTGCCAGCGGAACCTGAGGCTTCGTAATGTCGACGAGGATCCGCGTTGAAGCGGGCTGGTGTTTTTGCCGCAATATCCCGAACATGTTCCTTGTACTCGATATCTGAGGCCTGTGCACTTTGCGGAAAATCAATATCGTCGTCGGAATATTGCCCGGCATCCAGACGGGAAAGTATCTCTTTAGGATTACTACCGAGACGAATTCCTAAATGATTAACAAGATGTAGTTTGCCATTCGCATCGACCTGCGCAAAGAGAGCCAGCTGAGTGTAAGCTGGACCGCGCTGAACGAGAGACCCACCAGAATTGTTGCAGATGCCTCCAGTTACAGAAGCGCCAATGCAGCTTGAACCGATAACCGAGTGCGGCTCGCGGCCAAGCGGTTTGAGGCGTCTTTCGAGCTGGTCAAGTGTTGCACCCGGCATGCTCAGAATTTGTCTGCCGTGGTCTATAAGGTCAATTCTCCTATTACGAAGGGTGGAGACTATGACGATGGGGCGATCATAGCCGTCACCAAACGGCGTGGAGCCCCCGGTTAGACCAGTATTGGCTGCCTGGAAGATGATCGCCACATCTGCTGCCACACATGCTTCAAGCACACGCCACTGTTCAACAAGCGTCCCTGGCTCGACGGCAGCCAGAACCGTGCCGTCGCCATAACGGTAGCCTTTACGAAAACGACGGGTAGAGCTGTCGCTGATATGAAGATAACGACGGCCAACGATTTCGCGCAGATTCTTAATAAGCGTTTGGGTCATAGCCGCTCAAACCTCGTCAAATAATTGCATCATGCCCACCCCTGACTTGGGGCAGGCAAGTTTCGTTGAAAGCTTGGCGCGCTAGCGACCCATCAGGCCAGGCAATGTCATGCTGATTGCTGGCACAAAGGACACAATCATCAGGCAAACAATGATGACCAACACAAATACGATCAGCGGTCTGAGCATTGCAGTGACCGAGCATCCTGCGATTTGTGCAGCAGCAAACAGGTTGACTCCGAGCGGCGGCGTTATCATTCCGAGTGCCAAGTTTATCACCATTACGGTTCCAAAATGCACTGGCTCAATGCCCACACGAACCGCAGCTTCTTGCAGAATTGGAGCCAGAACAATAATACTTGCACCAGTCTCAATAAACATGCCGACGGTAAAGAGCATCGCGTTGATTGCCAGCATCAATGATACGGGACCGTCGAAGGTGCTGGTAAGCCAAACTGCTGCTGCATCAGGAACACCCTGTCTGTTCAGAAGATAGCCCATCAACGTTGCAACGCCGATAATGAACATAATTACGGCAGAGGTGATAACCGTCTTGCGAAAGGCATTCGCAACATCTGTCAAGTTCATTTCACGATGCAAAAATAGCCCCACCAACAAGGCGTAAATAACCGCTATAACACTGGCTTCGGTTGGGGTTGTGATGCCGCCATAAATGCCTCCCATGATGAAGATTGGCATAAGCAATGCCCATATGGCACGACGCGTTGCAATGAGACGTGGCTGGCGACCTTCTCCATCGCGTTTACCCCACCCCTTGATGCGGCACCAGATAATTGCTGTTAACAACAGTGCGCCTGCGATCATGAAACCAGGCAATACACCAGCAAGGAACAACTCCGGTATCGAAGTCTGGGTAGCAACGCCATATAGGATCATCGGGATGGATGGCGGGAAGATCACGCCAAGTTCTGCGGACGCAGCCATAAGGGCTGCTGCAAAGCCTACCGGATAGCCATAATTGCGCATAGCGGGAATAAGAACAGCGCCAACTGCAAATGTTGTGGCAACGCTTGAACCCGAAATCGCGGAGAACAGCATACATGTCAATACGCACGTCGCTGCAAGTCCACCCTGAACCTGCCCGACAAAAGAACGTGCGAATTCGACCAGCCGACGCGAAAGCCCCCCGACTTCCATGAGGTTACCCGCAAGGATGAAAAAAGGGATGGCGGCAAGTGGAAACTTGTCGAGCGCTATGAATATCTGCTGGGGAATGATGATCGATGGCAAGCTGGTGAAGCCAATAAGCCCGATCATTGAGGCAAGACCTACGGAAATAGCGACGGGCACCGAGATGGCAAACAAAACCATCATGGCAGTAATCATTGCAGCGGTCATCCTGCGTTCTCCCTGCCCAAATCAATGAAGTGAACGATTGCTCCGAGCGCGGCGAAAACCGATCCAACCGGAATTGCGGCATAGCCCCATGCAATTGAGATATCGAGCCCAGCCATTTCCTGAAAGCGAACGCGCTGGGTCATGGCGAGACCAAACCAGAAAAGGGTCCCGAACATGATCAGGCATGAGATAAGTGTTGTTGCCTCAATGGAACGACGAATCCGGCCCGATGTGCTTTCTCGCGCCAGATCAATAGCAATGAAGGCACCTCTACGAAGTGCCGTAGAGATTCCCAGAAGTACCATCCAAACCAGACAAAGCCGCGTTAGTGCCTCAGACCATGTAGACGGTGAGTGAAAAACGAAGCGCCCCATCACCTGCCAGAAGCTTGATGCCACCGCAAGAGCGAGCGCTAGAGAGGCGGCCGCAGCCACCCCCATCGCTAAAGCCGCGTCCATTTGACGGACGAATCTGGACATTGAGTTCATTGAGCTTTCCAGTCACGGATGCGCTGTAAAAGCTCAATACCGAACTGATCTTCGAACCCCTTATTCGCGCCAGCCATTGCATCACGATAAGCGTCTCGGTTTTCGATCTCGATGACTTCAATTCCGCGCTTACGTAGCGTCTCAATACCGACGGTGTCATCTTTTTCGACCCGTGCACGGTTTGCGGCGGTTGCAGCAACACCAGCCTCATCAACGGCTTTTTTCTGCTCATCGGTCAGGCTTGCAATGAAGTCGGGATTGCAGACAAGAATACCTGGTGAATAAACATGCCGCGTGAGGTAGAGATGTTTCTGCATCATATCGAGATTGTTTGACAGAATAACAGGAACCGGGTTTTCTTGCCCATCAATCGTGCCTTGCTGCAATGCAGACGGAAGTTCAGAGAACGCCATCGGCGTCGGCAAAACACCCGCAGCCTGCCAAGCCTGCATATGTATCTGGTTTTCCATCGTGCGAATTTTCATGCCTCGCAGATCTTCTGGCGAAGAAATGCTTTTCGCACCAGTTGTCAGATTGCGGAAACCATTCTCAGTCCACGCAAGACCGTAAAGGCCACGGGCAGGAAAGAGCGCAAGTAATTCCTTTCCAACTTCGGAATCCAACACGCCACGGGCATGTGCATAATCATTAAATAAGAAAGGAATGTCGATAACCCGTGTTTCAGCAACGAAATTACCGAGAGGGCCTGCGGAGCCGATAGCGCATTCCTGTGAGCCCAGCTGCACGCTCTCAATGGCCTCACGTTCATTGTCCAGGCGCTGGATTACAACATTTAATGTACCATTCGAGCGTTCTTCAGCGACTTTTTTGAACGCAAGTGCTCCCTCGCCAAAGTGACTGTCGAGCGGTGACGAGTGGGTTATCGTCAGTACGGTCTGAGCCGACGCGGTGAACGTGGTACCAGCCAGCAGCAAGCTGGCCAGAAGTGCTGTTTTCACTGAATTTTTAGTTTTCATGAGTATTCCTCCTCCTTGTAGAATGCGGTATGGGCAAGGCTTTCAGATAGTGCTGCTATAGCGCTTCTTCAGGCAATAAAGCCGCGGGAAAGTTCTGATAGCTGACCGGCCTGAGAAAACGTCGGATCGACATCGTACCAACGCTTGTTGCCCCAAAATTAGTTGATGCTGGATATGGCCCCCCATGCACCATTGAATCAACCACTTCAACTCCCGTTGGAAAGCCGTTGACAAGAACACGTCCGGCCTTGCGCTCCAGTACAGGCAGAAGCGCTTTGGCTGCATTTATATCGGCGTCATCCATGTGGATTGTTGCTGTCAGCTGGCCTTCGAGGTTTCGTGCCAGTTTTTGCATGTCCTCAAGCGATTTTACACGAACGACAAGACCGAGTGGTCCAAAGACCTCTTCAGATAAACTGGGATTCTCAAAAAAGCGCTCTACAGACGTCTCGTACAAATTTGGGTTCGCTTCACGTCCCTTCGACACAGTCTCGTAGATGACATCAACGGCATCACTCGCTTGGAAGCGTTCTTGTCCAGCGCGATAGGCTTGAGCGATCCCGCCAGTGAGCATTAGCTGTGATCCGACGCTTGATAGCCCCTCTTTTGTCGCGGCAACAAATCCATCTGCATCAGAATTATCCAGCACAATGGCAATACCCGGATTTGTGCAGAACTGACCTGCACCCATCAGCAACGAACTTGCCCAGCCGTCACCAATTGACTCTGCGCGTGCCTTCAGAGCTTCAGGCAGGATAAACATTGGATTGACGCTGCCCAGCTCTCCAAAGAACGGAATAGGTTCTGCACGTTGTGCGCACAGATCGAATAATGCACGTCCACCATTCAGTGAGCCGGTAAAACCGACAGCTTTGATCAGCGGATGCGTGACGAGCGCACTGCCAACATGGCGATTGCCTCCCTGCACAAGGCTGAATACGCCCGGATTGATCCCCGCTTTTTGAATAGCTGCATGGATAGCCTCAGCGATGATTTCGCCCGTACCTGGATGAGCGGAATGGCCTTTCACAACAACAGGACAACCCGCTGCAAGGGCAGCTGCCGTATCACCTCCTGCTGTCGAAAAGGCGAGCGGGAAATTGGAGGCTCCAAAGACTGCGACCGGTCCAATAGGACGTTGCATCAATCGGATATCAGGACGTGGCGAAGGCAGACGATCCGGCAAAGCTGGATCATGACGCTTGTCAAGATAATCGCCCTTTTCAATATGATCGGCAAAGAGACGGAGCTGGCCGCACGTCCGACCGCGCTCGCCCTGAAGACGGCCAACAGGCAGTCCTGTCTCCCGAGTACCAATTTCAGTGATGGCATCGCCGCGCGCTTCAATCTCATCCGCAATGGCACGCAAAAAGCCTGCACGCTCTGTAGACGAGGAATAGCCATAAGACCAGAAAGCATTTTCCGCTGCTTCAACAGCACGATTTACCAGTTCCACTGTTCCCAGCGAGAATTCAGATGCATCACCAGAAACCGGCTCGTTCTTAAAAGTTTCGTCTGTAGCAATCCATTCGCCAGCGATAAGATGCTTTCCATGCGGTTTGAAAGTCATGATTCTTCCCTACAGATTGACTATCAAAGTGCTTCTTGAAGCATCGCGCGGTAGTCGTCTGCCGATGCATCTCGCGGGTTCGTGCGATGGCTGTGGTCCGCGAGCGCTCCAGTCACTATCCGATCAAACAGATCTTCAGTGACACCAAGTTCTGACAAGCGGGATGGCAAACCAATAGCGCGTGTCATCGCTTCAATTGCGGCGCCAATATTTGCGTCAGTCTCAAGGCCCATGGCATCAGCAAGACGTGCATATTTGTCCCCTTCTATCACCGTTTGTGCACTGCGATTAAAGTTCAGAACAGCAGGCATGAAGATTGCGTTTAGCGTACCGTGATGAAGTTTTGGATTAATACCACCGAGTGAATGGCTGAGGCTGTGGACACAACCCAGACCTTTTTGGAAAGCCATCGCGCCCATCGTGGCGACGATAGCCATATTTGCACGCGCATCACGATTATCCGGCTTTTCGACTGCCAGACGAATGTTGGCCCAGCCCCTGCGCAGCCCCTCAAGAGCAATACCATCAGCAGGTGGATTGAAAGAGGGTGCGAGAAAAGTTTCGATGCAATGTGACAAGGCATCCATACCTGTCGCTGCGGTCAGCATCGGAGGTAGGCTAAGCGTTAGCTCAGGATCTACAATTGCTGTCTTAGGGATGAGATAAGGAGAAAGCAGCCCAACCTTGCGTCCGTCATCTAAAATGATGATTGCGGCGCGGCCAACTTCACTACCCGTTCCAGCAGTTGTCGGCACTGCAATCATCGGGAATGTCTTATTGGTTATTTTTTCCATGCCGCCTTCCATGACAGCATAGGTTTTCAGCGGTCCACCATGTGCGGCGAGCACAGCGACAGCTTTTGCCAGATCCAGTGCAGATCCGCCGCCGATCGCAATGATGCCATCCCCCTTTGCTTCAAGGAAAAGCTCTGTAGCCTTAACAGCTGCGGCTTCGTTTGGATTACCGGGAGTTTCATCATAAACGGCTACAGGAATAACACCCGTTGCAGCTTCAATTCGATCCAGCATACCAAGTGCACGCACACCTTTGTCCGTAACAATAACAGGGCGGGTAATGCCTGAAAGCGCAAGTTCCGTTTTCAGTGTAGCGATCTCGCCGAATCCGAATTGAACACGGGTTACGTAATTAATCAGGCTCATGTGCCTCTCCCTTTGTATTCCAAAATGGCAATCCGAACACGAATTAGAACGTAAACGCGATGGATGTCTTTTACTGCGGGGCAAAATACCGGTGACAATTACCGTGTAAATCCGCTATTTCTTGATACAGGTATAACGAAAAGGAAATTCCGTATCGATGGCGCATTCCCATGCCAACCCTTTGCTTCGTCTTTCTTTGCGACAGATGCTGTTGATTTCGGCTATTGATGACAATGGGTCGTTGAAACGCGCTGCGGAGTTGATCGGCATGAGCCAACCCCGCGCCACAAAGGCCCTGCAGGAAGCCGAAGATCTCATAGGCCATAAGCTTTTCAATCGTACGAATCGCGGACTGACACCAACCGCTGCAGGTGATTGCATGGTTAGACATGCAAAAACGATGCTTTCCCAGCTCACAATAATGGAACAGGAAGTTCATAGTGCTTCTGATATAGAGTGGGGAAAACTAAGAATTGGGACAATTATGGGTGCGGTACCCTATGTTACTGAAACAATCAGCAATTACTTGCGCCGCTATCCTCGTACTTCAATAGAGATTCTTGAAGATACCAGTGTTGAGTTATTACGTCAGCTCGATCGCGGATTACTCGACCTTGTTATTGGCCGTAGTTCAGTTAGCACTACTCCGCAGCTCTATAATATTACCGCTTTTCATGACGAACTTTTGGCTGTAGTGGCTAATCCATACCACCCACTCGTCGGAAGAAAACGCGTTAGATTAAAAGACCTCGTTGATTCTCGGTGGATTGTTTATACCGCATCGATGCCCATGCGCCTCTCGTTAGAGCAAGAATTCAAACAAGCAGGATTAGTTATTCCCACGGCTCTATTGGAAACTCGCTCTGCTCTTACGACGATGTCACTCATGCAGTCTGATATGAATACTGTCGCATTGCTTTCAAGCGATGTCGCAGCGTTTTTTGTCAATTTCGGAATGGCTTGTATATTACCCATGCATCTTCGATCCAAAAGCGAGCCTTATGAGGTCATAACGCGACAATCATCTGATCTTGGGATTCATGCTCGTCAGTTTATCGATGAACTCCTTTCAGGCATCACCCACTTAAAGCTATAAAACTTGCATGCCCGTCGTCGAATGATTTGACACTTTTAAAGCATTAAAAGTTTGGTGTTTCAGGCTCAGTTTGTGATTTGATCTAAGCAGCCCTGGCTTGGCCAGCCTGCCAACATACCATCCAATAGAAGAATCAGCTGAACAGCTTGCAATATCAAAAACGCAAAGGTCACCCTCACGTCCATTGACACGCTGCTAAAGATTACTGAGCAGGATGGGCAGTCATTGATCTATTCCTCAAAACAATAACGCAGCGTAATCCATAGCCCGATGCAGAATGCGAACAATAGATACACGATCATTATCTATTCGATAGAAAATAAGGGAATTACCGTGCATCTGACGACGATAGCCTTAACATTCATAACGAGGCGCTAATCGAAAGCTGCCAGCGAGCTCAGCTGAGGCGCGGCACATGTTAAGCAATTCGAGAAGAAGGAATAGCCGAATATGCTCACCGCGCACATCGAAAGCAGTAACTTCGCGGGGCACGCGACGACGCTTGTAGAAATAGTTTCCGTTTCGAATTTGGAGGCGTCGATCTGGGCCTTTTTCTGCACGCTTACGTGACAATCAGACCAACCCCCAAATCCTTATGTGCGCTTTATGTGGCACGAAATCAGGCGTTTAGGAAATATGCTGCATTTATAAATCAAATTTATACAATAAAATCAATACATTAAGGGAAATTAAATGGTACGGACGGGTGGATTCGAACCACCGACCTCAGGAGCCACAATCCTGCGCTCTAACCAACTGAGCTACGACCGCGTACCTAAATCTCAACGAACTTTCTTTCGATATTCGCTGACAGGGGGTCACATACGGAGAATCGAACCACATTGCAAGTGATTATAACGATCTTTTTTGAAGATTTCCCCGATTGTTAGCTCGAAACCTGTAATCACTAAAATTCTACGCAATCCGGTTACCAAGTTTTATGCATGGTTGTGCATAAACAAGGATTATTCACCGAGACATAAAATTGGCTTACCCACATTAACTAATGAAATAGAAAATCAGGCCCATATCGAAGGCGAATATAGACCCCACTTCGGAAGAGGCTTATTAAAGAATTATTAATTGGCACTCTGAGTGGTAACGAGAACAGTTGAAGGACCGGTATGTCAGGATCATACCCATTCATTGATGTAGTCGCGCTAGACAATATCAGCGAAGGCTTTGCCAGAGGCGATGCTCAGCTTGTGCTGACGCGCGACTTATCGACTGTCCTTTGGATCAATGGTTCCGGCGCCAAACTTTTCGGCTTTGAACGCATCCAAGACATTATTGGCGGCCAACTCGAGCTGCCCATTGCAACGCGCCGCCAAATCGCGGGTGCCAGCAGTGAAACGGCGAGTGAACCACGCATCGTCTCTGTACGCCTTAATTCTGGACTTCGTTCAGAAATTATACGTCTACACGTTTCGCATCTCACAATGCCGGACGGCATTGAAGCGTTATTGCTTACGTCAGAACAAGAAGGCCGTACGCCAGATGCCATTATTGCCGGTCTCAGCGATGAGACGACACATGTGGCACTCATGGACGATAAGGCTCACTTGATTGCTACAAGCGAGCGCTTTGCAGCGCTCGATATTTCCGTTTCAACACTGGAAGACCTAATCATCGAAACGCGCGATGCAGCCGAGCGGATCGTGAAGCGCCGCATTCGCGCTGGAAAAAACTCGGTGCCCGGCGCAATTGTCAAGCTCACCGACAATCCTGTGATGCATCTCATCTGTATCGTAGGTGAAGCGACAACCGCAATCAAAACGGATACGCCCGCAATAGCTGCGATCGTTGAAGATGAGAAAGAGGCTGAAAAGCCAACCGCTCCGAAAAACTTCGTTTTTGATTCAGAGGGATCGCCTGCTCGCTTCATCTGGAAAGTTGATGCGGAAGGCACGTTTACCGAAGTTTCGCCGGAACTGGGCAATATTATCGGGCCGAACGCAGCAGATGTAGTTGGTCGGCGCTTTGCAGAAGTGGCGAATGTTTTTGGTTTTGACACCGATGGCAGCATTAACGCACTCTTACAGCAGCGTGATACATGGTCAGGCAAGAAGCTCTTATGGCCGGTTGAAGGCACGAGCTTGCGCGTTCCGGTTGAGCTTGCCGCACTACCCGTCTATTCGCGTGATCGCGAATTTATCGGGTTCCGCGGCTTTGGCCTTGTTCGCCCTGAAGACGCAGAGCAAGACCCCGAAACGATTGGTACCGTCCTCGCAGGCGGCACGCCGACAAAACGAGACTCGGCACCGACTATTCAGGAAATGCTTAGTGCCGATGATGAAGACGACATCCTGGCTCTCTCAGAAGAAATCGCCAATGATGATCGGCCTGAAGCAAAGCATAAACAATCAGAAGCCCCAACGCTTCCGTTTGAACTGACGCCCAATCCCGGCCGCCGGGAATCTGACAAGGTCATTGAGTTGCTCAATGCGGCGGCACGCGGAAAAGTAGAAGCAGATCAGGCAAAGCAGCGGAAAGGCAAAGAACAGCGGCCGGAAGGTGGCTTGACCACGACAGAACGCAATGCATTTCGCGAAATTGCGGATCGGCTGCGCAAGCAGGGACTGGCGAATTCTCGTCAGGACACAGATGCTTTGCCAGACGACGTTGCCCATACGCCACCAGCCGCAGACCGCGTTGCGCCTATAGCGCTTGTATCGGAAAACACATCCATTGCAGATGAGGTTCCAATACCGCCAAAGCCTGAGAAACAGCGGCTTGCTGACGAAACGGTACTTCTCGCCAACCTTCCTATCCCCGTTATCATTCATTCGGGCGATACAATCCATTACGTCAATCAGTCTCTCTTAGACCTGACTGGCTATGCAACGCTCACTGAAATCCAACAAGCTGGTGGCATTACGATCCTGTTCAACAGTGACCGAAGTGACGACGAGAAAGCTGACGGCATGGTGCTGCGCCGTGCTGATGGCAGTGAAGCGCCTGTAGAATCACATCTGAACGCCATTAACTGGCAAGATGGCCGCGCTTTGATGCTCAGCCTTATGCCGATGACGAGCGCTACAAATGTTAGCCTGACAGAGAGTGCGGATCAGCGAGCACTTCAAGGGCACATCGAAGAACTCAAAACCATTCTTGATACGGCCACGGATGGCGTCGTACTCATCGACACTGACGGGCGCATGCGGTCCATGAACCATTCCGCAGCCGCTTTGTTCGGCTATGATCAGGCTGATACCGAAGGCAAATTCTTCTCCATGCTCTTTGCCATCGAAAGCCAGCGCGCAGCGATGGATTATCTGCATAGCTTATCCGACAATGGTGTTCTCAGCGTTCTCAATGATGGACGCGAAGTCATTGGCCGCGAAGCACAAGGTGGCTTCATTCCGCTGTTCATGACGATGGGAAAGCTCCCTCATACAAGCGGCTTCTGCGCTGTTCTGCGCGACATAACGCAGTGGAAACGCACCGAAGAAGAACTGACAAATGCCCGCAAGGAAGCGGAGCGTGCTTCCCGCCAAAAAACTGAGTTTCTTGCCCGTATCAGCCATGAAATCCGCACTCCGCTGAATGCGATCATCGGGTTTTCCGAGTTGATGTCTGACGAAAAATTTGGCCCGATTGGGAACGAACGCTATCGTGATTATCTGCGCGACATTAACCGTTCTGGCAATCACGTTCTGGCCTTGGTCAATGATCTGCTCGATATCTCGAAGATCGAAGCAGGCGGCGTCGACATGCAATTCGAAGCGGTTTCACTCAACGATGCAATTGGCGAAGCAATTGCGTTGATGCAGCCGCAAGCCAATCGTGAACGCGTGATCATCCGTTCCAGCTTCCAGTCGAACCTGCCTGATATCGTTGCCGATGCGCGTTCGATTAAGCAAGTCGCGCTCAACCTGCTTTCCAATGCCGTGCGCTTCACTGCAACAGGCGGACAAGTGATCGTTTCAACCAATTACGAACTAAACGGCGATGTCGTGATGCGTGTTCGTGATTCAGGCGTTGGCATGACCAAGCCTGAAATTGAACAAGCGCTTAAGCCCTTCCGTCAGGTTAACACCATGCAACGCCGTCAGAGTGAGAGCGCAAAAGACTGGCGCAATGAAGGTACGGGGCTTGGACTTCCACTGACCAAGGCTATGGTTGAAGCCAATCGCGCCCAATTTACAATCGACTCTACGC
This sequence comes from Brucella sp. H1_1004, assembly GCF_047308065.1. Classification (NCBI taxonomy): domain Bacteria; kingdom Pseudomonadati; phylum Pseudomonadota; class Alphaproteobacteria; order Hyphomicrobiales; family Brucellaceae; genus Brucella; species Brucella sp. H1_1004. The sequence continues at coordinate 1,231,087 of NZ_JAYKZA010000001.1, forward strand.
CCGGACAGGGAACTGTCGTAGAAATCGTTTTCCCTCCGACACGCGTTCTGGCGGACTGATGCTACAAAATATAAAGCCCTCTTTTTAGAGGGCTTTTTCTATTGATCAAAAAAAACGCCGGTAAAAACCAGCGTTTGAGAATCTCAGAGACAAAGAGACACAGAAGCAAACATAAACGAAGCTGAGGCAGCTCGATCATCGCTCAGTGTTAAACTCTTTATCGGGCCAAACCAGTTAATAGGGCGTTAAATATGGGTGCTCGGATTCAGACATTAGAAACTCGCGTAAAATCAGGGTTAATTTCTTAGAAACAATTGTTTAACCATAGGCAGGAATCAGCATAGGCGGCTTTGCTTTGCCACAGTGCTGGGTTAGATTACGAAATGTGTCTCACTGATAGGATGGTTGATGCGCTGGCCCCGATTTATGCGCCTTATTATTGCGGTCATCATTCTTGGTGCGGCAGCAGTAGCCACCCTGCTCGCGGTCATACCGTTTATTGTCTCGACCGATGCGATCCGTATCCGTGTCGCACAGGAGATCAGCGCATGGACCGGCTATAGCGTCGAACTGCGTGAAGCACCGCGTTTGCGGGTGTTTCCAGTTTTGCGTGCGTCGCTTGATGGCGTGACACTAAGCAAACTGTCCGACCCGGGTGAAAAGCCCTTTATGAGTGCCAATCGTATTGAAATCGAGCTTTCTCCGCTTGATGCCATCATGGGACGACTATCATTCTCTGAAACGCAAGTTGTCAGGCCACATTTTAACATCGGTGGGCCAGTTGATAATTTTGCAGAACTTCTCGATGCGATTGCAAGTTCAAACGGCCGGCTTGGCACCGCCATCCGCGCGCAGCGCGCCTTGCAGCAGAACGGTGCGAATGACAAAACACTTGCAGCACAACAAGCGTCCCAGCCGTTCGGTCGTGTTGTTCTTCGCGACGGAACGGTCTCGTTCAGCGATCCAGATTCGCAGGAAGAACCGAAAGACGACCAGCAAATCACCAAGCTGAACGCCACACTTGAATGGCCTCGCACCTCAAGCGCTGCAACGCTTCGCGGCAGTGCACTCTGGCGCGGTGAAAATACGCAATTCAGCCTGACCGCAGCTCAAGCCTTGCCGCTTCTTGCAGGCGGGACCTCCAATGTTACAGCGAGTTTCACATCAACGCCTCTCAACATCACATTTGAAGGCAAGGCCAATATTTCCAAAGATCGTTTCTTTGAAGGCGCGTTGAGCGCCAAGACGCCTTCTTTGAGCAATTCGCTGCGCTGGCTGGCGCTACCGCCTGTGGCGGGAAGTACGGAAATTGGTGCCTTTTCACTTGCTTCGACGATCACCTCGACTCCTCGCCGTCTGAAATTCGACAATGTCGAAATGACAACGGACGAAAGTCCGGCAAAAGGTGTAATTGACGTTGGTTTTGAGCAGGATACGCCAGCAATCACCGGAACACTGGCTTTTGAAAAGCTCAATCTGCGACGTCTTTTTTCGATTTTTGTGCCACTGCCTGAAAACCAGCCACGTTCGCCGAGCGATCGGGATCTAAACGAGAGCGACATCATCAATACGAGTTTCATCGATCGATCAGAACTCGACCTTCGTCTCTCCGCGCAAACCGCCACAGCCGGGCCGGTCACCATGACTGGCGTGGCAGCAGCCGTGCAAATCAGAGGCGGTCGGGCAATGTTCGATATTGGAGATGCCAAAGCCTTTAATGGCATTTTACAGGCCAATCTTCAAATTGTGCGTGATCTCAAAACAGCAACCGGAGAATTGCGCTTCAACGCGTCTGATATTGATAGCTCACAGCTTTTCGCAGCGCTCGGTTTCGAGAAGCCGTTCGTCAATGGCAAAGGCAATGTCTCGCTATTTATGAAGGCTCCTGCAAATCGTTGGTCAGGCTTACTTAATAATGCGCAAGGCAATGTCTCAGTGCAGTTGAACAACGGACAAATGCAAGGCTTCTCAGTTCAGGATTTTTTGACGAAAGCCGAAAGTCAGGGCTTTTTCGCGCTTGAGCGACAGGAAAATGTATCGCTGGCTTTCAATCGCCTCGATGTGAAAGCAAATCTTTCCGACGGTGTAGCGTCTTTAGAAAATGCAACGCTCGTCACATCGCAAGGCACACTTAATCTTGCTGGTATTGTACCATTTGTAGATCGCAGCCTTGCGCTGAGTGGCGAAGTTATCTTCCCCGATAGTCAACCTCTGCAACAGGAAAATACAGACAGTCAGCAGGCTCAACCTTCGCCCGTGAAGCCGCCACTGCATTTCTTCGTGGGCGGTTCATGGGATCGTCCCTTTATTTCCCCATCGACTATGGGAAACGGAACAGCGCAGTAATCTGCGCTGTTCCTTATTCGTTTAACCCATACGAAATGCTGCTTGCTCGTCGCGACGGCGCTGCACTTCACGGCGCTTGTTAACAACCGACGCGATGATCACACCCGCTGTCACGATTGCGATCAAGATGGTACAAACCGCATTGATTTCCGGTGTCACCCCGAGCCGAACCTGCGAGTAGATTTTCATCGGCAGTGTGGTTGCGCCCGGACCCGAGGTGAAGCTTGCAATCACCAGATCATCCAGCGAAAGGGTGAAGGCCAGCATCCAGCCGGAAACAACAGCTGGCAGGATCACCGGAAGCGTAATCTTCATGAAAGTGGTGACGGGCGGCGCACCAAGATCCATCGCCGCTTCTTCCAACGAACGGTCGAAGCTTACCAGACGTGACTGCACAACCACGGCCACAAAACACATTGAGAAAGTGATGTGTGCAAGCGTTACAGTCCAGAAACCACGATCAAAATTCATCGCCACGAACAATAGCAATAGCGAAAGGCCAGTGATCACATCCGGCATAACCAGTGGTGCATAGACCATGCCGGAAAACAGGATACGTCCGCGAAACCGCGTGTAACGTGTCAGTGCCAATGCTGCCAGCGTGCCAAGCAGTGTTGCAATGGTAGCCGACAAAAGCCCGACGCGGATTGTCACCCACGCTGCATCCATAAGCGCCTGATTGCGAAACAGTTCGCCATACCACTTGGTTGAGAAACCCGCCCAAACCGTCACGAGACGGGATTCGTTGAACGAATAAATGACCAGCAGAACAATCGGCAGATAGAGGAAAGCGAAACCGAGCGCGACTGAGGCGATGTTAAAACGGGACCAGTTGTTCTGCATCTTATTTCCCCTTCTCCTGCTGGCGCGCCTGCACCTGCTGGAAAATCACAATCGGCACAATCAACAAGAGCAGCAGAACCACTGCCACCGCCGAAGAAACCGGCCAGTCGCGATTGGAAAAGAACTCACTCCAAATTGTTTTACCGATCATCAATGTCTGCGACCCGCCTAGAAGATCAGGGATCACGAACTCACCAACCGCTGGAATGAAAACGAGGAAGCACCCCGCCACCACACCTGCAAGCGACAGGGGAAAAGTGATTTTCCAGAACGCTGAGAACGCCGTACAGCCGAGATCTTGAGCGGCTTCGATCAGCGAATAATCCATTTTTTCGAGTGATGAATAAATCGGCAATACCATAAACGGCAGATAGGAATAGACGATACCAATGAAAATTGCCGTATCTGTGTTCAGAATATTCAACGGTGTATCAATGACATTCAGCCACATCAGGAACTGGTTGAGCAGACCTTCTGGCTTCAAAATACCGATCCACGCATAAACGCGGATCAGGAAGGACGTCCAGAACGGCAGAATAACCAGCATCAACAATGTCGGGCGGAGGCTCTGCGGCGCACGCGCCATGCCGTACGCCATTGGATAAGCAACCAGCAGCGTTAAAAACGTTGAGATTGCCGCAATCCGTACGCTGGAAAGATACGCCATATAATAAAGCGGATCGTCCATAAGCCACAGATAATTGTCGATAGAGAGCTGTTTTATGCGTTCCCATGCAAGACCAAAGCCCTGTGTGAGATCAATCACCGGTTGATAAGGTGGGATCGCCATCGTGACTTCGGAGAGCGAAATCTTGAAGACGATGAAAAACGGAATCAAAAAGAATATCAGCAGCCACAGATAGGGAACTGCGATCACGAGACGGCTGGTTATGGAAGCAATCAGCTTTTGCATGTGCTTGCCTCCTCAAGCCGTGAGCACAAGACCGGCATCGGTATCAAATGAAACCCATACGCGCTCATCATAGGTCAGCGGGTTTTCCGTCTTGCGCACTGCATTCAGGCTTGCAGCCTTGATGGTGCGACCATTGTCGAGACGAACGTGAAAAACCGTCATATCGCCAAAATAAGCAATATCCCAAAGCTCACCCTCAACTGCGTTGACGGAGGTCTCTTGCGGCTTTTCACGGGTGATGCGTGTCTTTTCAGGACGCACCGCATACCAGACTTTCTGGCCAGCGCTAAGCTTTTCACGGGTTTCGGTCTGAATGTGAAAGCCGAATTTTTCGGTGGCGATTTCTGCCTCACCATTGGCGGCTTTGACCACTTCGCCTTCAATGATGTTCACATTGCCGATGAAGTCGGCAACGAACTTGGAGCCCGGCGCTTCATAGACTTCAGCAGGTGTCGCTACCTGCATGATACGGCCCTTGTCCATGACGGCAATACGATCGGACATGGTCATCGCTTCTTCCTGATCGTGGGTGACGACCATGAAAGTCAGGCCCAGCTTGACCTGCAAATCCATCAGCTCGAACTGGGTTTCTTCGCGAAGCTTCTTATCAAGAGCGCCAAGCGGCTCATCAAGAAGCAACACTTTCGGGCGCTTGGCAACAGCTCGTGCCAACGCCACACGCTGTCGCTGACCGCCAGAAAGCTGATGCGGCTTGCGCTTGCCAAATTTTTCCAATTTGACGAGCTTTAGCATTTCAGCAACGCGCGCATCGATTTCCGATTTCGCCATACCGTCCTGCTTGAGACCGAACGCAATATTGTTTTCAACCGTCATATGCGGGAACAGCGCATAGGACTGGAACATCATATTGACCGGACGCTTATAGGGAGGAATGCCGCGCATATCCTGACCATCGAGCGTGATGCGGCCAGAGGTCGGCTCTTCAAAGCCAGCCAGCATGCGCATCAGCGTGGTCTTGCCGCAGCCGGAAGCACCCAGAAGCGAGAAAAACTCGCGATTAAAAACATTGAGCGAAAGATCATCAACAGCAGTAAAATCGCCGAAAATCTTTGTTACATTCTCGAAAGAAATAAAAGGCTTCGCAGCCGGATCATTCCAAGGTGCGAATTTGCGGCGAAAGCTGCCAAAAGATTCCATTCCGTTCCCCTATCGCTCTATCAGGAACCTGACATTCACAGGCAAGGCCTGCCATTAAGGTATATTTTAAGACGTAGAGCGGCCCTCCTGTATGAACAGTGAGCCGCTCTCAATTTCAACGCTTAACGCGCCTCAGCTAGTAAGCTGTCTTACGATTTAACTATTACTGGCCTGTGACAATTTTGGTCCAGGCGCGAGTGACATAGCGCTGTGTCTTCTGGTCATAGGGCGTTGGCACAAAAAGCTTTTTCAGCACATCCTCGCTTGGATAGATTTCTGGATCGTCCAGAATCTCCTTATCGATAAATTCCTGCGAAGCCTTGTTGCCGTTAGCATAGAAAACAAAGTTCGATGCCTTGGCAGCAACTTCCGGACGCATGATATAATTCATGAATTCAAGCGCTTCTGGCACATGCTTTGAATCGGCAGGGATTGCCATCTGGTCAAACCACATCAGCGCGCCTTCCTTCGGGATCGAATAACCGATCTCTACGCCCTGATTGGCTTTCTCCGCACGATCGCGCGCCTGAAAAATATCCCCTGAATAGCCCACTGCCATGCAGATATCACCATTCGCGAGTGCGTTGATGTATTCCGACGAATGGAACTTACGGATATTCGGCCGAATCTTGAGATAGAGTTCCTGCGCCTTTTCCATATCTTCCGGTGATGGAGAATTCGGATCAAGCCCGAGATAGTTCAGAGCCGGACGCAGCATTTCGCTGGATGTATCCAGCAGGTAAATGCCACAATCTTTCAGCTTAGCCGAAATTTCCGGGTTGTAGAGAACGTCCCATGAATCAATTGTATCCGTGCCGAGGATTTCTTTGATCTTGGCTTTGTTATAGCCAATGCCGGTGGTGCCCCACATGTAATTGATGGAATATTCGTTGCCCGGATCGTAGGTCGCGGCACGGGTCGAAATTTCGTCCCACATATTCTTCAGGTTTGGCAGTTTGTCTTTGTCGAGTTTCAGGAACACACCGGCCGGGATCTGGCGGCCAAGGAACTCGCCCGATGGCACCACGAGATCATAACCGCTGCCACCAGCAAGAAGCTTTGTTTCCAGAATTTCGTTGGAATCATAAACGTCGTAAACGACTTTGATGCCAGTTTCCTTGGTGAAGTCCTTGAGGATCGAATCGTCGATATAATCCGACCAATTATAGATATTGACCACCCGCTCCTGCGCGCTTGCGGGAAATACGGCAGCGCTCACAAGGCCCGAGACCATTGTTGTCGCCAGAAGAAAAGATTTCATCCTCATCGCGTGCTCCATTCTGTACCGTAATTTCCGGTACAGCTTAAGGGTGGGTAAACTGTTTCAGCTACTACCTTTTTAGATTGTGCAGCTTTCGTCAACCGGGTGATTTAAAGACGAACATAAAAAGTTGTGTTGTGAACTCTCGCATGCCAAATATTGTGGCTTCACTGGAAGTCGAAAGCGGAAAGCCCCGCCACCATTTCATCGAGCCCTAATGGACGCGTCAACGGTGGCTCCGCCCTTGTGATGCAGCCCTGTCGTTCACAAAGCCGACAGACCGGACCGATTTCCGTGCGCGTGGTACAGTTTTCACCATAAATTGTCTCTGCTCCTGCATCGAGCGAACAGCCGAGAAGAATGGCAGTACGTCGCGGGCGTTCATTGAAAGCCCCCTGCGGCCCTTCAAGCGTTCGCGCAATCGTCAAATAGCCGGAGCCATCGGGCAGTTCTGCTGGCTCCACCAGCACCTGCCCCGTTTGCGTGAATGCCGCATAGACTGGCAGTTTGGGGCACTGTCCGCCAAATCGCGTTGGAAACCCTTCCGCTCCCACCATATGAAGACGATTTCCAGCATGGTCAATTTCCATCAGAAAGAATGGTAACGCAGAATTACCTTGTCGTTGAAGCGTCGTAAGGCGGTTCGCTGCCTGCTGAAATGATACCCCAAAGCGCGAACGCAACACGTCGACATCATAACGCACCCGCACAGCGGTATCGCGAAATTGCCGATACGGCATCATCAGGGCCTGTGCCGCATAACGGGCCAGTTCAAAGCGCGCGATACGCTTTGCTTCACTGGACGAAAGTTTCAGCCCTTCTATTTCAGCGCCGATCATCACCTGCATACGGATAAGCGCCGCCTCCATCGCAATTTCCTGCAACTGATCAAAGAGCGACAATCGCTCCGATATAAACAGCCGCTGCGAATGCCGGTCGTAACGCCTGCGCCAGTTGGGCATGGTCGCGACGGGCAGCGTCCGCACAGTGATACCATGTTCGCGCCGCAGCCATTCTTTCAGCGCACTCGACAGGTCGCCCTCGGGCTTCAGCAGCGCGTAAAAACTTTCCGCCTCTTCTTCGATACGCGGATAATGATTGGGTCGCCGTGCCATAACATCGCGCACTTCATCAAGCGGCAACCGCGTCGCGGAAAGCTGCGCATCGCTGCCTTCGTGCGAAAGCAGTTGCGAGAGATCAGACAAGCGTTGCTGTTGCTCACGATAGGCGCGGTAAAGCTTGACGATCCCAGCGGCGGCATTCGGTGCAGCCTCGCCAATTTCCACCAATTCCTGATCGCCCGGCAATTCTCCTGTCAAAAGCGGATCAGAAAACACTTCCTTCAGGCCCGCAACTGTTGTGCCGCTTTCTGCCTGAAGACCGTCCAAATCAAGCTTGTAGACGCTAGCAAGCTTTAACAAAAGCTGCACTGTCAGCGGACGCTGATTGCGCTCAATGAGATTGAGATAAGAAGGCGAAATGCCAAGTGCTTCGGCCATGGACGTCTGCGTCAGACCGCGCTCGTTGCGGATACGCCTGATGCGTGGACCAGCAAATATCTTGCGTTCGCTCATCAGGTCCTCCAAACCAACAGTGTTGAGTTTTACAACTCGTGACAAAATAGCTGCAAAGCCCATCTATGACAATATTTACAAATTTACAGATTGCCGCAGTCAATTTCCAGACAGCGTGACTTCAATTATCGGCTCGTTTTACTGGTTTTACTGGCCGTTCAAGCTCCACAATTGTAAATCTAGTCACAGAAAGAGTGACAATAATTTGCTCTTGAAAAACTAATTAAAGCGTGAGGAGACACCGAAATGACAGATTTTTACAGCCTTATCCCTTCGGCACCCAAAGGCCGCTTTGACGGCATTGAGCGTGCGCATACAGCCGAAGATGTGAAGAGGCTGCGCGGTTCGGTGGACATTAAGTATTCGCTGGCCGAGATGGGTGCAAATCGTCTGTGGAAGCTTATTCACGAGGAAGATTTCGTCAATGCACTGGGCGCACTTTCCGGCAATCAGGCGATGCAAATGGTTCGGGCCGGATTAAAGGCGATCTATCTTTCCGGTTGGCAGGTTGCGGCGGATGCGAACACGGCTTCAGCCATGTATCCCGACCAGTCGCTTTATCCGGCTAATGCAGCCCCTGAACTCGCCAAGCGCATCAACAAGACGTTGCAGCGTGCCGACCAAATTGAAACGGCGGAAGGCAAAGGACTCTCGGTCGACACATGGTTTGCGCCAATTGTTGCCGATGCGGAAGCAGGCTTCGGTGGACCGCTGAATGCTTTCGAGATCATGAAGGCCTTCATCGAAGCGGGCGCTGCCGGTGTGCATTATGAAGACCAGCTGGCATCTGAAAAGAAGTGTGGTCATTTGGGTGGGAAGGTTTTGATACCGACTGCGGCCCATATCCGTAACCTCAATGCAGCACGCCTGGCTGCTGACGTCATGGGAACGGCCACGCTGGTTATCGCCCGTACAGATGCGGAAGCCGCCAAGCTTCTAACCTCGGATATCGACGAACGCGACCAGCCTTTCGTTGATTACGATGCTGGCCGCACAGCGGAAGGCTTCTATCAGGTGAAGAACGGCATCGAGCCATGCATTGCCCGTGCGATTGCCTATGCGCCCTATTGCGATCTGATCTGGATGGAAACGTCCAAACCCGATCTCGAACAGGCTCGTCGCTTTGCGGAAGCCGTACATAAGGCGCATCCGGGCAAGAAGCTCGCTTATAACTGCTCACCGTCGTTCAACTGGAAAAAGAACCTCGACGACGCAACGATTGCCAAGTTCCAGCGCGAGCTGGGTGCAATGGGCTATAAGTTTCAGTTCATCACGCTGGCCGGTTTCCACCAGCTCAACTTCGGAATGTTCGAACTGGCACGCGGCTACAAGGATCGTCAGATGGCAGCCTATTCCGAGCTGCAACAGGCAGAATTTGCAGCCGAAGCCAACGGCTACACTGCGACCAAACACCAGCGCGAAGTCGGCACTGGCTATTTCGATGCCGTATCACTCGCAATCACCGGCGGCCAGTCCTCGACAACCGCTATGAAGGAATCCACTGAAACAGCACAGTTCCGCCCGGCTGCGGAGTAAAAAAGGAGTTACGATAATGGCTTCGATTGCACGTGTTAAGGAAAGAGCAGAAGAGCAATCAACCTCGATGAGCACTGATCAGCAAAGCGCGATCCGTATGCTTGCCAATGACCTGCACCGCCTCAACCAGTCGGTTATGAAAGCAGTCGAGGCCGGTGTTTCCGTTGAGCTGGTCCGCTCTGCGCGTCATCATGGTGGCGAAGGCAATTGGGGTGATCTGCTAATACCAGTAATCGTTACCCGCAACCCGTGACGCTTACCATCGCAAGCTTGGTCGCCACCTTGCTTTTCACTTCGACAAGGCTGCAGCGGCGGAAAAAATTAAGGATACAAGCCGCATTTCGGTCATTTCATCCAAAGAACATATATTAGCACTTGATATACCACTTCATCCATGTTGGACTAACCCAACTGACCTCCCCGGCTGGCTCTGCCAGTCGGGTTCTTTTTTACATGAGCAGATAACCTCTCGGCTGCGGTAGATCTGGCAAATCTGTTTCGCCCAGCGCTTCACGCAGATTGATCTCAACGGTATCCGCAATCGCGCCGATCGGCAGATCATTGGGCAGCGTGCCAAAGGGTTCTTCAAGCTCATCGCCAAGCGCATCAAGGCCAAAGAAAGTATAGGCGACCAGCGTGGTCGCAAAAGGCGCTCCCCAGCCGAGCATATCTGCAAATCCAAACGGAATGAAAAAGCAAAACAAATAAGCTGTACGATGCAAAAGAAGCGTGTAGCCAAATGGTACCGGTGTAAAGCGCAACCGCTCAGAAGCTGCTTGCACCTCGGAAAGGCTGTTAACCGACGCATTCAGCGTCTGAAAATCAATCGCACCAATGTGCCCTTGACCGCGCAGCTCCGCAAGCAACACGCCAATCTTGCGTAAAATGTAATCCGGTCCATTGCGGCTGACTGCAAAGGCCTTTTGTTCATCAACACTCAGCCACTTGTGCGATTGTGCCTGACCATCCTCTGGCCGAAGATGCGGCACCATCGACTGCACGAACGCCATTCACACAATCAAGAAGCTTCGCGCGCACGCCTTGCTTACCCGGCAGTTGGTCCAATACCATTGTCTCGCGCGCAAAGCTGCGTGCCACATGGACAAGTTTACCCCAGACTTTGCGCGCCTCCCACCAGCGGTCGTAACAGGCATTGTTGCGAAAGCCCAGGAAGATGGAAGCGCGATGCCAAGCAACGCGAAAGCTGTGCTATTGTTGAATGCCGGAACCCAGCCGGGAAATGTGCGATGGGCCCAGACTACGACGAGCGACAGCAAGAAGACCGCAATGATTTGTGGCAATATCCGCGTGACAATGGAGCCTTTGAGGATAAAGAATAATTTCCACAACGGCGGACGCGAACGGACAATCGTTTCAATGCATATCCCAGAATGTTATCGGCTTTGCTCTATAGTCTTTGCCCCTCTTCGTCGACCACTACACGTAAACCCTTGATCAAATCTTGATGCTTTCTTAACAATCGCGGTCAATAAGCTCGGCATATTATATCGTTGGAAAACGCAATAAGGAGTTCTTATGTCTATTCAATCGCTTGTCGACACGGTCGCACACCGGGTCAATATCGATCAGCCGCTTGCAGAAAAATTGACCGGTTCAGTTTTTTCCGTGCTGCAACACAGCACGCCGGAAATCGGTGAAAAAGTTTTCAAGCTTTTGCCCGATGCGAAGCCTTTGGCTGAAAGCCATGACGTGCTCGCGGCTGGGAATAGCGGTGTTCTGAGCGTCTTCTCCGGGCTGATGGACACGTTTGCCGGGGAAAAGATGAGTGCATTGCTCAAAGCCGCTGCCAGCCTGCGTACAAGTGGTCTCTCGAGCGAGCAGATCACCGATGCAGGAAATCAGGTGTTTCTCTATATTCGTGACCGTGATCCAGCTCTGGTGGACCAGCTGATTATCTCGGCGCCATCTATTAAAGAGCATTTCGGACTTTAAACCGACAGCGCGCCATCAAAAAACAGACGGCGCGCACTGCAGACTATTTGAGCGTCTTTTCCAGGATCGAAAATTGTTCGTCACGTGTGACAGGCCCCATACCGCTGCCTTTCGCTGGTATGTTGCGGTTTAGGCGTACGAATACGACCCTCTCATCGCCTTTTTCTGCCCATCCAACATACCAGCCGAACTGCCGACGCCGGTCGGGCTTGCCTTTTGGACCAATTTCAAAGGCCGAGCCGGTTTTGCCATGAGCTGTCCAGCCGTTTGAAAGCTTATGGATCGGCAGAATAGCCATGGTTTTATTTATTGAAGCTTCCGAGAGCGGTAGCTTGTTATTGACCATTTTCATGAGAAAATCCGCCTGCTCATTGGGCGATATCGTCAGGGACGAGGAAATCCATGAGCGTAACATGCCATTATTTTTGCCCGGATCGCCACTCAGATCACGATTGCCGTAGTTGAGCTGGTCTGTGTATTCCTGAAACTTTTCTTTCCCGAGTTTCCGCGTAAGCTCCTGTGAGAACCAGACGACGGATTGATCTTCCCAGTAGGTCGGATCGACAGATTGTTTCCAGGATTCACGCCATGCAGGATAACCCTCCTTGTAAGGCCAGGACGGATTGTGGCTATCTTTTAATATGCCGCTTTCAAACCCCATCAGCGCCAACGGAACTTTAAAAGTTGAAGCCGGACTGTTGCGCTTGTCACAAATCGCGCCTTCTTTGGCGATGACCTCTCCGCTCTTTGCGTTAAGAATAATCATGCAAGTGAGTTTTTGATCAGCAGCCATTGCTTGGTCTTGCATAGCAAGAGTTGCAAACGAGAGACCGCCTGCAATTCCAAGCGCAACTCGAAACGATCTTTGCATTAATGAAATCTCCTGGAAAAATCAATTTGGTAATTCTTTACCGAAACATGGCGCCAAGATTACAGGAAAATGGCAATTCACACATTTATGCAATGAGCATAAAATGAATGTTGCGGAAGAGCGTCGAACATCCGACAAATGTCGCCACTGAGCAAATTTTTCTCGATATTTAATGCGGTTATTGCTCAAAGGTTATTTGTCATTGCCGCATGTCCCCGCTATCATGCACATACAAGAAATCATTTTTTTGGTGTTGGATGTCTGCTGATACGACGGAAAAGAAGGTAACGCGTGCGCCGCGTCGCCGTACCCCGCCTCATGTCAAATCGCTTCGCGGCGTGAAGAACTGGAAGCAAGCCACCGAATGGCTGGCGTGGCGTGATATCGAAGACATCGAATGCATCACACCAGATCAGGCAGGCGTTGCCCGTGGCAAGATGATGCCATCGAAAAAATTTACGTCGAACACGTCGCTGGCGCTGCCTTCGGCTGTGTTTATGACCACAATTTCGGGTGACTACCCGGAAGACGGCCATGGCTTCCAATATCCGGAAGATGATGGCGATCTGAGACTTCTTCCCGATCTGTCAACCCTTTCCGCTGTACCGTGGGAAACTGATGCGACGGCGCAGGTTATCTGCGATCTGGTCTATCAGGATGGACGTGCGGTTGAATTCACTCCGCGAAACGTGCTGCGCTCGGTCGTGGCTGCTTATAGCAAACGCGGCCTCAAGCCCGTCGTAGCCCCGGAAATCGAATTCTATCTGGTACGTAAAAACCCGGACCCGGATTATCCGCTCACCCCACCCGTTGGCCGTTCTGGCCGCGCAATTGGCGGTGGACAGGGCTATTCAATTGCGGGCGTTAACGAATTTGATGAACTCATCGACGATATTTACCATTTCTCGGAAGGCCAAGGCCTTGAGATCGATACGCTGATCCACGAAGAAGGTGCAGCCCAGCTTGAAATCAACCTGCGCCACGGTGATCCGGTTGAACTGGCCGATCAGGTCTTTTTGTTCAAACGCACAATTCGCGAAGCGGCTCTCAAGCACGATATGTATGCAACCTTCATGGCCAAGCCCATTCAGGGCCAGCCGGGATCGGCCATGCATATCCACCAGTCGATTGTCGATAAGAAAACTGGACGAAACATCTTCTCCAACGAAGACGGTTCGGAAAGCGAAGCCTTCCGCCACTTCATCGGCGGCATGCAGCGCCACGTCCCTAACGCGCTTGTGATGTTTGCGCCTTACGTGAACTCCTATCGTCGTCTGACGCCATCGGCTTCGGCTCCGGTCAATGTGAAGTGGGGTTATGACAACCGCACGACCGCATTCCGCGTGCCGCGTTCCGAACCGGGCGGTCGCCGCGTTGAAAACCGTATTCCATCGTCGGATGCAAACCCTTATCTGGCATTGGCAGCATCGCTTGCTTGCGGTCTGATTGGTCTGGTCAACAAAATCGAGGCGGATCAGCCCGCATCGACCAGCGTCAATACCAAGGAAATCGACCTGCCACGCGGCCTGATTGACGCGGTGGAGCTGTTTGAGAACGATCAGGAATTGCGCAACCTGTTTGGCAGTTCATTCGTTACGACTTACGCGGCAATCAAGCGTGCCGAGTTTGAAACCTTCATGGAAGTTATCAGCCCGTGGGAGCGCGAGTTCCTGCTGCTCAACGTCTGACCGGTTCCACATGCCACATCATCGGCCCTATCAAAGCCCCATCTCGCCCGGCATCTCCTGGTACGAAGCGAGCGTAGCGGAACGCCCGCAATATCCGGAATTGGATGGTGCACGACAGGCGGATGTCGTGATCATCGGCGGCGGATATACAGGGCTTTCTGCAGCGTATCATCTCGCCAAGCAAGGCGCAGATGTCGTTTTGATTGAAGCCGCGCGTTTTGGCGATGGAGCATCAGGGCGCAATGGTGGGCAGTTCGGCACAGGTCAGCGCACATGGGCTGAAGACCTTGAAAAGCAATATGGCTTTGAACGGGCAAAGGCACTGTTCGACGTTGCGGAAGAAGCCAAGGCGCATCTGCTTGGCTTTGCCCACGAACACAATATCGACATGGAATATATGCCCGGTCAGATTTCTGCGGCGCATAAGCCACGATATTTGAAGCACTACCGCGACCATGCGGAGCAGATGGCAACGCGCTTCAACTATCCGCATATTCGCTATGTTGAACGTGATGAAATGGCTGCACTTCTCGGCTCAAGTCGATACTACGGCGGGATCTATGATGCCGGCACGGGTCATATTCATCCGCTTAAATTGCTGATCGGTTTGGCAAGAGTTGCTGCCGAGGCTGGAGCGCATATTTTCGAGAACACCAAAGCCACCCAAATAACCACAGCAAGCGGTCGTGTGCAGGTCGAAACACCACGCGGAACGATCTCAGCAAAGCACGCATTTCTCGCGGTCAATGCGCATGGCGGTGATCTTGAACCGACGAGTGCATCCCATGTCATGCCGATCCGTTCGTTTATCGGTGCGACAGCTCCTTTGGGAGACAACAGCCCCATTATTCCGGGCGGCGAGTCAGTCGATGACTCACGCTTTGTGGTCCGCTATTTCCGCAAATCAAAAGATGGTCGCCTGCTGTTTGGCGGTCGTGAAGCCTATACGGCGGACAATCCGCGTGACATCAGCGAGCATATCCGCCGACAGATCGCCGAAATTTACCCCGCACTCGACAAAGTCGAAATCACGCAAGCATGGGGTGGCTCAGTTGGTATCACCATGCCGCGTCAGCCTTTCGTGCGCGAAGTGATGCCGGGCGTCATCTCGGCAGGCGGCTACTCCGGCCATGGCGTAATGCTCGCCAATTATATGGGCAGGCTTTATGCGGAAGCCATCTCTGGCAAGCGCGACAAGCTTAAGCTTTTTGAAGAGCTTCGTATTCCCGCCTTCCCCGGCGGACGCACACTGCGCGCACCGCTCCTGTTTGTCGCACTGTCATGGTATGCGCTGATGGATCGGCTGTGACGATTAAGAAAAGCCGATTGACAATGCGTCCCGGCAGGAATAGCAAAGCACCATGATTAAAGCGTCCATCCATACTCAGTCTTATTACGCCCCGCTCATATAGCGGTGGTTTTGCTTTGTCATAGTTCAACCGCTGCATTGCCAGCGGTTTAGTTTCAAGACGGTGCCTCTGGCGATCCAGCCATTCAGAGGTCAGTCTATGTCTTCCGACGAAAATCATCAGCATAAAACAATCGGCATTATCGGCTTTGGTGCATTCGGGCAGCTTATCGCCCGTTACCTCAGCCCATATTACCGGCTATATGCTTATGACCCTGTCGCCAGACTGGATAATGTTGCAGGCGCTCTCTCCGTAACACTTGCGACAATCGAAGACACAGCCGGTTGCGACATCGTTATTCTGGCAACACCCGTATCAACCCTTGAAGGCGTTGTTAGAGCTATCGCGCCGCATCTGCGGCCCGGTACGCTGGTTATGGATGTCGGATCGGTGAAGGTTGGCCCCGCCAATATCATGCTCAAAGGGCTGCCGGATCATGTCGATATTGTTGCCACGCATCCTTTGTTTGGCCCACAGAGCGCACGCAATGGGATTGCTGGTCTGAAGATTGCCATTTGTCCGGTTCGCGGCACGCAAGCATTTCGCATCGGTGCGTTTTTGCGAAAATATCTGGAGCTTGATGTGATCATCACAACGCCGGAGGATCATGACCGCGACGCAGCTATGGTTCAGGGATTGACCCATCTGATTGCAAAAGTGCTGGTGCAGATGGAGCCATTGCCAACGCGTATGACGACGAAGAGCTTCGATCTCATCATGCAGGCGGTTGGCATGGTGCGCCACGATGCGCCGGAGGTTTTCCATGCCATCGAACGTGCAAATGACTTTTCACCGATGGTGCGACAGCGTTTTTTTGAGCTGGCAACCACGCTTGAACAAACACTCAATGAAGCGCACTTATAAGGTTTTACCAGCCAAAGCCTTATGATGCCAATCGTTCAGATGCGCGATTTCAGATTGCATATTGGTGATAAATCTCACGGCAATGTCATCTGCGTCGCCATCTGTCGATGATGCGTTTTCATCCACGTGCACAGTTTTACCAACGGCTTTCAATTCGCAGACAAGTTGATCAAGCGCCTCGCCATGCGCCGCATATTCCGTTTTTACATCGGTAATAGAATAAGAGGTGATGGCATCACACAAGCGCTCCATCGACGTAATAACCGGATACCAGACAATGGCCTGCAAACCGGCCGGCGGCGGATCACCAAGCGTCTTTTGTAAGGTTGCTCGCATGTCTGCAAGCTTGCCATAAGCTAGCCTGCGTGCTGCAATGAGATTGACGGTTTCGTCTTTCACACCTGTCTTTTTTGAGCTGTTCAGTACCTGCCCGAGATAGTGGACGATTGCCATTCGCGCGGCGGTAAAACAGCGTTCAAAGGTGTCATATTTTCGCTTTGGCCAAATCAGATATCCAAAAACGATCACAATCAAACCACCTGTCAGCGTATCAACGAAACGCCAGATAGCATAATTGGCTTCCTTTGTTTCGGGGCTGATATAGTCTATCAGTACGAGAACAAGCGGCGTCAAAACCATGGCGAAAAAAGCATAAGACTTCTGGATTGCCCACGGTATCAAACAGGCAATACCCGTCAGGATAACAACGAATGTCACGCCAAGCGGCACGAAAACCAAGATCGCAGCACCGATCAGCACACCTGCACTGGTTCCGACGCAGCGCAAGATCGTTCTTCCAAAAACAGAACCCAGATCTGGACGCATGACGATCACAATAGTCATCGGTATCCAGTACCAATGCGTTACACGGTCAACAAAATGAAATGAAAGCCCAATCCCCAAACAGATTGCAAGCGCCAAGGCCGACACGATCGTGTCTTTGCCGACACTCATAATATCAACTGTCATCCGTAAGCGTTCGAAAATCGTCGCGCTTTGCGGCGTCTGCACATTCATGTTGTTTAGGACAAAAGCACGTTTATTCGTGATACTTTCAGCAAGCTGACCAACGGCACTCCCCACTCGTCCAGCATCATTGACAATTTTCTGTCGATCAATACTGCCTTTGACTGACAACATCTCGTGCATGAGAGCAAGATTACTGGCTGCTTTACTCAGGACTTCACTCTTATCTGTGCCCAAAATGAGAGTAAAAAGCGCATCAGCTTTCTGGACGATTGCAGCCGTTTGCTCACTCTGCGGACTGGTTCCCCATGCATTGAAACGCGTGTGCATCATCATCTGATAGAGTGCATCAAGCAATGTCGTAACCTGTTCGCGATCAGCCTCGACCATTGTGCCATTTGCGCGCGATTGCGCCAGATTTTGCAATGCCGCAAGCAATTTTGTCAGCAATTTACGACGTGGAGAACTTCCGCTGCAAATCGCCTCAATGCCAAGCAAAAGCGCATAAAAAGCTGATCCAAGAATGAAGAAACCAGCGAGTGGAATGAACGACTTGATATCCGGATTGCACAAAGCAATCGTGCCGAACATCAAAATCATCATGCAACCTGACGCCAATACGCTGCTATGAAAACTGATGATGGTCGAGAAAAATGCGAGCACCATCATAATGCCAATAATGGCAATCCACGGCAGAAAGCCCAGATATCCAAGCAGCAACCCAATGGCACCGCAAAGTGCCGACATAGCAATTTTAAGAAATGTAAACTGATAAGCTTCGTCGCGCTCACCGGGTGCCTGTGTCAGTGACCCCATTGAAACGAAAAGCGATTCAGCGACATGCCCCGTCGCGATGCCTATTGCCAGCGGTAAACCAACGCCAATTCCAGCACGTATTGAACGCCCCCACACCCATTTTGCAGGTTTGAACGCCAGAAGCTGCTTCCACCAATCTCTGTTGGCGTGATTGGCGACGGTGTTTCGCATCTAAACTCGCTTGGTCTTGATTGAACTTTCAACCTAATAAGTCACATTGCAACTTAGACATATGAAATGTTTATTGCGACCCTAAAAGGCATGGTCACACAAGTAATTTAACCCAAGAATGCGAGGATAAGTAAATGAATCGCGATACGCTTTTCCTTCTAACACCCGGCTTTGAAGATCCGGCATATCCTAACCAGAAATTTTACTGCGAGCATTGTGCGTTGATGGAAGGCGTGCTGGCTTCCTTTCCGCAACTCGGCAAAAACCTCGACATCAAGCGCATCGACTGGCCAAGACCACGGCCTGATGTGATCGCGCTTGTTGGGGAAGAAAACCAATCCTTGCCTTTGTTGGTCTTGGCGAAGGGCCAGCGTTCGCTCCACCAGACGGGTGGGTATGCAGGCAGAACATTCATTTCCAACAAAGATGCGATCATCGCAGCTCTTTCTGAGCGACATGATTTCCCTAATCCACATCCATAAGTAAACGCGAACACACGCGTGCGCTGCGACGCGATTGAAGCATCCGGCACACGCATTTGTGACTGGTAGCTTCAAACTCCCTCTTTCCTTTTCCGGTTTTCGCTCCATCTTAGCTCTCCTGCCGACTCGACACTTTTCGCAGGACAAAGAGCGCTGCTCTTCATGAAGCTTCTTAAAAGCTTTGATCATAGTCTTCGTCCGAATATCGAGCGGTCATAAACAAGATTTCAGATTGAGTGACACCTACCAATGTGCACTCACACCCAAACACAACAAGGAGCAACCTCATGGTCGTAAAAGCCTATGGTGCTTATGCCGGTGACAAGCCACTTGAAGCGATCGACATTACCCGCCGCGCGCCGGGTGCAGACGATGTGCAGATCGCAATCGCTTATTGCGGCGTCTGCCATTCTGACCTGCATCAGGTACGTTCGGAATGGGCAGGAACAGTCTATCCTTGCGTTCCTGGCCACGAAATCGTCGGCCACGTGACCGCCGTAGGCGCGAATGTCAGTAAGTTCAAGGTTGGCGATACCGTCGGCGTCGGATGCATGGTCGATAGCTGCCAGCATTGCTATGCCTGCGATGACGGGCTGGAACAATACTGCGAACACGGCTTCACCGGCACCTACAATTCGCCCACGTCCGATGCACCGGGCCATACACTCGGTGGCTATTCGCAGCAGATCGTTGTGAAAGACAAATTCGTTCTGAAGATCAGCCACCCGAAGGAACAGCTTGCAGCGGTTGCACCGCTGCTATGCGCAGGCATCACCACATGGTCACCACTGCGTCACTGGCGCGTTGGTCCGGGCATGAAGGTCGGCATCGTCGGCATTGGTGGCCTTGGCCATATGGGTATCAAGCTTGCCCATGCGCTTGGTGCTCATACG
This sequence comes from Brucella sp. H1_1004, assembly GCF_047308065.1. NCBI lineage: Bacteria > Pseudomonadati > Pseudomonadota > Alphaproteobacteria > Hyphomicrobiales > Brucellaceae > Brucella > Brucella sp. H1_1004. The sequence continues at coordinate 1,250,831 of NZ_JAYKZA010000001.1, forward strand.
GTGGCTTTCACAACATCCGAGAGCAAGCGTGAAGATGCCAAAGCACTCGGTGCGGACGAAGTGATCGTATCGCGCAACGAAGAAGAGATGAAAGCGCATGCAAACAGCTTCGACTTCATCCTCAACACCGTTGCAGCCAGCCATAATCTCGATGCCTTCACACAGCTTCTGAAGCGTGATGGCACCCTGACACTGGTTGGCGTGCCTGAACATGCGCATCCGTCGCCAAACGTGGCTGCGCTTATCTTCAAGCGCCGTTCGATTGCCGGTTCGCTGATTGGCGGCATTGCCGAAACGCAGGAAATGCTCGATTTCTGCGCTGAAAAAGGCATCGTTTCCGACATCGAAATGATTGCTATTCAGGATATCGAAAATGCCTATGAACGTATGCTGAAGAGCGATGTGAAGTACCGTTTCGTCATCGACAGTGCGACGCTCGCAGCATAACGAACTAAAAATGGCCCGGTTTTTCCGGGCCGTTTGATTCATACGGGTATTTCAGAAACCTGTTTCACAGTCTGGCTCGGAACGTCGGTTTTCAAGCTTTGAACGCCTTTGATGCGGCTCAAATGCTCGGACTGGAACCGGCGATAATCTTCAATATCTGCCGCCACGACGCGGATCATCGCATCAAAATCCCCCAGCATGAAATAGCACTCTACCACCTGCGGTAGTTTAAGAATTGCCTTGGCGAAGGTTTGCAGCGTTTCCTCATCCTGCTGGTCGAGACGAATGCGCACAAAGAAGGTCAGCCCTTTGCCGATCTTGGCTGGATTAAGCACCGCAACATAGCGATCAATCACCCCCGCCTCTTCTAAAAGTCGCACGCGACGCAAACAGGGCGAAGGCGACAGCCCTACCTCGCGCGCTAAATCATTGTTCGCAATACGGCCATTGCGCTGAAGCACGCGAAGAATCCGTCTATCGATATCATCCAGCTTCATTGGCTCTCAGTTCCATTTTTGCAAATATTATTGGCATTTTGTGCCAAATATTGATGCAAAAGAGCGATCTTTGCAACCCGATTGCGTGAAAGATTGGCTACATTGCCCATCGATCAGGCAGATCACGCAATGCATGAGGGGCAGCCTAGAGGCCCGCCAACGGAATTTATATGGATATTTCGCAAGACTACGCACCGCAGAAAAGCAAGACTGCTCGCAACTCCGAATTTCGCCGGGGTGCAGTGGCTGGATTTCCAGTTCTGCTCGGCATCATTCCTTATGCGGTGGTTCTCGGTGCGCTTGCTACACAGAAAGGTTTGAGTGTCGCTGAAGTTCCAATGATGACCGGCCTCAACTTTGCGGGCGGCTCGGAATTCGCAGCGATCCAGCTCTGGACGTCTCCACCGCATATTCTGCTGATTGCCGCGATTACCTTTCTGGTCAACAGCCGTCATCTGCTGATGGGGGCAGCGCTTGCTCCGTTCATCCGCCATCTGCCTAAGCGCAAGGCTTTCGCAACGCTGTTTCTGATGTGCGATGAAAGCTGGGCTATCGGCATTGCCGACGCCAGACGCCGCAAGGCTAAAGGTATCAATCCAGCTCTCAGCCTGAAATTTTATGCTGGCGTTGCGGTCCCGTTTTACATCGCATGGGTATTTTTCACCACGCTCGGCGCTGCCTTTGGCCCGATGATGGGAGATTTGCGTCCCTATGGCTTTGACATGGCGTTTCCAGCTGTCTTCCTCGTGCTGCTTGCAGGCATGTGGAAAGGTGTTGCCCCAGCCCGCCCATGGCTCGTCAGCCTTGTTGTGGCAGCAACAACCTACCTGACTATTCCCGGCGCGTGGTATGTCGCAGCTGGTGCAGTATCCGGCCTGATTGCAGCTTATGTTCTCGCAGGTGACGATAATGATTGATCCAATAGCCGTTCTTGCCATTCTTGCGATGGCCAGCGTTACCTATCTCACGCGCATCGGTGGCTATATTCTGTTGCGCAACCGTACGCTCAGCAAGCGCGCCACAGCCGTTATGGAGGCAGCACCCGGCTGCGTGCTGATTTCGGTTATTGCGCCTGATTTCGTATCCGACAAACCGGCTGATCTCGCAGCGCTCGCGGTCACTATTCTGGCGGCCACTCGCTTTTCAATGCTGCCAACGGTCATCATCGGTATCTGCTCAGCTGGCTTTTTCCGCTATCTGATGGGCTAATTTGACGACGCCAGCTCGTCCAAAATCCATTCGCGAAACGCACGGATTTTGGGCATATTCTTGCGTGCTTTAGGATAAACCAGCCAATAGGCCTGTCCATCATCACAAAGAAGGTCAAAGGGTTGGATCAATTGTCCTGATGCCAATTCAGCCGCATGAAAGGCAGGTGTCAGGATGCCAACGCCCTGCCCGGCAGCGGCTGCGCGTCCTTCAAGATGCTGCGCGCCATAACGGCTAAATGCATTGCCTTGTATTTTCGGGTCTTCAATTCCAGCAGCCTTGTACCAGATTTTCCACCATGGATCGGTGGGATCGACAGCGCGAAGACGCAATAGGTCAGCAGGTTCTTTAATACCTCCGACCGCCTCTATCAGCTTAGGACTGAGCATCGGCGAGAACTGCGCTTTGATAAGCTCGTGCGAGATCATACCGGGCCATTCCCCTCGACCGCTGCGTATGGCTAGATCGACATTTGACGTCGCGAAATCGATTATGTCATTCGATGTATCCAGCCGCACGGCCAGCGCCGGATGCTGCATCTGAAATGATCCCAACCGCTGCACAAGCCAGTTGGCTGCAAACGTCACCACAGCGCTGATCGTCAACACGCCTTGCGTATCTTCGCGTGCAGATGCAAAGGCGGCCCGCATAGCTTCAAAAGCATCATTGATAGCAGGGGCAAGACGCTTGCCCAACTCGGTCAATTCCACCTGACGCGGCTTGCGTAGAAACAGCGGCGCGCCAACACGTTCTTCGAGCAATTTTATCTGATAGCTAACGGCCGCCTGCGTCATGCCAAGCTCTTCTGCCGCACGCGTAAAACTCGCATGGCGGGAAGCAGATTCAAAAACACGAATTGCTGAGAGCGGCGGCAGGGCTTTTGACATAAAACATAAGTTCTCCTTATGCATTATAATTGACGTTCAATTGGAAAACAACGCGTTTTTCCGACATAAGCATAGGCAGAATTTAATCGAGAGCCGAGTTTCCCACTCGGCCTTAAACTTAGAAAAATCGAGACCGACCATGCGTGATGTTGAGATCAACTCGTCAGCGATTGCTGCCGCTTGCCCTGCAAAAAAAGCGTCTTCCGGCCTGCGTGCATGGATTGCAGGTTTGTTCAAGCGGAAGCAAAATCCTTACGTCATCAGCGAACATTCGCCAGAATATTTGCTACGTGATGTGGGTATGAAAGAGGGTCGACCATCCCGGTTTGACCGTGCCGGACACAAGCTGCCCGAATGGTGAAAGTGGTTTGTTTTTACGCATTATCTTAAGCAAAACCGCTGCGCACTTTTGCTGGAAATGCTTTTAGCCACTAACCACCGCAAAACCACGCGCTTTCAAACCGCGCCGGTCCTCGCGCAAATTATCGATCAGGCGCGACCGGCTTCCTCCGAGATGCGCTGTCATTAAAGCCGTCGCTTGCGACGCATCACCGTCCCGCACTGCATCCAGAATTGCGTGATGTTGCTGCCAGGCACGCGCCAGCGCATCCGCATCACGCACTTCAAGCCAACGCGCCCGCGATAGTCGCTGCATAGCATCGCGAACACCACGGCTCAAAAATTCATTGCCGGAAAGTCGTGCGAGTTCGATGTGAAAATCCATGCCCACACGATGCCATTCCTCGCGCGTGCTTGTGGCATCGCAACTGTTGAGCATTTCAGCGATTGTCTCGACACCAATGCGATCTTCAAGTGCGCAGGTGACTTTCAAAGCGGCAATTTCCAACGCCTCGCGATAGACACCGATCTGTTCAATCTCCGCGAGATTGATCGGTGACACGGTCCAGCCGCGCCCTTCCCGCCCGACAAGCCCTTCCGCCTCAAGACGCAAGAGCGCTGCCCGGATCGGCGTACGCGAAGCATTAAACTGCGCTTCAATCGCTCGTTCGGTCAGCCGCTCGCCCGGCCCCAGCTCAAGCCCAAGGATCATATCGCGAAGCTGCTCTTCGACTTGACGCATCTGTGACATAGGACCCTCAATAATTCTCGCGCGTGACTGATTGACAAGCGCTCGGGACAGGCGCATGTGTGTATTCCGTTTTGGTATCCCAAAATGGAATACAATGCAATCACGCATATTAACACGGAACACAGCATGAGCACCCAGCACGCCACAAGCGGCGGCAAGGCCACGACCGAAGCAGACGAAACCCACGAGCGCTACTGGAAGCAGAATCTTTTCATCTGCCTGATCGGTTCGTTCACCACGCTTGTTGCCATGTCGCTGCTGCTGCCGTTCCTTCCACTTTATGTGGCCCAGCTCGGCGTCGCCAGCGAAGCTGCTATCGTGCAATGGTCCGGTATCGCTTATGGTGCAACCTTTCTCGCAGCCGCAATTGTCGCTCCTTTCTGGGGCAAGCTCGGTGACCTTTATGGCCGTAAGCTGATGCTGATCCGCGCCAGCCTTGGCATGGCGATTGCGATGTCGCTGATGGGCATGGTGACAGATATCTGGCAGCTGGTGGCACTCCGTCTGTTCGTCGGCATTGCTGGTGGCTACTCATCGGGCTCAATGATTCTGGTTGCAACCCAGACGCCAAAGAACAAGACGGGCTGGGCGCTCGGCGCACTTTCTGCCGGCATCATGGCAGGCAATCTGGCTGGCCCTCTACTGGGTGGCGCGCTTCCACCGCTCATTGGTATCCGCGCGACCTTCTGGCTGGCGGGCAGCGTGATCTTCCTGACCTTCCTTGCAACGACATTTCTGATCCGCGAAGATCGCAAACGACCAAAGCGAAACAAAGAACAAAAGGAGCAGTCTATTTGGGCAGCAGTTCCCGACCGCAGACCCGTCATTGCGATGCTTGCGACCGGTATGTTGCTGATGTTCGCCAATATGTCGATAGAGCCGATCATCACCGTTTATGTTATGCAATTGGTCGATGATCAGGCCAAGGTGACGATAATCTCGGGAGTAGTTATGGCTGCGGCGGCACTGGGCAGCATCCTGTCCGCCTCGCGTCTCGGAAGATTGGCAGACCGCATCGGCCATACCCGCGTTATTACTGGTGCTTTGGCAATCGCAGCGCTTCTACTGATCCCGCAAGCCTTCGTCACAGAGGCGTGGCAGTTGATCGGCCTGCGCTTCCTGATGGGCTTGGCACTCGGCGGCTTGCTGCCCTGCATCAGCAGCGTCATCCGGCACAATGTTCCTGACCGCGTTGCAGGCAGCGTGCTTGGGCTTTCTGTTTCTGCGCAATATGTCGGTCAGGTTGCTGGTCCGGTTGCAGGTGGCTTTGTCGGTGGACGTATGGGTATGCCATCAGTCTTTATAGGAACCAGTATACTCATTGCAGCTGGTGCTTTGTATAATTGGGTGACGCTGAAACGCGCCACCCAAAGCCAGCACTAAATCGAATACCCGCCATCAACACTGAGCGCGGTTCCAGTCACCATTGAAGACGCGTCGGAAGCAAGGAAAAGCGCGGCTTCCGCCACATCTTCCGGTTTGGAGAAACGGCCAAGCGGAATGGTGGCTTTCAGACCTTCACGCGCCTTTGGGGTGTCTTCCGCCAAGAACAATCCCAATGCCTCGCTGTCGCTTTCAGCGGGGCAGATACAATTGACGCGGATATTTTTGTCAGCCAGCTCCAGCGCCATGGCCTTGGTGGCACTCACAACCCAGCCCTTAGAGGCTGCAAACCATGTGAGTCCCTTGCGTGGACGGTTCGCCATGGCTGATGCCGTATTGATGATCACGCCACTGCCCTGATGCTCCATGATCGGCGCAACCAGCAGAGTTGAATAATAAATAGCCTTCATGTTGACCGCATTGATGAGATCGAAATTATGCTCATCCACGTCCGTCAAAGGCATGTTGCGATGCGTGAAACCGGCATTGTTGACCATGATGTCGATACGACCGAACTTGTCGAAAGCAGCGCGCGCCAGCCGCTCCATATCGTCCTTGCGTGACACATCAGCCTGCACGGACAAAGCATTTTCGCCAATATCAGCCAACTCGTCTTCAAGACGCTTCACATTCACATCAGCCAACACGACTTTCGCACCCTCTGCTGCAAAGCGGCGCGCTATAGCGGAGCCGAAACCTGATCCAGCGCCTGTGATAATCGCAACCTTGTCTTGCAGCCTCTTCATGTCATTCTCCTTTTGCGGATGAGAGATATAATCCGCGCGTCAAATCAGTAAAACTTCGTTCAGCTTAGCTGTGTTCATGCCTAAATAAGGCTCTATGTTGAGCATGTCATCTGTGCATTTGCAGTTAATTGAAATGCTATGCCATCCGCAATTGATAACATTTATGGGAATTTACCATTGGAGAGTTGAATTTAAATCGATTAGATTATAGACAGAGGATGCGCGAAAATCGCAATCTGCTATGAGCAGAGTGATTTGCGCCAGAATTGGAAGAGAGCGATATATGACCAGCCAGATAATACCGGTAGAGCCCTTCGATTGCATCGTCTTTGGTGGCTCCGGCGATCTTGCCGAACGCAAACTGATTCCTGCGCTGTATCAGCGTCAGCGTGCGGGTCAGCTCAGTGAGCCAACGCGCATTATCGGCGCATCGCGCAGTGCGATGACCGATGAAGAATATCGCAAATTTGCCCGCGATGCGATCAACGAACACGTAAAGCCTGCCGAAATTGACGCGAAGGAAGTCGAGACTTTCATTGCTCGCCTCACCTATGTTGCAGTCGATGCAAAGTCAGAAGACGGCTGGGCCGCTTTGAAAGATGCCATCGGCAAGAAGCCTGAAAAGATTCGCGCATTCTATCTCGCCGTAAGCCCGACGCTGTTTGGTGATATCGCAAACCGCCTCAAGTCGCACGGTCTTATCACGCGCGACACGCGTATCATTGTAGAAAAGCCAATTGGCCGTGATCTTGAATCTGCCAACGCGCTGAACGACACCATCGGCAGTGTTTTCCGCGAAGACCAGATTTTCCGTATCGACCATTATCTCGGCAAGGAAACGGTTCAGAATCTGATGGCCTTGCGCTTTGCCAATGCGCTTTATGAGCCACTGTGGAACTCTGCACATATCGACCATGTGCAGATTACGGTCGCGGAATCGGTCGGCCTTGAAGGTCGTGCGGGCTATTACAACACCGCTGGCGCACTGCGCGATATGGTGCAGAACCATATTCTGCAGCTTCTCTGCCTCGTCGCCATGGAGCCGCCTTCGTCGCTCGAAGCCGATGCCGTCCATGACGAAAAGGTCAAGGTGCTGCGTTCATTGAAGCCGATCACCACGGCCAATGTGGAAGACGTCACGGTTCGCGGTCAGTATCGCGCGGGTGCATCTGCAGATGGCCCGGTTAAGGGCTACCTTGAAGATCTCGGCAGCGACGACAGCAATACGGAAACTTTCGTTGCCCTAAAGGCCGAAATCGACAACTGGCGCTGGGCTGGTGTTCCATTCTATATGCGTACAGGCAAGCGCCTTGCATCGCGCGTTTCCGAAATCGTCGTGACCTTCAAGCCGATCCCGCATTCGATCTTCGGCGAAAATGCTGGCAAGGTCGTCGCCAACCAGCTCGTCATTCGCTTGCAGCCTGACGAAGGTGTGAAGCAGTGGCTAATGATCAAGGATCCGGGTCCGGGCGGTATGCGTCTGCGTCACGTCCCACTCGACATGAGCTTCGCCGAGTCGTTTAACGAACGTAACCCGGATGCTTATGAACGTCTGATCATGGACGTCGTGCGCGGCAATCAGACGCTGTTCATGCGTCGCGACGAAGTAGAAGCAGCATGGCGCTGGGTTGATCCAATCCTCAAGGGGTGGGATGTCAACAACCAGCAGGTTCAGGGCTACACCTCGGGCACATGGGGTCCGTCGTCCTCCATCGCTCTGATCGAGCGTGACGGTCGGACCTGGCACGAAAGCTGATAAAGCACATGCCGGGAACGTTGACAGACTTTCCCGGATCAGTCTTTGTGCCACAAAATAAGAGCGAGCACGCATAACTCTATAAAGTGCTCGCTCTGGACTGAGTTGAAAGGTACGGCATGAGCATCGAACGGCATGATTTTACAAGCGGAACAGAACTGGCGCAGTCGCTTTCTGAAGCAATTGCGGACAAGCTCTCGAGCGCTATTGCTGAGCGGGGACACGCAACGATTGCTGTTTCCGGTGGGACTACGCCGCTCAAGCTGTTCGATATCCTGTCGCGGAAGATGATTGACTGGACGCTCGTGACTATCACGCTCGTCGATGAACGCTTTGTGGCGCCTACCAATGAGCGTTCTAATGAGAAGCTGGTGCGCGATCATCTTTTGCGCGACCATGCAGGCGTTGCAAAATTTGTGGGCCTTTATAATCCGGCTGCAACTGTAGAAACGGCAGCTCTCGCTGCTGCAAGCCGGATTGATGCCCTGCATCGACCGTTCGACGTAGTTGTGCTTGGCATGGGCAATGATGGCCATACGGCTTCATTCTTCCCAAATGCTGATCGTCTAGATCAGGCAATCGACCCCAAGACCAAAGCGGTGGTTCTGCCCATCCATGCAGAGGGCGCAGGCGAAAAGCGTCTGACACTGACTCTGCCCTTGCTGGTGGAAGCAGACATGCTGGTTCTGCATATTGAGGGCGCTGCCAAGCAGGCAACGCTTGAGAAAGCACTCTCCAGCGACGACGAAAAAGAAATGCCGGTTCGCGCCGTGTTCCGTCACGCGCGTAAGCCGATACAACTCTACTGGACGAGCTAACAGTCCCATCCAACGCAGCAGTTTGCGTTTGGGACTGTGGGTTTTATAATTAGCCACAGGCAAGCCTGACATTATCTCACAGGTGATACCCATGACGACGCAAACTGCGCATACCCGAATAAAGGCCATCACCGAACGTATCGTTGAGCGCTCGAAGCCGACCCGCGAAGCCTACATCGGACGCGTGCGAGAAGCGGCTTCCCGTAAGCCGCATCGCTCGATCCTTGGATGCGCCAATCTCGCACATGGTTTTGCAGCCTGCGGCCCCAATGACAAGTCGGCCCTTACCGCCGATGTCGTGCCAAACTTAGGTATCATCACCGCTTACAATGATATGCTTTCGGCGCATCAGCCGTTTGAAACCTATCCCGAACTAATCCGCGCAGCAGCGCGCGAAGCGGGTGGCGTCGCACAGGTTGCGGGCGGTGTGCCTGCAATGTGCGATGGCGTCACTCAAGGTTTTGCGGGGATGGAACTCTCCCTGTTCTCGCGCGAAGTCATTGCCATGGCAACCGCTGTCGGCCTGTCGCATGATATGTTCGATGCAGCGGTTTATCTTGGCGTTTGTGACAAAATCGTACCGGGGCTGATCGTCGGTGCCCTCACCTTCGGACACTTGCCAGCGGTCTTCATTCCGGCAGGGCCAATGACGAGCGGTCTACCGAATGACGAGAAGGCAAAGACCCGTCAGCTTTATGCAGAAGGCAAAGTCGGCCGCGCGGAATTGCTCGAATCCGAGTCAAAATCCTATCACGGCCCCGGCACCTGCACTTTCTATGGCACGGCCAACTCCAATCAGATGCTGATGGAGATCATGGGTCTGCACATTCCGGGCTCCTCCTTCATTAATCCCGGCACACCTTTGCGTGATGCCCTCACCCGCGAAGCCGCCAAACGCGCGCTGGCGATTACCGCTTGCGGCAATGAATACACGCCTGTAGGCGAAATGCTCGACGAGCGGTCTTTCGTCAATGGTATCGTCGGCTTAAACGCCACCGGCGGCTCGACCAACCACACGATCCATCTGATTGCAATGGCAGCCGCCGCCGGTATCAAACTGACGTGGCAAGACATTTCGGAGATATCAGACGTTGTGCCTTTGCTGGCGCGCGTTTATCCAAACGGTCTTGCCGATGTGAACCATTTCCATGCTGCGGGCGGCATGGGCTTTTTGATCCGCGAATTGCTCGATGGTGGCATTTTGCACGAAGATGTTCGCACCGTTTGGGGTGAAGGCCTGCGCCCTTATGCGATTGAGCCAAAGCTCGGGCAAAATGGCTCGGTTATTCGCGAGCCGGTTCCTGAAAAGAGCGGAGACGATAAGGTTCTGGCGAAGATCGGCTCGCCCTTCCAGCCAAGCGGCGGCATCAAGGTTTTGACCGGCAATATAGGCAATGCAATCATCAAGGTTTCTGCCGTGAAGCCGGATCGTCATGTCATTGAAGCTCCCGCCAAAGTCTTTAACGATCAGGCCGAATTGCAGGCAGCCTTCAAGGCTGGCGATTTGAACGGCGATTTTATCGCAGTGGTTCGTTATCAGGGGCCGAAAGCCAATGGCATGCCTGAACTGCATAAGCTCATGACAGTGCTTGGTATTTTGCAGGATCGTGGACAGCGTGTGGCACTTGTCACCGATGGTCGGCTTTCCGGCGCATCTGGCAAAGTTCCGTCTGCCATCCATGTGACGCCGGAAGCACTCGACGGTGGCGCAATTGGGAAAATTCACACTGGCGATATTGTACGTCTTGATGCCGTGAACGGAACTCTCGACGTGCTGATCAGCGATGCGCTTCTTGATGAACGCATCGAGCAGCACCCCGATCTTTCAGCCAATGAACACGGCATGGGCCGCGAGCTTTTCCGCGCTTTCCGCAACATCGCGGGACGCGCTGATGAAGGTGCTTCAGTCTTCTGAAATACGATGTGTTAAAAATAAGGCAAAGCGGTTTTGTACCGTTTTGCCTCTCAAACTATCAAAAAATGCACAAAAAGGCGCGAAAAACGCCTTTAAATTGTGTCAAAATACCGGCTTTTCGAAGTCAACACTGCGACAAGCGGCCGTTAAAGTGTTCGCCATCAGCATTGCAATGGTCATCGGGCCCACACCACCCGGAACCGGCGTAATGGCACCAGCCACTTTTTCCGCGTCCGCAAAGTCGACATCGCCAACCAGACGCGTCTTGCCTTCGCCCTTTTCAGGCGCAGGAATGCGATTGATACCGACGTCGATCACTGTCGCACCCGGCTTAACCCAATCAGCCTTGACCATCTGCGGACGACCAACAGCCGCAACCAGAATATCAGCTGTGCGGGCAATCGCTGGCAGGTCTTTCGTACGACTATGCGCGACAGTAACTGTTGCATTGGCCGCGAGCAGAAGATTGAACATCGGCTTACCAACGATATTGGAACGACCAATCACAACAGCATTAAGGCCGGACAGATCACGACCATGAACGCGCTCGATCATAATCATCGCACCAGCTGGCGTACAGGGAACGAAAGCCGTATCAACCTCGCCGGTGCCAAGCTTGCCCACATTGATGAAATGAAAGCCGTCGACGTCTTTTTCCGGCGAGATCGTCTGGATCACACGACCTGAATCGATATGCTTGGGGAGCGGCAGCTGTACCAGAATGCCGTGAATTGCCGGATCGTTGTTGAGGCTATCGATCAAATCGAGAAGTTCCTGCTCGGATGCATCTTCTGCCAAATCGTGCTGAACAGAAACGAAACCGCATTCTTTGGCTTTCTTTCCTTTAGAGGCAACATAGACCTGACTGGCTGGGTCTTCACCGACAATAACCACCGCGATGCCGGGGACAACGCCGGTCGCAGCCACGAGCTTTTCTGTCTCACGCTTCACCGTGGAAACCATGTCCTCGGCGAGCTTCTTGCCATCGATCAATTGGGCCATATTGAATGCTCCGATCTAAACAGACGATGCCTTGGGATACACCGTCTTTGTTCTAAAAACATGCCAATAAGCGTCATCACTGAAGATGACAATCTCTAAGCGGCGAGTTTCAGGATAAAGTCGCAAAATGTCGGAGTGTGAAGGCTATTTCATAGAGCAGCGCGACTGACACGAACACCGCGTGATAACGCCGGTTTTCCGTGAATATTGCCACAAGGCTGGCCGCAATCAACAATGCGATACGAACGGGATATTCGAAGCCGTAGAGATAATAATGGTCCATACCCTTAAGCAAAGTATCAACAACATCAGCTACATAGAGGAGAGCCAAGATACCGAAGAACCATTTTCGCCGCGAGATGAAATAGTCACGATAGCCGGTATATTCTCCCATGCTGTCAGGAAACAGCAAAGTGCAGAGAAGGAAATAAAGCCCTGCATAGAAAAGTACGAAGAAATAGATTTCAAAGGTCCAAAGATGGATCGTGCGGAGGTTAAATTCAAACCACCAGAAATGGATAACCGACAATAGAATAAAAGCCACCCATGCAATATGCACCGGATAGATATTCTGTTTTCCGGGATGCTGAATAAAGCGCGCGAGCCCAGTCAAAAGGCGTGAAACGCTAAGGCCAAGTATGATCCCGATGATGATGCGGACATGCGTGAAAGCTTCCGCGGGCGGCACGCCGGTTGTTAGCAACGGGTCCATTGTTTCCCTCCTGATACTTTATTAAAAGCATCTTGGCGCATAAATGTAAGTAATCAATAAACTACGAAAATTATAAAATCTGGTTGATTGCGATCCAATAGATTTTGCTAATCAAACTTGCGAAACAGAGCCTATGGCGGCTATACCGAAATGGCATTAGAGCGTGTTTCGAGCTGATTGATTCAGGTCAGCGCTCTAAATAATTGTTTCAAAGCGTATCTTCTCCGAAAGGCGTTTTAAAGTTTTCGGTACACGCACTAATCCAATAAAGGCGGAACATTCTCATGCAAGATACAGTCATTCTCGTCGGTTGCGGCAATATGGGCTTCGCCATGCTCAAGGGTTGGCTCGACAGCGGCATATTACAAGCCGAGAATGTGCATGTGGTTGAGCCATCTGAAGCGCTGCAAACACGGGCAGCGCTTGCTGGCGTCAATGCCTGTTCAAGTGCGGATTCACTGCCCGATGACCTTAACCCACGCATGGTGTTGATTGCCGTCAAACCACAGGTTATGGGCGATGTGTTGCCTGTCTATAAGCGCTTTGCACCGAATGCGACCTTTGTCAGCGTCGCTGCAGGTATTCCAGTTTCGTTTTTTGAGCAGAATTTGGGTAGCGATGCAAAGATTATGCGCTGCATGCCAAATACGCCTGCTGCCATTGGCAAGGGAATGCTTGTTACCTACAAAAATGCCAATGTGAGTGACGACGATGCCGCTTTCGTAAAAAGCTTGCTCAAGACATCCGGCAAAGTCGCAAGCATTACTGACGAAGCGCAGATGGATGCTGTGACGGCGATTTCCGGTTCTGGTCCTGCTTATGTGTTCCACTTTATCGAAGCGCTCACCGATGCTGGCGTAACCGCTGGACTGCCGCGTGAAACGGCAGCGCTCCTTGCTATGCAGACTGTCATGGGCGCAGGAGCGCTGGCAGCGGCCAGCAGTGACAGCCCAACCAAGCTGCGGGAACAGGTTACAAGCCCGAACGGCACAACTGCAGCAGCACTCGAAGTTCTGATGGGCGAAGATCGTCTCAAGAATTTGGTTAGCGAAGCCGTTGATGCGGCACGCAAGCGTTCGGTTGAGCTGGGTAAAGCCTAAGTCAATATTTTCGGCACCGCTTCAATCAGCGCCTTTGTAACAGGTGCTTGCGGTGCCGCAATCAACTCTCCCGCGGGGCGACATTCAACAATTCGCCCGCGCTCCATCACAGCAATCCGATCGGCCATTTGTGCAGCAACCGCCAGATCATGCGTGATGAAGAGATAGGCCGTGCCTTCGGCCTTTTGTATTTCCTGCAATAATTTCAGAATTGAGCCACGCACCGTCACATCGAGCGCCGACACCGCTTCATCCAGAACGATGAGCGATGGGCTTGTTGCAAAGGCCCGTGCCATTGCCACCCGCTGACGCTGGCCACCGGAAATCTCATGCACCCCGCGTTTGCAAAACGCGGGATCAAGGCCAACCTTTTGCAGAAGCTCAGAAATATCGCGCTTTATACCATGAATGCGCAGGGGTTCGCTGAGCAGATCATGCACGGTTGCGCGTGGATTGAATGCCGAAAGCGGGTCTTGAAACACCATCTGCATCCGAGCGCGGCGCTTTCTCAACGCGCTGCCTTTGAGCGCAAGCCAGTTCTCATTCTCGAACTGAATCGAACCCGATTGAAGTACATGCAGCCTTAGAAGTGCGCGTGCCAGTGTAGATTTACCGCTGCCGGAAGGCCCGACCAGCGCCAGCGTTTCACCTGCTGCAATCTCAAGATTTACATGATCCAGCGCAAGCTTCTCGCCATAGCGCACGGTCAGATCAGTCGCCTGCAACAAAACTCTATCCATGTTGAGGTTCCAGCACGGGAACGGCTGAAATCAGCGCTTTTGTATAGTCGCTCTTTGGATTTGCTATGATCGCACGCGCAGGGCCGCTCTCCACCAGTTCACCATGACGAAAAACGACAATACGATCCGCCAGATTGGAAGCCAGCGCAATATCATGTGTGATGAAGATTAGCGTCATGCCATCAGCCTGAACCAAGGCGCGCAGCAGTGCCACGATTTCGCGTTGCACAATGGTATCTAGCGCACTGGTTGGCTCGTCAGCAATCAACAGAACGGGGTTTGCTGCGATGGCAAGTGCAATGGCGATACGCTGTTTCTGCCCACCGGAAAACTGATGCGGATAGCGCGAAAAACTCTGTTCCGGCTCGGCTATCTGAACACGCGCTAACAGCTTGAGCGCCTTATCTTTTGCCGCATGACGATCAATGTTTTCGTGGGCACGGATTGTCTCGACGAGTTGCGCACCAACACGCATCAAGGGGTCAAAACTTGAAGCCGGATCCTGAAACACAAAGCCCACATCGTAGCCCGGCTTTGGTTTTCCATTCGGCCACTCAATCGCGCCTGAAACGCGGGCATTGGCTGGCAGCAGGCCAGCAAGAGCCAACGCCAATGTACTTTTTCCAGAACCGCTTTCACCGATAATGGCAAGCGTTTCACCGGCCCCTATATCGAGATCAAGATTGTTGAGAGCTGTATCGCTGCCATAGCGCACGCTGAGATTTTCAATATGGGCGACCAAGCTCATGCCTGCACCTCGCGCCGCGATGCAGCCTGTGTGATGCCTTCGCCTGCGAGATAGACGCCGACGACAGTCAAAGCCAGCGCAAACCCGGGCAGAATGGACAACCACGGTGCAGAGCGTAAAACCGTGCGGCCTTCGGCAATCATGCCGCCCCATGTCACGCGATTGGGATCACCTAGTCCCAGAAATGACAGTGCTGCTTCAATCAGAATTGCGGAGGCGACAATTACCGGCACAAGAGCCAAAACCGGCGGCAAGGCATTGGGCAGGATTTGCCGGAACGCAATTTCAAGCGGGTGCATACCGATAACGCGGGCTGACGCCACGTAATCGCGCTCACGGATTGACAGCACCTGCCCGCGCGTCAGACGTGCAGCCTGCGTCCAGCTTGAAAGCGCAATTGCAGCCACCAGCACCGGCAACGAAGGCCCCGCGATACTAACCAGCGCCAGCGCCAGCAAAAAGCCCGGCACAGTCTGAAAAGCTTCTGTGATGCGCATCAGCAGTTCATCGACCAGACCACCGGCGAAACCTGACAGTGTACCGACAATGCTGCCAATCAAAATAGATGCAGCGGCTGCCGCCAGCCCCACGACCAGCGATGTGCGGCTTGCATGGAAAAGCTCGGCCAGCACATCACGACCGAGCCGGTCTGTTCCGAGCGGAAAGGATGCATTGTCGAACGGCGCAAGCATCGGCGTTGCAACAATACGCAGCGGATCGCCTGGAAAGAGTAGCGGTGCGAGAAGAGCTGATGCCATCAGCGCGAGCAGAATAATCGCACCTGCAATGCCCTCGCCCGATCCGAAGTAACGTCTCATCCCACTCATCGCAGGGCCTTTCCCGCAGTTATGCGCGGATCAAGCCAGAGATAAAGAAGATCGACGACGAAATTGACCACGATCACCATAATGGCGCTGGTTAAAATAACACCCAGCAGCAAAAGCGTATCGCGGCTCGCAACCGCCTCCTGTGCGAGCCTTCCAAGGCCGGGAACTGCAAAGACGCTTTCAATCACCACACTGCCGCCCAGCATGGAAGCAGCTTGCAGCCCAAGCATGGTGACAAGCGGTGAGAGAGCGTTACGTGCCACATGACGCAGCACAATGCGCGGGCGTGATATGCCTCGTGCTTTTAATGCACGGACAAAATCCATCCGCCAGATATCAGCCATGGAAGCACGCATCACACGCAGATAAAGGGCGAGATAAATCAGCCCTAGCGATACAACTGGCAGCACGAGGTGGCGAGCTATATCGAGCCCGCGCGCCAGCCCCTCTTTGCCCGAAGCAATGGTCTCAATACCGTTTGAAGGCAACCAGCGCAGCCGGATTGAGAACAGGATGACAAGCACAAGCGCCAACCAGAAACCGGGAATGGCATAGAGAATAAGTGAGGCAACCGACAGGAAACGATCGCGAAAGCTTCCCGGTCTTGCGCCTGCAACAATCCCCAGCGCCGACCCAACCGCGAATGACAGTGCCGTCGCAGCACCCATCAGCAAAAGCGTATTGGGAAGGCGCTCAAGAATAACATCGAGAATGGGGCGGTTGAAACTGACCGACCAACCAAGATTGCCCTGCAAAAGTGCGGCAAGATAGGCAGTCAACCTGTGCCAAACGGATTGGTCCAGCCCCCAGCGAGCGCGCATTTCAGCAATGGCGCTCGCATCACCGCCGAAGCTTACGGCATAAGCATCAACAGCATCGCCCGGTGCTGTTTCCAACATCAAAAAACAGCCAACAATAACAATCAGCAGCACAATCATGCTGCTGATCAGTCGTTTCCTGAAAAGGGTTAGAATCTGCGCCACGTCGTGAACGTACAATCAAAGCAACGCTTCGTCACAATATTTCGTCACTGTGCAACAAACACGTCTGCCCAGTTGGAAACTGCCCAACGTGGATTGTTGGAAACATTTTTTACGCGCTCATTGGCAACCGTGATAAAGCCCCATTCCGCTACATTGATGAGCGGCAGATCAGCTTCGACCAGTTGCTGGAATTGATGATAAAGCGCGGTGCGCTTTTCCTCGTCAATTTCATGTGCAGCCTTGTCAATGAGCGCGTCCAGTTTCTCATTGGCATAACCGCCCTGATTGGAGAACGGAACGCCTGCTGCAATCCCGCTTTCCACCAGAATGGTCGTCGAAATAGCCGGATCGCCACGATAGACCGTCGGCGCGATGGCGAGATCAAAATCATGATCCGTGTAGACCGCCTTTTGATGTGCCGCTGAATCATTATTGACGATACGCGCATCAATGCCAATTTCCGCCAGCGCCTGCCGCAGATAATCACCAAACTGCCTGGTTTCGTTGAAATATGGGGCTGGCAGCAGCTTCAGTGCAAAGCGCGTGCCGTCCTTGTCGCGCTTATAACCCGCCTCATCCAGCAGCGCATTGGCCTTCGCCACATCGAAAGGATAAGCGGCGACATCGCCCGTATAAAACTGGCTATCATATTGGGGAACCGGCCCAGTCGAAGGCTTGGCAAAGCCCAGGAAAATGGTCTTTACGACGAAATCGCGATCAATCGCATGAGCGATTGCCTGACGAACTTTGAGGTCAGACAATTCCTTGCGGCGATGATTGATTTCAACGACCAGCTGATAGGTCAGCGCCTCATAGCCCTTGGAAATGACATTGATCCCCGGCACTTTCGAAATGCGGTCGAGATCTGCCAGGGGCACGGCGGAAAACGCAGCAAGGTCAATTTCCTCAGCCTCAAGCGCACCCGCAGCCGCAGCCCGATCCGGCAGCACCCGATAGATGACTTCATCGAGATAAGGCTCGCCCTCGCGCCAATAATCATCATTTTTCACAAGGCGATAATATTCCCCGGTTTTGTGCTCGGCATATTTAAATGGGCCAGTGCCAATCAGCTTCTCATTGGCAGGGTTGGCGGCAATATCCGTGCCCTCAAACACATGCTTTGGCAGCACTGCGGTCAGCGCTGGCAGCGCATTGCGAATAAGCTGAAACGGTGTTGGTTCGCTGAAGTGGAAAACTGCCGTATGCTCATCCGGCGTTTCGACTCTCTCCAAGGCCTTGAACACGACGCGGCCAAGATTTTGCAGCGGTTTCCAGACCTGCAACGCCGAAAACGCAACGTCTGCGGATGTAAAGGGTTTACCGTCATGCCATTTGACGCCCTCACGCAGGCGGAAGGTTGCGGTCAGACCGTCATCAGAGCCTTCCCAGCTGATTGCAAGGCGCGGCTCCAGGCCGTTTTCACCGTCGAAGGAAGCTTCAGCCAAAGGCTCGATTACCTTGCTCGCCACGAAGAAAACGCCGTTGGAAGCGACAATGGCCGGGTTGAGATTACGTGGCTCGGAATCTGCCGCAACGATCAGTCGCCCACCTTTTTGCGGCACATCTTCAGCCCGCGCCCAGTGGGGCAACAGCGGCAAAGCCGCAAGCGATGTCGAACCAATCAGAAATGCCCTGCGTGAAGCTACAAACCGAGCCATATCCCTGCCTCCGAAATTCCATTTCCTTTGTCTACAACGGCGCTACGGGAATTGCAGGGTAAATCCTGTCACAGTGGCAATAAATATCGAAACTTGTTTCTCTTTCCGTAAGGCTAATCTATCGGTAGCTCTCTGCGCGCCCAATCCGCTTTAGGGATAGGGTCACCAATCGCATATTGAAACGACGAAACCGCCATATCTTTTGGATTAACTGCGCAATTGAAATCTAGGTTGTACCACTTTGCATGACTTCTGAAGGCACCATCCGACATCTTCAAACGCGTCTCTGTCAGCGTCCCACCTGTGCGTGCCATCATATCGGGAATAATATCAGGCCGATTATGCCGGATTTGCTCCAATGCCTCTATTCCGCAAACTTGAATGACCCGATCCTTAGGAGAAAGCTTTCCCAAAGCCTGTTTGACATGTGGGTTTGACAGCGCGTCCTTCGAATAAATTTTCCTGGCTTTGGTCATCTGCACTTCTTGCTTCGCCAAACTGGCTACACTCACAGACGATTTTTCAGTGCTGAGAATTGGATCAGTGGCAGATGATTTATTCTGATTAGGCTCGGTTTCACCTTCCGCCGGCTGAGGCGCATCTTTGCTCTCTTGGTCGGATGGCTTTGCAGGCTCAATCTTGGTGTTTTCTTTCTCCTCGTTTGCAGCAGTTTCAAAAGCCTTCTGTTCAGATGCGGCTCTGGCAGCATCATCCGACTTATCCGGCTGTTTCTCAGCCTGTGCCAAGGGTGGTGGCGGAACGAGTTCGACCTTCACATCTTCCGGCTGGACAGAATGCGTTGACACCGGAAAGGTGATCAACAGCAGCGCGAGCACGGCACCATGCAGTCCGACCGAAACGATGCCACCCAAAACTGTGTCTTTGTCCACCACCAATGACGATCTCTTCATTTCAGTACAATTTGAAACTGCTTAAAATGATGCGCGTCTCAACCAAAATGAAACATGAAACAATTTCGCTTGAAAAGCATCCCTTTTCCTGACGCCACCAAAGTCATGCACTGTGAGAACGGCGAAGAGACATTGCTTTAATACATAGACTTTGCAAAAAAGCTCAAACATCCGCACGGGCAATTTCCGCCATGCAATACATAGCCCAGCGCTGCTCAAAGAAAGTGATTTTAAATGATTGTTATAGAAAAGCATATATATTGGAAAGTCAGCTTCGCTTTCGGTGCAATGCTCTTGATCACTTCGCCAGTCTATTCGCAGGTTGCATCAACAATTCAGACGCCGCCAGCTTCGGCTGTTGCTGCACTCTCGAGTGAAAAATCTTTGCATGAGCTCGCTTTGGCCAATCTCGTTGCTTCAAACTGTGAAATCAACGATGTCACAAAAGGTGATGCGGCACTGATCGGCGGAACGGCACAAGCCGTGGCAAGTCACATGAACCTGAATATGGACGTTTACATTAGCAACTACCTTCAGCCGGCAATGATGAAGCTTGCCACTCCAACTGCATGCCAAGAGCACGAGCCGATGACAAGCGACGTCTTGCAGAACATAAAAGATTTGGGCGGAACAGTATTAAACTGATTAAGAGAAATTTCTTACATCTTGAAATAAAAAACATTCACAGCTTTTGACATGAAAGATGTAATATAATGTACGAGAAGCGTACCACTCCGCCAATAAGCCATAGCCGTTTCGTTGAACGAATGATGAAACATGTTTTTTATGTGATAGTGGTCATGCTTATCTCAGTGGCGTTCGGTGCGATTGGCTTTATTATTTTTGAAGGTCTGGGACTTGAAGATGCAATACTGCATTCAACCTTCATTCTCAGTGGTTTTGGGTTGATCAGTGTTCCTGCAAGCACGGCAGGCAAAATGTTCGCGGGAATATATGGCCTTTACGCCAATATTTTTTTCTTGGCGGGCTTCAGCATTATGTTTGCGCCGATCATTCACCGCATATTGCACAAAATGCATGCGGATGATTTCTGAACCCAACGCAGCGGAACTCATTTTCTCCTTCCGGCCTTATTAAAGAAATTTCCTTCTTGCCAAACACTTCCCTTGCATAGATCATGGTTAATTATGTGTTGTCGTATTTCGTGAGGAGATATTCGATACGGCACGTACATGGCGAGCTTTTACGGCTCTTTTAACCGCATTTGCGGAGTCTTGTATTGCAGTTTCCGTAAGTGCCTGAAGCTAATCATATTGGAAGAGAGGAAACAGAAATGTCTAGTTTGCTGCCCCCACTTCATAACGGTCATGCACCGATCTATTTGCATCACGCATTTCAGAACGCAATTGATGCCTACGAAGACTGGAATTTGGAAACAGCGGAGCCGGTCGTCGCAATCAATGGAAAGATCACGCGCATCAGCGTGGTTTTCCGGCGACTATGGAATTGTACTGATATTGTCCCGCGTCATACGCTCGAAGCGTTGAGGGATATCGTTCCGTCAAACCTTATTCATGCCGAACGCTGGAAAGACAGCGCTACATTTGCCGAAGCTGCCCATCTCATGCGGACAGCACTTGAATGGCGCAAGGCACGGCGCGTTCCCACTGTCTACTAATAAAAACGGTTATGCTATGGGCGGGATTGAACCCGCCCGTTTTCAATTGCACTCTTTAATTTAAAGCTTGCGGAAACGCACACGCGCACTGCGTTCAATTGCTGCCACAGTCAACTCATCCAGCGTCCAGCGATCACGCAACATCTGCAAAAATTCGAGTTCTTCCTGCTCGACATGAAGGTCAGCCGCCGCCACTTCAACAGCGAGCGCGTAAGCCGTGTCGTAGAGCTTTTCCGGCAAGGCATCATGTGCGAGGTCAAGAATACGTTCCAGGCCATCGTCATAAGAAAGCATTTCCAGACAATCACTGGCGAGCTTAGGCAATCGCGCGGCATCAAAGCCCTGAAAAACCGGCAGACGGGATACCACATTGCTGATCGACGCCAGCTCTGCATCGGTCATCGACGTATCTGCGGCGGAAGTCGTCACCATGATGTAAACGAGTGCGTCCTGAGGTGAAATGTTTTTCATCGAATGCTCCTGCATCGTTCAACCGGAATCATAGTTTCGGCTAATTTTTAAGAAAATTAGGGAGCATATAAGGCTTACGCAAGGAAATTCGGACGTAATCATCGTGGCAAAGATTGACGTCCAAGCTTCGCCGCGCCATAGAGCAATGGTACATAACCGTGCAAAAAATTTCATCAAACAAAGCCCTTCACAGGACATCAGGATAAAATCATGACTTCGCACCGCCTTCCCGAAATTACGCTGACCCCGGAACTGACCGCGGCGGCTGCGGAAGCGAAATCGTGGCCCTTTGAAGAGGCGCGGAAAATCCTTAAGCGGTACGAGAAGACCGGTCTCCCTGAAACGGTGATCTTTGAAACCGGCTATGGACCATCGGGCCTGCCGCATATCGGTACGTTCGGCGAAGTTGCGCGCACCTCGATGGTCCGCCACGCGTTCCGCATCCTGACAGAAGACAAGGTCAAGACGCGCCTGATCTGCTTCTCCGACGATCTCGACGGGATGCGCAAAATCCCCGACAATGTGCCGGACAAGGCAGCCCTTGAGCCGTATCTGCAATTGCCACTTTCAGCCGTACCAAACCCATTTGGCGGCGAATACAAGAGCTTTGCCGAGCATAATAACGCAATGCTCTGCCGTTTCCTCGATACCTTTGGGTTCGATTACGAATTCGCAAGTGCGACCGACTATTACAAGTCGGGCAAGTTCGATGCTGTGTTGCTAAAAGCTGTCGAGCGCTATGACGACATCATGAAAGTGATGCTTCCTACACTCGGTGAAGAGCGTCAGGCGACCTATAGCCCGTTCCTGCCAATCTCACCGAAGTCCGGCCGCGTGCTTTATGTGCCGATGAAGAGCGTGGATGCCAAGGCTGGCACTATTACTTTTGACGATGAAGACGGCGTTGAGACGACGCTTTCCGTCACCGGCGGCAATGTGAAGCTGCAATGGAAGCCGGATTTCGGTATGCGCTGGGCAGCACTCGGCGTCGATTTTGAAATGTTCGGCAAGGATCACCAGACCAATGCGGGCATTTACGACCGCATCTGTGAAATCCTTGGTGGCCGCGCGCCAGAGCATTTCGTCTATGAACTCTTCCTTGATCAGCTTGGCCAGAAGATTTCAAAATCAAAGGGCAATGGTATTGCAATTGACGAATGGCTGGCCTATGCGCCAACTGAAAGCCTTGCACTTTACAATTTCCAGAAGCCCAAGACCGCGAAGAAGCTCTATTTCGACGTGATCCCGAAGGCCGTGGACGAATATTTCACCTATCTTTCGGCTTATAACCGTCAGGAGTGGAAAGACCGTCTGAACAATCCGGTCTGGCATATCCATTACGGCAACCCGCCAAAGGTTGAACTGCCGGTTACATTCGCGCTGATGCTCAATCTGGTGAGCGCGTCCAATGCAGAAAACCCAAGCGTTCTCTGGGGCTTTATCTCGCGCCATGTGCCAGGTGTTACGCCGGAAAACAATCCGGAACTTGACGCGCTCGTTGGCTATGCGATCCGCTACTTCAATGATTTTGTCAAACCGACCAAGCAGTTCCGCGCCCCAGACGATGTGGAGCGCGCAGCACTTGAAGGCCTTGATGCCAAGCTTGCGACGCTGCCAGCTGGTAGCGACGGCAATGACATTCAGAACTCAATTCTGGACGTTGCCCGCGCAATCGAGCGCTATCAGGACCACACTAAGAAGAGCCCTGAAGGCGGCCCCGGCGTATCGGTCTCCTTCTTCCAGATGCTTTATGAAGTGCTGATCGGTCAGGAACGCGGTCCACGCTTTGGTTCCTTTGTTGCCCTCTATGGCATTGATGAAACCCGCGCACTTATTCAGAAGGCGCTTGCTGGCACATTGTCATAACCGACCAAGAATTCGAAAAATGCCCTGCGTTGACCAATCAGCGCAGGGCATTTTTATTTATATCATCTTCCATTCTAATTGAAGCTAAGCAAAGGAGAAGACCTCCAATGTCCAACACGCGCCTTCCGAAAACCATTTCACAGTTTTAGGGCGCGATCTAGTTTTGCGGCGCCGGTGGGAATTCTCCATCAAGCTGCTGTGGTCGTATCGATTGATCAGGCGTCGCTGGTGCTTGTATTATTGGCTGATCAACCCCATTACCAAACTCCGGCAACGCAGTTTCAGGTTTATTCCCATAGATCCCGAGTTTTCCCGCTTCTGCTTTTTCACCAGCGTCCTGATAGGCACCACCCGCAACAGCTTTCGCCCAACCATTAGCAACGAGCCACTGCGCTGCATCGTCATTACCGACGCTGCACTGCGTTGAAACAGCAGCACCACTGTCATCCTTCGGCAGGCGGCACATAATTGCCCGTGCGCGTAACCATTGGCGAAAGGCTGTGCGCGCCTGCATACCACATGGCCAATTTTCACCCGATGACGACTGGCAGGATTGCTCAACCGGCATGACTTCTATGCCTTGCAAATCGACAATACGCCCCTGACTTTCAAGCCGACCTGCTGCAATTGCAACAGGACGCTGCAAAAGCTGCATTTGCTCACCCTCGTCCACCGAGATGGCAGGAGCAGGTGGCTCCGGTGGCTTTGGCGCGGAGGCTAAGCCAAGATCACTCAAAGGTGGCCGCGCAGGCTCACGCTCAAACCCGCTCTGCCCTGGTTCGCTTTGACCACTCTGACTGGCAGAGTTCTGTTCATTAGTGTTTGGTGCAGCTTCAGGAGCCGGAGCATCTGGCGCTAAAGGATTATCTGCATCTTTGTCGGGTTCGTTATAGTCAAACTGCTCTACGACAATTCCATTGCCCGAACCCGCTTCCACTTTGCTTTCACCGTCGCCGCTTTCGACAACAGTCACCGGGCGATCCAGCGCGCCATAAAACGGTGCAACGAATGCAGCGGCGAGGATGGCTCCAGTAAGACTGGCTAAACTACCGAAAACAATCCGTGCATTACTCTTACGAGGCGGCTTGGTCATTACTGGCTGGCCCACAGAATGCGTGCGACCCAATCAACATCTTTCATTTCAAAAGCGCGGTTCGGAAATTCAGGATTGAACGAATGCAATTCGATCGTACGTGGTGTCTGGCGATGCAATATTTTAGCCATTACCTCTCCTTCTTTCGTGCGAACGACGACGCGGTCACCACGGCGAACCGCTGCATTGGGTGCTACCACCAGCGTATCGCCGTCGCGATAGAGCGGCAACATCGAGTCACCAGAAACTTCCAGAGCATAGACATGATCGTTGGGTGCCGCTGGAAACTGCACGACATCCCAGCCCTGGCCTGCAGGGAAACCGGCATCATCAAAATATCCGCCACCACCTGCTTCTGCCATGCCAAGCAGCGGAATTGCGCTTGGTTCCTGCAAATACTCACCATAATTCGGCGTCGAATTTTCACCACGAATGAGCCGGGTAAATTCATCAAATGTTGCCCCGGTGGCTTCCATCACCTTGGCAAGTGACTCTGTTGAAGGCCAACGCGCACGACCATCTGATGCATATCGCTTGGATTTGTTAAAGGTCGTTGGATCAAGCCCTGCACGACGCGCAAGACCGGACGCACTTAAAGAACTGCGCTCTGCCAAGGCATCAATCGCAGCCCATACGCTATCGTGAGAAAACATTGCCAAAACCTACGAAAGAGGATTTTAAACCTAATTACCTAACATATATTGTGGCAAACTTAACAGAATTCCTAAAACGACGCAAGATGTGCGATTTTGCAGGTAAATTTTCTTATACATAGACGAAACGCGCAACATTGGAATGTCGCGCGTTTCTCGTTTCAGACAAAATTTATACGTTAAGCGGCTTTCTTCGCTTCACTTTTATACGGATTGAAGCGCTGGTAAAAGCTTTCGCCATTCTCTGCCATATCGGCAAGCAGCTTTGGTGCCTTGAACTGCTGGCCGTATTTGCGCTGCAACTCCTTGGCAAGCTTGACGAACTTCTTAGCTCCCATGCCGTCGATATATGACAGTGTGCCGCCAGTATAAGGTGCAAAACCAAAGGCCAGAATGGAGCCGACATCGGCTTCACGCGGATCAGTGACAATGCCCTCTTCCATAACGCGCGCAGCTTCCAGAGCAATCGTCACGAGGAAGCGCTCTTTCAGTTCCTTCACGTCAATTTTATCCGGGTTCTGCTGCGGATAGAGGTCTTTCAAACCGGCCCAGAGATGCTTCTTGGCAGGCTTGGCTGGGTATTCGTAGAAGCCCTTGCCGTTCTTGCGGCCCTTACGGTCAAACTCATTGACGAGCCTGTCAACCAATTCGACATGGCGCGGATCAACGGCCTTTTCACCAAGATCGGCAAGGGTTGCCTTGAGGATTTTCTGCGAGAGATCAATTGCCGTTTCGTCGTTGAGCGCAAGCGGGCCAACCGGCATACCGGCCATACGGGCGGCATTTTCGATCATCGCAGCAGGAACACCTTCAACGAGCATGTTGTAGGCTTCCGACATATAACGCAGCACGCAGCGATTGACGTAGAAACCGCGCGTGTCGTTGACGACAATTGGCGTCTTTTTGATCGCACGAACATAATCAAGGGCTACGGCCAATGCCTTGTCGGACGTCTTCT
Source organism: Brucella sp. H1_1004 (assembly GCF_047308065.1). Lineage (NCBI taxonomy): Bacteria > Pseudomonadati > Pseudomonadota > Alphaproteobacteria > Hyphomicrobiales > Brucellaceae > Brucella > Brucella sp. H1_1004. The sequence continues at coordinate 1,276,940 of NZ_JAYKZA010000001.1, forward strand.
TGCCCAGGATCACTTCCACCAGCATCATCTTATCGACGGGCGAGAAGAAGTGAATACCGATGAAGTTCTTCGGACGCTTGGAGACTTTAGCAAGGCCAGTGATTGGCAGGGTCGAGGTATTGGACGCAAAGACCGCAGAAGTTTTCAGTACCTCCTCGGCCTTTTCGGTCGCCACACGCTTGACTTCGCGGTCCTCAAACACAGCTTCGATCACCAGATCGGCACCTTCAAGCAGCGCATAGTCAGGCGTTGCGGTGATGAGCGACAGGAGCTTTTCCTTGTCGGCTTCCGTCGCGCGGCCCTTCTGCATTTCCTTGGTGATAAGATCAGCCGTATGGGCCTTGCCCTTATCGGCAGATTCCTGATCGCGATCGATCAACACCACCGGAATGCCAGCTTTGGCCGTCACATAGGCAATGCCTGCACCCATAAAGCCAGCGCCAATCACACCGATCTTCTTAAACTTGGTTGGCTTTTCATCGGCTGGACGACGCGCGCCCTTGTTCAATTCCTGCAACGATACGAACAGCGAACGGATCATCATGCCCGCTTCGGTCGTCTGGAGAATTTCGGTGAAGTAGCGCTGTTCGATCTTAAGGCCGGTATCGAATGGAACCAGAAGGCCTTCATATACCGATTTCAGGATAGCGAGTGCCGCCGGATAATTGCCCGACGTTTCACGGCGCAGAATGGCGGTTGCAGCAGGCCAGAGATTTGCACCAGCAGCCGAATAAATAGCTCCGCCCGGCAGCTTGAAGCCTTTTTCATCCCATGGCTGAACCGGCTTGAGACCACCCTTAATAAGCTTCTTGGCGGTTTCAACGAGCTTCTTGGCAGGTGCTACTTCGGTAATAAGCCCCATCGCCTTGGCGCGCTGCGCCGTCAGGCTTGAGCCAGTCGTCATCATCTGCAAAGCGTCCTGCTGGTTGGCAAGGCGTGGCACACGCTGCGTACCGCCAGCGCCCGGAAACAGGCCGACTTTCACTTCCGGCAGACCCATTTTCACGCCCGGCGCGTCGGATGCAACACGGGCATGACAAGCGAGCGACATTTCAAATGCGCCGCCCATGCAGGTGCCATTGATGGCTGAAACCCATGGCTTGCCCGAGGTTTCCAGCTTGCGGAACAGTCCGCCCATACGACCTACATTGTCGAACAGTGACTGGACAGCAGCCTGCTTGTCCTCTGCCTTTTGCTTCTGGAATTCCTTGAACATGCCTTCGAGCATGGTCAGGTCTGCTCCGCCGGAGAACGTGTCTTTGCCCGACGTGATGACCACGCCCTTGACCTTTTCGTCGGCAGTCGTCGCGTCGATGATGGCGTTCAGTTCCTGCATCGCCTCGACGGTGAAAACATTCATCGACTTTTCGGGCATGTCCCATGTGACGAGAGCGATGCCATCGGTGTCGGTCTCAACTTTGAAATTTACGTAAGCCATTGTTTAAACCTCCCTTTACACGCGCTCGATGATCGTGGCCGTACCCATACCAGCACCGATGCACAAAGTGACCAGTGCGGTGTTTAGGTCGCGGCGTTCCAATTCATCCAGCACCGTGCCGAGTATCATCGCGCCGGTTGCACCCAGCGGGTGGCCAAGCGCAATCGCGCCGCCATTGACGTTGATCTTGTCGTGCGGAATGTCAAAGGCCTGCATGTAACGCAGAACCACGGCAGCGAAGGCTTCGTTCAACTCGAAAAGATCGATGTCCGAGAGCTTCATCTTGGCCTGCTTCAGAAGCTTTTCCGTTACATCAACCGGGCCAGTCAGCATAAGGGCTGGTTCAGAGCCGATATTGGCAAAAGCACTGATACGCGCACGCGGCTTGATGTCAAAGGCTTTTCCGGCCTTTTTCGAGCCAACAAGAACACCAGCTGCGCCATCAACGATACCAGACGAATTACCGGCATGGTGAACGTGATTGATGGCTTCTACTTCTGGGTGTGCCTGAATGCCAACAGCATTGAAGCCGCCCATTTCGCCCGGCATCACAAAGGATGGGTTGAGCTGGCCAAGCGCCTGCATATCAGTGCCGGGACGCATATGCTCGTCATGGTCAAGAATGGTGAGGCCGTTTTGATCCTTGATCGGAATGACCGAATTCTTGAAATAGCCCTTTTCCCACGACTTGGCGGCGCGTTTCTGGCTTTCGACTGCATAGGCATCAACGTCATCGCGCGAGAAACCATACTTCGTGGCAATCAGATCGGCAGAGACGCCCTGCGGCATGAAAAAGCCCGGAAATCCAACCGATGGGTCCATATACCAGGCACCGCCCGACATGCCCATGCCAACGCGGGACATGCTTTCAACGCCACCAGCAATCACCAGATCGTCGGCACCGAACGCAACCTTGGCTGCAGCCAGATTGATGGCATCCAGACCAGATGCGCAGAAACGCGAAATCTGAATGCCGGGTGCCTTGAAGTCGTACCCAGCTTCAAAAGCCGCAGATTTCGGAATGACAGCCCCTGCTTCGCCGACGGGATCGACGCAGCCGAAAATAATGTCATCGACCTTTGCCGTGTCGATGCCGTTGCGGTCGCGCAAGGATTCCAGAACCTTCGCGCCCAGACGAACGGCAGGCACTTCATGCAGACTACCGTCTTTCTTGCCACGTCCGCGTGGTGTGCGCACGTGATCGTAAATATAAGCCTCAGCCATTTTTTCTCCTTCCCGCTAAGTTCGAAAACGTAGCCTGATCTCTAACTCAAAATGCGTCTGCGTTAAGCGCCATCATGCTCTCTGCACCCGACTGTATGCGCGCGAGATGAGCCACACTTTCCGGCATGATCCGCTCGAAATAGTAGCGAGCCGTGACAAGCTTTGCTTCAAGATAAGCCTTGTTGCCCTCGCCCGCAGCCAGCTTTTCTTCGGCAACCTTCGCCATGCGCCCCCACATGTAACCAAGCGCCACCAGACCAAACAGATGCATGTAATCATTCGATGCTGCACCCGCATTGTCTGGCTTTGCCATCGCGTTCTGCATCAGCCACATGGTTGCGGCCTGAAGATCGTTGACGCCCTTCTTCAGATGCTTGGTGAAAAATGAGAGCTTTTCATTTTCGCGATTGATTTCGCAGAACTCGCCCACTTCCTTGAAGAAAGCCGTGATCGCACGACCACCATTCAGTGCCAGCTTGCGGCCAACCAGATCAAGTGCCTGAATGCCGTTAGCACCTTCATAGATCATAGCAATACGCGCATCGCGCACATATTGGCTCATGCCATGTTCTTCGATATAGCCGTGACCGCCAAACACCTGCTGCGCCATGACAGCATGTTCAAAACCCTTGTCGGTCAGAACGCCTTTCAGCACAGGTGTAAGCAGGCCAACGAGATCGTCTGCAGCCTGACGCTCTGCTTCATCGCCGGAACGATGGGCAATATCAGAATTAAGCGCAGTCCAGAGGATAAGCGCGCGACCGGCTTCATTGAAGGCGCGGATATTCATCAGGTTGCGGCGGATATCGGGGTGTACGATGATCGGGTCTGCCTTCTTGTCAGGTGCTGCTGCACCCGAAAGGGCACGGCCCTGAATACGCTCACGCGCATAGATCGCAGCGTTCTGATAAGCGGTTTCCGCAATCGAAAGACCCTGCAAAGCCACGCCAAGACGCGCTTCATTCATCATGGTAAACATGGCGCGCAGGCCCTTATGGGCCTCGCCAATCAGGAATCCCCTCGCATCGTCGTAGTTCATCACACAGGTTGCATTGCCATGGATACCCATCTTTTCTTCGATGGAGCCACAGGACACGCCGTTGCGTTCGCCAGGATTCCCATCGGCATGCAGGATGAACTTCGGTACGATGAACAGCGAAATACCTTTCACGCCTTCAGGTGCACCGTCAATACGAGCCAACACCAGATGGATGATATTTTCCGACATGTCATGTTCGCCAGCAGAGATGAAAATCTTCTGGCCGGAAATCTTGTAGGAATCATCGTCCTGCGGCGTTGCGCTCGTGCGCAAAAGACCCAGATCCGTGCCGCAATGCGGCTCGGTCAGGTTCATGGTGCCGGTCCATGTGCCTTCGACCATCTTTGGCAGATATGTTTCTTTCTGCTCATCCGTACCGTGGGTAAGGATCGCAGCAATCGCGCCCTGCGTCAGCCCCGGATACATGGTGAGCGCCATATTGGCCGACGACATATATTCGCCAACAGCTGTATGCAACAGATATGGAAGTCCCTGCCCGCCATATTGCTCTGGAACCGCAAGACCAAGCCAGCCGCCTTCGCGATACTGATCATAGGCCGCTTTGAAACCTTTAGGCGTCTTCACCGAACCATCAGATGCGCGGGCGCAGCCTTCCTGATCACCGGTATGATTGACCGGAAACAGCGTGCCTTCGGCAAGCTTCGCGCCTTCAGACAAAATCGCTTCAACCACATCAGGCGATGCATCAGCAAAACCCGGCAAATTATTATAACGCTGATAATTCAGAACGTCATTGAGAACGAAATTTGTATCCTCAACTGGTGCGCGATAACTCGGCATAGAAATCCTCCAAAGCATTTACCAAATCAGCTCCGCATCAAGCGGCGCAGGTTCCCACCTGCATGTAAAACTTTACCTATGTGCACTGTCTCACAAGAAACGCTCAAATGCGTGACAGCATAACTTCCTCACAAAAATGGGGCCTAAAACTCGAAAAAATAGCCATTTTTGCCCAATTTAAAGCACTAATTGTTCAAAGCTCAAAGAAAGCGCTTCAATTCCGCGATCACCTTAACCGACTTTGACGTTTCCGTAAACGTCAAAATATGTTTAAACAAAGCCAAGCGTTTCGCTCGCTATTGTAAATGTAAACGCCGCCTAGGTTTGTCTCCCTGCGCCTTGGTATGGTCATTTCGTTGCGTTTGATTTGTCCACATAAGAAAAACCCGCAAAACTTGGCTCCAGAATTTTACATCGCGGGCCATACGAATCAGTGAACTTGATTGCTGTCTTATGTCCGCGTTGGCGAAGCAGGCGGCAGTCGCCCTAGCGGAGCAAAATTCATATCGATATAGTGACGGTTGATAGGGGCAACTGTCGGGGCAAATATGGCGGATATTATTTCGAATATTAGCGTCTGTAGAAACGCAGGAATTCTCGAAGAAAGAAATGGCCGTTCGGAAAGCCTTGGCTTCCGAAAATACAATCTCATTTACGGCTTCAATGGTGCAGGTAAGAGTACCTTGTCCAGGCTTTTCTCATCTTTAGAAATCGGAGAAAGGCACACTAAACTGCCTAAGGACTGTGCCTTCGAGATGAGCTTGAGCGACGGCACTACATATGGCATCCCCGCCAATCCGAAAGGGCTGGAACGACGGGTGACAGTCTTCAATAGTGACTTCGCCGAAAACAATTTCCAGTGGGTTCATGGAACGGCGCGACCGATTTTTCTCATCGGCAGAGACCAGGCTGATGCTCATAAAGAATTGGGAAATATTGAGAAACATATCCTCGAACTAAAGGGCCGATTTGCAACCGCCAAAACATCTGAACAGCATGCTCTCAAAGCCCTAACTGCATTCAAGCGTGACCGGGCGAAGCTAACGGCAGATCGTCTGAATCTCGGTGGCCGCAAGTATGAAGCGCCCCAGCTCACAAAAGATTATGAGAAATGGCCAGCGGCAGATACGCCTGTAATCTCGGTAGACGCCCTGAGAACAGCCGAAGATCTGAGACGAGCATCCGAGCCAATGGCTCCAATTCCAGAGATTCGTTTCGATAGCACGACAGTGCCAGCTGCATTCCGCTTCATTCGAGACATGTGCGTACAATCCCTCGGTACCGTCGCACTTAAGGAAGTCGAGAATTATCCGGATGCATTGCTTTGGATCAAGCAGGGACATGAACTACACACGAAGCACGACCTCTCGGTATGTCTTTTATGCGGGAACCAGTTAACACCCGAACGTCGTGACGTTCTGCGCATCGCGTTGGACTCAACTATCGATCAGTTTATAGATCGTCTCTCCAAAACCTCGTCAAAATTGAATTTCGTAATCGATATTCTATCTGAACTTCGCGACCATTCCCCTCGCGCTGACTCCTTATATTCAAACCAAATCGACCAATACAAATCGCACAGAGCGGACTTTGATGAAAAACTAAAAGAAACATTGAGAGTCTTGCGACTTCTTAGAGAACTTCTCGATCAAAAAATTGCCGCCCCAGCGAATCCTGTAGATATATCGCATCTGCCCGAAGCAAATGAAATTGAAACCATCAACGATCAATTGTCGGCTTCGGTATCCTCGTTGAACGTGATGATTGCTGAACACAACAAAACTGTTAACGGGTTTAAGCAAGCCAAAGAAGACGCTGAAATTACAATTCGCAAGCATTTTATCGGTGCTTGTAGAGCTGATTTCGACATAAATGTTAATGCAGTCAGCGAGGCGATTGAGTCTCGGGAAGCGATAGAACGCACGCTCGCTGAGGCTCAAACCAAAGCCGAGAATCTCCGACAGGCCATCCGTACTCATGGTCCAGCGGCAGAAGCTATCAATAAACTCGTGAAGTCATACCTTGGTCATGGGGAGCTTACGATCCACCCTATTGAAGAAGGTTATGAGGTTCGCCGTCACGGAACGGTGATCGAAGGATTACCTAGCGAGGGTGAGAAAACTGCGATCTCGATAGCATACTTTCTCTCAACCATTGAAGCAGACGGCAAGGCTTTCAAAGATGCCATCGTCGTAGTCGACGATCCGGTGTCCAGTCTGGATACGAAAGCCCTGAATTTTGCGTGTTCATTAATTCGCACACGGCTATCCGGCGTCTCTCAGCTTTTCGTGCTTACACACAATCAGCAATGTATGAATGAGTTCAGAAAAGCGTGGAAGAAGGGAGCAGAAGCAAGAGATGGTAAACAACCGACCACTTCCTTACATTTTCTTGATGTCAAAATTGCGCGAGATAGTTCGAGGCGTTCTTCAAAAATAGTTCCATTACCAACGCTGCTGCGCGAATACGATTCGGAGTATCATTTCCTTTTTGGGCAGGTACTTCGTTTCCGCAATGCAGGCGAAGAGCATTTTGAACATGGCTACATGATGCCGAACGTACTTCGTCGAGTTTTGGATGTTTTCCTAGCGTTCAAATGTCCTGGAAACTCGGGACTTACAGGAAAAATCGACCAGATATGCAAGGCACATCCTGAATTGGACCGGGATCGCATCATAGCATTAGAACGACTGACGCAAGTTGAATCCCATTCAGATAGCCTCGATGATCTTATATCTTTCTCTTCGATGACAATCGAAGAAACACGCGATGCCGCAAACGCGTTAATTGTTATGATGGATCATGTAGATAAGTCGCATCTTAAAGCTTTAAATAGACTGTGCAGCTAGAACATAATACCAGAGTAGAACCGTCAAAAATTTCCAGAAAGCTGAAACTTGAAATTTTATCTATTCAACAAAATTTCTTCTTCTGGTACTCTACTTAATCTTTCGGTGGCAAGAAATGCTAACGTAGTCTTAGCTTCCTGTATCTTTTGTAAATCCTCCGTCATATAATACAAACCACAATGAGGGTGACTCTGGTCACGAAACGATATTATATCTTGCGGTTCATCATTTATGTCGCTGAGACATTCTTCGACATCAAGTAACGCAATAAATCCCTTTAGTTTACCTGAGAATTTTTTCGATAAGTCATTACAAGCGCATTGAACGTGCTCGTCATCAGAACTACCCGTAGTCATAGAAAAGGAAACATACACTTCTGGTGGAGTTCTATCTCGCAAATCAAAAGCAATAGCCAAGACACCACAATTCTGGTCTACCCACGTTTTTTTTATCAATCTTGACGTCGTACCACTAAAAATCGTGGAAAATGAAATCACATCACCCACAGCATCCTCAGAATTTTCTTAAAGTTAATAAAGTCGCGTTTATCTTTGATCTTTGCGGTACCAGCAATTTTTACCAATTTTTGGCCCCGACCAACAAAAGAGTAGTGAATCTCGCCCTTACCTGTAACTAAAGCAGTGAGAATTTCATTATTGCTAGAGCGAAATCCGAGATTTACAAACCCAGTATCGGCATCAATAGACACGTTGTGCAGATAGCGACGAACTGACGGGATTAAGTATAAGTAATTCCTCGCAGAATCTTCCGATAATATTATATCGGTACCCCGAACTTCTGACTGAAAATCAGCAATTGCACCGCAGAGATTCTTGAGTAACCGAACAGTGACGTCGTATGACACGTCATCAGTTACTGTTGCATCAATTATACGATCACTGACAAAATCGAACTTTATTCGGTCCACAAAATCACACCAAGCCGCCATCTTTTCCGCTTGAAAAGAAGAAGACCTATTCTTATATTCTGCAACATCTAGACTTATTAAATTTTCGGATTCAATATAACTCAACAATCTTCTTTGAGAGTCGTAAATATTCACATTCTCCTCTAAGGGAGAAACACTAATTAATGAAACAAAATTACTTTTCTTCATCTTCATCTTCGAAGGCCTCTAACAATCCATCGGCAAGCTTTATTGCCTGCTCCCGCAGCATAGCTACTGAAGAAATAATGATTGGAGGCTCTGAACCGTCTAAAAAATCTATTACCACAGCTTCTTTGGCAACTCGGCGAACACCTAATCCAAAAGGAAATACTGTTGGACTCTCTTGTATATACCTTTGCGCTCTCTTCTTTGTAGTCTTATTCATATCTGCCTCTCTATAACGGCTCCAAATTAACTAGTTTGTCAAATAACTAAAGTAAGCACTTAAAATCATGCGTCCTTATATTCAGACTACTTGATATTACGTGGTCTTTTTGTAAATTACAAACCCTTTATCGAACCTCGGTGTCCAATAGCACGTACGTCAGCATCGGTACATCGCTCCACGCTAGCTGACGCGAACGAAGACAACCTTTACCGTCACAGTTTCAGTTCCGGCCCCTTTTAGAAACAGCGTTTCTGGACCTGCTTTGCCACCGTTGGCGACCATTGTCAGATCATGAGCACTTCATCAGCCGCATCATTTTTTACAACAGGAAAGTCTGTGATTTTCAAACAGCGACAACTCATCCACTGTAGATTGAAAATCCAGCTAGACTCCTGCCCATGATTGTTACATTTATTGGTTATAATTGGGTGGGTTAGATCATGGATCAGCAGCGTTCGGAATCGGCCAGTTCGGTCGAAAATTCCGCTTTTTCAGGTAGTTTATCAGTCGAAGACAAGATCGAACGAGCTCGAACAGAGCTTTTAGATCTTTCAGCTCGAAATCGCTTGTTGAACGTGCCGCGTTTTTCCAAGAGCGCAAAGACGGTCGATATCATTGATGAGAAAGCGGCAGAAGTATTTCGTATTCTCGTGACCGAAGGAAAGGCAATGACCTTCCTTGCAGGCGCGAAAGGACGCGAGAAGACCGGAGAGGATGCTGATGGCGAAGAGCTTATAGAGCTCGCACTGCCAGACGATGACGAGCGCGATGAACAAGGCAAGCTGGTCCGGCACGGTGATACCAAGCTACAGACCAAGATGACGCCGAATGCTTTGCAGAAACGTCTGCTGGACCTCTATTTCGACGCGCGCACACTCGAAGAAGAGCAAGGCGTCAATATTCTATTTCTTGGTCTCGGAACGCTGAAATGGATCGACCCCAACAATAAAGAGAATATACGATATGCTCCTTTGATATTGGTGCCGGTCATATTGGAACGCGGAACCGCCGGTGAACGCTTTAAGCTCCGGGCACGGCAAGAAGATTTCTCATCCAATCTGTCCTTGGAAGCCCTACTTGATCGTGTCCATTCGATCAAAATGCCCGAGTTCGAGGCAACAGACGATTTTTCATTTGAAGATTACGCGCAGAGAATTGCCTCTTGTATCGCGGTTAAGCCGGATTGGTCAGTACAGCCTGACGACATCGTTCTTGGCTTCTTTTCATTCGCCAAATTTCTGATGTATCGGGATCTCGATCCTGCTCTATGGCCAACCCACGCCAAGTTTACAGATACGCCTCTTATTAGATCTCTCGTCTCTGATGGATTTGAACGCGATGACGACCTGATTTCTGACGAGGCTAATATTGATGCCGTCATCCAGCCATCTGAGATGACCCATATCGTCGATGCCGACAGCTCGCAGTCAGCGGCAATTCATGAGGTCAAACGAGGTAAAAACCTTGTGATTCAAGGGCCTCCCGGAACAGGGAAGTCGCAGACAATTGCCAATATTATTGCCTCGGCAGTTGCTGATGGGAAAACGGTACTGTTTGTAGCTGAAAAGATGGCGGCGCTGGAGGTGGTGAAACGCCGCTTGGACGCCGCTGGTGTCGGCGAAGCCTGCCTTGAATTGCACAGCAATAAGGCGAACAAGAAAGCCGTTCTGCACGATCTTCAAAAAACTTGGGATCTAGGTTCGCCACGAGGAAATTTCGATGGCGCGATAGATACTGTCCTGCTCGATCTTCGTGACAGGCTCAACGATCATCCCAAGAGGCTACACCGCCTGTATGAACCATATCGACTTTCAGCATATACGGTCATCGGCCATCTGTCTCGGCTTCGTAGGGAGGGAATGGCACCGTCAGATATCGAGCTTCATAACGCGATAGAGTGGACACCTGGTCATCGTGACGAAGTGTCGAATTTGCTTATGGAGCTCGCCGAACGCATTCGCGACATTGGACTGCCTTCTCAACATCCTTGGCGTGGTGTCGGCATAACGGGTATCTCACCTCTCGATCTTGAACGACTAGCCGTACGCATCCAGAACTCAAGCACAGCATTCGCGGAATTGCTCGAAAGGATGCAAGAAACGACGACGACGCTTCAGCGTGCGGATGTCATCGATCTTCAGGATTATCAGAACTGCTGGAAGCTTGCAGACCGACTCGCTAGCTGTCCCGATACCATTTCGAATGACGCGCTTTCAAATGATGTATGGGCGCGTTCGATCAATGACATCGCTTCCTTAGTTCAAGATGGCAAGAAGTTAGCGAATGTTGCTGAAAGAATTAATGAAATCTTAAGATCGGAAGCTTGGGGATCTGAACCTGCAGGACTCGTTTCGCAGTTCTCGCGAGTACCTGCAAATTTCTCCGATGCAGCTTTTACGACCGTTGAACAATTAAGAACCCTTCTGCCGCGATTGCTGACAGCGGTGCGATCATTGCAAGCGCTGCTCGGGATAGACGACATAGGCTCGTTGGCTTCGATTGAGCGGATGGTGGTAATCGGCCAACGTGTGGCGAATGCCCCGGATGCAAGCCCAGACGCGTTTGTTGCAGCTATTTGGGAACGAGGACTCGATCAGGCAGGTGATCTTGCTGAAGCCGTAGCCACACTACAAGATGCGCGATCAGAACTCACAGGAAAGGTTACCGATCACGCCTGGGAAGTCGATCTCGTTGCGGCGAGAACCGCTTTGGCGGTTCACGGAAAGAGAATGCTCAAATTCCTGAGCGGGGATTGGCGTTCTGCCCGATCATTGCTCAAAACGGTATTGGTTGGTGAGCCTTCCGTCGACGAAACGTTGCGTATTCTCGACTTGCTTCAGAAGGGCAAGCAGGCCAGATCGACTATACGAGACGGAGATGCTCTTGGCCGTTCCGCCTTTGGAGCTGACTGGCGCGGTGAGAAGACAGACCCCAAGCCACTTGAAGATCTGGTGCTTTGGATGCGTAGCCTGCGGGGTGTCAGCACTGAGGCGCGGCAGATCGCAAGCCGTCTTTCGAACAAAGCCGCAGTTGGCACTAGCGCAGAACAAGTACAAGGCATCTTGGAAGAAGCCCGCAGACTGACTCATGCTCTCTGGCTGGAACTGTCTGATAGGACGCAGATTCTCTTCCCTGGCGCTACCGGAGCAGAAGACGCACGTTTATCGCAAGTCCTTAGATTGGTGGATGAGCTCGGCCAAGCTGAGCAGGAAGCCAAGACGCTCCTTAAGCGCGATCTGGCGACTGCAGGCGAACGTTCGAAAATTTTCCAAGTGTTAGGTCTCGCCCTTGATCTGAAAGCAAAAGTCGACGGTCAGGGAACGCTTTTAGCTTCAGCATTTGGTCAACGTTGGGAGGGCATTGGATCCGATTGGGATGCACTCTCTCTTCTGGTCGATTGGGTTCAGCAAAATGCAGACATACGTCCTTTAGCTGCGACAATAGCTGATCGGGGAGACCTGGCCAGAAAAACGGGAGCGACGCTTGACGATGCCGGTACCTGGGTCGGCGAATTCTCAGTGATCCTTGATTACCTACAGACCGATCCGGAAACACTTTTTGGAACCAACAGGATTGAGGAAATTCCCTACTCCGAGTTGCAGGAGCGGTTGCGAGTTTGGTTGAAATCACGGGAACAGCTTTCCAAATGGACCGCCTACCGTAATCGCGCCAATGCCGCAAATGATGCAGGCGCAGAGCTAATTGTTGAACGTCTGGAAGACGGTCGTGTCACTCCAGACGGCGTAATGTCATATTTTGAGATGGCATTTTACGAAGCCATCCTACGTGATCAACATACACACGATCCGGAGCTAGCTCGTTTCGACGGCGAGGTCCATGGAAGGCTGGTAAATGAATTCGCGCGCCTTGACATGGACAGGATGGGACTGTCGCGACTGGAAGTCGTTCGTTCACACCATAAACGTATTCCCGGCAAGAGCGGTGTTGGCCCCGTAGGTGTCCTCAGATCTGAAATGGCTCGTCGCCGTGGTCATATGCCAATTCGTCAGCTGATGACGAGGGCAGCTCCAGCGATTCAAGCGCTGAAGCCGGTCTTTATGATGAGCCCGCTGTCCATTGCACAGTTTCTGCCACCTGCACAACTCACCTTCGATTTGCTCGTCATGGACGAAGCCAGTCAGATCCAACCTGTTGACGCCATTGGCGCTGTTGCCAGAGCACGGCAGGTTGTTGTTGTGGGCGACGAAAGACAGTTGCCGCCAACGCGCTTCTTCTCGAAGATGACTTCAAGCGGCTCAGAAGACGACGATGAACTTGAAGGCGCACAGGTTTCCGATATCGAGAGCATTCTCGGTCTGTTTTCTGCGCGTGGTCTGCCCGAGAAAATGTTGAGATGGCATTATCGTAGCCGTCACCAGTCACTCATCGCGGTTTCAAATAGCGAGTTTTACGAAAACAAGCTGTTTATCGTTCCCAGTCCATATACGCACGAAGCTGGAATGGGGCTCCGATTCCATCAAGTTCCAGGCGGAACCTTTGAAGAAGGCGTAAACAAAACCGAAGCCAAGGCCGTGGCCAAAGCTATCATCAAACATGCTCTTGAGAACCCTAACCTGTCATTGGGTGTTGCTGCTTTTTCGATCAAGCAACGCAGGGAAATACAGGACCAGCTTGAAATACTGCGTAGGCTTAACCCTGAAACCGAAGCCTTCTTTCATTCCCATCCAACAGAACCGTTCTTCATCAAGAACCTTGAAAACGTTCAGGGTGACGAACGTGATGTCATTTTCATTTCAGTGGCCTACGCCCGCAATGCCCAAGGCTACATGGGGATGAGGTTCGGCCCACTTGGAGCAGAGGGTGGTGAACGACGTTTGAATGTTTTGATTAGTCGCGCCAAGCAACGCTGTGAAGTCTACGCGTCCATAACCGATGAGGACATCGATTTGGAGCGCGCACGAGGCAAAGGCGTAGCTGCATTCAAGCTCTTCCTTCATTTTGCAAGAACCGGACGGCTTTCGCTTTCCAAGCGTACTGAACGCGAGATGGACAGCGTCTTTGAAGAACAGGTCGCAGCGGCATTGACCGAGCGCGGCTATCAAGTCCATCCGCAGGTGGGTATTGCGGGGTTCTTTATTGATCTTGCGGTCGCCGATGACGCCGTTCCTGGGCGGTATTTGCTCGGTATTGAATGCGACGGTGCAGCATATCATGACTCTCGTTCTGCTCGCGACCGTGATCGTTTGCGACAAGCTGTTCTCGAAGCGCATGGCTGGAATATTCATCGCATTTGGAGCACCGATTGGTTTCAGCGCCCAAATGCTGAGCTCGAAAAGCTGATTGCCGCGATAGAACGTGCGAAGGCCAATACACTTGAACTCGAAGGTGACACAGAGAAGAAGCGCAAAGCAGTCAATGTCGAGATCATCACCATTGATCGTGAGGACGTGACTGAAATCGGGCTATTGCCGAAGGATGTGATCGAAAACGCAACTCCCCTTTATAAGGAAGCGTCAATCACGCCAGCGATCCATGTCGAACTTCATGAAACGCCTATCGGCATTCTGGTTGAACACATTAAGGAAATTGTGGAGGTCGAAGGCCCTCTTCATCAAGACGAACTCGTCACTCGGCTCAGAAGCGCGTGGGGATTACAAAGAGCAGGCCAGCGCATCAACAGCCACGTAACCGTGGCAATATCGGCGGCCGCCCGAAACAAGCACATCAACATCGAAGGCCAATTCCTGCTATGGCCAAATGCTGAAATCAAGCTTCGTGATCGAAGTGAAGTTGCCTCGCTCAGTTTGCGTCGTCTCGATATGCTACCTCCAATGGAGATCGATCAGGGACTTCGACAATTGGTCGAGGCGAGCTTCGGTGCAACGCCAGATGAAGCGACCAATGCGATTTCCAGAGCGCTTGGGTTCAAATCAACAAGTGGTCAATTGAGGGAGCAGATCCAAGCGAGAATTGGTTATTTGAAAAAAGCCAATATACTTGAGGAACGAGATGGGCTTCTCACACTCAAGACAGCTTAAAACCGAAGAAACTCCGCGCTTGCTTCTGCCCCGATTGCGGCAGAAGCAAGCGCTCTTAACGTCGCATCAGTTATTTGGTTTCTGGATCGCTTTGAAGGCTATCGCTTGGCAATGTTTTCGGGCGTCAGTTCTGAACCGTTTAAGTTTCTAAGCGCTGACGGGATTCAGAGGGGTAATTTTTACGTGGGGGCAAAATGCAAAAATATTTAGCTTTTGTCGCGATCCTAATCGCGGCTCTGTCGTTTTCCAATTTCGCGGATGCGCGCAATACACCCTGTTCTGGGAAGAAGGGCGGCGTTGCGCGTTGTACCGCCGATGGCAAGTTTCTCTGTCAGGATGGCTCAATCAGTAAATCCAAGCGACTGTGCACTAGAAAGTAGCAGTCGTATGGTTCGAATGATAATGGCCGCGCTTCTCAGTGTAGAGGCTGTAGCAGCTCATGCCGCTGATATAACTGGACGCGCCTCAGTGATCGATGGTGATACAATCGATATACATGGCGCGCGCATTCGACTGAGCGGGATCGACGCCCCAGAAAGCACGCAGACCTGTAAGAATATGGAAGGCAAGTTATATCGTTGCGGACAGAAGGCGGCCCTAAAACTGGATGCATTCATTCAGGATGCACAGCCGGTCACTTGTTTCCCAGTGAATCGAGATCGGTACGGCCGAACCGTTGCGACATGCCAAACAAGCCAAGGCCAAGACATCGCCGCATGGTTGGTCGAGAACGGTCTCGCATTGGATTGGCCAGTTTATTCCAAGGGAGCATACGAACACGTGCAAGACATTGCTATGCGAACCTCTTCAGGCCTTTGGCAAGGTGACTTCATTGTGCCATGGGAATGGCGAAAACTGCCGAAAGCACAGCGTCGATGAGCCATGGAAACTCAATGAAATCGAGCAGGATTATATACGCCATCGGCGATGTGCACGGGCGTGCAGATTTGCTGGAAAGGATGCTGGATCAAATTCAGACTGATGCTGATCAGCGAGCGGTCGAGTATCGCATTATCTTTTTAGGAGACATCATTGATCGCGGTCCTGATAGCAGGAGGGCGATGGACTTGGTACATGCAACGCTTAACGCGTCCCCGGATAGCCGCCTGATATTGGGCAACCACGAGGAATTCTTCCTACGGGTCCTCGATTGCAGCCAAGAGAGTGAACGTGTGCTGGACCACTGGTTACGTAAAGGCGGCCACGAGACGCTAGCGTCATATGGTCTTCTCGATTGCAATGACGTCACGCAATTGGCCGAGGAATTCAACAAACGTTTTCCTCATCATGTAGCAATGATGCGACAAGCTGAGAACCTTATTATCGATGGAAACTATGCGTTCGTCCATGCAGGCGTTCGACCGAACGTTCCTTTGAAAGAACAACAGGAAAAAGACTTGCGCTGGATCAGGGACGAGTTCCTCAACCATATGGATGCTCATGAGAAGATCGTTGTCCATGGTCATACAGTTACTGCATCGCGTAGGCCGGAAGTTTATTCAAACAGAATAGCACTGGACACAGGAGCCTATCAGAGTGGAATACTAGCTTCGGCGATAGTCGACCCAGTCGGGAGGCTAGAAAATGTAAGCCTTTTTATGGCGATGACTGACTGCATCCCCAAAGAGTCAGTAGAGATATAATTAGCGCTCTAACAACGTTGAGTTCGCTATCCATCCACTATTCTGATTATCAATCTGCACGCGGCTCCATCTTCCCTTTATTTCCAACACAGAAACCTCAGCATCCTTCGGAAGGACTTTCAATACATCAAAAGTCGTCCCAGGACCTTTCCTCAGATTGACTGCCGTCGTCGTATAACGTGTGGAAGCTTTTTCCGTTTCGGTGTCAGTTTTTACCGAGATACCTGCAGGAGCGTTAATAGGGAGCGTTTCCGTATTTTTATTAGGCAGCAATTGTGGTGCCATATCCACCTCTTGAGGAGACGAGATGTTCGGCTCAGACCCCTGTCCCATGGAAGGTGAAGATATACTTGTCGTGCGACTAACAGAATTTGTGTCCGTTTGGCGGCTGCCGAATTCGAAAAAACGCAGTACAAAAAAGCTAGCCACCAGTCCTATCAAGACATACGCAATAGTCCTGAAATGATTGCGCTTGATCGCAGGCTCGTCAGGCACAATCGCGCTGCGGACGTCACCTTCAATTACAGGGGGAGCAACGGTTTTACGACCGCGAGGTAGCTCCGCCAACAGATTACAGCCGTCGGCAAACTGCTCAATGAGACCTGTTTTTGAAAACTCGACTAGTTCGTTGATACCACTGTTGCTCTTGAAGTGAACGGATTCGTAAAGGCAGATCGGAATTTGTCTGTTGTCTTTAAAGCGACGGTCTGGTCCACCATTTTTATTGGGATACTTCCAGGTATGGCCGACAACCGTTGTATCGCTCGGTACACGTTCGGTTTCGATAAACCTTGAAGGCTGCCATCGCAAATTCAGATCAGCATACTGTACGGCACCGAATCGATTTCTATCTTGAACCAGAACGACATCGGGCATGAAGTACATAACCTGCCTACCGACATGAAGCGCAGGCGGAGTTATGTTGCTGTTAATAATTGAAGGCAGTTTATATGAGAGTGCGGTCGCTTTCCTGTTAACGAGATGGCTCGCACCTGCGTTTCGTTTCCAAGCGGTAAGCCCTTGCACTGCGCCGCCAGCCTCGATGTGCCATTTGGCGGCGCAACCACAAAGAGAATCAAATCCCTCAGTTAGACGCCTATAGCCCCTCTCCGCCTCCCCTTCGAGATCATAATAAAGCACCGTGGTACGTCGGTATGAATCAAGCCACTTACCTATCGCCCATCCAGGGAGTGCCAATAGGCTGAACAAAAGCGCAGTCCCTCCCCCGAGCGCAAGACCTGCCACGAACCCAACGCCGCCCAAAATCCAAGCCAAAGTGGTGGACATTCGCGATTGCGTAAACTTGGAATTGATTTCGTTGAGCAAATTTTCAAAGGATTCGTCACGCATATGCATAACGTCGCCAGATTCGATCTCAACCATGGTGACATCGGTGTCGAAATATGCCCCGACAGGAGGCCGTGCACTTTGCGTTAGCTCTGGCGAAGATCGCTTACGACCTGCGTTACCCAACGTAGCACGATAATATAGTCCTCCAGCGCCAGCATGGATGTAATGACCGCGCGGACCTGTTCCTATCCGGAGGCCTTTAACGCCTACAGAAACGCCGACACCGCCCTTTGAAAAATTGAAACGAAATGGCCCCGCAGAAACCGATTTTCTAATATAAAATGGCAACTGTTCCCCCAGTTCGCTTGCTCATATGTGTTTTGCTGGAAACCTATTGAAGATTTTGACCTATCTCCCGATAACAAGCGTCGACGGCCCCGACGTCGTAACGGTTTAATGGCTTCCAGGCCCGTCCCTTAAAATCGAAAAACTCGATCACACACTTGTCACGCTCGGTATCAGCCCATTGCGCGGCGATGAGGCGACTATCGCGCCGAAACATCAGCGACAAATACATGTTGTCTTCGCCACCGCGTGGAAAGCCCATTGGACGACCAGTATTGCTATCACTCACAATCACTGCCGAGCAGCCGGTCCCACAGCCAAATTGAATCAACGAATAGTGCCCCGCAAAATTGGGTCCGCCTTTGAGACCATTGCGAATTCGAGTTCGAAACGAATTGAAATCCTTATCGCGTCCCTTGAAGTCCGGCATCTTCGTTTTGCCCGAAAACCGCGCTTCGACGGGATATGCGCGGGGATCTGGAGCACTTACACGGGTGGCATTGGCTTGAACAGAATTCGAAGCCGACGATTGGCGTCCTTCGCATTGATGCCAGTTCATCTGATATCCGTATTCGCCGGGACGCCCATAGCACCAACCAACAGACGCGAGTTTGGCATCCAGCTTATCTCGTCGTCCGCAAGCTTTATGTGTTTCAGGAGAATCTCCCGATCCACCTCTGCATAATTGGTTTTCTGTATGCCACTGCGAGATTATTCGGGTGGGTTCGAATACGTTTTTGTCGAGTGTTATGACCTTCCCCGATTCAGAGACGATCCTATTCGTGCGTGGATCCCAGCCGAAAGCGAATTCGGCATCTCCGGACGAGGTCTTGCCAGAGAAGCTTCGCGCAAACCATTCGACGACACCTATGATCTGGCAATTATCCGTGCAGATGACCTTAACCGTGTCGGCTTTCGGGCTATAGGCGCGTTCGGGCCAACGCTCCACAAACTTGCGCTTCTCGTCAACGATGAACGATTTGGCCTGGACCTTGTCGTAAAATGTAACAAAGTCAGCATACGCGCTTTCAGCGAAGTTCATTGACTGGCTGTTCGACTGCGACCAGGTTTCGTAATAGCTCGTCAGAAAAGCGCGTGCTCTATCTTCTCTCGTGTCATTCTGCGGAGTAGTCTCCGCCACTGACGTCGGCTGGTCGGGTTGAGGAGTTGTTGCCACGGAGGGTGTCGATGCCGCAGTGGCTTCACCGCTCGTTGTTACTTTGAAGTCTTGCATCTCAGTCGCGGTCAGATAGCGCATATCGGTGCTCGGTACCGACAGACTGAGCTGCAGAAGCCTTGGATCGATGCCCATTTCAACGAGATAGGTAATGATGTGCGCTGTAACCCTTTGGACAGCGGCCACCGCACTTTGCCCGTCCAGTGTATGTTCAGGAGCAAACGATGACTGATGGACACCTATTGCACCCGGTTCCGCATGCCGATTGATACCACCAACAAACGCAAGAGCACACGCCGATGAGCATTCCATAGAACGTGCTTGCATGGTCGACAGACCAAGGGATCGGATCATTCGACCGTAAGCCATCGCGGAGATAATATTGCCGCCTCCACTTGAGAACGAGACAATCTTGGCACCCGTAGCGCCAACTTCGCGAGCAAACACACTTGGATCGTCGTTGGTAGAGAACTCGCCTTTCAAGACCAATGCCGGTGGTCCATCATCAAGTGGCACACGCTCAATAGTGATTTCCGCACGTGCGAATGTCGCAAGCGAAAGTATGGCGATGACATTTGCTATCAGGAAGCGAGTCAATTGCCATGAACCCATTACCGTTACTCACTTTACTTGGCTGAAATACGGAGAGCGTCAAGGGTTTCAGGCGTGATTGTTCCCGTAACCTTCAATCCATAATCGCCTTGAAGCCTTTGCAGCCCTGTTTTCATTGTTGGCCCCAGAAGCCCATCAATGTCACCGGTGTAATAGCCGTAGGCAAGCATCGCGAGTTGGACCTGTTTCACGACTTCCTTGAACTTATCGCTATTGCCAGGGAGCGTCTTTAGCGGCATCGCTGTGCCACCTGTCGCACCAGATCCAGATGGCGCTGATGGATAATATTGGGGCGACGGCGCAGGGGCAGTGTTAACAGGCGGATTATAAAGCGGTGCCGCATAACTCCGGGACGGCGCACTGTAAGAAGGCGCTCGATAGGAATAGCCGCCGGTTGAGGAACGGTGACTGCTATGTGACCGGTGTGAACTGTGGCTTCTGTGGCCAGCCAGAGTGTAGTCGTGGTCCATCCTGAAAACATCGAATAGAGATTTCGAGCTTCCTCCGTCATCTATGGACGGCTTTGGTGGCATTGCCACCGCTTCCGCTGGCAAGAACCCAGCGGCCAGCAAAGATGGAATTGCGAATACCTTCTTTTTCATAATACCCCCAACGCCCTGTAACCGTGATTACGCGGATGCCATTCAAAGAAGCCCCCACAAGCTTCCTTCATCGAACATCCATCACATTCCTCTAGAAAAGTCTTCTTCCAGTCCGAGATCGTAGCCGGAGCCAGCGATCTGTAAGCCACTGGCACAGTGCAGAGTGGAAAATTGTATAATTTTGCTTCCAGCCCTCGACTTTGGACGATGTTCAATGCCGTAGCTAGTCCCATAAATTGATCAGAACTGTCGAAGAATAGCGCGTCCCAATTTTTCCTGCCGTAACCAATGTTTTCCATCTGCATGATGGCCCAAACGTCAATAAAGGGCAGCATCGTTGTAATGAATCTCGCCAGTTCCGGCAGGTGCTCTGCGTTCGGGCCCATCAGCACGGTTCTGAGTTCGATCCGACATCCAGCACGTGCCATCAGCGCCAGATTTTTCTGCAACTGCTCGTAAGCCCCAGCTTTGCCGACGATCTCGTCATGCACGCAAGAATCTGCTGAATAAAGAGGGACGCCCCAAATTACACGACTGAGATCAATCTGGCTTAGAGCGGATAGATCCTCGTTAGCAAAATGCTGAGCATTTGTCAGAATGTGAAAGCTGATATCGGGCCGCTGTTGCATTACACGGCCGAGAAGTCCGAAAAGCTGAGCCTTGTACAGAGTTGGCTCACCACCCGACAATCCGATTACTGCGTTGCGCGGAGCCAACAATGCTGCGGCTTCGAAGTATGGAAACAAATCCACATGATGCTGTTTCGGGGGCTGGGAACACATCACGCAAAGCTGGTCACATCGCTCGGTAATTACGAACGTATTATGAGGCGAGTTTCTGCGAACAAGACGATCTGCGACACCCCTTCTCGGATTGACAAGGAGCACGTCCCCATTGAGATCAGAAGATAAAATGCCTGAGATTGTTACTCGGCCTGCCTTCCCTTCGAAGATGCTGTCGCCATCTGAATCTGCTACGAGAATTGCTTCGAAAGCTTCATCGACCCACGGCTCGTCCAACGGTCGATCTGCCCATAGTCTAACAACAAAGGGCTCCGACGCATCTGTCTTTGCTTTGATACGGAGCGGTATCATGTGTGCACCTCAACCATCTGAGGGCTCCAATCGGCGATACCGAGCCAATGTGCGACGGAAAATCGAATTGCTTCGTCATTGCTGTATAGAAACTTGAAAGCCTTATCGAAAATCGCAGTGTGGCGACCACAGAACCATGTTTCGTGCCGAGGGACATCAATACGACCATAGCGCGACAGATCATCGACGACATCAGTCCCGCAGAAAGGTTGATAGACGCAATGAATGCAATCTGGGTCGAAATTATTCAGCGACGAGACGTTGATAGCGGCAATCTTTGTGGAATCCAAGCCTGATGAGAGGTCACCTATGCTAAGATCAATCCGACAGATACGTGACAGCATTCGGGCTTCGTCGGTTGGATAAAATACGCCATCATGATCAATGACCAGATAGTCCGATGCGAAGAAGTTTGGATTTCGAAGGTCCACATGCTGATCTGATCCGGTGCGAAGGATACGCTTCAGACACTGACTGAAATAGTATTCTTCCAAAACCGATCCAGTTGCGAAATTGCGTTCGACCAGGCGATCAATGAAATCGGAATAAAGAGTATTCCAGCGTTGAAGCACGTCACCGCGCTGCTTCAGTTTACGGGCAAACCCCTGATAATTTATCGGCCGCAGGTAAATTGATCGAATGCCGAACTGTTCAAAGTTCGTAATTAAAGCTTCCAGATCAGGAGGATTATCGACATCAATGGTAGGCAATGCTGAAATCTTGCCTTCGGGAAAGCGCCGAACTGCCTCGTTCAGGTTCCTGAAGAACGCGTCCGTTTTTGATGCCTCATGCGTTCTTTGCCGTTGGTGAGTTTTACGATCTCCGTCGACGGACGTGCTTATAAAAGTGTCGTCTTCTGCCAGGAAGGACCATTCGCGCTCAGTCAAATTTTGCAGATTCGTGCAAACCACAATCTGAGCACTCTCGAAACGCTGTCGACAAAACGCCCTCACCTTTTCCAAGATATCCAACCGGAGCAATGGCTCTCCACCCTGAAATTCGATCTTGATCGAAGTAGTCGAAAGTTGGTTCAGAAACTGGAGAACAGCCTCAAGCGCTTCTTCATTCCAATCAAAGCCCTGCGCCGTCTCCGAAACGCGAGAAACCTGGCAATAGCCACAAGTCAGATTGCAGCGCAGTGTGGGGACGAGGATCAAATACGTCAGTTCACCCGCGACCGCCTGGCGTCGCGACCATCTATAAGCAAATGAAGTCCACGCAAGGTCGTTCTGTTCTTCAAATGCGTGGCCATTTGACTTCAAGAACGTCAAGTCGCGTTCGGCAAGATTGCCGTTTGCATAGCGATTCAGGAACGTCGCATCTGACTTAAAGAAGCCTCCCGCGTCGTCTGAGAATAAATATCCACTACCCGTATCTTTGAACTTTAGCGGCCAGACCTCTGTCATTTTATGACCGCTGACAGCAAGGATTTCCGCAACGAAAGCGTTTCGACGAGAATCTTCTCGCGATAGATCTGATGGGCTATAACGCTTCGAAAAGCTGGAACAGATTGCTCATCGATTTCTCGGACGGTTATTTTATCGCCATCCAGCGAGAAACTGACGTCTGGATACAGTCCCTGAAGCCTTAAAACAGCTGCTTCTGCGTAAGGTAAAAATGCTTCAGTGATTTCGCCGACCAATGATCGGGTTTCGCCACAAAATTGAAAATTCATATCGTCCCAGCCCAGAAACCATATTGCCTAGGTTCCAAGGTTGATCAAGCGGAAAACTGATCATTTCCCCTTTAGTATTAGATCAATCTTTGGATGCCGCTCCTTGACTGGAGGTATTTACTGTCGGACCATGTCGGTCGATAGGTTTAATTTCCCCTCGCGGGAACGGAGTGTGTCATGAGCGATGACCATCATCACGAGCATAAAGATCGATGGAAGCACGACGGGGTGCGTGTGATAAAGGGTGACCAGCTTGACCCCAACACCGCGCAAACGCCAGGCATGTTTCGTCAAGCTGCGATCAATCACGCGCGTTGGAGCACAGAAAATCTGGGCTGGGACGGTCGCCATCGAGCCCAATGCCAAAACGGGTGTGCATCATCACGGCGCATTGGAAAGCGTTATTTTCGTTCTGCGTGGCAAGGCTCGAATGCGGTGGGGAGACAAGCTCGAATATGTTGCCGAAGCCGGACCAGGCGACTTTATTTTCGTCCCACCTTATGTTCCCCATCAGGAGATAAACGCTGATCCTGAAAACGTGCTGGAGTGCGTTTTGGTTCGATCTGACAACGAAGCGGTCATCGTGAACATCACCGACGTTGACCCGATAGAAAATCCAGAAACGGTCTATTGGGTCGATCCGATACATCCTCACCCAGAACAGAGCTAAAATCCTCATTAAGGATGTCCTGCTGGTCCTGGAGAAGACAATCAAAGACCGCTCAATCTAATCTGTCACTAGTATCCAATGGCCCCCCGCGAAATAATATATCTTTTACATTTTCGGTTTGCCCCTCTTGTACGGCTTCAATTTTATAAACCTTACTGCCCGACACTAAAAATTGCGGACTTTGTGCATCAACAAGAGACAAAACATCATCTGGCGCTGAAATAAATTCAGTCATAGTCCAACGTTTTCCAGCACCCATCTACAAAACACCCCATGTTTAATAGCGACAGCTTTTGCGAGCCATCGTTAGATATACTAATGGTTATTTTACCAAATTCTTGTAATTGCCCAGATAATGCTTTCCAGTTAACCACGCTTGCGAGTGCAGTATGAAAACGCATGAGCGACTGCTACTAGATACCTGCATCATAAGTCAATTTGCTTACAAGAATCCTCCGCATCAGCTTATCACATGGTCCCAGCGATTTCCGGACAATTATTTTGCGATCTCTGTTTCGACCGTAATCGAGATACAGAAGGGAATAGAAAATCTCCGGCTCTCGGGCTCGCCCCGCGCGGATGCACTGGAGAAATGGCTAGACCGATTGCTCGCTAGTGACCTCGTTTGCCTTGATCAAGACGTCATCACTGCAAGAATAGTCGGACAGATGATCTCTACGCCAGCCTTGAAATCTCTGTGGGTACCAGACGCAAAATCTAAGAAGCCCAAATTTGGTCAAGACCTGCAAATAGCCGCTGCTTCAATACGCCACCAAATTCCGATAGCGACAGAAAACGTCAGCGATTTCCTTAGAATTCATCAATGGTACAAACTTCCTGGACTTTGCAATCCCGCTACAGGTGAATGGTATGCTGGATCGAAAAAAGCAGGTATGGTGCCTTGACTCTCAGATTTTGTTCCTGATATGTTCCAATCATGAAAAACGCGCTCACCCTTTCCCCGTTCCTGACTGTGCTCCCTGTTGAGCTTGTTACCCGCGCGCGTCGAATACGTACCTTCTGAGTTTTTGAACCCCGCAGTTCATTGACGGTTTGCCGTCCTCAGGAGCAATGTAATGTTCCATTCCATTAATGATGTCCTAGCTGACGCACATCTTCGTGCGGCCAGCAACTTATTTGCACCTTCAGTTGTTTTAAAGTGCAGGGGCCGCGCTCTCTTTCGATCACAGAAGGCTCGAAACCTAGCTTGCTATTTTGACCTCAGTCCCGATGTGTTGGCTTGGTCCTGCATGCCAATCTTACTGGGTTCAACACAGACATTTCACATCCCAGACTTCGCAGTTCAGAGAGAGGACGGCGACTATCTTGTAGATGTCCATGACACACCGGAGTGGGCTCTCGCGGCGGCAGAGGATGAAGGCTGGTTATATGACCAGCACACCTACAAAATGATTGAACAAACAATCATTTTTAATGCCGTCGATCTCGTTCCCTTTGCCTCATCTACGGTTTCGCTCGGAGACCGACTTCGACTACTTTCCGCGTTAGATGATGACGGTCCTCTACCTCTTAAACATTGCTGTCAGTTGGTGCGCAATGCCAGTGAGCCCATGAGCGCTTTGGCCGCCCTCTATTTCTCAGGAGAAGTTTCATTCGACCTGAATGAAAGAATAAGCCCGGAAACTAGGGTTTCGAGAACTTAACCTAACTTCAAAATCAGAATTATCCAGATCGGCATTCGATGCCTGATAACGAGGAGGCTTACCATGAACAATCTGAATTATTTAACTGAAACGATCAGTACGCTCGAAAAATTGATCAACGATCTCAGGGTTTTACGCGAGGGCAAACAACCGGACCTGAACCTTCTGGATAACAGCCCACTTCTCAACGACTGGGTTCGAACAACACGCGCATTGCCTTGCCTGGAAGGAATGGTTCTAGAGCATCCGAAGCTAGGTAGCCGCAGACCGATTACGACTAGCGAACTGTTTTATGTCGATCCGCAGTTGCACTTCGCACGCACGTATTCCCGATTTTATCGACTTGGTAAACCCGCTGCAGTCAGAGGTCTACGTTAATTTTTTGAGGGCGACATCTATGACAATGTTTCGAATATCGCACTGCAACTGCCGGTCTCCATCTTTCAATGCTGTGAAACCTTGTGAGAAAACAGAATGCAGAATTTTCAACAGACGCCAGAAGCTCTGGCTTTGCGCCTTGCTGTTGCGCATCTTATTCGGCAAATTCGAAGGCGAGGTCTTCATGATTTACTCGCGGGACGAGTGCTGGACCTAGTTGTGACATGTGAACATGCAGATGACCTGGAGCTTTATGAGAAGGCCCTTGGTCGGTTGGACTATTACAATTCGAAACGGCCGTCACAGCGAAGCATCGTCCTACTAACAGCCCAAAAGCGGGAACACAGTGATTTTGGTGATGATCACGTCACCTACAAGCAAACCGTCTATTTCGCACAACACGTAGCTTCCTTACCACAACAAGTATTGGACTCCGCTGACGATATCATCGAAATGAAGCTCGATGGCTCCCTGTGTGAATCGATTGCGAAAGAAAGTCTTCGAGCTCCGCCTCGATTTTCCGATCTGCCTGTCCCTGCCCCGTTCTCGTTACGCATCCTGGCTTCGATGATCTATCAATCATGGAGTGATCAGGACGTTCAACACAAGCTTGATCGCGTGACCAGAGGAGCAAAAGCGATCAGCACAAAAAACGAGATCAACCTCGATAATATCGCAGGATACGGCGAAGCGGCATCGTGGGGAAAAATGCTCGCAGAAGACCTAGCTCTCTTCGCAAAGCGAGAACTGGACTGGGCCGATATTGATCGTGGTGTGTTGCTCTGTGGTCCGCCAGGCGTCGGCAAAACGCTGTTTGCTCGTGCATTAGCAGGAACCTGCAGAGTCCCCTTGTTTGCGCACTCTCTAGCGCAATGGCAAGCCAAAGGTAGCTTAGACGACCTGCTCAAAGCGATGCTTCGTGCATTTGAGCAGGCGAAACGGGAAGCGCCATGCATTTTGTTTGTCGATGAAGTTGACAGTTTCGGAACACGATCCCAGCTTTCTGGACGAAACTCCAATTACGCGCGGCAGGTTATCAATGGATTTTTGCAGTGCTTGGACGGTCTGGATGGACGAGAAGGTGTCGTCGTAGTTGCAGCGACCAACGACATCAATGCAATTGACCCTGCGATCATTCGTTCTGGAAGAATTGAACGGCATGTTCACATCCCCCTCCCCGATGCAGTCGGAAGGGAACAAATCCTCAAATACCATTTGCGAGATGCCCTGCCAGGGGAAGACATTTCTGAAATCGCTGTTAGGATTGAAGGCGCGTCCGGTGCAGACATTGCCCGACTGGTGCGAGAAGCACGGAGCCGCGCACGAACGAGGAAAGGCCCTCTAAGCGCGTCAGACCTTGCCATCAATATTCCTTCTCCGCGCCCGGTATGTATTCAAGACATCCGCCGAACAGCCATTCACGAAGCCGGGCATGCTATCGTTGCAGATGAATTGTTCGATGTTACTGGCATCAAACCAGTGTCCGTTCATATCAGGCGAACCTTCGGAGACCGTGATTGCAATCTCGGCGGCACACTGATGCAAATTCGAGCAGATAGAATCCTAACAACCAGAAACGCTTTTGAGGCGCAGATTTGTACACTTTTGGGTGGGTTAGCCGCCGAGAAGGTTGTGTTTGGAGAGACGACTGATGGCAGCGGCGGCCGCTCTCAATCTGATCTAGCAGAAGCGACCCGAATTGCAATTCGGATGGAAGCATCCTTCGGCTTGGGTAACGGGCTGGCTTTCTTAGCTACTATGGATTTGTGCGACGAAACCCTACTGCGCCAAAATACCCATCTCCATCAGCGTGTGAATGAAATCCTTCGAATCCAGTTTGATAGAGCGGTCGGCATCATCGAGAAAAAAGCGAAAGCCGTTTCTTCAATCGCCGCGAAGCTCGAACGTTATTCGATACTCAACGAAAGGCAACTGAAAAGGATTCTTCTGCGAGAAACCAAATCGACTACCCGCGCTCGGAGGCAATAACCAAATTCATTGCCAGAAGATTGCTTAAAATATAAAAATCTATTTTCAGAAGAATGCGAAAGAGGGAAGCATGGCTACAGGTACAGTAAAATTTTTCAATCATGAGAAGGGCTTCGGTTTCATCACACCAGAAAATGGTGGTCCGGATGTATTCGTTCACATCTCTGGTATAATGGCAGGCGGAGACATCCGGGACGGTGATAAAGTGAGTTATGACGTTGGACAGGATCGCAAGACTGGTAAATCGAAGGCTGAGAACGTTACCCTTCTGTAAGCTCTTCGGCAAACCTGCTCAGTATAGCCTCGGATATTATGATAATGCCCGCGCCAAGCGGGCAATATATCAAGGAACGCTCCATCGGCTGCTAAATCCACGGCTCCTATTTCGCGTATAAAAATCCAAATCGGCGGTTTAATTCTAAAATCCGCAGGTCCCTGCTACACCCACCACAATATCCTATCAACCAGCCCTAATATCCCCGCGAATAATCGATATTAATGTTTGCGAGGTTGTTCTTCATCTGGAATGGCTAAAATGAAAATTCGTCACTACTTTACTAGTGCGTTCGTTGCGCTCACGGCAATGAGCGGTCAATGTCTTGCAGAGACGACTGAAGTTTCCACTGATGCGCAGGCAGCTTTGGAAAAAAGTCCGGTCTACCGCCTCTACAAAGCTGCCTTAGTAGAATGGACCGCCGATAATTGCTCTCCCGCTATAAATACAGAAAGGGCAATGAGCGCCAAGACTATCTTGAGCGAAACAAATGATACCAACGCTGTAGAACTCTTCCGTACCCTGAATGCGGAACGCGCCTTGCTAATTCGAGACCGGGGAGACGATCCATGTGATCTGGCCATGCGGGATGTATTTACCCCTGTTGAGCAATCGAAAAAAGACTTGCAGGTTCGCACCGCCGCTGAACGGGCTCGAATTCGACCACTTAGAGAGGCTACACTGATTGAATGGGCGGCGAGAAACTGTTCGTCGGCGGTCGCCCCGAAAACCGCCGCTCAGGCACAGCAAACGTTGAAGAACTTTAACGAGGAGGAAGTCCGATTTCATCGCCTCGTCGTCTCGTCCGAAATTCATACAGAAACACAGAGCGGTAAGGATGCGTGCAAGTCCGTGTTGAACGAAATTTCGAGTTTGTGATCCGTCTTCAACGTCAGCTCGTGTCTGTAAATATACATATCGACTTTGGCACGAGGCCGTTGCGTTCCCATACGTGGCAATTAAAAAGGAACTCAAACAAAGATGAAGGTACTTAGCCTTGAAACTCGCTCACATCAATATGGTCGCTAGAATGCGGAAACGCTCGCTGCATTTTATATGGACGTCATGAAATGCGAGTTGCTTCGCGAGCCCAGGGTTTTATCAGGCGATAAGGTCTCACGTGGTAACGGGCTTTCGGATTGCGAGATCTATTCGATCTGGTTAAAGTTTTCGGAGCTCGAATGGCCCTTCCTTGAGATACATGAGCATAAGACCACCCATTCGCGCGACCTGCCAAAGGTCAATGAACCTGGTTATGGTCATCTTTCTTTCCGGATAGAGAACCTCGACGATATACTTTCGAAAATCATCAGGGCGGGTGGGTCACAGATCGGGCAAACTACAAATTTCGGAACGCCGGAGAAGCCTTACTTTATCGCTTATGCACGTGATCCTGAAGGGAACGTGCTTGAGCTTGAGCAAATGGGCGCGTGAGTTTGGAGAGTAAATCACCGACTAACCATGAAGTATGCGTCTTCCGAGACGTAATCAAATAAGGGAATGGTATAGCGTGCCAAGGCGGGAAAGCGTTGTTGCCAGTCCTCGTCAGACAAGTTTCGAAGCCACTGGCAAGTGTTCGTAACTGAACGCGCATAATCGGTAACCGGTATGTATCCGATTTTCTGTGCGGCTTCAGTACTCAAAGTAAACGGAGCAGGAACTGACCAAGGTGTCCAGCCAACGAGCGAATCCTTACCTGCATCGGCGACATTAATTGGCTTAAGTATCCCTTTCCAACCCATGGCTTTGGCAATGTGAGAGCCAATCTCATGAACGGTCGGAGCACCCGGATCTGCTATATTAAGGATGAGGCTCCCAGTTTGGTTTAAAGCAGCGTTCGTCACCTCGGCTATGTTCAGCGCGGCAGTCGTATGGAAACGGCTTTTCCCATTAAAACAGATTGGAATCACCTCACGGCCGTCTAACATGCGCTTCACAAACTACCACTCGCGGGGATGCGAAGAATGCGTGCCGTGAATTGCACCGGGACGTAAAATTATAACGGGACGCCTAGCTTTATCGAGTAGCCGTCTTTCGAGCGCAACCTTCTTTGTCGAGTAATTCGTTGAACCAGGTTCGACCGTTGGCTGTTGTTCTGTCATCCCGTCTGGCAAGTCCGGAAAACCATTCTCGCGCGCTTCATCAAGTGTTCTGCCAGACGCATCACGATAAACGCTCGATGACGAGATCACTACAAACTGCCCAATTGATGACTCCAGTTCGAGCAACTGATTTGCATGTGTTTGGTCGAACGCCACTGTGTCGATCACAGCGTCAGCACCTTGGCCGATGGCCTGTGCTAAAGCGCCCGGTTGTTCACGATCCAAAAAGATTGCCTTAGCGCCAAAGCTCACGGCTTCATCGGGAATGTTTCCATTACGACTTGCGAAGGTAACGCCCCACCCTTCCTTCAACAATTTTAGGCCAACTACCCGACCGATTTGCCCGGTTCCGCCAATGATAAATGCCTGCTTCGTCATGTGGCCTCCAAGCGCTTGTGGTTTGGCTGAGCCTAACAAGCGCAGCTGGGTTTATAAAGGCAAATGGATGCGGATAATTGGCACCAGAAAATAAAGTTCAAGCACCACTGAAAGCCATGGCCATCTATCTTGGTAGTCTGCACATTTTCTGCGAAATTGATCCATTTGAAGGTTATTGGGATTAATGCGCAGAATGCCAGTGCGCATGTCGTCGAACCCATCCGGAGCGTAGACTGCACCACTCTCAATGCCGATCCCAAACCGAGTGCAGTTGATCAGGTATCGATCAATTCCGTCTTCAACTCGCTTGAGTTGCGGACAAGGGGAACCGAATCTTTGCTGATACCAGAGATGGACACGAGCTTGGTTCCTGATTTCAACTTTATCTGCAAGATCGCCCAGCAATTCTCTAGCTTTTCAATCTGAGCGTCTTCTGCTTCCCACGAGATATCTTCGGCATCAAAGTAGAAGACATCATAATCTTTGATGGCCCAATTTGGTTCATTGCCACTTTTGAGGTTCCATACTGTTTGAAATAAGCAACCCGCAGTCAAAGTAGCCTGAGGCAATTTCATTATGGGAAGAACTTCCAAAAGCCAACGGTTTGCCTCGTTTCTCTTTATCTGTTCGACATACTGTTGTTCAGAAAATGACATGATTTCATAGTCTCCACGTTCGTGCAATGTTCTGCACGTTAGTCTAGGGCCGGGATTGTTAGTCGTTGTAGTTGCGATTTTTTCTGAACAGGGTTGGATACCGCCTTCCGGTACCGCTGTTGCCCCGACATCCTCAAGGAACAGACAATCCGTCGATGAGGTTGGTTGCTCGTTTCAGTGCCGCTTTTGCCACATTTAATTCTACGGACACTTGGAACGCATTTCTGCGGCTTAAACGCAGGAAAGCTTGAAAAACAGCATCGGAATGCTCGGCCAGAACAATCAGTTGCCAACCGCTCGGCGCGCGAGCGCCCGACAACCAATATTTTGCAGTCCGATCACTTGCCCCTGTCCATTTTGTGATTTCTTTAGCCGCTTTGCGACTATCGCCAAGTTCTGATTTTAACGCGATTGACATCTCTTCTAGAAAAATACGCCGCGATTGCTTCAGAACTTCTGTGCCCTTTTTAGGAACCATTGTTCTTACCCTTATAGTGTATAGTCGTTCTTTAATCAGCTATTCCGCCAAGAAAGACGATGATTATTGATTGGAGTCACCAAACAGGTCCCGTCTCAATGCCTCCCGTGTCGGCGGCAGCTTATGTTCGTATGTCTACAGATCATCAGCGCTATTCAACCGACAATCAGCTTGCCGTTATTCAATCATATGCCGAGAAGAACAATTATGAAATTGTTCAACTCTATGCTGACGAAGGTAAGAGCGGACTAAGTCTACGTGGGCGCGACGCATTAACGAGGTTACTTTTCGACATTGAAAACAGTCGCGTTCATTTCAAGGCTCTCCTTGTATACGACGTTAGCCGCCTCGGACGATTTCAAGATCCTGACGAAGCTGCAGAAATTGAGTTGAAATGCAAACGTGCCGGTGTCTCGGTGCATTATTGCGGAGAGCTATTTTCGAATGACGGCAGTATGGGCTCTTCCATCGTTAAAACACTCAAACGCGCCATGGCTGGCGAGTACAGTCGTGATCTTTCCATCAAAGTTTATAATGGGCAAGTTCGCCTAATCCGATTAGGCTTTCGACAAGGTGGTGCTGCCGGTTACGGCCTGCGACGCATGTTAATCGATCAGTATGGCAATCAGAAAAGCGAACTTTTGCCAAGTCAGCAGAAGAGCATCGCGACTGATCGGGTCATTCTCGTTCCCGGCCCCCTAGAGGAGCAGAAACGAGTGAGGGATATCTACGATTTATTTGTTAATCAGAAATGGACGGAAGCCGAAATAGCCCATCACTTGAACGAGATGGGCGTCTTGACCGATTTAAATCGCCAATGGACGCGAGGTACCGTTCATCAGGTACTTACTAACGAAAAATACATCGGCAACAATGTTTGGGCAAAGACGTCTTTCAAACTCAAATCCAAACATGCACGAAATCCCCCGGAAGAATGGGTTCGAGCTAACAGCGTCTTTGAACCAATTGTAAACGAGGAACTTTTCCTGAAAGCCACAGGGATTATTCTCGAGCGCTCTGCGCGATTGAGTGACGAGGCAATGTTGGAGAAACTGGCAAAGGTGTTTCACGATACGGGCTATCTTTCTGGATTGATAATAGATGAAGCGGAAGAATGTCCTTCAAGCAGCGCCTTTACTCATCGCTTCGGTAGTCTGCTTCGAGCTTATACATTAGTGGGGTTTGCGCCGGATAAAGATTACAGTTTCATTGAAATTAATAAGGCTTTGCGCGTAAGACATCGCGATCTAATAAGCCAGCTCGTCCAGGGCCTTCAAATTACGGGTGGGACTGTAAACCAAGATCCAGAAACAGATCTACTCACTATCAATGGTGAGTTTACAGTCTCACTTATAATCGCGCGGTGTCTGACTACGCCCAATGGTCACCTTCGATGGAAAGTTCGGCTCGATACAGAAATTCGCCCGGATTTTTCACTCGTCGTTCGTATGGACCAATCGAACTCTGCCGCTCACGATTATTATCTATTGCCAACGATGACGATTGAGCAAGCCGTGGTGCGCCTTTGTGAAGAGAACGGTTTATATTTCGACGCTTTTCGCACTGAATCGCTAGACAGTTTTTATTCTTTGGCTGCTCGCGTCCCAATTTCGGAGGTTGCATGATGTCTGCTACACCTGCCCAGAAGATCGAGATGATACCCATTTCCAGTATCACGGTCATTAACGCCCGCAGTCGAAATCGAAAACAGTTTCGAGAAATAATCGACAATATCGGCCAGATCGGGTTGAAAAGACCTATCACTGTCGCGCGCCGTATGACGTCTGAAGGACCATGCTACGATTTAGTTTGTGGTCAAGGGCGTATCGAAGCCTTTATAGCGCTTGGCCAGACCGAAGTTCCAGCACTTGTAGTTAATGCGAGAAAGGAAGACTGTTACATCGCAAGCCTAGTGGAGAACTGTGCAAGGCGTAAACTTCGCGCTGTCGATTTGTTGAAAGACATCGCAGGTATGAGTCGGCGCGGCCATTCTGTTCCGAAGATTGCACAAATGACTGGCCTCACGCCCGAATATATTCATGCAATTATAAGCCTCATCGAAAAAGGGGAAGAACGACTGCTCAATGCTGTAGAGTGCGGACAGATTCCATTCTCCATTGCACTGGAAATTGCAGGTGCAGAAAACAACGAGATTCAGTCAGCCTTGCAGACTGCATACGAAAGCAAGCTTCTTCGTGGACGCAAGCTAATACAGGCCAAGAGAATTGTCGAAATGCGTCGTCTTCGAGGTAAAGGCCTAAAGGTTTATGACAGCCGAGCTCGCCCGATGTCATCTGACGCCATTCTCAAGGCATTCGAAGCCGATACGACCAAAAAGAAAATGCTGATCAAGAGAGCTGACGCCGCGAAGAGCAGACTGGCATTCATTATTGCAGCAGTCAAAACGCTTCTTCTCGACAATAGATTAAGGCCAATCTTTGAAGAGGAAGGATTGACAACCATTCCCGAAGTTTTGGCTCGAAAGCTCTAAATCTGGAGAAGGCACATGTCGAACAGTAGTAAAGATGGCTCCGTATCACTAGCTTTCGAAACAACCAGCCTTCGCATTTCACTGGATTCCATTCTCCCCTTGAGGCCTATGACACCAGCCGCGTTACGATCTTCCAAGTATGCTCAAATAGCAGCTTCCATAGGGGAAATCGGCCTAATAGAACCGCCGGTCGTCGTGAGAGACAAGCAGAATGCTACCTTATTTCATCTTTTAGACGGCCATTTGCGTTTGGATGTTTTGCGCAAGAGGGGCGACACCGAGGTCGTATGCCTTGTTGCAACCGAAGATGAAGCCTTCACTTACAACAAAAGGATCAGCAAACTGGCGACGATCCAAGAGTACAGAATGATTATGAAGGCTATCGAAAAAGGTGTTTCAGAGGAACGCTTGGCTCGAGCACTGAACGTTAACATCAACAGCATCAGGGCTAAAAAACGATTGCTCGACGGTATCTGTCCGGAGGCTGCCGAGCTGCTAAAAGACAGACACGTACCGTTGAATTCGATGTCTCAAATTAAAAAGCTGAAACCAATGAGGCAAATTGAAGTCGCCGAACTTATGATTGCGATGAACAACTATAGCCAAAGCTATGCGAATTCGCTTGTGCTATCGACCCCCGAGAGCATGCTGGTCGCCCCCAAAAAAGCAGCTAAAGGGCTAACACTTGAGCAGATTTCCAGGATGGAACGCGAAACGGCAAACTTGGAAAAAGAGTTCAAGATTGCCGAAGAAGACTACGGCAAAGATAACATCGATCTGGTTATTGCCACTGGATATGTAGGTCGATTGCTAGAGAACGTCCGTGTTGTCCGGCAACTTGCCCAATACTATCCGGAGATACTGGCGGAGTTTCAACGGATAAGCGAAAACCGAAAGGCTGCATAAAATTTATGTTGAAATGACTATAGATGCTTATGGGCCCTGATAACGCGAACCCGTCGATTCAATACGCTCGCAAGCTTCAATCGCCGCATTCATCATCTTTCTGATTTGGTTCCAATCCGTACGCATGCGAACTCCCTTTTGATTGCGCGGATACTGCACATTTCACAATAACGTGTCTTCGTTGTCGACGTCATAATTGAGGCCCGAAGCGGTCGGGCCGGTGTCGGTGATCGCGTATGCAATGGCAGCCATGGAAATAGACAGTTATCAATGACCGGTTCCTACCACATCCCGGACCTTTGTAGCCGCTTCCAGCTTTCCCGGTCGTTCGCCTGGATCATTGAATAGCCGACGCACATGGAAAATGTGTAGAGAAATCGGCGATGTCTTGTTATGGATCTACATTAACATTTTACGGCTGGGGGGAAGACGTGCCGCATCCTAACATTGAAATCCTTCGGTGTCTTGAGACCGTAGTTCAGGCGCTTCAAATCCACAAAACAATGAGTGGCACGAAGCTCAAGAGAACATATGATTTTGACCCAGACCTATTCGATGCCGCAGTTCAGCACGGCTCGGAAAGGAAGGTCTTAAAGTGGGGTGATCGGAATATGTTCACCTTCGTGGCTCCGTACATAATACCAGAAGAAGCTTACTACGACTCCATTGAAGGTGCGTTTCGGGAAATTTGGGAGGCCGAAGGCTACGACAAGTCTCAGTTTTATCTTGAAAACACAGCGCGCCGTGACTCGAAAATCGCGGGACCTTGGACAAGGCCAGACTTCACCATGGTCTCCTACAAGAAGTTTCCTTGGACAATCGGATCGGAATTCGACGTTGTCACATTTGAGGTGAAGCGGGCCGACACCAGTAATGTGCTGGCAGTTTTTGAAGCAATGTCCCACCGAAGTGCGGCCACACGTTCATACGTAGTATTCCCTCTGGATGAAGTTACATGGACGACTAAAGACCCCGCACAAGCAGTTCGCGTAAAGGACGAGTGCATACGACATGGAATTGGATTAATTCTCGTAGGTGCCGGTCATTCGACCGCTGTACATGCGATCCCGGCTAGGCGGTTTGACATCGATCATCGTAAAAGTAGTGACTTCTTAGCGGCAGTGCTGACCGAGGCTGGTAAGAATCGTATAGCAGAGTGGAAGTAAATGTGAGTGCTCCCTTGACCGCAATGGGCTGGATCTTACCAACTTGTCAAAGGCTCTGACCGACGCGACGGCTTATCGAAGGCCATGGAGGAATTTTGCTTCAGGAAGGGTCACACCCTATTGTAAATCCGCGCAACCTTACATAAATCTATGCTGACTTCAGTATAAGGCTGTGGCTCACGGATCGACGGAAAGATACACCTAAAAGTTGTCCGGATGTACGATCTTCGAGAATAACTTTCTCTCAGTTGACGGCTCCATGGTTAAAACCTGGGTTGCAGTTTGCTGAAGTCTCGCAATGGAGGATTCGCGCATGAAGAAAATTCGTAAGCGTCTCGACCTTGCTGTAGTAGCTTTGACAGTGCTAACGCTCTCTTTGGATTGCATAAAGTCTGTGATTGATCTGCTCAGCAAGGTTGTCAACTATGCCCGTCGCGTTCGAAAACTTCCTCTATTCCTTCCAACGCAACGGCAAGCCGGTCTACGCACCTAACGAGTTTTGTGAGAAGCTCGGTCTCCAAATTAAGAAGCAAGTCAACAAGGCCTACAAGTTTGACAGCTTCATATATCACTTTAAGGACGGCTCACATGTGGTAGCGTTGCATAAGCACCGCGCCAACCATTTTTTCTGCCGTATTGACATTGCTCGGTTTTTCTACAGTATCCAGAGAAACCGCTTAAAGCGGGTCCTAAAAGACATCGGCATCTTCCGGGCCGAATATTACGCCAAGTGGTCAACTGTGAAAAACCCGTATGAGGGCGGCGGCTACGTCATCCCTTACGGTTTTGTGCAGTCTCCCATCCTCGCCACTCTCGTGTTGGCGCGCTCGGCTATCGGCAATTATCTGCGTGGCCTAGATCCTTCCATCACAGTCTCAGTCTATATGGACGATATCTGCCTGTCAGGTAATGATGAGCCTGCCTTACGCGAAGCATTCGAGGGACTCCTGATAGCGGTCGATACGGCGGGGTTCACACTCAACGACGACAAGACACGCACAACAGCCGAGCAAATCGATATTTTCAACTGCAATCTGGAACATGGCGACACTTCTGTCCTGCAGGGGCGGAAGAATGAATTCTATTCAGTCGTCCGCACCCCCGCTGGTGAAGATTCTTTCGAGCGATATTGCGACATCGTGGAATCTAAGACCTGGCGAGTAGGTGCCAAGAAGAAACGGCGCAAGGCCTATTTTCGTTCAAAGGGCAGGTTACCGAAGGGAAACCGTTCAGTGCCTACTTAACTTTTCGTGACATTTGACCGATAGTTAGGCCAAATACAAACCCCAAAATGGTAGCGATAGTCGTTTTGGCGATCCTTATAAGCTTTCTCAGATGCACCCACGGTTGAAGACTCAGGCAATCAAAATTGCTTCGCATCAATATCAGTTACATTTTTACGACTTGAGATCAGTCAAAACCAGAAAATGTTGGAACTGGGGCCATTAGAAGCAGCTATATATTGAGCGAGAGTGGGATTTAGTTACGCCAAGATTCGAGGGTCCAGCGGAACCTTCAAAGACAACGTTTTTTCTAGCGCTCCCGGATGGGAAACAACAAATAAACGAAGCACTAAACGTTGTAATTACGATCCAACCATGAAAATACGCCATTTTAGCTTGTGGCACGACAAGAAATAGCACCGCTGTGATGAATAGCCCCAATCAGGTTCCCCGAAACATAAATCGTACCCGAGAAGTATTGATGCCTTTGCCCGCTGGCAGCCTGCGCCCTGCTGATCAGCATTGATCTTCGTCAGCATCTTCCTGATCGTTCGGCGCATCGTCGTGCAAACGGTCGTGACATGCGTCGCATACCGCGACCAGCTCGAAAAGGAACTCCGCCTTTGCGTGCTCATATGTCAGATGATGAACTTGCGTGGCAGTTGCGCTACCGCAACCTTCGCACATGCCGCCAGAGCGCTTGAATACTAGTTGGCGCTTTTCTCGCCATTCGTCACTCTCAAGATACGCGCTATAGTCGCGAAACCATGAATTGGATTTCTCAAACTGCAATTTTGCATGTTTTTGGAAAATCCGGTTGTACTCTCGGTCGCGTTGAGCTTCATATCCGCTTTTGAGTTCGAAGTTCGGCAGCGGCAAGTTTTCATGACCTAGTTCTCGTTTCTTTGCTCCGCCCAAGAGGTGTCCGCATTTGCGGCATTGCCTTCTGATTTGCTCACCGCCATTTGATGTGGGGAGACGAACCAAATCTGTCTCGGGATGATCGCTGCAAACAGCCTGCCGATGTGCAACCAAGTCGTCGGAAAGTTCCGGAGTCATACCAACAAAAACGGCCTTCCCGACTTCTTCCAGATAAACTTTTACCATGTCCCGCCATGCCTCTGTCAATTATGCTTCGTGCGAGGCCGGACCGCCATGAACGGCGCAATATTCGCCTTGCAGCCGCTTCCACTTTTCCGGCTCATAATGACTACCACCTGACACGTAGTTCTTGCATCTTGTCCTGCTAGTGGTGGTTCCAGCGCATCTTACAAAACCATCCGTTTCAACCCATTCGGCATATTCTTGCCGAGTCAATCCAAACTGACATGCAGCAAAGCCATCCTTGTCAGCGAGATATTGAGATACTTCGTCGGCGTTCAAAAACAGTGTTCGCCCACCCCCTGGTATTCTTATGTGCACCGTGAAGCCAACGCCCACAGCTTCCATTTGCTGAAGGTACTTGATGTCGATTGTCATTATCTTCTCCCGCCCATTGTTGTCTGCAGTAGTTCCACTGTCGAGATTCGCATATTCGACGCGCATTGCCTATATAAAAGGTGGAGAATGCCATCAAAACCGATGCCTCAACACGGACGAGATCAACCTTCCTAGCTTGTTCCAGCACCGCTACCACCAGGCGATAACCGATGCCACGCCCCCTATAGTTTGGGATGGTCCCCATTGCCAAGGTTCCACGATAAAGGTGGGGGGGAAAGAAATGACGCGATGTATCGCACCAGCCAACCACCGCACCTTCTTGTAACCAAACCCTCAACATGCTTGGCAGTTGACGCCACAATCTTCACCTGACCTGGCCATATCTTGTTCTCCCGTTTCCACTTCGCCTCACCTCGTTGCAAAATCTCCTAATTAAGAGTGGTCATGTGATGACGCGGTCCAAATGACCGCAATTGAACAGATTTTGCCTAGCCAAAAGCCGATGATGCACTTCCACTCCAAATCACACCGAGCATTGCCATCAAGGCGATACCATACAGCGTGATCTTCATACTCAACTCCTGAAAGTTAACGTTCAGCGCACACGAGAGCTAAGACTGCTCCTTATGCCGGTTGCAACTTCGGTTGTGAATCTTGAGCGTAATAACGCCACCAACTGTTTATGGTTAACACAAATTTAGTTGTTGCAATCAAATCGAAACGCTGCCATATGCAGCGCCCTGAGCTTAAACGCTCAAACAAAAGGATAACATCGCCATGATACGCAAACCGACTACCCAGTGGAGCACAAACAAAGCCTAGTATTGGCGTCGGTTTAATACCTGTTGCGGCTTGCATCGGTTTATCCTTGTGTTCCCCATTTGACAGACTTCGGCCATCCTGGTCACCAAAAGCTTTCAGGGGACAGCTATGAATTTTTCTCGTCAAGTATCTCGAAATATCAGTCTTCAACGTGCCGGTCTCGGTTTCATCGCCGAAGCTGACGCTTCACGTGATCTGCTGCAGCTCATTGACCAAGATTGTCACTGCCTGACCAAGGTCGGGGGCTTCGAAATATAAGGCAACCTCATCCGAAAGTGGCGGCTCTTCCATCAAGTTTTGGAAAGAACCCTGCCCTGGATTTGCAACCCGTGAACCTCAGCAGAAGAATGCCAAAACCGCTCGTGGTTCCACCGTTCATGAAGTTACAGTTGTCTTCCATGAAAGTGAACTTGAGCACCGGGTTTCGACATTAATTCAGGCGCGGCGAGACGTTCAGGAACTTCATTCACAGTACCCGGTAATGGGCTACGTCGACGCCGATGACGTTCGACGAAAGCATACCTTTGACTATTACGTGGTGCTGAAAAGCGGAGTCCATCTAGCCATTGCAGTTAAGCCGTTCAAGAAAAAGGCGGCCATGCAAGATGTGCTGGAGCGCATTCAACGGGCAGGCACGGAATGCATCGGGACACTGGGGGAGATTGAAGCTCGACACCCCCATATCCAGCTGAGACTTCTCACCGAAGTCGAGGCTAACATCGATGCATTTCTGAACGCCATGAACATCCTACGCGCCCGTTCTCATTACAATGAGGGTGAGTATCTGGCACTGGCCAACGCGATCAAGGACTGCCCAGGCCACTTCCGGTTTGGGCAATTGTTCAAGAACTGCACGAGCCGTTCAAGCCGCTGGACTGCGGCTTGGTCGCTTATCGACCACGAAATTATCAGGCCCGTGAATCCGGGACAGATCAACGAACTCAGTTGGATGACTGTGGTTCGCTAGACGACGACCAATAC
Organism: Brucella sp. H1_1004; assembly: GCF_047308065.1. Lineage (NCBI taxonomy): Bacteria > Pseudomonadati > Pseudomonadota > Alphaproteobacteria > Hyphomicrobiales > Brucellaceae > Brucella > Brucella sp. H1_1004. Next base: position 1,317,683 of record NZ_JAYKZA010000001.1, read on the forward strand.
AGCTACGTTCAAAAAGGAGGTTAACATGAACAGCTATTTTGCACAGCCAGCCACATTCCAGCGCTCTTTGGTGAACATGCGCAAGGTCGACAGGCTTAGCTATAAGAACGCCCATTGGATTCCAGTTTGCAGAGGCAACGAGGGATGGCACATCAAGAGGGAAGACGACAGCCACGAAGTCGTTGTCGGCCATCAGGAACTCTATAATGAAATTTCTGCTGGTCGCGCCTCGGTTCGGTATGGATATCAGGAACCTGAGCAACAGAAGCTACGCATTATCTTCGGCGATAAAAAGTTCTCTGATTTCCCTGAGAAGGTTCAGAAGCTGGCTCTCGTTCGTGAAAAGCTGATCAACCGTTATGACGCGGAATTCCCGGAATATGGGCGGAAACGTTGGAACAATGAGAAGCTCCAGCATCTGCTAAATACTTGGCACACCGATATCCAGGCAAGCCTTCTCCCAAGCGCCAGGCGCGCAGACAGGCCGATGGAACTCACGTTCTATCGCGCCCCATCGGTCAAGACTTTCTGGAGGGATTACATCAAGTACCACGGATGCGGAGGCGACGTCCTCGGATTGGTTCAACGTCACCATGGTCCTGGAATCTATTATCGTTCTGCTGACCCGGAATCGATTGCATTCGCTCACAGCGAAGCTCTTCGGTACATGGACAACAGAAAGAAATCGAAGGCACAGGTTTATCAGGACTATCTGGCCAAGCTTTTTGAGATGAATTCATCACCGGATTCTCAGCTCAAAAAAGTTTCACGCACAAAATTCGAGAGCATTATTGATGGTTTTGATGAGTACGCGAAGGTCGCTGGACGACACGGGGAGGCTTACGCCAAGAGGCGGCTTTCTTCGGTAAAACGGAGCTTCCACTTCGAGGTGCCGGGTGACCGGATCGAGATGGACTTCTGGAATGTGGAATTGATGTCCTTGTTCGTGGAAACGGGGATGTGGTCCCTGCTACCAGAAAGCTACCGTAATCAGATCGGAAGCACTCGCATTTGGTTCGCTGCCGCCATCGACGTGTCCACTCGCTATGTGTTGGCTTTTAAGGCGAGCACCAATCCGAATGCGGCCAATGCCGTCGAAGCAATCAGAATGATCATGTCCGACAAAACGCATATTTCCACTGCGTTGGGTTGCGAAACGCCCTGGATTGGACGCCTTCGTCCTCGCCAGATCTATTGCGATAACGGCAAGGAGTTCGTCAGCCAGCGGACCCAGGAAGTTTTGAGGAATGCACGCATTGCGTTTACCCGTCCACCAGCGGGTGAACCACAAGCCAGACCATTTATCGAACGGCTTTTCAAGACCATTGGTCCGATGGTGGCCCACCATTTTGATGGCCGAACCTTCGGTTCTATTCACGAGAAAGGAGACTACAATCCGGAGGAACGCCTAAGCCTGCAGAGTGATGAGCTGATCAAGTTCTTCCTGTTCGCGATCTGCGATATCTATCACAACAAGAAGCATGCAGGGCTCGCGGATGGTACACCACACAATGCTTGGGTGAAGGCGACATCCCGATATCCAATCGACGTTGCGCCTGACGAAGAAGAAATGCTTCACATCTTTGGGGAGAAGGTTTCGCGACGGATTTCGTCCTATGGCGTGTCTTTCATGGGCATTCCTTATTCGAACGAAGAGCTAACGCGCCTTCGCCTGAAACATGGTCAGACGGATTTTGAGATCAAGTACGATCCAGCAAATCTGCGCTCCATTGCCGTCTATGCGGGCAAGGATAAGGGCTGGTTCTCAGTCGAAAACCAGATTGGTCTGGATGACAACGTTTCGCTTGAGGAATGGATCGTAGCACGTCAGCAGCTTCGTCTGGCTAATGCCAAGGAAAGCGAGTCTGGTCTCCCAGCGATGTACCGGGCGATCAGTAAATTGCGGACCTCTGGTGACGCCGCAATGATCAGGGCCAAGCTGGGTGCGCGGTCATTAGATAGCAATGCACTGGCAAGGCTCGAAGCTGAACTGTGTGGCAGTTGGATCGCAAAACCGGATGATCAGATGCAGGGACTTGAAGCGCTCGCATCTCTTCCAGGGGATCTGAAGCTCGCGGATGAATCGGCCTTTGTCGAGTACCAAACGGTCCAGAAGAAGGAGATCGCAGCTGCAAAACGGGCTGCGAAAAGCGAGCGGCTGGAACCCAGAACGAACAATACAGATACCGACCTTCAAACAGAACCCTCTGTTTCAAGGAGCGGCTATTACGACGAATTTTAAGAAGGGCGGGACCAATGAACACTGACGAATTGAAAGAACTCAAAAGACATATCTACGGCACATATCTTGAAAGTCCGCGCGACAGAAAATTGCGCAATATGCTGCAAGGAATGGTTGATAACGTCGATGATCACCTGAACGGTGGCGGCGGCTCTCGCCAGACTGCATTATTTGTCATTGGTGAATCCGGGAGTGGCAAATCCCATTCATTGAAACATCACTGTGGTCGCATCGCAGAGTTTCAGCCGCGAGAAAATGAGTTTGGCGAAACCATCACGCCTTTTCTCAGCATCGAGGCATCAAGCTCATCAACCATGAAGGGGTTTGCAATCACACTGCTGTCCGCGATGGGGCTTCCAGCAAACTCCAAGCAGACTGAGACCCAGTTGTTTTCGGCCGTGAAAACTCAGTTGAAAGCGAGAGGTATTCTCTATCTGCACGTCGATGAGGCTCAACACCTCATTCGTCACGATAGTCAGAAGGTGATCACCGAAGTCCAGGACGGGCTGAAGAGCCTTATGCAGATTCCTGACTGGCCTTTGCATACAATCTTTTCGGGTGTGCCGGATCTTGCCAAATTGCTGACAAATGATCTCCAGCTCGCGAACCGTAGCAAGGTCATCCGCTATGTTGAGCAGAGCCCTACTGATGATCAGCAATTCATCAACGATGCCATGACCAAAATTGCCGAACAGATGTGTGGCCTGAAGATCGCGGATGAACTGCGAGAAGCAGACTTTGTGGGACGACTGTGTCACTCGGCTCAAGGCGGGCTAGGCAAGATTGTTGAAACTATCCGTGCCGCTTGCATCCTGACCGTTAAAAACGACAGGACGGTGCTCGAAAATCGTGCGTTCGCATTCGTCTATCAAGAATCGAGCGGTTGCCTGCCCGAACACAATATCTTCTCAGCGGCTCGATGGTCAGAAATCTCGCCTGAACATGTGCTCGCCGATCTGTCTGCATCCATCGAACCCAAGAAAAAAGGAAGGACCAAGAAATGACATTGCCGGTTACCCTGCCCTTCCATGAAGACGAAAGTCCGATCAGTCTCGTGTCGCGTCTAGCGCGCGCGAACAGCTATGACTCCTTGCAATCACTGCTCGGTTTCACACACACGAGCCGAGAAGCTATTGTTCGTGGAGATCATGACGCGCTTGCGGAAATCTCGGAGCTTTCAGGGATTTCCACTGAACGCCTATCGAACGCAAGCATCGTCCATCAGCATCCAGGTTCCAACTGGAAACTTGGCCACGCTATTTTCAATAAAGAGATGCGTCCGGGAAAGATGCTCCGCTACTGTCCCCATTGCGTTCTCAATGACTTGGGAACAGGCATCGGCCGCGCAATCTCGCGACCTTATGCACGCTCGTGGTGGAGCTGTCGCGGTATCGAAGGATGTTCAGAGCACCAGCGTAAGTTGGTCGAGCACGTTGCAATCTCTCTTGACCAGCGCGACGACTTTGCCACGTTCGTCGAGCAAAATGTCCAGACAATCCGCGATCAGGCGCATGATGATGTGCGGAGCTCGGCTCCAATGCTGGACAGGTTTCTGCGTGACCGCATTTTCAAACGCGCCGAAGCCGACGATTTGGTCGACACATTGGACGCACATATCGTTGCTGAGCTTTCTGGTTATATGGGAAAGTTCATTGCGATTCATAAGCTCACCCACTTTCAGGACGAGGCGACGGACCAGCGTGAATGGGGATTTAGGCTTATCTGCGAAGGGCAGGCTGAACTGGAGCGCATTATTATTGAAACCATCGAGCAGAAAAGGCCGATGGTTCGTTTCGTCGAGCAGTTCTTCGGTCAGCTTGTCGATTGGCTTCGCCGCAATAAACTGAAGCCAGCATACCAGCCTCTTGTGTCTATGTTCCAGAACATTGCCGAAAAGAATATGCCATTTGGCCCGGGCATGACCTTTATCAATCCCGTGGAGCACCGCTATGTCTATTGCGTGAACTCTGCGCACACAGACTTCGGCATTCATAAAAAGCGCATCAAGGCCCTGCTTGCGTCGCATGGACTAACCGACCGCGTCAATCTGCATGACTCGGCGATGTATTTTGATGCTGAGAGAGCTCGCTCAATTTTCGAGAACGCACTCGAAACCCTCACCAGCAAGAAGGCCGCGCAGATTCTCGGCATCAGCGAAGAAAAGCTTCGTCTGGTTGTAAAGTCCGGACTTCTTCCACAGGTTGAAGGAAAAGAAGAGCGCCGGGATTATATTCGTATCCAACGGCTGGACCTGAATGATCTGCAGGCCAGATTGGTTTCCCATGCCGAGCGGATCGAGGAAAGCGACGGGGCATGGATCTCGCCGCAGGATTTCGCGCAAGGATATTCATTTCCGCTGAATGATATCTTGAAATTGCTACTCGACGCGACTATCGCCTCGCGGGTTATTGCGGGCAATGAAGGGCTGGTCGCGCGGCTGCGTATCAATAAAGATGAAGTGCGTCTGATCGCTCTTCAGCAGCAAGTGGATAGCGACGAAAAATTCATCACGTTCCAGGACGCTCTTGGATTACTCGGAACCTCTGATCCAACCCTGATTGAGCTAATCAAACAGGGTTACATCACCGAGACGAAGTACGAACGCTCGGCAAAAAGGGCCCGCTTGATCAGCGAGAATTCCATTATGGATTTCAAGACACGGTTCATCTCTCTTGTCGACTTCTGCGATGAAATCGGGGCAAATCGGGCCGGAATGAAAAAACGCCTTGCGGACCTCAATGTGAAGCCGCTGTTTGACAAGAGCAATCGAGTGGCCAGTTATTATTCTCGGATCGATATCAGCAAGATTCAGACAGCCATGATCCAGTCGTAATAAGCATCACCATTCTAAAACCGCCCAAAGCCCGCTTAGCGGGCTTTTTTTGCGTCTCCCCTTTAAAAGGGACAAATCAAACGAAGCGAAACGACCATACCTTTTTCATAGCATTCCAAAAAGACCAATGAAATCAATGTTAATTAGAGCGAATAAGACAAACCAAGGCAGCATTTACAGTAAACGCCGCCTTGGTTTGTCCCCCTGCGCCTTGGTGTGGTCATTTCGTTGCGTTTGATTTGTCCAGTTCCGGAAAATCGTCGAATTAATGGGAGGCCGTACTGCACCCGTCCCGACTATTGGCAATAGTGAAGATCGCCCCCGAAAGAGAGCCAATTTTTGGGTTAACTTATTACATCCACCGCCGTTAGCATCCAAGTTCCATGACAGCTTTTAAGCAGTCCACCTCTCTGCGGGATGCGCCCGTCGAAATAGCCGTACTGACCAATATCTGCATACAGACATTTTGAAATCTTTGTATTGTCGCAATATGATGTAGCGAGCATAACCCTTAAACGTCTAGGCTCAGGACCTATTGATTTGAGAATGAAGAGCTGATTCAGTTTCTCTTGAGGAGACTGAACGATGAGCAATCTTTACTGGCTGAGCGAAGGGCAAATGTCACGCCTTCGGCCCTTTTTTCCCAAGAGCCATGGACGTCCACGCGTTGATGACAGGCGTGTCTTGAGTGGAATTATATTCATTCTTCGTAATGGGTTACGGTGGTGTGATGCCCCTCGAGAATACGGGCCCTCTAAAACGCTCTATAATCGTTGGAACCGTTGGTGTCACAAGGGGATATTTGCTCAAATACTTGAAGGCCTGTCTTCCAAGTCGTCGGTCGGAAAGACTGTCATGATAGATGCGACCTATTTGAAAGCGCACCGCACGGCCTCAAGCCTACGGCTAAAAAAGGGGATGGTGGACGGCTGATCGGCCGGACAAAAGGTGGCATGAATACCAAGTTGCACGCCGTCACCGACACGCAGGGTCGCCCTATCAGGTTACACGTCACGGCGGGACAAATCAGCGACTACACCGGAGCTGCAGCCTTAATTGAGACGGTACCGAAGGTCGAATGGCTTCTTGCTGATAGAGGCTATGATGCTGACTGGTTCAGAAAACGGTTAAAAGACAAAGAGATAAGGCCATGCATCCCGGGTCGCAAAAACCGTAAGAAGCCTATTAAGTATGACAAACGTCGATACAAGCGACGCAATCGTATCGAAATCATGTTTGGCAGACTGAAAGACTGGCGAAGAATTGCTACCCGTTATGATCGCTGCCCGATTGTGTTCCGTGCAGCAATAGATCTTGCAGCAGCCGTTATATTCTGGCTCGGAAAGCAATGAGTCCTGAGCCTAGCAGCCTCAATCACCTCAATTGCCTGCTTAGACAACGGTACCAGATGATCGCGGCGCGCATCGTCCTTGTGCTCAAGCTTCAACTTCATCCGGCTTGCAGGGATATGCCAAACTGGATTCTCTTTATCCAGATCGGCGAACTCGGTCCAAGGTGTCGTGATTAATGTGCCGGGCCTGACAGACGTTAAGGCAAGTAGGCGCATCGCCAGCTTAGTGACTGGATGGGCTGTTTCAGCTTCGGCCTTACTCAGAACTTCGCGGGCCTCTTTGAGTGTGATCACCGCAGGCTGCTTACTTTTTCGCAATGGTGCCAATGCACCTTTTACAATGTGGGCCGGATCGTTTGATGCTTGTCCGGATGATATGCCGTAAACAAAGACCGATGAAATTCGCTGCATCACACGTTTAGCTGTTTCAATGGCTGTCTTTTCAATCTCACGCAGCAACTTCAATACATCAGGCGCACTTATGTTGTCTGGATGCTTTGATCCGATATATGGGAAAACCCGCGCCTCTAGGCTGTCGATCACGTCATCAGCGTGCCGCTTGCCCCACATTGGCCTTTGAAGCTCAAACCACTCTCGCGCCAGTGTTTCAAAGGTGAGACAGCTCACGCTCGATGGCAAGCGAATCGGGGCAAGTTTTGGATCCCCGCCACTCTTAACAATCTTGCGTTTTTCATCACGAAGATCGCGTGCATCTGAAAGAGACAAATCGGGATATGACCCCAGCGATAGCAAATGTTCTTTGCCGTCGCGCTGATAACGATAACGCCAAAGCTTCGAACCGGAGTTCGACACGAGCAGAAAAAGTCCTTTTGTGTCGCTTAATTTATAAGGCTTCTCACTTGCTTTGGCTTTTTTGATTTGCGCTTCAGTTAGCATACACCCACCCGCTATCTCAATTCAGCGAACGGGCGAAGGATAACGGTATCCGGTTTTCTCTTTTACGATATCCGGTTCGTATCCGACTTGTTTCCGGCTTCCAGCAACCAAGCCCGAACGCGCTTGAAGCGGAATGTACACTCAAACTCAAGGTTTACAATGGCTTTTGAACGCCAATGAACGCGGGTGTATCTGCTTGAAAGAGTAAATGGCGGAGGGGGTGGGATTCGAACCCACGGTACAGTCTCCTGCACGCCGGTTTTCAAGACCGGTGTGAAACTACTGATTATCTTGACATTTTTTACTATTAATCTAATTATGTTGCATTATTGTTGCAAGCATAGGCAAAAACAACGATGGCAAGCCTTGTAAAGCGTAACGGACGATGGACTGCGACAGCACGCCTTCCTGATACTTTTCAGGGGCCTGCCAAGGCCAGATCAATCAATCAGACTTTCACAAAGAAGTCTGACGCCCGGTTATGGCTTGAGTCAACAGAAGCAGCCATGCGCCTTGGCACATGGAAAGACCCTCGCCTTACTCCAAAGCAGTTCGGTCCATTGGGGTGGCCCGACAAGCAGCTTAAAGACGCGTTAGAAACATATCGCGATGAGGTGACACCAGAAAAGAAAGGGGCTTCTCAAGAAGCCGCGATGCTCAGTATGCTGGTGCGTCAGGATTTCGCGAAGAAGAAACTACGTGAATTGTCGGTTACTGATTTTGCCGATTTCCGCGACGTCCGAGAAGACGAAGGCCGCAGCGCCTCCACTATCAGGAATAATTTGAATACAATCAGCGCCGTCTATGAGTGGCTAATTCATGAGAAGTCAGTTGACGTCGAAAATCCAATTTCCAGCCTGAGAAAGCGCAAACGGGGCATTCCGCAGCCAAGCGGTCATCGCGAGCGGCGACTACGCGCCGGAGAAGAAGCAGCCATCAATAAAGCCATTTTGGAAATCGAAGGGCCTGTTGGTCGCCAGTGGAAAATCCTCTTCCCCCTGCTCCTCGACACTGGCATGCGCTTGGGTGAAGCTATGTCTCTACGATGCGGCTGGCTCCGGGAACGCGAGAATTTTGTGGTCATTCCAGATAGCAAAAATGGCAACCGTCGGTATGTCGCTCTCTCGGGCCGGTCTTATGCTGATCTATCAGAGCACATAGCCACTGAACCAGATGATAGCCTCGTCTTCCGGTTTTCAGCTTGGACAGCAAAGAACGTATGGCGAGAAGAAATCCGGATAAAAGCCAAATGTCCTGATCTCCGTATTCATGATTTGCGGCATGAAGCCCTATCATTAATGGCATCGCGTGGCGTCGACTTGAAAACGCTCATGCGCCAATCGGGTCACAAAACCGTTGCTGTATTGATGAGATATCTAAATCCTACCCCGGAGGAACAGTGGGCGCGACTATTTGATCTCAAGGCAACCAACAACGATTAACCTTAATTCTAATTATTAAATTTGATTTTTGATGGTAGGCGTTAGGATTTGAAACGGTTCGAGACCTGACGGCGAACGAATATCTCCATACGGACAGAAATCCAAAACGAGGGAGCACTTGACGGAACACTGCCGCCTGCGGCAGCAACTATCTGTTTTACGCCCCAAGAGTTCGACAAGCTGTCATACTTTGGATCAGTTATTACGCTGCGCGCTACAGATGCGTAATGCCCAGCATAAGACGCAGCCTCACGTTTCTCTCTGTGATAGAATATACGCCTACCATCCGCTGGATAATCAATTCTCGGTCGCCAACCACCTCTCGCAAAAACTAAATCATTGCGTATTGGATTAATTGAACCGTAATCACCGTAATAAATACCTGTATTATTATTGATCTGTCGCATTACTTCATCATATAGATACTCCTCCTCATTGGGAAAAGTACCTTCTTCCTCTCCGCCCAGCTCAGTTACCGAAGAAGGAAAAGAAGTTGCGACCACCACAATTTCAGCACCTGGAACAATATCTCTAACTCTTTGAATAATTTTACTTGTCCGCAAAGCATGCATGATTCCCGTTCCAGTCCTAACGAACTCATGATCTATGATCAAAAGGAATCGTTTACCTTGCAACAAGTGATTATTGAGGTCGTTGGCTAGGATCGCAATATCGTATAAAAACTCGGTATCATGCAACACTGAAGCTCGATAGGCTATTGCATGGTGCGTAGCCATTACCGCATTCAGTTGTTCTAATAAATTATTTTTATATTCTTCGGCCGTTTCACCTTCTTCAGGATTTACAATCAATGTCGGAATCAGCTTTTGCAAGCGATCATTACGCATCTCTTGGCAGAAATTCCGCCAAGCCAAATACCCCTTCGCAGACGACGTTAGCGCAGAAAGTTCCGCACAGTTAAGACTGGGCTCCCGAGTCACATCCAAAATCACAGCTGTATTATTCTTAAAATTTTCTTTCGCTGCTTCAATATTCTTTTGATAGTCAAAAATTCCGAGAGTAGACGGCCAGTCTTCTTCAGGGATGTCTTTTCCTGCTCTTGGCTTCTTTCTGCCGCGAGTAAGCTCAACGATTGGAACAACATCCGTCTTATGAGGATGGTCAAAATTGATCCAAAACCTGTTTTCAGATTGTGCGGTTTTAAACAGTAAAAAATATTCATTCGCCATTTAATACAAAGCCCAGTTTCATTGCCCGAACGCGGACAGCTTCGAGTGAAACATTGAAAATATTAGCGATGCCCCTAATGTTCCCTCCAGTCTCTTTTACCAGAGCTACAAATTCTTCGTGTGGCATGAGAATTTCGCCCGCTACACGATTAGCTTGGTATTCAATTGGATTACGTTCCGCATTTCTGTAGAGAATACGTTCACCTACTGGCTTCATGCCAATTTGCTCTCGGTGAAGTTGGTAATGAACATATTCATGGGCCATGGAAAATCTTTGTCGATTTTTATGGTGCCTGGAGTTAACCGCGATTTTGAAACCGCTATCCTCCTTTTTCATAATATAGGCGTCATTATCCCCTAAATCCTCAAAACAGAGTTCGAGTTCCGGATTAGCAGCGATAGCCGATTCAATGCTCGTGCAACCGTTTGCTATGAAGCCCTGACTACGAAAATATTCTATAATTCTTTCAGGCGTGTCGAGAGCTGACGGATCAAGCTCTGAACCAAAACTTACAGAAGCAAGCACGGCTTGGTCCATTGGCCTATTAGGTTTTTTTTTCATGGCTGCCGTATCACTCCTGGAAAATCGTAACCGTCTTCCTCTAGTACAGCTATCACTGTTTCTAGGCGAATAGTTAGATCGCTTGCCTTCGTTTCACTGAGTTCGCTAAGCCGCTTATCTATCCATTTCTCGGCTACAGCGGATGCGAAGTAACGCTCTACTTCTGCTTCCATTACCTCTTGGGATTGATGGCTTGCAGAAGCCCTTACTACTAAAAACGCTAAGGTTGCCAACACTGCTAATAGGCCGATTAAAATAGTGATTATAGAAGCATAAAATGTCGTTATAGCCGACAAATATTCGCCAGAATCCCATTTCTCATCAAAAAAACAATAACTAAATCCTTTTTTGCTTCCACAGCTTGCGTTCTTAATAAAATCGACATCAACAAACCAAAATAAAATCATAACAACGCAAATTGTAGCTATCAGCCCACCAACCACACCAGCCCAAAAGCAAGTCCAATAAGTTCGCCGTTGCTCTTTTTTCGCTGCCTTATCACCACCTAATAGACCGGTAGTTTGCCCCATTTTTAGATACTCATCCCAATTCACCCCGATTCGCTATAAAAGCTTACAATCTTTTTCTTTTCCGTCTAGGCCGCTGTCGATTATCGCTAACCTAAAATCTATAATTACGTAAAATCCTCTTTCCTCCCCGTAGTAGAACAACCGAAAGTGTGAAATTTACAAGTTCTTACTGTGCACAGGAAAAAGGCTCATTTTCCGTGTTCTTTTGAAGCGCTACCGCTATTTTTACTCTTTTTGGGTCGCCCTATATGCTTGCCTCTGAGCTTCGCCGCCGCCATACCCGCCTTTGTCCTCTCGCTGATAAGCGATCGTTCGAATTCGGCAAGCGCTGCAATCATGTGAAATAGCAATTTTCCGCCGGACGAGGCGGTATCGATGCTTTCAGTTAACGACTTGAATTCGACCCCTTGCCTGCCGAGGCCGCTTACATGCTCAACCAGTTGCACGAGTGAGCGCCCGAGGCGATCCAGACGCCAAACAACGAGGGTGTCACCGGTCTGAAGCATATCCATAGCTTGTTGCAAACCTGGTCGTTCATGAGTTGCGCCTGAAATCCCATGATCTGTAAAAATTTGTTCGCATCCAGCCTGTTTCAAGGCGTCCAGTTGCAAGTCCATCCGCTGGACGTCAGTGGAAACTCGCGCATAACCGATTTTCATTGGCTGATTGCGGAAATTATTTCCGTTTTTCTTTTTAGTATTCTTACTTTTCACTGCATTATTCCTGCGCCTTTCCTTCAATATTCGCTTGAATTTCATGGGTTTCCAGCCTCAAAATTGTTGACGAAAAGGGAAGCCTTTGAAATGGCAAGAGTCGTCAACAATATTTCTTTGCTTTTTGAACTAAATGTACGGTTATTCGGCGCATTTTCAGCGCCGTTGATGGTAGTCAATATTTAGATTTATTTTCCCGATAAGGCTTCCCTTTAATAAGATATGGAAATTTCTTGGGTGACTTTTGTAGTCGAGGGGCTTGAATGAGCGAAATTATTGAAACGGGCGTCACAGTTTTATCTGGTGAAGTGATCGAGAAAAGCGCCAGCGTGGCACAGGGTGATGTCAGCAATTCCAATACGAACTCAATGTACCCATTCATTTTGTTGAAGACTGAGAAGGGAGAGGTTGTAAGAATAAACAACTTGGTAACCGACACGCATACGGATCAGCAAATTACGATCGGCCTGAAAACGACGCTTTATTTGAAGTCAATACGACACATGACGAACTTTAAAAAAATGAATTTTGCGATAGCAGCAAACAGCGAGAAAGGCGTCGGCATTATCGATTTGCCTCTTCGTCTGATAATCAACGTGTTCATTCAAAGTTTGGTCGGCGGCGCACTGGCAGGTACTTTTGTCGGCTTTTTCGCGTCAATGCCACTGATTGGAATTTTCGGTGGATTTGGGCTCTTTTTGACCGCGATTGTCGCGATCTCAGTCCCTATCTATTTCCTTTGGTCGGCAACGCAGTTTGCAGGAGCACGAAACGCGTCTCTTCGACTTCGCAATAAACTGTTGGGCCTTGATGGAAGCGGCGATACGTACCAAGGCGTCGCGGTCAAAAATGTTTGACGTTTTATCTCCACCCGCAGAAAGAACAGTATCACATGCGTATCCTGCTTCTAACTTCAATTGCTGCAATTAGCCTGTCGACTTCTGCATTCTCTGCACCCTCCACAAGTGACCCCTATATTGGGGAATACGTTGGTACATGCGAGCGCGCTCAGTGTTTCATTGAGATTACGAAAAAGAAGGGCAAAAATTATCATTTACGCTTCACGGCATCAGAATCGATGGATTCCACAAAAATCCTGTGCCGTGCCGATATTCCGATGAAACGCGGACGATTGGATTTTACAGCCCGCGAACAATACGAGGACGCCTTATCTGGCGAATACAAGGCTGACCCACTCGTGTGGCTGCTATCGTTCAGCGACGGCAGCATACAGTTTTACATTGAGAATGCACCATGTGGACGCTTTGATATGAGTGGCGAGTACGGCCCTTACGGTGATTAAAAATAGAAAAGCGGCCTCCAGTTAATGGCAGGCCGCTTTGTAGCGCCATGGGAGGGGGAAGGGACGCCACTTCCAATAGTCTTCCGGAGAAGATTCGTCGGCGCAAGCTGATTTCAGAAGCATGACATTATTTCGGATGCGGAATGATGTGCATGCCTGCTTGACCCAATCAGCGCCGACGACAATCCTTGATAGAGGATAACAAAAACCGCCTCAACGGCTGGCAGGCCTCGGCGGTTTTTCAAGGTGAATGGAAATAGAGTGAAATCACTCCCGTACACAGTCAAGAGCCGAAGGACGCTTAAGCGTTGAGTGCGCGGCTGGGATATGACCCAGCCCAAAAGACAGCCTCACCTGCCTGCTCACGTCAACAAATTTTGCCCTCACGCGCAATTCCGACATCGAAAGAAGATCGCCCACAGCATACAAGGATTTTGCCACCGTCGTTTATGACGCGTCTAGCGGAGGATGCGCTACGCTCCGGTGTTCTCCGAGGAGCAAAGACCGAAGTAGCGCTTAAGGCTTGTCACGGCACAAGTCAGACGTCAAAAGATAGAGACGCCGAATTCTTTATCCAGCGTTACAAGGACCAGCAGGCGCTTGTGAAGGAACGACTTGAAATCGGCTACCGTCGCAATGGCTATAAAGAGTTATCTGGTCATCAGGTCGGCCCAGTCCGTGAAGATGGCCTGCGTTCTGAAACATTGAAATCCAAAGCAGGCCAGATGTTCGTCGCCTCCGTCCCGCGAGCGCAACATTTGCGAAGCAATTGGGGCAAAGGAAAGCTTGAAAAGCTTTACCAAAAGCTGTTGGCATTGGATGAGCCGTATATAGAAGGAAATCGAAAGTTCCTTGGTTTCATTCGCATAGACACAGATCGGGTCTGGAATTCGGTTGAAGAATGTAGCTCATTTTATCGGCTGCTTGCTCGCGATGGAAAGATCGCCTGCGAACCGCATTTCCTTGTCGGCCTGAAACTGTGCGACGGACGTTTCATCCGCCCCCATGCAATATGGCTTTTACCCTATGGTTCCGCTATCTGGAACGAACCTGGCAAGGCAGGTTGGAGACGTAGCCCCGTCGACTTGTTTCATTCCGTATATTTCGGCCTTTGCAATGCGCTTCTCGAAGCAGGCGCAGATGCTGGTGCACCCGCGACGTCGCAACAGGTCAAATGCCCGCTTTCGCCTGAATGGCATACCATATGCCCGCAAGACGTCAGCTTTCCAAGTTTATCGGAACATGCCGAATATCTCGAACTCAATCAAACCCGTGAGACGCTTCTGCGCCGCGCTGCTGTGGTGCAATCTGGAATGGCGATCGTCCAGAGCAATGAGATTTTCAATGCACTCCAAAAATGGGCCTATGCCGTTCTGACAAACTGGCATTTTTCTGGTGATGTTGAATTTATAGCTGCACACAAAAACGGACGTCTGGGAGCAATTGTCGATAGGCTGCATGTTCAATTGGAATATGCCCTTGCTTCCAGCGATTTGAAGCTGAAAAAGAAGCAGCGCGACAAGCTTCCCCTATTGATTGCGAAGGTTGCCGAGTATGCCGTGGCTGCCTGGTCGCCAGAGAAGGCGCAACAGTCGAGAAAGAACCGTGGCGCTGCCATGCACATGGTGCAAGGGCTAGGAAGCCTGAAAGAACGCCAATCTGTTGGGGGACGATACGCGGCTCATAAAAACGCAGAACGCGCACAAAATGCCATTGAGAACGCGATGAAACGCCTGTCAGATAGTGGTATTGCCATCACCAAGACCAATCTTGCTCGTGAAAGCGGCATCAGCCGCCCCACGATCAATAAATACTGGCCGACACTGGCAAAGTGAGGGACGCCCATGCACCATGTAAAAAACGGTGTATAGATAAAAAGCATCCAGCGCATCGGCTCTATGCATATTCATATCAAACAAAGCCGGAACTGCTTGTATCGGTCGGACGCAGATAATCATCAATCGTTATATGTCGTGGCTCACGGCAAGGCCCCTGCCACGGCCCTCGGAGAGCCGATGTCTATGAGTAGCCGCAGGCGTAAAGCGAATAGACGTAGTCGGTCACTACATCTTTGTTCTTGTTTTATTCTCGCCGACGGATGACCATAGTGGTCTAAGCAATTTTAAACAGGAGCTTCGACCATGAATCTACTTGAAATCCCAACTGAAGAATTCCCTCTCAATCATGCCCGTTACATGTACCTCATGGATGAACTGCGTACCGCTGCGCGCGGATTTGAACAATTGCATTGGCTCGGCTGGCCTAACGGTAAGAAGTTAGACGCCCGCCTTATGAAAATCCATGCGGAACTTGGTCAAGTTTGGGAACTTATTCAGGAAACCGAAAGCCAGCTTGCAGCCAGCGTCGCATCAAAGCCGTAACGAAAATGGGCTTCCAGTTTGCCCATATTGAAACTTACTCTCGATCTGGTGGCCGTAACAAAAAGCTGAACGTAACGGAAATTATTTCCGAAGCGCGACGGATGCCAGAATCTTCTCTCCATGTTGCAAATCCGAAGAATCCCGTGCCCGTCTACGGTTGCGATTTTGATGAGCTTATGCGCCGCCATGATACCTTGGTCGAGCAAGCACAAGAAACGCTCGCAACTGGTAAAAAGCGCGCGGTTCGAAAAGACACCTGTTCGCTTTTCACCTGTGTGTTGTCTCATCCCGCGACGCCCGATGAATGCCGCAACGATCCCGAAGTCAATGCTGCTGTGGAAGCTTGGGCTAAGGATTCCGTGAAATGGCTTCGAAGTGATCTGAAAGCGCGTGGCGGCACGCTGGAAACCGTCGTGATGCACATAGATGAGGCGCATGTGCATCTGCATGCGTATGGACTGCATTCCTCCGGCCACGCTGATCGGCTGCACCCTGGTAAGGCAGCGAAGAAACAAGCTGTCGAAGCTGCCATTGTGAACGGTCAAGAAAAGAAAGCTGCTAACGCCATTGGTGACAAGGCTTATGTCACGGCAATGCGCACATGGCAGGATTCTTATTCCGAGAAAGTTGGATTGCCCCATGGTCTGACGCGACTCGGTCCGGCGCGACGCCGCCTTTCTAGGGCCGAATGGATGGTTGAGAAGGCTGCAGCCAAAAGTGTGCAGCAGGCAAAAGTGATGGTAGTTATGGCAAGCAATGCTGCTAAAGTAGCAGACGCCAAACGTGAGCAGCACGAAACGGCAGCACAAAAAGCCGTTGCGCATGCCAAGCAGCACGCAAAAATTATCATTCAGGATGCACAAGACGAATCTGGAAAGCTTGTTGCAAAGGCTGACGCCGAAGTCAGGAAGGTCCGCTCTCTCGCTAACTGGCTACGAGCTTTTTGGGATTCACTGCACATATCCTCCATTCGTAAATCTCTTTGGAAGGAGGTGAAGACAGTTGTCGAGGGTGAACGCAAGCGTACAGCAGACGCGGAAAATCGTCTGCAGAATGAAATCAGACGTCGGACGTCTGTGGAAACAAGACTTTCTAACACCAACCAATCACTGCACGCTGTGATCAGCGAACGTGATAAATTGCGACGTCAACGGGATCGGCTGTTCAATACTGAGCAACAGAGCTTTGAGCCGCACAGACCGAAAATCCGATGAGTTCACACCCATGCGGCGTCAATCTTGTCGTTCTTTTCCCCATTTACGGGCGTTAGAATGTTGACGCTTGACAAAAGCAGCCCCAAAAATCTGCCGCCGGTGGGTTTTCATTCCATAATTGTTCCGATGCGAAAAATCGGGAGCCAGCCATGGAGAAGAAAAAACGACGTCAAAAGAGCTGCTATGAAATTGCCCTGGCACGCGCACGTCAGGCGCGACGTCAGAAAAAGCTCCCCATTCTCGTTGGCTGGGTATTCATTGCCACGCTGCTATCAATCCGCTCATCAATATTTTCACCAGAAAAACTGAGTCCCGATATAGTAGGGCATGAGTGGCCTATCTCGGATTATGAACGGGGGTTTTCGACTTCCCCTAAACCTCACCGCGAACGCTACAGCGAGCGGCCCTCCATGAACCGCCTGATGCGCGACCTCCGACGCCCAGCCGCACGCGATGACGCAACGCAATTCTTGCTCGCACATATTGATGACGTCGCTCTGCGCGGGTGGATCATTGAACAAATCCGCGAAGACCACGTTAATCGCCTAGCGATCCACGTCCAACCCGGTGTCCGCGACGCTACCGTACTGGCAGCATGGCGAGCAGAACTTGATGCGGATAATATTACTAACGACGAAGGCGGAAACGATGTCTTACAAGCGCAGCAGGCACCTAAACATTAGAGAATACTAAATATTCCCGTTCGGATTTAGTGGCTTAGAAAGCAACATCGTTATATAGCTATACTTAAGTCTGACCCAATATCCTGAGAAATCAGATAGACTACGTAAGTTCTCTGATTCGATGCGGTGGGTCCTTGCGAAAAAAAGATATAAATCCCAAAATAGCGCGTAGCGAAGCGGAAATATTTGACGACCTTCAAAAGCTTTGCGGCTCTCCTGGTTATATTCACGCTATAGCATATTTCTGTTGGCGAGATAATCTTATTAGATTTGCTGGTGATAAGCTAACAGAGGATGATATCCAGCATCAATACTCCCATGAGCAACTGCTCAGATCTGAAATTTCGACGCTTATAGGTCTGATGGCGAAAGGAGACATTGACGTCAGTGTGCCCAAACCAGCGACTCTTCAAAACTACATAAATCAGTCAGAAGCGCTACTGCATGAAATGCATATGAGCCTTCAGAAGCCGTGGCTAGCTGCATTTGAGGCAATGGCGCGAGATCCTCTTAAAGCAAGTCGCGTTGATCCATTTAGCACCGCGGAGGGATTAAGAGAGCCCATTTTTTATGGCGGTGATTCAGCTTACAATTTCCAATATGAAGAACTAGCGCTCAAAAAATACAACGCGGATGACAAGTGGCTCACATCTCACGTTGGCTTTTCCATTGACGAAGCCTGCATAGTTGCTCGCCAGCTCGGCGAGTTGCAGATGCAAAAGTTTTTGAGCCTTCGCGAGGCAATGCTAAAACTTCATCCCGATCAATGGACTTTTTTGCCCGGGTTTTCTTTCGACGTTCATGAGCTAAAAGAGAAGACAGGATTCTCTTCTGAAAAAATAGAATGCATTCTTGTGGCATTCACCGTTGATGCAAAGAAAGCAAACGCCTCTTTTTCCAGCTTAAATGCCTTCAACGAAACAAATGCTGCTCCGATCATCAAAGTTGTCGATGGTGCATATATTTTACTGCAACATTACAGCCTACTAGAAGCGCTGTATGAAGCACCATTTTTTTGGATGGCAGCTGACAAATCCTACGCCTCAACTGCATCTAAGAACCGTGGCGCGTTCGCTGAGCAATTCTTGGCTGATCGTCTAACCCGTGTGTTCGGACCACAGCATGTTTTTCAAAATGTGGACATTTATAAGGGAAAAGATCGAGTCTCGGAAGCAGACGTCCTGGTCTTGTTTGGGGACCGAGCAATTGTAGTGCAAGCCAAGTCAAAACGGCTAACCATCGAGGCGCGTAAGGGAAACGATTCTCAGCTAAAGGACGACTTTAAAAAAGCTATTCATGATGCTTATGATCAGGCTTTGCTGTGTTCGGAGGCACTCTTAGACCCCAAATATCGATTCGTATCACCAGTTGCCGATGAAATTAATCTTCCGAATCGGCCTTCGAAAATCTTTCCTTTGTGCAGCGTATCGGATCATTACCCTGCTCTTTCTGCACAAGCGCGACAATTCCTAAAAATAAAATCTGATAAAAATATACAACCACCTATAATTACAGATTTATTTTTCCTTGATGTCGCCACAGAAATACTTGAAACACCATTACATTTTTTAAATTACTTGACACTGCGAGCGAAATTCGACCGAAGGCTATTGGTAAATCAGGAGCTGACAAACTTAGGGTATCATCTAAAACATAACCTGTGGCTAGAAGATCAATACGACATGGTGAACTTGGGCGATGACTTTACCAGTTCCCTCGACATAGCTATGTCCGCACGCAGATTGGGAGTTCCAGGAGAACGAATACCCAAAGGCATACTAACTCGCTTTGATGGAACCCCCATTGGTAAACTGATTTCTGAATTCGAGGCCAGCGCCATTCCCGAACTTGTGGGAATTGGAATGTTATTCCTTCAACTCGGATCCGATACCGCAAAGCACCTCAATAGGGGCATTGATCGATTAGTGAGGTCAGCAGCCGACGACGGGCGAGATCACGACATTTCACTTCCGTTGGATACAGATAAGTCAGGTTTCACCATTCACGTTAATTCGCTTCCGGAAGAGTTCGCGAGAGAACGTTTGGCGGCCCACTGTCAAATTAGAAAATACGACACAAAGTCTGATGTCTGGTATGGACTGCTAATTGCTCCTGGAACCGGAGACATCAGAGGTGCTCTTGCTATCGAAGGGAAATGGAAAACCGATGCAAGTCTGGAGAAGGCGCTCGACAAATGGCCCAAAAAGCCAATGGTTCCAGTTACGACGCTATCGCGAGGTGCGCTTCATAGGAAAATTGGGCGCAATGAGCCATGCCCGTGTGGTAGCGGACAGAAGTACAAAAAGTGTTGCTTAGTTTGATCCTACTGCCCATGCCGTGAATATCTAGCCAGTTTTTGTTGCCTTGGTAGAGACGCAAATACCCTTAATGCGGTTTACCGCCGTCATACGAATAGTTGCATTTAAGCGGCGCTCCGGTTGCCTCGCCTGCGTGGCATGAAGATGTCATAAACACATCTATTACCAACAGAATGTCAAACGCAGTAAGGTGTGAGATTTCGCTCAACTGTGTGTTCGATTCGTTCTGCCCGTAAAAATGCCGTCTGCAACAGAAAAATTGTTGCGCCATTGTTGCAGCCGCAAACAAATTTGTTGCAGACAACCGCTGAAGCCAGAAAAATCCGTCAACAAATTTTGCATAATAATTTCAGTCGTTTATGGCGGAGGGGGTGGGATTCGAACCCACGGTACAGTCTCCTGCACGCCGGTTTTCAAGACCGGTGCCTTAAACCGCTCGGCCACCCCTCCGCGTCTGCACGAAGCAGATATGAGAGCCTCTTTATCGTCATCAAACGGCAGCGTCAATCTGCCACTTACAGCTAAATAGCATTAAATCGTTGATAGACTTGCTCTCTAAATCAATGATGCATAAACTTGACCGCAACAGTCATAAAGAAATGGGAACTTATGAGCTTGGAATCGGTCAAAGCATTCTTTTCGAAGAAGGCACCGGAAATCAATATTATTGAAATGCCGACCAGTACAGCGACAGTGGCACTTGCTGCTGAGGCGCATGGCGTGCAGCCAGGGCAAATCGCGAAGACATTATCGTTTGCAGCTAAAGACCAGACCATTCTCATCGTTACGCGTGGCGATGCGCGCATTGATAACCGCAAGTTTAAAGATCACTTCGGTAGTAAGCCGCGGATGCTGGACGCGGAAAGCGTGTTAGCCGAAACAAGCCATCCAGTCGGTGGAGTGTGTCCGTTTGGTTTACCAAACGCGCTACCCGTTTATTGCGACTTGTCGCTCAAAACCTTTGAGGAGGTTGTACCCGCTGCAGGTGCAACGAACAGCGCTGTGAGAATCTCTCCGCAAAAAATGGCCGAGCTCGTATCTGCTCAGTGGATCGATGTTTGTCAGTCAACCAAGATCAACCCGGATACGTGATCGCGATGACGTGATGAAAAGAAGTGATCTTTTTGCCCTTTAAAGGTGATAAATCACTTCATATATTTTAAGAATAGTTCTAAAGTGGAATCGAAATAAACGCACGCGCTTGGCACATACGTTCAAAAGCTAACCGTCGACGGTTAACCAGCGGGGTATGTGACGTAACAAAAGCAAAGCTTTTAAATGGGAAAGCCCCATGAGAAAGTTTGAGGATGTGCTGAAAGGAATAATAAATGCGTCTTACTCGTCAGACGAATTATGCCATTCGCATGCTTATGTATTGTGCCGCCAATGACGGCAAATTAAGTCGAGTTCCGGAAATAGCCCGCTCCTATGGCGTATCCGAACTTTTTCTTTTTAAGATTTTGCAGCCGCTCGTGGAAAACAAGCTGGTTGAAACCGTGCGAGGCCGAAACGGTGGTGTCCGCCTTGGACGCGCGGCAAAAGATATCTCCCTGTTCGACGTCGTACGCGTGACAGAAGAAAACTTCGCCATGGCTGAGTGTTTTGAAAACGACGCCACGGAATGCCCGCTCGTCGATAGCTGCGGTTTAAACTCAGCTCTGCGCGAGGCACTGAATGCCTTCTTTGGCGTTTTGATGAAGTACAGTATCGACGACCTCGTAAAGGCTCGTCCGAATGTTCGTGCTTTGCTTGGCCTTGATGACGATCTTGAAGTTGAGCGCGTCGCCAGTTGATTTTCAACAATAAGCAGAATTGAAAAAGGCTGACAACCAACTTGGTTCTCAGCCTTTTATTTTTGCGCATTCGTTCAGAGCGACACAGTGTAGGCCGATTGCGGTAACACAAACGGAACGCCCTCTGCAGGCGGAACACAGACCCGCAACGTGCATTCATAGACCCGTTCAAGCCGATCGTCAGTCAGAGCATCTTGCGGCGTTCCGATTGTATCGAGCCTCCCCTTATGCATGACGGCAATACTGTCGGCGAACATGGCGGTAAGATTGAGATCATGCAGAATGGCAATCACCCCACCCCCTTCCGCCGCAAAATCGCGTGCAATTTCCATCACCGTGATCTGATGTTTTATGTCGAGGCTGGAAATCGGTTCATCTAAAAACAAATAGCGGGGACTTCCATCCACCACCGGCTTCCACACCTGACACAAAACGCGGGCCAGCTGAACGCGTTGCTGTTCACCACCGGATAATTCCTGATAAAGCCGACCACTGAAGCCAGCGAGATCGACCTTTTCCAATGCGCGATCAGGCAGTTTTTCCTGGTCAGGACCGGTCACGCCGCTAAACCCACCTGTCAGACCGATATGCACAATTTCGCGAACTGTGAACGGAAACGACAAGGCACTGGCTTGCGGAAGCACCGCACGACGTGAAGCCATACGCCATGGCTTAATGCTGCTGAAATCCTCGCCATCGAGATAGGCAGATCCAGTATAAGCGATATCGCCCGACAGTGCGCGCAGCAATGTTGTCTTGCCCGAACCATTCGGACCAACGATAGCTGTCACCTCGCCGGGACGCGCAACAAAATTGACATTCTCAATGATCGACTTTTTGCCAATAGAAACGCTTAAGTTTTTGGTTTCAATCATCTCGTGCCTCACAGGTCGAGAACGCCGCGCTGACGCAGCAAGATCCAGAGGAAGAAGGGAGCACCACACACGGCTGTAATAATGCCGATTGGCAATTCAGCGGGCGCAACGATGGTGCGGCTGACCGCATCGGCCAGCAAAAGCATAATCGCGCCGAGCAACGCTGCCGCTGGCAACAAATAGCGATGATCAGGGCCAATGCTCAAACGCAGCATGTGCGGCACAACAATACCAATGAAGCCGATGCCACCCGATATTGCGACCGTTGCGCCAGTTGCAGCCGCCACGGTCACTATAGCCACATTTTTAATGCGCTGAACGGGAATACCAAGATGACCTGCAGCCGCCTCCCCCAGCGCGAGCGCATTTAAACCACGTGCAAGAAACGGTGTAGCAAACAGGACAACCATGATAATCGG
The DNA here is from genome assembly GCF_047308065.1 of Brucella sp. H1_1004. Classification (NCBI taxonomy): domain Bacteria; kingdom Pseudomonadati; phylum Pseudomonadota; class Alphaproteobacteria; order Hyphomicrobiales; family Brucellaceae; genus Brucella; species Brucella sp. H1_1004. The sequence continues at coordinate 1,340,429 of NZ_JAYKZA010000001.1, forward strand.
GCCAGCTGTTCCGATCTTGCCCCACGTAGCACCCGCAAGCGAGCCAAGCCCCCAGAAGGTCAAATCACGCAACTGGCGATCATCGGAAATATAGACAAGAGCACCAGTCGCAGCGCCGGTCAGCGCGCCAAGCGCAATACCGGCCAGTAGCATTGTAGCGACAGACGTGCGACCGCGCCGCGTCGCAACGCGATAGAGAACAAGAGTCGTTATCAACCCGCCCACAAACGCAGCCAGTGGCAAAGCATAAAGACCAAGCAGCATGTAAAGTGGCGCAAGCGCTGTTCCGCCAAGAACGATCATCGAAACGGCACCCAAGCTGGCACCAGTCGAAACACCCACAAGGCCTGGATCAGCGAGTGGGTTGCGAAACAATCCCTGCATCACGGCACCAGAGACAGCAAGCGACGCGCCCACCAATATGCCTATGATGATGCGCGGCAAACGTATTTCCATGATGATCAGATGATCGCGCCTGAAGGCGTCAGCACTTTCCTGCGTGCCGAAAACATATTCACGCAGAACAGTCAAAACTGATGCATCTGAAGCACCAGCAGTAAGACTGAAAAGCGCAGTCACGCAAAGGGCTATCGCAAGAACAACGATAGCAAGGCGTGCACGGGCTGAACGATCACCGACATGATTATCGGCGGCTTGATCACGCACAACAAAGCCCCCAGGTTTTGCCGTGCGGTCATGGCTGGTCATTTCTATATGTCCTTATTACGCGTTTCCGCGATATGCCTGCCCGTATTTAAACGAAGCAGGCACAAGTTCTTAGTTTGCAGCCTGCTTGCCATAGAGCTTTTCAGACAATTCACGGCTGGCAGCACCAGTGCGTGGACCGAAGCCAAGCAAATAGAGTGAATCCATCTGAACAATGTTACCGCTGCGTCCCGCAGGGGAATTGGCCAAAGCAGGATTTTTCAGAAGGTCTTCTTTTTGAACGCTGTCTTTACCGATGTTCATCGTCAGGATCAGATCAGGCGCCGCCTTTTCAACGGCCTCGTCTGTCAACTGCTTATAACCTTGATATGAATCAATAGCATTTACACCGCCCGCAAGCGTAATGATACCATTGGCACCAGTGCCCGTTCCAGACGCCATGATGCGTCCTTCCTGTGCAGACATGATGAAAAGCACACGCTTGCGCGGGTTCTGATTGGCCGAAATTTTCTCAGCGGCTTCCAGATCGCGCGAGACATTTGCTGCGAGTTCTTTGGCTTTATCTTCAAGACCAAGCGCTTTACCGACAGCATCAATCTTCGCAATAACCCCCTCGCCCGTAAAGGCTTCCGGGACCATAACAATAGGAACAGATGCTTTCTTGAGGACTTCTAGAGTTTCCGGCGGGCCACTGCCTTCCGACATCAAAATGCCGGTCGGATTGACCGAAAGAACACCTTCCGGTGAAAGACGGCGCATATAGCCAACATCAACCAGTTCACGCGCTTGCTCTGGATAGGTGCTTGTTTGGTCACGGGCGACAAGCTTATCGCCCGCGCCTAAAGCATAGACGATTTCAGTCACAGCACCACCGACGGAGACGATCCGTGATGTATCCGCAAATTTCTCAACTGTATCCGCTTTTGCAAACCCGCTAAAAGCAACGATCGTAGCGAGAACAGCCAAAACCGTATAGCGAGCCACGCGTAAACCAATCACTGACATGTTTGTACCCTTCACATGCATATTCCGGAAATGGAAACCATCTCCGGAACGCGCACTAAAAAAGCGACTTAAATCCTGTTGGAATTAAGCAGCCGACGATTGTGGCAAACGAGGAAGATTTTCTGCGACCATTCGCCAATCGGCGAGTTCAGCCTCGCCTTCGTGACGCTCGCCAAAGAACTGAATAATCATTTCACCATTGGCATCGTAAGCTTCAAGCGAGGTGACGTGACCATCCTTCGTAGGCTTACGAACAACCCATGCATCAGCAATGTGATCCGCACGCAGATGAAGATGGAAAGTTGGATCAAGAACATTAAGCCATGGGCCCATCGTCTTGATTTCCGCAATCTTGCCTGTGTGAATCTGGATGCAGCCACGGCTGCCGACGAAGCACATGATCGGAATTCGCTCCTGAACAACATGGTTCATCATGGCTTCAACTGCTGACAGATCAACGCGCCATGCAAAGTCCTGACCGGCAAGATGCACGGCCTGATGACGGTCGACGCCAAAATCTTTCAAAAGACCAATAAACTGGTGAACATCAGTCAGCGCACCCCAGCGTTCGCGGAACGCATCGCCATCGACAGTTGAAACATCCGCTTTCTCAGCTTTGGCAGCAATTGGTTTTGTTTCAATCGCAGGTGTCTGATCATCAAGAAGCAACTCAGCGACAAGCTGCTCATAGGCTTCCAGATTAGATGTAGGGCGCAGATGTATCTTATGAACCGCTTCACCTGAAGCATCAAAAAACTGAAGGCTACGACGAATATGTTCGCCATCCGGCTTTGCTACAGCAAAACCATGCACCCAATGCTTTGGGAAAATGCGAAGATCAATTTCTTTGCCGAGTGTCAGCGATGCATGTGGACCCCATATCGTTTTCTCGAATGGGCCAATCTTTTCATGCACAGCGCTTTCGTTGCGTGTAAGCGCCATGACTTCGCCGAGCAAAGGCGCGTGTTTAAGCAAAGTTTCCACATCGGCACGGATGCGGCGGGCAGAAATTGAACTTTCAGCATCTGCACCTGTATATGCCGCAATAAAATCGGCTTCCGATATCCCGAGGCTTTGAGCAAAATCGCGTTCGCGCATTTTCGGGTTATCTGCCCGTGCCTTGAGAATATGCTCTGGGGAGGGCTTGGTCTGGGTCGTCATCTTTTGTTGCCTACTTGTTAAGGATGAGCTTGCCTTGACGGGTGATTTTTAAACGATAGAGAGAGCCGCCATGCTCTATCGCCACTTCACGTGAGCCGTTGAATAGCTCACGGCTGCCATAAGTTTTAAGCTGCGGTTCATAAGACTGTTCAGAAATGTGCGATTTAACCTGTCCTGTCGCATCAAGACGCGACTGGAGTTCGGGCATGCGGCTGGAGACGCGCTCACGCGGCAACCGCACCTGCATGTCGATATGGATTCGCCTGTTCATTTTGCTGCCTCTGCACCAGTTATGGAGCCGTTTTTGTTCACTGACTTGGCGCCAACAAAACATTAGTTGACATCGTAAGTCATGTTTAATAATCACTGCCTTACTGGATTAATCGAGTCAAGTTTAATTCTCTTTTTTCCAGAGCAAGCCCGAAGGTTCTCCTTCCAGCCAGCGCCACAACTTCCCTCGCGATGGGAAGAAAGTAACCTATCGAGATAATTCGTTTTCTCGCGCCTAATCGGCTGCGAGAATTTTCTGTGGCCTTCAGGAGAATTCGGGCAATGCGGGCAATAAACGGGGAACAAAAGCGGTCATTTTTGGCAAGCACAGGCTTGGCTGTGATCCTTACGACAATGGCATCGAGTGTATATGCTCAACAGCAAACTGCAGCGACAGACCCGGATGGCGTGCAGTTGAAGCCTATTGTTATTAAAAACAACCGTGCAACAAGCGGCTCTGTATCTGACAGCCCACTCGCCAATGTAATTACGGCTCAGGAAATTCGGCAGAGCAATGTTGATTCCATTAAGGATCTTACCAATACGCTGGAGCCGGGCCTCGCGGTGAGTACGACAACCGGCGGTGTAAACATTCGAGGTTTACAGAATGATCGCGTTCTCACCACCATCGACGGCATTCCTATCCCGTATCTCGATGCAGCAATTCGCGGTGAAGTTAACGGTGGCAGTGCAGACGCCTATGACCTATCTGCCTTATCTACCTTCGATGTATTGTATGGCGCTGACGCCAGCCGCCTTGGGTCAGGTGCGATGGGCGGAGCGATTGCTCTGCAGACGCTTGAACCTGAAGATCTGCTTGCTCCGGGAAAAGCCTTCGGCGGCTTGGTAAAGCTCACATATGACGGTTCTGACCGCTCATTTATCAGTTCCGGTGCCGTTACCCAAAAGGTCCAGAATACTTCTGTTCTTTTTCAAGGATCATATAAGCGCGGTCATGAAATCCGGGGAACTGGTGATATAGGAGGTTACGGACCGGCACGTACTGAAGCAGACCCTCGTGATTATGATCGAAGCAATTTGATGTTCAAGCTGCGTCAGGAGCTTGAGGGTGGTCATACGATCGGCATCACAGCCGAACGAAACCGCTATGACTCAGACACCAATCTGAATTCGGATGCAGGCACAACTTATGACAATCGCGATTACAATCAAAATCGCAAGAATGATCGTGATCGTGTTTCACTCGATTATCGTTATGAAAGCCAGAATGATGGCCTCGTGAATAATGCGAGAGCCACACTTTATTGGCAGAAAATGACACGATCCTATGGAACGGATACAATCCGCTTCGGCGCACTGGCGGGGCCCTTCAGCAGGCATTATAAGCTTGAAGATGAGCGTTACGGTGCCACTGGGTACGCAAATCTCGGATTTGATACGGGAACACTTTCGCACTCCCTGACCGTCGGCGGCGATTTCAGCGTTGGTAAAAATACCCAGTCGTTTACGGGCGACGATGCCTGTATTCGTGGCTTACAAAGTCCAACTTGTGGTTTTCTTCACATCAATCAGTCCGACACACCCGATGTCGATTCATATCGCTTTGGGATGTTCGCCGAAGATCGTATCTCTATCGGCGACACACCTTTTGCTGTTACCCCAGGATTACGCTTTGACTGGTTCAAATATGAGCCGGACTCGATCAGCGGATATGCCAACAATACAGACAGCCGCATTTCGCCCAAGATCCGCTTCTCATGGCAAGCTACACCTGCGCTCGAACTGTTTGCGCAAATTTCAACAACTTACAAAGCACCGCAAGTCGACCAGCTCTATGTAACCTATCTGTCTGCGGGTTATGGCACAATTGGCAATCCAAACCTGAGCGCTGAAAAGGGTTACGGAATCGACATTGGTGCGAATTTCGGGACTCAGGATTCTGGTGGTAAAATTACTGCTTTCGTAAATCGATATAACGATTTTATCGATACGGTTACGACCCGCACGACTGCATTTCCTCTTGGCCTGACGGAGTATCGAAATCTCGATAAGGCACGCATCGCCGGCATCGAAGTCAAAGCACACCACAATTTTGTCAACGGCTTTAACGTTCACGGCTCCTTTGCGTACGCAAAGGCTATGAACTTAGATGATGACATTCCTTTGGCATCAGCATTGCCGTTTAAAGGAGTGTTTGGCGTCGGCTATAACGCAGAAACGTGGGGCGTAGATTCAAGTGTTGTAGCAGCTGCTTACATCAATCAAACGATTTCAACCCGTGCAGGTACAACAACACGGCGACTGCCTGGTTATGGTATAGTCAATCTCACGGGCTGGTGGGAGCCAAATCAACTGAACGGCACGCGACTGCAGGCTGGTGTCTATAACATCTTCGATAAGACTTATTACGACGCCATGAATGTAAACAGCGTAGAAAATGTAACAGAGCGGTGGTCCGAAGCAGGACGCTATTTCAAAATCTCGCTAACACAGAAGTTCTAACCCCATTCGGGAGGCTAAGCCTCCCGAACGTCAATCGTCGTGTCTACGAAGTCCACTCATCTCTGACCGCTGTGGTGGTTTTCATATCCCGAGATACGACGCGGCGAGTGCAGTCCCTACCACTGCATTCGCCGGAACTTTATAAGGACGGAGCACAATAACTGTGCAATTGTCCTGCGGCCATTCTGTAGCCAGTCCCTCTTTGAAAGTAAGGATCAGCAATGTTCATCGCAATGAACCGCTTCAAGGTAATCATCGGCAATGAAGTCGAATTTGAAACCGTTTGGCGCAGCCGTGACTCGCAATTGTCAGAGTTGCCTGGCTTTGAAAGCTTCCATCTTTTGCGCGGCGCAACAAATGAAGAAGAAGGCTATACGCTTTATTCCTCGCACACCGTTTGGAAAACGCGCGAGGATTTCGTATTTTGGACGAAATCTGAACAGTTCCGCAACGCGCACCGCAATGCCGGTAACACAAAACCGCTTTATGCTGGCCCACCTCAGTTCGAGGGATTCGAAGCTGTTGAAGGCATTTAGACAGCCTTAGAAGGCAGTTTTCCACACGATGCGGCGAAATAGCGCATAAATTTAAAACAGGGCTAAAATTGCCCTGTTTTTCTTTCTATAAAAGTCTAATTCGTGTTTAAAGATGGGCGGTTAACTCATATTTAGAATAATTCTAAGTTATTGATTTTTAGAACGTTTCAAAAACATAAAATTTGACAGAATGGCTCATTTCCAGCCATAACCTGACTGAAACTGGTGGGTTTTTAAAGACTTACCTAAGACTACCTTTGATGTTCGGGCCTTTAACCCCTGCGATTGGAGGAACCTTTGTTCGGTTCGGAATGGCATATAGCCAATATTGAAGTAAATTTGCGCCAGAATTCCGTAGATTTCAATGTTGATCACAACAACGAACAGAGAATCTCACTCCGTCTTGTGAATTTTTTACAATCACAGAGCATGGCAGATGCTGGAGTTACTTTTGAATGCTAGTCTGCAGCTGCAATGTTATTACGCAAAAAGATATTGAAGCCGTTGTCACACAACTTCTTGATGAGGATTGCTGGCGTTTAATTGTGCCTGGCACCGTCTTCAATGCCATATCCAAGAGTGGTCGTTGCTGTGGCTGCTTCCCAAATGTCGTAGAAACGATCATAAGGGTGACCGAAGAATATCATCTTCGTCACAACCAAATGGACGAAAACGTGATCCAGTTTATGGATCGTGTACGTTCTCTACGAGACAAATTCGGGAGTTCTTGGAATGAAAGGCGAACCAAAGGTCATCGAGCGGCTTAACGAGGCATTGTTTCTCGAACTGGGCGCTGTAAACCAGTATTGGTTGCACTATCGTCTGCTTAACGATTGGGGTTTCACGCGTCTTGCTAAGAAAGAACGCGAAGAATCTATCGAAGAAATGCAGCATGCGGACAAGATTATTGACCGCATCATTTTCCTTGAAGGCCACCCAAACCTTCAGACCGTTGCTCCGTTGCGTATTGGCCAGAATGTAAAGGAAGTTCTCGAAGCTGACCTTGCTGGTGAGTATGACGCGCGCGCTTCCTATAAGAAGTCACGTGAAATCTGTGACGAACTGGGCGATTATGTTTCCAAGCAGCTTTTTGATCAGCTTCTTGCCGATGAAGAAGGTCACATCGACTTCCTTGAAACGCAGCTGGAACTGCTCGGCAAGATTGGCGAAGAACGCTACGGCTTGCTGAATGCAGCACCTGCTGACGCAGCAGAATAAGCCGAATAAAATGGCAAAGAAAAGGGCGCCCGAAGCGCCCTTTTTTATGCTTTGATTACAGCTTACTGCGGCAGCTTATCGTCTACGCCTTCGACGTAGAAGTTCAGGCCAAGCAACGTCTTATCGTCAGCCTGCTCGCCTTCTTTAAGCCAGACAGAGCCGTCCTGCTTCTTGATAGGGCCAGTGAATGGCTTGAATTCACCAGACTTGATCTTGGCTTCTGTTTCCTCAGCCATTTTCTTCACGTCGTCTGGCATGTTGGTGTAAGGCGCCATCTTAACAAGGCCTTCCTTCATGCCCCACCAGATGTTCTGGCTTTCCCATTTACCATCAAGCACAGCTTTCGCGCGGTCGATGTAGTATGGACCCCAATCATCAACGATTGCTGTGAGCTGGGTTTCTGGACCAAACTTGATCATGTCCGAAGCCTGACCAAATGCTTTGATACCACGCTCATGCGCAACCTGGATAGGAGCAGTCGAGTCAGTGTGCTGGGTCAGAATGTCAACACCCTGATCAACCAGTGCCTTAGCAGCATCAGCTTCTTTACCCGGATCAAACCAGGAGTTTACCCAGATAACCTTGACCTTGAAATCAGGGTTAACCGACTGTGCGCCGAGGATAAAGGAATTGATGCCCTGCACGACTTCTGGAACAGGCACAGAGGCAATATAACCTGCAACGCCCTTTTCCGACAGCTTCGCTGCGATCTGGCCCTGAATATAACGGCCTTCATAAAAACGCGCATTGTAAGCTGAAACATTGTCAGCGGTTTTGTAACCGGTGGCATGTTCAAACTTTACGTCTGGATATTTGGCCGCAACCTTAATGGTTGGATCCATATAACCGAAAGACGTCGTGAAGATCAGCTTGTTGCCTGCACGCGCAAGACGCTCGATCGAACGCTCGGCATCAGCGCCTTCCGGCACGTTTTCGAGGAACGTCGTTTCGACCTTATCGCCGAGAGCTTCGATCATTTCCTTACGCGCAACGTCATGCTGATAAGTCCAGCCGAAGTCGCCCGGAGGTCCGATATAGATGAAGCCAACCTTCAGCTTGTCTTCTGCATTTGCCGCTCCGCCAAGCATAAAGCTGGCTGCGGTGGCAATCGCCAACAGCGTCTTTTTCATGTTCCCTGCACTCCTTGTTATCACCCTCAAAAGAAAATAGCAGACCGTGGGAGCCGGACTGCCATTCAGAACTCATATTTATCTATCCGGCACAAAAGGTCTGCCAAGCGATGCGGGTGTGTTCATCATCGTCAAACGTCTGTTGCGCGAGATGATGACCAAAACCACAATGGTCGCGAGGTAAGGCAATGCCGACAGGAATTGTGACGGAAGGCCGAAGCCAAGCGCCTGCGCGTGAAGCTGACCGATCGTCACCGCACCAAACAAATACGCACCGATCAACACGCGCCAAGGACGCCATGAAGCGAAAACCACAAGCGCAAGTGCAATCCAGCCACGCCCTGCGGACATGTTTTCAACCCATTGCGGCACATAAACCAGTGAAAGCTGCGCGCCCGCTAGACCAGCACAAGCGCCGCCAAACAGCACTGCGAGATAGCGCGTACGCACCACATGCACCCCAAGCGCATGGGCTGAGCCGTGATTGTCACCGATAGCGCGCAATTGCAGGCCGGCCCGCGTGCGGAACAGGAACCACGTCACGCCAATCACCAGCAAAATGGATATATAGAATATCGGATCCTGACCGAACAGGAAACGTCCGACATAGGGAATATCGGTGAGATACGGAATGCTGATTGCTTCAAGCCTAACACCGGGCATACCGACGAAGCTTTCGCCAAGCATGGCTGATGCACCTATACCAAGAATGGTGAGTGCCAGACCCGTTGCAACCTGATTGGTAACAAGCGTGAGCGTGAGAAATGCGAATATGCCGGAAAATGCCATTCCGACAAAAATAGCGGCAATCATGCCGAGCCACGCCGAACCAGTAAACTGAGCCGCAGCAAAGCCAGACACTGCTCCCATCAGCATCATGCCCTCAACACCAAGGTTTAGGACACCGGAGCGTTCAACAACGAGCTCACCAATCGCTGCAATCAGCAAAGGTGTTGCAGCTGTCGCGATGGTGAGAAGGATTGCCTGTGTCAAATCCATTGATCAGGCCTTTCCTGCTGCGCGTCCGGCGATAAAGCGGATGCGATAATGAATGAGTGTGTCGCAAGCGAGCACGAAGAACAGGATCATGCCCTGAAACACCCGCGCAGACTTTTCAGATATACCGATGGAAACCTGTGCAGCTTCGCCACCCAGATACGAAAGTGCCAGCACGAAGCCTGCTGCAATCGCGCCAATCGGATTGAGCCTGCCGAGGAAGGCAACAATAATGGCCGTAAATCCATATCCCGGTGAGATCACCGGGCGAAGTTGGCCAATAGCGCCCGATGTTTCAGCAATACCCGCGAGACCAGCTAACGCGCCTGAAACTGCGAAAACGAAAAACACAAGCTTGCCACGACTAAAGCCAGCAAAACGTCCTGCCCGAGGGCTTTGGCCGATGACTTTGATTTCAAAGCCTTTCAGCGTTTTAGCAAGCAAAAACCAAACGACGATTGCGGCAACAATTGCAAAGATAAAGCCCCAATGTGCTCGGCCCGATGCGCTCCATATCTCTGGCAGTACGGCGCTTGCATTAAACTGACGTGTTTCCGGGAAGTTATAGCCTTCCGGGTTGCGCCAAGGTCCGCGCACCAACCAGTCGAGAAAAAGCTGCGCCACATAAACGAGCATCAGACTGGTCAGGATTTCATTGGTATTAAAGCGGACTTTCAGCAAAGCCGGGATCGACGCATATGCGGCGCCACCAGCCATGCCCATTAACATCATTAAAGGCAGAACGATCCACATCTGCAAATCAGGAAACATCACTGGCAAAATTGAGCCCGTGACTGCACCAATGATGAACTGGCCTTCGGCTCCAATATTCCAGTTGTTAGACTGGAAACAGACGCAAAGCCCAACAGCAATCAGAATGAGCGGTGTCGCCTTCACCAGCAACTCATGCCACGACCAAACGTCGAATAACGGTTCGACGAAAAACACATAAAGTGCATGAAACGGATCTTTGCCCATCAACGCGAAGGCAACACCACCAAAAACTAAGGTCAGCGCTAAGGCCAGTAACGGTGAGATAGCACTAAAAATCTTCGATGGCTGCGGGCGCTTTACCAGTTCAATACGCATCACGCTGCCCCCACCTGATCCGAGCCGGAAACGCCGCCCATCAGCAGGCCAATCTTTTCCAGCGTTACGTCTGCGATAGGCATTGGATCGGAAAGCGCACCATGGTTCATGACTGCAATACGGTCACTGATTTCAAGCAGTTCATCTAAATCCTGACTAATGACAAGAACCGCTGAACCAGAGCGTGCAAGATCAACGAGCGCTTGGCGAATATGCGCCGCAGCACCCGCATCCACACCCCATGTCGGCTGGTTCACAATCATCACCATTGGAGAGCGATCCAGCTCGCGTCCGATAATGAACTTCTGCAAGTTGCCACCAGACAAGGCAGAAGCAGGCGGGTTTTCCGCACTCTTGCGCACATCCATCGTCTTGACGATGCGCCGTGCGGCGGAGCGCAGCGCGCTTTCAGCAATAAGCTTCAGCTTGCCTCCGCGCATGAAGGCTTTGGCATCAGTTTTATAACGCGAAAGGAAAAGATTATCGGTCAATGAGAGAGCCGGAACAGCACCATGTCCCAAACGTTCTTCCGGCACAAAGGCAGCGCCCATCATTCGGCGTTCGCTGATGCCGAGCTTGCCTGCATCAGTACCACGAATGCGCACAGCAGATGCAGATGATTGCAAAACCTCGCCGGAAATAGCTTCAAAGAACTCGCCTTGACCATTACCGGCAACGCCTGCAACACCGACGACTTCTCCAGCTTTGATGCCAAGCGAAATGTCGTTGAGTGCAGTTGAGAACGGGCCGCGCGGCGCTTGCGACAGATTTCTTATCTCAAAAAGCGGTGATGCTTGTTGTTCAACAGCTTCAATCGGACTGCGCGCCACGACTTTAATGTCATTGCCAACCATCATGCGGGCCAGTGACGACGCTGTTTCCCGCCGCGGATCACAATGCGCAACGACTTTGCCATGACGCAGCACTGTGGCGCGATCACAAAGCCGCTTCACCTCTTCGAGGCGATGACTGATATAAAGGATCGACTTGCCTTCCGCCTTCAGACGCTCTAGCGTTTCAAACAGGCGATCAGCTTCCTGTGGTGTCAGAACCGATGTGGGTTCATCAAGGATAATGAGGTCCGGCTCCTGCAACAAACAGCGGACAATCTCAATGCGCTGACGTTCACCGACAGACAAATCGCCGACATGGGCTTGCGGATCAATGGGAAGACCATAAGCTTGCCCCACATCGCGCGCTCGTTTTGCCACTTCAGAAAGCGACAAAGAACCGTCTAAAGAAAGCGCAATGTTCTCCGCAGCAGTGAGCGAGTCAAACAGCGAAAAATGCTGGAAAACCATGCCAATGCCAAGTTTTCTTGCCATTGCGGGTTCGGCAATGGTAACGTGCTCACCCTTCCAGACGATTTCGCCTTCAAATGGCTGTAGCGCACCAAACAGCATTTTTACAAACGTCGATTTGCCTGCACCATTTTCGCCCAAAAGCGCGTGAATTTCGCCTTCCGCGATAACGAGATCGACGGCGTCGCAGGCCCGAAGCTGACCAAATACTTTGGTGAGCCGGCGGACATCCAAAAGAGGTCGGTCGGTTGAAGGCGTTGACATTGTTCCCCGAGCTTATTTTTGGATAACCTTATCCAGCAAGATCAAACTTGAAAAGCTAAAAAGAAAACGGCGGAGGACATATGCACACCGCCGTTAGGTTTCTGAACTTACAATGACTATGGAAGCAATATACTCGCACCCGTTGTCTTACGAGCTTCGAGGTCTTCATGGGCCTTACGCACATCTTTCAGCGCATAAGACTGGTTGATTTCGATCTTGACGGCACCACTGGCAACCACGTCAAACAAATCCTTGGCTGTCTTTTCAAGATCAGCGCGCTTTGCCACATAATTGAACAGCGTCGGACGTGTCGCGAAGAGTGAACCTTTTTGCGCCAACAGGTTAAGATCAAAAGCAGGAATGACCCCGGATGACTGACCGAAACAGGCAAACATGCCAAGCGGTTTCAGCACATCAAGCGATCCCATATAGGTATCGCGGCCAACTGAGTCATAGACGACATCCACGCCCTCGCCGCCGGTCAGTTCTCGAACGCGCTCAACAAAGTTTTCCGTACGGTAATTAATCACATGGTCATAGCCATGCGCTTTAGCCAGCGTGACTTTCTCCTCGGAACCGGCAGTCCCAATAACTGTCGCACCTAGATGCTTTGCCCATTGCCCCGCAATCAGCCCCACGCCACCCGCTGCGGCATGGAAGAGAATTGTATTCCCCGGCTTCACAACGAAAGTCTGGCGCAGAAGATACTGCGCCGTCATGCCTTTCAGCATCATTGCGGCAGCAGTTTTTAATTCAATGCCATCCGGCACTTTGACGAGCCTGTCAGCAGAAAGAATGCGCTCATCTGCATAAGAGCCCGGCGTGGCCGCATAGGCCACGCGATCACCCAATTTCAGATTTTCAACGCCAGAGCCGACGGCAACAACCGTGCCTGCGCCTTCATTGCCGGGCGTGAACGGCATCTGAGCCGCCTTATAAAGTCCTGTGCGGAAATATACATCAATGAAATTAAGCCCAACCGCCTCATGGCGTACCTTAACTTCGCCAGCGCCCGGTTCACCAATCTCAATCTGTTCGTATTGCAGAACTTCTGGCCCGCCGGTTTGATGAACCCGAATAGCATTGATCATGATCTAGCCTCTCTTCTTCGCTTCAGCAGCTTGTTCAGCCGCAATAACAGCAGCAGTACGACCCAGATTAGGGAAGAACTGCATGATTGCTCCGATGAAGTAGATGTAAAGTCCCGTCACTGTGATGCCGACGCGCACCCAAAGCGGTGCATCGAGCGTGTAATAGAGGCCTAATGCACCAAAGGCGCACCACAGTAAAAAGATCGTCAGATTAAGCGGGCGCAGACGTACCACGCGCACCGGGTGCAAGAAACTGATTGGCAAGAACGAAAGAATTGCCGACAGAACAACGATAGCAAAAGCCTCCCATTCGCCCGGACGGACGATGAAAAGCGTAAACACCACCATATTCCAGACAACAGGAAACCCCTTGAAGAAGTTTTCCTTCGTCTTCATGCCCGTATCAGCATAATAAATTGCGCTGGTGATAACGATGATAGCGCCGGATATGAAAGACAGGTTGGTCCCCATGAACCCGCTTTGATAAAGTGCAAAGGCAGGTATTAGGACGTAAGTGACATAATCGATGATGTTATCAAGCAGTTCGCCTGACCAGTTCGGCAGCACATACTTGACTTCAAGCTTACGCGCGATCGGCCCATCAATGCCATCCACGAACAGCGCCAATCCCAACCACCACCACATGGCAGTGTAACGACCATCGCTCGCAGCGACGATAGACAAAAAGGCCAGAAATGATCCTGATGCAGTCAGCAGATGCACGGAAAATGCCTTAGCCTGCGGCGCCGTCACTTTCTTGGCTTTTAATTTTCCGGTCAATTTGCTTTTCACGCTGTTCGCCATTTCTCTTGATCGCCATCCCACGCGCTAAAACAACACGAGGGGGCACATAAGACTTTCAAGCACAAAGCAATCGAAAGCCATACTCCGTTAAAAAAGCTTTCCCCGAATAAGGCCAAAAGCGCAAGTAAGTCATGAGACAAAACCGCCCTCATTCCACCAAAGATTGGGTTTTAGTGGTCGCGGCGATGGCGTTCGACGCTCACTTGGGATTAAATGAAGATAAATACGACGCGATAAGAATCGCTTTGGACCGAAGCTTTTCGGTCAGGGATAGAGCATTATGAATGATCTAATTGTCGATAAGCCCCTCACTGAAATCACGGTCACTGGTGGCGGCCCTGCGGGAATGATGGCGGCACTTGCACTGAGCGCCAAAGGCTATCGCACAGCATTGCTTGGCCCTGAAACAGACATAAATGACCGCCGTACAACGGCACTCATGATGCCGGCTATCCGCTTTCTTGAAGAGATCGACGTGTGGGAAGATATCGCTCCGGTCGCTGCTCCGCTCGCATCGATGCGTATCGTCGATGCCACAAAGCGGCTTATTCGCAGCCCTACGGTCACGTTTCGCGCAGGTGAAATTGATGAAGTCGCATTCGGTTACAATATCCCAAATGCAGCGCTCAACCAGAAACTCTCTGACGCTGTTGCGAGAAATGCGAATATCACGCGGATAACGAACACGGCGATTGAATATCGCAACAACGACGATCATATCACCATCACGCTTGCAGGTGGAAATACACTGCATACCCGATTAGTCGTCGCCGCTGATGGGCGAAATTCAGCAGCTCGCGAAGCTGCAGCTATTCGCACTCGCCGCTGGAGCTATCCGCAGACAGCGGTCGTGCTTTCTTTTGCACATGAAATCGAACACGAAAATATCTCGACCGAGTTTCATACTGAAGAGGGTCCATTCACGCAGGTCCCGCTCAAAGGGAAACGCTCTAGCCTCGTCTGGGTCGTCAACCCTGAGCGGGCAGAAGCACTGCTCGCGCTGGATGAGAGCACCCTTGCTCAACGTATTGAAGACATGATGCAATTCATGCTTGGCAAGATCACAATTGATATTCAGCCTCAAGCGTGGCCACTATCCGGTATGGTGCCTTTATCATTTGCGGCAAAGCGTACCATTCTGATCGGTGAAGCGGCCCATGTCTTTCCACCTATCGGCGCGCAAGGACTTAATCTTGGAACGCGCGATGTCGAGATGCTCGTTAAGGCCATTGCAAGTGACCCTTCTGATCCCGGTTCAGATCGCGTAATCCGCACTTATGATCGCGGCCGTCGCCCTGATATTCTGGCACGCACTGGTTCAGTAGACGCACTGAATCGTTCGATGTTATCTGCCATGTTACCCGCTCAAATTGTGCGCGGTGTAGGCTTGGAGATGCTGCGTTCATTTGCACCCCTGCGTGCGTTCTTCATGCGCGAAGGCCTGCGACCCGGTAGTGGATTTTCTAAATTTTTACCACAATTTCCGAAATTATCGGATCGCGGAAGCCAGGCAAAAAATTAGCGGATCACGTTAAAATTCGATCCTGAAATCTCCCGCAGCTTTATTTTCGCCAGCGGTGATCTACATATGTCTTATGAGTATGGCACAGATTAAACACGCTAAGTTTCAGATCGGACAGGTTGTCAAACATCGTCTGTTTCCCTTCCGCGGCATTATTTTCGATGTGGACCCGGAATTTGCGAACACGGAGGAATGGTACGAATCCATTCCGGAAGAAACGCGTCCGCACCGCGACCAGCCTTTCTATCACTTGCTGGCTGAAAATTCTGAGGCCGAATATACAGCCTATGTTTCTGAGCAAAATCTTGTTCCGGACTTCAGTGATGAACCTCTGCGGCACTCGCAAATTAGCGAAATGTTCGAAAGACTCGAAAACGGCTCCTATCGTGTGAAGCTGCACGCAAACTGAGACACATGAAAAACCGGCAACAAAAAGGGCGCTTTGAGCGCCCTTTTTAATTCTCGCGGATAGCGCTGCTTAATTCGCTGCGCCTTTTGCCTTGGCCTGTTCAGCCTTCATCTTTTCTTCGAATTCCTTCTGGCGCTTTGCAACAGCGTCCTGAAGTTCCTTCTGGCGTTCTTCAAGTTCAGACTGCTTAAGGCCTGGGCCGGTAAGAGCCGCTGAGAAGCCTGTCAGAGCCACTGGAATTGGGTTCTGCTTATTCTGATAGTTGACAGATGTCAGCGTGACCTTGCTGCCCTTCTTGAGCGCGTTGATCAGTTCATCCGAAAGCGGAGCTTCGGCAATGCAGCGATCTGGGAAGCAGATGCCATATTCGAGCTTGGTGGGCTTGTTGTTGTCGATCTGCAGACCAACGCCAGCAGGAATCAGTCGGCCGATTGGCACAGTAACCTGAAAAATCTTACGGTTGATCTTACCCTTGATCTCGATGAGGTTGACAGCGGTCAGCAACTGGCCGGAGTCAGCAGTGATAATGTTCTGCGTGTTGCAGATGTCATTGTCTTCCTGCTTCGAGCAAACTTTGAACCAGCCCTGTGGCGGCTGCTGCTGTGCGGCTGCAGGCATCGTCGCAGAAGCAAGCAGGGCGAACGCGCCAGCAAATGCGGATGCGGCAGCGATTGTCTTCGTGCTGGTCATGATCAACAGTTTCCTTCCAAGGCTTTGATCTTCCGGTCTCTGGTTTGAGTCAGCGATAGACCGTCACTGATTTGAAAATGCGGCAACAGCGTGACCTCTGGAATTTATCATCCCAATCCGAGGGCCGTGTTACAACGACTTCTCACATGAATCCAGATGGTCGTATGCAATCAAAGAGCAAAATACGACATATTTTTTGTTTTAATCTGCACTGTCACGCGCCAGACACGCTCTTAATCCGCACAAGTTCAAGGTTCATGCTAATTTCGCCATACGAATCAAATGTAAGTTCTCACACTTATTTACAATGAACCAATTAAGTTGAACGAGGACGCGAGAAAGTTGACTGAATTGTTTGCTCTTTTCCGCACCACAGCTTTGGCGAGCCTGATCGGCATTTTTACAGCGACGGCTCCCACGCATGCAGAAACCGCTGCCGCGCCAGATTACGCACTTTCAATGCACGGTGATGTGGCCCTGCCCGCTGACTTTACGCATTTCCCATACGCCAACCCCGATGCGCCGAAAGGTGGAACGCTCAGAATGGGCGTTGTTGGCACTTTCGATAGCCTCAATCCATTTGTGCTGAAAAGCATGCGCACAACAGCACGCGGGTTGTTTGGTGATCAAGACTTTGGCAATCTTGTCTACGAAACGCTGATGCAGCGCTCCCGCGATGAACCTTTCACGCTTTATGGATTGTTAGCAGAGAAAGTCGCCGTTGACCCTGAACGCAAATGGGTCGAATTCACCCTTAATCCAAAAGCCAAATGGTCTGATGGCGAGCCTGTCACTGTGGATGACGTGCTCTTCACCTATGAGATTCTCACTGAAAAGGGCCGCCCGCCCTTCAACAATCGCATGAGCCGCATCGACAAGATCGAAAAGACCGGCGAACGCTCTGTGCGATTTAATTTTAATGAGCAATCTGATCGTGAATTTCCGATGCTGATTGCCGGAACGATGCCCGTTCTGCCAAAGCACGCCATTGATCCGGCTACCTTTGGTAATTCCACGCTTAAACCACCTGTTGGCAGTGGGCCTTATATTGTGTCGAGCGTCCAACCCGGCCAGCGGATCATTTACAAACATAATTCCGATTATTGGGGCAAAGACCTGGCCGTCCGACGTGGCTTCGATAATTTCGATATATTCAGCATCGAGTATTATCGCAATGAGACCGCGTTGTTTGAGTCTTTCAAGAAGGGGCTTCTTGACGTTTTCATTGACGCAAACCCAACCCGCTGGGAAAAATCTTATAATTTCCCCGCCGTGGAACAGGGCAAAGTCGTTAAGGAAAATTTTGAAAAAGGCACGCCAGCCAACATGCTGGGATTTGTCTTCAACACGCGACGCGCAGTGTTTGAAGATCCGCGTGTCAGACAAGCACTCAGCCTTCTGTTTGATTTCGAATGGGCTAACCGAAATCTTTTTGCCGATCAGTACAAGCGATTGCAGAGCTTCTGGGAAGGTTCGGAGCTATCTTCCATTGGTAAGCCCGCCGATGCGCGTGAACGTGAATTACTCGCCCCTTTTCCAAACGCGGTGCGCAACGACGTCATGGAAGGCGCTTGGCATCCTTCTATTACCGATGGAACGGGACATGACCGCGGACCGGCCAAGCAGGCTTATGAGCTTCTAACGGAAGCTGGCTTTTCTTTTGAACACGGCAAAGCAATCGACCCGTCCGGCAAGCCTTTGCAGTTTGAAATCATGACGCGTTCGCCAGATGAGGAAAAAGTAGCGCTGGCCTATAAGCGCAATCTTGCACGTCTTGGCATTGATGTGGCAATCAGAAGCGCCGACGATGCACAATACCAGCAGCGGCTGCAAACCTTCGATTATGACATGATCCTTGGAGCTTTGACTGGCTCTCTTTCCCCCGGCAATGAGCAATGGCAGCGCTGGGGTTCTGCATCGCGTGATGCACAGGGGAGCTTCAACTACCCGGGCGTCGCAGATCCAGCGGTGGATGCCATGATCGAAGCGATGCTCGCAGCGCGTGAGCGTGAGGATTTCGTTAGTGCCGTGCGTGCACTCGACCGCATTCTCATATCAGGCAATTACTACATTCCCCTGTATTATCTGCCTTATCAGTGGGTTGCGCGCTGGGATCAGATCGGTCATCCGGAAAAAACTCCGCTATACGGTTATCAATTGCCGACGTGGTGGAAATTCACTCCTTGATTCCAGTTGAACAGGTTGTAAATCACCCTACATTTTTAGAGTAAGAGCTATGCAAGCGGGAGGATGGTTCTCCTGCTTGCCGAACGGAGCACCTCATGACCGGAAGAAAAATCACCATCGACGTTGTCTCTGACGTCGTCTGCCCCTGGTGTTTCGTAGGCAAGAAAAGACTTGAACAGGCACTTGAATTAGCGCCTGAGGTTGATGCTGAAGTGCGCTGGCGTCCTTACCAGCTAGACCCGGCAATTCCTGCACAAGGCAAGGATCGCCAGGCCTATATGCGCGAAAAATTCGGTACAGGCTCTAAGATTGACGACATTCACAAACAGCTTGTGGAGCTTGGCGAAGAAAACGACATCGTTTTTGATTTTGACGCAATCACCCGTGCGCCCAATACGCTTGATGCACATCGCATAATCCATTGGGCCGCACAGGCTGGTCCGGGATTGCAAGACAAACTAGTCGGCAGACTGTTCTCGCTCTATTTTGAGCAAGGTCAGGATATTGGCGACCACGATGTGCTAGTTGATGCTGCTGCAAGTGTCGGCATGGAAGCGCCCATCGTCGCAAGACTTTTGCAAAGCGACGCCGACAAGGATGCTATCCGCGAAGAAATCGACACCGCCAATCGCATTGGTGTGCGCGGCGTACCTTGTTTCATCATCGATCAGAAATATGCCGTCATGGGTGCACAGTCAGCTTCAGCCCTTGCCGATGCCATTCAGCAGACCGCAGAAGGATTTGAACCGGGTATTTCAGAAGATCGGTAAAACGGATCAACGGCGGGTTAACCCGCCGCAATCTTCGCAAGCTGAGTCATAATAACTGCCGAACCATTCAACCGCTTCTCCGGCGTGGACCAATCCCGAATGAAAACAATGCTCTGATCGGGCCGGATTTTGGCCATAGAACCGTGTTCACCGATCATCTTCACCAGCCCGACCGGATTGTTAAACGTCGCATTGCGGAACTGGATAACCACGCCCTTTGGACCTGCATCGAGCTTCTCGACGTTGGCGCGGCGACAGAGTGCTTTGATATATACGATTTTCAGCAGATGCTGCACTTCTTCCGGCATCGGGCCGAAACGATCAATCAGCTCTGCGCCGAATGCATCGATTTCCTGCGGCTGAGCAAGATCGGCCAGACGACGATACAGTCCAAGACGCAATTGCAGATCCGGCACATAGGCTTCCGGAATCATCACAGCCGTACCGATTGCAATCTGCGGTGACCACTGACTGTCTTCGACTTCAATGGTACCTTTAAGCGTAGCAACAGCTTCCTCCAGCATTTGCTGATAAAGCTCGAAGCCCACTTCCTTGATGTGACCGGATTGTTCTTCGCCAAGCAGATTGCCCGCACCGCGAATATCCATGTCATGGCTTGCAAGCTGGAAGCCCGCGCCAAGTGTATCAAGCGATTGCAGAACCTTCAGGCGGCGCTCGGCAGTCTGCGTCAGCGTGCGACCGGCAGGCAGTGTGAACAGCGCGAACGCACGCTGCTTAGAGCGGCCAACACGTCCCCGCAACTGGTAAAGCTGCGCCAAACCGAACATATCGGCGCGATGCACGATCATCGTATTGGCCGTCGGAATATCGAGGCCCGATTCCACGATGGTCGTCGACAGCAGCACATCATATTGCCCGTCATAGAAGGCATTCATGATGTCGTCGAGCATACCCGGCGCCATCTGGCCATGCGCCACGGCCACTTTCAGTTCTGGCACATGGTCCTTCAGGAACTCTTCGATCTCTGTGAGATCGGCAATGCGCGGGCAAACATAGAAGCTTTGACCGCCACGATAGCGCTCGCGAAGCAAAGTTTCGCGGATCACTAACGGATCAAACGGCGACACAAAGGTTCGCACAGCCATACGATCAACAGGCGGCGTGGTAATCAGTGAAAGCTCGCGCACGCCAGTCAAAGCCAGCTGCAATGTGCGCGGTATAGGAGTAGCCGAAAGTGTCAGGACATGAATGTCCGACTTCAGTTCCTTGAGCCGTTCTTTGTGCTTCACACCAAAATGCTGCTCTTCGTCAATAATAAGCAAACCGAGGTTTCTGATCTTGATAGAGTTGCCCAACAGTGCATGGGTGCCAACCACAATATCAACGGTCCCATCTTCAAGGCCCTTCTTCGTAGCAGCCAGCTCTTTGGTGCCAACAAGACGCGATGCATGCGCGACATTGACCGGCAGACCATGGAAACGCGTCGAGAAAGTCTTGAAATGCTGGCGCGACAGAAGCGTGGTCGGCACGACGACAGCCACCTGAAAGCCGCTCAAGGCCGCAACGAAAGCAGCACGTAATGCAACTTCCGTCTTGCCGAAGCCAACGTCACCGCAGATGAGGCGATCCATTGGCTTGCCTGCACCCAGATCGTCGGTGATGGCATCGATGGCGCGCAGCTGATCTTCGGTTTCATCATAAGGAAAACGCGCTGCGAATTCTGCGTAAAGGCCTTCTGGCGGCTGCATGACGGGAGCGCCACGCATCTGTCGTTCAGCTGCAATCTGGATCAGATGACCGGCAATCTCAAGCAGGCGCTTCTTGAGCTTGGCTTTGCGCATCTGCCATGCGCCGCCGCCAAGCTTATCAAGAACTGCTTCCGATCCTTCCGACCCGAAGCGAGAGAGCAGCTCGATATTTTCAACTGGCAGGAACAGCCGATCATCGCCAGCATAGTGGATTTCAAGACAGTCGTGGGGCGCACCGGCAGCCGTAATTGTCTTAAGACCAACGAAACGACCAATACCGTGATCGACGTGAACCACGATATCACCAGCCGAAAGCGAAGCCGCTTCCGAGATGAAATCCTGATCGCGTTTGCGGCGTTTGGAACGGCGTACAAGGCGATCGCCCAGAATATCCTGTTCGGCAACGACAACGAGATCCCCTGCATCAAAGCCGCTTTCAACAGCCAGAACCGCGGCCGTGATCTTGTCACGCGACAGTGCTTTGACCGTTGAAAGTCGATCCACCGTCTCGATCTTTTCAAGACCATGCTCGTCCAGCACCTGCAAAAGACGATCCAGCGATCCTTCCGACCATGCGGCAATCAACACTTTTTTGCCTGCAACGCGCAGATCGGCGATATATTTAACCGCCGCTTCAAACAAGTTTACATCGGTCGCAGCTCGCTCTTCTGCAAAACTGCGACCTTTATGAACGTCAGCATGAACAACCGTGCGGCCTGAGACTTCCGGCGTGCCGAACGGTGTCAGATCAATCCGCAGACCATTCGTTTCTGCAATTGCTTCAACTTCGCGGGGCGTCAGATAAAGCGCTTCCGGCTTAACCGGCTTATACGGGACGGCATCGCTGCCCGGCTCTTTGCCTTCGGACTGTCGCAGACGCGACTCAAAATGATCGACGACCATCGTATGACGTTCAGTCAGCGCTTCATGCACCAGATGATCGAACACCACCGGCATATCGCCTGCATGATCAAAAACAGTTTCTAGATTATCGTAGAACAGTGGCAACCAATGTTCCATGCCTGCAAAGCGGCGGCCTTCGCTAATCGCCTGATAAAGCGCATCATCGCGCTGCGGCGCGCCGAACATAGCCACGTAATTCTTGCGGAAACGGCTGATCATATCCGGCGAGAGCGAAATTTCGCTCATAGGCTGAAGCACGAATTCCTTGCGTGCGCCTGTTGTGCGCTGCGATGCGGGGTCGAACGCGCGAATTGTTTCGAGTGTGTCGCCAAAGAAATCCAGCCGCAGCGGCTCTTCTGAACCCGGCGCATAAAGATCGAGAATGCCACCGCGAACTGCATATTCACCAATGTCACGCACAGTGGAAACACGTTCAAAACCATTGCGCTCCAACCGTGCGCTCAGGTCATTCATATTGAGCTGATTACCCGGGCGGGCGGAAATCACCTGCTCGGCGATTGCCGCCTGTGGTGGCAGCTTTTGCAGAATAGCGTTGGCAGTTGTGATAATGACAGCTGGATGCGGCGTTTTCTTGAGCGATGCCAAAGCAGCCAGTGCTGCGAGCCTGCGCGCCGATGCATCAGCCCCCGGCGAAACACGATCATAGGGCAAACAATCCCATGCCGGCAGGTGCAAAACAGGCAGATCAGGGGAAACAAAATTCAGCACTTGTTCTAAATCGGCAATGCGCTGGCCATCGCGCACAATATACAAGACAGGCCCGCGTTCTCCGATCTCTTCGACCAAACGCGCAAGACAAAAAGCCTCGAAACCGTCGGCAACGCCGTCGATAACGATATGCTTGCCATTTTTAACGCTCGGGCCGGTTTTAAGACCAAACTTGCTGAATACTGGCATGGCGACTTATTCTCAGAATTCTATGCGATCACGGAAAGCGATAATGTCTCGAAACAACGGCGTATCATATTCCTTTGGTGTTTCGCTTTCGCCTGTCACCCACTTCAGAAGATCTCGGTCGAGCACCTCAAGAATCTGCTCAAACTCATCCAGCTGTGCATCGGTGAAGGTTGGAAGATATTGATCGGCATATTGCCCAAGGATCAAATCCATCTCGCGCATACCACGATGCCATGCGCGAAACAGAAGCTTGCGACGCCTTACATCAAGTTTTCCTGCCGCAAGTGTGCTGCCAGTCATTGTTTGAGCGCTCCATTAACAAATATGTCGCCGGTATATAGCATCTCGAACGAAAGTGGGAACCCGTTTCCGCAATAAGAACAAAAATAGTACAAAACTATTTCAAAGGCTTGCGCAGAAAAGCAAAGCAGTTAATGCTCCTGCTATGCGTCCGTCTGTGCTTGATCCATTTTTCGCTTCCGTCCGCTCGCTTTCTGGTATTGGCCCGAAAGTGGCAGCTTTGCTTGGCAAACTTTTAGGCACTGACGTACCGGGAGCTGAACCCAAAGTCGGCCAGCTTCTGTTTCTGCCGCCGAACAGCGTTATCGACCGACGCAACCGCCCCGGCATCGCTCTTGCGCAGGAAGGCGCAATTGTTACGCTGGAAGTGAAAATCGATCAGCACCAGCCTCCACCACGCGGAAAAGGCAATGTCCCGCATCGTGTGATCGCACATGATGATACTGGCGAAATCGTCCTCACCTTTTTCCATGCGCAACTGCCATGGCTTGAAAAAACGTTGCCCGAAGGCGAAACTGTCATCGTTTCAGGCAAGGTTGAATGGTTTAACGGACGCGCTTCAATGGTGCATCCCGATTATATCGCCAGCTTAGAGGATGCGGCCAATCTGCCGATGGTTGAGCCGGTTTACCCGCTAACTGCCGGACTTTCATCGAAAACGCTTGGTCGCGCGATGAAAGAAGCACTAACCCGCGTGCCTGTTCTGCCCGAATGGATCGATGGGCCGCTGATTGCGCGGGAGCGCTTTACCGCTTTCAAAGACGCGCTCGACACGATGCATCTGCCCGAAGATCCGAGCGATATAGCGCTTGAAGGCATCACACGGCGCAGGTTGGCCTATGACGAATTTTTGGCCGGACAACTTGCTTTGGCACTGGTGCGAGCTAAAACGCGCCGACTTTCAGGACGTCCGCTTGACGGCACTGGCCGCATTGTGACTGAAATCATGCGCCATCTACCCTATAAACTCACCAAAGGTCAGGATCAGGCAGTTCGTGAAATCATCACCGACCTTAAATCACCGGAACGTATGCTGCGGCTTTTGCAAGGCGATGTGGGTTCGGGCAAGACAATCGTTGGCCTTTTATCAATGGCACATGCAGCTGAATCCGGTGGGCAGTCTGCATTGATGGCGCCCACAGAAGTGCTGGCGCGACAACACTTTGCAACGATTGCCCCATTGGCTGAAAAAGTCGGTCTGAAAGTGGCTCTGCTTACTGGCCGTGATAAGGGGAAGGAACGAACTGCTACACTTGAAGGCCTGAAAAGTGGCGAAGTCGATATTATCATCGGCACACATGCGCTTTTTCAGGAAAAAGTCGAATATCACGATCTCGTCTTTGTTATTATAGATGAGCAGCATCGCTTTGGTGTGCATCAGCGTTTGATGCTGACAGCCAAAGGCACCGCACCTGATATGCTGGTTATGACGGCAACGCCGATCCCGCGCACACTCGTGCTGACTGCCTTTGGCGATATGGATGTATCCAAGCTTACCGAAAAGCCAGCTGGACGACAGCCAATCACCACGGCGATTCTACCAATGGAGCGAATGAACGAACTCGTTGAGCGCATTCGGAAAGCGATTCAAGAAGGGCAGAAAATCTACTGGATTTGTCCATTGGTGGAAGAATCCGAACTTGTTGAACTGACTTCTGCCGAAGAACGTTTTGAATCACTGAAGCCGGTGTTTGGTAACAAGATCGGCCTCATTCATGGCCGCATGAGTGGTGCAGAAAAAGACGACGCCATGCGCGCTTTCAAGCAAGGAGAAACGCGGCTTCTTGTTGCAACGACCGTCATTGAGGTTGGCGTCGATGTGCCGGATGCAACGATCATCGTCATCGAACATGCGGAACGTTTCGGCCTATCTCAATTGCACCAGCTGCGCGGACGCGTTGGTCGTGGCGACAAACCGTCCACCTGTCTTCTGCTTTATAAAGGCCCGCTTGGTGAAATCGGGCAGGCGCGGCTCAAAGTGATGCGCGAAACGGAAGATGGTTTCCGCATTGCCGAGGAAGAC
Source organism: Brucella sp. H1_1004 (assembly GCF_047308065.1). NCBI lineage: Bacteria > Pseudomonadati > Pseudomonadota > Alphaproteobacteria > Hyphomicrobiales > Brucellaceae > Brucella > Brucella sp. H1_1004. Next base: position 1,365,854 of record NZ_JAYKZA010000001.1, read on the forward strand.
CTGAAACTTCGTGGTGAAGGCGAACTGCTCGGTACACGTCAATCCGGCACGCCGGGCTTCCGGCTTGCTTCGATTGAGGCGCATGGTGACTTGCTGGAAATCGCCCGCAAAGATGCGCGTTATATTCTGGCGAGCGATCCTGATCTTGAAGGCGAACGTGGGCAAGCTTTGCGTGTACTGCTCTATCTCTTCGGGCGTGATGAGGCGATCCGGTTGCTTCGGGCAGGATAACCGATAACAAAATGGCCGCATCGCTGCGGCCATTTCTGTTTTTATTCTACCGTCACCGACTTCGCCAGATTGCGTGGCTGATCAACGTCAGTCCCCATCAGCAACGCTGTGTGATAGGCCAACATCTGGATCGGCAGAGCATAAACCAGCGGTGTAATGAACTCCGGCATGTCAGGCAAAACAATGGTCGCCATCGTATCAATACTCGCAGAAGCAGCACCCTTCTTATCGGTGATAAGAATGATACGACCGCCGCGTGCAGCCACTTCCTGCATATTGGAAACGGTCTTCTCATAAAGACGATCCGACGGCGCAATGACAATAACCGGCATGGTTTCATCGATCAGCGCAATCGGGCCGTGCTTCAATTCGCCAGCCGCATAGCCTTCAGCATGGATATAAGAAATTTCCTTGAGCTTCAGCGCGCCTTCCATAGCCAGCGGGAAGGATGTTCCGCGACCGAGATAAAGCACATGATTGACCTTGGCCAGCTCGTGGCAAACTGCTGCAATCTGGTCTTCAAGCTTCAGAACCTGATTGATGAAACGCGGTGCTTCGGAGAGCTGCCGCACCAACTCCTGTTCACGCTTGTCATCAATCGCACCGCGTGCTTTTGCAGCAGCAATGACGAGCGATGCCATCGTGGAAAGCTGGCAGGTGAAAGCTTTGGTTGAGGCCACGCCGATTTCGGGCCCGGCAAGCGTTGGGAAAACAGCATCTGATTCACGGGCAATGGTCGAGCCCGTGACATTGACCACAGATGCAATCTTCAGGCCCTGCGACTTGCAATAACGCAGAGAAGCAAGCGTATCCGCCGTTTCACCAGACTGCGAAACGAACATCGCGAGCGAATCTTTTGAAAGCGGCATTTCGCGATAGCGGAATTCCGAAGCAATATCGCTATCGACTGGCAGACGTGCGATCTGCTCAAACCAGTATTTGCCAACAGAAGCTGCATAAAAAGCCGTGCCGCAGGCAGAAATCGTCAAGCGATCAATCTTGCTGAAATCTATGCTGACTGCTTCCGGACGCACCTTACCGGTGGTGAAGTCGAGATAATTGGCAAGCGTGTGCGAAATCACTTCCGGCTGCTCAAACATCTCTTTCTGCATGAAGTGACGGTGATTGCCCTTCGAGACCAACATATTGGCTGACTGCGACTTCTGAATTGCGCGCTCAACCTCTACATTGTTCTCGTCATAGACGGTCACGCCCTTGCGGGTCAGCACGGCCCAGTCGCCATCTTCAAGATAAGCAATCGTATCGGTGAACGGCGAGAGCGCAATAGCGTCAGAGCCGAGGAACATTTCGCCGTCACCATAGCCAACGGCCAGTGGTGGTCCCTGACGGGCACCAATCAGCGTTTCTTCATCGCCTTCAAATAGGAAAGCGAGAGCAAAAGCACCCTGCAACAATGGCAGACAATCGCGTACGGCTTCAACTGGCGATTTGCCCTTATTCAATTCGCGCGTCACGAGATGTGCAACAGCTTCGGTATCGGTTTCGGTCTCAAACTTGTAGCCTTCAGCTGAAAGCATAGCCCGCAGTTCGGCAAAATTTTCGATAATGCCGTTATGGACCACAGCCAACCGTGGCGTGATATGCGGATGCGCATTGCGCTCAACAGGCTTGCCATGTGTGGCCCAGCGGGTATGGCCAATGCCAATCACGCCCGGAAGTGGCTCGCCTGCCAGACGCTTTTCCAGATTGACCAGCTTGCCTTCCGCGCGACGGCGGTCAAGCTTTCCACCCAGCAGCGTAGCAATACCAGCGGAATCATAGCCGCGATATTCAAGCCGCTTCAGCGCATCAACCAGACGCGGTGCAACTTCGTCATTGCCGATGATGCCGATAATTCCACACATAGAGTGCTCCAAATCCAAGATTCACGCATATAGCTGCGATTTAAAACTTATAAAGCAGAACGGCAACCCGGAGGATTGCCGCTATTGTCATCCAATGGTCTTTTATTTCTTTGCCGTTTTAGCCGCTTTGATGGCAGCGTACTTCTCACGCAGCAGCTTTCCACGACCTTCTTTCGTTTCCTGTCGTGCGCGACCAAAAGCCAAAGCGTCGGCAGGCACATCATCCGTGATCGTGCTACCAGACGCAATATAGGCATTGTTGCCAATTGATACCGGCGCAACAAGCGAGCTGTTGGATCCAACAAATGCGTTTTCGCCGATCACGGTTTTATACTTGTTATAGCCGTCGTAATTGCAGGTGATCGTACCTGCGCCGATATTGCTGGATGCTCCAACCACCGCATCGCCGATATAGGTGAGATGGTTGATCTTTGCGCCCTTGCCGACTTCTGCATTTTTCACTTCGCAGAAATTGCCAACTTTTGATTTTTCGCCAAGATTTGCACCGGGACGCAAGCGCGCAAACGGTCCAATCTCTGCGTTGACACCAATCTTTGCGCCTTCAATATGCGAAAAAGCATGGATCAACGCGCCCGATGCGACATGCACGTTTGGTCCGAAGAATACATTCGGCTCAATAATTACATCAGCTTCGACCAGCGTATCGTGCGAGAAGAACACGGTTTCAGGAGCGATCAACGTCACACCGGCCAGCATCATTTCCTGACGCTTACGATTCTGCCAGATGTTTTCCGCAACAGAAAGCTCTGCGCGATTGTTGATGCCAATCACATTATCGACCGGCACTTCAATCGCTACAACATTCAGGCCCTTGCCATGGGCGAGAGCGACGATGTCAGTGAGATAATATTCACCCTTGGCGTTTTTGTTATCAACCGCATCGAGCAATGAAAGTGCGTGCGCACCCCGAACTGCCATCAAGCCGCCATTGCAGAAGCCGATTTCCTTCTGCTCGTCGGTTGCTTCTTTTTCTTCGATAATGGCGACAAGTTTGCCGCCTTCTTCAATCAAACGACCATAACCGTGCGGGCTTTCAGGACGGAAACCGATAACAACAACATCTGCGCCTTCCGCAAGCTTATTGCGTGCGGCCTGCAATGAATGCGCTTCGATCAGCGGCGTATCGCCAAATACGATCAGCAGATCATCATATCCGCGTTCAATCGCTTCGCGTGCGGCCAGAACCGCATGCGCCGTACCAAGCCGTTCTTTCTGCTCAAAAGCAGAAACAGCATCGGCAACTTTTTCGACCGCGCCGCGTACTTCATCAGCACCACGTCCAACGACCAGCGCTACGTCGCTTTTACCAGTGCCTTGCACAGCTTTGACCACGTGAGAGACCAGCGGCAGGCCAGCCACCTGATGCAGAACTTTTGGCAGGTTCGATTTCATACGTGTGCCTTCGCCAGCGGCAAGCACGATGGAAAGGCAGGTACGGTCGGTCATTTTATCGTCCAGAATGATTGAAGGCTTCTCTGCTCAATAGCATCAAAGCGTATATGGAAGCTTACGGCTCGTTATCCAAGTCTGCCCAATGCCGGGAACGTTTCAAGAAGCCAGAATGAGAAAGACTGCATCCCGCCCGTCAGAAACAGAATACCGGCAAGGATTAGAAGCACACCCATTACCTTCTCAACCTTGCCGAGATGCACACGGAAGCGCGACAAAAATCGCATGAATGCACCAGAGAAAAGAGCAGCAATCAAAAACGGAATACCAAGGCCAAGCGAATAGACTGCCAGCAGTGCAGCGCCTTCACCGACAGTGCTGCTACCGCCTGCTAAAGTGAGAATTGGCCCCAGCACCGGACCGATGCACGGTGTCCAGCCAAAGGCAAAAGCCAGCCCCATGACATAAGCGCCCAATGGCGTTGCAGGCGCACTACGCGCCTGAAAACGTGCTTCGCGCGAAAGAAATGAAAAGCGAAGAACGCCGAGGAAGTTGAGGCCCATCAGTATAATGACAATGCCTGCAACCATTGCGATTTCCTGCTGCCACATACGCAGGAATGCGCCAATCGATGATGCACCGGCACCAAGGGCTACAAAAACAGTGGTAAAGCCAAGAACAAAGCAAATAGCTGCAAAAGCAAGTGAGCGGCGATGGTTTGGTGCCGCAGCGACTCGCGCTTCTTTTTCCGCGCGAAAATCTTCAACGCTTACACCTGCCATGTAACAAAGATATGGCGGGACCAACGGCAATACACAGGGCGAAAGAAATGACAATGCCCCTGCCCCGGCTGCTGTTAAATAAGAAACACTAAGCACTAAAACCTCATTCTTCACATAAATCGGTTCTTATCTGATACAGATAAATTACTCTATTCATTTGTTTTTGAACAAACCTGAAAAATATTTGTTTTGTCCAGAGCACTTGCGGTGACCGCAGTTTACTGGCCTTATAACGCTGCTGCGACATTAATTTAAATATTTTTAATACCGCATATCATTCGAACACAAGTTCGCCCCAAAGCGGGATCATTTGCCAGATTTTAGATTGCTCCAGACTGGACAGCGCTCCGATGAGCTTAATTGACGATAAAGAACCTTCTTCAGCTCAGCCCCCAAAGAGGTCATTTTTCGGCTGGCTGAAACGGTACCAGCACTTTTTGTTTCCAATCGCGGGCATCGCAATCGCGCTGCTGGCGATTTATGTTCTCGGTAATCTACTTCAAAACACCTCGCGCAAAGAGACGCTTGATGCATTCCATGAAATGCCATGGACCACCATCGGCCTTGCGGCCCTGTTTACGATGCTCAGCTATGCGGCAGTTGCACTTTACGACGTCGTTGCGGTCGACACCATCGCACCCAATCAGATTCCCCGCCGCATCGCTGCGGTTGCGGGTGCCGCCGGCTATGCGATCTCAAACGCCATTGGTTTTTCGCTGCTGACAGGCGGGGCACTTCGCTACCGTATTTATGCAGCTGAAGGTATCAGTCTGGCCGACATTGGCAAGATCGTTGGCACTTCATGGTTTGCAATCTGGTTTGCGCTCATCATCATGGTAGGGGCCGCCCTTCTGATCGATCCACAGGATGTACCGTGGATTTCGACTATTGATCCCCGAATTGATATCGTCGCGGGTATTATTATTCTCGGTGGGATCGCCTGGCTCATCTACTGGCTTTCCCATGGACAACGTACGCTGCGCATCGGCTCAATAAATCTGCGATTGCCAAACTCAAAGGGCGCAATCACACAAATTCTCGCTGGCCTCGTCGATGTTGGTGCTGCGGCAGCAACGCTTTACGTTCTGATGCCTCAGGATGCTGTTCCAAGCTTCGCAGTTTTCTCACTCGTTTACGTAATTGCGATTGTTCTTGGTATCGCAAGTCATGCGCCGGGCGGTCTTGGTGCCTTTGAAGCGACCATCATCGCGGGTCTGGGGATTGGCGATAATCCGCAGGCGATTGCCGGTCTGCTGGCCTACCGCGTCATTTATACAGTGATGCCGCTCGTAGTTTCGACGATTGGCCTGCTGATCTGGGAAGCGATGCGCCGCGGACAAATGCTTGGGCGACAGGCCAAATTTGCCAAGCGCCTTGTCGAGCCGCTGATACCGGGGCTTTCCGCCAGCATTATCTTCCTTGGCGGCATTATCCTGCTGGTGTCGGGCGCAACACCCGATATGCGCTATCGCGTCAAAATCCTTTCGGGCATTGTTCCGGAGTTTTTTGTCGAGACATCGCATCTTGCCGCCAGTCTTGTTGGTGTTGCTCTGCTCATTGTCGCACGTGGCTTGTTCAAACGCCTTGAGCGCGCATGGATTGCGGCGATCGTTCTTCTCCTGTTTGGTGCTGTTTTCTCGATTGCCAAGGGGCTCGACTGGGAAGAAGCAAGCATTCTCTGCGTCTTTGCGCTGGCTCTTTGGGGGTTTCGGGACTCCTTCTATCGGCGTCCTATTTCTGGCCCCTTTGAATTGAGCTGGAGCTGGATTGCTTCAGTCGGCACGACGGTGATTGTCTCAACATGGCTCGGCTTCTTCGTCTATCGCCATGTCGAATACTCCAACAATTTATGGTGGGATTTCGCGTGGAACGATAATGCGCCGCGCTTCTTGCGCGCAACAGTTCTGGTCTTTGCTGTTGTCGCAGCATTTGGTCTGCATTCAATCATCAACCGTCATAGCCAGCGTAAGCGCAAACGCGACTATTCAATCCCCGATGCAGTTCCATCACTCGTCGCGGAATGTCCACATACCGATGCGGCACTTGCTATGCTGGGCGACAAGCAATTCTTGCTGGCACCCGACGACAGCGCCTTCATCATGTATGCGCAATCAGGCGGAAGCCTTATTGCCTTGGGCGAACCTATCGGCGCAGCGCAAAGCGGCAAAGACCTCGCATGGGCATTCCATAGTCTTGCAGACAAAATGGCGCTTCGCACAGTATTTTACGGAGTTGGTCCACAAAGCCTGCCGCTATTTCTTGATATGGGGCTTGTTGCCCTCAAGCTGGGCGAAGTTGCGCGCGTAAACCTTGCAGACTTTTCTTTGGAAGGTCCGCGCAGGCAACCATTCCGTTATGCGGATCGTAAGGTTGACAAGGACGGGCTGACTTTTGAAGTCATCGACGTGAAAGACGTGCCGCCACTCGTGCCACGTCTGCGCGAAATCTCTGATGCATGGCTGGACCATAAGTCTGGCAGCGAAAAAGGCTTTTCGCTTGGCTATTTCGACAATGATTACATGAAGCGCTTCGATGTTGCCGTCCTCAAAAAAGACGGTGAGATTGTCGCCTTTGCCAATCTTTGGCGCGGAGCTGACAAATATGAAATCACCGTCGATCTCATGCGTTACATGCCGAATGTGCATAAGTTGCTGATGGACGCACTTTTTGCCAAACTGCTCATGTATAGCAAAGATCAGGGCTACAAATGGTTCAATCTGGGTGCCGCCCCGCTCTCAGGCCTAAACCGCAGCAGACTGGCTTCACGGTGGAACCGTTTCGGCTCTTTCATCTACCGGCGAGGCGCTGATCTTTATCACTTTGATGGTCTTAAAGCCTTCAAGGAAAAATTCGATCCCGTCTGGACACCGCATTATATGGTTTGTCCCGGCGGGCTTGAAACACCGCGTGCACTTATCGATGCAACAACCCTGATTAACGGCAGCCCTCTGGAGTTTATCCGCAAATGAAGAAGCGACGCATTCTTTTGACAGTCTTCGGACTGGCGCTGCTTGGTGCAGCAGGTGCTTATGCTGCAATGCATTCGGGCAAGATCGCTCGTCATTGGGCACAGTTCTTCAATGCTGACGAGCCCGTCATCCATGCCAGTGCAGAGCGACTTTCAAACATTCCGGTCTATATGCCGAAAGGAGATCCGGTCGGGCTCTCCATATTGCTGAGCGACGAAAACGGCATCGGCGATAATGAGCGCAGCTATATGGATGCGATGCTTGCCCGAAACATCATCGTGCTTCCGGTCGAACTCGGCCCGTGGCGGGCAGCACTCGATAAGGAAGACGGTGAGTGCAATTATCTCGACTCTGACTTTGAAGCCATTGCTAAGGAAGCGCTGCGCGGGCTGGATCTGGATGTCTACTTCCACCCGGTTGTTACTGGCATTGGACAGGGCGCCACAATCGCTTATGCTGCTGCCTCCGACTCTCCGGATGCCACGATTGCCGGTGCAATCGCTCTCGACCCAACGCCGGCAAAAACCCGGCTGCCCTCTTGCACGGAGGAAGCGGACGCCGTCAAAGCCCCGGGCGGTGGTTTCACTTATGAATATGATGCGAAAATGCCTGCACCAACGCTTGTGATTGGCCCGGCAGGCTCGCAAGTCAACAATCCATTGGAAGCACGACAGAAAAAAGTAGCCGTCTTGCAATCCGGACCGGATTTCGCCTCTCGTATGAAGATAGCGGTCGACAATGTGGTTGCCATGGCGGACCAGGACGCCAAAAACGAAGCACTGCCTATCGTTGACCTTCCAGCCAAAGGTGGAAAGGCTGAAATGGTTGCGGTGTTTTACTCAGGCGACGGCGGCTGGCGCGATCTCGACAAATCCATTGGCGAATGGCTGCAAGCAAATGGCGTTCACGTTATCGGCGTCGACTCACTCCGCTATTTCTGGTCAGAGCGGACGCCTGAAGAAATTGCGCGTGATACAACAGCCATGATCCAGAAAGCTGATCCGACAAACAAACTTCCAGTCACGGTTTTGGGCTATTCGTTTGGCGCAGATACCTTTCCCTTCGCGTGGAAATATCTGGACCCGGCCATGCAAGATCGCACGAAGATGATTGGCCTCTTGGGCGTAGAAACAACGACGACGTTTCAGGTTTCCATTGAAGGCTGGCTTGGAATGGATGGGGACAAAGATGTCGTGCCAGCCATCTCAACCATCCCGCTTGATCGCGTGGTCTGTGTTTACGGCGAGGAAGAAGACGATACTGCTTGTACCGCGCCAGAACTCAAAGGCGCTGATCTGATGAAGCTCGCTGGCGGTCATCACTTCGATGAAAACTATGAGCCAATTGCAGCTGCTCTCTATGAGAAAATGCGCTCACGCGCTGGCTTGCCACCACGTCCAGCGAGCTAGAATATATAAAGGCACGGAGACAAGTCGGTGTCTTTATCGTTTCAGTTTTGGCGGTCGCGTGCAGTTTCCAGCACACCAAATGGGGTGCTTGAAACACCAAGTTCTGCCCATACATTGCTGTATCCGCGAATAAACAAATGAAAGACATTGAAATGATCGGCCGATTTAAACCAGCGCAACAGCGGAAAGCCTCGCACCAATTGGGCCGTTTGGACGACGCAACTTGAGTGTCAGTGCTAGTTTTTGACGAACGCGCCCTTGCCCAGCCAAAGTTGCACATTTAAACGTGAATATTAACAGGAACATTGGCGATTGACTTCACCGAGGAAAAATTGAACAGACCAACCATAATCACGTTGTCTACTATACCATCCCGCTTTGGACTGCTGGGGCCCACACTCCAATCACTTCTGCAACAAAATCTAAAAGCCGCAGAAATCAGGATTTATATCCCGCATCAATACCGTCGCTTTCCTGAATGGAACGGACAATTACCATCGGTACCAGCGGGGATCGAAATCCACCGGTGCGACAAAGATTATGGACCGGCAACGAAAATTCTACCTGCCGCTCGCGACCTAAAAGGGCATGCGGTCGATCTGCTTTTCTGTGATGATGATAAAATTTATGATCGTGGATGGCATAAGCGTTTTAAAACAGAATCCCAGCAAAAGCCGAATACATGCATTGTCGAAGTAGGAGAAACTTTCCCTGACATCGCCGATAGTGCCCGGCCGAAAGACAGGCTTCCACGCAGCCGTTGGAAGAAAAAAGATTTTCTGTACCGTGCGAAGCGCATATTGAGCTTATTCACAGTGAAACCCAACCTGTCCAGTAGCGGATATATTGATCAGATTTCGGGATTTGCCGGCGTCTTGGTGCGTCCTGAATGGTTCGATGAACTATTCTACGATATTCCAGACGTGATGTGGACAGTTGACGACCCTTGGATCTCAGGCCACCTCGAACGTGTAGGTATCCCTATTTGGAACACAGGCCGCCGTAAAAAGCTATCTGAAGGCGGGGGGAGCAAAGTTGATGCCCTCCTCAATCTTGTTCAAGAAGGACATGACCGCGTCGACGCTGATTTGAAGGTAATCGATTACTTTCGAGAGAAATATGGAATTTGGCAGAAAAGCGACATCCTCGATGAGCAAGCGAGCCTTCGCACCACATCAATGCGCGAAATGCTGCGACGCCGAACGTTAGAAATTCGCGATCAAGCGATAAAATAAATAGACTATATATATGTAAATGCGCTTCACTTGATAAATAAATCAAATCCATCAAGAGAAGCGCATTATCATTATTCCTATATTAATTTTTACAAGAGTTTTCAAAATTAACGCAACTCAAGGGAAGATTATAAAGCGATTTATTTCATATTATTTTTTTTAATACATGCAAGCAAATTCAAGAAATATAACATGCTGCCTACCCTTGCCAAAATGAGCCGTTGAACCATATCGTTGTCTATATACTCATGCTTAAGGGAGTTTACGAAATGAGTGATGCAGGTGTGGGTTGGATCGCCGCAATCATCATTGGAGGGCTAGCAGGCTGGATAGCTTCGAACTTCATGAATAGTGATACTGGCATATTCATGAACATCGTTCTTGGCATTATCGGTGCCGCAATCGCGAGCTTTATATTTGGATTTGTCGGTGTTTCATTTGGCGGTTGGCTTGGATATCTGGTGTCAGGTTTCATAGGAGCTTGCATACTTATATGGCTTGGAAGGGCAATCACTTAAAGCCAGAAAGTGGACTATAAATACCCCGCGCGTTGCGGGGTTTATTTTTGGGATTTTCAAAAAATAAGCCAAAAAACTAAGAAAAGATTTTAATTAATTATAAGGCTTATATAACTTTATTTGCATTGAAACTGAATATGCAATCCGTCTAATAAAGTCTTGTAGACTGTTTTTTCGGGGGGCTGGAGTGATACGCATATTATTTCTTCTGCTTGGTCGGGAGATTATCCAGCGGCATTGGAGAACCCTACTCGCTATATCCATTATCTGGATCATCGGCGGTTCGCTTATAATAATCGACGCGCTGGATGGAAAGACAGTAATATCAGCCCGTCTTTTCGGTTATTTTCTATTGCCAGAGGCTGCCCTATGCCTTGTTGCAGCCGTTGCGAGTTATGGCACAGCGCGTAGAATGCGAATCGTGCAAGGCGTAGCACTTCTCGGTGTCAGCATATTAATCTTAAGCTCTACGCCAGCAAGCAACTTCGCGCTCGCGGTGCTATTCGGCTTTTGCTTTCTGGTTGATGGAATTGTGCGCATCGGCAGTGCCTGGGTTGTCCGATATCCGCGCTGGAAGATTGGACTCATCGGCGGCGCGGTCGAAGTTTTAATCGCGATATTCACACTGCAACCGTGGCCGACGTGGTACGAAGGAACAGTTGGCACAAATGTTGGTGCAGTTCTCGTGTTGACCGGCATCGGCCTTTTAAACATCGCCTTCCGGATAAAGCGCCTCGAAAATGGTGCCTCACTGACGAATATTCTGAGTAGAAATCCATTTAGCCATCGCGCGGCAGAACTTTATCGAAAGCGAGTCTCGAAAAATCGTAAGCATTTGACCGTTCATGTTTGGACGCCAACCGGCACTGCGATGACAACTCTACGCCAGCGCGCAATCAATCGATACATTGCAGCGGTGGATAGCAAAGGCGCCATATCCACCGGACACGCTGCATTGGAAATGGAGCCTGATCTTTATATTAGCCATTATCCAGCCTCTGAAATTGATCGCAATCCTGATGAGTTTAGCCGAACATTAAGAGCCACGGCAGACAATAATGTCCCGGGACGCTTCCTTCCGAGCTATGAATTTGAATCCAATGATTGGTGCCCTTCAACCGTTCAGGTTGTCATCAAGAATATTGATTCCAGACGTTTGCGAACCTTTTGGAAGCACTACCGCGCAAATGATACCTACAATCTAACCAATAGAAACTGTTCCAGTGCTGTGGCCGATGCGCTGGATGCTGCGGTTGAAGGTGTTTATAGAGACCATCAATGGCCCGTCTTCAAAGCGCTAAAGGCCCTCGCCTTTCCAGAATTGTGGGCAGCTGGATTGATGCGCAAACGTGCAGAATCCATGGCTTGGACCCCTGGACTGGTTCTGGATTATGCGCGTGCACTTTCGGCCCTGGTCGATGCTTCCGAACGCCGCCCGACGAAACAAAACATTCAACTTGTTAAAAAATATAGTCCTCGGAAATCGAAGATTAAAGCCAACTAAGCTGTTTAGAACCAGCAATTTTGATGCCGTTTCAAACAGGTAAATTAACTTGATAAATTTAGTCATATTAAATAAGTATCTGGCTGAAATTTCCTTATTCGAGGACAGCCAAGTTGCAACTTCCAAACACCTTCCAAACTGGCATTACGCGTAGCGCTAAAATCGCCGTCTTTTTTACGCTTTTATTCTTCGGCTTTCTGCAGGGAGCTTTTGCAACGAAATCAGAGGCGCAGCGCATTGTCTCCCTCGGCCCCGACGTGACAGAAATCATATTCGCGCTTGGTGCTGGCGATAAGGTTATCGCAGTTGATCGCAGCAGCAAATATCCCGCTGAAACGGCCAATAAAGCTAATGTCGGCTATCGTCGCAGCCTGTCACCCGAAGGCATTCTGGCGCTTAATACCGATCTCATCATTGCTTCCGAAGATATTGGTCCACCCGAAACCACAGACTTACTCAACCAATCCGCCGTCGAGGTTTTCTATGTACCCGTTGATAACAGCCGTGAAGGACTGATTAAAAAAATTGGACTAATTGCAAAGCGGCTTGGAGTTGAGAAACAAGGTGAAGTTCTCACAAAGAATGTCATCGATGACTTTGATGCAGCTACCGCCTATGCCACAAAGGTTTCGGCGGGCAAGCAAAAGAAGGTTGTGTTTTTCCACGGTCTTGCACGGCTGAGCGGCGCAGGTAACGACACCGCAGCGGATGCTTTCATTCGCTATGCTGGCGGGATCAATCCTCTATCGATTTATTCCGGTTATAAGCCTGTATCCGAAGAGTGGCTTGTTAAGGCTGAGCCAGATGTGGTTCTCATGCTATCAGATGGTGCTGGCGGGCCGACACTCAAAGATGTTTTCTCACATAAAGCCTTGCAAGAGACACCCGCTGCGCACAGTCAGTCACTTGTTGTGCTGGAAGGCCCGTATATGCTGGGATTTGGACCACGCACGGCCGAAGCCATCAAAAAATTAGCAGCAGCACTTTACGAGTGACCCAAATGAAACGGCAAGGGTGATATATATTCGTCATCGTCGTTTGATGTTCCTGAATTCTCGCACGCGTTATAATACGCGTCATTTGCTCTACTGTGACGAGCGCTACTTTTACCTAGCTTGCCTTATTCTTGAGTGCGACGGAAACTTACTGCGTGATTTATCTGAGCTTCAATGTGCTTTTTGCTTTGCCGCTCACAGAAGAAAGCGCTCTTAAACCGAGATTTATCTTTATCAAACAATCGCTTGGACGATTTACGACATCTGTGGTTGGTGTGACAAAGAGAAGTGGCTCGGGAAATCTGCACAGCTAGGATAAGTGGAAATTCTGCCTGACTTCGGCTTAGATGCCGGGAACAGGAGATACCATGACGAGACGACCACGCCGAAACCATAGCCCAGCTTTTAAGGCAAAAGTTGCGCTGGCTGCGATTAGAGGCGAGCAGACGCTAGTGGAATTATCCCAGCATTTTGACGTGCACGCGAACCAGATAAAGCAATGGCAAGATCAGCTTCTTGAGGGGGCCATTGGTGTTTTCGGCGACGAGACCAAGGCGGAATCAGCAGAGCCAACCGTCGACGTTAAAACGCTGCATGCCAAGATCGGTGAGCTAACTCTGGAGAACGATTTTTTAGCCGGAGCGCTCAGCAAGGCGGGATTGCTGGGCGGAAGGAAATGATCGACCGCGCTCACAAGCTTTCGGTCGCACGACAGGCAAAGCTCCTCGGGTTCAGCCGTAGCAGTGTCTACTATTCACCGCGCCCTGTATCGGATGGCGATCTGGCACTGATGCGCCGGATCGATGAATTGCATCTGGAATACCCATTCGCGGGAAGTCGGATGTTGCAGGGGCTTTTGAAAGGAGAAGGGCTTGAAGTTGGGCGGCTGCATGTCGCTACGCTGATGAAGAAGATGAGCATCGAGGCGATTTACCGTCGCCCAAACACCTCGAAGCCAGCGCCAGGGCATAAAATCTATCCCTATCTCCTGCGCAAGCTGGCGGTCACCAGACCCAATCAGGTGTGGGCAATGGACATAACGTATATTCCGATGGCACGTGGCTCTGTCTATCTGTGCGCTGTCGTCGACTGGTTCAGCCGCCGGGTTCTATCATGGCGACTGTCGATCACAATGGAGGCGGACTTCTGCATCGAAGCGGTTGAGGAAGCTCTGGTCAGCTATGGAAAGCCTGAAATATTCAACACGGATCAAGGATCACAGTTCACGTCCATCGACTTCACTAACTTGCTGAAAAAGGCAGAGATCGCCATCTCGATGGATGGCAAGGGTTCGTGGCGAGACAATGTCTTTGTCGAGCGGCTCTGGCGATCAATCAAATACGAAGAGGTTTATCTTCACGCCTACAAAACCGTGTCCGAGGCCCGAACTGGCATCGGCAGATATCTAAATTTCTACAACAGCCGACGGCCACATTCATCGCTTGACCGACAGACACCGGATCAGGTGTACTTCAACGCGCTGACACCAATGATCGTGGCAGCATAATCGAGGCGGTAATCCACTTAGCAAAACGCCCGAAACTGTTCAGACAAACCGAACCACTTCTAAGGTATCCCCCCCTACACCAAAATGTAAAATCACAGCAAAGGTGTAAAATGGGTGTTTTGAAATATGTGCTAAGTGATTGAATTTGGTGAGCGCGCAGGGATTCGAACCCTGGACCTACTGATTAAAAGTCAGTTGCTCTACCGGCTGAGCTACGCGCTCCCTAATGGAGTATTTAACCCCAGGAAGTGCGGCGGAACATACGGGCGACTTTTGAATTGGTCAACACCATAAAATCAAGTTTCTCCAACATAAATTCAAAAAAATAGTCATATCCGTACAAATTCCATACCAAGCCGATCCAACACAGACATTCCAACGCTAAAAAACACCATCAAAAGAATAAAATTGGCAATCCAGCCATTCAGAAAGACAGAATCACGCGGCGGACGACGTCCATCGAAAAATCAATTGATTCTAGAAATTGATATGGATTTCTAGAATGATATTGTAGGCTGTCAGCGTAACCCATTCTAGCGTATCGGTTTTTCATGTCCTTTATCGCCAAAGCATTTTTTCGCTTTCGTCATTCCTTATCCGGGATCGGATTGGCACTCGGCACTTTGTTCTTCGCGGCAGCACTGACGCCAAGCCTTGTACCCCGAACTTATGTGATGCAAGGCGTGCTGTGTGGTGTTGCCTTTGGACCAGGATATGGATTGGGTGTTTTCTGGCGGTTGATCTGGCGTTACCTCGAACTTCCAGAGCCGCGTGAACGGTTGCGGCGGCGAGTTAACATCTTTATCGGCCTTATATGTCTCGCAGTTGCGCTAGCAGCGCTCTATCTTTCCGCTGAATGGCAAAATTCTGTCCGCTCTGTCATGAGCATGGAGCCTCTCCCAAGCGCCTACCCTGCAAGCGTGTGCGGGTTAGCAATTGTTACATTTCTTGTCCTGCTGCTTTTAACACGCGCGCTCATTTGGCTTGGGCTTTTCATTTCTAGAATGACACATCGCCTCGTGCCGCGCAGAGTGTCAAATGTCGTCGGCATCACACTGACAATTGTTTTGATATGGACAATTGCGAACGGCCTTCTCATCAAATCGACTTTTGAAGTGCTTGACCGCTCATTTCGCGAGTTTGATGCACTGATTGAGCCAGACCGCCCTCAGCCAAAAGAAAGCCGCAAGACAGGAAGTGCCACATCCCTTTTAGCATGGAATGAACTCGGGCGTGCCGGACGTGAATTTGTTTCGTCTGGTCCTGCGGCGGAAGAGATATCATCCTTTACCGGACGCGATGCTGTTGATCCAATTCGTGTCTATGCCGGATTGAATGTCGCTGACGCGCCCAAACAACGTGCCGAGCGCGCGTTGGAAGAGTTAAAGCGACAGAACGGGTTTGACCGTTCAATTCTCGTCATTATCACTCCTACGGGCACTGGCTGGGTTGATCCTGCTGCAATGGACGGCCTCGAATTTCTACATGATGGCAATGTCGCGAGCATTGCTATGCAATATTCTTATCTCAACAGCCCGTTATCACTGCTCTTTCAGCCCGAATATGGTGCCGAAGCATCACGAGCTCTATTCACAACCGTTTATAATTATTGGAAAACACTGCCAAAAGACCAGCGTCCAAGGCTTTATCTATATGGCTTGAGTTTAGGCGCGATGAACTCCGAGAAGTCAGTCGCTTTATTTGAAATGCTTGAAGACCCAATAAATGGTGCCTTATGGGCGGGGCCGCCCTTTCCAAGCCGCGACTGGAAGCTGCTCACTCGGGACCGAAATGAAGGCACGCCGGAATGGCTTCCCGTATTTCGCGATGGAGCGTTTGCCCGCTTCATGAACCAAAAAGGCGAAGCACCCGGTAATGGTGATCGATGGGGGCCGCTTCGAATTGTTTATCTGCAGTATGCCAGCGATGCTGTTGTCTTTTTTGACAGCCATGCGCTTTATCGGCAACCCGAATGGATGAACACGCCACGTGGTTTTGATGTCTCGCCAAAATTGCGGTGGTATCCAGTTGTGACAATGCTTCAGCTTGCGCTTGATATGGCTTTCGCAACCACGACTCCAATGGGCTACGGCCATGTTTATGCACCGGAAGACTATGTTAATGCCTGGATTGATGTTGCAGATGTTGATGGATGGAATGAAGCTCAGATCAATCGTCTCAAGCAATACCTCCGCCATAAACTCACTGGCGAAGACGTCGAAGGTTACGAACAGCGTGGCGGATAAAAAGCCAGAATAAACAAAACAGCCGCCCAATTAGAGCGGCTGTTCATCTCAGGAGTCAAATCCTGCTATCGGTAAGGCGAATAGCACTGCTGACGTGGGCCGTTATATGGCTGGAACGTATTGTCCGACGCCCGGTAAGATTTATATCGGTTGTAGCACCACTGAACATGGTTGTTACTCTGACGATAAACCGGCTGCGGCGCTGGCTGTGATGCAATAGCCCCGCCGATGATCGCACCAGCACCGAACGCTGCAAGTGGATACCACCAGCCGTCATTGTGACGACGATAGCCTTGGCGATAGTGATTATAACCACGATGACCATTCCAATATCCAGGACGTGGCCGATGGTTGCCGTTCCAGCCTGGACGCGGACCCGGGCGATGACCATTCCAGCCAGGCCGATTTCCCGGACGATTTCCATTCCAGTTACCGTTACCGTTACCGTGACGACGCCAACGGTCATCGCGAACATTCAAGACATTATCAGAGCCTGCAACCTGTGCTGTCGGCAGGACCGGAGCGGCAGAGACCGGCGCCATAGCCCCAATCATAAAAGTCGCACCGATCAAGCCAACCATCATTTTTTTCAACGTTTTGATCATCTTGTTCTCCAGTTCAACTGCACACATCATGCTCAATGCCAGATGAACATGCGCTGAATGATAGGGAGAAATATATAGCGCCCTCAACACCTGACAAGCTCCCGTCATTCATGATCCATCATCGCATTCGCGGCTAAAATTTCCGATAATACAAAGGTATGGCTATGTTTCTATTAGAATCTGCTATTAGTGATGGTTCGTTTGAACCCATAATAAATTGGGTCACTGTTAAATAGCGGGGAAAGTCGTGCAGGCGGAACCAATAACTGCCAGAATGAATTCGACTAGCTTGTTATCGGGCACTGCAAACCCGTTTCTGGCTGCGATTGAGCATACCCCCACGCCGATGGTTATTACCGATCCACGCCTTCCAGACAATCCAATTGTCTATGCAAACGAAGCGTTCATGAATTTGACGGGCCATTCTGCGGAAGAAGTTATCGGCCAAAATTGTCGATTTTTGCAGGGCGAAGGAACGCGCGCAGATCATATCGATGCTATTCGCAATGCATTACATGCTGAAACCGCAATCGACATTGACGTTCTGAACTATAAGAAATCCGGCGAAGCATTTTGGAATCGCCTGCATATTTCGCCTGTTAAAAACGCTGACGGTCAGGTCGAGCATTTCGTTGCAACGCAGCTCGATGTGACATTGGAACTCAAACAGCTTGTTGAACTTCAAAAAGAACGTGACCTGCTTTCCACGAAAACTGCTCGACACCAAAAACATCTCGATTATATCGTTGATGCGGCCAATATCGGTTATTGGTCACGTGATTTAAACAGCGGAATTGTGACCGGATCAGCAGAATGTCGACGAATATTCGGCTTCACAGAGAATGAGCCCATTAATTTCGATCAGATTGTTGAATTGATCGCTATTGAAGATCGAATGGCTGTGATCCAGCAGACTGAGGCCGCTTTTATAAACGGCGAACCTTATTCCATGGAATATCGGATCATCAATAAAGCTGGAGAAACTCTTTGGGTTGAGACCCGAGCAAAAGCCTTGCTTGGTGAGAATCCGGCTCTGGTCGGTGTTATCTTAGACGTGACAGAACGCAAGCAGAACGAAGCCGACAAAGCACTTGTGACACGGGAAATTTCACATCGGTTCAAGAACTCGATGGCAATGGTTCAATCAATTGCCAACCAGACATTACGCAATGCAAGTAATTCCGATGAAGCAAGCAAATTATTTAACGAACGCTTGCATGCACTGGCACAAGCACATGATATGCTGCTGCAAGAGAATTGGAACGGCGCAACAATCAAACAAATTGCCGACACAGCACTGGAACCGTTCAATAGAACCTTCGGCAATCGCATTCGCATAAGTGGCCCATCGCTCTTTGTGTGCGACCGAATTACCGTTTCGCTTTCGCTTGGCCTTTATGAACTGGCCACAAATGCTGTTAAATACGGCGCATTGTCGGATGAGCACGGCAGCATCGATTTCAGTTGGAACGTTATCATTGATAACAGAGAACACAAATTCCACATGCAATGGGTTGAAAGTGGCGGACCGACCGTCACACGTCCATCGCGCCGCGGTTTTGGACAGCGTCTCATACGTCTGGTTCTCGCGGAAGAACTCAAAGCACGGTGTGATATTGATTTCGCCCCGACTGGCCTGAAAATTGATGTTGTGGCTCCCATCACCTGCGAAATCTTTCCTGGCTTTGATCACGGCGCGCATTCTACCAGTATTCCCGTGGGAGCAACTGGTTAAGAAGCAGAGGCATTTTGACATCTGGTGCCCGACTTGAAAAAGCGCCATATGCTGCGATCATGAACGACAGCTCCGCTCCTTCCATTTTTGTTACTGAAGACGAATGGCGCCATACCGCACGCGATACGTCACCAGTAGCCCCCCGTTTTCTTCCGCAGTCGAACGACCAGCCTGCAGTTGAGTGGTTGATTGCTGAAGGTCTAACAAACTACGAAGCAGCGCTCACGTTCATGGAAAAGCGTGTGCAAGCAATTCGCGATGGCACCGCAAACGAACTTGTCTGGCTTGTCGAACATCCGCCGCTTTACACTGCTGGCACCAGCGCTCATACCGAAGACCTGCTGACGCCGGATCGTTTCCCAGTTTTCAACACCGGACGTGGCGGTGAATACACCTATCACGGCCCCGGCCAGCGCGTGGCCTATGTGATGCTGGACTTGAAGCGTCGCCGTGAAGACGTCCGGGCATTTGTCACCGCACTTGAACAATGGATCGTCGAGACATTGGCGCAGTTCAATGTCAAAGGTGAACGCCGCGCAGATCGTGTTGGCGTATGGGTTTCACGCCCGGAGAAGCCACTGCTTACCAATGGTGGCATGTGTGAAGATAAGATCGCCGCTATCGGTATTCGTCTTCGCCGCTGGGTGAGCTTCCACGGCATTGCCATCAATGTCGAGCCAGAGCTCGAACATTTTGGCGGCATTGTGCCCTGTGGCATTGCGGAATATGGCGTGACCAGCCTTGTCGATCTAGGCCTGCCGATCACCATGGGCGACGTTGACGTGGCACTGGGAATAGCTTTTGAAAGCGTCTTTGGCCCACGTCAGACGAAATAATCAGACGGCTTTTATTCGCCTTTCGCGCATGAAGACGTAAAAGCCAGATCCCACGATAATGAAGATACCGAACCATTTGGACGGTGTCGGAAAATCACCAAATATAATCAACCCAACCAAAACCGCATTGACGATTTCCAGATACTGAAACGGTGCCAGCATGGATGCTGGTGCAAGCTTAAATGCCTGCACAACCAACAAATGGCTGATTGTGCCAATAGAGCCCAGCAAAAACAGCAACAACCAAGGCTGTAGACTATGAGGCAGCGCGAAGCTCAAATCTTCAATGCCGGCAGCCGTGCCAAAAATCATAAACAGACCTGCGATCAACGATCCGCCGACGCCTGCATAAAACTGCATGACGACAGGACCTTCTTTAGCGCCGTATTTTCGGTTCAAAATCAGATAGATTGCAAAAGTGACGGCAGTCGCCAATGGCAACAGGGATACCGCGCCAAAAATCTCAAAACTTGGCTGAATAACAATCATCGTTCCGATCAGACCAATCCCGACCGCACTGAACCGACGCCAACCGACATTTTCTTTAAGAAAGACAGCAGATAGCAATGTTAGGATCAGCGGCTCGGCAAAAAACACCGCCATGGCGTCGGCGAGCGGCATATATTTAACGGCAGTGAAGAAACATGTTCCGCCGAAACCCATCAGGGCGCCACGCACAAGATTGCCCGTAAGATGCTTCGTATGCAGCGCACTCAGACCGCCCATAACAATAAGCACAAGAAACATCAGCCCTGACTGAATGAAAAAGCGCATGAAGGTGACAGTCGCCGGTGGCATATTGTCCATCATGGCAAGCCACTTGCCGATGGCATCCATAAGCGGCAGTAGCAACACCGAAAGCACCATGATCGCCATGCCTTTAACGTGTGCTTCGGTACCGCCTGTCGCCTTGCCCTGCATTTTATTACTCACAATTTCATCACTGCAATTGCGCTTACGCGAATGGTTGGCCGGTTTCTATCTTAATCCGCGTAAGGAAGCATGCGGTTTGACTTTAGCCGTGCTTATGGTGCAAATCGGTCTCGCTTTAGGCAAAACCACTTGATAACTTGGGACTAAACTGGAACGTAAGGCGAACTTTATTCGCAATGCGGGTATTACAGTGGCATTATATATGTGATTCGCAGATATAGATTTGGTGCCGTTCGCTGGGGGCGGTCCTTCAGGTTTCAGATAGAAAGCTTTTCGGACAAAGATGGACGATAACGATCTCTTTTCCAGAGTAGTGAACAATGCCCGTGAACGGCAGATGGAACAGCAGCCCAAGAAGGCTTCTGTATCGACGCCTGCTGCGCAAACGGCAACGGCACCGTCTACAACGAAGCCAGCGCCTGTCGCGACCAAGGCTCCACCTGTTTCATCTGGTGCTGATGATTACAACGCCTCCTCCATTCGTGTTCTTGAGGGCCTCGAGCCTGTGCGTCTGCGCCCCGGTATGTATATCGGCGGCACCGACGAAAAGGCGCTGCATCACCTTTTTGCAGAAGTCATTGATAACTCGATGGACGAAGCCGTTGCAGGCCACGCCAACTTCATCGAAGTCAATCTTGATGCCGAAGGCTTCCTGACCGTCAGCGATAACGGACGCGGTATTCCGGTCGACGAACACCCACAGGTGCCTGGAAAATCGACCCTTGAAGTCATTATGACAAAGCTGCATGCAGGCGGTAAGTTTGACGGCAAAGCCTATGAAACCTCAGGCGGTCTGCACGGTGTCGGTGTTTCGGTGGTTAACGCGCTTTCCGATGTTCTGGAAGTCGAAGTTGCACGCAATCGCCGCCTTTATCGCCAGCGCTTTTCGCGCGGCATTCCGCAGGGTGGTCTCGAAGATGTCGGCGAAGTGCACAACCGTCGTGGTACGCGCGTCCGTTTCCATCCCGACCCGGATATTTTTGGCAAGAATGCACATTTTGATCCGCACCGGCTTTATCGCATGGCGCGCTCAAAGGCTTATCTTTTCGGTGGCGTAGAAATTCGCTGGAGCTGCGATCCCGCACTTCTCGACCCGAAAAAGGAAACACCGGAAAAGGCTGTATTCCACTTTCCCGGTGGCTTGAAGGATTATCTTGCGGCGTCGCTTGGCAAAGAGCATCAGGTGACGCGTGAGATTTTCTCCGGTCGCACTGAAAAGCAAGGCGGTCACGGCGCTGTTGAATGGGCCGTGTCGTGGTATGGCGGTGACGGCTTCGTCAATTCCTATTGTAATACGATCCCGACGGGCGACGGCGGCACGCATGAAGCAGGTCTGCGCATTGCATTGACGCGCGGCCTCAAAGCCTATGCCGAACTGACCAACAATAAGCGCGCTTCGATCATCACCACGGATGATGTGATGATTTCAGCGGCAGCCATGCTTTCGGTCTTCATTCGGGAACCGGAATTTGTCGGTCAGACCAAGGACAAGCTCGCAACAGTTGAAGCGCAGCGTATCGTGGAAAATGTCATCCGCGATCCGTTCGATCATTGGCTTACAGCCTCGCCACAGGAAGCATCCCGCCTGCTCGACTGGGTTGTCGATCGCGCGGAAGAACGCCTGCGTCGCCGACAGGAAAAGGAAACCGTTCGCAAAAGCGCGACGCGCAAACTGCGACTTCCGGGCAAGCTTGCAGACTGCACGCAGAATGCGGCTGCGGGTGCTGAATTGTTCATCGTGGAAGGTGACTCAGCTGGCGGCTCTGCCAAGCAGGCACGCAATCGTTCCAATCAGGCGATCCTGCCGCTACGGGGCAAGATTCTGAACGTTGCCAGTGCAGGCCGTGAGAAGCTGACAGCCAACCAGCAGATTGCCGATCTTGTGCAGGCGCTGGGTAGTGGTACCCGTAAGAATTATCGCGAAGACGATCTGCGTTATGATCGCGTCATCGTCATGACCGATGCTGACGTGGATGGTGCGCATATTGCATCACTGCTGATCACGTTCTTCTATCAGGAAATGCCAGACCTCATCCGCAACGGTCACCTCTATCTGGCTGTCCCGCCGCTGTATCGTCTCAGTCAGGGTGGCAAAGTCGCTTATGCTCGTGATGATGCGCACAAGGACGAGCTGCTTCGTACGATGTTTACCGGACGTGGCAAAATTGAAATCGGCCGCTTCAAAGGCCTTGGCGAAATGCGCGCCGAGCAGCTCAAAGAAACCACCATGGATCCGAAAAAGCGCACGCTTCTTCGTGTTCATGTGGATGAGGATTATATCGATGAAACGCGCAGCACCGTTGATGACTTGATGGGTACAAAGCCGGAAGCGCGCTTCCGCTTCATTCAGGATCGCGCTGCGTTTGTGGAAGAGCTTGATATTTAACTCAGCCTGACGATAGGCAATCAATTCGTTGGATTATCAATCCGTGAAAGATAGCGGGCGCATATAAACGCCCGCCATCACTTTATTTATTGTGCTCTGTCAGCCATTGCTGCATCATTTTGATTTCGGCTTCCTGTGCGGAAATGACTTCTTCCGCGAGCGCCTTCACCTTCGGATCAGAACCATATTTTAGTACCACCCGAGCCATATCAATGGCACCCTGATGATGAGGGATCATTCCACGCATAAAATCTGCATCAGCATCACCGCTATATTCTATAGCCATACCTTGATGCATACGGTCATTGGCAGCTTTATAAGCCAACACCGCAGAATCTTCAGAAGATGCGTCAGCTTTCTCAGGGCCACCACCATGGTGCATATGTGCATCGCTAGTTCCAGTCTGCGCTTGAGCAATACCCGCTCCGAGACATGCAACCAATACGCTCACTAAAAAAGTCTTTGTTATGCGTTTATTGCCACCCAAAAGCATATTCAAAAATGTCATGAGAACCTCCATGGTTTATCTCATGTCAAAAAATAAGGGTTCCCATCGCTGGAAGGTCAAGCGATCAAGTGCCAAAAAACGAAGAAAAGCCAATCGCTGATCGCGTGATTTATTGTTTCACATCGATGCCTAGCTTCGTTTGTAAGTCATCAATAGATTCCTTGACGAAGAATGTGAGATCAGCACTCAGCGTCACAATACGCGTTCCCGTACCATAGGCATTATATGACAAAACATGGTTGAAATTGACCGCAACCCGTTCGCCGCTAACGTCCGTAAGCATAATCCACATGTGCCCCTCCTCTGAAAAAAACGATTCCTTACAAGAGGATAGGCGTATGTCTCAAAATGGCAATGACGCTTTATAAGTCAGCACGCATTCGCACTTTTTCAACGATGCACCCAAAACTCGCCGACCATTCTTCGCCGCGCTGATTAATGTGAAAACCAAATTTCTCATACAGCCCAATCGCTCGGAAATTATCGGCATGAGTTCCGATTTCAGCGTCAGAAAAACCATTCAGAATGATCTGCGCCATCAGCGCATCAAGCAGTGCTCCGCCAACTCCCTGACCATGATGGAGCGGATGAACCCAGAGGTCTGAAATATAGTTTGTGTTCGGGACATAAGCGCCCCAGCCGAGAATCTCACTGCTTCGTTCCACCAGCAGAACACCATCGGCATTTTCATGTAAATCCCGCAAGAATTTGGTTTGAAGCGCCAATCTGCTTTCATCCGTCAGCGTAATGTCACGTGCAACCGTTTGCCATGCGCGAACTGCTAGATCAGCCATCAAAACAAATTCGCCGGGGAATGCCCGGCGAATGAGAGTTTCAGATTTTACCACCATTTTTTCGGGGTAAAGCGTCCGGCTGCCTGCTCAATTGCACCTGCTGCCTGGAACAAAGTTTCTTCCTCGAACGGGCGACCGATCAGCTGCAAACCAAGCGGCAAGCCCTGATCGTTGAGGCCCGCAGGAACAGCGATTCCCGGAAGACCAGCCATATTGAGTGTAATGGTGAAGATATCATTGAGATACATCTTGACCGGATCGTTCGCGAGTTCCTTATCGCCGATGCTGAATGCAGCAGAAGGCGTAATCGGCGTCAGAATTGCATCAACACCGCTTGCAAAAACATTTTCAAAGTCCTGCTTAATCAGCGTACGAACCTTCTGCGCACGCAGATAATAAGCATCGTAATAACCTGCCGACAGAACATAGGTTCCAGTTAGAATACGGCGCTTTACTTCCTTGCCAAACCCAGCGGCGCGACTCTGTTCGTACATGTCGGCAATGTCCTTGCCCGGCACACGCAGACCATAACGTACACCGTCATAACGTGCGAGGTTGGAAGAAGCTTCCGCAGGTGCCACGATATAATAAGCAGCAAGTGCATATTTCGTGTGGGGTAGCGAAACATCGACAATTTCAGCGCCAGCATCTTTGAGATATTGAATGCCCTTCTGCCAAAGCGCTTCGATTTCTTCTGGCATACCATCGATACGATATTCGTTCGGAATGCCGATCTTGAGGCCCTTCAGTGACTTGCCAATCGCTGCTTCATAATCTGGAACCGGCAGATCAACTGAGGTTGTATCTTTCAGATCGACCGATGCCATGGATTTCAGCAAAATTGCGGCGTCGCGCACATCGCGCGCAATCGGACCAGCCTGATCAAGCGACGACGCATAAGCGACAACACCCCAGCGCGAAACGCGGCCATAGGTTGGCTTGATACCAACGGTGCCGGTAAATGCCGCTGGCTGACGGATTGAACCACCCGTATCAGATGCCGTGGCACCAGCACAAAGATGCGCGGCCACCGCCGCTGCTGAACCGCCCGACGATCCCCCCGGCACCAGATCAACATCTGAGCCGTTCGCACGCCAAGGGTTTTTCACAGGGCCGTAATAAGAACTTTCATTGGACGAGCCCATGGCGAATTCGTCCATGTTGAGCTTGCCCAACATAACAGCGCCGTCAGCCCAGAGGTTTGAAGTGACAGTTGATTCATATTCAGGCTTAAAGCCGTCCAGAATATGCGAGCAAGCCTGCGTGTGAACACCCTTCGTCGCAAACAGATCTTTTACGCCAAGTGGAATGCCTTCGAGAGCACCGGCCTTGCCTTCGGCAATGCGTGCATCGGAAGCTTTTGCCATCTCGCGCGCCTTTTCAGGCGTTACAGCGACATAGGCATTGAGCTTGTCATTGGCAGAATCAATAGCCGCAATATAGGCTTCAGTCAGTTCCGTCGCAGTGAAGGCTTTGGCCTTCAGCTTATCGCGCGCTTCGGCAATGGTCAGTGCGGTCAGTTCGCTCATCATCTAATCCTGTAAAGTCATGCCTCAGCAAGGCGCTTTTCAAAAAAGGCGCTGTATTCGGAATCGGGATAATCTAAAACCACTCCGCAGCGCGCAAAACCCGAATTTTCATAAAGCCGCCAGGCACTCTCAAAGCCGGGACCAGTACCCGTTTCAAGGACCAAATGCGAAGCACCCTTGGCTTTTGCCTGCTCGACAATCGCATCAACAAGATGTGAGCCGATACGCTTACCGCGAACTTCAGGGCGCGTGAACATGCGCTTAAGTTCACCAACATCGTTGTCATGCATCTTCAATGCGCCACAGCCGACGGCCTTGCCGTCTTCATCTCGCGCGACGAAAACTGTCGTGTCTGGCTCCGCCATCTGTTCAACAGTCATCTTGAACTGGAACTCGATAGGCGAAAGCGGCAGCATATGCGCGTTCAATGCTTCAACAAGATCACGCACATCATCCTGCAATGGGGTCTCGATGGAAACCCGGATAGCCATCGGCTTACTCCACGACCTTTGGCACGACAAAGAAATTGTCTTCGGTCACAGGCGCATTGGCAACAACCGCACTGGCGATATTTCCATCTGTCACTGCATCTTCGCGCAAGCGCATTTTCATCGGCGAAACCGACGTCATGGGCTCAACGCCTTCGATATCGACTTCGTTCAATTGCTCGACAAAGCCCAGAATTGCATTGAGTTCGCCGGTCATGCGCTCTGCTTCGTCTTCAGTGACAGCAATACGCGCAAGATGCGCGACGCGCTTGACGGTGGAAATATCGACGGACATCCTGTTCTCCGCAATTATATGTTTAGGACGGCACGAAACCACCCCGAAAAGGTTCTTTTACCGGCTATAACGGTGTGGGTGCGGAAGCGCAACATTTCTTGCGCTTCCATCCATAGTTAGAAACTATGAACCGTGCCCGCTGGAGCAACCAGAACTTTGGTATTCGTCTGTCCTTCCATGCCAGCAACGAACTTATCCGCATTCTGATCAATGATCGGGAAAGAACCGTAGTGGCATGGCAGTACGGTTTTAAAGTTGAAATAACGCTGACAGGCAAGAGCTGCCACAGCACCACCCATTGTAAAGCGATCGCCAATAGGAACTATACCGATCTCCGGCTGATGCAATTCATTGATAAGCGCCATATCGGAGAAAATATCCGTATCTCCCATGTGATAAAGCGATGGAGAATTGTTGAAATGGAATACCAACCCGTTCGGGTTGCCCAGCGCCTGACTTTCACAGCCGTCCGTCAGGGTAGCTGATGAATGGAGCGCATTGACAAATGTGACAGTAAATCCGTCAAAAGAAAGCGTGCCGCCAGTATTGCCCGGATCCAGCTTTTCCACACCCTGACTCCCAAGCCAAGCGGCAAGATCGGCATTTGCTATGACCGTTGCACCATGTTCCTTTGCGATTGCCACTGTATCGCCGATATGGTCACCATGACCGTGAGTCAGCGCGATATGCGTGGTGCCTTTAGTCGCTTCATTAAAATCGATGCCCTTGGCGCCCGGATTTCCATTGATAAACGGATCAATGAGAATGACCGCTTGTTCCGTTTCAACGCGATAGGCTGCATGGCCCAACCAGGTGATTTTCATTGTGTGTCTCCTTGCGGCTCGATTTTCAGTTTTAAAACAGATATTACGTTGCAATTCCATCAGGCAATATGAAGCCTGATCAAAATACTATGAGGACATATGGCCGTCGTTGAGATCGAAGACGTTTTGGAAATTCTGCAACCCGGCCAGACAGTCGCCGGGCTTGATCTTGGGACCAAAACTATCGGCCTTGCGGTTTCTGATCTCGGCCTGTCGTTCTCACATCCGCGTCCCGTGATTAAACGCACCAAGTTCACAATCGATGCACAGGTGCTGCTGAAAGCACTCGAAGCAGACAAGGTCGGCGTCATTATTATTGGCCTGCCGATGAACATGGACGGTTCAGCTGGTCCACGCGTTCAGGCGACGCGCGCCTTCGTGCGCACTATGCAGCCACTGACCGACCTGCCCTTCGTCTACTGGGACGAGCGCCTGTCTACAGTCGCAGCCGAACGCGCGCTGATCGACATGGACGTTTCACGCGGAAAGCGGGCCGAACGGATTGATTCGGCCGCAGCTTCCTTCATTTTGCAAGGTGCGCTCGATCGCCTGCAAATGCTGCGCTCATCGAACGTCGATGACAGCGATTACGACGCCGGATAAAGCTGGTCCAATATCCGATTGGCATTATGGCGTGCGTCCAGCATGCCATAGGTCGAACGCCACTGACCACCAAGACGCGTTTCGATAAATGCATCGGCCACATCATCCGCGCCAAGATTACGCAGTTCTGCGGCGGCAGCAGCATAAGCGAGTTGCTCCGTCAGAAGACGCGCAACGCCCTGATCGGTTTCGGTTAGCTGCAAGGCCGCCTGCAACACATCAATCGTCCCCTGCCCGCGTACGCCCAGCTGCCCGCTGATCCAGTCGAGAACTTCATCGAACAAAGCTGGAGCACGCGAAAGCACACGCGCCACATCAAGCGCCATCACATTGCCCGAGCCTTCCCAGATCGCATTGACCGGCGCTTCGCGATAGGCCCGTGCGAGATTTCCTTCCTCTATGTAGCCATTGCCGCCAAGGCACTCCATCGCTTCATAAAGCAATGCCGGTGCAATTTTGCAGACCCAGTATTTCACAACTGGCGTCATACAGCGTGCAAAAGCCGCTTCCGCGCGATCACTTGCAGCCATATCAAAAGCGCGCGCCAGACGCATGGAAAGTGCAGTCGCGCCCGCGACATCCAGTGCCATATCAGCGAGAACACGGCTCATGAGCGGCTGTTCAATAAGTTTTCGCCCACCCACCTCACGATGACGCGCATGATGGACAGCTTCGGCCAGCCCTGAGCGCATCAGCCCCGCAGAGGCAACCGCGCAATCGAGCCGCGTCAGCGTAACCATATCCATGATGGTTTTGACGCCTTCGCCCAGATTGCCGACCAGATGACCAATCGCGCCGTCGAACTCGACTTCGGATGAAGCATTGGATTTGTTGCCAAGTTTGTCCTTCAAACGCTGGAAGAAGAAACCGTTTCCAGCCGCTTCATTGGTCAGACGCGGCAACAGGAAGCAGGAAAGCCCCTCTTCCGCCTGTGCCAGCACCAGAAAAGCATCCGACATAGGCGCCGACATGAACCACTTATGGCCGCTAATTGTATAGGTGCCGTCTTCGTTGCGTTCTGCGCGGGTAGTATTGGCGCGCACATCCGTGCCGCCCTGCTTCTCGGTCATGCCCATTCCAAGCGTTATGCCTTGCTTCTGCAGAGCAGGCTTTTGCGAGGAATCATACTTGCGCGACAGAATCTGCGGCGACCATTCCTTGTAGAGATCCGGCGACGCCATGACGGCTGCAAGCGACGCATTGGTCATGGTCAACGGGCAGAGATGCCCTGCCTCAAGCTGTGCTGTCAGGAAGAAGCGCACGGCGCGAGCCTGATGGCGACGTCCGGCTTCAGCTGGATTGGCCTCCCAAATTGAGCAATGAAGGCCCTGCGCAATCGAACGGCGCATCAGCGCATGATAAGCGGGGTGATATTCCACCAGATCAGCGCGACGACCCTGACGATCATGCGTGCGCAGCTTTGGCAATTCGGTGTTGGCAAGACGCGCCAGATCCTGCGCTTCTGCCGACATGACGAAACGCCCGGTGTTTTCCAGATCAGAATGCAGTTCTTTTGGGAAACGCGCTGCGATCTGTATCAGAAGCGGATCGCCCAGATATGCATTTGTGCCCGTCATGGACGGTGTCTGGTTGGTGACTTCGTGCGTTTTCACAGGCTCATCCGTTTGGTTCTGTTCAATTCAAATTCAGCTCGTGAGCCTTTTGCGGCTCAGCGATTTAACATTCTATGCTTTCTTGCATCGTAATTTCCTAACATTTTCACACAGCCCACCGCTTTATGCCCAAAGAATACAGGTTTTTCTTTGTGAATCGGCCAAAGCCATTATAAGGGCGGTTGCGGTCCAGTTCTTGCGGCTCTATACGGGTGACTTGCCATGACAAATCAAACGGTCTCACCGATTTTCCCTCATCGCCACCTGCTTGGCATCAAGGGGCTATCGCCCCTGGACATTAATTGTCTTCTCGATCTTGCGGATCAGGAAGTGGCTGTCTCCAGACAGTCAGAGAAGAAAAAGTCCGTGCTGCGCGGTCGCACCCAAATCAACCTCTTCTTTGAAGCATCGACGCGAACGCAATCATCGTTCGAACTCGCCGGAAAACGGCTGGGCGCGGACGTGATGAACATGTCGGTGGGCAATTCATCGGTCAAAAAGGGCGAAACGCTCATCGACACCGCGATGACGCTGAACGCCATGCAGCCAGACATTCTGGTCATTCGCCATGCATCCGCTGGTGCTGCGGCGCTCCTTGCGCAAAAAGTCGGCTGTGCAGTCGTCAATGCGGGCGACGGTGCGCACGAACACCCCACACAGGCGCTGCTCGATGCGCTGACCATCCGCCGTGCCAAGGGCGACATCGGGAACCTGATCGTTGCCATTTGCGGCGATGTGCTTCACTCGCGCGTTGCGCGCTCCAATATCCTGCTTCTCAATGCACTTGGCGCGCGTGTTCGCGTCGTCGCCCCATCGACTCTGTTGCCTTCCGGCATCGCCGATATGAGTGTTGAAGTTTACAACACCATGGAAGAAGGTCTGAAAGACGCCGATGTCGTCATGATGCTGCGCCTCCAGCGTGAGCGTATGGCTGGCTCTTTCGTACCATCGGTGCGTGAATATTTCCGCTTCTACGGTCTCGACAAGGACAAGCTGAAAATCGCGCGGCCCGACGCACTCGTCATGCATCCGGGCCCGATGAATCGCGGTGTCGAAATCGCATCTGATGTCGCGGATGGTCCACAAAGCATGATCCAGCAACAGGTGGAAATGGGTGTCGCCGTGCGTATGGCGGTTATGGAAGCCTTGCTCGATCCGCGTCGTGCAGAAGCCGCAGGAGAACGCGCCAAATGACCAATATGAGTGCGATCCTTTTTGAAAATGCCCGCATCATTGATCCGTCTCGTGGGCTCGATGAAGTTGGTAGCCTTTTGATCAAAGACGACAAGATTGTCGCCAGCGGTGCAGATGCCCGTAATCAAGGTGCCCCGGAAGGTGCTGAAATCATCGACCTCAATGGCATGGCTATTTTGCCGGGTCTGGTTGATTCCCGCGTCTTCGTAGGCGAGCCGGGCGCCGAGCATCGTGAAACCATTGCATCGGCCAGTCAGGCCGCAGCGGCTGGCGGTGTAACCTCAATCATCATGATGCCGGATACCGATCCGGTTATTGATGACGTGGCGCTTGTGGAATTCGTCAAGCGAACCGCACGCGACACGGCTATCGTCAATGTGCATCCCGCCGCTGCCATTACCAAGGGCCTGCATGGTGAGGAAATGACGGAAATCGGCCTGCTTCGCGATGCAGGTGCGGTTGCCTTCACTGAAGGTCGCAACACGCTTGTTAATACGCAACTGATGCGCCGCGCTCTCACCTATGCGCGCGACTTTGATGCCGTTATTGCGTGTGAAACCCGCGATCCATATCTCGGCGCCAATGGCGTGATGAATGAAGGCTTGTTTGCGAGCTGGCTTGGACTTTCGGGAAGCCCGCGTGAAGCGGAAGTGATTCCACTGGAACGTGATCTGCGTTTGGCTGCTCTAACCCGCAGCAAATACCACGCAGCCCAGCTCTCGTGTGCCATGTCAGCCGATGCACTCAAACGCTCGAAAGATCTTGGCAGCAACGTAACGGCAGGCGTTTCGATCAATCACTTGTCGCTTAACGAAAACGACATCGGCGAGTTTCGTACCTTCTTCCGGCTCTCACCACCGCTTCGCAACGAAGAAGATCGTCTGGCAATGGTTGAGGCCGTCAAAAACGGTACCATCGACATTGTAGTATCAGCCCATGATCCGCAGGATGTAGACACAAAACGTCTGCCTTTTGCAGATGCGGAAGCTGGCGCGATTGGTCTGGAAACGCTGCTGGCAGCGGCTCTTCGTCTTCACCACAACGACAGCATTCCCTTGCTTCGCCTGGTTGAAGTGCTTTCAACCGCTCCTGCGCGGATTTTTGGTCTCGATGCTGGAACGCTGAAGCCCGGCGCAAAAGCTGATCTTGCGATTGTTGATCTCGATGAGCCTTGGGTAGTTCGCGAAGAAGACCTGCATTCGCGCTCAAAAAATAGCTGTTTTGAAAGTGCCCGCTTCCAGGGCCGTGTCAACCGCACGGTCGTTGGCGGGAAAACCGTTTATACGGCTTAGCATTAACTAAATAAGCATCAAGAATAATGCCTTAGGCTTTTCTTATCGCTCTCACAAATTTTGAAAAGCCGTCTTGATTTTAGGCGGCTTTTCTTCTCAACTGATTTCATAAAGAAGATATGGGGAATTTCATGGCCGACACAGGTCTTATCAATTTGGTGACACTCGGCACGCTGATATTCGGCTATATCCTTGGTTCCATTCCCTTTGGGCTTATCCTGACAAGGCTTGCAGGATTGGGCGATGTACGTTCAATCGGCTCGGGCAACATTGGCGCTACCAATGTTTTGCGTACCGGCAATAAGAAACTCGCCGCAGCAACTCTCCTTCTCGACGCACTGAAAGGCACAGCAGCGGTTCTTATTGCATCAAAATTCGGTCCGGATGCGGCTATTGCAGCCGGTTTTGGTGCCTTTATTGGCCATTTGTTTCCGGTCTGGATAGGCTTTAAAGGTGGCAAAGGCGTCGCGACCTATCTCGGTATTTTGCTCGGCCTCGCATGGCCAAGCGCACTCATTTTTATCGCAGCTTGGATCGTAACTGCCCTTCTCACCCGCTATTCGTCGCTGTCTGCGCTCGTAGCAAGCCTCATTGTCCCAATCGCGCTTTATGTGCGCGGTGATCTGTCGATTGCGACACTGTTTGCAATTATGACGATTATCATCTTTATCAAACACCATGCCAATATTTCACGCCTTCTCAGCGGTACCGAAAGCAAGATTGGTAAAAAAGGATGAAACAGAGCGCGAATTCAAAAAACGGAATTCGCCTCTCAGATAAGCAGCGGCTCAACTGGCTGCGTCTCATTCGCACTGAAAATATCGGACCCGTCGCATTCCGCGACCTCATCATGTTTTGTGGCTCTGCGGCCAGCGCCATAGAACGTCTTCCTGATCTTAATATACGTGGCGGTGGTTCAAAACCCGTCCGTGTTACGCCGCTCGAAGATGCCGAACGCGAGATTGAAGCAATTGCGCGCATGGGTGCGCGGCTTGTTGGCATGGGTGAGCCGGATTACCCAAAACAGCTTAAAAACTGCGAAGCACCGCCCCCGCTTGTCATCATAAAGGGCAATCCAAATGTCTTTCGCAAACCACCCGTTGCCATTGTAGGATCGCGCAATGCATCCGTTGTCGGCGCCCGCTTCACGGAAAAACTGGCTCGGGATCTTGGAGACGCTGGCTTCGCAGTTGTTTCAGGCCTTGCGAGGGGCATCGACGCTGCGGCACACAAGGCAAGTCTAACAAGCGGAACAGTCGCTGTGCTGGCAGGTGGTCTCGACAGACCTTACCCCCCCCGAAAACCTGCCCATCTATCGCGCAATACCGGAACATGAGAGCGCATTAATCAGCGAAATGCCGATGGGGGCAGAACCACGCTCACGCGATTTCCCACGCCGTAACCGCATCATTGCAGGGCTGTCACTCGGACTGATCGTCGTTGAAGCAGCGGAACATTCAGGATCGCTTATCAGCGCACGTATGGCAGGTGAAATGGGCCGCACGGTGTTTGCCGTACCCGGCTCACCGCTTGATCCGCGCGCTCGCGGAACCAATTCACTGTTGAAACAAGGAGCCACACTCGTCACGAATGCCGATGACGTTATTGAAGCCTTGAACCCACTGATAGGTCGAGAAGCAATTCAGCGAGACGCAGATCAACCGGACCTGCTCAAACAATTTGACGAGCCGCCAGAACCGCCTCATGCAGTCACCACTGATGAACAGCGTGACATTCTGCTTGATGCGTTAAGCGTCGTCCCGATTGATGTGGATACCCTTGTGCGACATACCAGCCTTGATGCCAGCAGCGCGCAACTCATTCTGTTGGAGCTTGATCTTGCCGGGCGACTTTTACGTTATCCCGGCAATCAGGTGGCATTGGTGCCTCAGTAGAAAATATATTTGAATATTATTTTGCAGACTTGCGTTTGCGGCTGCCTTCTTTCGCCTCCTGCAACGCCATGTCCATCATGTAAACAAGTAAAGGCTGATTAGTTTCTTTAGCCATCACTATCAATTCCCCAAGCATTTGCTCAATATACATTAACAACTCCCGGCGTGTCGCCACCCGTTGAACCATACTTGCCCCCAAGATCGTTCGTTTATCTCCATCCTAAAATCATCTATTTGGCATATGCATTTGGATAATTCCGACAACAATTCTACCATCTGGTTTATAATTAACAATATCAATCTTTGGTTGTATTTGACGAATTTTCGCTTGTCGCTCTTGACCAAACGCAAACCGCTGTTCATGTGAAAGGCAACAATTTGAACGCGATGAATTGGCATTTTGCCTGTGAAGATCGCGAATCTGGGCTGCTTTAATGAATGTTGTCGTCGTAGAATCGCCTGCAAAGGCAAAAACCATCAATAAATATCTTGGCTCGAACTATACGGTTCTGGCCTCGTTCGGTCACGTGCGAGATTTGCCAGCTAAAGATGGTTCAGTCCGCCCGGATGAAGACTTTGCGATGTCATGGGAGGTGGATGGCAATTCTACCAAACGTCTGGGGGATATTATCAAAGCGCTGAAAGACAGCGACGCATTGTTTCTCGCAACCGATCCGGATCGCGAAGGCGAGGCTATTTCGTGGCACGTGCTGGAAGTTTTGAACCAGAAAAAGGCGCTGAAAGGCAAAACCGTAAAGCGTGTTGCGTTCAACGCGATCACCAAGAAATCCGTTCTGGATGCTATCGCCAATCCGCGTGATCTCGACATCCCATTGGTCGATGCGTATCTGGCGCGCCGTGCACTGGATTATCTGGTGGGTTTCAATCTATCGCCGGTTCTTTGGCGTAAACTGCCGGGCGCACGTTCTGCTGGACGTGTTCAGTCGGTTGCATTGCGCCTTGTCTGTGACCGCGAATCTGAGATCGAACGCTTCATTCGTGAAGAATACTGGAACATTGCCGCATCGTTGAAAACGCCGCGCAATGATGCGTTTACCGCACGCCTGACGGCAGTTGACGGCAAGAAGCTCGGCAAGCTCGACATTAAGAATGAAGAGCAAGCAACGGCAATTCGCACCATGCTGGAAGGCGCAAGCTTTAAGGCTGTGTCTGTCGAAGCAAAACCAACCAAGCGCAATCCCGGCCCTCCATTCACCACCTCAACGCTCCAGCAGGCCGCATCTGGCCAGCTCGGTTTTTCGGCCTCTCGCACGATGCAGATCGCACAACGTCTTTATGAAGGTGTCGATATTGGCGGCGAAACTGCCGGTTTGATCACTTATATGCGTACTGACGGTGTGCAGATCGCACCAGAAGCGATCAATGCCGCACGTGACACGATTGCTAAAAACTTCGGCCCAAATTACGTGCCGGAAAAGCCGCGCTATTATTCCAGCAAGGCCAAGAATGCGCAGGAAGCTCACGAAGCAATCCGCCCAACGGATTTCTCGCGTCATCCAAAAGAAATGCGCCGTTTCCTTGATGAAGATCAGGCGCGCCTTTATGAACTGATCTGGAAGCGTACCATCGCAAGCCAGATGCAGGCAGCAGACATTGAACGCACCACAGCTGACATCGAAGCCACCAACGGCGCGAAATCAGCCATGCTGCGCGCAAATGGTTCGGTAACAAAATTCGACGGCTTCCTCGCTGCCTATACGGACCACCGTGAGGAAGAAGACGAGGATGAAGACAGCGCAAAGCTGCCTGAAATCCGTTCGGGCGAAGCAATCGCACGCGAAAAAATCGATGCGACACAGCATTCGACAGAACCACCGCCACGTTATTCTGAAGCTTCTCTCATCAAGAAGATGGAAGAGCTGGGCATTGGTCGTCCATCGACCTATGCCGCGACACTGGCAACGCTTCGCGATCGCGAATACATCACGATCGACAAGCGCAAGCTGACACCTGACCCGAAAGGTCGCTTGGTAACGTCGTTCCTCGAAAGCTTTTTCAAGCGTTACGTGGAATATGATTTCACCGCTGATCTCGAAGAAAAGCTCGATCTGATTTCTGACGGCAAGCTGCTGTGGAAAGACGTATTGCGGGATTTCTGGCGCGATTTCTCCGGCTCAATTGATGACATTAAAGAACTGCGCGTTACTAATGTTCTTGATGCGCTTAATGAAGAGCTTGCACCGCTCGCCTTCCCTGATCGTGGCGACGGCAGCGATCCGCGCTCGTGCCCAACGTGTGGCACCGGACAGCTATCGCTGAAGCTTGGCAAGTATGGCGCATTCGTTGGCTGCTCGAATTATCCTGAGTGCAAGTTCACGCGTCAGTTGAGTGGCGACGGCAATGGTGAAGCTGCGGCTTCAGATGAGCCAAAGTCGCTCGGCAAAGATCCATTCACTGGCGAAGAAATCACCGCGCGCAGTGGGCGCTTTGGTCCCTATATTCAGCGTGGCGAAGGCAAAGAAGCAAAGCGCGCCAGCCTGCCAAAAGGTTGGTCGCTGGATACAGTTGACCATGAAAAAGCGATTGCCCTTCTGTCACTGCCACGCGATGTTGGACAGCATCCTGAAACCGGCAAAATGATCTCGGCAGGTATTGGCCGTTATGGTCCTTATGTCAGTCATGACGGAACTTTCGCGAACCTTGAAAACGCGGAAGAAGTCTTCTCTGTTGGCCTGAACCGTGCTGTTGCTGTACTTGCGGATAAAAAGGCCAATGGCGGCGGTCGTGGCCGTTCAACGCCTGCAGCACTTGCAACACTTGGCGATCACCCAGATGGCGGTTCAATCACTGTTCGCGATGGCCGTTATGGTCCATATGTGAATTGGGGCAAGGTCAATGCGACACTTCCAAAGGGACAAGACCCGGCGAGTGTGACGTTGGAAGAAGCCTTGGTCCTGATCACCGCAAAGGCTGGCAGCACCAAGACCAAGAAAGCTCCTGCTCGCAAGTCAGCTGCTAAGACGGCAGACGGCGAAAAGAAAACCGCACCCAAAAAAGCTGCTGCTAAAAAGCCAGCGGCGAAGAAAACAGCAGCTTCCAAAGCAAAAGCCCCGTCTAAAGCAACAGCGAAGCCGGCAGAGGAGTAAGAATTGGCACGTCGTTTCCCCAAACCCGATACCGGACGATCCGCACGGACCGAACGGCGTGCCGCAACAGCGAAATTGAACGAGGCAAAATCAGCCGACCCTATTGCTTATCTGCCAACGCGTGAGGAAGTCCTCAAATTTATCGAGGAAAATCCCGACCGTGCAGGCAAGCGCGAATTGGCTAAGGCGTTTAACATTAAGGGTGATGCGCGGGTTTATCTCAAAGACCTGTTGCGTGAGTTGAGCGATGAAGGCTTGGTCCAAAAACGTGATCGCCGCTTGTCGCGCCCGGGTTCATTGCCGCCTATTGCCAGCTTGAACATCACCGGTCGCGATAAAGAAGGCGGTCTCGTTGCTAGCCCTGTCGATTGGGACGAGGCAGAATATGGCAAACCACCCGTCGTTCTGATCCGTCGCACACGCTTGAACAAAACCTCTGATGGACCGGTTGTGGGCGTCGGTGATCGCGTTTTGGCGAAGATTTTCCGCAGCAAAGAGCATGACGGCCCGGAATACTCGGCGCGTGTCATCAAGGTTCTTGAGCAGAACAACAATGCCGTTCTTGGTGTTTTGCGCAAGCTTAGCAATGGCGAATGGCGGCTTGAGCCGGTCAATCGCAAGCAGCCGGAAGTGCAGCTTGACGCGCAATCACTGCAAGATGCCAAGAGTGGTGATCTGGTCGAAGTGGAACTTCTGTCGTCGCGCCGTTATGGCCTGCCTTCTGGCAAAGTGCGTCAAGTCGTTGGTTCCATAGACAGTGAAAAAGCGCTGTCGATGATTGCTATTCATGAGCATGAAATCCCGCATATCTTCCCTGAGGAAGTTTTGCGCGAAGCAGCGGCTGCAAAGCCTGCAACGCTGGATGGTCGTGAAGACTGGCGCGAAATGCCATTGCTCACCATCGATCCAGCAGATGCAAAAGACCACGATGATGCCGTTTATGCGGAGCCGGATACGGATCCAAAGAATATCGGTGGCTTTGTCGCTGTTGTTGCGATTGCCGATGTTGCAGCTTACATTCGCCCCGGCTCTGCTCTTGATCGCGAGGCATTAAAGCGCGGCAATTCGGTCTATTTCCCAGATCGCGTCGTGCCGATGCTGCCGGAACGCATTTCAAACGATCTGTGTTCATTGCGTGAACTGGAAGATCGTCCGGCACTTGCTGTGCGGATGGTGTTTGACGCAAACGGCCATAAGAAATCACATAAGTTTCATCGCATCCTGATGCGCTCACACGCCAAGCTGTCCTATCAGCAGGCACAGGCGGCGATTGACGGTGCAACGGACGAGAAGACCGCACCTATCCTCGACACCATCCTGAAGCCGCTTTGGGCTGCCTACGCAGCACTTAAACGCGGACGTGATGCACGAGAGCCGCTTGAGCTTGATCTGCCGGAAAAGAAAATTATCCTCGCGCCTGATGGCAAAGTCGAAAAAGTCATCGTGCCGGAACGTCTGGATGCACATAAGCTCATTGAAGAATTTATGATTCAGGCCAATGTGGCGGCCGCAGAAGTTCTGGAAGCGAAGCGCCAGCCGCTCATTTTCCGTATCCATGATGCACCGGCGCTTGCCAAACAGGAATCGCTGCGCGAATTTCTGCGTACGCTTGATATGAACCTCGCCAAAGGTGCAGAACTTAGGCCGGGCCAGTTCAATCGTATTCTTGAAGCAGTCGAAGGCACCGACCATCAGGATCTGGTCAATCAGGTTGTGTTGCGTACGCAAAGCCAAGCCATTTATAGCCCTGATAATATCGGGCATTTCGGTCTGCATTTGCACAAATATGCGCATTTCACCTCGCCTATCCGCCGTTACGCCGATCTGATCGTGCATCGCGCTTTGGTGAAGGCTCTCGGACTTGGAAATGATGGCCTGACCACGGCTGAAGAGGCGCAGCTCGTAGAAATAGCGGCACTTATTTCATCAACCGAACGCCGCGCCATGCTGGCCGAACGCGAAACCGTTGATCGCCTGATTGCGCATTTCCTCGCAGCGCATCTTGGCGATGAATATGAGGGCCGTGTTACCGGCGTTACGAGAGCCGGACTTTTCGTTTCTCTTGCGACATATGGCGCGGATGGACTTGTGCCCATTTCAAGTTTGGGCAATGAATACTATCTGTATGATGAAGCAAACCACGCAATCGCTGGTGAAAGAAGCGGAAAAGGCTTCCGGCTCGGCGATACAGTCACGGTGAAGCTTGTGGAAGCGCTCCCTGTCGCGGGTGCGCTTCGTTTTGAGATGGTTTCGGAACCGCACTCTCTGCCGATGTCGACGCGTTCGCATCATAAGGCAACCAAGGGAATGCGCGGACGCACGGGAAAGCCAGCAGGCGTTTCGCGCTCAAAAAGAAAAGGTCGCAAATGAACACGTTAGAGGCCAGTTCAACAGATAATCAAATCCACGTTTTCGGCGGCGATAACCAGAAAACAACCCGGCCAACCCGCAATCTGGGTCAGGCAATGTGGCGCGGATTTAAATCCCGCTGCCCGCATTGCGGCGAAGGCAAATTGTTTCGTTCTTTTGTAAAGCCAGTTGATCATTGCTCTGTCTGTGATGAAGATTATACCGAACAGCGCGCCGATGATCTTCCTGCCTATCTGACGATTTTGATTGTTGGTCATATCGTCGTTGGTGCCTTCATGGGCGTTGAGGCGACGACAGACCTTTCACTCATAGCGCATATGGCCATATGGGGACCGATGATCGTTCTGATGTCACTGGCGCTTCTGCAACCGATCAAGGGTGCGACCATTGGACTGCAATGGGCCTTGTTCATGCATGGTTTTGGCGGAAAAGGCGAAGGTGAATACGGCGACGTCACCTGACAGGGTTTTTCCCGTGACATCCGCCTCACACACCACAAATGATAAAATAAAACCGCTGCTTCGCCCTCTTGATGCAGCGTCGCTTCTTCTTGTTGATCGCACCGAGCGTATCCCGCGTATTCTGATGGGACGCCGCCATCAATCTCTCGCCTTCATGCCAGGAAAATATGTGTTTCCGGGAGGTCGGGCTGACCCCGGCGATGGCAGCATGGCCGCTGCATCCGAATTAACCGCTGAGGACACGGTTAAGCTTATCACAGGCATGGGAGTGCGCGCGACGCTAAGGCGAGCACGAGCGCTCGGGCTTTGTGCCATTCGCGAAACTTTTGAGGAAACCGGTCTTCGTTTTGCCCGACAAAACCATCAAGCAGCCATGTCGTCAAACGATGGCAATTCTCCTGCAAACAAAGACTGGTTGTCATTTCTGGAGGGTGGCGCGCTGCCTGCGCTGGGCGATCTGCGCTATTTCGCACGCGCGATCACGCCGCCCGGAAATGTCCGACGATTTGATGCGCGTTTTTTCATTGCTTTTCGTGACAGCCTGCCAGAACTGCCAAAGCAGAAACTTGTTCCCGGTGGAGAACTTCAGGATTTAAATTGGGTTTCGATTGATGAGGTTGATAAACTGGATGTTGCCCGTATTACTCAGGCCATTCTGAAGGAAGCGAAGACGCTGCTGACAGAAACCCGGTACGAATTGCCAGCCACCCTTCCGGTGGTACAATACAGCAAGCGGTATGGCCGCTTTGTGCGTGAAGTGATCTGACCTTATGAACAAAGAAATTCATCCCGCCGATCTTGCAGCGCAGCAACCCGGCAAGGGGCCCAGTGAAGGCGAATTGCATTGGCCTTCGCTTGCGGCAGCGATTGCTACGATCAGCGCTATGGGTGCCGCTATCGGGCTAGGCATTCCGCTTTTGAGCGTTTTGCTGGAAAGCCGAGGCCACTCAGCCAGCCTGATTGGTGCCAACACCGCTGTCGCTGGGCTTGCATCCATCGTTGCAGCACCACTTGCAGCACCGATTGCAGCGCGCCTTGGTGTTGCGAAAGCAATCGTTCTTATGCTGCTTATCGGCAGTTTCGCATTTCTTGGATTTCATTTTTTGCAGCCACT
The DNA here is from genome assembly GCF_047308065.1 of Brucella sp. H1_1004. Lineage (NCBI taxonomy): Bacteria > Pseudomonadati > Pseudomonadota > Alphaproteobacteria > Hyphomicrobiales > Brucellaceae > Brucella > Brucella sp. H1_1004. The sequence continues at coordinate 1,407,107 of NZ_JAYKZA010000001.1, forward strand.
TTGGGCATGGTTCGCACTGCGAATCGTACTGCATTTCGCACTGACCGTGCTTTTCGTTCTTTCCGAATACTGGATTAACGCTTCCGCTCCACCAGAAAAACGAGGCTTGGTACTTGGTATCTATGCGACGTCGCTCTCACTCGGCTTCGCACTCGGGCCGTGGTTATTCTCAAAAATCGGCAGCGCGGGTGGCATGCCCTTCTATGTCGGTTTCGCAATCATCATAATTGCCATCATTCCAGTATTGATCGCATGGCGCGATAGCCCAGATTTCGAGGAAGGCGAGCACGTCCCCTTCCTGCCATTTATCTTTGCAGTTCCAACCGCGACAATGGCTGTGTTTGTTTTTGGTGCCGTCGAGACCGGAGGCTTCGCACTGTTTCCAGTCTTTGGCGCACGCGTCGGCTTTAGCGAGGGAGACGCAGCACTACTCCTGACCATGATCGGACTCGGCAATGTGTTGATGCAGATTCCATTGGGAATCATCAGCGACAAGATTTCGGACCGTCGAAAATTGCTTCTGTTCTGTGCTCTCACAGGCCTGATCGGAATGATCGCCCTACCGTACTTGATGTATAGCTGGTATCTCATGGCTGCCGTGCTATTTTTGTGGGGTGGTGTGGTCGCTGGTCTTTATACCGTGGGTCTTGCCCATCTCGGTTCTGAGCTCACCGGACGCGAACTTGCATCTGCGAATGCTGCATTTATTTTTTGCTATGCAATTGGCATGCTGGCAGGCCCGCAGGCGGTCGGAGTCGGCATGGATGCGATGGGACCGAAGGGATTTCCGCTCACACTCGGCATCTTTTTTGCGGCTTTTGCACTCTTTGCTGCGATTAGGCTGGTTCAAAAGAAGAAGCGGGGTTGACTTTTCGCTCTCAAACCGTAGTGTCGCGCCGAATTTCCGCTTCTTACCAATAGGTGAGACTCGTAGCGGTTTAATCATGAAAGAGCAGGTATTTCGATATGGCCAAGGCTACGACCATCAAGATCAAGCTTTTGTCGACCGCTGACACCGGTTTCTTCTACGTAACGAAGAAGAACAGCCGCACGATGACGGATAAGATGACAAAGACTAAGTACGACCCGATCGCGCGCAAGCACGTCGAGTTCAAGGAAACGAAAATCAAGTAATTCGTTTCTTCCGCCAGGCTAACTGGCAGGAATCAAAAAGCCGTCTCTATGAGACGGCTTTTTTCTTGGGCGCTGTCGACGGCATTCAGGCCGCAGAAAGGACAATACGGTTCCGACCTTTCTTCTTTGCTTCATAAAGAGCGGCATCCGTGCGGGCAAAAAGCGCTTCCACCGTATCGCCACCCATTAAGCGAAGCGACGCAATCCCAATGCTGATCGTCATCGAAATCTGATGCTTTCCGCCAAAAAGCAAAAACGGCTCTTCTGATACCGCATCACGTATCCGCTCGGCCACGGCTGCAGCATTGGCCAAATCAGTGTCAGGTAGCACAATAGCAAACTCTTCACCGCCATAGCGACACATCACATCCATACCGCGAATATTCTTACGCAATCGTGCCGCAAATTCTCGAAGCACATCATCGCCACCATCATGACCATATTGGTCATTGACGCGCTTAAAGTGGTCAAAATCGATCATAATGACCGTTAACGGCCTCTCGCGGCCTGTAGCACGTGTTAGAAGCACTGGCATATGCGTATCAAGGTAACGGCGGTTATGCAGCCCTGTGAGGCTATCTGTAACCGCCATAGTGATGGTGCGGTGCAAGCTCTGACGCAAAAGATCATTGTAGCATTTACGCTTAATCTGCGTACGCAAGCGCGCATAAAGCTCAAGCTTTTCCAATGGGCGCATGACATAATCATTCACCCCCAGTTCGAGCGCGCGCACCACCAGCGAGCCTTCATCTTCATTGACGATCAGAATGATCGGAACAAGCCTCGTGCGTTCAATCGTTCGTATCTGCGAACAAAGGCGCAGCGGATCATAATAAGTAAAATCAGCTGAAATGACGATGCTGTCATAATCGTTTTCTATCGCCTTGATAAGCGCATCATTGGCATCATTGGCGACATCGACGAAATAGTCGTCGCCCAGAATCATGCGCAGTCGCGCAGCCGCGATTTCGTTCTCATCAACAATCAAAATGCATGCTGCGTCTTCTCCTCCACCGAAGCGACCAGAAAGTTTGGTGACAAGCAACGCTTCCACCTCTGTATCCGCAACCGTCCCGGTTCGTTGAAACAATTCATCCGAAACCATCTTTAAACGAGCTAGACTTTTAACACGCGAAAGCAGTCGCTGATCATTGACGGGCTTCGTCATGAAATCGTCTGCGCCCGCTTCAAGGCCTGTGATCTTATCTTGAGCTGTATTAAGTGCCGTCAGCATCACGACCGGTATATTGGTCGTGCGCGGATCGTCTTTCAGACGACGACATACTTCAAAACCATCAATACCCGGCATCAAAACATCCAGAATGACGACATCAATCTGCCCCCCCAGACAGATTTCAATCGCCTCCGACCCGTCATAAGCGGACACAACTTCATAATATTCGCGCAAAAGCAGAGCTTCAAGCAGCTTTACGCTCGATTCTTCATCATCCACGACGAGAATTCGTGCTGTCATGATCCCCTGCCCCCCTAAGATCTTATATCGCGAGCGTGCCTTTATTCAAAATAATCAGGCATCGCCGAGATAAGACTTTATCGTCTCAATAAATCGCGGAACAGAAATTGGCTTGGATATGTAAGCCTCGCAACCGCCCTGCCGAATGCGTTCCTCATCACCCTTCATCGCAAATGCGGTAACAGCAATGACTGGAATATGCTTGAGTTCCTCATCGTCCTTAAGCCATTTTGTGACTTCCAGACCCGATACTTCAGGCAACTGAATATCCATCAGAATGAGATCAGGGCGATGTTCACGGGCAAGATCAAGCGCTTCAAGACCACTTCTGGTCCTGATGGTCTCATATCCACTGGCTTCGATTAGATCGCGAAACAACTTCATATTCAGTTCGTTGTCCTCGACGATCATCACAGTTTTGGTCATCGAATATTCCCTGGTCTTATTCTTGTCCGCCAAACGACAGGTTTGTTGCGCCCATTACGCCCAAATGGATTCCATGTAGTTTAAGCCTATTTGATTGACGAATAGCAAATATTCTCCCAAATCCCGCATTGCAGCTATTTCACCCAAAAGCTGAATCTGCGTTGCATTTTAGCGTATAGTGCAAATCAGCGTGAATCGAAATTTCAGCGATTTACGGTGCAATGGATAAGCTTAGAGCGGAGAAAAGTGAGATGAAAACTGTTATGAGTGAGACCGAGGCAGAAGCTCTTGCAGTAGAGGCACTCGTATGGATGGCTCAGGATAATGAACTAATGCCGCGTTTCCTCGCTTTGACAGGCATCGAGGTTTCTTCCATTCGCTCGGCTGCGCAAGAGCCAGGCTTTCTTGCTGGCGTGCTGCAATTCTACCTAAGCCACGAGCCAACGCTGCTCCGCTTTTGCCAGGAAACAGGCCGCGATCCCGCAACAATAGAAAAAGCAGCGATGCTTTTGCCGGGCGGGATGACGATACAATTTTAAAAATATTGTGAAGCAACAGTCGGACGGGGAAAGAACTCGTCTGCCATTTCGTTGGCCACAAAAAGAAACCGAAAAAATCTTTGTGTTTTCTATGCCGTCATGTTCGGTTGACACGACCATCACTTCCATAAGACAAACGGCTGCGTCGCAAAACAGTTCCCTCACCTCTCGCATGACGCTTAAAATCTTGCGAATTAAAATTGATTATAAAACTCAATTTTAAATTAATCAGGTGTAGATCGTGCAGGGGCTTCTATGTTTCAGATTCTTATTCGGGCAATTTTTCTCTGTTTTAGTTTAGCCTTTATCAGTGGCTGCGTGACGACAGAGGCGGAGAAAGATGCTCAATATTCTACGCCCAAAATCCCATTAAGCGACGGCACATTTTTCACGCAACGCGTGACACCAGCCTCAACATGCCGGCAGAAATTCGCAGAAGTTAAACGTGTTGATCGTATTCTGGATCAAAAGGGCTTTGTTAAGCGAGGCAGAGGCGAGTTATTGGTATTCATGTATCATGTGAACGTCTTCAGTGACTTCATCGATAAATGTTTGCCGAAAAAACGAACAACAAAAGTCAACCGAACCAAGACTGTTTAAAAAAAGCCCCGGAAACGGGGCTTTTTTGCATTTTGTGAAAACCCGATCAAGCGTTCGCAGATGCAGGTTGAGAAACGCTCAGAACGCTGAGCTCATGTGCCTTCCCATCACGTGCAATCCACGACATCGACTGACCGGGTGTCAGGCCAATAAGCGCGGTACCAATCGGTGTGAGAATTGAAATTTTACCCTGCGCAATATCTGCTTCACCCGGATAAACGAGTGTTACCTTCCGTTCGTGGCCGTCATTGGAGCGAAACTCCACCGTCGAGCCCATGCAAACAACATCAAGCGGCAGCTTTTTCTGCGGAACAACCTTTGCGCGATCCAGTTCCTGTAACAGTTCCTCAGCAACTTCTTCCAGTTTTTCGGAAACGTTACCAGCCAGAATTGTCAGGCGTTCGTTGTCAATGTCGCTTACAACGATCTTTGGCTTCTTACGGTTCTTTACGCTCATGACGTTCTCTCACTGCTGTCTAGTGATGATTGCTCTCCGTGACGATTCTCGTCCGGAATAACTGATTATTTTTTTAGAAAGCGCTTTTAACAATTCCGCTTGTTGGCAAGCGGCAAACCGTCCCCCGGAATCCTCTGCGCTGAGCAGGATTCGAGGGTTGCTATCCCATGATCGGTTGGAGCCGATGGAGTATGGATGCGAAACGGTTGTTCATAATGCTAAACTTGGTGATATCCTTGGCAATGTCAAGTGCACAACTAACAGTGTGACCGAGTAACGGTGGTAATACCATAGTTTAATGGTATAAAGTGATGTTCCTTTTATGTTCACAAAACAGCATCCAGCTATGACCGATTCTCATGCCACAAATCACTCGGAGCAAGGTTTCTGCCGCGATTGCCTATCGCCGCAAAAATTTGCAACGACGCGACGTTGCAGTGCGTGCGGCAGTCCGCGGCTTGTGCGTCATGCAGAGCTTTACAAACTCACGCTCGCCCATGTTGATTGCGATGCTTTTTATGCTTCTGTGGAAAAGCGCGACAATCCAGATATTCGCGACAAACCAGTCATCATAGGAGGCGGTACGCGGGGCGTTGTTTCAACCGCTTGTTATATTGCACGCATTCATGGCGTGCGCTCCGCCATGCCGATGTTCAAAGCGCTGGAAGCTTGCCCTGACGCCGTGGTTGTTAAACCCAACATGGAAAAATACGCACGTGTAGGCCGTGAAGTTCGAAAATTGATGCATGAACTCACGCCGCTCGTCGAGCCCATCTCTATTGATGAGGCATTCCTTGATCTCGAAGGCACCGAACGCTTGCACCGTGCACCTGCAGCTTTGGTTCTTGCGCGCTTTGCCAAACGCGTGGAAGACGAAATTGGCATTACAATTTCGGTCGGACTTTCCTATTGTAAATACCTCGCCAAGGTCGCTTCTGATCTACAAAAACCACGTGGATTTTCTGTCATCGGAGAAGCCGAAGCAGTGGATTTTCTGCGCGATAAGCCTGTCAGCATGATTTGGGGCGTTGGAAAGTCGTTTAATGCGAAACTGGAAAGCGACGGCATTCGTACAATCGGCCAGTTGCAGACAATGGATGAAGGCTCGCTGATGAAGGCCTATGGCACGATGGGCCAGCGCCTTTTCAGACTCTCGCGCGGGCAAGACAGCCGTAAGGTCGAGCCAGAACATGACATGAAAAGCATTTCGGCAGAAACCACCTTCAACAAAGACCTCTCGCAGGCAAACGATCTCGTACCCGTCCTACGCGCTTTGTCGGAAAAGGTTTCACACCGCCTTAAGACAGCCGACATTGCGGGGCGCACTGTCATCCTCAAACTCAAGACACAAGATTTTAAACTACGCACCCGCAATCGCCAGCTCGCAGACCCCACGCAACTTGCGGATCGCATTTTTCGCACGGGCCTTCAGCTACTAGAAAAAGAAATCGATGGAACAAAGTTCAGACTACTGGGAATTGGTGTAGGGGAATTATCCGCTGACGATCGTGCCGATCCACCCGATCTGGTTGATACCGCGGCCACAAAACGCGCGGTAGCAGAAGGTGCAATTGACAACTTGCGCAACAAGTTTGGGCGCAATGCAGTGGAAACCGGCTATACTTTTTCCAAAGGCAATCTCGCACGACCACAAACCCCATCAGACCGCGACCCCGACGAATAATAGCGATTAAGCCATTTGATTAGAAAGCCTTGGAGAAAAAACGTACAATTGCCGGTAACGGCTTGACGAAGCGTGTCTGGATCAATATTGGAACTCATCAAGAGTGTACTGACTGATTTGACAGCGCTCTTCGGAAGGCCTCATGGCGGAGTGGTTACGCAGAGGACTGCAAATCCTTGCACCCCGGTTCGATTCCGGGTGAGGCCTCCAAAATATTTCCTAACAAAAACAATGCATTAAGATACATCACAGGTTAGCTACAGCCTGATTTCATGTTGCATCTTGTCACAAATAGATTCCCCGCAATTACAACTGGTTACAAAAAATCCCAGCAAATCCATGCAACATGAGATGTGCGTTTCATCCCTTCATCAACGCCCAAATCTTTTTCCCAAAGGTGGCGAATAATCCGCCGAGGGATGCGGTAGCGAAGGATACACGCAAATTGCTCCTACCCCACGCTCACGCCAGCGGTTGAAATCTGCAACGGGTTCTTCCACCTTTTCAAGGCGATGGTTCATGCCTTTCATCTGCCTGCTCATTTCCTAAGCAGACGTCCGGTTTTCTCTTGTCGCTCATATTGCTGTTTACGGTCTGATCGAGCCTGCTTCTGATCCCTGATGATATGATCAAGCTTGCCTTCGACACGGCCTAATGCCCGCTCCTGCCCTGCATCAGTCATTACCAACAACCCCGCGCAGTACCGAATTGATTGTGCGATGCGATATTGCGCCATAGTGCATATTCATAATTTTCATCCGAGATTTTGTGATCGAAGTCGTCTTGAAACGAATAGTTTTGTGACTAAATCGATACCGTCAATCCAACTTTATCGTTCTATCAAATGGAGGTTCAAGTGAGCGACCGTTTGTTTGACAGCCCCATTTTTGTCAGGGACACCAAAAATCTGGTTCAAGAGATTGCGGGATTAGAAGACGCCATAGACTTTCTGCGCGAGTGGCCAGACGGTGACCGCGACGTCATTTATGAGATGGCGTGGAAAACATGCTGTGACGCACATAATGGCTTTAAGCCGATATTTATTGCACGCAACGCCATTGAAGGGTTTGCGAAAAAACGCAACATTCTTGAAAAGCCAGAAGTAGCTATTCCATGGATGACCGCCAAAACATCACTCGGCGGGCGAATGTCAGCTTAGAGCATTTCCAGTTTTCATTGAAGCATTAGAAATGCTCTATCTTTTTGTTTTTTACGCGCATCTTGTTCCGAAAATGGTTTCACACTTTTCGGGATACGCTCCAGAGGTCCAGCGATGCATTGGTATTTTCTGATTGAAGGAACCATACTTGCCGCTCTGTTCATCGTTACCGCGATAATCGTCAAAGATACGATGCGCAGGGAATAACCATCAAACCCCGGCTCGTCCGGGGTTAATCTTTTCCGCGTCACTCTACCCCCTCCTAGCGTGACGGGGATAAGCCGCAACCAATATGTGGCTTTCTTTTTTTCTTCTCACACCTGAACCTTTTCATCTCCAGCCAGTTAATCCACTGGAGGAACGCGAATGGGTATGTTCATCACTACGATATCGACATCTTGGTTTGTTCTAATTGCCTATTCAGTATGGCTAGAGCGAAACGAGAAGTGACGCCTTTCCTTTCAGCAATAAAACTGCCCTTAGGCGGCGCATCGGTCAGGCTGTAGCTGTGATTAAGCCAAAGCCCACCACATCTGGACATCATCAAGCTGCTCTGCCGTAATGCCGAGGACCTACTATAGCATAACGATATTTTGATACGTGCGGTGAAATTATGCCGTTTGTTCAATCTCAATACTGATTTGTTGATCAGCAGCAACAGCCAGTACATCGGCTTTTGACAATCAGAGGCTATCAACGCAGAGCCACAATTGGCAACGAGTGAGCGGCGGCATTTGCGTCCGTAGCTCATCTGGCGTGAGAGCGTCCGGTGAGGCGGCGCATATCCAGAGACCTTTGCACCTTATCAGCATCTCAGACCAAAATTGTTCTGAAAATCGCCCCACTCGTCGGCGGATGTTTAAACCGTTCCTGACGCAATATCCTCTCAATGCACTTCACGGAAGTAGAATTCTTTCGGTAAACCATCGCCATCAAACAGAGCAAAATACGATACTACGTTATACATATCAGTTAGCATACGCTTGCCACGATATATAAGGAGAATTCCCGATGCCGGCTGCGCACATGATAGCAAGAAAATAATCTTTAGCTCTATTTGCGCCGTACCCATCTGGTCCTATGCTTATGTTTCGGAGCGCCATAGACCTTGCCCGTCAAACGAATAACAAAGGGGGGCTGATGTCATCAAACGATGACGTTTCGTATGAACCGCAAAACTGCTTTTCTTTTAGAGTGGTCCAATTTCCCTCAACGTTACGGGAGCGTCTTTTGAAGCTACGCCGTGCCATTCATTCTCAGGAACCTAAATCGGGGGCCATAAAATCACGCGTATTGCAACTGTTATTGAACATTTTGATATGTAATGACAAAAAAGCCGAAGCATCATTACAGATGCTCCGGCCCAAAAGATTATAAACTACTCCGATAAAGCAGCTTTGTTATTTTATATGTGCGCGATTACGCGAAGTCTTCTGGCAGAAGTTCCTTCGGGAAATTCTGATAGGAAACGGGGCGCAGGAAGCGACGGATAGACATTGTACCCACGCTGGTTGCACCAAAGTTGGTCGATGCAGGGTATGGCCCACCGTGAACCATTGAGTCCACAACTTCAACACCCGTTGGGAAGCCGTTGACCAGCACACGGCCAGCCTTGCGCTCCAGAACAGGCAGAAGCTTTTGCGCTTCGCCAATATCGCCTGCATCCATATGAATGGTTGCAGTCAACTGACCTTCAAAGCCACGCGCGAGTTTTTCCATCTCGTCAACGGAGCCAACGCGAATGACCAGTCCGAGAGGACCGAACACTTCTTCGCCAAGCGCATGGTCAGACAGGAAGCGCTCGCCAGTTGTTTCAAACAGGTTTGGCGAAACCTGACGACCCGATGACTCGGTTTCGTAGAGCGGCTTTACAGCATTGCGCGTTTCAAAACGCTCTTTGCCTTCGTGGTATGCCTGCGCGATACCATCAGTCAGCATGGTCTGCGGAGCGACTTTCTTAAGGCCCTCAACCGTTGCCGCAGTGAAGCGATCGGCATCAGCACCATCAAGAACCACGGCAATGCCGGGATTGGTGCAGAACTGGCCCGCCCCCATTGTCAACGAACCAGCCCAGCCCTGACCGAGTGTTTCTGCCCGCGCTTTCATGGCCTCAGGAAGAAGGAACATTGGATTGACGGAACCAAGCTCACCGAAAAATGGAATTGGTTCTGGACGCGCAGCACAAAGGTCAAACAATGCGCGGCCACCAGCCAGCGAACCGGTGAAGCCTACAGCCTTGATGTTTGGATTTTGAACCAGCGCATGACCAACATCGCGGCGTCCGCCCTGGATAAGCGAGAACACACCGGGGTGAACGCCGGTCTTTTTGATCGCGGCTTCAACAGCCTGTGCTACGATTTCACCTGTTCCCGGATGCGCCGAATGGCCCTTCACGACCACAGGGCAACCCGCAGCAAGAGCTGCTGCGGTGTCACCGCCAGCTGTCGAAAATGCCATTGGGAAGTTCGAGGCGCCGAATACCGCAACAGGACCTATGGGGCGCTGAACCAAACGAATTTCTGGGCGTGGTGCTGGCTGACGATCAGGAAGGGCAGCATCAAAACGGCGATCAAGATAATCGCCCTTTTCGATATGGTCAGCAAACAGGCGCAGCTGACCAGTCGTGCGGCCGGTTTCACCCTGAAGGCGTGCTTCCGGCAAGCCAGTTTCCTGCGAGCCGATCACGACGATATCAGCAATACGTGCTTCAATTTCGTCAGCTATTGCGCGCAGGAATGTGGCGCGTTCCGCGCGTGTCGAATAGCCATAAGACCAAAAAGCATCTTCCGCAGCTTCACAAGCGCGGTTCACCAGATCGACTGTACCGACTGCAAACGAATGCGCTGGCCCACTTGCTGGTGAAGATTCAAAAGTTCCGGCTCCATCGAGCCATTCGCCAGCAACAAAGTGTTTCCCTTTGGGCGTAAATGCCATTCGTCCATCCTCCTGTAGAAATCAACGCACAATTAAACCAGTATCTCACTGCATCTAAATTGTACTTGTCTAATGATTGTATACCCTGTTTGTTTGTATACAGTGTGTGCGCACATATCAATTGCCTGCGGGACGTTCCATGCAGGTTTAGCCATGAAAGATGCATGATGAGCGAGACCACCATCCTGAGCATTTCCACGCTTCACGACCGCGTAGAGGCGATTTTTCGTAAAGCAGGGCTGAACGCTATACAGGCTGCTGCCGTCACGCGCGTTATTATCGCGGGTGAACGCGATCACTGCAAATCCCATGGCATATATCGTATCGAAGGTGCGCTGCGCACAGTCAAGGCCGGAAAGGTAAAGGCAGACGCGATTCCTGAAATCGTAGCCGATGAAGCTTCAAGCATCGTACGGGTGAATGCGAATTTCGGCTTTGCCAATGCTGCGTTTGAAACAGGCGTTCCTGTGCTTGCCGAGCGAGCGCGTAAGAATGGCATTGCAGCGCTTGTCATCAATGATTGCACACATTTTTCGGCACTCTGGCCTGAAGTCGAAGCACTGACAAACGAAGGTCTGGCAGCACTCGTAATGTGCCCAAGCTACGCGACCGTTGCACCAACCGGGGGCAACAAACCACTGCTCGGCACAAACCCGTTTGCATTTGGCTGGCCACGCAAAGAAACCTCACCTTATGTTTTTGACTTTGCAACATCGGTTGCAGCACGTGGCGAAATCGAACTGCATCGCCGCGCTGGTAAGCAATTGCCGGAAGGCTGGGCGCTGGATGCAGAAGGCAACCCGACAACCGACCCGGAAACTGCACTTGCTGGTGCCATGTTGCCATTTGGCGGACATAAGGGTTCAGCAATCAGCACGATGGTTGAACTCCTTGCAGCCATCATGATTGGCGATTTGACCAGCCCGGAAGTGCTCGACTTTCTTGGCACGACAACCCTGTCGCCAGTGCACGGCGAACTGATCATCGCATTCTCGCCAGAAGCTTTTGCGAAGGGCCGCCCGGGCGATCCGTTTGCACGTGCGGAAATGCTTTTTGACGCTATTGTCGGACAAGGTGCCCGCCTGCCCTCGCAGCGCCGCTTCAAGGCACGCGCTGAGTCCGAAAGTGAAGGCATCAAGCTCACCAAAGCAGAAATTGACCAACTCGATGTTCTGCTGGAAAAAGGCCTAGACGCCATTAGTTAAAAACAAAAAAGCCCTCCAAACGGAGGGCTTTTTCAATCTATTTCTATATTCAAGCCTTGTAGGTCTGAACAGCGCCCGGAAGCTTGCTCCACTCGGCATACCAGCTGTTGAACAGCTTGAACTGTGCTTCAACATAACCACGCTGGCTGTCGGAGAGCTTATCGCTTGCGTTGAAGTGCAGCGTATATTCCTTGTCACCCTTCAGAACCATCATATGCTTGAAGTAAAGCACGAGGTCCGGGCCTTCGTCGAAAGACGAAAGAACTGCAAGAGCCTGTTCGAGTTCAAGCGCACGCTGGCGCGCATCGGCGTCACCCTTTGCTGCTGCCTGCGACAACTTGCAAAGCTGGATAACTTCCTTCGGCAGAACATTGCCGATGCCAGTGATAGCGCCGGTTGCACCGCAATTCACAAATCCATGGAACACAGCCGTATCAACACCGATCATCAGCGTGACATCGTCATCGCGGCTGGTGATGTTTTCGGCTGCATAACGCATGTCAGCAGGACCGCCGAATTCCTTGAAGCCAACGAGGTTAGGATGTTCCGCACGCAATGCGAAAAACAGATCGGCGCGGGTTGCAAACCCATAATAAGGGCTGTTGTAGATAACTGCAGGAAGATCAGGTGCAGCCGAAAGCACAGCCTTGAAATGGTCCTTTTGTGCCGCAATCACCGAGCCACGCGACAGAACGCGCGGGATAACCATAAGGCCCTTTGCGCCGACTTTCTGTGCGTGGGCAGCATGGGCGGCAGCAACAGCGGTGTTTACAGCGCCAGTACCAACGATAACCGGAATGCCAGCAGCGGTCAGGCGAGCAACGCCTTCCATGCGCTGTTCATCAGTCAGCAGAGGCCAGTCGCCCATCGAACCGCAATAAACGACCGCCGACATACCAGCGTCGATCAGTTCCTGCCCCTTGCGCACCAGCGCATCAAAGTCAGGCGTGCGGTCGTCCTTGCACGGGGTCATCAGAGCCGGAATCACGCCGGAAAAAATATTGGCAGCCATCGAAAACTCCTCTCAGCGCACTTCCGTCGAACTGCAGCGCAGCTTTGCTACGGACAATGCAACAAACAAAACCAGAGCGATTTGACTGTTATGACCTTTGCCATTTTCAGCTCGCTACAACTGATATATCAGTCTGTATTTTATTTGTCGACAAAAATTACACGGCGCTACAGGTTTATTTCCAGACGGTCATCGCGCATCACCAGTTTCTGCACCTGCCGCACGATCTGCTCTGCATGTTCATGCGCCAACTGTTCGGCCAGTTTTATGTCCCGTGCGGCGATTGCCGCGATCATTTCTTCATGCTCTTCGACAAAACGCCGTGGCAGACGATCATTATAAGACTGATAATAGAGCCGCAGAATGCGTCGGCCTTCATCGAGCAAGCGTTTGAAGAGGCTCGTGAAATATGGATTGCGACCCGCCTCTGCGATTGCGAGATGAAGCTCCGCATTGGTCGCTATCATTAAAAGTGCATCCTGCGCTTCCACAGCTTTGGCGAATTCCACCTGATGAACAGCGATGATGTCTAGGTCTTCCCGTCGATGGTTCTTTGCTGCAAGCTGGGTCGTGACGCGATACATCAGGGTCAACGCATCGAAATAGGTATGCATGTTAAGAAAATCGATGTTCGACACCATCGTCGAGCGATTTGGCAGGGTGTCGATTAGGCCCTCGCCTGCCAGTCGCACCAAAGCCTCACGGATCGGCGTACGGGACATTTTGAACCGCTCTGCCAGTTGAACCTCGTCGATCGGGCTGCCGGGCGGCAGCACCAGATCAAGGATTTCATCGCGCAGCAGGTCATAGACCATTTTCCCGCCAGAACCGCGCTTGCGTTCAGGGATGGCGTTATTATCGCTTTCCGTCATCAGCATATCCTTTAAAGCATTTCCAGCAAAAGTGCGTAGCGGTTTTGCGTAGGATAATGCGACAAACAAAAATCACGCGAATGGTTCTGTTGGTCCTTTTGCGGGCTGCGTAAACCACTGCGCGCCCTCGGCGCTCATGTAAATATGATCTTCGAGACGCACGCCAAACTGTCCCGGCACGACAATCATCGGCTCATTTGAGAAGCACATACCCGCTGTCAGCGGCAACTGATTACCACGCACGATATAAGGCGCTTCATGGATTTCCAGTCCCAAACCGTGGCCCGCACGATGCGGCAGGCCGGGGAGCTGATAATCCGGCCCCAACCCATGTTTAACCAGCACGGAGCGAGCAGCATCATCGAGACTGGAACAGGCAGCACCGAGCTTCGCAGCGTCGAAAACGGCTTGCTGCGCTTGCCGTTCAATGCTCCAGATGCGTTCAAAATCGGCTGTCGGCTCATCAAGCATATAGGTGCGTGTCAGATCGGAATGATAACCATCGATCCGGCAGCCGGTATCAACCAGAATGACATCGCCATTCTTATAGAACTGTTCGCCATCTGCACCATGAGGCAGAGAGGTGGCCTCGCCAAAAGAAACGATGCAGAAGGTCGAGCCGCCTGCACCCATTTCGCGATGCTGCTCATCGATAAAACGAACGACATCGGACGCCGCGATGCCCGGACGAATGAACTGATGCGCACGGCGGTGCACTTCCAGTGTCAGCCCCATGGCATATTTGATAATGTCGATTTCGGTCTGCGACTTGACGATACGCTGTTCCCGAATGATCGGTCCAGCATCGACAAGGCGTTCTGCACCAATTTCACGGCGCAATGCGTTATAAACAAACAGCGGAACAGCATCGTCAACAGCGAGCGTTTCACCGGCTTTCAGGAGGGAAGCGACGAGAGCAGCACTATTTTCCTCTTCCTGCCAGATGCGGATTTCGCCAGCCGAATGCGGAAGACTTTCAACCCGGCTCTGCTCAAACCCCGGAACAATATAAACAATCTCGCTGGATGTAACGACTGCGCCAAGCAGTCGCTCGCTGGAATGCCAGACGAGGCCTGTGTAATAAAGCAGGCTCTCGGTCGACCCAAGCAGCAAGGCCCCAATGTTTTTTTCGCTCAAATTGCGACGCAGAACATTGATACGTTCCAGTCGCTCCTCGTTGGAAATGCCTGGATGTTGGGTATTGAGAGACATTGCTTATTCCTTTCAGCCTGCCACGGACTCGGTGACAAGCAGAAAGGATAAATCTCTGTACGCAATTTGTCGACAGTATTAGATTTTGACCAAACCTGTGCGCTTTAGCAGCCCCATCAGCGCCAGCGGCAGCAACGTTGTAAGCAGGATTGCGATGAAAGCCATCGCCATGCCAAGCCCAATCGACCCCTGCTCAAACTGCCGCCAGATGAAGATTGAGATCGTCTGCATGCCAACGGGTGCCACGAGAATTGAAGCCACAAGTTCGCGCGTTGCCACTGCAAAGACCAGAAGCATTGCGGTAATTAAGCTTGGTGCGATCAGCGGCAGCATGATGCGGCGAAAGGTCGTGAAGCTACCCGCTCCACAAACGCGCGCGGCGGCTTCGAGATTGTCACCAATCTGATGAAATGCCGCTGTCGCATAACGGATCGGCTGCGGCAACAGAATACAGCAATAAGCAAGCAGCAGGATCAGCGGCGTATTGTAAGGTGAAATCAGCAGCGATGGCTGGTTCCATGCAAGGATAAGGCCGACAGCCACCACGACACCGGGAAGCGAATTTGGCAGCACCGTCAGAACATCAAGCCAGAAACGCCCACGGAAACGCATCTTAGGCTCAGGACTCATTGCTTTCCGAGCCAGAATATAACGGCTGCTGCAAGATCTATTGCTGCACGGAACACAATCGGGCAGCGATCATAACGGGTAGCAATTCTTCGCCAGTCTTTCAGGCTGCCAAACATGATTTCGATACGATTGCGTCGCTTGTATCGACGTTTGTCATACTTAATAGGCTTCTTACGGTTTTTGCGACCCGGGATGCATGGCTTTATCTCTTTGTCTTTTAACCGTTTTCTGAACCAGTCGGCATCATAGCCTCTATCAGCAAGAAGCCAGTCGACCTTCGGTAACGTCTCAATTAAGGCTGCAGCTCCGGTGTAGTCGCTGATTTGTCCCGCCGTGACGTGTAACCTGATAGGGCGACCCTGCGTGTCGGTGACGGCGTGCAACTTGGTATTCATGCCACCTTTTGTCCGGCCGATCAGGCGTCCACCATCCCCTTTTTTAGCCGTAGGCTTGAGGCCGTGCGGTGCGCTTTCAAATAGGTCGCATCTATCATGACAGTCTTTCCGACCGACGACTTGGAAGACAGGCCTTCAAGTATTTGAGCAAATATCCCCTTGTGACACCAACGGTTCCAACGATTATAGAGCGTTTTAGAGGGCCCGTATTCTCGAGGGGCATCACACCACCGTAACCCATTACGAAGAAGGAATATAATTCCACTCAAGACACGCCTGTCATCAACGCGTCGACGTCCATGGCTCTTGGGAAAAAAGGGCCGAAGGCGTGACATTTGCCCTTCGCTCAGCCAGTAAAGATTGCTCATCGTTCAGTCTCCTCAAGAGAAACTGAATCAGCTCTTCATTCTCAAATCAATAGGTCCTGAGCCTAAGGCAGGAAAGTTCAGATCTGATCTTTTCTATCGGCTTGAGACGGTGCGCATACGAATTCCCCCACTCAGGGAGCGCAGGAAAGATATAGGACTATTATTTTCCTACTTTATTGATGAAGCTGCGAAGCAATTTGGCCCTCGTCCACAAATGGATGCAACCATTGAAAACCGATTGAATTCGGACGACTGGGCGGGAAATGTGCGCGAATTACGTAACTTTGCAAAGCAAGTTGTCCTCGGTCTGCATAGCGATTACGCAAAAAATGCAAACCTCTTGCCGCTTTCCGAACAAATGGACGAGTTTGAAGCCAAAGTACTTTCCGAAACACTTAAGAGATTAAATGGGGATGTTGGCCAAGCCGCTATTGTACTGAAAATGCCACGTCGTAGCCTTTATGCGCGATTGAACAGACATAAACTCGACCCAGCGTTATTCAGGAAGCGAAACTAATAACTTTAATTTTTATTAACGTATAAAATGCAATAAGCCCGCAAAAGCGGGCTTATACAATAATCTACTTCAGACCAAAAATGAAATCATTCCCATTCAATTGCTTATAACACAGTCAAATCATTGATTTAACTGTGTTTTTTCTTGTCCGCAGCATCAAAAGCCGACCCATAGGCCGTCAAAAACTTACGGTGTTGATTTTAAAGGGAAATTCCCCTGAAAATTTTTTTGCGTGGCTTCGGTATCTATCGAGGTCGATCGCCTCTTGAGACCCGTTTTCGACCGCACGGATAGCTCTCACTGCGAACCAAGAAAGTACCGTCGCGAAGCTCATATCACGGTACGCTCTGCGATGCGATCCGCCACAGCAGTGTCATCCAAGCGCCATCCCTTCATCCGGCGACCAGACAACTACGTCACGCGGCCGCCCACGGAAGGGCTCTCCCAAGAGCGCCAAGCCGTCGCGGAAAAGCGCATAGTGGTAAGGCTCGTCG
This sequence comes from Brucella sp. H1_1004, assembly GCF_047308065.1. Lineage (NCBI taxonomy): Bacteria > Pseudomonadati > Pseudomonadota > Alphaproteobacteria > Hyphomicrobiales > Brucellaceae > Brucella > Brucella sp. H1_1004. Next base: position 1,424,219 of record NZ_JAYKZA010000001.1, read on the forward strand.
GCCTCGGCCACGGCAGCGCGATCTCCTGCGGAGAGCGCAAACCCCGTTGGTTCGACGGTTGGAAGCCTCATCGTCGCTGGCGGCCCCACGCCTCGGCCGCGGATCGCATTGCTCAGTGTGTTCAGGAATTCAGCCCCCGCCTTCTCCTCGATCGCGAACGAGCCGAAATCAGAACGAGGATGACCTGGTCGCGAAAACCGTGTGCGCTGTGCAAATCGCCACCAACCGTGGTGATCGAAGAAATCATCGATCCACCATGGAGGGCCTTCTGGTCGCGAAAGCCACGGCGTCGCCGCCAGATAGGTTCGACCGGCATAGTCAAATCGAAGAAGCGGAACATCGGTTCGCTCCGGAGGAGCGGAATCCGGAAAACGGAGCCAGTCGATCCAATTTGTCACATCCGGCGCGCCCATCAGCAGAAAGTTAGACCGATGAGTCGCCAACGCCATCGACGCAGGCGTAGCTTCGGGTGCCTCGTCAGCATGAACGACATCCGTGGATGCGGTCCGTTTTCGCGGCTTGGAGATCCGCGTCTCCGATACGGCCAGGAAGCTCCCGGCTGTCGTCGGCTTTGACCCGAATGCAATCGAATAGCCGTGGATTACCTTTCCGAACGGCGACGGCTTCGCGACAAAGGGCTTTACCTGCTTGATGTACTTTTTCTTCGCCGAGTTCGCTATTTTCGCTGCGCTCGCATCTTTGGCGAACGAGCCGTGCGCCTCGGCAAGCACAACACCGTGGCCGGACGCGTTGCCGCCTTCGTAGATGAAATCCGCATGGGGATCGAGCGACGACGACAGGCACGCCGCGTTCGCTCGCCATGCGTAGCCGAGAGCGTCCATGTAGAGGTGGGCAATGCCAGCGCCGACCTTGGCCGCAAATTGAGACCCGGCAGTATCCGCGAGAAATTTGAAATGAGATTCGAGCGCAAACGCCGATCCATCCTGGAGCAGCGTCTGCAGTTCGATCAGAGCACTTTGCTGCAACCCGTCGAGCAAGGCGACGGGCGCATCATCCCAGGTCGTTGCAGTCCTCGCGATCGCGGCCGCCAACGCCATCGGGTTGAAAGATAGACTCGACTGGGCCGGCGGCGCCACGAAATGCGGAGAGACCGGGTTTGGTACGTGACCGTGTTTCGTATGCTTCGTCAAACCAATCAGCTTGGTCGACGTTCCCAGCCCCGAGGTCGACACGAGCCCGCTCATTCCTTCAACTCCGTAGCCTGGGCTACAAGGTCGACGAGTTTCCACCCTTGATCCGTGGCAGGCCCCATCAGCGCCGTTGCTTCAGATTTGCGCAACGCCAGGCCAAGCAATTCCCGCGGTCGAGTCACACCCACGAAGACGTTGGTCGCGGCGGTGAGTCCCACCCCCGTAAATGGCTGGTCGGTAACGCCGAATGCACGGGGAAGCACTGTGGTAAGATCGATGCACTGCTCGCCTGCGCTGCTGCCTTTCCATACCTCGCTCTCGACGACGAGAATTCCGTCCACACTCTTTCCCTTGACCGAGTGGATCGATCCCAGCCGCAGTGTGAGCTCGTCGAACCGCACCTGCTTCGTGGAGCGGCGTTCAGGGTCGGTAAGGTCGGCCTTTTGCTCGGCGACGAACCCACAAAATGCGGCGATATCGTCCTCAGCACCGTCAGGATGCGGGGCGAAGAGAGGCAGCAATAGTTCCGTGAACGCTTGCCATGCTCCCTGATCCCACACGGCATCGCCGGCAAGCACATAGTCCCGTAAAACTCGCCGTACAGCGCGCGGCAACGCGAGGTCGCGACGCGATAGTGCCGCCCACACATTATGCGCGGTAATCGGACGTTCATTTGCCGCTTTCCACCCATGGGCGCGCGCCAAACCGGAAATGCCGACCGCGAGCATCTCGCCAACCTCAGCGGGAGGGCGTGCTGCGGCATGGTGTACCGCAGCCTTCCGAAGCTGCCGGCAAAGGAGGTTGGCCTTCCCGCGAGAACCACCCTCGCTGCGATATGCCGGATGATAGTCGACGAGACTCTTCGGCTGCCACGCTCCCTTCTTGGCGGGCAGATTATGACGCGATGCGACCGCCCAGACGTCGCGCCTACTGCAATCGTCGCCCCACAGCGCGCGCGCTTCTTCGGCGAAGGCTTCCAGAACCCCGCCGATCGTACCCTCGTCGAACAGAAACATCACCCGCGACGCGGGCCGTATGCCCAAGCCCACAATCGTCTGAGCCTGGCGCGCCGTCAGCCGGCTTGCAAAACCGGCGATCTCCCCACCGAACCTGCGGCTCGTGTCGAGAGGGATACAACCGGGCCCCGGTGTCCAATAGGCTGGCGCCGTTCCATCGTCCTCATAGAGCGTTTGATTGCTGTCCCCGAGGCGTTGGAACGCCGCCCCGTCTTGCTTGAAGACATGCTCCAGCAACCGAAGTTGTTCGCCATGGGTGTCCTGTGCCTCATCAAGAATGACGAGCGGGAAGCGATCGCGAAGCCGCTCGGCAAGAGCCGGGTTTTCACGGAGCGCACGCCACGCGAGCGCGGTCATGTCAGCGTATCGATAGAGCCCGCTCTTGACCATCGAAGCCTTGAGCTGGGCCAATGCTTTCCCGCAAGGCGTGTCGACGCCGTGCTGCCCCTTACGCCGGCGCACCGCTAACGATGAAGGGGATATCGCAGCGTCGGTGAAGGCGGGATCGAGAACCAGGTTAGCTATCCAATCCTCAAGCCCTCGCTTCAGCTTGAGTTTCGGATTCTTGGCGAGACTGTCGAGTACACCCCAGTTTGGATAACGTCGCAGCGCCTCGGCCGCGAAGGCATCGTCGTCAATTTGCCGCACGCTCCAACCCAGGCCCCGAAGATAGGGCAAGGCAAGATATTGGTTGATGAAGGCCGTGACCGTGCCGGTAAAATGAGGATAAGCCGTTAGCCGTGCTGCGGTCGGGTGGCGGGCGATCAGGTCTTCGACCTCCGTCCGTGCGGCATTGGTATGTGAGATCACGCAGACGCCTCGCCTGCGGGTCAACCAGTTACGCGAAAGCAGCGCGAGCTTCGCCGCCAGCAGCGTCGTCTTACCATTGCCGGGCGCAGCCTGGACGTCACATGGGGTGGCCTTCGCCAGAAAGTCGGCCTGGCTCGGGTCAGTAAAATCGCAACCGCCCAGCTCGGCGCCAAGTTCAGCAAGCAGTTCGGGTGTGAGCGGCAGGATCTCGAACATGATGTTACCCCTCCACCGCCGCCGCGCCTTCAATCCCGGCGGCCCCGATCTCTTCATCTTCAGCATCCGGCTCAGGAGCAGTCGCTGGCGCGCCGGGAAGATAACCACCCGTCACGTAGTCGATCGCGCGCACCAGATAAGGAGGAAGCCAGTCGCGCATCTGCTCCGGTGTATCCGCGCGCTTGCGCAGGATGGCGGCGAGTTGTTCGGCGACCTCGGCCTTGGAGGCTTCCTTGTCATGGACGGGCTGGTAGATCTTGACGGCGATCTCGGTCGCAGAGTGTCCAGCCTCTTTCCAGCCCGCGTAGGTTTCACTGGCCTTCTTCACGATCTTCGCGAGCCACTCGGGCTTACGGCTGCTGGTCTTGGCGAGTTGGACGGCTTGGTGAACGCTCTCGGCAAGCTCGGGCCGAAGCGCGAGATCGAATTCAAGTGTCCAGCTATCGGCGATGAAAGCGTCGACGGGATCTCCGACGTCGCGCCGCAGCGTCTTCAGCCGCGCTGCGATCTCGTCCTGAGTCAACTCGTTCTCGGTCTTACGGTCGCCGACGAGGTCTTTCGCTTCGGGCGGCGGGATGTCCCTGTCGGGGATCAGCGCCACGGGCACCGGGATCGCGTTCCCGGCCTTACGCTGCAGAATCCGGCTGTAGCGGAACAGACCACGGTGGCCGACATTGACGATCGACACGCCGTGACGGCTGAGCGGACGGTCGAGCTTCTCGGCGATTGCCGGCAGCAACAGGTGCTCACCGTCGCCCTCGACGACAATCAGCGCACGGGCGAAGAACAGGTTGGCCTTGGTCGCGTCGAGGAACCGACGAAGGAACTCATAATCGTCCACTTCAAGCCGGGTATGGGCCGCTCCCAGCGGAAAGGCGCGGTGACCGACGATCATCGTCATGGTCTCAAGCTCGGCGCCGGCAGCGAGCTGAGGGCTATGGGTGGTGAGTAGCACCTGGACCTGCTGATGGGTCTCGCCCTTGTCGGGGTCCGGCTTGGCAGCACGGGCCGCCAGCACTTCCATGAAGAGCGTCTGGTGTTGCGGATGTAGATGGGCCTCGGGCTCCTCGATCAGCAGAAATGGCACCTGATCGGGATGGGACTGGAGCAACAACAGCTCGGCCGCCATGAATAGCAGGTTGTTGTAGCCCAGGCCGCGCTGGATGCGCTCGGTGCCCGCCTTGGCATTCAGGTAGAGTTCGAACCGCTCAAGAATCTGATCGAACGAACCGCCAGCGCCGAGATCCAGCGTCGCGACGAGGCGGTCGTCCACGAATGACAGCTTGTCGAGGAAATCCGTGTTGACGCTGCTGGCGACGCCGCCAACCGCGGCGTTGTTTCGGACGGCCACATCAGCCGCCGTCAGCGTGTCATGGAGCGTTGCATCGCTACCCTGCGCGGCGGGTTTGCTTTGCGGCCCCATCGTGGGCATCGCGCCGAGGATTCGCGACAGGCGTGACCGTCGGCCCGCACGCATCTCGCGCTCGGCGTCGCGCAACGGTTTGAGATAGGTGGCCTTCAGATACTCGCGCAGTTCCCCGTCGAGCGGCAGACCTTCGCCTTCCGCGCCGGCGCGATGCTGGCTGGAAATAATGCTGCCGCCACCTGGCGAGACGCGCCGGGAGCCGCGCATGCAAACGTGCAGGCGAAGCTTTCCCTTTTCGTTGGCGCACCATTCAAGAAACCGGGCCTCTTCGTCAGCACTGAGATCGTCGAAGGTGCAGCGAACGATGAAGTCGCATCCGCGCGTGCCGTCTGCACCAACATGGAAGTCGTGTTCGTCCGGACGGATATAGTCGTCGCCGCGTGTCCAAAGGACGTAGCGGGCAGCATCGATAATCGCGCTCTTGCCGGCGTCGTTTGGCCCGACGAGAATGTTGAGGCCGGACGAGAGCTTTAGCAGCAACGGGGCGGTCGGGTCGAAGCACCGGAAGCCACTCGCATAGATTTCGGAAATGTACATCGCCGCCCCAGCTCGCTTTTTGTTATCCTGCCGCGCTATTGGCTCGCGCGGTGATGTCTGCGCAGCGCTCCATGAGCGTCTCGAAAGGCTCGGCTTCATCGAGAAGGAGCCCATCGTCGATCATCCGCGCGTAATCTTCTGCGAGAGCCTTCGCGCCGTCGCCGGCCGGCACGAGTTGCAAACCGCCGTTCACGGCTGAGGCGTAATCGATCGGAGATCGGTCGGCGGCCTTCTCGGCGAAAAACATCGCCTTGTGACGTGCCACGGCGTTGGCCAGTTCGCGATCAGCGAAGGCCGCCGCCGCGAAGCCGGCTTCATCGAGACGCACCACGTCATGCCAGTGACGCGCGAAACGATCACCGCGCAGCCGCTCCTGAAGGCAAAAGACGTGGATCGCGGTCGCCTTCTCCCAGAACGTCCGCTCGGCATGCATGACCCTCGGTCGAGCCGTTGGAAAGACCACTCCATCCACCAGCCCGGCCGCGTCGCAGGTGACATCGCGCGGGGTCGCAGGTTCACCCGTCGAGCGGGCGCCGAATTCGAGCATGACGCTAGGGGCAACGTAGCCGGACCCTGCCGTCGTCGCCTCATAGTCGATGAAGAGCTTATCGCCATCGACCCGGATCGCCGCAGACAGGTGGCCCCTCGCCAGGGCTTCGGCGATGACCGGCTGAACGGCTCCGGTCACCCATTGCGGCAGGCGCTCGCGCACTGCGCTGGTCCAGCGCTTTTCCTCGCTTCGCGTCCTGGGTAGCGCCTCGCCATTGTCTCCAACGAGGTCGGGGGCGAGCGCACGGATGTCGTAAGTCAGATCGACATCCTCGGAGAAGCGTCGGATGACCTGATAGGCCTTTGAGAGCGACGTGCCGCCCTTGAAGACGAGATGTTCTCCAAGCGGCGAGCCGTAGAGCGTCGCCAGCGCCCACACCACCCACGCGTCCTTCTCCAGAAGGTGTGCTGGTCGGCCTGAACGGTCGGCCGCGACGCTCAAGGCCTCCCGGCGATCCTCGGCCGGAAGGAGCAGGAAGGCGTCAGCCATGCGCGACCTTTCCCACGCTTTGCGCGAGCCAGGTCGGAAGCTGCGGTGCCGCCGCCACCAGCTCGCTGAAGGCGGCGGGCGGCAGCTTCCGTTTCAGGGTCTTGAGGGCCGCCTCGGCCTTCTCCGGCCCCAACCAGGCGAGTGCTCGCACGGCCTGACCCGCTGGCCGATGCGGCATGGCGAGCTGCCAGCGAGGTGCGTGGCGAAGCTCGACGGTCTGCTTGCCAAGGCTCATTTTCCGGGTGCGCCCCGACGTCAGATAGACGGACCGGACCGGCACCTGCGTGGTCAGCCCGAGGCTATTGGCGGCAGCAGCACCGCTCGAGACGATAACCTCGCCGCGCTGGGCGGCGAGCGCCTCGACGGCCTGTTCCACCGACGGCGCCCTGGTCCCAAACCGGCTCGTAACCGGCAGGAGGTAGACTCCGCGTCCGGCCCGGATCAGTTGCCCCCGCTCGGCCAGGCGCGACAGGGCCTGATCCACCGCGGCGCGATTGCCAAGGTGAAGCAAGCTCTTAGCTGCAACGGGCGTGCCCTCCGACAGCCGCGTCGCATGCTCAAGAATCTGTTCAGTCAAGCGCTGCATCGCAAATCTCCTGTCAGAAATATACGCGGTTTTCTGACAGTTTTCAAGATTGGCTAGATGCCTGCCCTCCCGACCTGCCCATCTGTCGAGAGCGGCCCCCGTTCGAAGAGGAGGGTCGTTCGATGCGAAGCCTAACCTTTCAGCTTCTGCTTGCCCTCTTCGAGAAAGCCCGACAGCAATGTCTCCATTGCGCCCATCAAATCGTCCGGCTTCTCTTCGCGGAGTTTTTCGGCCTGTTCGACGAAAGGCGTGAGCAGGCCCTTCATTGCATCCGGCGACGTCTCCAGCCGCTCGAGCATCTTCAGCCCGCTTTGTGCATAGCCGAGAAACTCGGCGTTGCGCTCGGTGATCTCGGCCAGCATCTCTTTGGTGATGCGCTCGCTTGGCGCGGTGAACTCACCATCAACCCAGTCCACGTAAAGGGAGGCATTCTTGGCGCGGTTCGACGTCTCGTGAAACTCGTCCTGGGTCTGCCTGAACGCCTCCATGGCAGCCTCCCAGTCGCCACGGGCCTTCGCATCGGTTTCGGCCTCCGAACCCTTCAGCATGTATGCATTCGATTTATTCTTGGCCGCGTGACGCCCGAAGGCGGCGAGCACCTTCTTCTGATCGACTTCGAACCCAAGAACCAGGCTGACCGCCCAGGCGCCGAGGTTGTTGACCTTCGAACACTCCTCGAGAGAGATCTGGTGAAGGCAAAGGGCACGCGCCACCGCGCCAGCTTTCGCCAGAAGCTCCGCCTCGAAAAAAAGGCGCTCCGCATTATCGAATGTCTTCTCGGCGCCGCGGACGAGAACCGCCAACGGCGCCTGGTCGCCTTTCGCGGCTTTCTCTCCCCTGTCTTCCCTTTTTACATCGTTCATTGTTGTCCAGCATTTTGTAGACTGAAATACTTCAGCGATCGTAGGCGCCGTACACATTCCGCGACCGACTTGCTCGCTGATTGGTTGGTGTATTAATCAGATCAGGGCACATTCTCGATCTGGCGGGCAACCCACTGGGTATGTTCACGAGAGAACGCTCGTTCGGCTTCATTCACGAACGCAGAAAATTTCACCTCAGAGTCGATCGTCGCGACGCGGGTCTCAAGGATGCCAATTTCGTGGGCGGTGAGGCTGTACGCCGAAGCAAGCTCATTGAACTTCTTCAGTTGTATCCATCCTATGGCGGAAGAGGCGATGACAAGTAAAGGTTCTGTCGGCCAAATCATCCACGATGGATCATGGCGAATTCGAAGAAGCGCTAAGCCAATAGCGGCGCCTTGAACAACGACGCAGATTCCGATCCAAAGACGAAATCGTCTCCTGTTCCACTTAACTTTTGCGACATACCATTCACGTTGATCTGTGATCCGGTCTGTGATGTATTTTTGAATACGGTCCTCCAGCGGCAGAGCGCGTACTCGGTTCATATCGTTGGTGATCTGACCGCCTGTTACGGGCCGACGACTGATAGAATCGCGTATGTGGCTATTGGCGTCTAGAATGGCCTTGAGGAAACCCGAAAACTTTTCGGCTACCTCCGACAGTTTTGGTGCGTCCTCGAACGGCTCCGCACGCATCATGTAGCGCCAAGTGGATGTCTTGATAGACTCTGCTAGCGCACGGCAACCATACCACTCTTTTTCGGGCTTTTGAACCGCCATGTAAAGTAGTAGCACCGTCGATGCTGCCAAAACCAGCGCGTAAACAATGTATAGATCCGGAGAGTTGCCGAACCATATGGATATCGTCGCCGCAATCGTGAGGAGGACATATTGCAAACGGATAAGCCATAGATACGTACGCTGAGCATCTGCGGCGGAGCCATCCGCGGACCGATACAATGCGGGAAAGTTTTCAGGCTCCATATCGACGGATCTCCGGAAATGTGGTCGCGATCAGGCTACTTCAGTTCTGCAGCTAGTTTATTCCATTGGACTACCTTCACGCCGTGCTTCGCCACCCAAGATGGATTTTGCCGTGGAGCGCCACCTTTGGGATGAACAGCTACCACCTTTTTTCCAAGAGCGAGGCTGGTCTCTACCTCCCAGGTCACCCACCGGCTTTGCGCGGTATTGTCGGAAATGTAGACGACACAAACCGATGAACGCGATATCCGCTCGCTAATCTTTTGTTTGATGTATTCCGCGCGCTCGCTGTCATAGGGCTCGCGAACGGAGTGATCGTTGAACTCGATATCACTGTTCTCGTTCTTTGCATGCGCGCGCAGAAGATTAACCTCGTTCATATCTTCTGTTGCGAAACTGATAAAGACATTTCGTTTTCCCCCCTGAAGTGCCGCTTTGGCCTTCTCCTCCAGGGACCGAATGTCGCCCAACCTGCTCCAGCTCCCGCTGCTCCCACCACCCATATCAGACCCCTTCGAGCTTGAATTCGTTACATGCGATGCACGCTCCACAAGGTGTTTCATCGCCCAGATGGCACGAATAGGTGCCTTCGATACCTTTCAACGTCGCGAGCTCGATAACCTCCTGCTTGTGGAAGGAGGACAGCGGCGCAAGCACCCTTATCTCCCGGCCCATGCTGCGTGCGATCATTGCCTCCGCCTCCCGCAAGAAGGCCGATGTCTGATCAGGAAAAAGACTTGTTTCCTCATGGAGCAGCCCGATCGATATGGCATCAGCGTCGCGCTGAAAGGCATAGGCTGCTGCTACAAGCAGAAAGAGGAGATTTCGACCAGGGGTGAAGGCATCCTCCAGCACGCGCTGGTTTGGGTCCGTCAACCCGGATTTGATAAGGCGGCCATAGCCGGACAAGTCGGCCACTTTCAAATCTGGCAGCTGCAATTTGGCCATCGCTGACCTGCAGGCGGCGAGCTCTCGATCACGGGATCGTTGCCCATAGTCGACAAAAAGTGGGAACTGCTGGATCCCTTCCTCTTTAGCGAGGTAGGCGACAAGCGTGGAATCGAGTCCACCGGAAACGAGAGGGACAATGCTCATGCTAACGCGCGCTCCGTATCTCGAGAACCCGCAACCCGCATGACTATCCAGATCGCCCAATCCAGAAGACCCACTGCAAAGCCAAGCCTGTTTGCATGTGAAATCAGCTTATCTTCTTGCGTGCGATAGTGTGAAAGCGTCGAGATGGCCCGCTCGGCACCTGTGTAGAGCCCGATTGCGGCCATATAGTTCAATACGTGACGATCCAGGACCGCGAGATCGTAGCTGATTCCTGCGTTGCGCAGGAACATACTCGCCTGCTTTGGCCCGATTCCTGCTACGTTGGACACAAGCCATGAGCGAGCGGATGGCGCATTTGCGAAAGCATGCATGAGTGAGCACAAGTCCCCACTCTCATGGGAGACCGACGCGCGCGCAGAGGCCAATTGCATCGATTTCGATCCGGGAAAGCGGTAATTTCGAAAGCTGCCGTTCACTAGTACCGGCTGACGGAGGACCCCGAGGATTTCATCGACGAGTTCGGCGCGGGGTGCCGATGCGTTGAGGAGAAGCTGCCTTTTATCCAAAGCATCGGCGGTCGCCACGGCAAGCCCATACGGTACCTGACTGCTGAGCAGGCAGCATGAGAGCTCCCACCAAAGATTCCGCTCGTCAAGCGCACTCTGGGAGCGCTTGGCCCGTTCCTCAATATCGGGGCATATTGCGGCAACGGCATGTTCCAGCCTGGCAGCATCATGTTTCATTTGAACAAGTCCGGCATCTGATCCCTAAGTTGCTTTGAATTGGATTGACCCAAAAGGCCGACTGCGAATGCTTCTAATCGATTTGTTGAAGCGGCAGCCTGCAAATCGTGGGTGAGTTCTTGATAGTAGTCGAGATTATGAAATGCGACTTTACCAGCGTAGTCGATATTGTCGTCGGAAAGCGCAGAAACAGTTATTGGCGAAGCCGCCATCTGCGCTTGGTACGCAAAAAAATCGAAATGTTGGTAGTGATTTAATCTGTGTTGCTGCCGGTCGACGGCAACCCGGCACCATTCTAATCCATCGAAGCTGTCGGCCCCTGCTGCTGTCAGGACCGCAATACTCCATGGATTTCCGGTGCCCAGGAGATGAATCGGTTGATAAAAGGATAGCCGATCAAGCTCGTTTCGGACGCGTCTCATGGTCCGCGCGCGCTGAATCAACCCCCGGCCCAACTCCCGCTCTGCCAGTGCGATCATCGGCGGCTGGAGCTGGTCGGCTACATCCCGTACCACTGCGGGAAGAATTGTAAGGTCGTACCCTTTCGAGGGAGTGGCTGGGGCATGAACGATTGGAAGCACGGGGGCTTTGGTGAACTTCCTGTCTCTTTCGACGGCAGCGATGACTTGCCCGACCGCGCGCTTTCGGTCCCTCGACGGGGTCATCTCATCAAAGCAATATACCCAATCGTGTGGGATCCCCTGCAACGCCAATTCGAAATCCTCGGGCTTCCATCCGTCGTCGTCGCGTCGCGTCGCTTCATAATTCCCAGAGTCGACGAGGACGAACCCGCCCTGGGCGCGAATACGCTTCAGTTCCTGCTGGATACCTCGCGGGCGACGGGGTGGAAACAGGTCGTAAGCGGAGACGAGGATCGTCGATGTCCCAAAGAGACGCAGTGCCTTCAGAGCTTCAAGAGGAACGAGTTGTGTCTCGTGTGACGACACGGAAAGGAATAAACTCGGGAGGGGGACCCTATCCCCTGCGATCGCTGATGGACGGGTCGGTGCTGTCCTCGGCGGGACAACAGTCGAAATCTTCCGCATCAGGTGCTGGATGCCAGGATGATCACCTTCTCCGGTCCAGCCCAGAAGATCAACCGCACTGTACCCATTAAAGCCGTACGGTGCATTTGTCGGAATGATCCTAGCGGGAATAATCGGAATATTATATTGTTCTGCTAAGCGAAGCTCGTCCTTTACATTGCTCTTGTCCTTCGCCGTCGGGGACCAGAGCGGAACAATACATTTTGTATTCTGGATTTCACGCTCGATCACGGTCGAGAAGTCGCCAACGATTTTATCGTCCCACCAAACATCCCATCGCGTTGAAAGAGTTTGAACTAACCTCTCAGCCTGCCGGACATCTTCTCGTGAATATACTATGTAGACGTCCGACATACGCAATTACTCCCCCCAGAGTAGTAAATCAGAAGTCTCACAGTTCACGCGTCGCTGCAACCATTTAGCTTCGGCAAAATGCACGAGGCCAGGCAGATCGGTACAAAGACGAGGCGAAGTCGGAAATAATAGTGACCCCCAAACTTGATAGCTCAGCGACATCAGGTCGGCGCTCTTCGTCTAATACAATAATACCTCTATAAGGCTTCGTTTCACAGAGCCGCCGAATTTCCGTTGTGCTCAATCCATCGGCTACTACAAGTGAAGGTAAATTTTTGGAGAGTGGTTCTGGGATCTCATCGAGCTGAGGTGAGAGCGCATCGATACCAAGCTCTTTCAGACGGAAGCGCGCCTCCTCAAGCGTATACCGCCTTCCGATTGTCGATGTTGAGCCATGCAGGATAATCCGGCTTGGTGCCTGCCCTGTTACGGGCTCGCGGCTTTTGAGGGATTCAGTTGGCACCGGAAGGGTCATTGTCTCACAGTAAGCGGAGACCGATCGGGACGCGAGGTCCGCTGCTTCAGGTGCGGAAGTGCCCGCTTCGCCCCAATGATGCGCAAACACAGCGCTGAAGACATCTCCAGTTCCGATTTTGAACACCTGAGATGAGTAATACGCGGGAACGGTGATAGGCTCGACATTGCGCTCGTAGACAGTGACACCACGCACTCCTCTTTTTACGACTATCACGGTCACCTGGTTGTCATTCGACATGGCGTTCCCAGCGGCAGTCGCCAAGTCGGGACAACCCGTATAACGGCAGAGCTCCAGCTCATTCATGACCAGGGCAAGTCGCTTCGCTGTTGAGCCGTTTGCTCCAAATGGCTCAGGATGAACAGCTGTTTGAGGATCGTAAATTGCTTTGGCGGCATGCACTAAAGCAGATCCTTCGAGGAAGCCAAATCTCAGGACCACCTCTCCCGAAACGTGTATCGGAGGCTCCTGGGGGATTGTCCCCGGTCGGGGCTCGATGTGCGGCTGAGAAAGTGGGTGGAAGTATGCAAATGCGATCGCAATGTCGGAATGGGTACGGGACAGCTGCACGCCGAGGGCCGATAGCTCGTCCGCACCCGCGTTGTTCCCGTCTCGTGCATAGGTGTGGAGAGTGCTTCCTGGCGACATAGCGCTGACGGCTGCCGCCGCGCGGCCACCCGAGCCAAACTGGGCGTTCCATGTCGGCGTTTCACACAATTCTCGATACAGTCCACCTGCGATGTGCATATATTTAGTGATCCACGTGGGCCAGCTAGTGTCCGATGATTGTCTGAATCCGGGCAAGTAGCGCCGCCGACAACTCGGCCCGGCCTTGGTCATTGTTGAGGTAGCGCACATATCGGAGATGGCGCAGATCGAACGGGATATCGTGATCGCTTTGCGCAATGAGGATGACCTCTCGACCTAAGGTGTGAGCAATACCAGCTTCGTAAAATACATTCGGATTGCGCCCTGAGCAGTCACAGATCACGATGCGCGAACGATCAATCAGAGAGACGACGTCCTGAATAATTGACGCATTCTCCCAGATGTCGTCCGCTCGTCGGCAACGAAGCCCGACGCCCTGAGCAGCGTTGCGGATAGCATCAAACACAGGATTGAAGGCCGCATCAAAGGGCATCATGGCGGACGCAAGATGAGGGTCCAAATTCTCATGCTCGGCCAATGGGAAGACCGTAGGCCGCTGTCGCCGAGGGCGTACTCGGCGAAGCAGAAAGCGATATAAGTCGACCTCTTTCACAGCCCAGTGGTTGCGAGAGAATTCGAACTCTCTGGGCATGTCGAGTTCAGCTCGGCTATCATAGATTTGCGAGTTTCTAAGAGGAGGAACGTCGGCGTCAAAACCTATCTCAAGCGAAACGTCGCCCCCAACAATGCGTGCCCGGTTTATTTGCCCTATGTACGCGACCTCATCGCCGGTCCCCTCTTCACAGAAGAGGCAAGGCAGAGCCGTAAGCTTGTCCAAGAGCGGCGCATTGTTCGCTCGGAATTGTTCGATGATATGTGCTTCCGTATATTCGAACATCCGGCCAACAGGGACAGTGACTCTCCCTGATGGCCAATCGGCATTAAACATCAGTAGGTTAAAAATCGACGTCCCCTCCGCGTTGAATTGCAGGCCCCAGCTACGATACTGATTCGCGCCGTAGTTTCGTGTTCCTGCCGCCCTTGTTGTACGGTTCAAATATTGGAATTCATCTGGCCAGTGCGTTCCAGCATGTACTATTGACCCAGATTGAAGGGTCCTGAGTTGTCTTTTCATCATATCATAATGATACCCTGGACAGGTGCGACGGCTGAAAGTATCCCACTACAGTGTCAGAGGCTCGCGCAAAATTCTAACGGAGATTGCGGCATGGGGCAGGACGCTGGATGGTGCGATTGTGGGGGTGAGACTGAGACTGGTGCCTCGGAAAATCCAGAGCAACCTGCCCATCCGTCTGCTTCGCCCGCAACCGCCAGCGGCGAGCGTGATAATGACCACGCAGGGTTGATCAAAGCAGACGTATGTCCGCAGGCAGGGCAGGAGATAGGGCATGCTCACGCTTGAAATCTTCGATGACGGCGGTGTTTTCCGTTATGGCGACGGTTATGAGCAGATCGTCGAGGAACTGGATGACGCGCTTGAGCAGCGCGACGGCGGCACGCTTGCGCCTGCAAAGTACGTCAGGACGCTGAAGGCGCTGGTCGATCGTCATCCCCACTTCATCGATGGCCATGCCCATCTTGGCTATGCGCTCATGGAAGAAGGCAAGCCCAAGCTTGCACTGCAAGCCTGCCTTCAAGGTCTGGAGGTGGGAGAGCGTGCGATCCCCGCCGGTTACGCCGGTTCGATCGAATGGGGCTTCCTGGAAAACCGCCCCTTTCTGCGCGCGGCACATGGCGTTGTCCTGTCGCAGCTCCGGCTTGGCCAGTGTAACGACGCTATACGACTGATGGAGAAGATGCTCGCCTGGAATCCGAACGACAATCAGGGAATCCGCTATCTGATTGGTTCGGAATATCTGCGTGCTGGCGAAACCGCCAAGGCCGAGCGCATCTTTACGGATGAAGCCGCGCACTACCCGCCTTATCACTATGAGCATGCCCTGTTGCACCTGAAGGCCGGCAATCACGTCTCTGCCGCGACCAAGCTGCGCCATGGCTTTGTTGCGAACGGCTATATCGCCGAGATGTTGTCAGGGAACTCCGAGCCGGCGGCGCTTGCGATCTGGCACGGCTCGAACCTTGCAGAACCCGAGATTGCCCGCGACTATCTGAATCAGTGCGGCGACCTATGGCAGCGAACACCGGATGCTATCGCCTTTGTACGCTGGCTGCATACGCATCCGAAAGTCCTCGCCGAAAGGGCCGCAGTCCTCGAATGCCAGGAGGCGCTGTTGTGGGAGCATGACTTTGAAAAGCGCCAAGCGCTGGGCTTGAAAGAGGAGGCAGCACGCGCGCGGATAGATGACGTTCTTTCGGCAGAGATCGTTCGGAAGAAACCCGACCGTCACGGGCGCCTGATCGAACCATGGCGATATCATCGCACGCGTTTTTGAAGCCTTGAGTACGGTGCCCCCGGGTTCATGGTTCTTTGGTTCGTCCCATGACCATTGAAGCAGCGCAGCAGAGTTCATGAGGCGGATCGACCCTCGAAGCCGCTCATATTTGATAAATTATCGGGATTTATCCGTCAGATATGACTTAAATAGCGTGCGCCGTTTCCGTCTCAGCGCCGACGAAAGCAGGCTCGTAGTCACGCGCCAGCGCGCCAGAAACGCCAACCTGTCTGAAGGCTTCCCGCCATCCGTCCGAAACACGCTGCGCCGTTGTACGGATCATCTCCCGTGCCTCCGCCTCCGGAATCTCGAAAAACTCGCAGGCTTCCAGGGCAAGATTGATCGACCGATCATGTGCCCCTCCTTCAAGGATCGCCGTCTCGAGATGCGGATTGCGATCCGGTGCTGGGTTCACGTCGAACACCGGCGACAAGCGCCACTGACCCGCCCCCACATAGAGGAAGCCGTGGTTCTTCAGGTGATCGTCTTTGTTGGACACGAGGATCGTGAAGATCAGACGCCGATAGAGTTCGCGAAAGTCGGCCATGGGGTCGGGTGAGTAAGCCCGCATAAAATCGACGATCTCGGTATAGGACCCCAGTTCCGCTCCTGTCTTGCCGAGCGCAGTGCGCGCGGAGATGTAGGGAATCCGTGCGGCCCCACGCCGGTCGAACCGCTGGATCAGCGCGACCGGGAACGGCGTGTCCGCCAGTTCCAACCGCGTCTCGGGCGTGCGGATACCGCAGGCTGCCGCCAGGCGGAGGGTTGCGACCTCGACGCGCTCGATCGGTTGTTGATCGTGGACCGAGGTGAACTTCGCCAGCCACAGCGCATCGCCGTCCCTGACATTGGCTTTGGGGCGAGCTCCGCCAGAGCCGCCCGCGCCGGCCAGCGCCTGCATTTCCTCGGGCGAGATTTCCTTGCCTTGCTCATAGGCCCGCGCGATCGCCGTGATGGTTTCGAGATCGACCAGACGCGGAACGGCGTCCGCTGCCTTGCCGCGAATGACCTCGCCCTTGTCATCCAGAAAGCGCAACGCGCCTTGCCGGCACGCATCGTCGGAAAGCGTCAGATACTCAAATTCGTTGAGACCATTGCCATAGGCGCGTTCGAGCAGCCTGCGTCCCCAGCTGTCCGGAGCCGCATCGGCGAAAACCCCCGCCAAAGCGTCGCGCATGTTGCTGGGCTGCCCCGAGGTGTGAAATGGGCCGGCCTCAAGAGGGAAATCGGGCTGTATGGCGAAGGCGCGCGGGTTCTCGATCCATTCGGCGCCATAGGCGAAGGTCGAGAATTGCCGTGGCCCGGTATGGGTGAAACGCAACTGGCCCACCGATGTCCGGCCTTCGCCAAGCGCGACATGGGCGACGAAATCGGCCATCAGAAGGACGCCCCGTCAGGGTCCACAACGTCCTGTCGATCCTGCTCTTCTTCCGTCTGAGCCTTCTGCTTTTTCAGCCTTGCCGCGAAGGAGCGGCCCCGCCGCGGTCCATGCTCCGCTGTCAGCGCCAGCCCCAGATCGTCCTTGCGGATATCGATCAGGTCAGCGAGCCGCTCCAGAAGGCCCAGCACAACGAGAACGTCGGCAAGCGTTCCGATGGCAACGCCCGGATCACCCCGTTCAAGGCGGGCGATGGAACTTGGCGAGGTTCCCGCACGCACGGCGAGATCCGCCACGGCAATACCACGCCGTAGCCGCGCGTTGCGGATATCCTGGCCCAGCCGTTCCAGTGCTGGCTTCGCCTTGGGAGAACCCATCTCAATCATCCATATATGATGCAAAACATCTATAAACCGATCATATATGACTAATTAGCTCCAAGGTCAAGAATTCTAGTCCGCGCCCGCCCGGTCCACCATCACCTCGTTTTGGCAATCTGCGACAGGCGGGGCGCGAACTGAGGAGCCGATATTCTCGATCTCCTTGGCCATTGGCGGTCAGTGCCTCGAGATAGGGCCGCATGACCGTGGCGACCGTTCCTCGCTCGGCCTGGCTGGCAATCTCGCTTGGCGTCGTCTTGCGCTGGCGGAGCGCTTCCTGCAGGCCTTCGATCGCCACCGACAGGCCAATCTTGTTCCGATATCGGAAGCAATCGGCGATCGTCTTTGCGACGCCGAAAACCTTCACGGGCACCCTCTCGACAGGGTGGGTTTCAACCCCCTCCGTCAGGAGACGATCTGTGAAACGTACCAGCCGAATGGGCGTGCCTTCGGATCTCGGGGGCCAGTCCTTCTGGCCCACGGCGAGCCAAACCTGCCTCGGCAGTTGATCGGTCAGCCCGTGGAACGCCAGGGCGGAAACGAGGCAAACGACGCCCTTGGGAACCCGTTTGGCGGCCTCTGCCAGACTGTGGTGAACGTCGAGAGGTGCATCAGAAAGTTGATAAAGTCCTCGCGCGAGCCGAAGCACCTCGCCGTCGCGTTCCATGCGGCTCATGGTGGCGGCTGTTACGCCTGCCTCGCGCAGCTCTGCCAGGCGCGAAATGCCGCGCGCGGTCAGCACGGTATGGGCAATCTGGCGTTGGGACATGGATGACGGCACGATACGGAAACTCGGAACATAGGACTTACTGTCCGAGGATTTGTATCATTTTCGCATGGTGAGGAAAGGTGCGAGGTAAGAGGCTGCCGTTTTACGAAACGCGTTCGCCTCAAACGGACCCCTGAGCCAACAGCGACGACGGCTCACCGAGTCACCTTGTACATCCGCACCGGGAGGGGAAAGCCTTCCCCTGCGTCCGAGCCTTTGGTCTCGACCGACCCCTTCTGCGGGGCGGCTGCCCCGCAACGCCCCGCTGAGAGTGAGAGAGTGGACTTGTTTCCCGTGACGGGTTGAAGGTCGGAGAAGAGGTCTCTGACGCCCGTCATGGAGATTGGTCCCATGAATATGCAGGTCCTCGATGCGCGCCGTGACACCAGCGGCGGTTACAAGGTCGATGTCGGCCGGGGCGAGCGGGTCGGCCGCGTCTCGTCCGAATGGTTCTCGCGCCCGGCCGACGAGCGCTACCTGTCGCTGTCCGAGTTGGCGCGATCGGTCCGCGACCGCACCGAACGCAGCCGGACGCGGGTGGTGGAGAGCGCGCTCATCCATGTCGAGGCGAACCGCAACGACCCGGAGCGGCTGGCCCTGATCCTGCCGGGCACGGATGCGCCAGTCGCGCCGACGCACTGGTCCTTCGGCCAACTCGCCAGCCTGGTCGGAGCGCCCGCCGCCTATTTGCGGCAGCTCCCCGCCGCACTTGCTGGCATCAACCTGCAATACGGCCTGACCTCCAATCGGGCCGAGCAGATCAAGACGCTCGAAACCGACAATGGCCGGGTCGAACTGCGCGCCGTCACTGGTCCGGACTATGGCCGCATCTTCGACCACGAGCTGGTCGAGGCCGTGCAGCGCATCGCCGGCAACGGCACGGGCGACACCCGCTGGAAGGTGCCTGGCGTGCTCGACTGGTCGACCGGGATCTACAATCCGCGCGTGGACATTACCAAGGATACGACCACGCTCTATGCCTCCGACCGGGACGTCTTCCTGTTCCTGGTCGACGACCTGAATCCGATCGAGGCCGGCCGACTGCCAGACGGATCGCCCGACCTTTATTTCCGCGGCTTCTATTGCTGGAATTCCGAAGTCGGCGCCAAGACGCTCGGCATGGCGAGCTTCTATCTGCGCGCGGTTTGCCAGAATCGCAATTTGTGGGGCGTGGAGGATTTCGAGGAAATCACCATCCGCCACTCCAAATATGCGGCCAATCGCTTCGCGCACGAGGCGGCCCCAGCGCTGCTGAACTTCGCGAACTCCTCACCCCTGCCATTCGTCAACGGCATCAAGGCGGCGCGCGAGCGGATCGTCGCCAGAACCGACGAAGACCGCACCGACTTCCTGCGTCGGCGCGGCTTCTCCAAGGCCGAAACCGGCAAGATCATCGACAGGGTGCTGGCCGAGGAAGGCCGTCCGCCCGAGTCCATCTTCGACTTCGTGCAGGGCATCACTGCCGTTGCGCGCGACAAACCGCATCAGGACGCCCGCCTCGACATGGAGGGCAAGGCCAAGAAGCTGCTCGATCGCGCCGCCTGATTTCCGCAATGCGGGGGATGCGGTGTTCCGTATCTCCGGCTTTGCGCTTCCATGCCTTTCTGGTTTGCCGGTCCGTGGCGCTGCCCCCTTTAGAGGAAGAGGGCGGCGCTTCGCTTCGTGACGGGTTGGAGGTTGAGAGAGAGTCTCTCGGCCGCCCGTCGCGGAGTAAATCCCTATGGCTACTGCCGTTCAGAAGATCGTCCTGTCGTCCTCGCGCGACATCCCCTTCAACAAGCTGGTGCTCAGCCAGTCCAACGTCCGGCGGGTGAAGGCCGGCGTCTCGATCGAGGACCTCGCGGCCTCGATCGCTCGTCGCGGCCTGATCCAGAGCCTCAGCGTCTTCCCCGTCGTTGACGCCGAAGGCAACGAGACCGGCATGTTCGAGGTGCCCGCCGGCGGCCGCCGCTTCCGCGCGCTCGAACTGCTGGTGAAGCAGAAGCGTCTCGCCAAAGTCGCGCCCGTCCCCTGCGTGGTCCGCGATCGCGACGGCGCCATCCTCCCCGAGGAGGTGTCGCTCGCCGAGAACATCGAGCGCGCTGCGCTCCATCCGCTCGATCAGTTTCGCGCCTTCCACGACATGCTGATCAAGGGCATGACCGAGGAGGAGATCGCCGCGGCGTTCTTCGTGCCCGTCAACGTGGTCAAGCAGCGGCTGCGCCTCGCGACCGTCTCACCGGTCCTCCACGACGTCTATGCCGACGACGGCATGACGCTGGAGCAGCTCATGGCCTTCACGGTCTCCCAAGACCACGAGCGTCAGACCCAGGTCTGGGACGCGATCAAGGACGCCTGGTCGAAGGAGCCCTATCAGATCCGGCGCATGCTGACCGAGACCACGGTGCGCGCGTCCGACAAGCGTGCCATCTTCCTCGGCATCGAAGCCTATGAGGCGGCTGGCGGCATCGTCATGCGCGACCTGTTCCAGTCCGACGATGGCGGCTGGCTGCAGGACGTCGCGCTTCTCGATCGCCTCGTCGCCGAGAAGCTGAAGGCCGAGGCCGAGGCGATCGCCGCCGAAGGTTGGAAGTGGATCGAGGTGGCGGTCAGCTTCCCCTACGATGCCGTGCGCGGCCTTCACGAGGTCTCCGGTACGCCGATCAATCTATCGGCGGAGGAACAGGCGACCATCGAGGCGCTCACCGCCGAGCAGGCCAGGCTCGAAGCGGAATATCAGGACGCCGATGAACTGCCCGATGAGATCGACGAGCGTATGGGCGAGATCGAGACGGCTCTGGCAGCCTTCGACGACCGGCCCGAGCACTTCGACCCGGCCGACATCGCCATCGCCGGAGTCTTCGTCAGCATCGACGCCAACGGATCGCTTTCGGTCGATCGCGGCTTCGTCCGGCCCGAGGATGTGCCTCAGGGCCGGACCGATGGTGAGGAAGGATCGGAGACGAAGATCGAATCCGATGGCACCGCGAGCCCGTCGGTGCAGCGCGCCGTCATCACCATCGGCGGCCGGCCTGTCGAACCTGAAGAGGACGATGAGGACGACAGCATCAAGCCGTTGCCCGAACGGCTCGTCGTCGAGCTGACCGCCTACCGCACCCTCGCGCTGCGCAACGCGGTGGCGGAGAACCCGCACATCGCCATGACGGCGCTTCTCCATAAACTCGTCTCGGACAGCTTTATGACCCGCATGTACGCGGGCGCCATGGAAGCGGGGGTGAAGCACATCTTCTTCCCCGTTCAGGACGAGGCGCTGAAGGACAGCCCTTCCGCGCGGGCCGTCCAGGACCGTCATGACGCCTGGGCCAGCGACATCCCGAAGGACGACGACGCCCTTTGGAATTGGCTCGCTGGTCTCGACGATGCCAGCCGCATGGCGCTACTGGCGCATTGCGTCAGCTATGGCGTCAACGCGCTCTATGAGCGGCCGAACCCGCACAGCGCTGGCGGCGTGTCGCAGCATACGCTCGACATGAGGCTCGCGCAGGCCGACCGGCTGACGCGGGCGACCGGGCTCGACTTGGTCGAAGCTGGGTGGCGGCCGACCTTCGGCAACTACCTCAGCCGTGTCACCAAGCCGCGCATCCTCGAAGCCGTCCGCGAAGGCGCCGGCGAACGGGCGGCCCAACTCATCGACCATCTGAAGAAGGGCGACATGGCCAAGGAAGCCGAGCGTCTCCTCGCCGATAGCGGCTGGCTGCCTGAGCCGCTTCGGATTGCCGGCGTCGACGGCGATCCCGCAGCGGATGCGGACGGCGGCGGCGTGGAAGCCGAGCTGCCCGACTTCCTCAGCGCCGACGACGAGTCCGAACCGCCGGCCGATGGCGAGGACGACGAACGTCACCTCATCGCCGCCGAATGAGCGGGCTCGCGGGACGGCTTCGGCCGCTCCGCACCTTCCAATCCCATCCACTCAGAGCCCGGCCCAGCGCCGGGCTCTTTTCGTTTCAGGAGCCAGACATGCCCGATTTTCTCACCCGCTTCTCCTGCCTGCTCGACGTCGGCTCGGTGGCCAATGTCGCGCGGGCCTTCGACATCTACACCGCGCTGATGGCCGAGAACGGTCGCGAGGACCCGCCCGCCGAGCCGTTCCTGCTCTCGCTGACGCCCGAGCATGGCGCGACGCGCCTTTGGCTTCGCGACCCCGGGACCGCCGATCCGCAGTTGCTGATCACCTTCGTCACCCGCTGCGCCGAAACCTTCGCGCTCACGGGCACATGGGGGTTTCAGTGGGCTGGAGTCGCCTCGGAACCTGTCGTCGACGGTTTCTCCGGTGGCGCCCATCTGCTCGATCTCTCCACCGGCCGCACCATCCAATGGATCAGCACCGGCCGCTGGCTCGCCGAGGGGGGTGCGCGATGATTCCCGATCACGCGCGCGTCAATTTCCAGACCTTGCTGCGCGCCGCGGAAAGCGGCGATCTGGCGCTGATCGAATGCACGGACGCCGCAACCGGCGAGCCGCGCTATGTCGTCTGCGCCGTGGGTCGGGATGGCGCCGACTATATGTTTACGCCGTTCGGTCATCTGGCGGACGGTAATCCCTATGACGCTTACCTTCCGCCCAATACTGGCGGCGAGATGGTCGCCTGATCCTACCAGACGGCCACTTCCCACTGACCGTTGACGCGGGCAAAGCCGACCGGCCGGTTCTGGGGCGTGGCGTTCGCCCTGGTCGTGTCCATCGTGAGCTGCGTCATGCACGTCACGCCAGGCCCGACACCACCCGGCGAACAATCACCCAGCTTCAGCGTCGCATTGGCCAGCGACGTACCCGTGAAGAGGCGATGGCGGCGGACTGCTGCGATGGCCTCCTCTTCTGTTGGCTGCGCGACGCCCGCAACTGCGACCGCCGATGCGCCGCCGCCGGGCGCGATCACCGGGCGGAGCGCGAACCCCGCCCCAAAGCCCACAACGAGGCAGCCTGCGGCCACCATGCCGATCACACTTCCCTTCATCACCGTCTCCCTTCGGGGCCTCGCTCGGTCGGACGGACATGCGTCCCCGATCGCCCGGGTCGCCGTCCGCCATGTGTTGGAGGAAGGAATGTAGCGCCGCGCATCCCACCTCGGAAGGCCGCGCGATCAGACGGTCATGCCGCGCGCCAGAGCGAGAGGACGGCCGGGACGGGTTCGAGCCGGTCCGGTCGAGAGAGCGCCGCCGGTTCGTTCCGATCCGCTTTCCGGAGAACCCCCATGCCCGACACCAACACCAGCACTGACGATTCCTCGGCGCGCGCCGTGGCCCTCGTACCGGAGACACGCCGGATAGGCTTCCTGCCAATGCTTTTTGGCCGCCAGCATGTCCTCGTGGCGGAGATGACCGTCTATCACCTGATGGAGCGCCTGAGCCCGCTCGACTATCGTGGCGGTCTCTGGGACTTCTATGAGCGCGACGGGAGGCCGCTATACCTCGCGCCGACCTCGAAGCCGCGCTTTCAGATCGTCTGCAACACCAACGGCTATGAGGGCAAGGTATCGGCCGACGCCGCCGGCATCATCGCGACGCTTTTCGCCTTCTCCCATCTCTCCTTCAAGTATCCGGTCGACGCGATGTCGGAAGGATATGGCCGCCTTTACGACCACGCCGCGGACCATCCGGAATCCGCGGAGATCTTCCAGGCGATCGACTGAAATCGGCTGCTTCCCTCAGCGCCCGGCCTCACGGTCGGGCGCTTTTTTATGTCGGCGGATCAGAGGAAGAGGACGGCCGGGACGGGTCGAGTCCGGGCGGTCGAGAGAGAGCGCCGCCGGGCTTGTCCCTTCCGCTCTCCCGAGGTTGCTCCCATGAACATTTTGTCTCCCGTGGCCCTTCCGGCCGCGCCCGTCACCCGTGCGCCCCCGATCCTCGCCGTGGCGCTACAGCTTCTCGATCATCTCGAACGCGGCCAGCGCATCGATGCAGCGATCCTCCGTGCAGCCATGGAAGCGGCTTTCAGCGCATCCGACACCAGCGGCGCCTGGGACTGGAAGGCGGCCTATGAGGCATGCGAGGTCGCGACAGTCCTCTTCCTGCGCAAATACGGAAAGGCGCTTTTCCGTAAGGCCACATCTCCGGCTGCACGTTTCTCCGTTCTTACAAAGATCGCCGGGCTCCTGCCGACGCATACGCGGCGCTCGGAAGAATCGCAGGCGCTCCAGCAGTTCTCGACGCCGGCACCGCTCGGCCTCGCCGCTATCGCGGCCGCCTCCATTGCTGCTGGCGACATCGTGCTGGAGCCGTCGGCTGGCACCGGCCTGCTCGCCATCCTGGCCGAGATATCAGGCGGAACGCTCCTCCTCAACGAGCTGGCCGAAACCCGCGCCGATCTGCTCGCTGCGCTGTTTCCGGCCGTGGCCGTCACGCGCTTCGACGCCGCCCAGATCGATGATCATCTCGCGCCGGGCGCCATCCCCTCCGTCGTGCTGATGAACCCGCCGTTCTCGGCCATGGCAAACGTCACCGGCCGCGTGGCCGATGCAGCCTATCGCCACGTTGCCTCAGCACTGGCCCGGCTCGCCGATGGCGGGCGGCTGGTGGCGATCACCGGCGCCAACTTCAGTCCCGACCACCCGGCCTGGGCAGCGGCCTTCGTCCGGCTTCAGGAGCGCGGGCGCGTCGTCTTCAGCGCCGCTATCGACGGCTCGGTCTATGCCAAGCACGGCACGACCATCGACACGCGGCTGACGGTCATCGACAAGCGGCCGGCCGACGATCGGGCGGCGTTCCCCGCTTCGCCCGGCACCGCGCCCGACGTCGGCACGCTGCTCGGCTGGATCGAGACGCAGGTTCCGCAGCGCCTGCCTGCGACCCTCCCGCCAACAGCGACCTTGGCACCCGCCACGATGCCCCGCACCGTTCGCGGATACCTTGCGCGCACCACCGCTGCACGTCGCGCGACGCCTTCGTCCATCGAGCCCGAAGGCGTCGAACTCGCCTATGAGACCTTGGACTGGACGCCCGCCGAAGACGGCCGGATCACCGACGCGATCTATGAAGAATACGGATTGCAGGCGATCCGTATTCCCGGTGCGCTGGCCCATCCCACCAAACTGGTCCAATCTGTGGCGATGGCCTCGGTCGCGCCGCCCAGGCCGAGCTACCGGCCCCGGCTGCCCACCAACATCGTCCCAGATGGTCTTCTCTCCGACGCCCAACTCGAAACCGTCATCTACGCCGGCGAGGCGCATGCCGACTTCCTTGCCGGGTCGTGGACGCTCGATGAAACCTTCGACGTCGTCTCGGCCGCCCCCGACGATGCGCCGAACGCCGTGCGCTTCCGCCGCGGCTTCATGCTTGGCGACGGCACCGGCGCGGGCAAGGGTCGTCAGTCGGCCGGCATCATCCTCGACAACTGGATGCAGGGCCGTCGCAAGGCGGTGTGGATCTCGAAATCCGACAAGCTGCTGGAGGACGCGCAACGCGACTGGTCGGCCCTCGGCATGGAGCGCCTGCTGGTCACGCCGCTGTCGCGCTTCCCGCAGGGCAAGGACATCACGCTCTCGGAAGCCGTCCTATTCACCACCTATGCCACGCTACGGTCCGACGACCGGGGCGAGAAGCTTTCCCGCGTCAAGCAGATCGTCGAATGGTTGGGCTCCGATTTCGATGGAGTGATCATTTTCGACGAGAGCCACGCCATGCAGAATGCCGCAGGCGGCAAGGGCGAACGCGGCGACGTCGCCGCCTCGCAGCAGGGCCGTGCGGGCCTCCGGCTCCAGCACGCCCTGCCGAATGCGCGCGTCGTCTATGTCTCGGCGACCGGCGCGACCACCGTCCACAATCTCGCCTACGCCCAGCGCCTCGGCCTCTGGGGCGGCGAGGACTTCCCGTTTTCGACCCGCGCCGAATTCGTCGAGGCGATCGAGGACGGCGGCGTCGCGGCGATGGAGGTGCTGGCCCGCGACCTGCGCTCGCTCGGCCTCTACACGGCCCGCTCACTCTCCTACGACGGCGTCGAATACGAACTGGTCGAGCACCACCTCACTCCCGAGCAGACCGGCATCTACGACGCCTATGCCGGCGCCTTCGCCATCATCCATAACAATCTCGACGCCGCCATGCAGGCCGCCAACATCACCGGCGACAGCGGCACGTTGAACCGCCAGGCCAAGTCCGCGGCTCGCTCAGCCTTCGAATCCGCCAAGCAGCGCTTTTTCGGCCATCTGCTGACCTCGATGAAGACACCGACCCTGATCCGCTCGATCGAGCAGGACCTGGTCGACGGCCATGCCGCCGTGATCCAGATCGTGTCGACCGGCGAAGCCCTGATGGAGCGCCGTCTCGCGGAGATCCCGACAGAGGAATGGAACGACGTCCGGGTGGACATCACCCCGCGCGAGTACGTTCTGGATTACCTCGCCCATTCCTTCCCGGTGCAGCTCTATGAACCCTTCACTGACAGCGAGGGCAACTTGTCGTCGCGGCCGGTGTTTCGCGACGGCCAGCCCGTCGAGAGCCGCGACGCCGTTGCCCGTCGTGACCGCCTGATCGAGAGGCTCGCTTCGCTGCCGCCGGTCCCCGGCGCGCTCGATCAGATCGTCCAGCGCTTCGGCACCGATATCGTGGCGGAGGTGACGGGACGTTCTCGCCGCATCGTCCGCAAGTCGGGTGCCGACTCCATGACCAACCCCGGCGGCATCAACCGCCTCGCCGTGGAGAACCGCGCCGCCTCGGCCAATCTGGCCGAGACGCAAGCCTTCATGGACGACCAGAAGCGCATCCTGATCTTCTCCGATGCCGGGGGCACCGGACGCAGCTATCACGCCGACCTGTCGTCGCGGAACCAGCGGCTGCGCGTCCACTATCTGCTTGAGCCGGGCTGGAAGGCCGATGCCGCCATTCAGGGCCTGGGCCGCACCAACCGGACCAACCAGGCGCAGCCACCGCTGTTCCGGCCGATCTCGACCGACGTGAAGGCGGAGAAGCGCTTTCTTTCGACCATCGCCCGCCGCCTCGACACGCTGGGCGCGATCACGCGCGGCCAGCGCCAAACGGGCGGCCAAGGCCTTTTCCGTCCCGAGGACAATCTGGAGAGCCACTACGCCCGCGACGCCCTGCGGCAACTCTACCTGCTGTTGGTGCGCGGCAAGGTAGAGGGGTGCTCGCTTCAGATGTTCGAGGACGCCACGGGCCTCTCGCTGATGGATTCCACCGGCATCAAGGACGAACTGCCGCCGATCACCACCTTCCTGAACAGGTTGCTGGCGCTGACCATCGAGCTTCAGGGCGTCCTGTTCACGGCGTTCGAGCAACTGCTGAACGCCAAGATCGAAGGCGCTATCGCTTCCGGCAGCTACGACGTCGGGCTGGAGACGCTGCAGGCCGAGAGCTTCATCGTCACTGATCGCCGGACCATCCACGTTCATTCCGGCACCGGCGCCGAGGCCCGGCTCCTGACCATCACCCAGCGCCACCGCAACCGGCCGGTGACGCTGGCCGAGGCACTCGATCATCTTGGCGACGCGGGCGCGAGGCTACTGATCAACGAGCGCTCGGGCCGCGCCGCCGTGCAGATACCAACCACCAGCATCATGCTGGACGATGGCGAGATCGAACGGCGCGTGCGGCTGATCCGGCCGATGGAGGCGCACAACATTCCCATCAAGATGATGGACGAGACCCATTGGGTGCAGGCGGAGCGGATCGCCTTCACCGCGGCATGGGATGCCGAGGCTGCCGAGGTGCCGGAGTATGCCGATAGCACCATCCATGTTGTCAGCGGGCTATTGCTGCCGATCTGGAAGCGGCTGCCGAACGAATCGACGCGGGTTTATCGACTCCAGACCGATGACGGCGAGCGCATCGTCGGCCGCCGCGTCTCCCCCGCATGGGTGGCGGGCGCGCTCGCGACCGGCACGTCAACCCTGACGCCCGACGACGCGTTCATAGCGCTGATGGACGGCAAAACCATCCTCGATCTCACCGAGGGCCTTCAGCTTCGTCGCGTCCGGGTCATGGGCGCCAACCGCATCGAGCTGTCAGGCTTCACCGACGCCATGCGAGATCGCCTGCGCACCTATGGCCTGTTCCACGAAATCATCTCGTGGAAGCTACGGATGTTCGTCCCGACCGATACGACCGGGGCTGCGATCCTGGCCAAGGTCTTGGAGCGCTATCCCGTCGAGCGCATCGGCGAGCGGGAGGCGGCGTGATGGCTAGGCAGGACGCCTCCGAACTGGCATTCCGTCTCGGTCGGCAGGCCGAGGCGGTGTGCCGCCACTACCTCTCTGCCGGTCATCGGGAGGGCCGCTATTGGCTGGTCGGCGATGTGCGCAACACGCCCGGCCGCTCGATGTTCGTGCGGCTAAAGGGCGGCGAAATCGGCAGGGGCGCGGCTGGCAAATGGACCGACGCCGCCACCGGCGAGCATGGCGATCTACTTGACGTCATCCGTGAGAGCTGCGGCCTTGTGGACTTCAAGGACATCGCCGATGAGGCGCGTACCTTCCTGTCGATGCCCCATCCTGAACAGGACCGTCCGCATGGTGGCGAGCGCAAATCACCGGCGCCATCCGGATCACCGGAAGCGGCACGCCGGCTCTTTGCCATGGCGCAGCCGATCTCGGGCACGCTCGCAAAGACGTATCTCCGTACACGCGGCATTACGGATTTGCACGGAACCGGAAGCCTGCGCTTCCATCCCCGCTGCTACTACCGGCCTGACGAGCACTCCCCGACCGAGACCTGGCCGGCGATGATCGCATCGGTCACCGATCTCGCCGGGCATAAGACCGGCGCGCATCGCACCTGGCTCGCACCTGACGGCTCGGACAAGGCCCCGATCGACACGCCGAGACGGGCGATGGGCGACCTCCTCGGGCATGCCGTTCGCTTCGGTGTGGCGGGTGAAGTGATGGCGGCGGGCGAAGGCATCGAAACGATGCTGTCGCTCAGGATGGCGCTGCCCACCATGCCGATGACGGCGGCCCTCTCGGCGGCACATCTCTCGGCAATCCTGTTCCCCGACACGCTGCGACGGCTTTACATCGCCCGCGACAATGATCCGGCCGGCGACAGTGCGATGACGACGTTGATCGAACGGGCGAACGCGGCCGGGATCGAGGCGGTCGTGGTGTCTCCGCGCCTGGGCGATTTCAACGAGGATCTCCGCCTGGCGGGGCTGGACAGCCTCCGGGCAGCGACCCGGGTGCAGATCGCGCCACAGGACGTCGCACGCTTCATGTCGCTGGCGGCATAGGCCGCAAGGAGAATGCAGGCGGCGGCAGCGCCGTCGCAGGCATCGCTCGGATAATCTTGAGGTCGGAGAGAACCGCGCCCCGGCCTTCGAGAGGGCGATCGGCCAGCAAACGGCCCGGACCCGCAACGCCTGCGGCGGACTATTTTCCGGCGCGGCCAGAGGCCGCTTTCCATCGCGAAACAAAATAGCCCGCCTTCGTCATCCTCCGCTGTGCTCCGGCCCTCCGCTTCGCTGCGGGTGCAAGTCCGAACCGCCCGCCGGCTTTCGTCGCCATGAAGGCCGCGAGGGTCGCGGTCGAACCGACGGAGCATCCCGATGAGCGAGCACGACGACTTTGAGCCGCATCACGCCTCTTCACCCACCGACCATGTCCTGAGCGAACTCCAGCTTTACGGCTACCGTCCCTTCACGGATGAGCCCGATCCACGACCGCTTCCGGAGGGGGACCATATCGCTGGCGCCATCGCCGATATCTTCGACGCCCTGATCGTCACTCTGGAGGACACCCGCCTCGAGCCCGACCTCGACGATCTCCTCTGGTCGACGGTCAACGTCTTCCACCGCGCCAACGAACGGATCGAGCGCGAGTTGGACGACAACGAGCAGGCGCAGCGTCGCGGTCAGCGCGAACAGGATGGCAGCGAAGTAAAGGCCGTCGAGCTGGAACGCCTGACGGCGGAGGGCCAAACCATGATTGAACGCCGCAACACCTTCGAGTTAATGCGCGACCAGGCCGCCGAACACTATGAGCGCCACACCGGGTCGAACTGGCGTCCCCGCAGCGGGTCGATGGTCAACCACCGCAATCTCACCTCGGCGATGATCGACAGCCGGGACTTCCTTGCCGCCAAGAAGCGCACCGACAATCAGGTGCTGCTACCCGCCGGCCCGAAAATCGCCTTCACCGGCGGGCTCGACTTCAACGATCACCACCTGATCTGGACCAAGCTCGATCAGGTTCACGCCAAACATCCCGACATGGTGCTGCTGCACGGCAAGTCGCCGAAGGGCGCCGAAAAGATCGCGGCCAAATGGGCCGACACCCGCAAAGTGCCGCAGGTCGGCTTCGCGCCCGACTGGACGAAACACGCCAAGGCCGCACCGTTCAAGCGCAACGATCAGATGCTCGACGTCCTGCCGATCGGGGTCATCGTCTTCCCCGGCACCGGCATCCAGGACAACCTGGCCGACAAGGCGAAGAAGCTCGGCATCCCACTGTTCGATTTCCGCCCGAAGGGAGGTGGCGCGTAAGCGCCGCCTCTCACAGCATTTCGGGTCGAAACAGCGATCTGCGGCTGATGACCTTGCCGGACACCACGAACACGCCGTCGCCGGTATAGTGCAACGTCTCGGGATGTTTTGGCGACGTGGCGACATGCGCCTTCACCACCTCGAAGATGAAGAAGTTGTACTTGTCGACCAGTGCATCGTCATGAAGGCGGCATTCGAAGCTGGCATGGCATTCGCCGATGAGCGGCGCATTGATCTCGCTCGCGTCTTCCGCCGTGAGGTCGAACTTGGCGAACTTGTCGATTTCGGCTCCCGACGTATTGCCGATCCCGACCACGGTATCGGTCAGCGCCGTCGTCGGCAGATTGATCACACACTCCCGGCTCTCGCGGATCATGCGGTGACTGTGATTGCCGCCGGAGATCATCAGGCCGACCAGAGACGGCGAGAATTCCAGGATCGTGTGCCAGCCGAGCGTCATGATGTTCGTCGCGCCCTGCCACTTCGACGACACCAGCACGATCGGGCCGGGTTCCAGATAGCGCCGCACCTGGCTGACGGGGAAGTCGATGTTCTTAGGCAACTTCGGCACGGGCGTCCTCTTCGGCTGTTGGGCTTTGCACGACCATACCCGCCCATGTCGGCAGCATCACGACCGGCAGCATGGCGACGATGCTTCGGCGCGAAAGCATTGAACGGGCGATCCCATCGTGGCCCCGGTCATGGCGGAAAACCATCTCTCGCTTCCATTGCGCTGATCCTTGGTCCAGCCGCTGGCCTGACGCCATCAACCCGTAAAGGGTCGGACTACGCAAAGCGTGCCGCCGCTCCGGCTTTGCCTGCGCGGTGATTGCGGCCATCGGTCGGACACATCGGGCGCCTGTCGCGCGGGAGATGGTCTCCCGCCTCCAAGACAGGAGCCGGTCACATGTCCCTCAATCAAGCTCACGCATACGCCTTCAGCCTCGCCACCACCCTCATGGTCTCCATCGTCATCTTCCAGGCCGGCGACGGCACCATGGGCGTCATGCCCGCCGGCGAATATGACGGCGATTTCGCCGCCATCATTCACGAGGTCGATCCCTTCGCCCGCTGACCACGGGCAAGGCGTCACGGCGGCAAGCGGAAGTCCTACGGGATTTCCGCTCCCGTCCTGCCTTCTCTTCGGCTACACTATCAATGCGCCGTGGTGGTGGAGGCGCAACCGTCAGACCTTTATCTCACGGAGAACACCACCATGATCTTCATCGGCATCATCTCCAGCATCGCGGCGATCGGCGTTCTCTGCTGGCTGCTGTTCACACTGGCCGTCGTCGCGCTGCCGTTCTTCGCCGGCGTCAGCGCCGGGACATGGGCCTATCAGACCGGCGCCGGCTGGCTCGGCGCGATCATCGTCGGCCTTGTCGCTGCCGCACTCACACTCGGCCTCGGGCAGTTCCTGCTCGCCTTTATCCGTCCGCTCTGGATACGCCTCGCGATCGCTGTCGCGTTCGTCGCGCCTGCGGCGCTCGCCGGCTACCACGCGACGCATGGCATCGTGAAACACACCGTGCCCTCCGACACCTGGCAGATCATCTTCTCCGTCATCGGCGCGATTGCCGTTGGCGTAACGTCGCTGATCCGGGTGACAGGAATGGCCGCACCCGGGCCAACCGTGCAGAACGTCGCGCGCGCTTGAACATCCTTACCGGGGGCGGACGGACGACCGGTTAATGTATGACCTTTCGCGCTCCCCGTCGTCAGTGTCGTTGTCAATGGCGTTGATCGGATCGACGGCTGACCCAGCCGGCGCGCCATTCCCCGGTGATGGTGCTGGGGGCAATGCCGTGACGGCGTGCCCGATGACGGTAGAAGTGTCGGGAGAAGGCGATCTCGCGGGCAACGGGCAGGAGTCGGCGGGACGTACCGTCTGGCGGAGCTGGTCTGAACCGCGGTGTCAGGCTTCGTCCCGGTCCATCGGTGCGGGATGGTCGCCACGTTCTCCTGTGATGCGTCTCTGTCAGGTCGACCGCTCCAAAACGGCCTCTTCAATGGGCTGATCTGGCCGAAGGTCGGCTGCGCCTCGATCGCCTATGCCGCAACAGCGGCGTCGAAACTTTCTTCCCCTGCCGGCTGCGCCGTCATTCCTCGCGCGCCAAGAAAGCCCCTCCTTTGCTGTCAGGCCCCATCCCCACCCCAGCGCGCAAGCGCGCTGGGGACCCCGAGGTCGGGGTGCGCCGTCAATCGCCTCCGGCCTGTCGATCGCCATCGAGGCCGCAATGGTGCGGGCTCGGAACAGAGTTCAAGGAGAACTACCATGGCGACCATCGGCACCTTCAAGAAGACCGGCAACAACGAGTTCAACGGCGAAATCGTCACTCTCAGCGTCCAGACGAAGAACGTCCGCATCGTCCCCGAGGCCCGCGCCACCGGCGAGAACGCCCCCAGCCACCGCGTCTTCGTCGGCCGCGCCGAGATCGGCGCCGCCTGGTCCAAAACCTCCAACGAGGGCCGCGCCTACCTGGGCCTGAAGCTCGACGATCCCAGCTTCAACGCCCCGATCTACGCCAACCTCTTCGACGACGAGGAAGGCGAAGGCTTCAGCCTCATCTGGTCCCGCCCTAACGGCCGCCGCAACGGCGAGTAAGGGTAGCGCGACGCCCCGCCCGGACAAACCGGGCGGGGCCAAACGCCTGCGCGAACCGAATCAGTTCGCGGCAATGCGATTAAAACGAGGCGCCAAAAAGCCAGAACCGCTGGCCCCAGTCCGCAAGAACGACTATTATAGCCGTAGTTCTAGCGTGCGAGTAGGTCCAAGTGGGAGGTGATCATGCATGATCACCGCCCGACAATCGCGGGCCGCACGCGCGTTGCTGGGTTGGACACAGGAGACGCTCGCTGACAAGGCCCGGGTATCACTGACCGCGTTGAAGCGCCTCGAATCCGACAGCGGACTTGGGGTGTATGAATCGACTCGCGATCAGGTCCGGCGCGCCTTTGAGGCCAGCGGCGTCGTCCTGCTCAACTCCGGCCAAAGCGTGGGAGTGATGCTGGTTGGTGACAAGGACAACCCTTGACGACTTTTTCGGGCGAACCCGCCCGACCATCCTGATTTTGCGTCAAACCGCGGCGGTGTGGCACGGGATATCATTACGGTTAACAAACCGCTCCAAATTGGATACGAATGACTCGTGGGGCTCATCGTGACCAACGCAGAATATCTGGACGAACCGCCGCTCGGGGCGGCGCTCACCGCCTACGATCAGGCGCATCTCAAACTGTACCTCAGGCTGCTCGACGCCGAGGCGGAAGGTGCGGCTTGGGAAGAAGTGGTCGAACTTCTGTTCGGACTTGACCCCGCAGCCGAGCCCCGTCGAGCAGCCCAGATTCATGCCACTCATCTCGCCCGCGCCAAATGGATGACCGAAAACGGATACCGCCATCTCCTCCGTGCGGGTTACCATTGAGCGGCGACGTGATGCAGGACCTGCATCACGTTCGTCTGCCTTCGAACTTCCCAAGCTAAACTCAACTTGGAATCGTCTCTCATGCACAACTCGCGTTCAACGCGGGCATGGGAGAACAGAGGATGCCCCAGGAGAGCGATTGGCGGTCTAGCGACGCCTACGATTATATTGATCAACTCCATACTTCAGATCTCGCTTGGGAGTTCCTCCGGCGAAACCGCCAATATCGCGAGTCTTACTATGAGCTTGCTCGCGGCGGGCAGGTAAGCGGCGAGCAAGCCCGCCGCTTCGCAGAGCAATGGGGGTTATCCTTTCGCTTTGGACCCGGCGCTTACTGCCCTCCGCCAACCGGTCTTTTGGACCCCGATCACCGACCCCGGCGCCGTTCTGCTCGAACCGCAGCCTGCGCTTTTGGGCGCCCCGGCTGCCGCTGACGACGTTCTGCGGTCCCACGCAATCTTTGAAGCTGACGGCCGTCACGCACGGCTCGCCGTTCGCGATGAAAACATCAACGTGACCTTTCTGCCGCCAACTGACGGCAGGGGACTCGTTGCCGTGGTCATCCTGGACGAAGATACCCCCGACCGGCTCTACGCTATCAGCCGCCTGTGGGCTGCGATCCGCGGCCGCCCTCTCCCTGCCGACAACCGCATGACCGAGCAGCGGCGTCAGCGCGCCCCGCAAATGCTGCGGGTCGTCGACGCACGTCTTGCCGGGGCGACGTATCGGTCGATCGCAGAATCCATGTTCCCTACGCATAAGATCGATGCCGCCTCCTGGGCCGGGGACGCTCTGCGGGAAACCACCATCCGGCTGGCACGCGACGGCCTAAAACTCGTCGAAGGCGGTTACCGTTCGCTTCTCCGTCGACCCCGCCGATCATAGCCCGTCGTCGACCGCCCGAGGCGTGTCGAAATTAGATACCTATCTTCGACATCGTCCGACCCACCGCCTTCACGCCACCGTGCTCTCGAACCGCCGCCTGACGGCAGCGGCCCCCGATGAGACCACGGAGGCTCGACAATGGCCGAAACTACCGCCGGCATCCCGCCACGCTACCTGCGCACGCAAGAAGCCGCCCGCTTCCTTGGACTGTCGGAGCGCACGCTTGAGAAGCATCGCACCTACGGGACCGGCCCGGCTTATCGGAAGCTCGGCGGCCGAGTCGTCTACGCCATCGAGGATCTCCAGACCTGGGCCGACCGCGGCCTCGTCAACTCGACCTCCGACCCGCGCGGCTCAGTGCTTCCCGCCAAGAGGCAGGAGTCATTGGACCGCCGCCTCGCCGGCCGCCAGCCGCGCTGAGACGACCGGCCATGTCGTCCCGCCCGCACCACCGCGACGAGCGCGCGCAGCTCGATCTGTTCCGGGCGCTGCCCGGCGATCTTGCGCCGCGCGATGCGCAGGACCTCATGGCCTATCCGTTCTTCTCGCTCGCCAAATCGAAGCGCCTGACACCGATCGACTTCAAGGCCGGTTCGGTGAAGATCCGCGTCGAAGCCGTGCCCGAACACGGCATGGCGACGATCTGGGACGCAGACGTCCTGATCTGGGCGGCCTCGCAGATTGTCGAAGCCCGTGACGTCGGCCTGCGCCCGTCTCGCCTCATGGCGACCACGCCCTATGAAATTCTGAACTTCATCGGACGCGGCGTCTCGCTGCGCGATTACGACCGCCTGAAGGCCGCGCTCGACCGACTTCAATCCACCACCATCGCGACCTCGATCCGCCAGCCCACCGAGCGGCGGATGCACCGCTTTTCCTGGATCAACGAATGGAAGGAGCGCGCCGATCACCGCGGCCGGCCGCTCGGGCTCGAACTGATCGTACCCGACTGGTTCTACGGCGCCGTCCTCGACGATGCTTTGGTCCTCACCATTGACCGTGACTATTTCGGGCTGACTGGCGGCCTGGAGCGCTGGCTGTACCGCCTCGTGCGCAAGCATGGCGGCAAGCAGGAATTCGGCTGGAGCTTCGATTTCCCGCATCTCCACGCAAAGTCTGGCAGCCTCTCGCCGCTCAAACACTTCGCCTACGACCTGCGAGACATCGTTCGCCGTCAGCCGCTACCCGGCTACCGCCTGACCATCGAGCAATGCGTCGGCGGGCCCGAAATCCTGTCCTTCGTACCAACCGATCCCGACGCGCTCGGCATCCCGCGCGGCCGTCGCCGCTCGACAACTCGACCTGGGGATAAGCTGTGAATCATCTCGTGCTATCAGGGACCGGCGCTATCGTGCCATCGGGGACCGGACTCTCGTGCTATCGGGGACCGGAATCGTCGATTCCTCGCGCTGAATCAGCAGCTTGCGAGCCCCGTAACTTATCTAACCTAGATTCCTACGGAATCTTTCTAACGCAAACGCGTTTTTCGACCGCTGTGGACGAGTCCCCGATCGCCGGGAGACCGTCATGATCGTCGCGTTCCTCAACCAGAAGGGCGGCGTCGGAAAGACGACGCTCGCCCTCCATCTCGCCGGTGAATGGGCTCGGCATGGGCAGCGCGTCACGCTGATCGACGCCGATCCGCAAGGCTCCGCGCTCGACTGGTCACAGCAGCGCGGCCGGGAGGGATTGGAGCGGCTGTTCGGTGTTGTTGGCCTGGCCCGCGACACGCTCCACCGCGAAGCGCCGGAGCTGGCGCGCGACGTCGATCATGTCGTCATCGACGGACCGCCGCGTGTCGCCGGTCTGATGCGTTCGGCACTGCTCGCCGCCGATCTTGTACTGATCCCGGTGCAGCCGTCACCGCTCGACGGCTGGGCGTCGGCCGAGATGCTGACGCTGCTCAGCGAAGCGCGGATCTATCGACCGGACCTCAAGGCGCGGTTCGTGCTGAACCGCTGCGCGGCCCGCACGATCCTCGCCCGCGAAACCGCCGAGACGCTCGCGGAACACGATCCCCCGCCGCTCCTCACCACGATCGGTCAGCGCATCGCTTTCGCCGATGTCGTGCAGACCGGACGGCTCGCAGCCGAACAGGACGATACATCGCCCGCCGCGCGCGAGATCGCCGCGCTCGCTGCCGAAGTCACGAGGATCGGGGCATGAGCGAGCAGTCCTCGAAACGCCGCTTCGCGTCCCGCCCTGCCGATCCGGAAAGCTGGATCAAGGCGCCGGACCGTCCGTCGCCGCGCGCGGAGGCCGCCGCCGATTTCACCGCCAGGCTGACGATCGACGTCACCGCCGACATGCGCGGCCGGATCAAGATCGCCGCTTTCCAGCGCGGGCAGACCGTCGCCGACATGCTGCGCGCCCTGTTCGAGCGCGAGTTCCCAACCAGCGAAGGAGGACCACGATGATCGGCGTCGCCGACACGTCGGTGCGCAGCAGCTTGCTGCCTGCGATTACTACCGATGCCCCGACCCATGTCGAGCTGACGTGGATCGAGAATAAGATCGAATTCTGGATCAGGTTCGGTCGCGAGGCCGCCGAACAGATTCTCGACCGCCGCCGCCGCGTCGTCTCGTTCGCGCCGGACAGCGTCTTCGCCTTTGTTCGCTGGACCTCCAACGACTACGGCACTGCGCTTTCGCGGCTCGACATTGTACGCGCCGTTCGTACCGGCGAGCGCTGCCAGACCCTGCCATTCGTGCGCCCCGGTGGCGACATCCTGTTGCGCGCCGATGGATGGCCTAAGGTCGAACGCGTACTTCAGCTCATCGACGCGATCGAGGCGCGGGACATCGATGCGACGGATGTTTCGCCCGATCACTGGCGACACGTCCACAACCGTCTGACGGTCGGTGAAGCGCCCCGCGCCTATGACATGCAGCAGCATCGCGCCTTCCTCCTGCGCCGGGAGATTGGCGCATGACCCGCCTCGGCTATGCCTTCGCGACGACTGCCGCCGTATCGCTGCTCGGCATCACGTCGATCGCGTCATTCGCACCAAAGCTGGTCTGGAATGCCTCGGCCAGCACGCCGATCGGTCTGTATGCGATCGGCGAACCCGGCCGGGTCGACGTGACGGATCTGGTCGCCGTGCGCGCGCCAGAGCCGCTCGCCACCTTCCTTTCGGATGGCGGATATCTGCCGCGCGGCGTTCCGCTGATGAAGCACGTTGCTGCGCTTCCCGGGCAACGTGTGTGCAGAACCGGGCTCGCCATCACGGTCGATGCCGTGCCGATGGGCGATGCGCTGGACCGCGATCGTCGCGGTCGCTCGCTGCCGATCTGGCAGGGCTGCCGCATGGTCGCGGACGGCGAACTGTTCCTGATGAACTGGCAGGTCCGCGACAGCCTCGACGGCCGCTATTTCGGGCCTCTCCCCGCCAACTCGGTCATCGGCCGGGCCACACCCCTCTACACCGACGAGGACGGCGATGGCCGCTTCGTCTGGCGCGCGCCGACGCGGTGACGGCACGCCCATGACCTTGTCCACCGCAATCTGAAGGAGACGACCCATGTCCGTGATCGGTCAATTCACGCGCGAAAATGATGGCTTCGTCGGCCACCTGACGACGCTGTCACTGCACCAGGACATCATCATCGTTCCGGCCGAACCGTCCGATGCCGAGAACGCGCCCGACTTCCGCGTCCATGTGCTCGACAGCATGAACAACGAAACCGGCGCGGAGATCGGCGCCGGCTGGAAGCGCACCGGCGAGAAGGCCGGCGACTACGTTTCGCTTCAGATCGATGATCCGACCTTCGGGCATCCGATCCGCGCCAACCTCTTCCAGTCGGCCGACGACAAGTCCGCCTGGGGCCTGCACTGGAACCGCCCGCCCAAGCGGGCCGAGCGGGACTGAGCGATGTCGGCTCCGCACCTCAAAGCTGTCGTCGGGCGGTCCAACGCCGCCCGGCGCACAGCCCTCCTTCTCCTTTCCGGCCTCCTGCTTTCCGCGCCGCTTTGCGCCACCGCGACTGCGCAGACGGTGTCGGTCGAGGGGCCCTCTCGCGCCGATTCCTACGCCACATTCATCACCGAGGCAGCGCAACGGTTCGGCGTTCCAGAGCACTGGATTCGTGCCGTCATGCGCATCGAAAGCGCTGGCGACGTGCGGGCGATCTCGTCGGCCGGCGCGATGGGACTGAT
Source organism: Brucella sp. H1_1004 (assembly GCF_047308065.1). NCBI lineage: Bacteria > Pseudomonadati > Pseudomonadota > Alphaproteobacteria > Hyphomicrobiales > Brucellaceae > Brucella > Brucella sp. H1_1004. The sequence goes on from NZ_JAYKZA010000001.1 coordinate 1,463,003, forward strand.
GCAGGTCATGCCCGCCACATGGGCCGATCTGCGCGTCCGTCACCGGCTCGGCGCGAATCCTTACGATCCACGCGACAACATTCTGGCGGGCACTGCGTATCTGCGCGAGATGCACGACCGCTACGGTTCGCCGGGGTTTCTCGCGGCCTATAATGCTGGTCCCGGCCGCTATGAAGAGTATCTCGCCGGCCGTCCTTTGCCGGCCGAAACTCGCGCCTATGTCGCCGCGCTCGCACCCGTCATCGGCGGCGCAGACGCGCTTGCTCCCGTTACGGTCGCGGCAGCCGATCCCAACGCCTGGACGCGGTCTCCGCTCTTCATCGCGCAGTCCGAACACGCGACGACCGCCGTTCCGACGTCCAACAATGGCGCTTCCGAGGACACTCCGGCCGCCATTCCGGTGCGCGATGTCACAGCCATCGCTCCGCAATCCGCAGGCCTGTTTGTCGCCCGAAACGCCGATCGGGGGCCGCGATGACGGTGTTCGCGGCATTTCGTGGAATGGCGTGCTCTGGCGCAGGGATGGCGGTCCGAGGACGGAGAGCAGGCAACACAACCGCACGATGGCGAGATAAAAGCGCGCGATGTGCGGCTTGGTGCGGTCGTGTGTTTTCAGAGACTTATGGCGAATTGGCGCGAGGTGCGCCTGATCGACGCAGCCTGCGCATTCGCCATTTCGCGAGGGATTTCCGCGCGTTTGCGCGATGTGCGGAGCCTCGGCCATGAGCGGCGAGGACGACTTCCGCATCCGGCCAGGCCGTATCCGCTCCACCCGCGCACAGCAAACGCGGCCCTTCATCGCCCAGGCCCTCGCCGCCGCCCAGCGTGCCGGCGGCAGGGTCTCGCGCTCCGGCAAGATCAGCTCGGGCAACCGCTCGCGTTTCGGGCGCGGCCAGCGAGCGACCGTCCAGGCCAATCGACTGCTCACCAACCGATCGCGCAACACCGTGATCAAGACGCGCGTCGTCCGGCACACCGCTCGCTCGGCGCCGCTCAACGCCCACCTCAGCTATCTGCAGCGCGAAGGCGTCACCCGGGATGGGGAGAAGGCGAAGTTGTTCGGGCCGGAGACGGAGGCGGCCGACGCCAAGGCTTTCGCCGAGCGCACTCAGGACGACCGACATCACTTCCGCTTCATCGTCTCACCTGAGGACGCGACCGAGATGTCCGACCTCAAGACTTTCGCCCGCGAGCTGATGGGGCAGATGGAGACAGACCTCGGCACCAAGCTCGACTGGGTCGGCGTCGATCACTGGAACACGGATAATCCACATGTCCATATCATCCTGCGCGGGCGCACCGATGACGGTCAGGACCTCGTCATCTCGCGCGACTATATCAAGGAAGGCATGCGCGCCCGCGCGCAGGACCTCGTCACCCAGGAGCTGGGGCCGCGCACCGATCACGAGATCCGCCGCAATCTCGAACGGCAGATCGACGCGGAGCGCTGGACCAATCTTGACCGCCAGCTTGCCCGCGACAGCTATCGCACCGGCGTCGTCGATCTCGCCCCGCTCCCTGACCGCCAGCCCGACGAATTCCATGCGATGAAGGTCGGCCGCCTCCGCAAGCTGGAGACCCTCGGCCTCGCCGATCAGGTCGGCCCCGGACAATGGGTCGTGTCCGAGAATGCCGAGGCGACGCTGCGGGAGCTGGGCGAGCGTGGCGACATCATCAAGCGCATTCACCGTGGCCTGACCGAGCGCGGCATCCAGCGCGGCGCGGCCAGCTACGTGCTTGCCGGTGAGAGCCTCGACGATCCGGTCATCGGCCGGCTGGTCGACCGTGGTCTCGACGACGAGTTGAAGGGCACCGCCTATGCCGTGGTCGACGGCACCGACGGACGCACCCATCACATCAAGCTGCCCGACCTCGACGCCGCTGGCGACAGCGCGCCGGGCTCGATCGTGGAGCTGCGCAAATTTGACGACGCGCAGGGGCGCAGGCGCGTCGCGCTCGCCGTCCGCTCCGATCTCGAAATCGAGCGGCAGGTCCATGCGACCGGCGCCACCTGGCTCGACCGGCAGGCGATCGCCCGCGATCCCGTCGCGCTCGGCGGCGGCGGATTCGGCGCGGAGGTTCGTCACGCGATGGACAGGCGGGCCGAGCACCTCGTTGGTCAGGGCCTTGCCGAGCGGCAGACGCGCGGTGTCAGTTTCTCCCCCGGGCTGATCGACACGCTGCGCCAGCGCGAGGTCGACGCCCTTGGCGAGAAGCTTGCGGCCGAGACCGGTCGGCAATTCTCGAAGGCCGCGGCGGGCGAATATGTGGCCGGCACCTATCGCCAGCGCTTTGCGCTCGCGTCGGGCCGCTTCGCCATGATCGACGACGGCCTCGGCTTCCAGCTCGTGCCCTGGTCGCCGTCGATCGAGCGTCAGATCGGTCAGCACGTCTCCGGCGTGTCGCGCGGCGCCGGTGGCGTCGACTGGAGCTTCGGCCGCAATCGCGGCCTCGGCATGTAGCCCAATCAAGAAAGGAGTGCCCGCCATGTCGGCGACCAAAATCCTCTGGGGCCAAATCCTCACTGTCTTCCTGATCGTGCTGATGACGACCTGGGCGGCGACGCAGTGGACGGCCTATCGGCTCGGCTTCCAGCCGCAGCTCGGACTTCCGTGGTTCGAACTGGCCGGCTGGCCGATCTACTATCCGCCCGCCTTCTTCTGGTGGTGGTACTTCTACGACGCCTATGCACCTCCGATTTTCATCGAGGGAGCCTATATCGCGGCGTCCGGTGGCTTCATTTCCATCGCCGTCGCGATCGGCATGTCGGTCTGGCGGGCGCGTGAAGCTAGGAATGCCGAGACGTTCGGCTCCGCCCGCTGGGCGGTCGCCGCGGAAGTCCGCGCCGCCGGCTTGCTGGGCGCGGACGGCGTCGTGCTCGGGAAGTTCGACCGCGACTATCTCCGCCATGACGGCCCCGAGCATGTGCTGTGCTTCGCGCCCACGCGATCCGGCAAGGGCGTCGGCCTGGTCGTGCCGTCGCTGCTGACCTGGCCGGGCTCCGCGATCGTCCATGACATCAAGGGGGAAAATTGGACGCTCACCGCCGGCTATCGCGCGCGTCATGGTCGCGTGCTGCTGTTCGATCCAACCAACACGAAATCTGCCGCCTACAATCCGCTTCTCGAGGTGCGCCGCGGCGAATGGGAGGTCCGCGACGTCCAGAACATCGCCGACATCCTCGTCGATCCGGAGGGCTCGCTGGAGAAACGGAACCACTGGGAGAAAACCAGCCACGCATTGCTGGTAGGCGCAATCCTGCATGTCCTCTACGCCGAGGCTGATAAGACGCTTGCCGGCGTCGCGGCGTTCCTCTCCGATCCGAAGCGGCCGATCGAGTCGACGCTCGCCGCCATGATGAAGACAGCCCATCTCGGCGAGGCCGGACCGCATCCGGTGATCGCCAGCGCCGCGCGCGAGCTGCTGAACAAATCCGACAACGAGCGATCAGGCGTGCTGTCGACAGCGATGTCGTTCCTCGGCCTCTATCGTGATCCCGTCGTCGCCGAGGTCACACGCCGCTGCGACTGGCGCATCGTGGATATCGTCGGCGGCAAGCATCCGACGACGCTCTACCTCGTGGTGCCGCCGTCGGACATCAACCGGACCAAGCCGCTGATCCGCCTGATCCTCAATCAGGTCGGCCGCCGGCTGACCGAGGACCTGCAGGCGAACGGAAACCGCCACCGGCTGCTCCTCATGCTCGACGAGTTTCCCGCCCTCGGTCGTCTCGACTTCTTCGAGAGCGCTCTCGCCTTCATGGCGGGCTACGGCCTCAAGGCCTTTCTCATCGCCCAGTCGTTGAACCAGATCGAGAAGGCCTACGGCCCGAACAACTCGATCCTCGATAACTGCCATGTCCGGGTTAGCTTCGCCACCAACGATGAGCGGACCGCCAAGCGGGTCTCGGACGCACTCGGCACCGCAACCGAGATGCGGGCGATGAAGAACTACGCCGGCCATCGCCTGTCGCCCTGGCTCGGCCACATGATGGTGTCGCGCTCGGAAACGGCGCGGCAACTGATGACGCCCGGCGAGATCATGCAGCTCCCGCCCGCCGACGAGATCGTCATGGTCGCCGGTACGCCACCGATCCGCGCGAAGAAAGCGCGGTACTATGAGGATCGCCGGTTTCAGGAGCGCATCGTAACGCCGCCGAACCTGGTGAAACGGACAACGGCACGGCCCGATGACTGGAGCGCGCTGCCGCTTCCAGCGGCGCCGACCGTGTCGATCGCGACCGACGGCGAGCGCGGATCGGAGGATGAGGATACGACCGACTCCGAGCGCCGGCATCAGCCGGAACTGAGCCGCGCAAAGCCCGTCGAGCCAATGCAGCCCATCGAAAACGAATTCGAGATCGATCCCCGCGACGATGCCGATGAGGACGCCGCTCGCCTCTCGCGCATGAATCAGACCATGCGCCAGGTCGCACGCCAAGCATCGCTCGATCCCGGCGACGGTATCGAGCTTTAGGAGGCACCATGGCAAAGCCTCCCAAAAAGCAGCGGCTATCGGTGTATCTCGAACCCGACGTCATGAAGGCGCTCGCCGCGCACGCCGCCCGGCGCGATCCTCTCGCTGATCGCGGGAAGCTGGCATCGCCTCCTGTCGCCCTACGCTGCCGAACGGCAGGAGGCGGCTACGACGAAACGGCTCGACCAGCTCGACCGGCGAATGGCGCGTATGGAGCGTGACCTTGGAATCGCCGTCGAAACGCTGGCCGTCTTCATCCGATTCTGGCTGACGACGAACCCGCCGCTCCCCGAGCCCGCCCAGGCAGCGGCGCGCGCCAAAGCCGGCGAACGCTACGAAGCGTTCGTCACCGCGCTCGGCCGGCGACTCGCTCACGGGCCGAAGCTTAGGCAGGAAATTTCCGAGGACATCACGCCCGCGCACGACGCGGATTAATCACGGCCACGTCCACTTCAAGTATTCCGGCGTTCCGCCGTTTCCCTGTATTTGTACGCTACAGTACGACGACCACATTATGGTTGTTGTCAGGCCATGATTTCTGCCTCTTCTACTCATCCCCGATCCAGGGCCGCATGTCGCGGTCCCGCAAGAGAACGGGGACGACGTGGCGGCCACTCACCAGAAATCGGAGGCGATCCTTCGCGGCGCGCGCATGCTGCGCACGGCCCTCGGGCCGGCGATCGCCCGGTTTCTGGAAGACCCCGCGATCGTCGAGGTGATGCTCAACCCCGATGGGCGGCTCTGGGTCGACCGGCTTTCCGAAGGACTTTCCGACACGGGTGAACTGTTGTCGCCGTCAGACGGCGAGCGGATCATCCGCCTCGTCGCCCATCATGTCGGGGCCGAGGTTCATCCCGGCGCCCCACGTGTCTCAGCCGAGTTGCCCGAAACGGGGGAGCGGTTCGAGGGGCTGTTGCCGCCCGTCGTGTCCGCCCCGGCCTTCGCGATCCGCAAGCCGGCCGTCGCCGTGTTCACGCTCGACGACTATGTCGCCGCCGGGATCATGGCGGCGCATCAGGCCGAGACGCTGCGCCAGGCCGTCGCCGATCGGCGCAACATCCTCGTCGCCGGCGGCACCTCGACCGGCAAGACGACCCTCACCAACGCTTTGCTGGCTGAGGTCTCGAAGACCTCCGACCGCGTCGTCCTGATCGAAGACACGCGCGAACTGCAATGCGCCGCGCCGAACCTCGTCGCCATGCGGACCAAAGACGGCGTCGCCTCGCTCTCCGATCTTGTCCGCTCCTCTCTTCGCCTGCGCCCTGATCGGATTCCGATCGGCGAGGTCCGGGGAGCCGAGGCCCTCGATCTGCTGAAGGCCTGGGGCACAGGACACCCCGGCGGTGTCGGAACCATCCACGCGGGTACGGGCATCGGCGCGCTGCGTCGGATGGAGCAGCTCATCCAGGAAGCCGTCGTCACCGTCCCGCGCGCCCTGATCGCCGAGACGATCGATCTCGTCGCCGTGCTTTCCGGCCGGGGCACGTCGCGCCGCCTCGCCGAACTCGCCCGCATCGAGGGCCTTGGCCCCGACGGCGACTACCGCGTCACGCCCGCAAGCCAGCCCCTCACAGGAGGTCCGTCATGATCCAGCATGCCCTGCGTTTCCGCCGCCATATCGCGACTGCGGTATCCGTCACCTTCGTCTCGCTGGCGCTCGCGCCTGCCGCTCACGCTTCCGGCTCCCAAATGCCCGGGAGGGCCCCCGCTACAGTCCATCCTCGAATCCATCGAGGGCCCGGTCGCCAAAATTATCGCGGTGATGATCATCATCATCACCGGCCTGACGCTGGCCTTCGGCGACACGTCGGGCGGCGCGCGCAAGCTCATCCAAATCGTCTTCGGCCTGTCGATCGCCTTCGCTGCGTCCAGCTTCTTCCTGTCCTTCTTCTCGTTCGGCGGCGGGGCGCTCGTCTGATGGCCAACGGCGCAGATCATCATGGCGAGCTGGCGGGCTTCTCGGTCCCGGTCCATCGGTCGCTGACCGAGCACATCCTGCTCGGCGGCGCTCCGCGCTCGATCGCCATTCTCAACGGCACGCTGGCAGCCGCGCTCGGCCTTGGCCTCCGCCTCTGGCTGGTCGGCCTGGGCCTTTGGGCTCTCGGTCATTTCGCGGCCGTCTGGGCGGCCAAGCGCGATCCGCAGTTCGTCGATGTCGTGCGCAAACATCTGCGCATCCCCGGCCACCTGTCGGTTTGAGGAGCGACGCCGATGATGAACCTCGCCGAATATCGCAACCGCAATACCCGTCTCGCCGACTTCCTGCCCTGGGTCGCTCTGGTCGGCGAAGGCATCGTCCTGAACAAGGACGGCAGCTTGCAGCGAACTGCACGGTTTCGCGGACCCGACCTCGACAGTGCCGTTCCGGCCGAGCTGGTCGCGGTCGCCGGGCGCCTCAACAACGCCTTCCGTCGCCTGGGCTCCGGCTGGGCCATCTTCGTCGAGGCGCAGCGCCATGGTGCCGCGACCTATCCGGCCAGCGTGTTCGCCGACAGCGCGTCGGCCTTGGTCGACGCCGAACGGAAAGCCGACTTCGAGGAAGCCGGCGCGCACTTCGAATCGAGCTACTTCCTCACCTTCCTCTACCTTCCCCCGGCCGAAGACGCGGCGCGCGCAGAGACCTGGCTCTATGAGGGTCGCGATCACGCTGGCGTCGATGCGCACGAGATCCTGCGCGGCTTCGCAGACCGCACCGATCGCATCCTTCAGCTCATCGACGCCTTCATGCCGGAATGCGCCTGGCTCGATGACGGCGAGACGCTGACCTATCTGCATTCGACCGTCTCGACCAAGCGGCACCGCGTCCGCGTGCCCGAGACGCCGATATATCTCGATGCGCTGCTGGCCGATCAGCCCCTGACCGGTGGGCTCGAACCCCGGCTCGGCGACGCACATGTCCGCATCCTCACCATTGTCGGCTTCCCGACCGCGACCACGCCCGGCATCCTCGATGAGCTGAACCGGCTGGCCTTTCCCTATCGCTGGTCAACACGCGCCGTCCTGCTCGACAAGACCGACGCCACCAAGCTGCTGACGAAGATCAGGCGTCAGTGGTTCGCCAAGCGCAAGTCGATCGCCGCCATCCTCAAGGAGGTGATGACCAACGAGGCCTCTGCGCTGGTCGATACCGATGCGGCCAACAAGGCCGCCGACGCCGATATGGCGTTGCAGGAGCTGGGCGCCGACTACGCCGGCCAGGCCTATGTCACCGCGACGATCACCGTCTGGGACGATGATCCGCGCATTGCAGCCGAGAAGCTGCGGATGGTCGAGAAGGTCATCCAGGGCCGCGACTTCACCGCCATGCCCGAGACGATCAACGCCGTGGACGCCTGGCTCGGCTCGCTGCCCGGCCATGTCTACGCCAATGTCAGGCAACCTCCGATCTCCACATTGAATCTCGCCCACATGATCCCGCTGTCGGCGGTGTGGGCGGGACCGGAACGGGACGAGCACTTCGATGCACCCCCACTGCTTTACGGCAGAACCGAAGGCTCGACCCCGTTCCGGCTTTCCATCCATGTCGGCGATGTCGGCCATACGCTGATCGTCGGTCCGACCGGCGCCGGAAAATCCGTTTTGCTCGCGCTGATGGCGCTTCAGTTCCGGCGCTATCCACAATCCCAGGTCTTCGCCTTCGACTTCGGGGGATCGATCCGAGCAGCCGCGCTCGCCATGCGGGGCGACTGGCACGATCTCGGCGGCGGCCTGACCGAAGGCGCCGACGACAGCGTGTCGCTTCAGCCGCTGGCCCGGATCGACGATGTCGCCGAACGTGCCTGGGCCGCCGACTGGCTGGTCGCGATCCTGGGGCGAGAGAGCATGCCGGTCACGCCCGAGGTGAAGGAGCATCTCTGGTCGGCGCTCTCCTCGCTGGCGTCCGCGCCGATCAACGAGCGGACGCTCACCGGCCTGTCCGTCCTGCTGCAGTCCAACGACCTGAAGCAGGCGCTTCGGCCCTATTGCGTCGGCGGTCCCTATGGCCGGTTGCTCGACGCCGAGGCCGAGCATCTGGGCGAAGCGAATGTCCAGGTCTTCGAAACAGAAGGGTTGATCGGCACGGGCGCCGCCGCCGCCGTGCTCGCCTATCTCTTCCACCGCATCGAGGACCGCCTCGACGGTCGCCCCACGCTGCTGATCGTCGATGAAGGCTGGCTGGCGCTAGACGACGAGGGTTTCGCCGGTCAGCTCCGCGAGTGGCTGAAGACGCTGCGCAAGAAGAACGCCAGCGTCATCTTCGCGACGCAGTCGCTCTCCGACATCGACGGCTCAGCGATCGCGCCAGCCATCATCGAGAGCTGTCAGACTCGCATCCTGCTGCCGAACGAACGCGCGATCGAGCCGCAGATCACCGCCATCTATCGCCGCTTTGGGCTCAACGATCGCCAGATCGAGATCCTCGCGCGGGCGATGCCTAAGCGCGACTATTACTGCCAGTCGCGGCGCGGCAACCGGCTGTTCGAGCTGGGGCTGTCGGACGTGGCGCTCGCGCTCTGCGCCGCGTCGTCCAAGCAGCACCAGGCGCTGATCGCGGACGTTCACGCCCGCAGCGGCACGGATGGCTTCCTCGCTGAGTGGCTCGCCGAGAACCGGCTTGCCTGGGCCGCGGACCTCATCGCCGACCTCACCAATGTCATCCCCCAAACCGATCCGGAGACACGCCCATGACCCGTTCTACTCAATCCCGCTCGCTTGCACTGCGTATCACCGCAGCGCTGCTTGCCGCGCCGATCGCGCTTTCGCCGATCCTGTCGGCGCCTGCCCGCCGCTGCGCAATGGATCGTCTACGATCCGACCAACTATGCGCAGAACGTCCTGACGGCGGCGCGCACCCTCCAGCAGGTCAATCAGCAGATCACCCAGCTTCAGAACGAAGCGACGATGCTGATCAACCAGGCCCGCAACCTCGCCAGCCTGCCATACTCCTCGCTCCAGCAGCTTCAGCAGTCGGTTCAGCGCACCCAGCAGCTCCTGCAACAGGCGCAGGGAATCGCCTACGACGTCCAGCGCATCGACCAGGCGTTCACGTCGACCTACGGCAACGCCTCCATGTCCGCCTCCGACCAGGCGCTCGTGGCGCAGGCGCGGGAGCGCTGGCAGAACACGGTCGGCGGCCTGCAGGACGCCATGCGCGTCCAGGCCGGCGTGGTCGGCAACATCGACACCAACCGCGCCGAGATGTCGTCACTGGTCGGCCAGAGCCAGGGCGCGACGGGAGCGCTGCAGGCGACGCAGGCCGGCAACCAGCTTCTCGCGCTGCAAGCGCAGCAGCTTGCCGATCTCACCGCCGTCGTTGCCGCCAACGGCCGGGCGCAAAGCCTGTCCGAGGCCGAGCGATCTGCCGCGGCCGAACAGGGTCGCGAACAGCGCCGACGGTTCCTGACGCCGGGCACCGGCTATCAGCCCGGCAACGCCCGCATGTTCCCGAACGGCAACTGAGGGCGCGGCCATGGACGGCAAGATGCTCGCACGGCTCGGCGCTGTGGTGTTCGTGGCCGTCGCGATCACTGCGACCGCGATCGAGATGAACCGGAAAGAGGAAGTGCGGGAGGCGTGGCCGTCCGACCGGACCACCCAAGCGCAGGGCGATCCGTTGCGCGACGAAATGATCCGCTGCCAGGTGCTCGGCGAAGCGGGGCCGCGCGATCCGGCGTGCCTGCGGGCCTGGGCCGAAAACCGCAACCGCTTCCTCGCGCCCGGCGCGCGACCTACCGAGCGCTTGCCGGACATCCCGCCAGCGCCGCGAAACACTCTCATACCCCAATCGGACCGCACCGATCAGCCGGCCTTCGAGCCCGCCGCACCGATCGCGCCGCCGCAGCTCGACGAGGCGAGATAAGATCATGGGCGGCACCGGCGTCATTGACCATTTTCTTGAGGTCTTCACCCGCTACATCGACAGCGGATTCGGGCTACTCAGCGGCGAAGTCGCCTTCATCGCCACCACCCTGATCGTCATCGACGTGACGCTGGCGGCGCTGTTCTGGAGCTGGGGCGCCGACGACGACATCATGGCCCGCCTGGTGAAGAAGACGCTGTTCGTCGGCGTGTTCGCCTACATCATCGGTAATTGGAACAACCTCGCCCGGATCATTTTCGAGAGCTTCGCCGGCCTCGGCCTGAAGGCTAGCGGCACCGGGTTCACCACGGCCGACCTCTTGCGCCCTGGCAAGGTCGCTCAGACCGGGCTCGACGCCGGACGGCCGCTGCTCGATTCCATCTCCAGCCTCATGGGCTACTGGTCGTTCTTCGAGAACTTCATCCAGATCGCCTGCATGTTCCTGGCCCTGGTGCTGGTGCTGCTCGATCCTCGCCATCCAGCTCTTCGTCACGCTCATCGAGTTCAAGCTGACGACGCTCGCCGGCTTCGTGCTGATCCCGTTCGGCCTGTTCGGCAAGTCGGCCTTCATGGCCGAACGCGTGCTCGGCAACGTCATCTCCTCCGGCATCAAGGTGCTGGTGCTGGCCGTCATCATCGGCATCGGCTCGACGCTCTTCTCAGAATTCACATCCGGTTTCGGCGGCCAGAACCCGACAATCGACGAAGCGATGGCGATCGTGCTCGCCGCGCTGTCGCTGCTCGGCCTCGGTATCGACCTTCAGGATCTGGAAGCGGCATCGTCTCCGGCGGTCCCCAGCCAGCGCCGGAGCAGCAGTCGGCACTGGCCTGGCCGCAGGCGGCATGGTCGCGCTCGGCGCTGGCGCCGTCGGCGCCGCTGCGTCGGGTGGTGCTGCGCTGGCCGGTGGTGCCGCCGCCGCCGCTCGTGGCGGTGCTGCGATCGCCGGCGGCGCGTCCACCGCTTACAGCCTTGGCTCAGCCGGGCAGGCCGGCGCGGTCGGTGTCGCTTCCGGTCTCGGCGGGGTCGTGCGTGCCGGCGGCAGCGCCGCCGTCTCACCTCTGCGTCGCGCCGCATCGCGTGCCGCCGAAAGCATGCGCTCAAGCTTCAACGCTGGCGGCAAGGCCGCCTTTGAGGCGACAGGCGGCACTTCCACCATGGGCTCGATCGGCGGTGACGCGGCCGGTGATGGCGCCGCTGCCGCCGGTTCCGCGAACGCCGGCGGTCCGCCGGCCTGGGCGCAGCGGATGCGCCGATCCCAGCACGTGACCCATGCCGTCCAGGCCACGGCCCATGCCGTCCGCTCCGGCGACGCCCACGGCGGCGGCTCTTCCATCAATCTTTCCGAAGGCGATCGCTGATGTTCAAACGACCCTCTACCCATTATGGCAAGGCCCCCGAGCCGGCGACGCCCTATCAACGCGCCACCCAGGTCTGGGATGAGCGCATCGGCGCCTCGCGCGTGCAGGCCAAGAACTGGCGGCTCATGGCGTTCGGCTCGCTGATCCTATCGGCCGGGTTCGCCATCGCGCTCGTCGTGCAGTCAGCACGCGGGACGATCGTACCCTGGGTGGTCCAAGTCGATCGCATCGGTCAGGCGCAGGCCGTCGCGCCCGCCGAGGCCGACTATCGTCCGACCGATCCGCAGATTGCCTTCCACCTAGCGCGCTTCATCGAGCAGGTCCGGAGCATTCCGGCCGATGCGATCATCGTCCGGCAGAACTGGCTGCGCGCCTACGACTTCACGACTGACCGCGGCGCCATGGCGCTCAATGACTACGCCCGCTCCAACGACCCCTTTACACGGGTCGGCCGGCAGCAGGTCGCTGTCGACGTCTCCAGCGTCATCCGCGCGTCCCCGGACAGCTTCCGCGTCGCCTGGGTCGAGCGCCGATACGAAAATGGCCAGCTCGCCGAGACCACGCGCTGGACCGCGATCCTGACGATCGTCGTGCAGATCCCCCTGAACGCCGACCGGCTCAGGGCGAACCCGCTCGGCATCATGCTCAACGCCATCAACTGGTCACGGAGCTTGTGGGGGTACCAAGCCGTATTTCCGTAAAGCCGGAAACCCGGCTTCACACACACACGTACTCCCGGCTCTCCGTAGAGCCGCATTCCCGGTCGTTCTGCTAGCGGCGACCGCGCTCGCGGGCTGCGCGACCACCAATCCGCCGCCGGAGATTTCCTACGACAATGCGGCTCCGGCGGTGCAGACCGTCGATCCACCCGCGCCGGTCACCGTGGTCGAGCTGCCCCGGCCGCTGCCGCTGCCTGGCCAATTGCAGCGTGTGGAGGAGACGCGGCGTGCCCCGGAGCCTTCTAATCCGACCGCTCGCGTCAACCAGGCAAACGAGGCGGCACGAGTCCAGCCGGTGCGCGACGGCTTCATTAACTCGATGCAGGTCTACCCGTGGACTCAAGGGGCGCTTTATCAAGTCTATACCGCCGTCGGGCAGATCACCGACATCGCGCTCCAACCCGGGGAGCAGCTTGTCGGCGCAGGCCCGGTGGCCGCCGGCGACACAGTGCGCTGGATCATCGGCGACACCGAGAGCGGATCGGGGGCAACGCGCCAGATCCACATCCTAGTAAAGCCCACCCGCGCCGACCTGATGACAAACCTCGTCATCAACACCAACATGCGCACCTATCACATGGAGCTGCGCTCGACAGAGCGCACCTATATGGCGTCGGTCTCATGGCAGTATCCGCAAGACCAGCTCATTGCGCTGCGCCGTCAGAACGCCGAGGCGCAGGCGGCCCAGCCGGTGGCGAGCGGCGTCGATCTCGCGAACGTCAACTTCCGCTATGCGATCGAGGGCGACCGTGCGCCGTGGCGGCCGCTGCGCGCCTTCGACGACGGACGCCAGGTCTTTATCGAGTTTCCGCGCGGCATCGGTCAGGGCGAGATGCCGCCACTCTTCGTCGTCGGCCCCGAGGGCAACACCTCTGAGCTCGTGAACTATCGCGTTCGCGGCCACCACATGATCGTTGATCGTCTGTTCGCGGCTGCCGAACTTCGCTTCGGCTCCGGCCGCGAGCAGAAGCGCGTCAGGATCGTCCGCACAGACGGGAGGCCGACCTCGTGAGCGAGAACCCGCCCCGGATTGAGGAAGTGCCGGACGACGATGCGCAGCCCCTGACCGGCGAGCCGGTCGGGCCTGCGCCGATGCGGCTGCGGGCCGAACCGCCCCGCGTCACCCGGTTGTCGCGGAAGGTTCTCGCCGGCCTCGGTCTTGTCGCCAGCGTCGGGCTTGCAGGTGCGCTGATCTACGCGCTTGAGCACCCGCGACGCCGGTCGGCCCAACGACGAACTCTATTCGACCGAGAACCGCTCGACCGCGACGGACTGGCCGGCCTGCCGCGAGATTGCAGCGGGCTGGCCGCCGACAGCGACGTCCCCCTCTTCCCGGTGACCTCGGCCGGCCGATCCTTAGTACCCAGGATCGCGGACAGCCGGTGCCCACACCCGGGACGGCCACGCCCAATCCCGGCATCAGCCCGGAAGAGCAGCGCCGCCTTCAGGAAATCGAGACCGCGCGCACCAGCCGTCTCTTCTCCGGATCGGAAAGCCGGGGCACACCCGCTGCTGGGGAGCTGCCCCAGCGCTCGCGCCGGTGCCGGATTTGGCGAGCATTGGCCTCGCTCCGCCGCCCGCCACGCCCTCGGCGCAGGACCGGCAGAACGCGTTTCTGAACGCCGCGGCCGATCGCAGGACGGTTGCGCCCGATCGCGTCGCTGCGCCAGTATCGCCGAACGTCCTTCAGGCGGGAGCAGTGATATCCGCGGCGCTGATCACCGGCATCCGATCCGATCTACCCGGCCAGATCACCGCGCAGGTCACCGAAAACATCTACGACAGCCCAACCGGCCGTATCTTGCTTGTGCCGCAAGGCACTCGTGTGGTCGGGCAGTACGACAACAACGTGCAGTTCGGCCAGAGCCGAGTCGCCGTTGGACTCGGCTCGTCTTCCCGAACGGTGTCGATCGTTCTCCAAGCGCCAGCCTGGTGCCTGACGCTGAAGGGTTCGCCGGGCTGCAGGATGGCGTCGATTACCATTGGTGGGATCTGGCCAAGGCTGCGGGATTGTCGACACTGCTGAGCGTCGGCGCCGAACTCGCGGTCGACAACGACGATCAGCTCGTTCAGGCGATCCGGAACGGTGGGCAGGACACCATCAACGACGCAGGGCAGCAGATTGTGAGGCGTCAGCTCAACGTCGCGCCCACGATCACTATTCGGCCCGGATTTCCCGTGCGCGTTATCGTGACGCGAGACTTGGTACTGGAGCCATATGGAGGTTGATGATGTCGAAGCTTAAGCTAGGCCCCATCGCGGACGACAAGCCGCTTAAGGTACAGGTCGAGCTACCTGCAGCTCTCCACCAGGACCTTGTTGACTACGCCCACCTATTGGGCCGAGAGCAAGGTCAGTCCGCTGTTGACCCAGCTCGGTTAATCGTCCCGATGTTACAACGGTTCATCGCGACAGACCGTGGCTTCGCCAAAGCCAGGCGAACGTTGACGCCGGGGAGCGCCGATTAATCCGTGGTCCCCGCTCTAGAGGGGGTGTCGAAACACTTCAGCAGCAGCGGCAGAGTCGGGTTGTCGTTGTCACTGGAAGAAATTATAGCGGCCGTCGGCGCCCGCGCCGATGGGAGCGGGATCAACGCGATATCCGGCCGGTAGATCACGCTGGTGATGGTCAAGCCGAAGCCCTGTTCGACCATCGTCAGCAGGGTTTCTCGGCTGACTTGTTGGATCGAGAGTTGAACCGCTCCGTCTCCGGCGCCCACCATGCGCCGGAGTATGCCAGCGAGCTCACGCCCAGCGCCATCCGAGCGAACGAGGAAGACTTCGTCACAAATGTCCTCCCACGACAGCTGTGGCCGTGCTGCCAACTCGTGAAGCGGGGACAATGCCACGAACAGATCTGGTTCGCAGAGACGTCGAACTTGGAACTGAGGGCTCTTGCTCGCACTCAGGCTGATTGCTGCTCCAGTAATCCGCGCTTCACCCCCAAAGTGTTTTCTTCTGAAGTGCCTTCCTCAAGCTTTACCTCGATCGTCGGATGTCTATTTCTGAATGCCGAGAGAATGTTGATGATCGGGCACGCCGGGAACGCTTCAAGCATTCCAAACCTCACGAGCCCGGTCTTGAGTTTCCGCGCGGAGCGGATCTCCGTTGCGGCGTTACGAAGGTAGCGCGCTCCCACCACCGCTTGTTGAAGGAAGCGCTCACCTTCTGGAGTCAGCCCTGCCCCCGCTCGCGTACGCTTGAAGAGAGAAAAGCCAAGTTGGCGCTCAAACAGCTGCAAACGTCGGCTGACGGTGGATTGCGATATCGATAGGCGCTCCGCCGCTCGGCGGAAGCTGCCGGCCTCGGCGACCTGAACGGCGTACTTCAGGTATCGGAGATCAAGAGTCAGGTCGGGCATGAGACCCGTCCGATCATACCGGCGGTCTCATCGGCGAACCGCCTGCGCCCGGTGAGCCACTGATGCACGTCCACTTTCATCCAGCCTACCCCCCGCTAGCGCCTGGGAACGAGCACGTCCGTTGATCTCAGATGTGGAATCCGAGCTGAGCCCCTCAATGAGCATGACCATGTCCGAATCTGTCATAGATGCATGCGGCGGTCATACATTTTCACACGCTTGAAGTCTATGCGCGAAGCATATATTCTTGCGGTATGGAGCCTGAGGTCGCCAAGTACCATTTAGGTGCACTCGCGTTGGCGGTTGCAGACAGCATCGCCAGTGTCTCGGCCTCGTTTTCACCAAGCGGCCCGGGGACCGCCGTGATGGTGTTACTCAGCATGGAGCCCGGACTGCCGATCAGCGTTTTGGCTACCTCGATCGGGCTTTCTCATGCCGGGACGGTGCGATTGATCGATAGGCTCGAGCGCGAACAGTTGGTGGAACGACGAAGACAAATCACCGACAGGCGGGCGCGCTTCATTCACCTCACCAATTCGGGGAAGAAGATAACGGACGCCTTGCTCAAGGCACGGGAGCAGGTGATCTCCGAATGTATTTCGCCCCTGTCGCCCAATGACCTCGACATTCTAGGCATGCTGTCGGAGCGGCTCCTTGTGGCAAACGGCTTCGACAAAGATGGCTCGGTCAGCCTTTGCCATCTGTGCGGCTACAGCAGGATCGCGCCTTCCCGTGGTAAAGCTAAGCCGGGGCGCTCGCCACGCTGGAACGTCGCATCAGAAGGCTGACGATATGATCAGGCAGGCTTGAAATAATGGGATCGTTTGCGCTCGAACTTCTTCTATGCGTACTTGCCTTCGGGTTCGGATATGCGGCGAACCAAGGCGGAACCTGTTTAGTGGTGGCCGCTCATGAGTTACACAGAAGACAGCCGCCGAAAATGTTCGTCGGATTTCTCGCAGCGTCGGCAGCGGCAGGCCTGGTTGCGGTCCCGATAGTCTGGACGGGAACACTGGGCGCAACACTCGCACCCTCGACCAGCATCAATTTCCTCCTGCTCATCGGCGCCATCGCCTTCGGCCTCGGCGCACTCATTAATGACACATGCCTGCTCGGATCGCTGGCGCGGCTTGGGGATGGGGAGATGCGACTTCTAGCTCTACCCTTGGGATTAACGATTGGTATCTTGGTTGCCGACCATGGCAGGTTCGGCTACGATTCAACATGGCCAAGCTTAATCTCCAAACCGAGCGCAACAGGCCTCGTCGACTCTCCTAGCCTTCCTAGTTGTGCTCGTGCTGGCACTCGTTTTCGTTTCCACGAAGAGCGTTCTGCGAACAAAGCCGGGTTGGTCGTTCGGCGCTTCGATGATTGGACTCGGTATCACTGGCGGACTTCTATATGCACTCTCGCCGGCCTGGACCTTCGCAGACGTGATTCAACGCGCCCTTCCTCTCAGAATGTCGCCGGCCGGCGAGGTCGCGCTCACTGCGGTGATCTCTTCGATCGCAGGCGCCCTAACCGCCTCCTTTCGCCAAGGCAATCTGCGTCTCCAACTGCCGACAGCCAATGGCATTCTGCGATCTATCGTCGGCGGCACATTGATGGGTATCGGCATCGCGCTCATACCCGGCGGGAATGATGGGTTGATCCTCGCAGCGGTTCCGACTCTTTCACCTGGTGGGATAGTCGCCTACCTTCTGATGACGACGACAATCGTCTTCGGATTTGCAGCGCGTGGTAAGTTATTCCGGCGCTGCCTTTCACGGCCATGATAGGGAACAGGCGCCGCCGACATGAGCATTTATCCCGACCGGGAATATCGGCTGACTAGCTCGTATGCCTTTGCAGGCCCTTGGACCATGATGACCACTTCAAAGGCCGCCGGCCCCAGAATCCTGTAGGTTGCATGGTAGGTGTCGTCTCCGCAGGCATAGACGCCACTCGCTTCCAACCCGGTATCCGTCCGCGAGAAACTCAAGCTGAGGAACTGCGTCCCGATATGAGGTCCGTCTGCGAACTCGACGACAACACTGTCCTCGCTCAAGCGATAGCGATACTGCCGGCACGCGGAGAATACTCTGCCATCTGCCAGTGAGAATGCCGCTCTCTCGATAAGCGAGCGCGCCTTCGCCGAAACGGGCGAAGACCGCGTCGCCATGCAGCTGAGCGCCTCCGGGCTCGATATCGCGACGGAGCATCCATGCCCCGCGGAGGTTCTGCAGGATTTGCACGCCGCCGTCACGAGAGGACCACAGTCACGAGGGCACAAGCGCCCCTCTGTGGCGGACCGAAGCACGCAGCAGCACGAGGGACGCCGCTAGCAGAACTGCGTCCTTCAGTAGAAACTGCCCTGGTGCAGCCGAAATCGCAGGAAAGCCGCCGGCAGTCTGCTCCGCGACACCTGGAGTGGTGATGAAAAAGGTCAGCGTGATCAGATAGGTCGCTGCTGACATTAGTGCGCCTAGCGCAGAGAAGAGTGGACGAAATGCACCAAGGATCAGAACGAGACCGGTCGATAACTCGATAACGCCGATGAAATAGCTTTGCCCCTGCGTCCCGAACATGCCGAGCCAATTCATGATCGGGCTGTGTTCGATAACGGGGCGATACCATAGGCCTCGTACGCTGTGAACTTCATCGCGCCGAACCACAGAAATACGATCACGAGAGCCCATCTAAGCAGGCCAAGATCCCTCCGACCGTGCTCGGGGACAAGAAATTCATAACGGTCGAAAATGCTCATCTAAAATTCCTCAACAGTGGTCCCGTGGGAACGTCACGAACGTCGTCTACGTGCTTCGGGCAGGCGTTGCAGTATATGCGCGACGCATATACTAATAAGCGAGATATGTCGAGCGGCTGGTTCGCGCTTCGCTGCCTCACGAAGCCATCCTCATCGGCGATGCCTTTACCCAGCAAACGCGCGACCTTTGCGGGATTTTGACTTGATGGGGCTGGCGCTCCGGGTGGGCCTATAGCCCGTTGGCAAACGTCCAGCCTGTACGGATGGACGCGGCCCTGGACGAGATAACCATGCCCACCGAAATCGTAGCAGCGATCGCCGCAATCCCCGACGTCGTGGAGCACGGACTGTTCCTCAATGGGATTGATACAATCGTGATCGCGCGCGGTGACACGATGGAAGTGCTCGACGCCGGGAGCGTAGGTCTCGCTGATCTGCACCTGCGCGGCCTGGATGACAGCGCGGCCACGCGGAGCGATTTGGGCGCGACCTACGGCGATTTCTGAGCGAAAAGGCTTGCCCTATAGCCGCCAGGATCAACGGTTCCGCTGCCTTAACGAGCCGACCCGTTTTTTTCGGCGCGCTCGATCAGTCGAAATCCTCCGAAACCCTTTTAAAACAGGACATTTTCCACAAGCCGCGCGGAGGAAGAGGACCACGGTATGGCTTGCTGTCTATGCTCCGCGCACATATAGATGTGGCAATGGATGGACCTCGAGATCGAAACATTTTCGGGGCGTTCGCACTCATGATCAGCGACGACATCGTTCGCGCTAGTTCATCGCGGGCGCCGGAAGCTGGACCCGCCGCCTCAGCGCTGGCGTTGCTCGCGCACAAGCCCGGGCTCTCGATCCGTATGCTTGCGATCGGGGTGGGCCTTTCACATGCTGGAACTGTTCGCCTGGTGGATAGATTGGTAAGCGAGGGATTGATCGAGCGTAGGGAGC
Source organism: Brucella sp. H1_1004 (assembly GCF_047308065.1). Taxonomy (NCBI): domain Bacteria; kingdom Pseudomonadati; phylum Pseudomonadota; class Alphaproteobacteria; order Hyphomicrobiales; family Brucellaceae; genus Brucella; species Brucella sp. H1_1004. The sequence goes on from NZ_JAYKZA010000001.1 coordinate 1,482,449, forward strand.
ATTCGACAGACGGGCGCGCGCGATCCCTCTATCTTACTCCAACTGGCAAGGTCGCGAGCGACGAGGTCCTGGCCTCGCGCGATCAAGTGATTGCCGAAGGGCTATCGATCCTTAATCCAGACGAACTGAAAACCTTATCGGACATCGCTGAACGCGTTCTCCGAAATCGCTTGGAAAACCTCGAGCAGTCATACCGCATCTGCCGCTTGTGCTGCTACGAGGGCTGCACGAACTGCCCCGTCGATGCCGAATTGCATGAGCGAGGTGTGGACCGCGAGAAGAACGACGACGCGTAGGAGACTCGCAATTGCGGCAGCTCAACGCTGCTCAGATGGCGGGGCTTCATAATGTCAGCGAGCCTACCATCAGCCGCATTCTTTTGGCTACGCGTCAAGCCGGCCGATCGGGCATGGCGGTCTCATTCTAATATGTCGGTGATCGCCCCACTTTTAGCCGCTCAATTGATCGGAACGCGGTTTCGGAAGCGGCCGTTCAAACCACTCGCTGCATTCCCATTTCTCTATGTCCGATAGGTAGTTTCGGGGAAAAGCAGTCGGGAACAGGTTTCGGGAACGCATGCTCCGGCAGGAGCGCAGCGCGCGTCCCACACGCGTTTTCCCGGTAGAGCTTCCCAATCGGCAAAGTGCGGGCCACCTCAGACTGCGAACGCGAAAAACCGCCTGGCTGGTCACTCAAGGCAGGGTAACGACGATTTTCGCTGCGGATACACCCGCCTTTCAGGGCTTCCAAGGCAGCCTGGAGCATTTCAAGGCCCTGGCCCACGATCTTCGCCGGAGGGGCGGGGACGAACGTGCGCGCCGCGAGAGCCTGCGGCAGGAATTCGCGGTAGATCATTGGACCAACCTCGTCATCCTTGAGGCTCGTCCCGGAGATGTGCGTCGCCTCGACTCCAAATGAACGCTCGTCGGGCGGGGCCAGCGTCGCTGCCACCCGGCGCGAGCCCTCGCATCTCGCAACTACGGCAAAACAGTCTTTCATGTGACCGGTCGCGTGAAGCGTTCCAGCGAGACTGCGCCCGCGCATTGCCTCAATCACGTCTTCCACGATGGCTGGACTCGAGTGGTCAAGAACCTCGCTTGCACCCAGCTCCTTCAACAGGCCGACGTTGCGCGCCGAAGCGGTGGCGACGCACCTGTAGCCCGACGCCACCGCGAGCTGGATGGCGTTGCAGCCAACGCTCGACGATCCACCCCAGACCAGAACGACCTCTGGACGCGCGGTCGGCGAGTGTAACGGTGGCGCGAGAGCCAACTGTGTCCGTCCGTAGAGCCCGCTTGCGGCGGTGCCAAGGCCAAGCGGGAGGACTGCCGCATCAGCGAAGGCAATGTTGTTGGGGATCGGCGCCGCCATGTGGTCCAGCACGATCGTGTGGTGCTGGGAACGCACCCTGCGCAGGTTGATTTACGGTTGTCCCGACCGCCTGTCCGATGACTCGATCCGCCGACCTTGAACCGCTCGACCGCGCCACCGACCGCCGCGACCTCACCGGAGACGTCGCTGCCGAGAATCGCGGGATAGTCGAGCCATGGCAAAAGCGCGACGTCCTGCAGAATCCAGTCGAGTGGGTTGATCGCGATGGCCGCGTTGCGGATCAATATCTCGTTCGCCGCCAGATGCGGCAGAGCGGTGACACCGATCCTCAGTGGCTGCCCCGGCGCTTTCTGCCAGGCGGCCTGATTAGTCACGGTTTCGGTCATCATCAACTCTTTCTGTCAAGTATTACAGCTGGGCGTTCGTCTGAGCGGTCCAACCGCCAGGTCGGGGCGCACGAAGTGGCAGCTATTCACCAGCAGCGCACCAGGGATTCGGCGCGCCGCCTCCAGAGGCTTCTTCTGGTTGATTCCACGACCGGCGATGCCAGCTTCCGATGCTTGATTTCCTGATGGGTCGTGAGGGCGACTTCCTTCTGCACTTCGGTGGTGTAGAAAATCGCCGATCGATAGCTCGGACCGACATCGCTGCCTTGTTGCTCGTAGGTCGTGGGGTCATGTATCTGGAAGAAGAGTTCCAAGAGCGAGCGATAGGCGAGAACGGAAGGGTCGAAGGTCACTTCCACTGCTTCCGCATGGCCGTAATGTCTCGCGTAGGTCGGATCAGGCATTTCTCCGCCTGTGTAACCGACACGCGTCGAAATGACTCCCCTGGCTCGGCGCAGCAAATCCTCCATGCCCCAGAAGCAGCCGCCTGCGAGAATTGCTCGCTCTGTCGCGGCCGCCCTATTGCCGGTAGGCGATTGGCTCACAGTCCGTTCGCCCTCCTCCGTGTGCGCCACGGTCAAGCCAGCCTCGCGGGATCCGCAGCCTGACTGGCGCTCAAGAGCTCGGTCTGCACGTCCGAACCCCGGATGAGACTCAGATCGACGGGACACCGATCAGCGATCGCGAGGATCCGAGCGCGCTGATCATCACTCAGCGGCCCATCGAGGACAATGGTGCGGGTGAACCGGTCGGGTGGCATCATGTCCGGCACCTTCTCGTGCTGCACGGTCGTGCTCGCCCGTTCGAGCGGAAAGCCCTTGCGGTTCGCATAGAGACGCATCGTCATCACCGTGCAGGCTGCGAGGCCGGCAGATACGAGTTCGTAGGGAGATAGTCCGGTCCCGAGGCCACCGACCGATGCTGGCTCGTCGGCGAACAGAGTGTGCTCGCCGCTGCGGACCTTGAGCTGGAACGTCCCTGCAAGAGTTTCGGTGGCGACGACGCCCTCCGCAACCTCGATCTGCGGAAGATCCGCGCTGAGTGGTGGGAGAAAGCGGCTCGCCCAAACCGCCACCATGGCCGCGGCGTAGTTCGCGTCCGCGACGTCGGTGAGAAGGTGATCCGCGTTGTCGAGCGAGATGAAGCTTTTAGGGTGCCTGGACGCGACGAAGATGCGCGACGCGTGGTCGATGCCGACCACCTGATCCAGCGGAGAGTGCATGACCAGCACCGGCCGTCGCAGGGAGGCAATGGCCTTCTCGACGTCGATCCCCTCAACCGCCTCAAGGAACCCTCGGCGAATGAGGAAGGGCCTACCGGCAATCTCCACCGAGGCCTCGCCCTCGCTCGCGATGGTGTCCAGATCATTCGGTCCGAAGAGGCGCAAGATATGCTGAAGGTCGGCCGGCGCACCAATCGTCGCTACCGCCGCAATATCAGGCATGTCGGCGGCGGCTACGATCGCAGCGGTGCCACCCAGGCTGTGCCCGACGAGGAGGGACGGTGACATGCCCGCCGCCGCCATCGCATTTGCGGCGGCCCGAAGGTCCTCGACGTCCGACGCGAAGTTCACAGGTTCTCCCGTCCCACCGCCGATCCCGGTCCCGGCGAAATCGAACCTCAAGACCCCGATGCCCGCACGCGACAGCGCGCGCGAGATGTGAACAGCGGCGCGACTGTCTTTCCCGCACGTGAAGCAGTGGGCGAAGATCGCCCAGCCCCGCGGCGTCCCTTCCGGCGGTTCGAGGTGCCCGGACAGCGGAGAGCCAGCCCCACTGACAAACGTAAATGATCTTCCTGCCATGTCCATCAAACCTCCAGCACGCGGCTTGGCGGTTGCGCTCTCAGAACCTTCGACGGAGCTGAGCGGAGCGCACCGCCAACCGGTAATCGTCATCTCAGGCTATCATTTATATGTCTGGCGCATATAGACAAGCCCCTATATCATGATTATATGCGCCAAGCATACTTCTGCGACCTGCGTTCCAAAGGCGGTCTCACGGAAGAGGTATCAGTCAGGCGCGTGGGCCAAAGGACTATGGAACTCAATCAAGTCAGCTATTTCATCAACTTGGCCGAGACGCTGAATTTCACAGCGGCCGCTCGCTTGAGCGGTGTGTCACAGCCAAGTCTGACCCGCGCGATCCGCCGCTTGGAAGATGAGCTTGGCGGGCCGCTGATCTATCGCGACGGGAAGAACAGCCGCCTGACTGGCCTTGGCCACTACGTCGAGGGGAGAATTCCGGCCATGGTGGTCGCGATGAAGAGCGTTCGCAATCACTCGGAGCACTGGGCGATGGTAGATCTGCGCGCCGGATGTCGCCGTCGCGCCCACCGTCGGACCAAAGGAATTTACGGCATTCTTCGAGAGCGCATTGGCGGAGATGCCATCCATCGAAATCAAGCTGCACTCGCTCCAGTCGAACGAGGACACATCGGAGGTGCTTTCAGGAAAATACCACGCGTGCATCATGCCGCGTGAAACAAGACCGGAACGCAAGCTGGATGTGCATCCTCTATTTCGGGAGCGCTTCGTGCTCGGCTGTTCTGCAAACCATCCCTTGGCTGCCAACGAGATCGTGCGCGGCGAAGACCTGCTCGAGTTTCCTTTTCGTCGATCGCCTGAAATGCGAGTTTCGCGATCGGATCCTCGATCACTTCGCGCGACGGGACTTGCTCATGCGACCTCGCTTTCGATCAGATCGCGAGGACTGGGTGCAACGGGTCGTCGCTGACGGCCACGCCATATGCATTCTTCCGGAACGATCGCCGACCGTGCAAGGCCTCGTCACTCGGCCGATCGACGGATTTGTCTTGGAGCGCGAAGTCGTGATCGCGACAGTATCCGGCTCCACGGCAACGGTCGAGATACGGAACATCGCGCAGCTGGCAGCCCGGTATGAGTGGAACTGAATCACGACGTGAAGAGCTTCGGCGCTATGGAAACTATACGCGCAGCGTATTGGATAAATCTGGGGCGCACTGCGATAGTCGGCGCAATGACTGCAAAGATAAATGACAGTGTGTCGAGCTCTCTAGATTAATTATTGGAGACTATCATGAAGTTTGAGAAGTCACAGGCAGCAGTTGACCGCCTGACCCCCGAGCAACGCCGGATTACCCAGGATTCGGGGACCGAAAGGCCCTTCACGGGTGAGCACAACGACAACAAGGAGCCTGGCATCTACGTCGACATAGTGTCGGGAGAGCCGCTGTTCGCTTCAACGGACAAGTTCGATTCGGGTACTGGCTGGCCCAGCTTCACCAAGCCGATCGTTCCGGCAAACGTGAACGAGGTGCGGGACAGTGCACACGGCATGGTCCGGACGGAGGTCAGGTCGGTACACGCCGACAGCCATCTGGGCCACGTTTTCCCGGACGGTCCTTCCGACCGCGGCGGTCTGCGCTACTGCATCAACTCTGCGTCCCTTCGCTTCATCCCGCGCGACGAGATGGAGTCCGAGGGATACGGTGAATATCTCGATCAAGTAGAGGAGGCTTAACATGCATCAGCGCGCTGTTCTCGCAGGAGGATGTTTCTGGGGCATGCAGGATCTGATCCGCAAGCGGCCCGGCATCATCTCGACCCGTGTGGGTTACACGGGCGGCGATATTCCGAACGCCACGTATCGTAATCACGGCACGCATGCCGAGGGGATCGAGATTGTCTTCGACCCGACAGTGACGAGCTACCGGCACATCCTGGAATTCTTCTTCCAGATCCACGATCCGACGACGCTGAACCGCCAGGGCAATGATCGTGGGCTCTCCTACCGGTCGGGCATCTATTATGTCGACGAGGAGCAGAAGCGCGTCGCCGAGGATACGATCGCCGATGTGGATGCCTCGGGGCTGTGGGATGGCAAAGTGGTGACCGAGGTCCAGCCGGTCGGCGAGTTCTGGGAGGCCGAGCCCGATCACCAGGATTATCTGGAGAAGCGGCCGGGCGGCTACACCTGCCACTTCGTCCGTCCCGACTGGGTTCTTCCAAAGCGGCATGAGGCCGGCGATGTGAGCCCTGCGGCCGGGGCTGCAGCGGAATAGGCTTCGCTGCCGTTAGTGCCGCGCCGATCCGGTTCGCAACCTCCGACGACCGCGTCAATCGACGCGGTCGTCGAACCCGGCCTTGAAGCAGATCATTCCATTCAGCCGCCGTCGCAGTGCCAGGATCCAGATATGACAGACCTCTCCTCCTTTCCCATCACGCAGCGCTGGCCAGCATCTTATCCGGATCGCTTGCAACTATACGCGGCCCCCACGCCCAACGGCGTCAAGGTCTCGATGATGGAGGAGACTGGCCTGCCGTATGAGCCCCACTTCGTCGACATCTCGAACAACGAGTCGAAGGATCCAGCGTTCGTGTCGTTGAATCCCAACGGCCGCATACCCGCGATCATCGATCCGGCTGGCCCTGACGGCCAGCCCATTGGCATATGGGAAACCGGTGCGATCCTCATCTATCTGGCCGACAAGACGGGGCAGCTCATCTCAACAACACCCGCCCAGCGGTACGAGACTCTGGCCTGGGTGTTCTTTCAGGTGTCGGGCGTTGGGCCGACCTTCGGACAGCTAGGCTTTTTCCTGCGATTTGCCGGCAAGGACTATGAGGACAAGCGACCTCGGCAGCGCTTTGTTGATGAATTCCAGGCGTCTTCTCGGGGTCCTGGATCACCGGCTGGAGGGCCGCGAATGGATTGTCGATGATTACTCGATCGCGGACATTGCGACGTTTGGCTGGGTGAATGCGCTGGTCGAATTCTACGCAGCGGGCGACATCCTCGGCCTAAGCAGCTATTCGAACGTGCAGGCATGGCTCGAACGCGGGCTGGCGCGACCGGCTGTACAGCGTGGCCTGCGAATTCCTGCGAGGCCTGCATGACCATTATCGCCGCATATTATTACAACGAAGGTAAGCGAGTCCGTGAAATCAGGCTCGATGAGCACGTCGAACTAAACGAGAATCGCTCGGGCTTCTGCTGGATCGCGCTTAGCGAGCCCACCGCAGACGAACTCAGCGCGATCCAGACGACGTATAACCTCCATCCTTTGGCGATCGACAACGCCATGCACCCGCTGTGCCCGCCCAAGCTCGAGGTCTACAACGATGAGTTGTACGTCGTCGCCCAGACCGCCGAGCTGGTCGGCGACCGGATCAGCTACGGCAAGATGGCGATCTTCACCGGTCACAATCACCTTATCACCGTGCGGCACGGCAATGCCGGAGCGCTGGGCAAACTTCGGGAGCAACTCGAGGCATCGCCGACGCAGTTCGGCAAGGGTGTCGACTATGTGCTGCACGCGATCTTGCACCGAGTGGTCGACCAGTATCTGCCCATCTTCGAAATGATCGAGGACGACGTCCTGGCGATGGAGCGACGGTCGCTGCACGATTTCCTCGGGCCAGAAGAGGTGGCGCGAATCTTCGAACTAAGGTCCGAACTCACGCGGTTCCAGCGCACGCTCGGGGCTATGGCCGAGCTGGTGCGAAAGCTCGTTCGCGGCCACTTTCCCTGCATCAGCGCCGAAATGACACCATATTTCCACGACGTCGCGGACCATGTCCACCGCGTGCAGTCCATGGTCGACGGCCTCCTGCTTGTCCTGTCCACGGTCTTCGAGGCCAGCAGCCTTCTGGAAGCGCAAAGGATCGGTGTGGTCACTCGCCAGCTCGCGGCCTGGGCGGCGATCTTGACGGTCCCGACGGCGATCGCCGGAATATATGGCATGAACTTCAAGCACATGCCGGAACTGGACACGCCATATGGCTACTTCGTCGTGCTCGGAGTGATAGCGGTGTTCTGCCTTCTCCTGTTCATGCGCTTCAAGAAGGCCAAGTGGCTATGAGTAACGCACTTCGCGAGCTTCTCCGTCCGCCGAGTCACAGCGCGCTTTGTGCGCGAGCGTGTCCAATCCAGTTCAAGATGAAGGTGCTTCCATGACCTCCCAGGTGACCGACGTTCTAGAAGCAGTCCAGTCATTCATCGCCAACGGCTATGACCGCGAATACCGCGTCAAGGACGGCAATCTCGTCGATCTCGAACTAGGGTCAACCCTCGATGCATGCAGCATTCGCGTCGATGCGGCGTTGCGCCTCGAGAGCGGGGACGACGGCGAAGATGCCTCCAACATCTACGCGATCACCGATCCGGCGACAGAGCATAAAGGCCTGTTGATCGACGCCTTCGACGTGTTCCACGAAATCTGCCCCCGCGACTTGTCCGAGCGCCTTGTGGAGCATCGGGAAACAGCACCGGCAGGTGACCAGGACGCGCCGAGCAAGCACGGACTACGGAAAGTCTTACAAGAGCGAGTTTCACAGCGATCCCGAGCGTTACGTTCTGCGCGAGGGCTTTCCAGACTTCCCGCCATGCCCTTTCTCGGTGATCCTTCAGCATCCTCGGCTTCGATACCGCCGAGCAGGAATATGTCTGGCTCGTCACGAGCATCATTCGAGATCCTCGGCTGATCAGGGTTCCATACCAGGGCGAAGACGTCATCAGCGACGAATAGCGGTGTCGCTTAGCCGGAAAGGCTGGCCATCCTGGCCCACACATCTGCAGGCTGAACTTTAAGAACATCGAAAATTAGGAGGTGATTATGGACTGGAACAAGGACCACATACGAGAAACTATGCTCTTGCTGGAGACAGCAGCGTTGCACAGCGCTCGCGAAAACTACCTGGACTATGTCTCTACCGCTCGGCTCGATCGGAGCGAACCGATCGAAAACGACGAACTAGCTCAGGCCGAGGTCGCGAGCGACTTCGCTGAAGCGCTCGATGACACGCTCCATGACTACGCCAATAAACTCGAAAAGCTCAGGACGATCGATTTCGGCCCCAAGTTGGCCGTCAACGAAGGCGCTGTCGTCAAGCTGTCCGGCCGCCACTTTGTGATCGCGGTGTCAACGAGCAAGTTTACCTGTCAGGGGCGTGAGCTCATGGGCATTTCCACGATGGCGCCGATCTTCGAAGCGATCGAGGGTGCCCGAGCCGGGGAGACCGTGCAGTTCAACGGCCGGGACCTCACCGTAGAAGACGTGGAATAAAGCCCTCCACCGCAGCCGGCGCGCTAGTGCCGAACGCCCTGCATCTCTTTCTGCATGCATACGGTCACTTGCAGCCGCATTGACCTGGCTCATCAAAGGCAAACTGATGACAACACCTTCATTCTTCATCACCC